>NZ_JBNPTI010000005.1:0-499992 GCF_051167575.1 Bradyrhizobium sp. HKCCYLS3070
CGCTCGCACCGCCCAACCGGGCAATCTCAACAGCTGGACCGAACTCAGGACTGGATAAAAGTTGGGGGCAAGGTCAAAACGTGCATCGCGACGAAGGCGATAATGTCAATTTTGCCACTTCGGCCGCACAAAGAAATTGCACGTCGGGCGTCGTCGAGACCGTCAACACGACGTCGCATGGCGCTTCGACCAAGCGGATATCAACCTCATTTTGCCGTGGCGACGACGCGCGCGCTCCGGCTGTCGTCGCTCGATGTCCGATCGCAATGTCACGAAGCCGACGCTCCAAGCCAGCTCCATCCAAAAGCTCCCCATCGCCACGGCCTCGCACTCGCAGCATGTTGCCGCCACGTGTCGGGTTTTCGACAATCCACTGATACTAAAAACGAATGGCATATCGCTTGCAATGCACAATGCGCCTCGCTATTGCAGCGCAATAATTTTCTTGGAGTGCCCCAATGCTCGGAATCGGAAGCAAGCTGCCATCGTTTGAAATCGTCGGCGTGAAACCCGGCTTTCATCTTCAGGAAGAGAAGGGCGAGAGCGCCTTCGAGACCCTGACCGAGACCAGCTTCCCTGGAAAGTGGAAGATCATCTTCTTCTATCCGAAGGATTTCACCTTCGTCTGCCCGACCGAGATCGCCGAGTTCGCGCGCCTGGCGAAGGATTTCGCGGACCGCGATGCCGTCGTGCTCGGCGGCTCGACCGACAACGAGTTCTGCAAGCTCGCCTGGCGCCGCGACCACAAGGATCTGCACAAGCTGCCGATCTGGCAATTCGCCGACACCAAGGGCGCATTGGTCGACGGCCTCGGCGTCCGCTCGCCCGACGGCGTCGCCTACCGCTACACCTTCATCGTCGATCCCGACAACACCATCCAGCACGTCTATGCGACCAACCTGAATGTCGGCCGCGCTCCGAAGGATACGCTGCGCGTCCTCGACGCGCTGCAGACCGACGAGCTCTGCCCGTGCAACCGCGAAGTCGGCGGCGAGACCCTGAAGGTCGCCTGATCATGTCGATCGAGCAGCTGAAGGACCAGATCCCGGACTTCGCCAAGGACGTCAGGCTCAACCTGTCGTCCATGGCCTCCGACGAGACGCTGTCGCCGCAGGCCAAATATGGCCTGTTCGTCGCCTGCGCGATTGCGACTCGCAATCCGAGCGTCGTGGCGGCGTTGGAATCGGTTGCGGCCGCGCGGCTGTCGCCCGCCGCTCTGGCGGCGGCGAAATCGGCCGCCGCGATCATGGCCATGAACAACGTCTACTACCGCTTCGTACACCTTGCCTCGAACAAGGAGTACGCGACGATGCCGGCCCGGCTGCGGATGAACGTCATCGCCAACCCCGGCGTCGCCAAGGCCGATTTCGAGCTGTGGTCGCTCGCGGTGTCCGCCATCAACGGCTGCGGCACGTGCATCGATTCGCACGAGAAGGTCCTGCAGGATGCGGGCGTGCCCGCGGCCACGATCCAGACCGCCGTGCGCTTTGCCGCCATCATCCAGTCGGTTGCCGTTGCGATCGAAGCCGCTGGTGTGTCCGTCGCGCTGGCGGCGGAATAAGAATCGATCGGATATGTGAATGCGGCCGGCATTGTCCGGCCGCATTTGTCTTTCGCCATTTCTCGCCTGAGTTGCAGAATTTCCCGGCGCGCCTGCAACTCCTCGGTCCGCTAAGCCCCTGACCTCGCGGCAAAGTCGAGATGGCTGCGGCATCCTGATACTCCAACCGATCTTTCCGCAAAGCGCAGAACTCGCCCCCGGTCTCGCGCATTGCGAGTAGTCACCGATGCGGCGCGCCGGGAAATTTCCATCAAATAGCCTTACCTACTCACCCTTCCCGACAAGAACATTGATCAGCTTAGGGACCAAGCAACATCGATTGTGACCAGGGCGCGCGAAAACAATGGCGTGCATGTCGGAAGGAAACCGGACCTGTCGGTCTCGACGGAAGCGTTGATGCAATGTCCCCGATGTCGCATCATGTGCGCTTCGGTTGGACCGCGCGCGCCCGACGTCCTGAAGCTATCTCCCACGACCCGTTCGTCGGAGACAGGAGGCTAGTGATGAGTGCTCCAGATCAGAACGATCCGGCGAAACCAGCGCCGCCCTGGGCGAACGAAGAGCTCCGCAGATATGCGCCGCGCCGCCGCCAGACGGAGGCCGGCCCGACGGCATTCGATCCGCCCGCCGACGGCATCCCCCTGCCGCATCATCTGGTGTCCCGGCCAAGCTCCCTGCCGGCCCGGCCAGCGGCCCTTGACCTCGACGATGAGGAGGCCCACCGTGCCTGGAGCGCGAAGCTCGATCCCGTGGTGATGCCCCTGCCGCCGGAGGATCCGGACAAATCGTTGCGGCTGAGTAGCATCATCAAGATCGGTGCCGCCGTCGGCATCGCGGCCTCCATCGCCATGATGGTGGTCAACATGGTCTCCTTCGACAACAGCGCAGCGACACCGGGTGGCAAGAGCCCGATCATGCCGACCGCCGTGCTGGAAAGCCTGGCCCAGATCGATCCTGCGGAAGCCAAGGTCGCCCAGGACGACCCGCCGCAGACGGTCGCCGCGCTCGCGGCTCCCAGCGGTACAGAACTGGCGATGCGGCCATGGCCCTCGACGCCGACGTCGCCAGCGCCAGCCGCGGCAGCACCGGCGGTCTCGCCCCCCTCCGCTGCGCTCCCGATGGCCTCGCCTCGCCCGACCGTTCCGCTGCCGCGAGACGAGGTCGATGCGCTGATGAAGCGCGGACGCGACCTGCTCGCCGCGGGCGACGTCGCCAGCGCGCGCCTGATCCTGACGCGGCTTTCCGACGCCGGAATTGCGGACGCCTCCCTTCTGCTCGCGCGCACCTATGACCCGGCCGAACTGACGAAATCGCGGTTGCTCGGTGCTGTTCCCGACGCAGCCAAGGCGCGTACCTGGTATCTCAGGGCTGCGGAGCAAGGATCGCCGGAAGCCAGCCGACGCATCTCGGCTGCGCGCTAACGCATAAATCTCGAAGCGCTCGAGACGCGACCCGGACCGCTCCCTGCGAGACGGGCGGCCGCGATCTGCTGCGCCCGAGAACCAAATATCGATGGGAGGACTGATGATGCACGGCATCCATGCTGCAGTTCGCGCCGGCTTGGCCGCCAGATGGAGCCGACGTCGCAGACCACGGGATGCAAAGATCAGCCCCCCTCGAGCAGCCGCATGCCTCGCCCTGGCTCTGTCCGCTCCGCTGGCGCTGACCGGACATCAAGCGGTCGCCGCGGACAACGAGATCCGCATCGGCAACACCATGCCCTACAGCGGCCCGGCTCTCGCCTATGGCGTCATCGGCAAGACGATCGCGGCCTACTTCAACAAGATCAATGCCGAGGGCGGCATCAACGGCCGGCGCGTCAACTTCATTTCCTACGATGACGGCTATGCGCCGCAGAGGACGGTGGAGATGACGCGCAAGCTCGTCGAGGAGGACAACGTCCTGCTGATGTTTGCGAGCCTGGGCACGGCTCCCAACCTGGCGGTGCGCCCTTATCTCAACGCCAACAAAGTCCCGCAATTGTTCGTGGCATCCGGCTCCTCGCAATGGGACCAGCCGCACGACTTTCCGTGGACCATGGGCTTTCAGCCGAGCTACCAGGCCGAGGCGCACGTCTATGCCCAGTACCTGCTGGAGACCCACAGCCGCGGCAAGATCGCAATTCTCTATCAGGACGACGATTTCGGAAGGGATTACGTCAAGGGATTGAAGGACGGCCTGGGCGGCAAGCTCCCGATCGTGGCGGAAGCCGGCTACAAGGTCACCGACGCCAACGTCAATCAGCAGATCGCCACGCTGAAGGCCTCCGGCGCCGACATCTTCTTCGACGTGACCACGCCCAAATTCGCCGTGATGGCGATCCGCCGCGCGGCCGAGCTCGGCTGGCGTCCGGACCACATCATCTCGACGGTCTCGGAATCGGTGTCCGCCGTGATGCAGCCGGCCGGCCTGCAGAATGCCGAAGGCATCCTGTCCGCGGGCTATTACTACGAGGGCGAGGAGGCCGCGGCTGCAGGCGATCCATCCTACCGCGAATGGTCCGCCTTCATGGACCGCTATCTGCCGGACGTACCGAGGAGCAATGGTCTTGCGACCTTCGGCTACCTCGCGGCAAACGCGATGGTCGCAGTGCTGCGGAGTTGCGGCGACGACCTGTCGCGCGACAATATCATGAAGCAGGCGGCATCCCTGAAAAGCCTCAAATTGCCGATGCTGACGCCCGGCATCACCGTCAACACCAGCCCCCATGATCACGCGCCGCTGGAGCAGATGCAGATGATGCAGTTCACCGGCGGCAAGTGGCAGCGCTTCGGTCCGGTCCGGAGCGGTATCGATCCCGGCAGCGTCAGCGATTCCTTCAAGACCATCTTCCGTTACGGCACGGCGAAGCGCGATCTGGCCAACCAGCTGAATGCCAATACCGTCACCCTGATGACCGGCTCGTTCGGCAGCACCTACGCCAATATGGGCGCGGACCTCGCATCCGCGCTCGACAAGGGGACGGAGCTGCGCATCCTTCCCGTGATCGGCCGCGGCTCGGTGCAATCGGTCGCCGACATCCTGCTGCTGCGCGGCGTCGACGCCGGCATCATCCGGAAGGACACCCTGGCCTTTCTCGAGCGCAAGGACTTCGCCAACAACATCCGCGAACAACTGGTCTATGTCACCAAGCTGTTCAACGAGGAGATGCACGTGCTGGCGCCGAGATCGATCGCCAGCCTGAGCGAGCTCGACGGCAAGACCATCGCCGTCGACCTGCCCGACGGCGGCACCTTCGTCACCTCGATCAACGTGTTCGAGCGCCTCGGGATCAGGCCGCATCTGCTCTATATCGAGCCGCGGCTGGCGCTGGACATGCTGCGCAAGGGCGACATCGACGCCATCATCACGGTCGAGGGCAAGCCGGTGCAATGGCTGAGCCAGGTCAGCGATCCCAATCTGCATCTGGTGCCCGTCGACTACGACAAGGCTCTGCACGACGACTATCTGCCGGCGCAATTGTCCGCCGAGGACTATCCGAACCTCGTCGGCGCCTCGGCGCCGGTGAACACGATCGCGGCCGAGGCCGTGCTGGCGTCGTTCAACTGGCCGGCCGGGAGCGACCGTCACCGCCGGCTGTCTCTGCTGGTCGAGGCCTTCTTCAGCAACATGCAGGCGCTGCAACGGCCACCATACCACCCGAAATGGCAGGAGGTGGCGCCGCTGGCGCCGATCGCGGGCTGGACAAGATTCAAGACGGCGCAGGACTGGCTCGATCGCAATACACCGCCCGCCCAGATGCTGGGAGCGAACGCACAGGCCAACGATCTGCAGGCCAGCGGCGTATCGGCCGATCCCCGGCTGTTCCGTGAATTCATGGAATGGCGAGCCAACCGCCAGAAGCGCGCCGCTCCGCGGCACCCACAGTAGCCGGGTCGTGCGGTCAAGCCGCGGCCGAGGCAGGGCTGATCCGCACCTGCACGTCGCAGGGACGCGCGAGGTAGGGCGCCGAGGTGACCAGCACGTCCGCCCCCGCCGCAGCATAGGCTGCGGCGTTCTGCGCATTCACGCCACCCGCGGCCGCAATGATTGGTCGCCGCGGCAGCGCCGCGCTGATGGCGATACGCTCGGTCAGCGCAGCGATCTCGGCAGGCGGAAATTTCTCGGCCTGGATGACGTCGAAGCCGGCCACGGCGGCGGCGACGGCCTGCTCGACCGTGGTGACCTCGATCACGAGCCGCTTCTCCGGCGCGCTCCGCCGCAACCGCTCGGCGACATCGGCAAGCGGCGCATCGCCGAGAAACGCCCGGTGTTCCGGAAACACCAGCACCGACTCCGACAGGCCGAGCCGATGCATCACCGCGCCACCCGCCTTCACCGCGGCAACGGCGAACGGCTTGGTTCCGGGGACGTTCTTGCGCGTGCAGGCGACCACAATGCCAGGCCTGATCGCGCGCGCCGCGCCGACGATCGCAGCCGCCCCGGTGGCGACGCCTGACCAGATCTCGATGAGCGTCTGCGCCACCTTCCAGCTCCGCAACAGGCCGGCCGCCGTGCCCTCTGCACGGAGGATCGGAGCCCCCTCCTCCAGCACCGTTCCGCTGCCGGCGAACAATTCGACATGGCAGCCCGTGAGCTCGATCAAGGCCGCCGCGTCCTCGGCCAGGGCCAATACCATGCGGCCGCGCGCAGCGAAGTGCATCAGGCCCGGCTCGGCGCCGATCCCGAGCGTCTCCGTCGTCAGGTCGCCATAGGGGACATCGTCGCGGAGCAGCGCTTCCAGATCATGGTGCGTAGCGGTGGTCGGCGCGCGCGACATCTGCTCTTTCTCCACAGGCTGCATCCTCTATATAAACCCTGGTCGCCGCCCGCCCCCGATCGCCAGGCCCCGCATGATCCCGCACGATCTTCCTGCTTCCGCTGAGCCCAATCAGCCCCGTCTCGCCGCCATTCTCTACGGACCGGGCGACGACGCCGATGCCTTGCTGGACGCCTTTGCCCAGGAGCTGCTGCAACGGGGCGTCCGCGTCGGCGGCATCGTTCAGCGCAATACGAGAGACGAAGTCGGCAAGAAAAGCGGAATGGACGTGATCGATCTCGCCAATGGCGACACGATCTCGATCTGTCAGGACCTCGGCACCGGATCGACGGCCTGCAAGCTCGACACCGCGGGCCTTGCCGAAGCCGGCATGGCCGTTCACCGCGCCATCGCGGCCCATGCCGACCTCATCGTGATCAACAAGTTCTCCAAGCAGGAGGCTTCCGGAAGCGGGTTGCGCGGCGAGCTGGCCGACGCAATCACGTCGGGGATTCCGGTGCTGACGGCCGTGCCGCAGAAATGCATCGACGACTGGCGGACCTTTGCGGGCGATTTCGGCACGCTGCTCCAGCCGTCGCTTTCCGCGATGGAAACCTGGTGGCTCGACCTGCGCGCGCGACAGGCGTCGCGCGGCTGATCGGCGCAGCAATTCGGCGCCACGCTCCTATTTGCCGATCATCACATCCGACGACTTGATGACGGCGGAGACGCTGTCGCCGACGGCAAGTGCGAGTTCGTCCACCGCCTCGTTGGTGATCGCCGAGAAGACTGTCAGTCCCGGGGCGAGCTCCACCTTGACGTGGGCGGTGGTCGTTCCCTTTTCAACCGAGATGATTCGTCCCGGTAAGACATTTCGTGCGCTCAGCTTCACGTGCTGTTCCTCATCCGTTGCAGCCTCGTTGCTGCTGCTCAATGTAAACAGAACGCGTGCCAGAACTCAATGACCTATATCAAACACAATACAGGATTGATGATCCGGCGCTGCGTTTGCGGCACCCCGTCGACCGGCGTGATCTGACGGCGTCAGCCGAACTTGAACAGCACGCCATAGCCGCCGCGCGGATAGCTCCACTCGATGTCGCCGCTGGCCTCGCCGATGACCCGGCAGGTGCCGCATTCGATGCAGCCGTCCACCGTGATCTCGACCTGGCCCTTGTCGTTGAGCTCGTAGCAGCGTGCCGGGCAGGCCTTGAGAAGCGCCTTCAACTGCGGCGTCGGCGTGGTATGCGGACGGACCTTGATATGGGCCCGGCCGGGATCGACCTGATAGCGATTGTAGAACAGCTTGTCTTCGACCCTGACTGCGACGTCCGTGCTCATGTCTGATCTCCCTCGCCTGAGCTGTTTCGTTCATTCACCAATCATCGCCACGCCCGAGCAAACCTGAAGGCGTCGCCGAACAGGCCGGTCCATGACCTTGCATTCACGAAGGAGCGCACGGTGCTGCTTTCCTTCTCCTTCTTCGGCGTGCCGTCGACGCGCACGAAGTTCTGCATCGCCTTGGAGACAAGCTGCGGATAGGTCAGGAAGAAGTTCTGCGACTGGTTGTGCAGCAGCGCCGGCATGTCCTTGTATTTCTTCAGATCCTTGATGACGAAGGAGTCCTCCAGCATCTTCTTGTAGAGCGCGAGGTTCGCTTTCGTCATCGGATCGCGGCGCGACTTGACCTGGAAGATCGCCTCGGCGGCGATGCGGCCGGAGGTCATCGCGAGATTGGAGCCCTCGCGATGAATCGCATTGTTGAGCTGTGCGGCGTCGCCGACCACCACCCAGCCGTCGCCGCAGAGTTCGGGAATCGCGTTGTAGCCGCCCTCGGGAATCAGGTGCGCCGAGTACTCCTTGACTTCCGACCCCTCGATCAGCGGCGCCACCGACGGATGCTGCTTGAACCGCTCGAGCAGGCCGTAGGGCGTCTCGCCGGTCTTCTGGAAGTCGGAGACGAGGCAGCCGATGCCGAGCGAAATGCACTCCTTGTTGGAATAGATGAAGCCCATGCCGGTCATGCCGCGGGAAATCGTGCCGACGGCCTCGATGACGGCCCCTTCGTCGCCCTTCAGGTTGAAGCGCGCCTCGATCGTTTCGCGCGGCAGGAAGTGCATCTCCTTGACCGCGAGAGCGACGTTCTCCGGCTTCGGCCGCTCGCGCAGGCCGGCGCGGGTTCCGAGCAGGCCGTTGACGCCCTCGGCCAGCACGACGACGTCGGCATGGATCTCACCATCGCGCCGATCGGTTCTGACGCCGATCACCTTGCCATAGGCATCCTGCGCGAGCTCGGTCACGGTGGTCTCGCACAGCACGGTGGCGCCAGCCTCCTTGACCTTGGACGAGAACCATTTGTCGAACTGGGCGCGGATGATCGTGTAACGGTTCGGCTTTTCCTCGTTGAAGTCGTCCGACTTGTAGTGCAGGCCGACATGCGACTTGTCGTCGAGCATCCAGAAGCGCTGCTCGACCAGATGGCGTTCCAGCGGCGCTTCCTCGCGGAAGTCCGGAATCAGCTTCTCCAGCATGTCGGCGTAGAGGATCGCGCCCTGCACGTTCTTGGAGCCGGAATACTCGCCGCGCTCGAGCTGCAGCACCTTCATGCCGCGCTTGGCCATGGTCAGCGCAGCCGCATTACCGGCCATGCCGGCACCCACGACGATCGCGTCGAAACGTTCCTCGATCATTGCCCTGCTCCCTCTCTGGTGCCTAGCTTGCGATGCGATCGCGCGAATGCGGCGACAGACGCGCGCGGAATGCCTCCGTCAGCGCGGGCAGCAGCCGGATCGCATCGGTGACGATGCCGACATGCGCGAAGTCGAAGATCGGCGCGTTCTTGTCGGTGTTGATGGCAACGATCAGGTCGGCGCCCTCGACACCGACCCGATGCTGGATCGCGCCGGAGATGCCCGCGGCGATGTAGAGCTTGGGCCGAATGGTCTTGCCGGTCTGGCCGATCTGGCGATCCGAGGTCACCCAGCCCTTCTGCACCAGCGGCCGCGAGCAGCCGAAGTCGGCGCCGAGCACCGCGGCGAGCCCCTTGACGAGCTGGAAGTTCTCCGGCGAGCCAAGCCCGAGCCCGCCCGCCACGACGATGTCGGCATAGGCGAGATTGGACTTGGCGGAATCGCGATCCGGAATGAAGGACAGCACCTTGGTGACGATGTCCTCCTCGACGAGACCGAGCTTGTGCTCGATGATGCGACTGGCGGGTTTCTCGACGCGGTCCGGCATCGGCATCACGCGCGGGCGGACGGTGGCCATCTGCGGCCGATAGTTCAGCGTGTAGATCGTGCAGAGCAACGAGCCGCCGAAGGTCGGACGCGTCGCGGCCAGCGAGCCGTCGGCATCGACGTCGAGCTCGGTGCAGTCGGCGGTCAGACCCGTGAGCAGCGTTGTCGCGACGGAGCCGGCGAGGTCGCGGCCGAGCGTGGTGGCGCCGAGCAGCAGGATCTCCGGCTTGAAGGTGTTGACGACGTCGGTCAGCGCCTTGGTGTAGGCTTCGTTGCGATAGTCGGCGAGAACGCCGTCCGCGACGATGTAGGCGAGGTCGGCGCCATAGCAGAACGACTCCGCGGCAGCGTGCTGCACGGCTTCTCCGGGAGGACCGATCACGACGGCCGCGAGATCGACCTTCAGCTTGTCGGCGAGCTTGCGTCCGGCGCCCATCAGCTCCCAGGATACCGGGTGGACCTGGCCGCGCTCCTGCTCGATGAACACCCAGACGTGCTTGTAGGCCTTGAAATGCTCGGGCAGCTCCTTCTTGGTCGCGGCGCGACCGGCTGCGGCGGGCGGTGCTTTGGTGGGTTCGCTCATGATCGTCGTCCCTTGGTCCGTCAAAAGCCGTCTGGATCAGAAGCCGTGCGCTGACGTCGTCAGCTCGGCTTCGAGCTTCGGCTGCCGCTTGAACAATTCCTCGATCAGCGCGTCGGCCGGTGCGCGGTTCGAGAAGTCGACCATGGTTGCCTTCTCCGCCCGGGGGGACGGCGCGAAGACCCGCTTCACGATGGTCGGCGAGCCCTTCAGGCCGCACTTCGAGATGTCCTCGACGCCGGCGTCCTTGGCGCTCCAGGTGACGATCTGAGCGCGCACCGCACGGAGCGCATCGGCCATGGCGCCGCGGCGGATCTCGTTGGTCGCCTCGAGCATCGTCACCAGGCATGGCAGCTTGGTCTTCAGCACTTGAACGCCCCCCTCGGAGCGGCGCTCGGCTTCGATCGTGCGCGCGACAGGATCGACCTCGCGGATCTTCGCCACATAGGTCAGTTGCAGCAGGCCCAGCCGCTTGGCGATGCCCGGGCCGACCTGCGCGGTGTCGCCGTCGATCGTCTGCTTGCCGGTGAACACGATGTCGGGCGCGCCAAAGGTCTCGCTGACCTTGCGAATGGCTGTCGCCAGCGCATAGGTGGTCGCCAGCGTATCGGCGCCAGCGAAGAAGCGATCGGTCAGCAGCACGGCGCGGTCGGCGCCGTAGGTCAGCGCCCGGCGCAGCGAGTCCTCGGCGGACGGCGGTCCCATGGTCAGCACCGTCACTTCGCCGCCGAACTTGTCGCGCAGTTGCAGCGCCGCCTCGAGCGCGAACAGATCGTAGGGGTTGATGATGGTTGGCACACCCTGGCGCATGATGGTGTTGGTCACCGGATGAACGCGGATCTGCGCGGAGTCCGGAACCTGCTTGATGCAGACGACGATATGCATGCGATCACTCCGGGTGTGTAGTCCTGCGATCAGGACAGCAATTGTCGTACCAGTTTCGGCCGCGATGATTATCGGCACGGATTCAACACCTTGGCGCATGAACCCGATCTGCTTCTGAAAACTCGCCGACGAGGTCCGACACGTCGCAAGCAACACGCGTCGGGAATGCGACAGGAACTTGAAAGCGCACGGCTCGCCTGAAAGCAGAAGCGCCGCCAGTCGTGCCGGCGGCGCTGGTGGGAGCGATCGTCAGTTCATGCGCTACTTGAGCGTCGTCAGCGACACGAACGGCTTTGGAGCCGGCTTCGGCGGCGCCACCGCCTCCTTGAGCACCTTGAACACCCGCTGATCGAGCGGCGTCGAGACGAGGAAGTCCTGATAGGCCCGCTCCAGGAACGATTTGCAGCGGGCTGCGACGTCCTCACTGGAAGCGCCGGAGAAGTCCTCGCTGACGAGGTACTGCCCCATCCGGCGGAGGATATGCAGCCGGCAGACGTTGAGCACCTTGGGATCGTAGTCGACACCGAGCAGCTTGAAGAACTCCTCGGCCGCGGAGGTCTTCTTCAGTTCGTCCAGAACGTTCGGCGTTGCCGCAGTCATTGCTTTGCTCCTTGACTCGAAATCGGATCAACCTCGCAGAGAGAGGTCGGCGCCGGAGGCGGCGGTCCCTGACGCATCCTCTGCCTGGTGTGAGCGAGCTGCGCCTCGAGGAATTCGATCCGGTCCAGCATCACGGAAAGGGCTTCACCGACCGGATCAGGCATCAAATGATGGTCCAGATCGATCCGTCCGACGGTCCGCCGATGGGTGAACTCAGGCCGCACCACCTTGGCGGGGATCCCGACCACCGTGACGTCGGGCGGCGTGCTCTGGATGACGACGGAGTTGGCACCGACGCGGGTCCGCGGACCGATGGTGATCGGTCCGAGAATCTTGGCGCCGGCGCCGACGACGACACCGCTGTCCAGCGTCGGATGCCGCTTGCCTGGCGACCACGACGTACCTCCCAGGGTGACGCCGTGATACAACGTGACATCGTCGCCGACCTCCGCGGTCTCGCCGATCACGACGCAGGCGCCATGATCGATGAAGAAGCGGCGGCCGATTTCGGCGCCCGGATGAATGTCGACATTCGACAGGAAACGTCCGAGCCACGACAACAAGCGCGCCGGAAAACGCCAGCCGCGGATCCACAGCCGATGCGCCAGGCGGTGCCAGATCAGCGCGTGAATGCCGGGATAGGTCAGCAGTGTCTCGATTTCGCTGCGCGCCGCCGGATCGCGCGAGCGGACACACGCAATGTCCTCGCGGATCAGGCGAAGCAGCGAAGGCCGGCTCGCCTCGACGACGATCGGCTCTGCAATGGGGGTATCGACGATGTCGCTCATGATCAGGCAAAGCTCGCCAGCGGGTGATCGCAGACTTCGCGCCAGATGGCCGCAACGGCCTCCTTCGGCACCGGCCCCTTGTGAGCGACGGCATGCCTGCGCACCCGCGCCAGGATGCGCTGGGCCTGGTCGGCGCTCGCCGGCAGCCGCAAATCCGACAGCAACGAGGTGATCGCCGACAGCCCGGAATGCTTCCCGATCACGATCCGATTGGAGCGGCCGAACAGTACCGGATCGAGCGCCTGGTAGGTGTGCTGATCCTTCAGCAGGCCGTCGACGTGAATGCCGGATTCATGGGTGAAGACGTGCTCGCCGACGATGGCCTTGTTGAGTGGAATGGCGCGTGCCGCGGCGGCCGCCACGACATTGGCGACGTGATCGAGCTCGGCCAGCACGATGCCGGTCTCGCGCCGGTAGAGCTGCCGCAGCGCGACCGCGACCTCTTCCAGCGGGGCATTGCCGGCACGCTCGCCGAGGCCGATCACGGTGACCGACGCATGGGTCGCGCCCGCCTTGACCGCCGCCAGCGTGTTGGCGGTGGCAAGACCGAGATCGTCATGGCCGTGAAACTCGATCTCCAGGTCCGTGGTCGCACGCAAGGCGCCGACCAGGGCTGACGTCGCGTCGGGATCGAGCACGCTCAGTGTATCGGCGACGCGGAAGCGTCGGGCACCGAGCGACTTCGCGGTCGCGATCACCTCGGCGAGAAAGCCGACATCGGCGCGCGACGAATCCTCACCGCCGACGGCAACGGCCAGTCCGCGGCTTCGCGCATAGCCGACCACGCGCTTGAGCAGCTCCAGCGCGGCGCTGCGGCTGCCGCCGAGCTTGGCGGCGATCTGCACGTCGGATGTCGGGATGGAGACATTCACCATCGAGACGCCGGCCGCGATCGCCGCATCGACATCCGCCTCGCGCATCCGGCACCAGCCGATGATGGTCGCGGGCAGACCGGCCTCGACGATCGCCCTGATCGCCGCGATCTCGTCGGCCCCCATCGCCGGCGTGCCGGCCTCGATCTCGGGAACGCCGGCACGGGCGAGCGCACGAGCGATCGCGACCTTCTCTCCGAGGGCGAAGGCGACGCCCGGCGCCTGTTCGCCGTCGCGGAGCGTGGTATCGTTGAGGATGACCCGGGGCATCGGGCTCCCCGAGGCTGTGCCCCCGTGGGCAGAGCCGGCATCTCGGGCATTCCTAGACCCGCGCTGTCCGGAGACGTCTGGCATTCACTCGCTCCGTCGCAACCTGTGTGCGGCCGCCAGAAGCACGACGCTCCATTGCGGCCTGCCATTCACTCAGCAACGGCCATGCCACCGCCGGACACCACGCCAATCAATTGATTATCCAATTGTTTTTCCATTGCCCCGGATTGTCGGATTCGTAACAGCGTCGGACATCGAACGTCGACGCAGAGAGACATGCCCGCGCAGCGCCAAGCCGCGGCGACCTGCGCTGCCGTCAGGCGTGACGCCTGCGGCGCAGATGAATGACGATGTCGATCCGCTCCATGCCATAACCCGGCAGCGGCTCGGGCATCTGCTCGAACGCGACCTGTCCGGGCACATCGACGAGCGCGCCTTCGTCCTCGTAGAAGAAGTGCGGGTGCACGGTCGTATTGGTGTCGAAGAACGATTTCGAGCCGTCCACGCCAATTTGGCGCAGCAGGCCCAGCTCCACGAACTGGTTGAGCGTGTTGTAGATGGTGGCCTGCGAGATCTTCATGCCCGAAGCAACGGCTGCGGCATAGAGCGCGTCGGCGGTGATGTGGCGGTCACCGCCGCCGAACAGAATCCGGCTCAGTTGCTGACGCTGCTGGGTGGGGCGCAACCCGGCCCGGCGCAGCGCGTCCTCGCATCGACGCATCAGGATCTCGCCAGCTTCGCAGGTCTCCGCCTGAGGACAACGTCCGCCGTCGGAGTTGCACGGGGATCCAAGCTGGCTGTCCATCAACATCGTCACGGTCCTCGAACTCACATCGCGGCGCCCGCCGCCTCCCGCAGCGCCACCTCGCGCCGCCGTTCGGCCATCCGGCTCTCGCCGCTCTCCTCGCCGAAGCAGAGCTGGAAGTCGTTGCACTGAGTACAGACCGGCGTCGTGCACATCACGAAGCCATCATCCTCGCACAGCATGCGGTAGAAGAAGCGCTTCCAGCGCATGTTGCTGGTGTTGCGGCTCGCCAACGGCGCGAAGTGGCGCATCAGCAGGCGCGACAATTCGGAGCGCTCGCGCAGGCCCAGGTCTTCCCAGAGATGGTTGGGCTCCATCGCGCGACGCGCCACCATGGCCGCGAGCCAGCGGCCGACCTCGCCGTCCGTGGAGCGCTGCGCGGCGAGCAGATCGCGCACCATCGTGATTTCGTCCTCGTCCGGCGCGGCCGCGGCCCCGGTGATCGGCAGCCATGAGGAGTCGATCGAGGCTGCCGGAAACAACTGCGCCAGCAGTGCGATCAGTTCGACGGTCGAAAGCCCCGCGCGCTCCGCCAGCGCGCCATGCTCCATCGCTGAAACGGCGAGAACCGATGCGATGACGTGACGATCGAAACCGATGTCACTGTCGATCAGCGCCTCGTCGGGATCGACGCCGGTCAGCAGGCGGTAAATCTGGCGGCCGTGATGCCGCGCGTTCTCTTCGCAGGAGCCGCTGCGCGGCGACGGTTGCAGGCCGGCAGCGACGGACTCCGAGACGCCCACGATTGCGATGGTCATAGCTTGATCCCCTGCCGCGCGCCGACGGGACATGCGATGAGGTACCGGCCTTCCGACGGGAGGAAGGCCGGTACCAAGACTGCTTAAGCCGTTGCGGCGAGTTCGGCGGCAGTCTTTCCGATCTGGGTTTCGTCGACGGCCTTCATGATGCCGTGCTCCATCAGCATGTCCTCGAGCTCGTCCATCGTGATCGGGGTCGGGATGATGCCCTTGCCGCCGTTGTTGTGGATCTTCTGCGCCAGCGAGCGGTAGTGCCCGGCCTGGACGGAATCCGGCGCATATTCCAGCACGGTCATGCGGCGCAGCTCGGCGTGCTGCACGATGTTGTCGCGCGGCACGAAGTAGATCAGCTGAGTACCGAGCTTCTTGGCGAGAGCCTCCGCCAGCTCCAGCTCCTTGTCGGTCTGACGCTCGTTGCAGACCAGGCCGCCCAGGCGCACGCCGCCGGAATTTGCATATTTCAGAATGCCCTTGGAGATGTTGTTGGCGGCATACATCGCCATCATCTCGCCGGACATCACGATGTAGATCTCCTGCGCCTTGTTCTCGCGGATCGGCATCGCGAAGCCGCCGCACACGACGTCGCCGAGCACGTCGTAGGACACGTAGTCGATGTCCTCGTAGGCGCCGTTCTCTTCCAGGAAGTTGATCGAGGTGATGACGCCGCGGCCGGCGCAGCCGACGCCCGGCTCCGGACCGCCGGACTCGACGCAGCGGATGTCGCGATAGCCGACCTTCATGACCTCTTCGATCTCAAGGTCCTCGACGCTGCCGGCGGCAGCGGCCAGGCTCAGGATCGTGTCCTGCGCCTTGGCGTGCAGGATCAGGCGGGTCGAATCCGCCTTGGGGTCGCAGCCGACGATCAGGATCCGATGACCCATCTCGGCGAGCGCCGCGAGCGTGTTCTGCGACGTCGTCGATTTGCCGATGCCGCCCTTGCCGTAGAATGCGATTTGTCGAAGTGATGACATTCTGCTCTCCATCAACCGATTGCCAATGTCGCGCCCGCGCTGCTCGCGAGGCGTGACCGCGTCCTCTGTGTGTCCGAACCGGCAGACGGGTTGTTGGGAAGGAGAGCATCGCTCGTCCGGAGCGTCGGCGTGCACTCAGCCCTCAACCATTGCCTGAACCCGGTTTTGCAACGGCTGTGCCAGCACGCGCACAGGGCCAAAACGATCATGTTTTAAAGGAGATGCGGAGCAATCCGGGCGCGATTGCGAGTTGTTGCAAACCCGACATCGGAATGCTTCGCAAGATGCGACGACGCGCGGCGCTGTCCGAAACGACACAACAGCGGTAGCTTTTCAGCCGGGCGGTGCCCGGAACGAGATTTGCTAGATCCCCTCTGCAGCCCTGCGGCACAGACGCTGACAACGTTGAGGAGGATGCAATGCAGATCGGAGTGGAGACGGCCAAGGCAGTGGACCAGCGGCGCGTGTTCGTGATCGACGACGACGAGATCACGCGCGCGGCCCTGCAGTTCATGTTGCACGATGAAATCGAGACCCACGAATTGGCGACGCCGGAGGAGGCGTACGAGAAGGGCGTCGACTGGCTGGCACCGAACGTGGTGCTGCTCGGGGTTTCCTTCCTGAAGCAACGCGGCCCCGAGCTCGTCCGCGAGATCCTGGCGAAGTTCAAGGGCGTGCGCATTCTGATCGTGACCGCCAAGGCCGACGAGGCGATCGCGATCGAAGGTCTCAAGGCCGGCGCGCATGGCGCCGTGGTCAAGCCGCTCACGATCGAGGCGGTGCGCAAGAAGGTCGACACCATTCTCGGCCGCGCCGGCGGCGCGCAGCTGGTCCAGCTCGGCGGCGCCTGACGTGACGACCGTCGTCTTCTACGAGAAGCCGGGCTGCGGCACCAACGCCCGGCAGAAGCTGATGCTGACGCGAGCAGGCCACGATGTCATCGCCAGGAACCTCTTGACCGAACCCTGGACGGGCGAGAGGCTGCGCACATATTTCGCCGGGACCCCCGTCTGGGCCTGGTTCAATCCGGCCTCGCCGCGCGTGAGATCGGGAGAGATCGAGCCAGAGACGATCGAAGCCGTCGCGGCCATCGACCTGATGCTCGAGGATCCGCTGCTGATCCGCCGGCCATTGATCGAAGCCGGCGGCCGGTGCTGCGCCGGCTTCGATCGTGAACCCGTCATCTTGCTGCTTCGGCAGGGCGACGGTCTGGAGGATGTCCAGGGCTGCACGCGTCCGGATGGGTCGACACCTTGTCCGGAGCCGCGTTGAGCGGCTCCATTCTGCAAGCTCAGCGCTTCAACACCATGACCAGGCGATCGACACGCTTGCCCTGCTTGAAGTGGGATTCGACGATCTCGTCGATATCCTCCGGCTTGGTCGGTCGATACCAGACGCCGTCCGGATAGACCACCATCATCGGTCCGGCGCTGCAGAAGCCGAAGCAGCCGGCGGCGGTGACGCCGATATCCGTCAACCGCTGCGCCTCGATGGTCTTGGTCAGCCGGTCCCACAGCGGCTGCACGCCGAGCGCGCCGCAGCTGCCGCGCGGATGCCCGGGCGGGCGCTGCGTCAGGCAGACGAAGGCGTGATGTTTGTAGAGCTGCGGAATCTCGAATGCGTCATCCGCCTCGGCGACATCGGCATCGCTCATGACGCAGACGCCTTGATGCCCTTGTCGGCGAGCAGGGTCGCGAGCTCACCGGCCTGGAACATCTCGCGCACGATGTCGCAGCCGCCGACGAATTCGCCCTTCACATAGAGCTGCGGAATGGTCGGCCAGTTGGAGAACTCCTTGATGCCCTCGCGGATGAAGGGATCGGCGAGCACGTTGACGCTCTCGTAGGCCACGTCGAGCTTGGCCAGGATCTGTGCCACCGCGGCGGAGAAGCCGCATTGCGGCGCCGCCGGCACGCCCTTCATGAACAGCACGATGTCATTGCTGTCGATCAGCTTCTGAATGCGTTCGGATGTCGACATAGACTGGATCCTTTCCCTGAATGCGACCGATCAGCCCGGCCGCAACGATCATTTCGGCAATGACGTCTCGAGCGCCAGCGCATGCAGCACGCCGCCCATCTGGCCCTTGAGAGCCGAATAGACCATCTGATGCTGTTGCACCCGGCTCTTCCCGGCGAAAGCCTGTGAGGTGACGCGCGCCGAATAATGGTCGCCATCGCCCGCCAGATCCTCGATCACGACGACGGCATCCGGGAACGCCTCCTTGATCAGACGCTCGATGTCCGTTGCTGCCATCGCCATCGCTGCCACTCCCGCTGGATTGATGAAGGCCTCATGCAAGCTCCGAACCAGTGATTTGCTCGCCGCAATCGCCGTCTCGCCGGCATCTGACGACGCGTCCACGCCAATTCGCCAAGCGTTGCGTCGTCTTTGCGACATCGGCCGCGGCGGAGCGAAGAGGCGACGTGCAAAATCCAACATCGGCCCGCTCTTCCGCCCGCCTCGTACCGGCTCCGGCGCTGCTGCACCCGCGCGAAAACGGTCCGCGTCTTGCAGTGATTTGATCGAGGTCAATGCAGATGCTCGAACTCGTCAGCGAACCCGACACGATCAACTTCGGCGATCTGCCGCAAGAGATCGATGCGCTTTTGCAACAGGGCGTGGCGGCGTATCGCCGCGACCACGCGCAGGCGGATCGGCTGTTTCGCCAGGCGCTGGCGGCCGCTCCGCAGCAGCTTCCGACCTACTTCTGTCTGTACAAGATTCACACCTATCAAGGCCATCTCGACGAGGCAGAGGCGGTCGCCGAGCTGGGCCTTGCGGAAGCGGCGCGCCAGGCCGGCTGGCCACGGGATTGGCGGCACTGGACGCCGCATGATCCGCTGCCGGATGGCGCCGGCCGCTTCGCGCTCTACACGCTGAAGGCCCTAGCCTTCATCCATCTGCGCAAGACTGATTCCGACGGAGCAGCCGAAATGCTCGCGGCGCTGCGGCGACTCGATCCCACCGGCGCCGTCGGATGGCCGGTCGTCGCCGCGCTGGCCGAGGGGCTCGGTTCGGAATGAGGCGACGCCATGCATGAGCGAAACATGACTCGAATTCCAACGACCATCCCCCGGTGCGAACCAGGATCATGAGAGGAACCAACGCATGATGACCATGCACGCCCCGCCCCCTCCTTCCCCGGCGCAGAACGCCGTAGCGACCGGCTCCCAGAGTGCAGCCGAGAGCGTGATTGCAGCGTTGCGAACGGTCTATGACCCGGAGATTCCGGTGAACGTCTACGATCTCGGGCTGGTCTATCGAATCGCGCACGAGGGCGGCGGCGCGGTCGAGATCGACATGACCCTGACGGCGCCCGGCTGTCCGGTCGCAAGCGAGATCGTCCGAATGGTGGAGGACGCCGTACAGGCCGTCGACGGTGTGGTGTCGGTCAAGGTCACCCTTGTCTTCGAGCCGCCATGGGACAAGTCGCGCATGTCCGAAGAGACCGCCCTGGAGCTGGGTTTGTTGTAACGCGCGCCAACCGCGCAACGGAAGCAGGAGCATCACATGCCTACGGCGAGCACGATCAAGCTGACCGCCAGCGACGGCCATACCTTTCAGGCGTTTCGTGCCGATCCCGCCGACGCGCCAAAGGGGGCGATCGTCGTCCTGCCGGACGGCGCCGACGCTGCCGGCAAACTACGCAAGGTCGCCGATACTTTCGCCGCGAGCGGCTATGTCGTGATCGCGCCGGAGCTGTCGCCTCCCACCGCGATCGAAGCGGCAACGGAGGGCGAGCCGGCCGAGAGCGTGCCGGATCCGGCAGCACCGCTGCTCGCCGAGATCCAGTCAACGGTCGACAGCGTCAAGGACTGCGGCAAGGTGGCGGTGGTCGGCTTCGGCGCCGGGGGCGGTCTCGCCTATGACGCGGCCAACCGCGTCTCCGGCGTGGCCTGCGCAGTGAGCTACTACGCGACCGGTGTCGTCAACGCGGCCGGCGCCAAGCGCAAGATTCCGACGCTGCTCCATTTCGGCGAGGCCGACATCGTCGTGCCGTTCGCGGAGGTGACCATGTTCCGCGCCTATCATCCCGAGGTCAGCGCGTTCTCCTATCCGAATGCCGCGCATGCGTTCGACGGTGACGGCGAGACCTATGATGAATCTGCAGCTACGCTGGCACATGACCGGACCCTGGCGTGGATCTCGCAATATGTCGTCGGGCAGCCGCCGATCACGCTGAAGAACGCCGGCGCCTATGCGCTCGCCAAGACCGACAAGAAAAAGAAGAAGAAAGCCGACGACGACATGGGACCGCTGGCCGATTGACAATCCGATGGAGTGAGAGCACCGCGATGCTGCCGACCACCATCCTGATCGACGAGCGGCCACGTTGCGTCGTGCGCCCCAACGACACCAAGGATCTCAACCGCTTCATCCGCAACGGCAAGCCTTTTCTGCTTGCCGAGGTGCCGGACGGCAGAATCACGCATCGCAATGCCAGCGAGGTCGAGATGATGCAATGGCAGAACGCCCTGGCGCTGCACCGCGCCTGGGGCGGCGACGACGAGACCTTCTTCGGCGTGCCGTTGTATTAGCTGGATTGCGTAAGGTCGGCAAAGGCGCCACGGACGGCAGTGAATTGCACCGTCGGAAGATCGCCGTGCCCACCTTTCTGGTCCATCTTTTTCTGGTCCATCTTGCAGGCGAGACCGCCGGTGGGCGCGTTTCGCTTGGTCCAGCCTACGTGTCACGCCCTCTCCGTCATTGCGAGCGCAGCGAAGCAAGCCAGGGTAACGCGGGCGACTCTGGATTGCTTCGTCGCCTTCGTCTCCTCGCGATGACGTCACCGCAGGCTCACGGCCGCGCGGCCCGAGCATCGTGCGGGTTGCCGGCGTGGTTGCGCATCCAGTCGGCGAGCTTGGTCATGGCGGCGTCGACATCCTGACGGGCCTTGACGTCGCTGACAGTCTCCTCGAGCGCGCCGCGCATGCACAGCAGCCAGGCGTCGCGCTCGGCATTGCCGATGGCAAAGCCCATGTGACGCTGGCGCAGCCGCGGATGGCCCTTCTCGGGCGAATAAAGCTTGGGGCCGCCCAGCCATTCGGAGAGATAGCGCTTCAGGATGTGCTTGATCGGCCCGAGATTGCGGCCGTGCATGTCGCGGATGCCCTTGGCCTCCGGCAGCGTATCCATTCGGTGGTAGAAGGATTCGACGAGACGGTCCACGACAACCGCTCCGCCGATCCGCTCATAGGGGGTCGCGACCGGCCCTGCGTCCGGAGTTCCGGTCTCTGAAGTCCCAGCGTCCGCCATCCGACCAGTCCGCCCTCTACTCATCCAAGCTCGGCTGCAGGATCACCTCGGCCGGAGCGCCCGGGCCCTGCTCGTCCACAAGCTGAAGCGCATCGACACGCGACAATCCGCCGCCGCTGTCCATCAGCACGATAGCGTCCTTCGGCATGCTGGCAAGAGCCTCGATCAGCTTGGCGACAGTCACGAGGCCTCCTTCACCGACGCATCCTGACCGGCGATGGGCGCGCCGGTCTCGTCAAAATTCAGCGTCACCGGATCCTCGTCGAGCATGACGATCTCGGCCCGGCTCAACGCCCCGCTGGCATGGTAGCTGTAGCTGTGCGTGAGCTCGATCTCGCCATAGACGATCTTTTCGAATCCGGTCAGCACGCCCGCGGCATCGAAATAGCCGCGGATGAACGTGTTGCGGTTCGACAGCTGCTCCGGCGCAATCGCAGTCACCAGCCGCAGCGGCAGCTTGACGCCCGTGTAGGAGACGAAGAATCGGCACGCCTGTCCCGCATCGGTGCTCATGCTGCCAACCGCGTCACGAAACAGCCGCGGTCTTCAGGGCCTCGATCTGCTCACGAGCCACCTTGAACACGCCGCGGCCGCCGGCGAAGGTCTGATAGGCCTTCATGCCGATGGCCTCGCTGAGCTTGTCGAACCACTGCTGCGGCGTCAGCTCGACCGGCCGCTCGCTGATCTCGGCGACCGTGCCATCATTGGCAAAGCGGACATGAAGCGTCAATTTGTCCATGTGATCCTCCTGTTACAGGCCCGAGCCGAAGCCCAGGAGTTCGATCTTGACGTTCTCGGTGCCAAGAATGGTCGCCTGACAGGCGAGCCGCGACTTCGAGCCGACGCCGACGATGGTGTCGAGCTTCTCGTTCTCCAGCTTGGTGACCTTCGACACGCCCTTGCGTCCCTCCTGCAGGAAGATGTGGCAGGAACCGCACTTTGCCTGGCCCTCGCATTTGTGCGGGATCTCGACCTCGGCGCCGAGCAGCGCTGCCAGAATGGTGGTGCCCTCGCCCACCTCGATCGTCTTGCCGGAGGGCATTACCGTCAATGTCGCCACTTGGATTCTCCTTTTCGGTTTGAACTTAGAACTTCTCAGTAGATCGCGGCGCCCGCCCCGACATTGACCGAGGCGTCCTTCATGGTCGCGACGATGAAGGCGATCTGATCCGTGGTGAGATGAACGTGGAACGGCAGGGCCACCACACGATCGGCGACCTTCTCGGTCACGAGATAATCGCCTCGGCGATAGCCCATGTCGAAATAATGCCGCTGCAGATGCAGGGGATTCGAATAGGCCACGGCCTCGACCTGTTCGACCCTGAGATCCTCGACGATCGAATCCCGGCTCGACTTCGAGAACCGCGTGCCCAGATGCACCTGGTAGAGAAACCAGTTCACCTCGGTGACATCGGGCCCGACATAGGGGTCCTTGATGCCCTCGAACGACTGCACCTCGCTGTAATAGATCTGCTCGATCAGCTTGCGCCGCTCGAGGATCTCGTCGATCCGCCGCAATTGCGCCAACCCGAGCGCGGCGGTCACGTCGCTCATCACCGCCTGGTGCGACGCGCTGCTGCTGACCACGACCGATGCGCGCTCGTCGAGCCGGTGCGAACGGTGCCGACGCACGGCCACAGCGATGTCGACGTCGTCGGTGACGACCATGCCACCCTCACCACAGGTGAGCGCGAAAGGCTGCGAGAAATCGAACACCGCGGCCGCACCGAATGTACCGACCAGCGCCCCCTTATATTTCGAGCCGATGGCCTCGGTCGAATCCTCGATGACAGGCAGATTGCGGGTCTTCGCGATCGCCTGCAGCTCCGACCATTTGGCCGGATGGCCGTTGGTGTTGCCGGCCAGGATCGCCTTTGTCCGCTCCGTGATGCGCGCCTCGATCTTGCTCGGCGCCAGCGTGCCCGAGTAGTAATCTATATCCGCAAACACCGGCTTGGCGCCGACAATGCTGATGGCATGCGCGATCTCGCGGAACGAATACGACGACGTGATCACCTCGTCGCCCGATCCGATGCCCATCGCTTTCAGGACCAGGACCAGGCCAAGCGTTCCGCTCGGGACGGCAATGGCGTATCTGCGCCCGAGATAGCTTGCGAATGCCGCCTCGAACTCCTCGACCAGCGGACCGCAGGACAGCCGCGGCGAGCGCAGCGCCGCGTCCACGGCGGCAATCTCCGCCGTGGTAATGTCGGGATCAGAGAGCGGAATGAAGCTCGCCTCGACCGGCGTAAGCTCCGCTTCATCCTGCTCCTGCCGATCGGCGTCATGCACCAGATAGGGCTTGGTCATGCTCAGCTCCGCTTGGCCAGGATCAGGCCGGTGGCTTTGGCAAGGTCATCGGTCACACCCGCGCAGTGGTCGCTGGCGTCGAGCAGATGCAGGTCGAATGCCGGATAGCTGCGGAACGGCGCTTCCGTGACATCGGACGCGTCACAACGTGTCAGTACCAGCCTTGGAAAGCGGCGGCGCAGCTCGCCGAAGGCCGCGCTGCCGGCGTCGGGTCGCTCGAGGACCTGCGCGATCTCATTCAATTCCTGTTCGGCCAATGCCACGTCACCCGTCCTCTTCGCTCTACTGCCAGAAGATCCGCTCAGGGTCCGCGTTCAGCTCGTCGACCGCCGCGGTCAACCGCCGATGCAGACTGTGCAGCTCCCACGTCCCCTGCGCGTGATCTCTCCAGAACAGCTTCCACATCGCATTCGCGGGATCATGGCGCAGCAGCGCGACGTCGATCACCCCGCCGTCCTTGTCGATGTTGCGCGAGCAGCAAGGACTGCGGACGTGATAACCCTCGTCGACCGGCGACACCGTCGGCTCGACATAGCGGTAGCGCTTGCGTGACTTCAGCGCGCGCGCGATCCGCTTGCGATCCAACTCGTTGGGATGCGCGGGCAGGACAAAGCTGGGCTTGAGCGCGGTTGCAGCCATCGTGGATCATCGCACCTCAACCGGGACGATCTCCTCTTCGAGACAGCCCACGACGAGCTGCTCGCCGAACTCGACGAGATAGATCGGCATGTTCGCCTCGGTGTGGGTGCCGACCTGGACGATCTCACCCATATCGCCGACTCCGACCAGCTTGGCTTCGGCCGGCGCGTTCGGGAACGAGCCGTCATTGACGAGGTCGATCAGCGCCTTGACACGCTGGCCCCATTGATATTTCGGCAGGCGTGGCTCGATCATGATCTGTATGCTCCCGGCAGTGGCAGCTCGTCCTCGGTCTCCCCGCGGGGCACGGTGGATTCGAGCTCCTTGCGTTTCATGCCGACGCGGTTCCCGCTTTCGAGAAACTCGACGCCGTAGATGTAGAACTGCTGCAGGAAGGTTCCGATCGAGACGACGTAGCCGATCTCGCCCTTCTTCGCGAGGATCTCGCCGATTTCCTTGCCTGCGTAGGTGCCGTCGTTGCGGATCGTGCGCTTGGCCTTGACCTTCTCGCCGAACGTGAAGTACGGCGGCGCCGACAACTCCACGACCTCGCTGTCACGAACGATGTTGCTCATGCCGGTTTCTCCATGGCAGCTCCGAAGCGGTTCGCGAGCCGGTCGCGCGCCATCTCCTGCACCAGCGGGTCCTCGTCGCGCGCAAGCTCCGCGAGTTCACTGAGCGCGATCCGGCTCGCAACCTCGTGACGCACCCGCCAGTCGGCGTCCTTGCGCATCGCGGTGAGGAGATCCGGCGCGAGGCGCTCGGCGATCTCGAGCCGCACCCGTGGATCTGGGTCACTGATCATGCCGAGCAGCCAGTCGCTGGGGATGCGCCGCGCGACGACGCGGCGTACCTCGGCCTCCGGGTCCCCCATCATGCGGCCAAGCACGGACGGCACGATACGGCGCGCCACGACCAGGCGGACGTAATAGTCGTCGTCCATCATCATCGGCATCAGGTCTTCCGGATCGAGCACGGTCGCGATTCGAATGCGGACCTCGCGATGCGGATCATGGCGCAGCCGGAGCACCAGCCGCTTCGGCAACCGCCGCGCGGCGTTCCAGCGCACCGTCTCCTCGGGATCGTCGAGCAGCGGAGGCAGAAAGAACGGGCTGGCATGCTTCGCCGCGATAGCCCGCACCTCGAAATGCGGATGCTTGACGTAGCCGTTGGCGAGCGCCGGATTCCAGTTGAAGAAGCGGTCGATGCGGCGGGCGTAGCGGTCGTGCACGCAGGCGTGCCGAAGGCGACAGCCGCCGGATGCGTTGAGCTGCGCGTGCTCGCAGCCCTTACAGCTGATGTCGTTGCCCTGCCAGTCGATGGCCTCGTCGATGTCGTCATTCATCGTCGAGCTCCACCCGGTCGACCACCTCGAGCAGGACGCGTGCGCCGATCTTATCGCTGGGATCGAGCTCGAGCAGCTTTTGCACCGCGAGCCGTCCCTCGACGAGATTGCCGAGGCGCATCTGCAAATAGGCGTATCCCTTCAAGGTGAACATGAAGAAGCGCGGCAGCATGTTGTCATAGCTGCCGAACTCGGCATGACCGGCGCGAACGTCGCGCCAGTGCGGCGGCAAGCAGTTTTCGGCGGCCGCCTTGGCGAGGCATCGCTTGGCGATGCGCAGCGCGTCGGCGAGCCGTCCCTTGTAGAAATAGAACCGGTAGAAGCCGATCAGGACCGCTGCATGCCCAGGCGCCAGCGCTTCCGCCTCTTTCAGGTGCGTCTCCGCGACCTCGTCGAGATGATAGCTCTGGCCCGCCTGCCACAGATGATACTCGGCTTCCTCCGGCAGGCCGCCGCCGAGCAGCGCGTCGGCGAGCAACGCGTCCTCGATGGCGGTCTGAGAGCTGGGCCGGGCATCGGTGGGCATGGCGGGCTGTCCTAGTGCTCCAGCGCCTTCAAGGCGTGGGTCGAGCACGAAACCTGCTTCGGATCGTGAAACACGAGGCCGGTCTGCGTCGCAGTATCCGCGAAGTCGATGGTCACACCGTCGAGCAGCAAGCGGCTTTCCGCCGGCAGAAACAGCCTGACACCGTCGCGCTCGACCACGGCATCACCGGGCTGCGGCGTGGCGAGCACGCTGATATCGGCCGCAAGGCCGGAGCAGCCGCCGGGCGACACCGCGAGACGGAAGCCGGAGCCCGCGGTACCGTCGGTTCGCAGCATCATTCGCATGAATTTTTGCGCGGCAGGCGTGAGGGTGAAGTTCATCTCGGTCTCCCTCAAGCCGGCGGCTGGTAGCGCGGGAACGAATTGTCGATCACGCAGGTGTTGTCGACCGGGCAGACCGCCGCGCATTGCGGCTCGTCGAAATGGCCGATGCATTCTGTGCACTTCTTCGGATCGATCACGAAGGTGCCGTTCTTCTCCGAGATCGCCACGTTCGGACATTCGGGTTCACAGGCCGAGCAGCTCGTGCACTGCGAGGCAATGATCTTCAAGGTCATCAAAGGCTCCTGTCGAAGGGGCCCGGCGACGCAACAGCGTCGCCGGGGTCTGGTGTCACGCCGCCGAAATCAGGGCGCCCTGGCGAATTTCGGCGTCACCGCGCACGACGTGCTGGATTTCGCCGCTGTTCACCTTGTCGAGGTAGTCCTTGAACCAGGCGATCGCGGACTTTTCGATGAACTCGTGCGCGAACTGATCGACCGGCTCGATGCCCGCGGCCAGCAGGTCGCTCTTCGGGCAGCCGCCGATCTTGGCCACGAACACCGCATGGCAGTCGTTGATGGCGCGGATGACGGTCTCCAGGCTGTCCTCGTCGCCATAGCCGCCCTGGCAGTACAGGTCGACACGGCGGTGACCGACGAACTTGGCACCGGCGGTGGAGAGCTCGTAGACCTGGAACTCCTTGGCGTGGCCGAAATGTTCGTTGATCAGGCCCGAGCCCTTGGTCGCGACCGCGATCAAGAGCTTGATGTCGCTCGACTGGCCGGCGAGCGAGGCGAGCTCCTCCTGCTTCGCCACGACCTTGGCGACACGCTCCTGCTCGACCGCCTCCTGATAGGCCTTGCGACTGTCGATATCGTAGTTCACCTCCATCGCCATGATCTTGTCGGTGGTGAATTCGGCCGAGCGATCCTCACCGAGCAGGCCCACGGCGTCCGCGCGGCACTGGCGGCAATGCCGCATCATGTTCATCTCGCCTTCGCACTCGTCCTGCAGCGCCTTCAGCTCCTGCGCGGTCGGACCGCGCTGGCCGGTCAAACCGAACACGGTGCCGTGCTCCGGCGACGAGATCAGCGGCATGATGTTGTGCAGGAACGCGCCGCGCGACTTCACCGCCTTGTTGACCTCGACGAGGTGCTTGTCGTTGACCCCTGGGATCATCACCGAGTTGACCTTGCAGAGGATGCCGCGCTCGGTCAGCATCTCCAGGCCCTGCAACTGGCGGTCGGTGAGCAGCTTGGCCGCCTCGACGCCGGTGTAGCGCTTGTGCTTCCAGAAAACCCAGGGATAGATCTTGGCGCCGATCTCGGGATCGACCATGTTGATGGTAATCGTGACGTGGTCGACGTTGAAGCCGGCGATGGTGTCGACGTGGTCGGGCAGCGCGAGACCGTTGGTCGACAGGCAGAGCTTGATGTCGGGGGCGGTGCGCGCGATCAGCTCGAAGGTCTTGAACGTCTTCTCGGGATTGGCGAGCGGATCGCCAGGGCCGGCAATGCCCAGCACGGTCATCTGCGGAATGGTCGAGGCAACGGCGAGCACCTTCTTGGCGGCTTGCTCGGGCGACAGCTTTTCGCTGACGACGCCCGGACGCGACTCGTTGGCGCAGTCATATTTTCGGTTGCAGTAGTTGCACTGGATGTTGCAGGCGGGCGCGACGGCGACGTGCATGCGCGCGTAGTGATGATGCGCCTCCTCGCTGTAGCAGGGATGGTTCTTCACCTTCTCCCAGATCTCCGGCGGCAGGTCGTTCTCGCCGGCGCCCGAGCCACAGCTCGCCTTGCCGCTGCCGCCCGAGGTGCCGCAACCCTTGTGTTCCGCGATGGTCTGCATCACCGAGCTCAGCTTGTCGCCGTCCGGTATCGTCGCCTGTTCGTGCTGCACTGACGCGTCCATGTCCGCTCCTTAACGTTGCTGGCGAGCCGCAAACCGCCTTGGGCTAGGGTTCAGCAACTCGCGTGCCACGCCGCGGACAAGATCATTTCGTCAGACTATCAACGCCTTAGCCAAATCATCGCGCCTGTCGCCTTGCCAACATGCGAAAGGCTCTCGTTTCGGACGTTGTTAGAAACGTTACAGACTCGAATTGGGACACAGGACGAACGGCAAAACAGCGCAGCTTGCGGCCACGCTGTTCGATTTCCGGTGTCGTGGTCTCGCTCAGCCGCCGATGATGATCTCGCTCGCGCGGGCCAGCGGAATCGCGATCGGCGTCAACCGCTCGGCGATGAAGAACTTCAGCTCGTTCTTCGACAATGAGTCGGGCTCGACCAGGACGTAGTGATCGGCGCCGGAGCGCTTGATGACCTGGCGGCCATAGGTGCGCAGCAACTGGTCGTTGAAGCGGCAGCCGATGAACAGGAAGGTGCGGTCGGTGCGCCGGTCCTTGACCGTGTCGGGTATCGGTGTCTGGATATCGATGTCGGTCAGCACCTCGACATAGTCGGCGTCGGTGATCAGGAAGTTCCTGGCCGGCGTGATCCCGCCATGCGGCTTGTAGAGCAGCGTAGTCCAGCTTGCGGCCTTCTCGCGATCGCTCTCGGCGCCCGCGGCGTCGTAGAAGCGATACCAGCGGTCCTCGCCGATTCCGGCCCGCGTGATGCCCTGCACCTCGCCCCAATCGCCGCGCCCGGCGAGCGCGGTTCGCATTGCGCCGTCATACCAACTGTCGACGATCATCGGCAGCGGCAGCGACGCCAGATGCTGCTGCAGCGGTGTCGGTGCAACGGGCGCGGCAAAGGCTTCGGCCATCAACGCCGTCACCGTCGAGCGGTGGCGCGTGCTCTCGATGTGCTGGGCTGAAGCCCACGCATTGCCCTTGGCTCGGCGCGGCAGCGCCACCTTGGTGCCGAAGAACGCAGCCAGCGCTTCGGGATTCATCGGCACCGTGGCGCCGGACTGCTCCGACACGGCGGGACCGAGGAACGGGACGACCTTGCCGGCCTTCAGTCCGGCGACGACGTCCTTGAGCAGGGCCTCGGCATCGGCCTGCTTGACGATGTCGATATGAGGAAGCGGCGCATTCATCACTCGTCCCCTTCGCCACCGCGCTTGCGCGCGTTGATCGTGATCGGCAGCCGCGTGTCGGCGGCCATCTGCGGCAGTTCGAGGACCCATCCGTTGGCGATGCGGATCCAGCCGCCCCACAAGGACTCGTGCTCCGACTCGACGATGGGCTCCTCGAGATCCTTTTTGGGGACGTAGATCGACAAGCCCGTTTCCGGCGAGCGGCGGATCATGACTTTCATTGCGTGAGCTCCGTAGGGCGAAGGGCGTCCGTCGAGGGCGATTGACGATGCTGCAGACAGGCCGGCGAGGTCTCGCGCAGCCGGCCGACGATGTCGGGCAGGATCTGCAGCATGCGATCGATGTCGTCGTCCGTGGTGTCGCGCGACAGCGAGAACCGGACAGCCCCGCGCAGCAGGTCCGGCGGCACGTTCATCGCGCGGAGCACGTGCGACGGCTCCATCGAGCCGGAGGCGCAGGCCGAGCCGAGCGAGGCGGCGATACCGGCTTGGTTCAGCCGCATGACGATCGGCTCGCCCTCGAGATGCTGGAAGGCGATGTTGGAGGTGTTCGGCAGCCGCGCAGCGAGGTCGCCGAGCACGACGCAATGGCCGACGCTCTGGAGGATGCCCTGCTCCAGCCGGTCGCGCAGCGCGCGGACGCGGCCCTGCTCGTCCGCGAGATGCTTTGCCGCCAGCTCGGCCGCCTTGCCGAGCCCGATGATGCCCGGCACGTTCTCGGTGCCGCCGCGCCGGCGGCGCTCCTGCGGGCCGCCGCGCAGCAGCGGCGCGAACGGTGTGCCCTTCCGAACATAAAGCGCACCGATGCCCTTGGGGCCGTGCAGCTTGTGGCCGGACAACGACAGCATGTCGACGCCAGCGGATTTCAGATCGATCGCGATCTTGCCGACCGCCTGCACGGCGTCGGTGTGGAACAGCGCGCCGGCCTCATGCGCGAGCCTGGCCAGATCGGACACCGGAAACAGCGTGCCGGTTTCGTTGTTGGCCCACATCACCGAGGCGATCGCCGTGCGCGGGCCGAGCGCGCGCTTGTAAGCCTCGAGATCGAGCCGGCCGGCCGCATCGACGCCGATCAGATGCACCGTGAGGCCGCGCTTGCCGCTGAGATACTCGACGAGCGACAGGATTGCGGGATGCTCCACCGCCGTCGTGACGATCTCGTCGCGACCGTCCTGCGTCTCAAGCGCCGACAGCAGCGCGGTGTTGTCGGATTCCGTCCCACCGGAGGTAAAGACGATCTCGTGGTCGAAGGCGGCGCCCAGCAGCGCCTGCAGGCTCTTGCGCGCCTGCCTCACGGCCCCGGCGACCTCGCTGCCGAAGGCATGCGAGGATGAAGCATTGCCGAACTGGTCCGTAAAGAACGGCAACATCGCCGCGACGACCTCCGGATCGGCTCGTGTCGTCGCGTTGTTGTCGAGATAGACCGGACGCAAGGCCGCTCCTTAATGCCGCGCCTTGGCTGCGCCGGCCACCGGAACGAGGCGGACGAATTCGCCGAGCTTCTCGATCATGCGCGCCTGGATGCCCTCCAGCGTCGCGCTGGCGAGCTTGCAGAAGATGCAGGCGCCGGCGAGCTTGACCATGATCTTGTTGCCGTCAATCTCGACGAGCTCGCAATCGCCGCCGTCGCGCTTGAGGTTCGGACGGACCTCCTCGATCACGGCCCGGATGATCCGCTCGCGCTCGCTCATCTGCGACGGCGCTTCGACGATGCCCTGGGATTCGACCAGCATGGTTTCACTTCTCGCGTGTTGGATGATCGAGCGAAGACTCAAGCGAACGACTTGCCGCAGCCGCAGCTCGACTTGGCATTCGGGTTCTCGAAGGTGAAGCCGGAGCCCTCGAGCGCGATGACGAAATCGATCGTCGTGCCTTCGAGATATTCGAGGCTCTTGTGATCGACGAGCACGCGCACGCCCTCGCGCTCGATCACGGTGTCCTCCGGCTCGCTGCCGCTGACGAGGCCCATGTTGTATTTGAGCCCGGCGCAGCCGCCGGCTTCGACCATGATCCTGAGGCCGTCGACCGGCTTGTCGGAGGTCGTGATCGCGTTGCGGACCGCATTGATGGCGCTGTCGGTCAGGTTGATCATCATCGTCTCGCCTTTCCCATTCGGCTGTTGTGAACGGAATTGGCAAGTCTCATGCCATGCAGCAATCGCCTGAAAGACCTCAGCTTTTCATGCTGTCGCTGTGGCGTTTCCGACGCGTGTCGGCTTTCCGACAGGCGCTGTTCACGCCGTGTCGCGCGGGAGTCGGCGCGATGTCGGGGCGCAAACCCGACAATCACTGGCGCGAGAGGCAAAAGAACCAAGCAAATCAAGCCGCCACACACACCGGCAGACAATTTGCATCACGTCCCTTTCGACCGCGCCGTGCGGCGAACGGCTGACAAGGACATGCGAGGGGATTGCTGATGACGACATTGGAGAAGACGGTTGCGATCGAGACCACCGCGCTCGCGCAGCTCGACAAGGAAGGGCGGCTGCTGAACGCCGTTCTCAAGGCGCCGACCACCAAGCCGGGACGGTTCGGCTTCCGCGGCGATATCGCGCTGAAGTTCCAGACCCAGGTTGCGGACGAGAAGCGTCCGCCGGACTTCTCGATCGAGCAGGTGCTGACGATCGCGCAAGACGGTGCATCAACGATCCCGGTGCTCGCCGGCTACATCCACTCGCTGGCCTATCTCGAGACCGCGGCCGAGGTGCTCAAGGGCCTGCTGACGCCGGACGGCAAGTACCTCATGTTCTGCAACAACATCGATCTGCTGGCGAAGTACCGCATCAAGATCGACGACATCACCTTCTACGTGCTGCCTTGCGACGAATCCACGGTCTGGAAGGAGATGCTGGAGCTGCTGTCGATCGACAAGAACGACATCAAGAAGCTCGATACCGCCGGCAAGCTCGACTACGTGCTCGACGCCGCCAAGGACTTCAGCGAGAACTACGATCTCGTGCCCTACGCGGATGCACTGGCCAGGATGGAGCCGGTCAAGAACCGCAACGAGAACCGGCCAGTCTGAGACCGTTCGTTTCTTCAAATTCAAGATGAAGTCCCGGCAGTTTCCGTCGGGACTTCACCGCGATCGCCGCCTCAGCCTTCCTCACACTGCAGGCCGGTCTCACCCTCTTCCTCGTCATCCTCGACCAGGGTCACGCCGGTCACGCAGATGTCGCCATCCAGCACGCTCAGCGCGACCGGCGTCAGGCTCTCGCCCCTGCACGGGCCATCGACGCAGAGCCCGGTACCGATCTCGAACAGCGAGCCGTGCTTGCCGCAGAGGATGCGAAGGCCGTTGCCGTCCAGGAACTGATTGCGCTCCCAGTCGAGATTGACCTTGTCGTGCGGGCACATGTTCAGATAGCCGAACACCTGCTTGCCCCAGCGGATCACGAAGATCGGCCACGGGCGGTGGCTGCCGTCCTCCGCGACGATCATGAGCTGGAAGCCCATGGCGCGGCGGCTCGGAATGTCGTTGAAGCTGCAGATGGCGTAGGCGACGTCGGTCGTCATGTCGGGCCTCATCGATGTCTGGCGCATCTCCGACACGGCCGCTTCGGCGCAGCAGGAGCGACGGTCGGCTCGCTTGCGAGCCGCGTTGCAAGATTCGCGCAACTCCGCCTGTCCGCCTCGCCTTCTTTGCTGCTGCGATAGACTGGCACAGAACTTGAAAATTTCTCCTGCAAAGGCGCCTCTTTGTAAGGAGATCGACATGAACGTGGCACTGGAATTCGTCGAGAGCTCGCTCGACGACATCAAGGCGGCAATGGAGGGCGGCACGCTGACGGTCTACTCGGTGGCGCGTCCGATCACCGCGGACAAGCCGGTCGACCGCAGCGGCGTGCTCGCGACCTTCACGTTCGGCTCGCCCGCCTTCGGCGCCGCGGTGGATGGCCTCGAGCAGCCGAACTTCGTCGCGACGTCCGTGCCGGCGGCCACCGTCGGCACGCCCGGCTTTGCGCGGGCGCGCAAGGCGGACGGTACTACCGTCGCCGATTTCTCCGCCGGCCCAGGCGAGCGCGAAATCAAGTTCACCGAAGTGTCGTGCTCGCCCGGCGCGCCGGTCACGGTCGCGACCTTCAAGATCGTCGCCGAAGGCGGCTGGCCGGAGCGTCCGGAATACTACGACACCCATCCACGCCCGGGCTATCCGATGCCGAAGACGCTCTGACGCCCGCAAGCGCGTCAGTCATCCTGTTGGCTCTTCAAATCGCGAGCGCATGCATGAGCACGGATCCCTCGAGCACCCTGGTCAGCTCCGACTGGCTGGCACAACATCTTTCCGATCCCGCCACCAAGATCCTCGACTGCACCTGGCACCATCCGAGCACCAACCTGGACGGCCGTACGCAATACCGCGGCCGGCACCTGCCGGGCTCAGTGCATTTCGATATCGACCAGGTCGCCGACAAGTCCAACCCGCTGCCGCACATGCTGCCGTCAGCGGGCGATTTCGCCCACAAGGTCGGGCTGCTCGGCATCAGCAATGCCGATCGCGTCGTCGTCTACGACCGTCACTATGGCGGCTCGGCCGCGGGCCGCGTGTGGTGGATGTTCCGCGTATTCGGGCACGACAACGTCGCCCTGCTCGACGGCGGCTTCGGCAAATGGACCAAGGAGAAGAGGCCGGCGGAGATGACGCCGGTGCGCCCGGTGCCGGCGAGCTTCACGGCCAGCTTCCAGCCCGGCCTGGTCGCGACCTCGGCCGACGTGCGTCGCCTGCTGCAGGCCGGCGGCCAACTCATCGATGCGCGCGGGCCCGGCAAGTTCGACGGCACGCAGGCAGACGTGTTCACCTTCAAGCGCCAGGGCCACATTCCAGGTGCCATCAACCTGCCCTGGGCCGATCTGGTCGATCCGGACTCCGGCGTGCTGCTGGCGCCCGACGCGCTCACCGCACGCTTTACGGCCGCGGGCGTCGATCTGAACAAGCCGATCGTTACCACCTGCGCCTCGGGCATCACCTCCTGCATGCTGGCGTTGGCGCTCTACCGGCTCGGCGTTCCGAACGCCGCCGTCTACGACGGCGCTTGGGCGGAATGGAGCCAGCTCGACGACACGCCGGTCGCGGCGTGATTTCAACGACGGGAGCACGAGCATGGCAAAGACTCTGGTCAAGACCACGCAGGACGGCCGCAAGGTCGAGGTGATTGGCCTCGCCATCTGCCTCGAAGGCGAGCTCGAGGCGTTCGAGCTGGTCGAGGTCAAGCTGCATCCGAACCGGCGCAAGATCTGGGAGGCCGCGCCCGACGCGACTCACATGGCCGGCCGCATCACTTTGACCAAGGACGAGGCAGCGATCGTCGAGAGCGCGTTCGCCGCCGCCCAGGCCGAGATCCTCGCCAACCCCGCCGCGATCAACGAGCGCTTCCGGATCGCGGCGATGTGGAAGGCCAGGGAACAGGGGATCGAGTAAAAGTCCCCGCTTTCGGCCTGGCCCTCATCTCTCGACCGTCATTCCGGGGCGCGCGAAGCGCGCGCCCCGGAATGACGAGCGGATAGATCGTGGCCAACACAAGTCTCCGTCATCGCGAACGCAGCGACGCGATCCAGGGCCGCACGACGACTCTGGATTGCTTCGTCGCCTGCGGCTCCTCGCAATGACGGCAGTGGCAAGATCTACTGAAAGATCCGCCCGCGGTAGCGATAGCTGCCCTCATCGTCGACATCGAACAGTTCGCCGATATCGGGATGCTTCACCGGCTCCCCGGAAGCGTCCGCCACCAAGTTCTGCTCAGGCACATAGGCGATGTAGCTGCTCTCGCCGCATTCGGCGAGCAGATAGTAGAATGGCTGCTCCTTGTCGAGCCTGGCGTCCATGGTGATGGCGCGCCAGCCCTCTTCCTCGGAGAACGACAGGTCGACATCGAACACGACGCCGCGCAGATCGTAGACGCGGTGCCGAGTCACCTGGCCGATCGTGAATTTCGCCTCCATCCGCATCATGGCAGCACGCTCGACAATCTCAGGCCGCCGGCGAATGGGTCTGGCAGTTGGTCGGGCAGACCCGGGCGCAGGCGCCGCAGCCGATGCAAGCGCCGGTGTCGTTCATGACCATGATCTTCTTCTCGACCTCGTCATCCTCGTCGTCGTCGAGCTCGACGAACTCGCCCTCGTCGTTGATGCCCTTCAGGGTCATGACCTCGCGGCCACACACCTTGTAGCAGCGGCCGCAGCCGATGCACTTGGCCGGATCGATGGCGACCAGATAGTCCGGCCGCCAGTCGCGACCGTCACGGGTTGCGTTGGACATGATGACGGATCCTCAAATCGGGCTTACGCGGTTTCGAGCTTCTTCAGCTCGGCCCGCTTCTTCTCCAGCTCGGCGAACGCGTCATGCGCCTTCTGCGCCGTCGGCAGGATCTGGTCCCAGTTGATGGGCAGTTCCTCCGACAGGTCGTGCAGGTTCATCTTGGCATCCATGGCGCGTGCCGACAGCTTCTTGATCTCGGCCTTCAGGGTATCCAGGTCGCTCATCTCTCTCATCCTCGCCGTTCAGTAGTTCGCGACGTCCTTGAACTTCTCGATCATCTCGACGCCGGCCTTGACGAACTTGTCGCCTTCGTCGGCCAGCTTGCCGAGATTGTCGAAGCCGAAGCGGTGGACGTCGCGCAGCTGCTTGTTGACGACGATCAGCCGGCCGCCGATCAGCACCATGCGGCCGAAGCCCTCGTGACTCATCTTCAGCATCGGCGAGATCATGACGCCGGTGGCCTTCTCGATCGACAGTGCGACCGCATTGAAGAACAGCTCCAGCCGCCAGATCGTCTCCGGATCGGGATCGCCGATGATCGGCAACGCCCGCCGCTTCTCCTTGTCCAGGATGTAGGGCTCGAGCAGGTCGATGTCCTTCTTGCCTTCCCATGCGCCATGGGTGTCCTGGGCGCGCCACACCTTGATCAGCTCCTTGACGAAGGGCCGCTGCTCGGCGGGGATGGTTTCGACGGCTACCGCGGTATCGGACATGGTGGTTTCCTCATTCCTCGAAATCGAGCGCGCGTTCCTGGCCCTTGGCCAGCGCCTTGCGCAGCCAGGGCGGCGGCGTGCCCTTGAGCACCGCCTGCAGCTTGCCGAGCAGATCGGTGATCTCCTCGGGCTGGGTGACCTTCATCGGATGGATGTTGTTGGCGACGACGCGCGCTGCGCCGGAGCCGCCGATCGCGGCGACATAGAGGATCGCGCAATCCTTGATCGCCTCGATCTTCGGCGCCAGCTTGTCCTCGTTGCCATCCTCCTTGAGATCGCCGTCGAACTCGACCTTCTCGATGAAGCGGTAGCCCTCGGGATCGAGATCGTAGATCGCGATGTTCTTGGCCCAGCCGAAATGGGCGTCGACGCGCTTCAGATCCTGGGTAGCGAATGCGACTTTCATGTCGTCGGTCCTTTCTCCTGAAACGTCAATGCAGTGGCGCCACGACGGCGGTGTCGATCGATGCCTGTTCGAGGTCCTTCCAGGGATCGAGCCAGGTGTCGGGCGTCGGCTGATGGTTGTCCTCGCGATCGGCGATGATCAGATTGGCGAGCGCAAAGATCAGATCGCGCGTGCCGCGATAGCCGACCGTCAGGAGATGCCCTGCCCCGAGCCGGTCGAACATCGGAAAGCCGATCCGGTAGAACGGGATCTTGAGGCGGGCGGCGGCCTGGCGGCCGTGCGAATGCGTGAGCATCAAGCCGCAGTCGCGCTCCTTTGCCAGGTTTTCGAGATCCTCGAGATCGCCGATCAGCACTTCATCGCAGGGCATCCGCTCGAGCACCGGCGACTGCGTCGTGGTGACCGCCACCGACACATGCGCGCCCATGTCGTGCAGCATGCTCGCGACGTCGAACAGCAGATCCGGCTCGGCGCCAACAGCGAGCTTGCGGCCGCCAATGTGGAAATGCGCATCCAGCATCGCGTCCGCGAGCTGGCCGCGCTGCCGTCGATATTTCACCGGCACCGGGCGTCCCGAGATCTTGCTGAGGAACGTCATGAACTCGTCGTTCGGCAGCAGCCCGCAGAGCCGCTCGAACAGCCGATACGGCACGCCGGTCCTGGCCTGCATCGCTTCCGCCGCTCGCTTCATTTGCGCCCCGATCGCGATCGTCCAGGACGCGCTGCCCATGGTCGCAATCTCTTCCAGGCCGATGCCGCCGATCGTTGTCGGCGTGAACTCGTCGGGGATGTGGCCGTCGAGCGAGCCGCCGATATCCGGCAGGAACGATGGCTCCAGACCGAAATCCTCGATGATGGTGCGCAGCTCCTCGATATCCCCCGGCGTCAGATGGCAGCCCGGCAGCACGTTGACCCGCGCCGGGTCGCGACGGGTCGAGGTCGGCTTGTCGACGAGCACCTCGACCATCTTGGCGACGGTCTTGTCCCAACCGTCCTGGAACGCGTCCTTGAAGTCCGGCGTCGAGACGTAGACCAGCGGATAATTCGCGAGATCTGGATGTTTCTCGCGGATCAGCCTGATGTAGCCGTCGACGTCGTCGCCCTTGGTCTCGGTGACGCCGGTCGAGCAGATGCCGATGATCTCCGGCTTTTGTCGCTTGTAGATGTTGAGGATCGCCTGCTCGACATTCTCATAGCCGCCGAGCACGGTGGCGACCTCGCTCATCGCCGTCGTCTGCATCGGCACCGCTTCCTTGAAGTGGCGCACGAACAAGGTCAGGCCGAACGAGGTGCAGCCCTGCGAACCATGCAGCAGCGGCATCGCGCCGCGCAGGCCGAGGAAGGCGAACGAGCCGCCGATCGGCTGGCTCATCTTGAGCGGATTGACCGCGCAGGCCTTCTTTCCAATGGTGACCTTGGCCATGAGCGCCGCCCTACTCCGCCGCCTGCAGCAGCTCGGCCGGCGCCTTGAACGTCGCCAGGATGTCCTCGACCCGCCCGGCGCAGGCGCCGCAGCCGCCCGAGGCGTTGGTGTGCTCGCGAACGCCGGCGACATCGGCGAGGCCATGGGCCTTGATCGCGTCCTCGATGGTGCCGAGATCGACCGACTTGCAGTGGCAGATCTTCTTGGCGCGTCGCGCGGCTTCCGCGGCGACCGGATCGGCCGCCAGCGCCGCCGCTTCTGCATTGACCTGGGCAATCGCCCTGGCCTGCCAGTTGCTGTCGGCCTGCTCCCAGGGCGCCCGCTTGCGCAGCTGCTCCCACATCGGGTTGTAGATCGCCTTGTCGATCTCCGCGACCAGCTTCACCATCCCGATATAGCCCATAAAGGCGTGGGAGCGCTCCTGGTTGATGTCGAGCCAGGGCATCGCCGCCTTCAGCGCCACGAATTGCGACTTGCCGCCCGAGAGCATGATGTCGGCCTTGGCGTCCTTGAGCATCTTGTACATTTCGCGCGGCGCCATATCGTCGATCATGTGCGCGTCCTGGCCCATCAGCTCCTTGATGCGCTCCTTGTCCTCCTTGGTGGACTTCTTGACGGAGGTGCCGACCAGCTCCATGCCGGCCTCCTGCAGCGCCGCTACGACTGACCACGACTTCACGCCGCCGGTGATCAGCAGCACCTTCTTGCCGGTGAGCCGCTTCTTGAACGGCTCGATCGCCGCCCAGGCCTTGGCCTCCTCGCGCGCGATCACCGCCTCGGTGCGGTCCAGCAGATCGGCCGGCGCGCCGCGCTCGACCAGGAGGCGCGCGATCTCGCGCAGCGAGTCCGAGGAGTCCTGGATGCCGTAGAACGATCCCTCGAAGAACGGAATGCCGTAGCGTTCCTCCATCTTGCGGGCGACGTTGATCATCGCCTTGGAGCACACCATCATCGCGGCGCGGGCGCGGTGCGACGAGGCGACGTCCTTGTAGCGGCCGTCGCCGGAGATGCAGGCGGAGATGCGGATGCCGAGTTCGTCGAACAGCGGCTTCACCTGCCAGAGCTCGCCGGAGAGATTGTATTCGCCGATGATGTTGAGGTCGTAGGGCGTTGTGACCTCCGGCTCGACGGTGCCGATGACGTGGTCGAGCAGCGCCTCGCCGGCGAGCTTGTTGCCGAGATTCTTCGGGCCGACGAAGCCGGGCGAGTTCACGGGGATACAGGGCTTGCCAAATTTGGCCGAGGCCGCCTTGCAGACGGCATTGATGTCGTCGCCGGTCATGGCGGGCACGCAGGTCTGGTAGACGAAGACCGCCGGCGGATCGTACTTCTCGATGATTTCCTTGATCGCCTTGTACAGCCGCTTCTCGCCACCGAACACGACGTCGGTCTCGTTGATGTCGGTGGTGAAACCGGTGCGCCAGATCTGCGAGCCAGACGAGGCCGCACCACGGTTGTCCCAGGAATTCCCCTCGCAGGCGATCGGTCCGTGCACGAGGTGCGCGACGTCGGTCAGCGGCTGCAAGGCGACCTTGGCGCCATCGAACGCGCACCCGCCCGCCGCACCGCCCGGCTGTAGCTGCTTGGTGCAGCCCTTCTTGCGCTCGGCCTCGGACTTGTTGGCGTTCTTGCCGCAACCCGGCTCGTTGAAGACGTTCTGGATCGTGGCAGACAGCGAGCTCATCGGCTTCTCCTGTTGGCGGACCTTCTGCGCGTCTTTTGGCCGAGGAGGCTCAGGCTTTCAGTGCCTTCCCCATGAGCCTCGTCGTCCAGATCGAAACGCGGCGGCCCTTGAGGGACCGCCGCGCGCCGTGTCCTAGCGGATGATGTCGAAGCTGTAGTCCGACTTGGCGGGCACGTTGGTGTTGCGGTCGATCTCGTCGAAGATCTTGTCGAGGATCGTGACAAGCACGTTCAGGCCGCCTTGATAGCCCCACACCGGATAGCGGTGCTTGTGGTGACGATCGAAGATCGGAAAGCCGATGCGGATCAGCGGCGTGCCGGTGTCGCGCTCCAGATACTTGCCGTAGGTGTTGCCGATCAGGAAATCGACCGGCTCGGTGAACAGCAGCGAGCGCATGTGCCACAGGTCCTTGCCGGGATACACGTGGCAGTTCTTGCCGAACGGCGACGAGTCGAACACGGCCTGCACCTTCTCGGCCCAATCCTTGTTGCCGTTGGTGGCGAGCACGTGGGTCGGCTCGGCGCCGAGCTCGAGCAGGAACGCGGCGAGGCCGAGGCAGAGATCCGGATCGCCGTAGATCGCGAACTTCTTGCCGTGGATGTGGGCGCTGGAATCGGCGATCGCGTCGACCAGACGGCCGCGCTCGAGCGCGAGCTGCTCCGGAATCTCCTTGCCGGTGATGCGTGACAGCGCCATCACGAAGGCGTCGGTGCCGGTTACGCCGACCGGATGGTTGAAGGAGACGACCTCCTGGCCGTGGTTCTTGACGAACGGCAGGGTCTTCTCGGTGCAGAAGTGCTGCATCGAGATCGTCGCCTTGGCGTGAATCGCGTTGGCCGCGTCCTCCAGCGTGGTGCCGCCATCATACATACGGAACTCGCCGTCGGTCGGCGTGTCGAACACGTTCGAATTGTCGCCGAGGATCGTGTACTCGATCCCCATCGCCTCGAAGATGTGCTTCACTTCCTTGATGTTGCCGACGGTGTAGCCATCGAAACCGCCGATGAAGTTGATCTTCTCGTTGGGAACGCGCTCCAGCTTCGGCGCGGTGCCGGCCTTGCCGTCCCAGAAGTGCTCGAGAATGCCCTTCATTGCATTGTCGTAGCCGGTGACATGGCTGCCGACGAAGGCAGGCGTATGGGCGAAAGGCACATCGAACTCGGCGGGAACCGAGCCCTTCTCCTTGGAGGTCTTGATGAAGGCGTTGAGGTCGTCGCCGATGACTTCCGCCATGCAGGTGGTGGAGACCGCGATCATCGACGGCTTGTACATGTTGTAGGCGTTGGCGAGGCCGTCGATCATGTTGTTGAGGCCGCCGAAGACGGCTGCGTCCTCGGTCATCGACGACGACACGCAGGAGCTCGGCTCCTTGAAGTGGCGCGACAGATGGCTGCGATAATAGGCAACGCAGCCCTGCGAGCCGTGCACGAACGGCAGCGTCTTTTCGAAGCCGACGGCAACGAACACGGCGCCGAGCGGCTGGCAGGCCTTCGCCGGGTTGACGGTCAGCGCCTCGCGGGCGAAATTCTTCTCGCGATATTCGGGTGTCTTGGCCCATTCGCGGATGCGCTCGACCTCGGCGGGATCGCGCGGATTCTCGAACATCTTCTTCTTGTTCGCCAGCATCTGCTGGTATTCGGGACCACGGAAAAGCTCGAAGTGATCGAGCACATGTTCGGCACTCTGCGTCATGGGATAACCCTCTCTATGTTCCTGTGTCGATCAGGGAGCACTGGCTCTCCGCCGAAGGAGAGCCAGGCCGTGGGCGGTGGTGCTTACTCGGCTGCCTGAAGCAACGGCTTGGGCGCCTGCTTCCAGGGCGCCTTGGCCATCTTCCAGACCGGCGAGTTGATGGCCATGTCCATGTCGCGGGCGAAGATCGCGAACCCGTCATAGCCATGGTAGGGACCCGAGTAGTCCCAGGAATGCATCTGGCGGAACGGTACGCCCATCTTCTGGAACACGTACTTTTCCTTGATGCCCGAGCCGACCAGGTCCGGCTGGACCTTCTCGACGAACTTCTCGAACTCGTAGCCGGTGACGTCGTCGTAGATCAGCGTGCCGTCCTTGACGTAGTGCTGAGCGGTGCGCTGATAGTCGTCGTTGTGGCCGAACTCGTAGCCGGTTCCGACGACCTCCATGCCGAGATCCTCGTAGGCGCCGATCACGTGGCGCGGACGCAGACCGCCGACGAACAGCATCACGGTCTTGCCTTCGAGGCGCGGCCGGTACTTGGCGATCACGGCGTCCATCAGGGGCTGGTACTTGGCGATGACTCGCTCGGCACCTTCCTTGATCTTGTCGTCGAAATAGCTGGCGATCTTACGCAGCGATTCGGCGATCTTGCTCGGTCCGAAGAAGTTGTATTCGCACCACGGAATACCGTACTTTTCTTCCATGTGGCGCGAGATGTAGTTCATCGAGCGGTAGCAATGCAGCACGTTGAGCTTCGCCTTCGGCGTCGCCTCGAGCTCTGCCAGCGAGCCGTCGCCCGACCACTGGGCGATCACGCGCAGGCCCATCTCCTCGAGCAGGATGCGGGACGACCAGGCGTCGCCACCGATGTTGTAGTCGCCGATGATCGCGACGTCGTAGGCCGACGGCTCGAAGCGCGGCGCGGCATCGGCCGGGAGCTTGTCGAACACCCAGTCCCGGATCGCGTCGTTGGCGATATGGTGACCCAAGGACTGGGAGACGCCGCGGAAGCCTTCGCAACGCACGGGGACGATGGTCTTGCCGTCATACTCCTTCGACTTGACCTTGGAGACGGCCTCGATGTCGTCGCCGATCAGGCCGATCGGGCATTCCGACTGCACGGTGATGCCGTTGTTCAGCGGGAACAGCTCCTGGATCTCGTCCATGATCTTGGCGAGCTTCTTGTCACCGCCGAAGACGATGTCCTTCTCCTGGAAGTCGGAGGTGAACTGCATCGTCACGAAGGTGTCGATGCCGGTCGTCCCGATGTAGTAGTTGCGGCGCGCCGCCCAGGAGTACTGGCCGCAGCCGACCGGGCCATGGCTGATGTGGATCATGTCCTTGATTGGGCCCCACACCACGCCCTTCGAGCCGGCGTAGGCGCAACCGCGGATGGTCATGACGCCGGGGATCGACTTGATGTTCGACTTGACGCCGCAATCCGACTTGCCGTTCTCATGCACGTTGAGATGCTTGGCGCGGCGCTTGGCGGTCTTTTCCGGATAGACCTTCAGGACCTCGGCGATCAGTTCCTTGTTGCGCGCCTTGATCTCGGCGACGCTTTGTTTCTCGGTGACGCTCATCTGGCTTTCCTCGATGATCGGTTGCGGAGGTGATCCGGCCCTTGGAGATGAAGGGCCGGAGCACCGGTGGCGGTTACGCCGTTGCGGCGAGTTCGGCGGCAGTCTTTCCGATCTGGGTTTCGTCGACGGCCTTCATGATGCCGTGCTCCATCAGCATGTCCTCGAGCTCGTCCATCGTGATCGGGGTCGGGATGATGCCCTTGCCGCCGTTGTTGTGGATCTTCTGCGCCAGCGAGCGGTAGTGCCCGGCCTGGACCGAATCCGGCGCATATTCCAGCACGGTCATGCGGCGCAGCTCGGCGTGCTGCACGATGTTGTCGCGCGGCACGAAGTAAATCAGCTGGGTGCCGAGCTTCTTGGCGAGAGCCTCCGCCAGCTCCAGCTCCTTGTCGGTCTGACGCTCGTTGCAGACCAGGCCGCCCAGGCGCACGCCGCCGGAATTCGCATATTTCAGGATGCCCTTGGAGATGTTGTTGGCGGCATACATCGCCATCATCTCGCCGGACATCACGATGTAGATTTCCTGCGCCTTGTTCTCGCGGATCGGCATCGCGAAGCCGCCGCACACGACGTCGCCGAGCACGTCGTAGGACACGTAGTCGATGTCCTCATAGGCGCCGTTCTCTTCCAGGAAGTTGATCGAGGTGATGACGCCGCGGCCGGCGCAGCCGACGCCCGGCTCCGGACCGCCGGACTCGACGCAGCGGATGTCGCGATAGCCGACCTTCATGACTTCCTCGATCTCGAGGTCCTCGACGCTGCCGGCGGCAGCAGCCAGGCTCAGGATCGTGTCCTGCGCCTTGGCGTGCAGGATCAGGCGGGTCGAATCCGCCTTGGGGTCGCAGCCGACGATCAGGATCCGATGACCCATCTCGGCGAGCGCCGCGAGCGTGTTCTGCGACGTCGTCGATTTGCCGATGCCGCCCTTGCCGTAGAATGCGATTTGTCGAAGTGATGACATTCTGCTCTCCATCAACCGATTGCCAATGTCCCGCATGCGCCTTGCATCGCGAGACCGCGTCCTCTCTCCAGAACCGGCAGACGGGTTATTGGGAAGGAGAGCATCGCTCGTCCGAAGCGTCGGCGTGCACTCAGCCCTCAACCATTGCCTGAGCCCAGTTTTGCAACGGCTGTGCCAGAGCTTTGGAATCGTTAAAAAGGCCATGTTTTGAAAGAGATGCGGCCAAGCTCGGCGCTAGGATGGACTTGTTGCAAATCCGACATCGGGGGTTTCCACCCGACGCTCCCGCGCCGTGCTGTCCGAAACGACACATGCCGCCGCGGCTCCGAGCGGCGCTTCCGTAGAGAACACCGCGGAGCGCTCGCGGGGGCCGGTCAGGAGCGGCGGTACGGAGTTTGCTTGATGCAGATCAAACCCGCTTTCGAACGGGCCAGCAGGAGTACTTTTGATGGCGAGCAAGGCGCGCGTCTTTGTCATTGAAGCCGATCAGGTGATCCGCTCGGCGCTCGGCTACATTCTCAGTGAGCGTCACGAGACCTTCACCTTCGCGGAGACCGCCGACGCTTTGACCAAGGCGGCACGGACCTCGCCCGACGCCGTCCTCATCGGGATGAGCATCCTGGAGGACGACGGCGCCGAGACGGTCGGCATGCTCGCCCGGAAGATGCATCAGGCCGGCATCATCGTGGTCGCGGGATCGCCCCGGTCGCCGCTCGCGCTGGCCGGCCTGCGGCAGGGCGCGGAAGCCATCATCGCCAAGCCAATCACCTTCGACGGGGTCACGCACGCGGTCGATTCCGTGCTGGCGCGGCGCGGCAGCGAGCCTGACATGACGGCATAGCTGGCCCCGCATCTACGGAGATCGGCCGATGACGAGGAGAGGATGATGTTGAGGATGACCCAGACTGCGACGCCGGGGATACCGGACATCGAGGACATCGTCGAGAATTTCGCGCTGCTCGACGACTGGGACGACCGCTACCGCTACGTGATCGAGCTCGGCCGCGGCCTGCCGCCGCTGCCTGACATCGACCGCAATGATGGCAACAAGGTGCAAGGCTGCACCAGCCAGGTCTGGCTCGCCACCGCCGTGCGGCACGACGCCGCAACGCCGGTGCTGCATTTCGTCGGCGACAGCGACGCGCACATCGTGCGTGGCCTGGTCGCGATCCTCCTGGCGATGGTCTCCGGCCGCACCGCGCCGGACGTTCTCGCCGCCGATCCGATCGCCCTGTTCGAGAAGCTGGGCCTGCGCGAGCATCTCACGCCCCAGCGCTCCAACGGCTTCCGCTCGATGGTCAGCCGCATCAAGGCCGATGCGCAGGCGGCGATGGCTGCGGCGGCGTAGGTTTTGATTTGTTGCTTTGATGAAGCCGCTATAGCGCGGCACATTCAGTCTTCGCCTCTCCCCGCGTGCGGGGAGAGGCCGGATTGCATCGAAGATGCAATCCGGGTGAGGGGGACTCTCCGCGAGTCTGGTGCGTGTGGAGAGTCCCCCTCACCCCAACCCTCTCCCCGCAAGCGGGGCGAGGGAGCGCACCGCCAGCTTGGCGAATGCTCGATTCCAACTCGCCAGATGCGAGTCAGTAGGAACTCTGCCAGGACGGAGCGAGTGCTCTTAAGAGAAAAACTCCTGTGCCTTCTTCAGCGCACGTACCAGCACATCCACCTCTTCGCGCGTGTTGTACATCGCGAACGACGCGCGGCAGGTTGCGGTGACGCCAAAACGCTCCAGCAGCGGCATGGCGCAATGGGTGCCGGCGCGGACCGCGACGCCGGAGCGGTCGATGACCGTGGCGAAGTCGTGGGCGTGGGCGCCCTGCATCTCGAACGAGACGATCGCGCCCTTGTCGGCGGCGTTGCCGATGATGCGCAGCGAGTTGATTTCGCGCAGCTGCTCGGTGGCGTAGGCGACGAGATCATGCTCATGCGCCGCGATGCGCTGCTTGCCGATCGAGGCAACGTAGTCGATCGCGGCGCCCAGCCCGGCGGCCTCCACGATCGGCGGCGTGCCCGCCTCGAAGCGGTGCGGCGGATCGCCATAGGTGACCCAGTCCCGCGAGACCTCGCGGATCATCTCGCCGCCGCCGTTGAACGGCGGCATCGCCGCCAGCAGCTCACGCTTGCCGTAGAGCGCGCCGATGCCGGTCGGGCCATAGATCTTGTGCCCGGTGATGCAGTAGAAGTCCGCGTCGAGATCCCTGACGTCGACCTCCATGTGCACGGCGGCCTGGGAGCCGTCGATCAGCACCGGAATGCCGCGGTCATGCGCGATGCGGATGACCTCCTTGACCGGGACCACCGTGCCGAGCACGTTCGACATCTGCGTCATCGCCACCATCCTGGTGCGCGGCGTCAGCAGCTTCTCGAACTCGTCGAGCAGGAAGTTGCCGTCGCCGTCGACGGGAGCCCATTTGATCACGGCGCCCTGCCGCTCCCGGAGGAAATGCCAGGGGATGATGTTGGCGTGGTGCTCCATGATCGACAGCACGATCTCGTCGCCCGGCCCGATCCGCTCGCGCCCGAAGGTCTGCGCCACCAGATTGACCGCCTCGGTGGCGCCGCGCGTGAAGATGATCTGCTCCGGACTTTCGGCATTGAGGAACGTCGCGACCTTGGCGCGGGCGCCCTCGTAGGCCTCGGTGGCGGCGTTCGCGAGATAATGCAGGCCGCGATGCACGTTGGCGTATTCGGACGTGTAGACCTGGTTCATCCGGTCGAGCACCGCCTGCGGCTTCTGCGCTGACGCGGCGTTGTCGAGATAGACCAGCGGCTTGCCGTGGACCTGCATGCCGAGGATCGGGAAATCCGCGCGGATGCGGCCAACGTCGTAGCCGCTTCCCTGCACCGCTGCATGCATCACCTACTCCCGTTGTCCGAGCCAGCCCAGCATCGCCTCCGTCAGCGCCGCCCGCACGCTCTCATTGGCAGCGCCCTCGATGATCTCGCCGACGAAGGCCTGGATCAGCAGCGCCTTGGCTTCCTTCGGCGGAATGCCGCGCGCCATCAGATAGAACAGCAGCTCGTCATCGATCGCGCCGGTCGTGGTGCCGTGGCCGCATTGCACATCGTCGGCGAAGATTTCGAGCTCCGGCTTGCTGTCGGCTTCGGCCTCGTCGGACAACAGCAGCGCCCGTGACATCATCTTGGCGTCGGTCTTCTGCGCGCCGGGGCTGACCGTGATCTTGCCCTGGAACACCGCGCGCGCGGTGTCGCCGACGACAGCCTTGATGGTCTCGCGGCTCTGGCAGTTCTCGGCGGCATGCTCGATCGCCAAGGTCGTGTCGGCATGCTGGGCGCCGGACAGCAGCGATCCGCCGCGGATGTCGGCTACGGTGCCCTCGCCCGCGATGTGCACGAACAGCTGGTTGCGCACCAGGCTGCCGCCGGCGACGAAGCCGAGCTGATTGAAGGTCGCTCGCGCGCCGATATTCGCGAGCAGCGAGGAGACGTGCAGCGCGCTGTCGCCCTCCCGGGTCACCTTGACATGGTCGATCCGCGCCTCGTCGCCGACGACGAGCTGCATCGCGGTGTTGACCTGATATTCGCTGCCGTCGGGCCCCTGATGCGACTCGACGATGGTGGCGCTGGCCCCAGTTCCGATATTGACCAGCGACCGCGTGTACATCGAGGTTGCGACCCAGTTCGTCGTGACGAACGCGACGTGGATTGGCCGGCTCAGCGCTGTGCCCGGCGCCACCAGGATCACGACGCCATTGGCAGCCAGCGCGGTGTTGAGCGCCAGCGCCGGATCGTCGTCCGGCACGACCGGACCGAGCCGCTGCGACAGCAGCGGCTTGTCGGCCGCGAGCGCGTCGGCCATCGGCTGGATGGTGAGGCCGGGCTCGAGATCGGCGAGGTCGGACAACTCGGGCACGAAGGCACCGTCAACGATCATCAGCTTGCGGAAGCCGGTGCCCGCGAACAGGTCGCTCGCCTCGCGCGCCTTGGTCTTGGCGGCGTCATCGGGCAGCGAGGCCAGCCGCTTGGCCTCCTTCATCTGCGTGCGCAGATCGGTGTAGCGCCAGGCCTCGACGCGCCGATGCGGCAGGCCGACCGCGTTGAAGCGGTCAAAAGCGGCGGCGCGCACCGCCGTGATCTCCTCGCCGCCCGGCAGATAACGGCGGGCGCCCTGGTACAGATCGGCCAGCCCGAGCTCGGCCTTGGTCTTGCGGATCGCGACGCCCATGCTCGTGCTCCGCCCTACGCCGCTTCGCTCTGATACTGGGCGTAACCGGTCGCCTCGAGCTCGCGCGCGAGGTCCGCGGTCCCGGTGCGGACGATGCGGCCCGCCGCGAAGACGTGAACGATGTCGGGCACGATATAGTCGAGCAGCCGCTGATAGTGGGTGATGACGATCATGCCCCGCTCGGCCGAGCGCAGCGCATTGACGCCGCTGGCGACGACCTTCAGCGCGTCGATGTCGAGACCGGAATCGGTCTCGTCGAGCACGCAGAGCGAGGGCTGCAGCAGCGCCATCTGCAGGGTCTCGTTGCGCTTCTTCTCGCCGCCGGAGAAGCCGACATTGAGCGGCCGCTTCAGCATGTCGGCGTCGATGTTGAGCGTCTTGGCGATCTCGCGCACGCGCTTGATAAGATCCGGCGACGACAGCTCCTCTTCGCCGCGCGCCTTCCGCTGGGCGTTGAAGGCGGCCCGCAGGAACGTCAAGGTCGCGACACCCGGGATCTCCAGCGGATATTGGAACGCCAGGAACACGCCCTTGGCGGCGCGCTCATCGGCCTCCATTGCCAAGAGGTCCTCGCCGTTGAGATAGACCTCACCGGCGGTGACCTCGTAGCCGGGCTTGCCGGCGAGCACGTAGGACAGCGTCGACTTGCCGGCACCGTTCGGCCCCATGATGGCGTGGATCTCGCCCTTGTTCACGGTCAGGTCCAGGCCCTGGATGATCTTCCGTCCGCCGGCGATCTCGGCATGGAGCCCCTTGATTTCGAGCAAGGCCGTCATCGAACACTCCTTGTGATGTTGTCGCCGCGCGACGCCGTCATCCAACCGAACCTTCCAGCGAGATCGAGATCAGCTTCTGCGCCTCGACCGCGAACTCCATCGGCAGCTGCTGCAGCACGTCCTTGACGAAGCCGTTGACGACGAGCCCAACCGCCTCTTCCTGCGACAGACCGCGCTGGATGCAGTAGAACAGCACGTCCTCAGAGATCTTGGACGTCGTCGCCTCGTGCTCGAACACCGCCGACGAGTTCTTGGCCTCGATGTAGGGTACGGTGTGCGCGCCGCATTTGTCGCCGATCAGCAGCGAATCGCAGGCGGTGAAGTTGCGCGCGCCGGTGGCCTTGCGATGCGCCGTGACGAGACCGCGATAGGTGTTCTGCGAGCGGCCCGCCGCGATCCCCTTGGAGATGATCCGGCTCGACGTGTTCTTGCCGAGATGGATCATCTTGGTCCCGGAGTCGACCTGCTGGAAGCCGTTGGAGATCGCAATCGAGTAGAACTCGCCGCTGGAATTGTCGCCGCGCAGGATGCAGCTCGGATACTTCCAAGTAATCGCGGAGCCGGTCTCGACCTGGGTCCAGGAGATCTTCGAATTGGTGCCGCGGCAGTCGCCGCGCTTGGTGACGAAATTGTAGATGCCGCCGACGCCCTCCGAATTGCCAGGGTACCAGTTCTGCACCGTCGAGTACTTGATCTCGGCATCATCCAGCGCGACCAGCTCGACGACGGCGGCGTGCAGCTGGTTCTCGTCGCGCTGGGGTGCCGTGCAGCCTTCGAGATAGGAGACGTAGGCGCCCTTGTCGGCGATGATCAGCGTCCGCTCGAACTGGCCGGTGTTGCGCTCGTTGATGCGGAAATACGTGGACAGCTCCATCGGGCAGCGGACGCCCGGCGGGATGTAGACGAACGAGCCGTCCGAGAACACCGCCGAGTTCAGCGTCGCGAAATAATTGTCGGTCGTCGGCACGACCGTTCCGAGATATTTCTGCACCAGGTCCGGATGCTCGCGCAGCGCCTCGGAGATTGGCATGAAGATCACGCCGGCCTTCTTCAGCTCCTCCTTGAAGGTCGTCGCCACCGAGACCGAATCGAACACGGCATCGACCGCGATCTTGCTGCGCGGCGTGGCCGCCTCGCCATCGGCGTCGGCTTCCGCGCCTCCAGCCGGGCGCTCGACGCCTTCGAGGATCTCGACCTCGCGCAGGGGAATGCCGAGCTTCTCGTAGGTCTTGAGGATCTCCGGGTCGATCTCGTCGAGCGAGGCCACCTTCTTCTTCGGCTTCGGCGCCGCGTAGTAATAGAGATCCTGATAGTCGATCTTCGGGTATCCGACACGCGCCCAGCTCGGCTCCGTCATGGTCAGCCAGCGGCGATACGCCTCCAGCCGCCATTCCAGCATCCAGGCCGGCTCGTTCTTCTTGGCCGAGATGAAGCGGATGGTGTCTTCCGACAGCCCCTTCGGAGCCTTCTCGGATTCGATGACGGTCTCGAACCCGTAGCGATATTGATCGACGTCGATGCCCTTGACCCGATCAATGGTCTCCTGAACCGCTGCCATCTCTCACTCCGCTTGCAATGTTTCCGCCGCGGCCCGCGTCAAGCGGGGACGCAGGTGTCCGGCACCGGACAGACGGCGGCGCATTGCGGCGCATCGAAGTGGCCCTCGCACTCCGTGCACTTCTTCGGATCGATGATGTACATGTCGTTCTTGAGCCGAATGGCCGCATTCGGGCACTCGAACTCGCAGGCCCCGCAGACCGTGCATTGTGAGGCGATGATCTTGTAGGCCATGTGCAGCTCCCCGCGATCCGTGCGACATCGAGCGATGTCATTCGCGCGATATCTTTCAAGCGCCGTGCCAGAGAGCATTTGGTTGATTTCTAAGGAGGATTCTAAACGTCGCAGGTCGCGGCGAGCTGTCGCTCTCCCGACAGCATGTCGCAAGTGCGACAGGGCGGGAGCAGCGTGTCGTCGGAGTCGAGGTCTCACTGCGCAATTGTCCGATGTCACCTCGCGCGCGAACGCCGGTCGTGACCCAGGTCGCTCCTCCGTCATTCCGGGGCGTGCGCAGCACGAGCCCGGAATCCACCGTGCGGCAGATCGCGCGGCGAAATGGATTCCGGCTCGTCGCGCTTCGCGCGTGCGTCGCCCCGGAATGACGGAGGAGATTGGGGCAACGCCGGAGCGTCAAAGTCCAAACGAAGAAGGGCGCGCTACTGCGCGCCCTTCGATCCCATCAAGCCGCGCCGCTCAGAACCGCTTGACCTCGATGTTGTGCTTCTTCAGCGCGTAGCCGATCTGACGCGGCGTGAGGCCGAGCAGGCGGGCGGCCTTGGCCTGGACCCAGCCGGACCGCTCCATCGCCTGCACGATTCGGTCGCGCTCCGGCACGGCGCCGCCCTCCGAACTATCGGAATACTCGCCGTCATCGGCATCGATCGCCGGCAACTCGACGGGAGCCTCGACCGGCGCCGAGGTCCGCGGCAGGATCGGCAGCGGCACGATCGGCTGGCCGCGCGGCGGCGGCGGGGTCACCGTGTTGCCCTTCCACAGGATCGCCGACATGCACTCGTTGCGGCTGCAGGCGAAGTCGTCCATACCGATCGCCGAGCCCGTCGCCATGGTCGCGGTCCGTTGCACGCAGTTCTCCAGCTCGCGCACGTTGCCGGGGAAGCCGCAATGCATCAGCACCTCGATCGCGCTGACGTCGAACGTCAGATCGCGCTCGTTCTCGCAATTGAAGCGGCGCAGGAACTCGCGCGCCAGCTGCGGAATGTCGCTGCGACGCTCGCGCAGCGGCGGCAGTTTGATGGGCACCACGCTGATCCGGTAGTAGAGGTCGGCGCGGAACTCGTTGCGCGACACCGCCTCCTCGAGGTTGCGGTTGGTGGCGGTGACGATGCGGACATCGACCTTGATGGTCTGGTTGCCGCCGACGCGCTCGAACTCCTGCTCCTGCAACACCCGCAAGAGCTTGGCCTGGAACGCCGGCGAGATCTCGCCGATCTCGTCGAGGAACAAGGTGCCCTTGTCGGCCAGCTCGAAGCGGCCTTTGCGCGCGTTGATCGCACCGGTGAAGGCGCCCTTCTCGTGGCCGAACAGCTCCGACTCCAGCACCGTCTCCGGCAATGCGGCGCAGTTGATCTTGATGAACGGCCGCTTCGCGCGATTGGACAGTTCATGGATCGCCTTCGCCACCAGCTCCTTGCCGGTGCCGGATTCGCCCCGCAACAGCACCGGCGCATTCGACTTGGCGACGACGTTGATCTTTTCCAACAGTGCGCGCAGCGCCGGGCTGTCGCCGACGATGCCGTCGACCAGCACCTTCTTGCGATCCTTCGGCGCCGGCTTCAGCTCCGACAGCTCCTTCTGCAGCCGGTGGCTTTCCGCCATCAGCCGCTCGCGGTCCCGCGCGACGACCCGATGAAGCTTGATGGTCTGGCCGATCAGGTTGGCGACCATGGTCAGAAAGCGGACGTCGGAATCGAGCCGGAACACGGCGCGGCCGTCCCAGACACGGTCGATCGTCAGCGTGCCGACGACGCGCTGGTCGATGCGGATGGGAACGCCGAGGAAGGAGACGCGGGTGTCGGCGCAGGCGCCGAGCGTGACCGCGTCGGCGGCGCTGAAGGCGGGATGATCGGCGACGTTCTCCGCGATCAGCGGCACGGCGGTGGCGACGATCTGGTCGATCGCCTTCTGCGGCAGACGTTCGCGATAGCGCTGATCGCTGCCTTCGCTCCACCCGGCCCCGACTGCGAGATCGGGAATGCCGTCATCGGCGAGCAGCGACACCACGCCGTGGCGCATCTGCATGAAGGACTGCAGCAGGTTGACGACGTTGGCGAGGGTGATCTCCAGCCGCGTCGGCGCGGCGAGGATTTTCGAGATTTCGAAAATTCCGGTCAGCGCGATCTCGCTGAGCGGGATCGGCACGGCGTTGGACCTGACGTCCTGAGCTTCGACCTGACGTGTTTCCGTTTGGACCATGGTCGCTTCTCTGATCGTCACGAACGCCTTGGTGAAGCCGCCCGTGATTGTAGGTGTTCTAACATCCTCCCTTAACTGCAGATGATTGTCGTGCCTAACTTTGCTGCATTGCCGCAGAAGTAGTGTGCAACGGACAGGCCAGAAAAGCTGCAGGCTTTCATGATGTTAACAAATTAGTTTACACCCGTCGCGATGCGTGCATTGCACGTCCGCACGGGCGGCAAAACGGTGCGCCTGACGATTTCGCGTTGTCTACTCGACACCTGATAGCTGCGCATCCGCCGGCCTGTTTGCGACCGGATCGCAACGGACGACACCTGAACACCAACTTTCCACTTGCGGCCCGCCGCTCGTCTTCTTGCGGCCAGCCACGGCATGACGCGTTCACATCCGCGTGTCGGCCGCGCGCGGCGGTGATCAACCTAGAGGTGCTGCCCCCCATTGATCTGAATCTCCTCGCCGGTCACGTAGCTCGCCGCATCCGAGCACAGGAAGAACAGCACCTTGGCGACCTCTTCCGGCGCGCCGATCCGGCGCATCGGAATCAGCGGCGAGAACCGCGCCTCGGTCTCCGGCGACACCATCTCGGTCTTGATCTCGCCTGGGGCGATGGCGTTGACGCGGATGCCATGCGGCGCGAAATCGTGCGCCATCTCGCGGGTCAGGCAGGCGAGCGCCGCCTTCGAGGTCGCATAGGCAGTGCCCGCAAACGGATGGACGCGGGTGCCGACGATCGACGTCACGTTGACGACCGCGCCCTGCCCGCGCTTCAGCTCCTCGAACAGCCCGCGCGCGAGCAGGATCGGTCCGAGAAAGTTGACGTGAAAGACGGTCATCCAAGTCTCGACCGAGGTCGCGAGCGAATCCAGCCGGCCACCGTCCTCGGCCTTCGGCGAGATCGCCGCATTGTTGATCAGGGCATGCAGCGGCGCGCCGTCGAGCCGCTGCTTGATGTCGGCAATCGCACGCGGGATCGCCTTGCGATCGCTCAGATCGACCTGGACGTGGTTGTCGGGACCGGCGTCCCACGGACAGCGGCCGCCGTCGAACGGCTGGCGCGAGCAGGTGATGATGCGCCAGCCGGCGTCGGAGAACAGCTTTGCGGTCGCATGACCGATGCCGCGCGAGCCGCCGGTCAGCACGAGCGTTTTCTGCTCGGCGCGCGCGGGCCGCTCGGCGGCCGCCACGTCTCGATGGAACGGGCACGCCGTGATGGTCTGAGCCGCCTCCATGGCGGGATCGCGGACGTCCTGGTCGAGATCGAGGCTCACCTCATCCGTCCTGATCCTGCGCCGCAACGCCACCAAGACGCCGGCTGCCAAGCTTCGGCTGCTGCCTTTGCCGCAGACGTGATCTGGGCGCAGGCTCCGTAACGATCGGAAATACCAGGGGTATCGCCATGCGCTGGTTGTGCAGATTCCGGGCCAGCGAAAACGGCGGGCAAAGCAGCTTTTCCTGTCGGGTTCGCGACAGATTGGCGGGTTCTGGACACATCCAGCGTCGGCTTTTGTGCCGCGTCCTTTGCAGGACCTTCACAGAGCGATCGTTTTCAGAACGATGCCTGATGGTCCAACTCTTGCTCGACGGATCTGATCATTCGAACTGGAAGACCGCTTGTCAGTCGCACGACCGACAGCCACGAGACGCCAACACCGTATGGACCAGGACATGGGGACGAATGCAGTGCGCTTCGCCGTGGTCCTCGGGACCAACGATGTCGCGTCGGCGATCGGCGTGCATCTGCATCGTGCGGGCTTCTGCGTGGTGCTGTCGCATGATCCCAATCCGCCGGTCATGCGCCGTAAGATGGCGTTTCACGACGCCCTGTTCGGCGACACGGTCCGCATCGAGAACGTGACGGGCGAGCGCATCGAGAGCACGATGGAGGTGTTCAAGGCGCTCGGCAATCCCCGGCACGTCCTTGTCACTCCACTCGGGTTGCTCGATCTCCTGCCGGTCCGTACCATCGACGTCCTGATCGACGCGCGGATGCAGCGGCGCGCGGTGACCCCGAATTTGCGCGGCATGACGCGGCTCTCGATCGGCATCGGTCCGGGCTTCTCGCCATCAGCCAATTGCGATATCGCAATCGAGACTCGGCCGGGCCGGCTCGGCCAGATCGTGCGCGAGGGCTGGACGCTGGCAACGGATGACGTCGGCGCGCTCGTCGGTGTCGAGCGCCTGGTGCATTCGCCGCATGAGGGCCGATGGCATACCCCGATCGAGATCGGCACGCGCATCTACAAGGGCTTCGTGATCGGCCATCTCTCCGGCGCACCGGTCACGGCCCCCTATGACGGCATCCTGCGCGGCATCGTCCGCGACGGCAGCGACGTGCCGGCCGGCGTCGCGCTCGCCGAGATCGATTCCCGCGGCCGTCATGCGCAGTGGACCGGGATCGATGCGCAGGGACAGGCGCTCGCCCAGGCGACGTTGGCCGCAATACGGCTGCATGCCGCGAACCGCATCGGGACGACCGCAAGCGTGCCCGCGCATCAGGTCGCTTCGAACGATTCTGACTAGCCCGCGCCGTGCGCGCCGACCTTGGCATCCCGGTTGCTTATCGTTTGCAGGAGCGAGCAACAGCCATGATCATCTGTTCCTGCAACGTCATCAGCGACACGGCCATTCGCGACATCGTCACGGCGGCCGACATCGTCTTCGGCTCGCCGGCGCAAGTGTATGATTGTCTCGGCTGCACGGTCCAATGCGGCCTCTGCTCGCGCTCGGTGAAGCGGATTCTCGACGAGCGACAGGGTGATACGGCCGCTGCGGCGGTGTGGCCGGTGCAGGCCGAGCCCGCGCCGTGCGCGATGATGTCCGCCGCGTAGCACCGGCATGCGTATGACGTGCCGACGCACGGACTTGTCGGATGTCGGACAAATGCGACAGCAGACGATGTGCACTGGTCCTCAGATGACCGGCTTGCCGCCGGTGACGGCGACCGTCGTCCCCGACGTGTAGCTCGACAGGGGATCGGCGAGCATCACATAGGCGGTGGCCAGCTCGGCCGGCTGGCCGGGGCGCTTCATCGGCACCTGCTGGCCGAACGTCTTCACCTTTTCCTCCGGCATGGTCGAGGGGATCAATGGCGTCCAGATCGGACCAGGCGCCACCGCGTTGGCGCGGATGCCCTTATCGGCCAGCATCTGGGCGAGACCCGCGGTGAAGTTCTGGATCGCGCCCTTGGTGGTGGCGTAGGCGAGCAGCGTCGGATTGGGCATGTCGGAATTGACCGAGGCCGTGTTGACGATCGCGCTCCCCGGCTTCATGTGCGGCACGGCCGCCTTGGCGAGATAGAACGTCGCATGGATGTTGGTGCGGAACGTCATCTCCCATTCTTCGTCCGAGATGTCGCCGATGTCGCTGAACGTCGCCTGATGGGCGGCGTTGTTGACGAGAATGTCGATGCCACCGAGCTCATCGACGGCGCGCCGGATGATGGCCCTGCAATGCGCGGGGTCCTGGATGTCGCCGGGCATCAGCACCGCCTTGCGGCCCTCCTTCTCGACCAGCGCTTTCACCTCCCTGGCATCATCGTGCTCCTGCAGGTAGGCGATCAGGATGTCGGCGCCCTCGCGCGCATAGGCGATCGCGACCGCACGGCCGATGCCGCTGTCGCCGCCGGTGATGACGGCCTTCTTGCCGGTCAGTTTTCCCGAGCCCTTGTAGCTGGCCTCGCCATGGTCGGGCCGCGGCTGCATCGCCGCGGTCGTTCCCGGCATGGCCTGTGACTGCGGCGGAAACGGCGGTTTGGGATGATGATCGGACATCTTGATCTCCTGCAGGTTGCTGCAGCTTCAATCGCAGCGCCGGGGCGGCGTTCCTGCCGCCGCGGCGCGCGGATCGCGCGGAACGTGAGCACACCGCGCGCATTGCCCTGATGCGAACAGCGAGAGGATCAGGCGATGGCAAAAGACCTCCCCATCAACGGACGCGAGCCCGACCGCTCGGAGGACGACATCCAGCGCGATCAGCTCGGCCCGCGCGGCGTGCCGGGCGCGAAGGATCCGGCGAAGATGACGCCGCAGCGCGACAAGAAGACGCCGGATGATGTCGATCCGGGTCACACCGCGTGACGGCACGGGTCCCCGTCAACGGAGAGACGCCTTCATCTCGGCGTTGTTCATCTCATCCTTGCTGAGGCGATACGGGCCATGGTCCCGGCTGCGGCCGCCCCCTCCCTCCTTCCCTTGAAGGGCAGAGAGAGGCAGCGCTGCGGCCCGCAACGACGGCCGGGTTGAACGAGGCCTTCCTCAACACTCCTGGAGTTCATCGATCGCGCGAGAGCGGCGCATCTCCGCCCACCTCAATGCGTTTTGCTCTCGCCCCACTTCTCGAGGTCCTTCGCCGCTTCCGAGCGCTGCTCCTTCTCGGGTTTCTCGGCCCAGGGCTTGTCGGTCTGCTTCATCGAGCCCCAGTCGCTGTCCTGGCGCGGATCGTCCTTCGGCGTTTCCTTGCTCATCAGTTCGTCCTTTTTCTGCTCGCACTCACCCCGGCAGGATCGTCGGCGGCGGCGCCGTCGCCTCGTCGTGAAGCTCGCTCATCTCGCCGATCTCACGCTCGGCCTGATACCAGAACTCATCCTCGCGGCCGTCGGGCCGGCCGGCCTGCTCCCAGAGCTGGTGAGCGCGCCTGCGAATCCTCTCCTGAAGTTCAGTGTCGCTGGTCCGGTCCATGGTTCTCCCTCGCATGCGGCTGCCTCGGTGGCATGACCTTGCGTGGCAATCATCCGAACGAGACGAAGTTCCAAGGCACGGCGCGCACGGGCGATCCGCCGCAGCGGCGCGGCGAGAGAACGCGGCGCACCGCCTCTTCAGCTCAGATTGCCCGGCATGAAGCAGCGGATGGAAGTGCCGAGTGATCCCTTGATCGGCCACACCATGGTGCGCCCGGCACGGTTGGGCTCCGTGATGACCGCATCGTCCGGCACGACGATCCATTGACCGTCGAGCCGCACCCGGTAATGCGTGCCTTCGAGGTCCCAATCCGGATCGGACACCGCGAAGCCGTCGGCGTCCGAGCAGCACGGGCCGCGACCACTCTTGAGGCTGTCGAACCAGCCCTTGAGCGGCGAGTCGGCGTAGCGGCCGTCGTCACGCGCGACGGCATTGTGGAACGACAGCGCGGCCAGCAGGGCTGCGCCGCTCAGCACAGGCAAGGTTCTGGACATCTGATCACCGCGAGCTGCCGGCGCGTGCTCCGGATTGCGGCTCACGCCCCTTGCAAGTAGCTCGTTGAATGCGCCGTCCGATCGTTGGTTCCTAGCCCACGGCTCACGCTGCATCCGCCGGCACCATGGCCTCGATCGTGACGCCCGTGCCGGTAGAAGCCACCGTCAGCGTGCCGCCGAGCGCCAGCAGCCGCTCGCGCATGCCGGTGAGGCCGAATCCGAGCTTGTGCTCCGGGCTGAACCCGCGGCCGTCGTCGCGGACGCGCACCCGCGTGTAGCTGCGGCGATGACCGGCCGTCGTCTGCTGCAGCGGCTCGATGGTGACGTCGACCGTGGTGGCCTCGGCGTGGCGGAACACGTTGGTCAGCGCTTCCTGCACCACCCGATAGATCGTCAGCTCCGCCGTCTCATTGCTGCGCACGACCGTGTCGGTGAACCTGGTCTCGATCGCGACCTCGGGCCGCGACTCCCGCCACAGCCGCACCAACGCGCCGAGCGCTTCGCGCAGGCCCAGCTCGGCGAGACCCACGGGCCGCAGCCGCTCGAGGATGCGGCGGTTGAACTGCTGCACGGCGTTGACCTGGTCGAGGATCGCCTGGCCGTGCCGGCGCATCGCCGCGACGTCGAGCGTCGCAGCGTCCGGCAATCGCATCAGCGCGCTGGCATGGGCGCGCAGCGCGAACAGATGCGGCCCGAACTCGTCGTGCAGCTCGCGCGCGATCTCCTTGCGCTCGTGGTCCTGCAGCGACACCGTGCGCTCGGCCAGGCGGCGCTTCTCCTCCACCGCCTCACCGAGCGCGCCGGCGAGATGGTTGAGCTTGGCGCAGAGCGCCGCGAGCTCGGGCGCGCCGCCCGGCTTGACGCGGGTATCGTAGGCGCCGGCCTCGATCTGGCTCATCGCGTCCGACAGATCCGAAAGCGGCGCCAGCGCGCGACCGACCACGAGCATGGTGATCGCAAACAGCGCCAGCCCGACCAGCGAGCCGACGACGAGCTGGGTGACGATGCCGTCCCAGATTTCCGCGATCTCGTCGTCGGGGTGCGACGTGATCACCAGCGTTTCGCTCCGCCCCGCGACGATGACCGGCATGCTCACCGAGGTCTTGTCGGGATGCACCAGTGCGATGAACCATGCCGGCGCCGCGCGGCCGACGCCCGGAGAGGGCGGGGTCTGCACCGGCATGCCCTGCCGTCTCACGCTGACGTGACGAAGCTGTCGGAGATCGCCGACGATCCGATCGAGGCGCGCGCTCGGATCCGGCGCGTCGTTGACCTCGTCCATGATGGTCTCGACAAAGGCCCGCGTCAGGCGGATGACGCTCTGGTCCTCCGCCAGCACGCGCGGCGCCGCCTCCAGCACGAGACGGCCGATGTTGATGGCGAGGCCCAGCGTCAGCAGCAGCGCCAGCAGCACGTTGATGCGGGTCCGCAACGACCAATTCTGCCACATTCTCTCCGCCTCACGGCCACCGTGTTTCATACGCACTCACATTGACAGACAAATCCGCCGGCGATCTAATTGCAACATCATGCAATATCGCGCAGCATGCATCCATGATGCATCGCAACAATGACGCGAGTTGGAAGTCCGGGACCCCAAGGCCATGCGCGTACTGATCGTCGATGACCATCCCATTGTGGCATCAGGCTGCCGGGCCCTGCTCTCGACCGATCCGGACCTCGAGCTGCTCGAAGCCGCCGATGCCGAGAGCGGCGAAGCCAGCTTCATCGCGCGCCGGCCGGACGTCTGCGTCGTCGACATCAACCTGCCGACCGTCTCCGGCTTCGAGCTCGCGCGGCGCATCCTCGCCCACGATGCCAATGCCCGGTTGATCATGTTCAGCATGAACGACGATCCGGTGTTCGCCGCGCGCGCCATCGACATCGGCGCCAAGGGCTACGTCTCGAAGAGCGGCGATCCGAACGATCTCGCCGAGGCGATCCGCGAGGTCGCCCGCGGCGGCAGCTATCTGCCGCCTGCGATCGCGCGCAGCATCGCCTTCGCGGGCGCCGCGGTTGCGCAGAGCCCGCTGGCGAAACTGACCTCGCGGGAGCTCGAGATCCTTCGCCTGCTCAGCGCCGGCAAGAGCCTGTCGGAGATTGCCTGGCTGATCCACTCGTCCTACAAGACCGTCGCCAACACCTCCTCGATCATCCGCCAGAAGCTCGGCGTGCGAACATCCGGCGAGTTGGTGCGTTTGGCGATCGAGAACGGCGTCGCTTGACTCGTCCCGATTGAACGACGCAGCCTGACACGCGTTGGCGGCACGCGCGCCAGCGGCCCGACATCATTGCCGAACAGGTGATCCCATGACCCTCACGACCGTCTCCCAGAACAAGTCCCATGGCGGCGTCCAGGGCGTCTACCGCCACGCCAGCCAGGAGACCAAGACCGAGATGACGTTCTCGGTGTTCGTGCCGCCGCATGCCGACGGCGCGAAGCTGCCGGTCGTCTGGTATCTCTCCGGCCTGACCTGCACCCACGCCAACGTCACCGAGAAGGGCGAGTTTCGTGCCGCCTGCGCCGAGCTCGGCCTGGTCTTCGTGGCGCCCGACACCTCGCCGCGCGGCGACGGCGTGCCGGGCGATCCCAACAATGCCTATGATTTCGGCCTCGGTGCCGGCTTCTATGTCGACGCGACCGAGGCGCCGTTCGCGAAGAACTACCGGATGTGGAGCTACGTCACCGAGGAGCTGCCGAGCGTGGTCGCGGCGAACTTCCCGGTCGATCCGCGCCGCCAGTCGGTGATGGGCCACTCGATGGGCGGCCATGGCGCGCTCACGGTGGCGCTGCGCAACCCGGACCGCTACCGCGCGGCCAGCGCGTTCTCGCCGATCGTCGCGCCCTCGCAGGTGCCGTGGGGCGAGAAGGCCTTGGGCGGCTATCTCGGCGCCGACAAGGCGGCGTGGCGCAAGCACGACGCGGTGGCGCTGATCGAGGACGGCGCGCGCGTCTCCGACCTGCTGGTCGATGTCGGCACCGCCGATCAGTTCCTGACCCAGCAGTTGCGCCCGGAGCTGCTCAAGGCGGCCTGCGACAAGGCCCACATCCCGCTGCTGCTGCGCAAGCAGGAGGGCTACGACCACAGCTACTACTTCATCTCGACCTATATGGCCGATCATCTGCGCTGGCACGCGGCGCGGCTCGCACGCTGATATCAGCCGCGGACGTGATTTGCCCGACGGGTGCGATGACGCGCCCGTCGAGGCGTTCTTGTCGTGCCCGGCGCCCGGATTCCACGTGCGCGACGACGGGGATTTCGCTCGGCGCCACAAGGCGATCCCAGTGTCCAGCCCGGCGGCAACAAAAATTTCACTTTCGTTTTTCCGGAAATCGTGATTGTCTAGCGCCATCCCGCCTCGTCGAGAGGGCGTATCGCGGTCGTCACGAACGTGGAGGTGGGATGCGGTGGACGCCGGCGGCGCGCAGCATGCTCAGGGCATCACATGCCCCGTGAGAGCGTGCGGACGAACGCGTCACGGCGTACGGCCAAGTCGCGTGGTCCTGGCATCCCGATGCCGATGCCTCCGCGGCGGCGCGCTCACAGCGCGTCGTCGCGCACGGTGACCAGAACGCCCGGCGCACCGGGGAGAACGCGAAGCAACCGTTAAGACCATCCGCGCAGGGAGGGCCGGGATGTCCCAGCCGAACCTGTGGTACCTGCCGCCTGCATTTCTTGTCGCAGGCGGGCCATGGGGGCGGCAGGCTCCCGGCCTTCCCTGCGCCTCTTGTTTTCCAAGGGGCGACCGGCACGCAAAGCTCGGGCGTCATTCGCCGCGAGAATGCACCGTCATATCTCGTCAGCTACTGCGCCTGCGGCGCGCCGTAGTTCGGCGCCAGCAGGCGGTTGCGGACGAGCCAAGCCATGGTGCGCGTCCAGGATTCGTCGGTGTTGCCGCGCATATCCGCAGTCATCGCCGCGACCGGCTTGCCGGTATGAACGTCGCGCAGATAGATGTTCATGTTGAGGATGAGATTGGAGACCTTCTGCACCGTCCCGGTGATGGCGAGATCGGCGCCGATGTCGCCCGCGAGCTTGACGTCGCAGCCGCCGCAAGCCTGCAGATTGCTGTGGTGCGCCGCATCGTTGACGGGAGCGATGTCGAGCACGCGAAAACGTCCGGAGTCCTGCAGCGCCGCGCGCAGTTGCTCGGCCGCATGCGCCAGCCTGTTCTGCTCGTCCTGGCGCGGGCCCTGCACCTCGCCCTGCAGGCTGGTGTCGATCAGCTCGAAGTCGAACACCGCCACCTTGGTCGGCTCGGCATGCACTGATGTCGCAGACATCAGGATCAGGAACGCGGGGAGAACGGCAGGTTTCAAGGTCGTGATCCGAAATGACGCGACAGCGGCGAAAAGTGGGGTTGAAAGCTAGGCCAATTCGTTCATCTTGCAAGGCGAAACCTCGCCGGACAAGGACGAGGGAACAATGGGAGGACGTGTGGTCCTGGGAGTTCTGGCCCGATCTCTGATGGGCGCGATCGGCCTCATCGCCGCCGCAACCGCCGCCAGCGCGGCGGATCCGGTCGACATCGCGATCGGCTATCTCGGCCGCGCGAGCTTGCCGCAGACCTTGTCGCCGCTCGACCAGCCTGCGGCCGATGATGGCGTGGCCGGCGCGAAGCTCGCGATCGAGGACAACAACACCACCGGCAAGTTCCTCAACCAGCGCTTCACTTTGATCGACCGCCGCGTCAAGGATGACGAGGACGCCGCGCAGGCCGCCAATGAGCTCGCCGGCAAGACGGGATTCGTCCTCGTGGACCTGCCGGCGGATGCGGTGCTGAAGGCCGCAGATGCGTTGCGGGGCCGCGGCGTCACCTTGCTCAATGTCGGCGCCACCGACGACCGCCTGCGTGAGCAGGACTGCCGCGCCAACGTCATCCATGTCGCACCGACGCGCTCGATGCTGGCCGACGGCCTGGCGCAATATCTGGTCTGGAAGCAGTGGAAGCGCTGGCTGCTCGTCACCGGCTCGCACGACAGCGACAGACTGTTCGCCGACGCGCTGCGCCGCGCCGCCACCCGCTTCGGCGCCAAGATCGTCGAGGAGCGGACCTTCGAGGACACCGGCGGCGCGCGCCGCACCGACAGCGGCGTGACCTTGATCCAGCGCCAGATGCCGGTGTTCACGCAGAAGGCGCCGGCCTATGACGTGCTGGTCACCGCCGACGAGAGCGAGGTGTTCGCCAACTATCTGCCCTACCGCACCTGGGATCCGCGCCCCGTCGCGGGCTCCGCCGGCCTGCGGCCGACGAGCTGGGATCCGGCGCAGGACCAGTGGGGGGCGACGCAGTTGCAGAACCGCTTCATGAAGCTCGCCTCGCGCCGCATGGACGCCTTGGACATGCAGGCCTGGATGGCCGTGCGCATGGTCGGCGAGGCCGCCTCGCGCACCAACTCCGGCGACGCCAAGACGATGGCCGACTACCTCAAGGGCCCGAACTTCACCATCGCCGCCTTCAAGGGCACCCGCCTCTCCCTGCGCGACTGGAACCTGCAATTGCGCCAGCCGATCCTTCTGGCCGACGGCCGCATGATCGTCTCGGTCTCGCCGCAGGAGGGCTTTCTGCACCAGGTCTCCGAACTCGACACGCTCGGCGTCGACCGCCCCGAAACCAAGTGCAAGCTGCAATGATGTCGGATCGAACCATGCTGATGAGAATGCCTAGTCCGATATGCCGGGCCGACATGCGTGCTGGTGTGGAGCCTTCCGCACACGCGCGTCCCGAAGGGCGATCGCAGCTTTGCAAGCGCTTCGGCACAGCAGTCAGCCTGCTCATCGCCGCACTCGTCATGGCCCATGCAGCCTCCGCCTCCGCCTACGTCGCCTTCGTCTCCAACGAGAAGGGCAACACCGTCTCCGTCATCGACACCGACACCTGGACGGTCACCAAGACCATCAAGGTCGGCCAGCGGCCGCGCGGGATCGCGTTCACGCGCGACGGCAAGTTCGTGATGGTGGCAGTCGGCGACGACGACACCATCCAGGTGATCGATGCCAAGAAGATGGAGGTGGTGGATACCCTGCCCTCCGGCCCCGATCCCGAATTGTTCGCGCAGGACGCCGCCGGCAAGACGCTCTATGTCGCCAACGAGAACGACAACACGGTCACGGTGCTCGACCTCGAGAAGCGCGTCCGCATCGGCGACGTCCAGGTCGGCGTCGAGCCGGAGGGCATGATGCTCAGTCCGGACGGCAAGATCCTGATCTGCACCTCCGAAACCACCAACATGGCGCATTTCATCGACACGGCGACCCGCAAGATCGTCGCCAACGTGCTGGTCGATGCGCGGCCGCGCTTTGCCGAGTTCAAGAGCGACGGCTCGGAGCTGTGGGTCTCGGCCGAGATTGGCGGCACCGTCTCGATCATCGACCCCGCCAAGCGCGAGGTCACCGGCAAGATCAAGTTCGCCGTGCCCGGCCTGCGCAGCGAGGCGATCCAGCCGGTCGGAATCGCCCTGACCAAGGACGGCAAGACCGGCTTCGTCGCGCTCGGCCCCGCCAATCGCGTCGCCATCGTCGACGGCACCACCCACGAGGTGAAGAAATATCTCCTGGTCGGCCAGCGCGTCTGGCACATGGAGTTCACGCCGGATGAGAAATATCTTCTGGTCACCAACGGCGTCTCCAACGATGTCTCGGTGATCGATGTCGCCGCGCAGAAGGTGATCAAGACCATCCAGGTCGGCGAGCTGCCCTGGGGCATCACGATTGCACAGCCATGACGACGCAGAACGCACCCGCTCTCGACGCCACAGGCGCCACCCCGCAGCCGGCCTCCGACCAGGTGCCGGCGCTGTCGGTCGCCGGCGTCAGCCATTCCTACGGTGCACGCAAGGCGCTCAACGACGTCAGCTTCGCCGTCCAGCCTGCGAGCTTCACCGCCCTGCTCGGTCTCAACGGCGCCGGCAAGAGCACGCTGTTCTCGCTCATCACCCGGCTGTTCGCAGTGCAGACCGGCCAGATCGGCATTTTCGGCCATGACATCGGCCGCACGCCGGGCGAGGCGCTGCGGCTGCTCGGCGTCGTGTTCCAGCCGCGCACGCTCGACCTCGATCTGTCGCTGACGCAGAACCTGCTCTACCACGCCGCGCTGCACGGCATCTCGCGCCGCGAGGCCCGCGCGCGCAGCGAGGAGCTGCTGGCGCGCATCGGCCTCGCCGACCGCGCCGGCAGCAAGGTGCGCGACCTCTCCGGCGGCCAGATGCGCCGGCTGGAGATTGCTCGCGCCCTGCTGCACCGGCCGCGCCTCCTGCTGCTCGACGAGGCCACCGTCGGCCTCGACGTCAAGGCCCGCGCCGACATCGTCGGCCATGTCCGTCAGCTCGTCGCCGAGCAGGGCATCGGCGTGCTCTGGGCGACGCATCTGTTCGACGAGATCGCCGCGACCGATGATCTCGTCGTGCTGCATCAGGGCCGCGTGCTGGCGCGCGGGCCCGTCCCGCAGGTCATCGCCGAGGCCGGTGCGACCGACGTCAACGCGGCGTTCGCGCGGCTGACGACCCAGGCCAGTCCGGCGCGGAGCTCCGAGCCATGACCGTCACCACCGTGCACGCGCCCACACCCACACGCAGCGGCTTTTCGGCCGGCGAATACATCACCTGCCTCACCGGCATCGTCTGGCGCGAGGGCCTGCGCTTCCTGCATCAGCGCGAGCGCTTCGTCTCGGCGCTGGTACGGCCGCTGGTCTGGCTGTTCATCTTCGCCGCCGGCTTCCGCCAGGTGCTGGGCATCTCGATCATCCCGCCCTACGAGACCTATATCCCCTACGAGGTCTATATCGCGCCCGGCCTGATGGCGATGATCCAGTTGTTCAACGGCATGCAGTCGTCGCTGTCGATGGTCTACGACCGCGAGATGGGCAACATGCGCACCTTGCTGGTGAGCCCGCTGCCGCGCGGCTATCTGCTGTTCTGCAAGCTGCTCGCCGGCACCGCCGTCTCGGTGCTGCAGGTCTATGCGTTTCTCGCCATCGCCTGGTTCTGGGACATCACCCCGCCGCCGATGGGCTATCTGACGGTGCTGCCGGCGCTGATCCTGTCCGGCCTGATGCTCGGCGCGCTGGGCATGCTGATCTCCTCCGGCATCAAGCAGCTCGAGAATTTCGCCGGCGTCATGAACTTCGTGATCTTCCCGATGTTCTTCGCCTCATCGGCGCTCTACCCGCTCTGGCGGGTCGAGGAAGGCAGTCCCTGGCTGGCTTATCTCTGCGAAGCCAATCCCTTCACCCACGCGGTCGAGCTCATCCGCTTCGCGCTATATGGCAAGCTGAACTGGGTTTCGCTCGCGGTGGTCGGCGGCTGCACCGCCGTCTTCATGATCGGCGCGATCCTGGCCTACGATCCGTCGCGGGGGTTTGTCAGGCGCGGTCCCGGAGGCGAGGCATGAGGTTCAGAACGACACTGGCGGCCGTCGCCATCGCTGCGTCGGCAGGTGCTGCGCAGGCCGCCGATCCGCGCTATCCGGATTGGCCCTGCCCGCAGGCCAAGGTGCCGGAGATCTCGATCGCCGCCGTGTGGTCCGGCCCGCCGATCGACGATGTCGGCGCGAGCTGGAAGGACGATGCGAAGGTGGCCGAGCTCGTCGCCAAGCTTGCCGCGCGCCGTATCCCGCTGGAGCAGGCCCAGAAGGACGTCGCCGATTTCCTCACCGGTACGGCCGAGGAGAAGATACGCAAGGGCAAGCTGCTGTTCGCCGGGCTGTTCGACACGCTGAACGCGCAGCGGACATCGGTGATGAACGGCCTCGAGCGCGTCATGCGCAAGCAGCGCGAGGCCGTCGACAAGGTGCGCGGCGACACCATCGCGCTGCAGGAGATGCACAGCGGCCCCAACCCGGATCAGGCCAAGGTCGAGGAGATGACCAACCAGTTGAACTGGGAGACGCGCATCTTCGAGGACCGGCGTCGCGTGATGAAGTTCGTCTGCGAGGTCCCGACCGCGATCGACCAGCGCCTGTTCGCCCTAGCGCGCGAGATCCAGCAGGACATGGAGTAGCTGATTTGATGCGCTACCGCCGCCCTCTCCGCTCACTCCTCAGGCCGCGGCTCGGGCTGCGTCTGCTGCAGCGGCAGGTCGGCGCGGCTCCAGGCGTCGGTCCCGTCCGGATACCACGCGACGTTGCGGTAGCCATAGGTCAGCGCGCGCTTGGCGGCATTCCACGACATCCAGCAATCCTCGAGGCAGTAGAACACGAGCAGACGACTCAAATCGCCCTCGGAAGCGCGGGCAAGGCCGCGCTTCAGATAGTCCTCGGTCTGGGGCGCCAGCACCCCGTAGCCGGTGTCGGGCAGCCAGATGCTGCCGGGAATGTCCAGGCGCGGCTGCTCGCGCCACACCGTCCCGGCCGGCAGGTTCTTCGGCTTGGGCGGCCGCGGCAACACATCGACGAAGACGGCGGACTTCGCGCGCCAGATCGCCTCGGTCTCCCGCGTCGACAGCACGCGCGCTCCGCTCAGGGTCGTCGGCACCGGCGCGCGATAGTTCTCGGTGCGATAGCTGTCCGGCTCCGGCACGAGATCATCGGCCCGCACCGCCGCGGCGATCAGCAGCACGCCTGCCAATGCCGCAGCGCTGAGCCGACCGATCATGGCTTCGCCGCAGCCTCGGCGGTGATCAGATGATTGCTCTCGTCCAGCAGCGGCACCCCGAAATCGAGCAGGATCTTGTTGATCTCCCCCTGGTTCTCCTGGATCAGCTTGTTGAGCTGACGGCGCCAGTTCTGGTCCGCGCCACGGACACCCATGGCGATGCGATAGATCAGCTTCGGCCCGCTGGTCTCCTTCACCAGCGGCGTGACATGCAGTTGCGGGCTCGCCTGCTTGGCATAGTAGCCGGCCATCGGCCCCCACAGCACGCCGGCATCGATCTCGCCGGACTTCAGATCGTTGATCATCGCCTCTGCCGAGGAATCGACGCGGGTGTCGATCATCAGCGGATAGGGCTTTGCGGTCGGCATCAGCCCGGCCAGCGCCATATTGGTTGCCGGCGGCGTGCCCGCCACGATGCCGATGTGCCTGCCCTTGAGCTTGGCATCCTCCAGCGTCGTCACATCGGCAAGATCGGAGCCCGGCTTGGTCACGATCGCATAGGCCGTCCGGTAATAGGGACTGGTGCTCTGCACCAGGTCGTCCCCTTGGGGAAAGCCCATGATCACGTCGCAACGGTGCGAGCCGAGCGTCATGCGCACGAATCCGGTGGCCTGCGGGAAGAACGTGTAGTCCACCTTCTTCTGCAGCTTGGCGGCAAAGAGCTCGGCCAGCTTGTTCTCGAAGCCGTCGCCCTTCTCGTTCGAGAACGGCAGGTTGCGCGGATCGGCGCAGACCCTGAGCACCTTGGGATCGACCAGCTCGATCGACAGGTCCAGGCCATCATTGCTCTGCGCGAAAGCGGCGGCCGGTCCGAGCAGAGTGAGCCCCGCGGCAACGGCCAGCGAGCAGGCAAGGTTGTGACGCTTCGTCATCCGTATTTTCATCCCTATCGAACGCATCGTGGTATTTTTGAAAATGCTAGGCCGCCGGCCGCTCCGGTGCAACAGCCGCCGTCATCGCGAAGAGTTGACCCATTGCTGCACCGCAACGTCCATCGCCTGACGCACACCTCTCACGCGAGCAAGGCAAGCCGATGGTGAGACAACTGATCATCGCGATCACCGCCTGGGGGGCGCTGGCGCTCGGCAGCGCCGCTCTTGCCATGCCGCCGGAACTCGAGGTCAGCGAGATCGCGCCCGGCGTGTTCGTTCACATCGGCCAGACCGCGCTGATGAACGCGGCGAACGAGGGCGCCATCGCCAATGTCGGTTTCATCGTTGGCAACGACGCGGTCGCCGTGATCGACACCGGCGGCAGCGTCCGCGAAGGCCGCGCGCTGCTGGCAGCGATCCGCGCCCGTACCGCCAAGCCCGTGCGCTACGTCATCAACACTCACGCCCATCCGGATCACGCATTCGGCAACGCGGCATTCGAGGGCGACGGCACGCGCTTCGTCGGCGCCAAGAACCTGCCGCGCGCGCTTGCAATGCGCGGACCGCACTACATCGAGGCGTTCCGGCGCCTGATGGGCGCCGAGCTGATCGACGAGGTCCGTCTCGTCCCCCCGTCGATCCTCGTGGACGACGAGATGATGCTCGACCTCGGCGGCCGTACCCTCACGCTCAAGGCCTGGAGTACCGCTCATAGCGACTGCGACCTGTCCGCCTATGATGACCGCAGCCGGACCTTGTTCGCCGGCGATCTCGTATTCCTGCGTCACATCCCGGTGATGGATGGCAGCCTGCGCGGCTGGATCGCCGACATGGCCGCGCTCGCGACCATCCCGGCCGAGCGCGTCGTTCCCGGCCATGGCCCTGTCAGCCCGTGGCCACTGGCGCTCAGTGACGAGCGTCGCTACCTCGATACATTGGCCCACGACGTTCGCGGGCTGATCAAGGCAGGCAGGCCGATCGCGGACGCCGCTGGGGCCGCGGGATCGGAGCGCGGCAAATGGGAGCTGTTCGACGACTACAATGCCCGCAACGCAACGGCGGCATTCTCGGAAATGGAATGGGAATGAGGGCGGCAACGCGCTATGATTGTTAATTCACCCGACTGCCCGAGGAGGATTGCGCCATGATCCGGCTCCACCTGCCGTCCACCCTGCTTCTCGGGGCCTGCCTCGCGTTTGCGTTCGCACCTGCGAAGGCCGCTGATGGTTACGATCCCTGGCCGGGACTGGTCCAGGACATCTTCAACAACAAGGCGATGCAGGACGGCACCAATGTGCTGTCGATCGAGATGCCGACGCGCGCCGAGGATGCCTCGGTCGTTCCGGTCACCCTGCGCAGCAAGCTGTCGCCCGCCGACGAGCGCCGTATCAAGACCATCACGCTGGTGATCGACCAGAATCCCGCGCCGATGGCGGCCAAGTTCACGCTTGGCGCGGACGCCAATGTGACCGCGATCTCGACGCGGGTCCGCGTCAACAACTACACGGATGTGCATGCCGTGGCCGAGCTGACGGATGGTCAGCTCTATGTGGTCAAGACCTTCGTCAAGGCGTCCGGAGGCTGCTCGGCGCCGGCGGCGAAGAATCCGGACGAGGCCAAGGCGCGCATCGGCCAGATGCGCTACCGGCAGTTCACGCAAAGCAGCGACGGCGCCACGAGCGGCATCCGCGAAGCGCAGGTCATGGTCGGGCATCCCAACAATTCCGGGCTCCAGATGGATCAGGTGACGCAGCTCTACATTCCGGCCTTCTTCATCGACCGGCTGACACTGTCGCAGAACGGCAGTCTGGTGCTGTCGGTCGAAGGCGGCATCTCGATCTCTGAGGATCCCAACATCCGCTTCACCTACGTGTCGAACGGTGCCAAGCAATTCCATGCGGAGGCGAAGGATACGCAGGGCCACGTGTTCGAGCACGATTGGCCGGCCGACGGTTCAGGAACTTGATGCGGCAGAGCGGCAGCGCTTCAGAAGCATCTCACTTCGGCTTCGGCCTGCGCCCGGCGGAGATCGTTCAGCGCGTTGGCGGCCTGCTCGGACGTGCGGAACTGGGTGCCGAGATTGCTGTGCACCTGGGACATGCTGAGGACGGTCTCGGCCGTGACGTAGCGCTCATAGGGAATGATCGAAGCGATCACGTCGATCGAGCAGGAGCACTGCGCGATCGCCTCCCTGGTCTCGCCATTCGCCTTCATGCAGCCGAACACATATTCGGCCCGCGCCGAGGTCGGATAGTCGTTGAGCTCCTCGGCACGAGCCGGCCCGCACAGCGCAATCGTGGCAATGAGAGTGGCGACAATCGGTCCTACCGGAACAGCACTACGCATCACAGTCCTCCGCGGCATCGCAGCCGAAGCTATGCTAAGGGAATGAGGCTGAAAAGAACACCTCTCGAGGAAATGCAGACGGGCTCATGACGCAGATCGGTCGTTTGTTGATGGCGATTGTCGCCTGCGCCCTGCTGCCGGTCACGGCATGCTGCGCCGCCGAGACCGTCAAGGTTGCGGTGCAAAAGACCGGCACCTTCGCCTGGGAGCTGGCCGTGATCCGCGCCCGCCAGCTCGACAAGCAGGCGGATATCGCGATCGATGCGGTCGAGCTCGCGAGCCCGGAGGCCGGCAAGATCGCGCTGCGGGCCGGCAACGCCGACATCATGGTGTCGGACTGGCTATGGGTGTCGCGCGAGCGTGCGCTCGGCGCCAAGCTCACCTTCTATCCCTATTCGAGCGCGCTCGGCGCCGTGATGGTGCCGGCGACCTCACCGATCAAGACGCTTGCCGATCTGAAGGGACGCAAGCTCGCGGTGGCCGGCGGCCCGCTCGACAAGAGCTGGCTGCTGCTGCAGGCCACGCTCAAGCGCGACGGCGTCGATCTGAAATCGCAGGCGACGATCACCTACGGCGCGCCGCCGCTGCTGGCCGCCAAGCTGGCCGACGGCGAGATGGATGCGGGCTTGAACTACTGGAATTTCTGCGCGGCGCTGGAAGCCAAGGGCTTCCGCCGGCTTGCCGGCGTCGAGGACCTGCTGCCGCCGTTCGGCGCCAAGGGCCGCACCGCGATGATCGGCTATGTCTTCGACGAGGACTGGGCCGCCAAGCATCGCGATCTCGTCGCACGCTTCCTAACCGTCACGGCCAAGGCCAAGGAGATCCTGGCGACTTCCGACGCCGACTGGCAAACGATCGCCCCGCTGACCGGCGCACAGGACGACGCCACCTTGCGCGTCTATCGCGACCGCTATCGCGAAGGTATTCCGCGCCGGCCGGTGGCCGAGGAAGAGGCCGACGCCCGCGTTCTCTACGGCGTGCTCGCCTCGATCGGCGGCCGCGATCTGGTCGGCCCCGCGGCTGAGCTCAGTCCCGGCACCTACTACAGGGCGGATGCGAGGGATTAGTGCTGCGGCTGTTGTCCTTTGCGCTTCTGCTCGCCACCTGGTGGATTGCCGCGGCTGTCGCCGGCAGCGCCAAGCTGCCATTGCCATCGGCCGTGCTCGCGGTTGCGGTGGCGGAAGCGCGGTCCGGCGCGCTGTTTCTGCATCTCGGCGCAACGCTCGCCCGCGTCGCCCTCGCTTTCACTCTGTCAATGGCACTCGGCTCGGCGATCGGCTTTCTGATGGGGCGCAGCCAGCTCGCCAACCGCCTCGGCGATCCCTGGCTGATCCTGCTGCTCAATCTGCCCGCGCTGGTGGTGATCGTGCTCGCCTATATCTGGGCTGGTCTCACCGAGGTCGCTGCGATCGCGGCGATCGCGATCAACAAGCTGCCGACCGCCGTCGTCACCTTGCGCGAAGGCGCCCGCGCGCTCGATCCATCGCTCGACGAGATGGCCAAGGTGTTTGCCTTTTCGCGCGGACGCATCCTCCGCCACGTCCTGCTGCCGCAGCTTGCGCCCTATATTGCGGCGGCCGCGCGCTCCGGCCTGTCATTGGTGTGGAAGATCGTGCTGGTCGCCGAGTTGCTCGGGAGGCCCAACGGCATCGGCTTCGAGATCGGCGTCGCCTTCCAGCTGTTCGACATTCCGTTGCTGCTCGCCTACTCGCTCAGCTTTGCTGCCGTGGTGCTGGTGATCGAGGCCGTTATCGTCCAGCCGTTCGAGCAGCGTGCATCGAGGTGGCGGCTCCGTGCGGCTTGAGGTCGATATCAGGTCCAAGAGCTACACCAGCGCCGCCAATGGCAAGCGCCAGGAGGTGATTGCTGGCATTGCCTTTTCGCTGGAGCGGGGCGAGGTCGGCGTCGTCGTCGGCCCCTCCGGCTGCGGCAAGAGCACGATGCTGCGGATCCTCGCCGGTCTGGACAACGACTATCAGGGCCATGTATCGCGGCCCGAGGGAGCCCGGCTGGCAATGGTGTTCCAGGAGCCGCGGCTGCTGCCGTGGCGATCCGTCGAGGCCAACGTCCGGCTGGCAGCGCCCGGTGTCGCGGAGGACAGGCTGGCCGCCATCTTCGGCGTGCTCGAGCTCGAGGGACATCGCAGCCATTTTCCAGGCGAGTTGTCGCTCGGCCTCGCCCGCCGTGTCGCGCTGGCGCGCGCCTTTGCGGTCGAGCCGGATTTCCTGATTCTCGACGAGCCGCTGGCTTCGCTCGACGACGCGCTCGCCGCGCGGCTGCGCGAGGAGATCGCGACGCTCGTGGCCTCGCGCCCCATGATCACGCTGCTGGTCACGCACAGCATGGACGACGCGGCACGGCTCGGCGACCGGATCTTCCTGCTGTCCTCACGCCCTGCCCGTCTGCTTCATTCAGTCCCGATCGACCTGCCGCGCGCGCAGCGCAACAACGACGTGGTCGCGGTAATCAAGGCCGATGTGGCGCGACTGGATTTTTCCGTGTCATAGTCATGGCAAAGGACATCGGACCCCAGGGAAAACGCCATGAGACGCGCATCCGCCGTGACGGCGATCATTCTGTTCGGCATCCCGCTCGCGGCCGCCGCACAAAGCAAGGGCATCCGGCTCTGGAATCTGACGACCGCAACGATGACCGGCTTTCAGCTCTCGCCGGCCGGCCAGAACAATTGGGGACCGAATCAGACGCTGAACGACAAGGACAAGGAGCTCGATCACGACGAACGGCTGAAGCTCACCGGAGTCGAGCCTGGGCGCTACGACGCCAAGGTGAGCTATGCCGGCGAGCGGCAGTGCATTGTTCGCGGCCTCGAGATCAAGGCCGACGCCGTGGTTTCGGTCGCCGACAAGGACCTCAAGGAGTGCACGAAGTAAGCAGCCAGCGTGCCGACGGCCAAGCCGGCCTCAGGCCTTGTCGTTGCTGTGGGGATATTCGCAGCGCCATCGCACTGCAGTCCATTTCGGGTGCTCGCCGATCCACTGGGCGATGTAGGGCGGCGCCTTCATCGCGCATTGCTGCAGCGAGGCACCGCCATCCGCGAAAACGAGATGCTGCTCCTCGCAGGTGGCCGGAGACAGGACTGCGCAGACGGTGATGACGAGATCGATGGAGCTCATGGCTCGTTGTCCTTCGATAAGCCTGAAACAGCTTAACTGAAACTACGACATCCGGCTGCATCAGTTTCTCCTCGCGCAACAAATTATGCAGCGGAACCAAGGCTGGAACGACTATCCCTGGGCGAATCCGCCCCTGACGCTTGATCCGAACCGGCAGATCGGCTGCAATGGAAGCGGTCGATCGACCTCAAAAGAGCGAATGCGGAGGAAGCAGATGCCCAAGGTTCTCGTACTCTACAAGACCCCCAAGAGCGCCGAGGCGTTCGACAAACACTATATGAACGTCCATGTGCCGCTGGCGAAGAAGATTCCCGGTCTGAAGAGCTACGATATCAGCCGGGGCCCGGTGAATGGGCCGGCGGGAGCCACCAACATCCACCTCGTTGCCACCCTGATATTCGATTCGATGCAGGCGCTGCAGGCGGGAATGGGCTCTGCCGAAGGCAAGGCGGCGGCGGGCGATCTGCCCAACTTCGCCGATGGCGGCGTCGACCTGTATATCTTCGACACGCAGGACGTTTGATCGTCACCAACGTTCGGCGGTGTGCCCGTCATACCCGATCGGCCGAGAGGCCGGTCGCCGGGACGATCTCGCGGACCGTCCATCGAATGGATCCGCCAAGCCAGTCAGAAGCGAATTGCGCTCCTCGTGGCTTGGCAGATCGCTACGCGTTACTTGCGCGCAGCACAGGCGTACATGTTGATTTCCATGCCAACCGGCACTTCGACGATCTTCGGTGTCTTCCAGGCCATTTCAAGCTCCCAAGTTCGACTATCATTGACTGACGCATTGCTCGCGCCAACATCGAAGCTAGGACCGCATCGGGGGGAACGCAAGGCTCCACAACCGTGGAGCATTTCCCCAGCGGTTGTCGATCGATTGAATGAAACAAAATCCAGCCGCCTGGCTGGACGCCGTTCCGCCTCAATCCTCGTAGGACGTTGCCCCTGAGCGGGACGGCATCTTCCCTCACGCACCGCCCGGCTGCACGTAGCAGAACACATACCGATTGCGGCTCAGGAAGATGATGCCGTGCCCCGTCGGATTTCCCCTGTCCCACTTCAGCTTGTGATCGGGGACCTCGATCTCGGTACCGACATCGATATGCGGGCGGCCACGCGGCTCATCGGGACGGTCATCGGTAATGATGACATAGGTCTTGCCGTCGCGGACATGGATCTCATCGGCAAAGTAGGCGTCGGCCTCACCGCAGCACGATGCCGTCGGCACGTCGGGCTGCATCAGCGCCTCGTACCATTGACGCAATGCAGGATCGACCGCTCCCCACTGACCGAGATCACGCGCACTCGCACTCACCCAAAGGCAACAAAGCATGCCGAGCCAAAGGATGGTTCGTCTCATCCGCCCACTCCTCTGTTATCCCGGCATGATGCGGCGAAGCAATGTTTGTGCCGCAACGCAACATCGGAGCGGTGCGATCATGCCGACCCAGATCCGCGAGCAGAGACAACGGGGATCGGCTGCTCTGTCCCGATCGAACGAGGACGGCTTCCCGATGCGCAGAGGGCGGTTGCCACCTTTTCGTATTGACGGTTCCCGATTTCGAGCGGAGTGTTGTGCCCGCAGCGTCAGGATAGGCGCGCATAAAAATCTCGGAGGAAATGAATGAAGCGGATCGCGCTGGCCGCAGGCCTCGCTATTTTTGCATCACATGGTGCAAGCGCGCAGAGCGCCGATCAGTTGGTCAAGGGTGCAACTGATACGGCGAACGTTCTCAACTACGGCATGGGCTACAATCTGCAGCGGTTCAGCCCGCTCACCCAGATCAACAAGGACAACGCCAAGAACCTGGTGCCGGTCTGGAACTACAGTTTCGCCGATGACCGCAGTGAGGAGTCGCAGCCGCTGGTGTACCAGGGCGTGCTCTACGTCACGACCCACAATGCGACGATGGCCGTCGACGCCAAGACCGGCAAGCAGATCTGGAAAAGCAAGATCGACTATCCCGCCGAGACGCCGCGCGTGGTCTGTTGCGGCATCATCAATCGCGGCGCCGCGCTGTACGACGGCAAGGTGTTCCGGACCACGCTCGATGCCAACGTGATTGCGCTCGATGCCAAGACCGGCAAGGAACTGTGGCGTCAGAAGGCCGCTGACATCAAGGAAGGCTACTCGATGACCGTCGCGCCGCTGGTCGCCGACGGCGTCGTGTTGACTGGCATCTCCGGCGCCGAGTTCGGCACCCGCGGCTTCATCGATGGTTGGGATCCGGCGACGGGCAAGCATTTGTGGCGCACACACACGGTCCCAAGCCCGGATGAACCCGGCGGCGACACCTGGAAGGGCGACACCTGGAAGCTGGGCGGCGGCTCGACCTGGATCACCGGCTCCTACGATCCCGAGCAGAACACCGTGTTCTGGGGCGTCGGTAATCCCGGACCGTTCAACGCGGCGGTGCGCCCGGGCGACAACCTCTACACCTGCTCGGTGCTCGCGCTCGATCCGAAGACCGGCAAGATGAAGTGGCACTTCCAGTTCTCGCCGAACAATCCATTCGACTACGACGCGGTCGCGGAGATGGTGCTCGCCGACATGAACGTCGAGGGTAAGCAGACCAAGGTGCTGATGAACGCCAACCGCAATGGCTTCTTCTATGTGCTCGATCGCACCAATGGGAAGCTGCTCGCGGCCAACCCCTATGTGAAGGTGAACTGGGCCTCCAGCATCGACCTGAAGACGGGCAAGCCCGTCGAGACCGATGTGACGCGCGATGCCCGCGAGGGCAAGAAGGTCACGGTCTATCCGTCGATTCTCGGCGGCAAGAACTGGGAGCCGATGTCGTTCAATCCGCAAACCGGGTTGGCCTACGCCAACACGCTCGTGTTCGGCGGCCACTACAAGACCGAGCCTGCGACCTACAAGGCCGGCGAGTGGTACCTGGGCATGGACCTGACGGATCTGTGGGATTGGCCGGAAGGGCCACGCGGTCAGCTCAAGGCCATCGATCCGATGACCGGCAAGACCAAGTGGGAGCAGCCGAGCGACATCCCGCGCTTCTCCGGCGTGCTGTCCACGGCAGGCGGCGTGGTATTCTCGGGCAAGCTGACCGGCGAGTTCGAGGCTTTCGACGCCGACAGCGGCAAGAAGCTGTGGCAGTTCCAGACCGGCTCCGGCATCGAAGGCCAGCCCGTCACCTGGCAGCAGGATGGCGTGCAGTATGTCGCCGTCACCTCAGGCTACGGCGGCGTCTACTCACTGTTCTCCGGTGACGAGCGCCTCGCCAACGTTCCGGCAGGCGGCTCGCTGTGGGTCTTCGCGGTCAAGAACTGAGTGCGGATTGCCCGTGAGACAGAACATGTTCATGAAAGCGGCGGCGGCCTTCGCCGCCGTCGTGGCGATGTCGGCCGTCCTGTCGACGGCTGCCCTCGCCCAACAACAAGATGGCAGCGCCGCACATAGCCAGGTGGACATCGGCAAGACGACGTTCGCTCAGAAGTGCTCGCACTGCCACGGCCCCAACATGGTGAACTCCGGCACGGTGACGCCCGACCTGCGTCGGTTTCCCGATGACCAGCCTCGTTTCGTCACCACGGTGAAGCAGGGCAAGAACGGTCGCATGCCGCCCTGGGGCGACATTCTCAGCGATGACGAGATCACCGCGCTGTGGGCCTATGTCTCGAGCCGGAGAGCGCAGTGATGCGCCATCTCTGCCGTTGGCTGACTGCCTTGATGATCTCGACAGTGTCGTCAGCCGCCTTAGCCGCTGACGACGTGCTGCGCATCTGCCTTGACGAAAATCTTCCGCCGCTCTCGGTCCATCATCGTGGCAAGCCCGGCAACGGTTTCGACGTCCTGCTCGGTCAGGCAATCGCCGACCGCCTTGGCAGAAAGCTCGAGATCCAGTGGTACGAAAGCAAATTGGACGAAGATTCCAGTCCAGCGCTGGAGGCGAACGCACTGCTCTCGGACGGACGCTGCTCGCTGCTCGGCAGCTATGCGTTCACCCAGGACGGATTGGTCGCGCCCGGCGTCAAGACAGCCAAGCTGCCGGACTTCGATGGCGCCACCCGCGACGACCGCCGCCGCCGCGTTCCGCTCGGCACGCTGATGCCGAGCAAGCCATACATGTTCTCAACACTGACCGTCGTTCTCGGACCTTCCGCGAAACAGCGCCCGATTACCGACATCGGCGACCTGGCAGGGCTGCGGCTGGCAATCGAGAGCGGCACGTTGGCGGATGCAATCCTGATGACGTTCGACAAGGGACGGCTGATCGACGACATCACGCATTTGATTCCCGCGCGGGATGATCTGCTCGGGGCGCTCGAACAGGGCAAGTTCGATGCGACCCTGCTCGATGGCAGACGTTTCGATGCGTATCGGGCGGCTCATCCCGACACCAGGCTCGGCGGGTCGGGCTACAGCTATCCGATCGGCGTGAACCGCGGTTATGTCGGGCTGACCAGTTCGGCCGAACTCATCGCATCGGTCGACAAGGCCTTGACGGAACTCGACGCTTCCGGGGCCCTGCCTAATCTTGGTCGGTCCGCCGGACTGACCTATCTTCCACCGCGCGAGCCGGTGATTCTCGGTGATGCATTCCAGAGGATCATCCGGAGCGGCGCACGCTAGCGCGGCTACCTCACGACCGCTCAGCGGGCCGCAGTCTTATGAACCGACGACGGCACGACGCCGAAATATTTGCGGAAGACACGGCTGAAGTGCGACGAACTCGAGAAACCCCACGAGAACGCGACATCAGTGATGGTCTTGCCGCTCTGCGTCTCCAGCTCCTGCCGGCAATGCTGAAGCCGGGCCCGCCAGATGTAGTCGCTGACCGTCATGCCACGATCGCTGAACACCATGTGAAGGTAGCGCTTGGTGCACCCCAGAGCCGCCGAAATCTGATCGATGCACAGATCGGGATCGCGCAGATGCTCGCGGATGAAGGCTTGAGCGCGGATATAGACCGCCTCGGGTCCCGCCCGATCCAGCATTCGATCGGCTTCACGCAGCGGCAACAGCAACAGATCGATGAGCGATTCGGCGACGCTGACAGCCGAGTTGGGCGAAAGCCGGGTCGCCTCATCGAACGCGGCATGGGTGACGTCATGCGCAATCCGACCGGTCCCGCTCCGCGCAGACAGCTTGTATGCAGGCATCTTTTCCGACCGGAAGCCGCGTTCCTGCAATAGCTCCTTCGGCACGATCACGACGTCATGGCGGGTCAGGGCGGGGCTGATGATGGTGTGCGGTAACGAGACGTCATAGGCGAGGCAATCGCCCGGGCCGATCTCGATCTGGCGGCCATCCTGCTCGAAATAGGACGTTCCATAGGTCTGGAACAAGATCTTGATGTAGGGATGTCCAGCCTTTTGCGCACGCGCATAGGTATGCGCAATACGGTGCTGGCTGGCCTCGATCTGGCAGAGCTTCAGGCGCGACACCGTCGTGAAATTGATGCGCCCTTCGAATGAGGCGCCCTCCAGCGGATCGACATCGAAACGTCCGCACAGGTCGGTCAGTGCATCTGACCAACGCTGGATCTGGCTCTTCGGTGAGAATCCCGAAGTATTAAGCGAGCGGATCGTGTCGGACATGTTTCATCCACCGATTCATGATCGAAACGCAACGGGTCCGCCGCCGGACGGCGAACGAGACTGTAGCAAGATTGCTCCCATTTTAAGGCCGCGACTTTCGCGGCGCACTTCGTTCCATAACTTCCCTCGCATGATCCTCCGCCTTCGTCTCTGTAAGGTCAAGGGAAACGTCAACCTTCGGTGGAACCGCGGTGCTGTAAATTGATGCTCCGCAGCAAGAATGGCGCTCATGTTGCGGACCAGCAAAGCAAAATCTCCTTCAAAAACTTCTATTCGCTTCACTCTTGAGCAAGCTCTTTTCTCTTTTGGGCAAGTTTCCCGGTCGGGAAGTGGATATTCAATGATGCCGAAAACGAATACTGGGCCGCGTGCTGCGGAACCTCAGTTGAACCCGGGAGGAAAGACGATGCGAAGAGTGCTACTCGCAACATGTCTGACGTCAGTCGCGGCGCTTGCCGCGGGTGGCGCGTGGGCCAGTGAAGAGCTGGTCAAGATGTCGGCCAACCCGAAGGACTGGGTGATGCCGGCGGGAGACTACGCCAATACGCGTTACTCCAAGCTCAATCAGATCAACGCTCAGAACGTCGGCAAGCTGCAGGTCGCGTGGACCTTCTCCACCGGCGTGCTGCGCGGCCACGAAGGCGGACCGCTCATCATCGGCAACTTGATGTATGTGCATACGCCGTTCCCGAACAAGGTGTATGCGCTCGATCTCGCGCAGGACAACAAGATCGTCTGGAAGTACGAGCCCAAGCAGGATCCGAACGTCATTCCGGTGATGTGCTGCGACACCGTCAACCGCGGCGTCGCCTATGGGGACGGCAAGATCTTCCTGCATCAGGCCGACGACAAGCTGGTGGCGATCGACGCCAAGACCGGCCAGCACGTCTGGACCGCCGTCAATGGCGATCCGAGCAAGGGACAGACCGGAACCTCGGCTCCGCTCGTGGTGAAGGACAAGGTGTTGGTCGGCACGTCCGGCGGCGAGTTCGGCGTCCAGTGCAGCATGACCGCTTACGATATCAAGAGCGGCAAGCAGGTCTGGAAGGCGTACTCCGAAGGTCCGGATGACCAGATCCTGTTCGACGCCAACACCACGGCGCTCGGCAAGCCGGTCGGCAAGGACTCGAGCTTGAAGACCTGGCAAGGCGATCAGTGGAAGACCGGCGGCGGCTGCACCTGGGGCTGGATCTCCTACGATCCGCAGCTCGACATGGTCTATTACGGGTCGGGCAATCCCTCGACCTGGAATCCGAAGCAGCGTCCCGGCGACAACAAGTGGTCGATGACGATCTTCGCCCGCCATGCCGACACCGGCGTCGCGAAGTGGGTCTATCAGATGACGCCCCACGACGAGTGGGACTATGACGGCGTCAACGAGATGATCCTGTCCGACCAGTCCATCAACGGCCAGCCGCGCAAGCTGCTCACGCACTTCGATCGTAACGGCCTCGGCTATACGCTCGACCGTGCCACGGGCGAGTTGCTCGTTGCCGAGAAGTTCGACCCGAAGGTGAACTGGACCACCGGCGTCGACATGGACAAGAACTCTGCAACCTACGGCCGTCCCAAGGTCGTCGATCAGTATTCGACCGACAAGCAGGGTGAGGACGTCAACACCAAGGGCATCTGCCCGGCGGCGCTGGGCACCAAGGACGAGCAGCCGGCGGCCTACTCGCCGGATACGCAACTGTTCTACGTGCCCACCAACCATGTCTGCATGGACTACGAGCCCTTCAAGGTGAGCTACACCGCAGGTCAGCCCTATGTCGGCGCAACCCTGTCGATGTATCCGCCGGCGGGTGAGACCCATATGGGCAACTTCATCGCCTGGGACGGCAAGACCGGCAAGATCGCCTGGTCGAACAAGGAGCCGTTCTCGGTGTGGTCGGGTGCGCTCGCGACGGCCGGCGGCGTGGTGTTCTACGGAACGCTCGAAGGCTACCTCAAGGCGGTCGATGCCAAGACGGGCAAGGAGCTCTACAAGTTCAAGACCCCGTCCGGCATCATCGGCAACGTCACGACCTACGAGGCAGGCGGCAAGCAGTATGTCGCCGTGCTCTCGGGTGTCGGTGGCTGGGCCGGCATCGGTCTCGCGGCGGGCCTGACGGATCCGACCGCCGGTCTCGGTGCGGTCGGCGGCTACGCAGCGCTGAGCAACTACACCGCCCTGGGCGGCGCGCTCACCGTGTTCTCGCTCCCGCAGCAGTGAGCTAGGCACCTGCTTCCGGCGCATGGATCTCGTCCATGCGCCGGTTCGCCTGCCCCAGAAAATTAAGGGAAGACGCCCTTGCGTAGAATCTGTTTTGCGGTCGCCACGGCTCTGTTCCTGGCAACCGGCGGGATGACTGTCGCCGAAAATGCCTGGGCGGAAAGTCCGGGAGATCCTGCGGCCGTCAAGTCCGAGGACGGGAAGTACTTCGATAAGGATGGCAATCCGACCTACAAGGTGGGCGCCGACGGATCGGTCGACTGGTACACCTACTCCGGATACCGCCGCTATCATTCCGAATGCCACGTCTGCCACGGGCCCGACGGCATGGGATCGACTTATGCGCCTGCGCTGAAGGACTCGGTCAAGACCATGAGCTACGGCGATTTCATCGGTGTCATCGCCAGCGGCCGCAAGAATGTCAGCACGTCCCAGGAGAACGTCATGCCGGCTTTCGGCGACAATCCGAACGTGGCCTGCTACATGGACGACCTCTACATCTACCTGCGTGCCCGCGGCAATGACGCGGTAGGACGCGTTCGCCCGGCCAAGCACGAGGACAAACCGCCAGCCTATACGGAAGCGGAGAACTCCTGCATGGGCAAGAAATGACTGACGACGGGGACCGCGGCTGAACAGTTTCCCTGGGCAGCGTCGCGGGCTCAAGAGAATGAAAGAGGAGTTTGAGACATGAAGACGCGCGCCGCGGTCGCTTTCGAAGCCAAGAAGCCGCTGGAGATCGTCGAGGTCGACCTCGAAGGGCCGAAGGCCGGCGAGGTACTGGTCGAGATCAAGGCCACCGGCATCTGCCACACCGATGCCTACACGCTCGACGGTTTCGACAGCGAGGGCATCTTCCCCTCGATCCTCGGCCATGAGGGCGCCGGCATCGTGCGCGAGGTCGGCCCGGGCGTGACCTCGGTCAAGCCCGGCGACCACGTCATTCCGCTCTACACACCGGAATGCCGCCAGTGCAAGAGCTGCCTCAGCCGCAAGACCAATCTCTGCACCGCGATCCGCGCCACGCAGGGCAAGGGCCTGATGCCCGACGGCACGTCGCGCTTCAGCTACAAGGGCCAGGCCATCTACCACTACATGGGCTGCTCGACCTTCTCCAACTTCACCGTGTTGCCGGAGATCGCGGTCGCCAAGATCCGCGAGGACGCGCCCTTCGACAAGAGCTGCTATATCGGCTGCGGTGTCACCACCGGCGTCGGCGCGGTCGTCAACACGGCCAAGGTCACGCCCGGCTCGAACGTCGTGGTGTTCGGCCTCGGCGGCATCGGGCTCAATGTCATTCAGGGCGCCAGGATGGCGGGGGCCGACAAGATCATCGGCGTTGACCTCAATGACAGCAAGGAGGAATGGGGCCGCCGCTTCGGCATGACCCATTTCGTCAACCCGAAGAAGGTGACCGGCGACATCGTCCAGCACCTGGTCGCGCTGACCGACGGCGGTGCCGACTACACCTTCGACTGCACCGGCAATACCACGGTGATGCGCCAGGCGCTGGAAGCCTGCCATCGCGGCTGGGGCGAATCGATCATCATCGGTGTCGCCGAGGCCGGCAAGGAGATCGCGACCCGCCCATTCCAGCTCGTCACCGGACGCGTCTGGAAGGGCACGGCGTTCGGCGGCGCGCGCGGGCGCACCGACGTTCCCAAGATCGTCGACTGGTACATGAACGGGAAGATCGAAATCGACCCGATGATCACCCACACGCTCAAGCTCGAAGACATCAACAAGGGCTTCGACCTGATGCATGAGGGCAAATCGATCCGTTCCGTCGTCGTGTTCTGACCCCAAGCACGCAAAACTGAGGAGGATTGCGCCATGACTGTCCACATCCATCCGTCCGTCGATAACGGCGTCAAACAGGGAAGCGGCCATTTCGCCGGCGGCACGCTGGTCTGCAAATGCCACGACCGGCCGGTCAAGGTCGGCATCAAGGGCGATGTCGCGCATAACCACGCGTGCGGCTGCACCAAATGCTGGAAGCCCTCCGGCGCGACCTTCTCGGTCGTTGCCGTGGTGCCGCGGCAGAACGTCACGGTGCTGGAGAACGGCGACAAGCTCAAGATCGTCGATCCCTCCGCCGTCATCCAGCGCTATGCCTGCACCGGCTGCGGCACGCATATGTATGGCCGCATCGAGAACACAGGCCACCCGTTCTACGGCCTCGACTTCATTCACCCCGAGCTGTTCCAGGAGCAGGGTTCGGCCGCGCCGGGCTTTGCGGCCTTCGTCTCCTCGGTGATCGAGTCGGGCGTGAAGCCGGAACAGATGGGCGAGATTCGGGCGCGATTGAAGGAGCTGGGGCTCGAGCCCTATGACTGCCTGTCGCCGGCCCTGATGGATGCGATTGCCACCCACGTGGCGAAAGCAAAGGCGGCCTGACGGCCGCCACGGACCAAGCGTACAACTGAAGCGTTCCTTCCTGAAGACTTGGTGCCTCGCCTGCCCCACGCCGGCGAGGCATTCTTTTTTTGTCGCCGCTTTGGTCAGGCGGCCGCCATTGTCGTCGGCGCATCGCCCATTGTTCCGTATTTGCATTGCAGCGGGCTGCACGCGCAGCGCTCGTCTGCTCTGACACCACACGCGCCTGTGTAGACCGATGCCTGTCCCGGTCTGCTATCATCAGTAGTCTTCCGACAACTCTCAATTGATCCGGCGCGTGCACGTAAGGACATGTGGTCCCGCGCGCGTCCACCAACGATCAGAACCAGCGACCATTGGTCCGACAGAGCGAGGGCGAACATGATCAAGGTGAAAATCAACGGACAGGAGCAGAGCTGGGATGGCGATCCGAGCCTGCCGCTGCTGTGGTATCTGCGCGACGAGCTGGGTTTGACCGGAACGAAATACGGGTGCGGCGCAGCGCTGTGCGGCGCCTGCACCGTGATAGTCGACAAGGAAGCGGCGCGCGCCTGCATCACCGCAGTGTCGGATGTCGCGGGACGAGAGGTCACCACCATCGAAGGTCTGCATCCGACCGGAGATCATCCGGTGCAGAAGGCATGGCGGCAGGTCAACGTGCCGCAATGCGGCTTCTGCCAGGCCGGGCAGATCATGCAAGCGGCCGCACTCTTGAACGAGAATCCCAAACCGTCGCATGACCAGATCAGGGATGCGATGGCCGGCAACATCTGCCGCTGCGGCTGCTATCAGCGCATCGAGAATGCGGTCCATCTGGCCTCGACGGGGGTGTGATCATGAACATCATCGCAAATCCCGACATCGCAAAGTCCGCGTCTCGCCGCGGCTTCGAGCGCCATCTCAAGGTCGAGAACGTCTCGCGCCGTACCATCCTGCAGACGCTGGGCCTCGCGGGCGGGTTCGTGCTCGCGGCTCCCTTGCTGTCGCGCCCGGCGTTTGCCGCCTATGAAACCGGCGCCGGCAAGATGCCGCACGGCACCGTGGTCGATCCCAAGGTTTTCGTTTCGATCGCCCGCGACGGCATCGTGTCGATCCTCGCCCACCGCTCCGAGATGGGCACAGGCGTGCGTACCAGCCTGCCGCTGATCGTGGCGGAGGAGATGGAAGCCGACTGGTCGCGCGTGCGCGTCGTGCAGGCCCCCGGCGACGAGGTGAAGTTCGGCAACCAGGATACCGACGGTTCGCGCAGCACGCGGCATTATCTGCTGCCGATGCGACAGATCGGCGCCATGGCGCGGGCGATGCTCGAAGCCGCGGCGGCCCAGCGCCTCGGCGTGCCGCCGAGCGAAGTGAAAGCCGTCAATCATGAGGTCGTGCACAGCGCCAGCGGCCGCCGCCTCGGCTTCGGCGAGCTCGCGGCCGATGCCGCCAGTCTGCCGGTGCCTGCGGTTGACACTGTGCAGCTGAAATCGCCGAAGGACTTCCGCTATCTCGGCAAGGGTCAGGTCAGCATCGTCGATCTGCACGACATCACCGTCGGCAAGGCGCGCTACGGCGCCGATGTCCGCCTGCCCGGCATGAAATACGCGGTCATCGCCCGGCCACCGGTGACCGGCGGCAAGGTCAAGTCGTTCGATCCGGCCGAGGCGCTGAAGGTGCCCGGCGTCGAGCAGGTGATCGAGGTCAAGGGCTGGCCCTGGCCGTCGAAGTTCCAGCCGCTTGGCGGCGTCGCGGTGATCGCGCGCAACACCGGCGCCGCGATCAAGGGCCGCGACGTGCTCAAGATCGAGTGGGACGACGGCGCCAATGCGAGCTACGACTCTGTCGCCTATCGGGCCGAGCTCGAGGCCGCCGCGCGCCAGCCGGGCCTCGTCGTACGCGAGGAAGGCGACGTCGAGGCCGCGCTGAAGTCGGCCGACAAGGTGATCACCGGCGAGTACTATCTGCCGCATTTCGCCCATGCCAGCATGGAGCCGCCGGTCGCGGTCGCCGACGTCAAGGGCGACAAGGCCGAGATCTGGGCGCCTGTGCAGAGCCCCGGCGGCACGCACGAGGATGTCGCCAAGACGCTGCAGATCCCGCCGGAGAACGTGACCGTCAACGTCACCCTGCTCGGCGGCGGGTTCGGGCGGAAGTCCAAATGCGACTTCGCGCTCGAGGCTGCCCTGCTGTCGAAGACGCTGGGCGCACCGGTCAAGGTGCAGTGGACGCGCGATGACGACCTCCATCACGATTTCCTGCACACCGTGTCGGTGGAGCGCATCGAAGCCGGGCTCGACAAGAGCGGCAAGGTGGTGGCCTGGCGCCACCGCAGCGCCGCGCCAACCATCCTGTCGACCTTCGCGGCGGGCGCCGATCATGCCGCGCCGTTCGAGCTCGGCATGGGCCTCGTCGACATGCCGTTCGAGATCGCCAACATCCAATGTGAGAATCCCGCCGCCAAGGCGATGACCCGCATCGGCTGGTTCCGCTCGGTCTCCAACATCCCGCGCGCCTTCGCCGTGCAGTCGATGGTCGGCGAGATCGCGCACGCGACCGGCCGCGACCAGAAGGACACGCTGCTCGATCTGATCGGCACTCCGCGCGTCCTGAAGCTCGCCTCGGTGAAGGATCTCTGGAACTACGGCGAGCCCTACGAGAGCTATCCGATCGACACCGGCCGGCTGCGCCGCGTCGTCGAGTTCGTGGCCGAGAAGGGCAATTGGGGCCGCTCGGTGCCCAAGGGCCACGGCCTCGGCATCGCCGCGCATCGCAGCTTCGTCAGCTACATCGCCACCATCGTGGAGGTGTCGGTCGACGACAAGGGCAAGCTCGTGGTGCATCAGGTCGACACCGCGATCGACTGCGGCACCTTCGTCAACCCCGAGCGCATCGCCTCGCAGCTCGAAGGCGCCGCGATCATGGGGCTGAGCCTCGCCAAATATGGCGAGATCAGCTTCAAGAATGGCCGGGTGCAGCAGCGCAACTTCGACGACCATCCGGTGGTCCGAATCGACGAGGCGCCGCTGGTCACCAACGTGCACATCGTGCCCGTTGATCCCGACACGCCGCCGAGCGGCGTCGGCGAGCCGGGCGTGCCGCCATTCGCGCCGGCGCTCGCCAACGCGATCTTTGCCGCCACCGGCAAGCGCCTGCGCGCATTGCCGATCGGCAATCAGCTCGCGACGTGAGCTTGCAGCAATCAGCAGATCATCGGCCGGAGCGATCCGACCGATGATCACGCCAGAAGAAGCAGGATCAGTCAGCGCCCGTAGCGCACCGAGGCATAGCGGCCGATCACGGCGGACGGCGAGGTTTGCATCACCGCGCTCGAGACCGGCGTCACCGGCACCTTCCGCCTCACCGTGCGCAAGGACATGGACATCACCTGGCCGTTCGCCGAGAACGCCACCCACCTGATGTCGATCGGCCTCGACGAGGATCTCGATGACGCCGCCAAGCAGGCGGTGCGCGAGATGGTCAAGCACGTCTGCGCCCGCACCAACCTGTCGCGCAACCAGGCCTACATGCTGTGCTCGCTGGCCGGCAATCTGCGCGTCACCCAGCTGGTCGACGGCAACAAGGGCATCCACATGCTGCTGCCGAAATCCTATCTGTAGGCCCTCCTCTACCGGTTCACGAAGCGGTCGTGCGCGGTCAGCACGACCTGGCCGTTGGCATCGACCGCCTGGAAGGTGACATCGGCATCCACAGACTCGGGCATGGTCAGCGTCACCCGCAGCGCCTCCGAGCCGTCCGGCTCGACCTCGATCGCATCCGCCGCCGCATGGCCGACGATGGCGAGCGCCGCATCGATGCCGCTGATGCCGAGCCTGAAGCTCTGCACGGCGGACGACTTGTTGAGCAGCTTCACCGTGTAGCCGTTGCGCACCGAGCCATCCGACAGCCGCACCGACATCGGATCGCGATCATGCTGCACCGACAGCACGGCGGTGGTCTTCGTGACGAACGAAACAGCGATCACGCCGGCCACAGCGACGCAGGCGAGCGCGAGCCCGATCGTCTTCGGCCGCACCAGCCGTGAGACACGCGGCTCGCCGACACGGCCACGCTCGATGTTGCGCCAGCTCTCGTAGTCGATCAGGCCGCGCGGACGGTCGAGCTTGGCCATCACGCCGTCGCAGGCATCGACGCAGAGGCCGCAATTGATGCAGGCGAAGCTCGGCCCCTGGCGGATGTCGATGCCGATCGGGCAGACGGCGACGCAGGCGCCGCAATCGACGCAATCGCCGGCCGGCAGCCCCTGCGACCGCGCCTCGGCGGCCTTCTTCGCCGACATCCGGGTCTCGCCGCGATAGTCGCGATAGTTCACCGTGAAGGCTTCCGGATCCCAGATCGCGCCTTGAAGACGCGGCCACGGGCACATGAAGGTGCAGACCTGCTCGCGCGCGAAACCGGCGAGGCCATAGGTCGTGCCGGCGAACACCAAGGTCCAGGTCAGCGCGGTCGCCGACATCTCGCCATGCAGGACATCGCGCACCAGCTCCGGCGCATCGGTGAAGTAGAAGATCAAGGTGCCGCCGGTGCCGAGCGCGATCGCCATCCACAGCGCGTGCTTGGTGGCGATCTGTGCGATCCGCCGCGCCGTCAGCGGCGCGCCGACGTTCTTCAGCCGCTGCCGGCGGTCGCCCTCGACCAGGCGCTCGACCAGCAGGAACAGGTCGGTCCACACCGTCTGCGGACAGGCGAAGCCGCACCACAGGCGGCCGGCCAGCGCGTTGACCAGGACGAGGATGAACGTCGCCAGCAGCATCGCCGCGGTGATGAGATAGAGATCCTGCGGCCAGATCTCGGCGGGGCCAAGATAGAGCTTTCCGTGGGCGAAATCGAGCAGCACGGCTTGGCCTGGCGCATTCGGCCCGCGGTTCCAGCGGACGAACGGCGTGATGTAGTAGACGGCGAGCGTCAGAACGAGAATCAGCCATTTCAGCCGCCGGATTGGCCCCTTGACGCCTTGCGGAACCACCGGGCCGCCAGCGCTGCGCAACGACCGTGCCGGGCCGCGGGCCTGACCCTGGCCCTTGCTTGGGCTCTGGCCCTGCGCCATGCGCCGCGTCTTGGCGTGATCGATCTCGATGGTGATGGCCACGGCTGCCCTCGTTTCGCTCGGCTGATGCAGGGCAACGATAGGCGGCGGTGCTCGGCGGCTCTTTGTCGGGCCACAAACTTGCGAACGGCTGGCAGCGCCTGTTTGCGCGGGAACAACGATAGTTCCCGTCCGGCAGGCGATGAGAGGCGCGGCGCCGCGAGCGCCACGGCGGCAGTCGCAGCATCCGGAGGGATGGCTGGGGCTGCCGCGCTTGTTGGATAGCGCGCGTAGCGACGCTCGCTGCTCGCCTCTCCCCGCGCGCGGGGAGAAGGCGCGTATCGGTATTGCGGCGGCGACTTCCGTTCCGATCGGCAGCGTCAACGTGCTGCACACGACGTGTGGTCCAGCCCCTCTCTCAGACGATCTTGATCGACATGTCCGGCAGGCCCTCGAGCTTGCACAAGAGCACGTCGCCCTTGACGACCGGGCCGACATTCTCCGGCGTGCCGGAATAGATGATGTCGCCGGCCTTCAGCTCGAACGCCTCGGACAGTTTCGCGATCTGCTCGGCGACGCTCCAGATCATCTTGGTGAGGTCGGAGTTCTGCCGGACCGTGCCGTTGACCGCGAGCGAGATCGCGCCCTTGGTGAAGTGGCCGACCTTCGCCACCGGATGGATCGGGCCGAGCACGGCGGCATGATCAAAACTCTTGCCGATCTCCCATGGCTTCTTCTCGGCGGCCATGCCGTTCTGCAGGTCACGGCGGGTCATGTCGAGGCCGAGCGCGTAGCCATAGACATGATCGAGCGCGGACTCGGCGGGAATGTTGGTGCCGCCGGATTTCAGCGCCGCGACCAGTTCGACCTCGTGATGATAGTTCTTGGTCAGCGACGGATAAGGATGATCGGCGACCTCGCCGATCGCGACGTTCTGGATCGCGTCGGTCGGCTTCTGGAAGAAGAACGGCGGCTCGCGGTTCGGATCGGAGCCGCGCTCGATGGCGTGCGCCGCGTAGTTGCGGCCGATGCAGTAGATGCGGCGGACGGGGAACACACCCTGCTCGCCGGCGATCGGAATGGTGGTCGCCGGCACGGCGAAGATCGGCTTCGGCCCGGCCTGTGCCGCGGCAGGGTAGGTGTCCGTCATGATCGCAGCCGCTGCGGCGGCGCTGCCGGCGACGAGGAGATCGCGGCGTGAGGTGTCTGCCATGGGTTTCCTCCTGGGATCAGCCGTTGCGGCCGGCTGATTTGTTGGTGGTGGCGCGCCAGCATCGGCGCCCCGCTCAACTGATAAGCATATCCAATATGCCAGCGCCACCATGCGCGTACGCGCCGTCGCCCTCGCAGCGCAACACGCGCCCGAAGCGATGCTCGAGACCCTCGCCGGAAACGCGAGGGCGCAGGGAAGGCCGGACCTCGACTGAGGCCCGTGGCCCGCCTGCGGAAAAAATGCAGGCGGCAGGAACCACAGGTTCAGCCGGACAGACCCGGCCTTCCCTGCGCGATGGGTGAACGTCTGCTCCGAGCTCTCCCCGGGGACCGGCTTGTTTGCCCCCGTCACCTGCGCAACCCGTCAGGTCGGCATCAGGCTTGGCGCCAGCATCGGGGCGCCAGGACCACACGGCTTGAACGTCCGCGAGCTGACAGTCGTCTTGCGCAAAAGCGCCTGACAGACCCGCGGCCACCGCTCCCCGCCTCAACGTATCGTGACGACGCGTACGCCCCTCTGCATGAGGCGGGATGGAGGGAGGAGAGCATATCTTCCGATAAAACGAAAGTTGGAAATTTTTACGCCGAGATCTGGACAGAGGCGATCGCGCTGAGCGCGCTGCGGAATTTTCGTTTTCGGCGCAGGCACGATCTGGATCATGAGAGGGGTTGCGGGGCGGTGGATCTTGTCGCGCCCGAGCCCGAGTCGCCCGACGGGCATGCACCGCCATCGGCACGCGCGTAGCCCGGATGAGCGCAGCGACATCCGCGGGTCCCCTACGCCTCGTGCGATCCCGGATATCGCTGCGCTCATCCGGGCGACGCTACAGTCGGGCGTCGAAGGACGACCGCAGGCGGGCAGCCGGCACGTGATCTGCCGGACCTTCGCTCGCGTTTCCTCGTTATTCAAACCTGACGGCGCAACCGCCATGACCGAGCCGACACCACCGAGGAGACGCCGCATGCTGATCTGGCTCGCAGGCGCCACCGTGCTTGTCCTCGCCGGCGCCGCCATTGCCGCAGGGCCGCTCATGAGCCGGGTCGAACATCCCAGATACGACGTCGTTTCGCGCGATGGCGACTTCGAAATCCGCGCCTATGCACCGATGATCATCGCGCAGGCCGAGGTGCAGGGCGCGCGCAAGCCGGCGATCGAGGAAGGCTTTCGCATCATCGCCGGCTACATTTTCGGCGCCAACCGTGCGAAAGCCAAGATCGCGATGACGGCACCGGTGCAGCAGCAGGCCAGCGCCACCATCGCGCCCGCCGATGGCGTCGCCAGCGACCGCTGGAGCATCAGCTTCGTGATGCCCTCGAACTGGTCGCTCGACACTCTGCCGCCGCCGGCCGATGCCCGGATCAAGCTGACGGCCCAGTCTGCGCAGCGCATGGTCGCGATCACCTTTTCGGGCTCCACCTCCGACGGCATCATCGCCGACAAGACTCGCCAACTGCGCGACTACACGCAGCGCAAGGGGCTGACCGTCACCGGATCGCCGCTGCTCGCGTTCTACAATCCGCCCTGGATCCTGCCGATGCTGCGGCGGAACGAGGTCATGCTGGCGTGTAGTTGCTAAAGCGAGATGAGAGAGAGCGGCCTGATTTTGTAGTCAAGGTCGGCTCGCAACTGTCACCACGACGCGCAACGAGCTCCCTCTCTGGCTTTGCCGAGCCCTCTCCTCGGTCATTCCGGGGCGCGCGCAGCGCGAACCCGGAATCCATCCTTCAGCACGTCGCGCGGCTCGATGGATTCCGGGCTCGTCGCGCTGGCGCGCGCCGCCCCGGAATGACGCGAAGATCAAACGCGCCAGAACCCATGTCGTGACTTCAATCGGAGATTAGGCGCCTCACCCCTCGATGATCGCCACCGCCCGCGTCCATCCGGCCGAGGCGCGCTCGATCTTGACCGGGAAACACGACACCATGAACCCCGTCGACGGCAGTTGCTCCAGATTGTGCAGCTTCTCAAGATGGCAATAGCCGATGTGGCGTCCGGCCTTGTGGCCTTCCCAGATCAGCGCGGCATCGTGGGTCTCGGCGTATTTCTGCGCGGTGAACACGAACGGCGCGTCCCAGCTCCAGCCGTCGGTGCCGGTCAGGCGCACGCCGCGCTCGAGCAGATACATCGTCGCCTCATAGCCCATGCCGCAGCCGGAATTGACGTAGTTGGCCTGGCCGAAGCGCGCGCCGGCCGAGGTATTGACCACGACGATCTCGAGCGGCGACAGCGTGTGGCCGATGCGCTTGAGCTCATCCTCGACATCCCTCGCGGTCACCACATAGCCGTCCGGGAAACGACGGAAGTCGAGCTTCACGCCCGGCTGCAGACACCACTCCAGCGGCACCTCGTCGATGGTCCAGGCGCGCTCGCCGCGATTCATCGTCGGATGAAAATGCCAGGGCGCATCGAGATGCGTGCCGTTGTGGGTCGAAAGATTCACCTGCTCGACCGCCCAGCCCTGCCCGTCCGGCAGATCCTCGGCTTTCAGCCCGTCGAAGAACTGCAGCATGCGCGGCAGGCCCTGCTGATGGTCGATATAGGTGATGGTCGGATGATTGCCGGGCGGATCGGCGGGCACGTCGTTCTGCAAGGGCACGGAGATGTCGATCAGTCTGCGGGCCATGGGCGCTCTTCTCTCATTGTCGTTCTTGGTTGTTGTCGTCGGCAGCAGGATCAGACGTCCTGCCGCTCGACCTTGTTCTTCAGGATGCCGATCTTCTCGACCTCGAGCTCGATCACGTCGCCATGTTCGAGATACCAGCCGAGCTCGAGACCGCAGCCATTGCCGACGGTGCCCGAGCCGATGAACTCGCCGGGCATCAGGGTCTCGTCCTTGCTGATATAGGCGATCAGCTCCTCGAACGAAAACAGCATGCCCTCGCTGACGCCACGCGAGCGGACCTCGCCGTTGACCCGCGCCTCCATCTTCAGGCGATAGGGATCGCCGATCTCGTCCGGGGTCACGATCCACGGCCCCATCACGTTGCCGCCGTCAAAGCTCTTGCCTTTGGAGGGGCCGAGCCGGCCGTCCATCTCGATGCGCTGCGTGTCGCGCGCGGAGAAGTCGTTGAAGATCGTGAAGCCGAAGATGTGATCGCGCGCCTTCGCGGCCGGAATATCCTTGCCTTTGCCCCTGGTGATGATGCCGAACTCCAGCTCATAGTCCATCACCTTGCTGTAGCGCGGCCATTTCACCGTCGTGTTCGGGCCACGCACGCTGAAGCGGTTGGTGATGTAGAAGATCGGGACCTTGCGATAGACCTCGGGCAATTCGCCGAGCGGCTCGGCATCGATGCGCGCGAGCTCCTGCGCGTCGCCGCGCTGCCGCGCCGCGAGCTTTCGCTGGCCGCGCGGCGCCTGCAGGATGTGCAGCGGAAACGACATGCCGTCGCGCATCTGCCGCGGCTCCGGCACCGGGGCCAGCAGCTCGGTGCCGCCGACGTCGTGCGAGAGGCTTTCGTCGCTGCCATGGCGCTCGACCAGCGCGCGTGCTGCGTCGAGCGCGGCTTCGCCGGCATCGATCAACGACAGCATCGAGCCGAACGCCGGATTGCTCTTGCCAGCGCGGTCGGCGGCCGCGGCGATGTCGAAAAGCTTGGAATCGCCGCCATGGACGACGCCGATCCGCTCCCCGCCTTCCGCCCGAAATGTCGCAAGTTTCACGCTGGCCTCCCCTTGTGTTCTGTCTGAAAATATACAAACATAGAAAATATCGATAAACAAGAGGCGTCCGAGAGACGGGCGCCCGGGGGAGGAGTCAAGGATGCGTCATCGGATCATCAGCGCTGCGCTCGGATCGGTGCTGGCCACGCTTGTGCTCACATCTGCGACACGCGCCGAGAAGATCCAGATCGGCTGCACCGCCACCTCGGACTGCGCCTCGGCGATGGTCGCGGTCGATGAGGGTCTCTTCAAGAAGCACGGGCTCGACGCAGAGATGGTGCTGATCGGGATCAACTCGAACATCCCCGCAGCCATCCTCTCCAACTCGATCCAGATCGGCGGGCCGACATCGACCGTGTTCCTCCAGGCCGCCGACGGTGGGCTCGACCTCGTCGCGGTCTCCGGCGCCTCGATCATGAACAAGACCTCGAACGATGCGGTCGCCGCCTTCGTGCGCAACGGCATCACCATCACTGGGCCGCAGGACTTCAAGGGCAAGAAGGTCGGCGCCCCCGGCATCGGCGCCTTCCTGCACGTGCTGTTCGTGAAATGGCTGGTCGAGAAGGGCGTCGATCCACGAAGCGTCAACTTCGTCGAGGTGACGTTTCCGACCATGGCCGACACCATCAAGTCGGGCGGCGTCGATGCGGTGCTGACGGCCGAGCCGTTCGTGACGCGCATGACCAATGCCAGCCTCGGCACGGTCGGCGCGCGCTACGCCGCCGAACTCGCCCGCACCGAGCCGATCATCTTCTATGCGGCCTCGCGCGAATGGGCCGAGAAGAACCCGGAGACGGTGAAGAAATTCCGCGCCGCCATCGCGGAGGCCGCCCCAATCGTGAACAATGATCGTGAGAAGGCCTCGGCCGCCATCGCCAAGTTCACCAAGCAACCGCTGGAGCTGGTCAAGCTGACGGCGCCGAACTACGCCGAGCCGGTGCTGAAGCCCGAGCAGCTGGCGTGGTGGATCGACGTGATGTCGGCGCAGAAGATGCTGCAGACCAAGCTCGACCTCAAGACATTGATCCTCAACTGATGACGGCAACGAACCCGATCCTGCAGACTGAGCCGACGAGCGGCGACACGCTCAGCGAGCGCGCCGCCGCGCTGATCGAGCGCGACATCGTCGCCGGCATTCTGGCCCCCGGCTCGCGTCTGGGGATCGTCGAGCTCGCCAGGCGCTACGAGATCGGGCCGACGCCGCTGCGCGAGGGGCTGTCGCGGCTGGTATCGCGCGGCCTGATCGTCGGCATCGGCCAGCGCGGTTTTCGCGTCGCCGAGGTCAGCCGGGACGATCTCGTCGACATCACGCGCATGCGCACTGTCGTGGAGAAAGAGGCGCTGCGGCTGGCGATGCAGAGCGGCGACGACCAATGGGAGGCCGGCATCATCGCCGCGCTCCATCAGATGCGCCGCTACATCCAGCGCATGCAGACCGAGTTCCGCGAAGGCGCGCCGGAGTTCGATCGCTTGCACAAGGCGTTTCACACCGCGCTGCTGGCGGCCTGCGGATCACGGCGCCTGCTCGCCGCTCATTCGGATCTCTACGACCAGGCCTATCGCTACCGCCGCGTGATGATGCGCAGCTTCGAGGATGGCAGCGGATTCATCAAGGAGCACGAGACGCTCGCCGACCTCGTGCTCGCGCGCAATGCCGCCGCGGCCCAGGCGCGGCTTGAGGCACATCTGTGCTCGACCGTCGATATCGTCTATCCGCATCCGAAGGGAGCCTGAGATGGCAGAGCCTGCCCTTGCATTGGTGCAATCATCTCCCTCGCCTGCGCGCGCGCAGATCGCCTTCGACGATGTCGCGCTGGTGCTCGGCGGCAAGACGATCATCGACACGATCAGTCTGGAGGTCGGAGCTGGCGAGATCCTGTGCGTGGTCGGCGCCTCCGGCTGCGGCAAGACCACGGCGCTGCGGCTGGCGGCCGGGCTGTACCAGCCGACCGGCGGCAGCGTGCGCTTCGAGGGCGAGGCGATGCGCGCGCCGCGGCGCGAGATCGCCGTCGTGTTCCAGGACTATGGCAAGGCGCTGCTGCCGTGGCGCACCGCCGCCGGCAACATCTCGCTGGCCTTGGAGACGATCGGAATGCCCTCCGCACAGCGCGAGGCGCGCATCGCCGAGTTGCTCGCCAAGGTCGGGCTCGCCGGCCATGCGGCCAAATATCCGACCGAGATGTCGGGCGGCATGCAGCAGCGGCTGCAGATCGCGCGCTGCCTCGCGCAGGATCCGAAGGTGCTGCTGATGGATGAGCCGTTCGGCGCGCTGGACGCGATGACGCGCCAGGGACTGCAGGACGAGATGCTGGCGCTGGTGGCGGCGACCGGCGCCACCGTCGTGTTCGTCACGCATGATCTCGAGGAGGCGATCTATCTCGGCGACCGCGTGGTCGGCCTGCTGCCGCATCCCGGCCGCGTCGGCTTGGAATTGAAGATCGGCCTGCCGCGGCCGCGCGACCAGTTGGCGACGCGCGAGCATCCGGAGTTCCTGCGGCTGCGGCGCGAGTTGTTCGACTTCATCAAGGCGAGCGAATGACGATGCCGGATCGCATCAAGCCCGTCCTGCTGCCGTTCGCGGCACTGCTCGTGTTCGAAGCTTGGATGCGGCTCGCCGGCGTGCAGAGCGACTCGCTGGCGCCGCCGAGCGCGATCGCGCTCGCCTTGCTGGGCGCGCTGACCGACGGCTCGCTGCTGGCGGCGACGCGCGACACGCTCGCCTCGGTGTTCGCCGGCCTCGCGCTCGGCGGCACCATCGGCCTCGTGCTGGGCATCGCGCTCGGCCTGTCGCCTGTCTTCAACCGGCTGATGGAGGTCACGATCGAGGCGATCAGGCCCATTCCTTCAGTGGCGCTGCTGCCGATCGCGCTGATCGCGCTCGGCTTCGGCTATCGCATGGAGATCGCGATCGTCGCCTTTGCCTGCGTCTGGCCGGTGCTGATCGTGACGCGTGCCGCGGTGGGCGGCATCGAGCCGCGGCTGATCGAGGTGGCGCGCGTGCTGCGGCTGACGCAGCGCGATCGCATCAGGAAGATCGTCATCCCCGCCGCCCTGCCCCGCATCTTTCTGGCGTTCCGGCTCGCCGCCGGCATCGCGCTGATCGTCGCGGTCACGGTGGAGATCGCGATCAACCCGCTCGGCCTCGGCGCCGCCATCATGACCGCGCAGCAGGCGTTGCGGCCCGATCTGATGCTGGCCTATCTGGTATGGATCGGCGTGACCGGGTTTGCGCTCAATACCGCGCTGATGGCTGCACAACAAAGCTTGTTCGAGCGCGCGGCCGCGATGGGAGACCCCGCATGAAGTGGTCGGTCGCCGCCTGGCGCCTCGCCAGCTTCGCCGTCGCCGCCGGCATCATCGTGCTGTGGCAGTGCGCCGCCGATCAGCGGCTGATATCACCGGTGTTTCTTCCCAGCCCCGACCGCGCCTGGGCGGCGCTGCTGCGCGGCTTCACGAGCGGCGATCTCCTGACCAAACTCACGGGCACCCTCACGCATATGGCCTATGGCTGGCTGCTCGCCTCCGCCGCCGGCATCGCGCTCGGCGCCATGATCGGCTCCTCGAAGGCGATGCGCATCTACGTCGCACCGACCCTGGAGCTGCTGCGGCCGCTGCCGGTCTCAGCGATCATTCCTGTCGCCATCGCCGTTCTTGGACTGAGCCAGGGCATGGCGCTGTTCGTGATCGCGTTCGGCTCGCTGTGGCCGCTGCTGCTCGGGACGATCCACGGCTTCGCCGCGGTCGAACCACGACTCTACGAAGTCGCGCGGGTGCTGCACATGTCGCGGCTCGCCGTGATCTTCAAGATCGCGCTGCCATCGGCGGCACCCGACATCCTCGCCGGCATGCGGCTGAGCCTCACGGTCGCGCTGATCCTCGCCGTCGTCTGCGAGATGCTCGCCGGTCTCGACGGCCTCGGCCAATGGGTGCTGCTGTCGGCGCGCTCGTTCCGCTCGGCGGATCTGTTTGCCGGCGTGATGCTGCTCGGAATCATCGGCTACACGACCGCGCTCGCGATGGGCGCGGCCGAGAGCCGGCTGCTGCGCTGGCAGCACGCGCGGCGCTGAGGCTCCGGTCGCACGCGCCCGGTCGGCGACGCGGCGTGGGGCGATCTCGATCTCACACTGTCGCGGGGATATCACCGGCTTGGAGGAGCGCGACTGGACCGAACGCCCATGGGGCCGGTTGCGGGGCCAGAGCACCACTCCCCTCCCCCCCCCCCTGAAAGAAAGAGGCCGCCGACACACGAAGTGCAGGCGGCCCAAGTCCAGGGAGGAAACGCCCCAAGAAGGGCTAGTTTTTACTTACTAGATCAGGAGAGTCGTGGGTATCCGGATGATACCGGAGGTTGTCATCGCGCTGACGGGTTCCATATCCCGACCGAGATACCGCCAGGTTACGCCGCCTGACGCTCCTCGTACCCAGCAAATTCCGTGACCTTCTCGGCATTGGAGTCGACCCACCCTGCCATCGGTCCTCCTCCTGCAACGACTGCTCGAGCGGCGCGCCAACCCTCCTCGACACTAGGCGGCACGGCACAATGAGAGCCGCGGCTTGTAGGTGGCGATCTCAACTCGAATGTGTTGTTGGCGAAGGTGTTCTTCCAGGAACTCGTCGCCGAACATCGCATGTTCGCTCGCCGCCAAGAGCGAGACCTTCTCAGCGCCACATGGTCGGTATGACAAGATGCGCGCCATCGGACCGTTTCCGACTGAGAGCGCCAGGGCTTTGTGCAGCCTCATCGACATTGGGCGCAGGCTCGATTGCTGGCGCGTGGTCGAGCTGGATCACAGGAACCGCGGCGGGGTGTTCCGGAGCGCTGCGCTGATCGCGCGCGCAAGGGAAAGCGGAACTTGCCGAATCACTCGGCTGGTCAACGGGGTCGTGCATGTGGCAGCTCCGAGCCCTGAAGCGGCGATTACTAATCCCTTCCGAGACTAGGCGATATCAACTGCGTTAATCCATGCGCGATCTCGCCGCGTGCGGCCGATTCACCCGCAAGGCGGCGGACGACCGTGTGCTTGCCATCCGTTCGTGGCTGCTCGATGACGTCTCCCGCACTGCACGCGGAATCGTGATGGCCGTTCCGCCGGCATCAGCGCACGCGCGCGCCGACGCGGTCGAGCAGTGCCGCACCGGTGCGGATGCCATTGTAGAAGCAGTCGATCGTCATGTTCTCGTTGGGCGCGTGATTGGCCTCGTCGGCATTCGCATAGGGAACGACGAAGGCGGGAATGCCGAGGATCTTGGTGAAGACGTAGTCCGGCAGACTGCCGCCGGTGCACGGGAATTCGAGCGGTGTAAGGCCATGCGCGAGCGCGATGGCATCGCGCACGATCGCGCCAAAGGGCGAATCGAGCGGCACGCGCGACGGCAGCATGCCGCCGCGCCGGATGAACTCCACCTCCGGCGCATGGCGCTTCACATGCGCCTCCACCTTCGCCAACACGTCGTCCGGCGTCATCGCCTCGACCAGGCGGATGTCGCATTTGGCGAAGGCCTCGCAGGGCAGCACGGTCTTGCTGCCCGGTCCGCCATAACCGCCGTGCAAGCCGTTGATGGTCAGCGTCGGATGGAACATCAGACGTTCGTAGTAGCCGCGATCGGGCGGCGCATCGAGATGGCTGAGACCGAGGCTCGCCTTGGCGGCATCGAGGTCCAGCGGCAGGCGCTTCACGGCAGCAATGTCCAGCTCGCTCGGCGGCACGATCGCATCATGCAGCCCCTCGATGGTGATCTCGCCCGCGGCGTTCTTCATCGTCCCGAGCAGGTGGACCAACGTCCAGATCGGATTCGGCACGAGGCCGCCGAGGTTGCCAGAATGCACGTCGCGGCTGGCGTGCTTCGCGCGCAGCTCGAACGAGCACATGCCGCGCACGCCATAGGTCATGGTCGGCCGCCCCGAGGGGTGCATCGGCCCGTCCGCGGTGACGACGAAATCGGCCTTCAGCCCGTCGCGATGCTCAGCGACGAAATCGGCGATGCGCGGGCTGCCGATCTCCTCCTCGCCTTCGAGCAGAAAGATCACATTGCAGGGCAGCTCGCCATGCACTCGGAGATGGGATTCGATCGCCATGAGCTGCGCGAAATGCTGCCCCTTGTTGTCGCCGATGCCGCGGGCATAGATGCGGCCATCGCGGATGGTCGGCTCGAACGGCGGACTCAGCCACAGCTCCAACGGATCCGGCGGCTGCACGTCGTAGTGCCCGTAGAGCAGCACGGTAGGTGCGCCCGGCTTCTTCTGCCAGCGTCCGAGCACCATCGGATGCCCGGCGGTCGCGATCGTCTCGGCGTCGAGGCCCATCTCCTGCAGCATGGCGACCAGCAGCGCGGCGACCTCGGTGATGCCGATGTTATGAGCGCTGATCGAGGGATGCCGGACATAGTCCATCACGCGGGCCAGGAAATCCTGCTTTTGATTCTCGATGTGAGCGAACACTGCCTTCAGGCCAGCAGATGGACGCGGCAGGCTACGCTCTTCATTCATGATGTCGGCTTTCGGCGCGTGCGGTGGACGGACAGGCTCATGTTCGATCGAATTGGACCGAAAAGCAAATCACGCGCGGAGCGAGCCCCGCGCGTGATCGATTGACCGCTCGATGCGGCGCGATGCTCAACCCTTGACGGCCGTGACCACGATCTCGATCAGCGCGCCGCCGCCGAGATCGGAGACGCCGACCGTGGCGCGAACCGGCAGGTCGTCGCCGAAGAACGCAGTCCAGGCCGCATCCATCTCCTTCTTCTTCGACAGGTCGGTGACGAAGATCTGGCCGGAGACGACGCGCGACCTGTCGGTGCCAGCTTCCTTCAGGAAGCCGTCGATCTTGCCGAGGATGTTGCGGGTCTGCTCGCCCATCGACACCGAGGTATCGTCGGCGATGGTGCCGCCGATGAAGACGAAGCCGTTGGCCTCGACGATGCGGTGGTGGATGGCGGAGCGGATCTTGCGGGTGATGGTCATCATGTCCTCATGTGGATGGTGAAGGGATGGAGTTCTGAAAGCGCGCGATGCTGAGATCGCCGATGCGCGTCTGGGTGCCGCCGTGCGCGATGAGCTCGGCCATCACCGCGCCGGCGCCGGGGCCGAGCTGGAAGCCGTGCGCGGAGAAGCCGAACTGGTGATACAGCCCGTCGTGAACGGCGCTCGGCCCGAACACCGGAATGTCGTCGCGCATGCGCGCCTCGATGCCGGCCCAGGCGCGCACGATGGTCGCGCTGCGCATCACCGCGAACAGCTCCGCGACGGTGCGCGCGCTCTCCGACAGCTTGCGCCAGTCGAGCACGGTCTCGTTGCGGTCCTGATAGGGGATGGCGAGGTGTCCGCCGCCGATCAACACTGTGCCGTTGGGGAACTGCTTGAACGACAGCTTGCGGCCGCGCAGGATGACGACGGGATCGATGAAGTGCGCGACGGGCGACGTGATCATCAGCATCGGCGCGATGGTCTCGACCGGCACCGGCTCGCCGCACTGTTCTGCAATGCGGCCGGCCCAGGCGCCGGCGGCATTGACCAGCACCGGAGCGGCAAAGCTCTCGGAGCCGACGTCGACATGCCAAAGCTTGCCGTCCTTGCGGATGTTCGTCGCCGCCACGCCCTCGCGAATGAGCGCGCCGAGCTGCTCCGCCTTGCGGCGGAACGCCGTCGTGGTGCGCGCGGGCTGCGCCGCGCCGTCGCGCCGCGACACCACGCCGCCCGGACAGCTCTCCGCTACCGCCGGCACGAGGCGACGCAATTCCGTGCCGTCGATCAGCTCCTCGTGGCTGAAGCCGCGCGCGTTGAGATCGGCGACGCGGGCGCGACAGGCGTCGAGCTCCGCGTCGTTCTCGGCGACCAGCACCTGGCCGAAGCTTTCGAAGCCGCAATCATCATCGACCAGGTCGCTGATGTTCTCCCAGATGCCCATCGAGCGGATCGACAGCGGAATCTCCGCGACGTCGCGCATGAGTTGGCGCACGCCGCCGGCATTGACACCGGAGGCGTGACGGCCGGCATAGTCCTTCTCGATCAGCACCGGCTTCAACCCGGCCAGGCATAGATGCAGCGCGGTCGAGCAGCCGTGGATGCCGCCACCCACGATGATGGCATCCGTCTTCACCGTCATCCGCGCACCACGGCCTTGGTGGCCTCTTCAGTCTTCGGCAGGCCTGCGAGCTCCGACAGCATGATCGGCTTCACCGGCGCGCGCAGCCGGTAGTAGCCGATCTCCTGCGGGGTCTTGCCGCGCGCCTCGGCCATCAGCTCGGTGACGGTGAGGCCACACAGCCGCCCCTGGCACGGCCCCATGCCGGTGCGGCGATAGGCCTTGAGCTGGTTCGGCCCGGTGGCGCCGATCGCGACGGAGTCGAGCACGTCCTTGGCGGTGATCTCCTCGCAGCGGCATACGATGGTGTCGCCTTGCGGGATACGGAACTGCTTTGCCGGCTGGAACAGAACGTCGAGGAAGGTCCTGCCGCGCTCGGCGCGGGCCAGCTCCGCAGACCTATCGATGACCTTTGCGTGCGGGCGAAGCGCCTTGATCGCATCCCCGGCCGCCCGCCGGCCGCGCACCACGGCCGCCTGCGCGCCGCCAATGCCGGCGCCATCGCCGGCAATGGCGATGCCGGGAATGGAGCTGTTACCTAGGGCATCCAGCACCGGAGTCCAGCACAGCTGCAGCTCGTTCCAGCGATGCTCGACGCCGGCGGCCATCGCGAGATTCACATTGGGGATCACGCCCTGATGCAGCAGCAGCAACTCGGCCGCCAGCGTCTCGCGCTTGCCGCCCGCTGTGGCGTAGCTGACCGCCGAGAGCTTGCCCTCGCCCTCTGCCACGAGTTCGGTCACGCCGCTGGTGACGCGCACCTTCGCGCGCACCTCGCGCATCATCGCGAGCCCCTTGCCGAAATAGGGCGAGGTCAGGAACGCGAGGGCATGAGGCAGCGCCGCGATGTAGTTGGCGCGCGGGGTGGTGTCGAGAATGCGATCGATGCGGCCGCCGAGGCGCAGGATCTGCGCCGCGAGCAGCCACAGCAGCGGCCCCTGCCCGGCCAAAATCGTCGGGCAGTCAGGCACGAGGCCGGAGGATTTCAACATCGTCTGCGCCGCGCCCGCGGTCATCACGCCGGGCAGGGTCCAGCCGGGAATCGGGAACGGACGCTCCTGCGCTCCGGTCGCGATGATGACCCGCTTGGCCTTGATGAAGGCCGAGCCTCCGGCCACCGAGACGCCGATCTCGAGATTGCGGTCGAGGCTCCACACCGTGGCGCGATGAATGATCTCCGCACCGCTGTCGCGCGCGGCTTTCACGAGCTGCTTGCCGGACCAATAGTCCGCGCCGAGCAGCGCTTCGCTCTTCAGAGGCGTCGCATCGATCGCACGCCAGACCTGGCCGCCGGGGCCGGTGTTCTCGTCGATCAGCAGCGTCGACAGAGCGGCGCCAGCCGTCATCTCTGCAGCAGCGAGGCCCGCAGGACCGGCGCCGATCACCACGACGTCATATTCATCATGCTTCGGCGCGGCGCTCATTTGCCGATCTCCCGCTTGCCCTTCTGGACTTCGATCTGCATGCCCTCGGCGACAGGCACGAGACAGCCTTGCCGGTTACCGACTCCATCGATGGTGACGAGGCAGTCGAAGCACACGCCCATCATGCAATAAGGCAGGCGCCTTGCGCCGCTGACCGCGGTGGCGCGCCGGACGTCGAGGCCGGAGGCGAGCAGCGCCGCCGACACGGAGTCACCCTCGCGCGCGGCAATCGGCTGGCCCTCGACATGGATCGTCACCGATCCCCTCGCATCACCCTCAGTTCGTTTGAACATCATCGTCTCCATGGCGCCTTGCGCCGTCATCCCTCAGTAGTAGCCACTGCCGCCCGCTCCCGCTTTGCTGTCGAAGCGGCTGGCTGTGAATGCACCGACCAGCTCCGGCTCGAGCGCGCCGTCCTTGACCATGCGCGCGATGTCGAAAGCGTGGTTCGCCGCGAGCGTCACGCCGGAATGGCAGCAGGCGACGAAGGCGCCCGGGTGGCTCTCCGACTGCTCGTAGATCGGAAAGCCGTCCTTCGGCATCACGCGGATGCCGGTCCAGCTTCTGACGACGTTGAGCCGCGCCAGATGCGGGAAGGTGCGCTGGGCGCGATCGGCCATGACCGCGTTGATCGGATGGTTCTGCACGCGGTCGTCGAGCTCGTCCTCCTTGCTGTCGCCGATCATCACCGTGCCCTCGTCTGTCTGGCGGATCGTGGTCAACGGATGCGGCAAGAACGGCATCGTGCGCTCGGTCACGACGATCTGGCCGCGCGTCGGCCCCATCGGCGCCGACAGCCCGACCATCGGCGCCAGGGTCTGGTTGGCATTTCCTGCCGCGAGCACGACCTTCGCCGCGCGGATCTCGCCTTGCGCCGTCGTCAGCCTGAACTCACTGCCGTCCAGCGCGATCGCACCGACCGCACGCTCCGGCAGATAGTCGACGCCGAACTGCTTCATGCCGGCGTGCAGGGCGCGGAAGGTGCGCAGCGAATTCACGTGACCGTCATAGGGGCAGAAGCTGCCGCCCGAGACCTCCGGGCCGATCAGCGGCAGCATCTTCTTCACCTCGGACGCCGGCAGCATCTCCATTTGATAGTCGGCGGCGCCGACCTGGTTGTGCATGCGCGCGACGAGCTGGGTGCGCTGCTCGTACTCGGCCTCGCCGAGGGTGAGATGAAAGCCGCCGTTCTGCTGCAGCACCACGTCGAGACCGGTCTGCGCCTTCAGCTCCTCGGCGAGCTTCGGCCACGCCTTGGAGCCGCGCACCGTCCAGCCGGTGTAGGCCGGCATGCCCAGGCCCTTGCTCTGCACCCACACCAGCGCGAAGTTGGCGCGCGAGGCACGCTTGGCGATGTCGCCCTCGTCGAGCACGGCGACGCGCTGGCCGAGCCGGCCGAGCCCCCAGGCAATCGCAGAGCCGAGCAGGCCGCCGCCGACGACGGCGACGTCATAGTCTCTCATCGTAGTATCTCCTATCGTCCTGCGTCGCCGCCTTTGGCGGTGAGCACGCGGTCGAGGCCATAGACGCGATCGAGCACGATCAGAACGGTCATGGTGATGGCGATGACGCTGGCCGACACCGACGTCACCAGCGGATCGATGTTGTCCTGGATGTAGAGGAACATGCGCACCGGCAAGGTCTCGGTGCCGGGCGTCGCCAGGAACACGGTCATGGTCAGATCGTCGAACGACTGGATGAAGGCGAGCATCCAGCCGCTCACGATGCCCGGCAGGATCGCGGGCAAGGTGACGCGGCGAAACATGGTCCAGCCGTCGGCACCGAGCGAGACCGCGGCCATCTCGATCGACCGGTCCATGCCGGTCGCGGCCGCAAGCGTCAGCCGCAGCGCGAACGGAAACACCACGACGACATGGGCGATCACCAGCGCCACGAAGGTGCCGCCGACGCCGACCGACGTGAAGAAGCGCAGGAAGGCGATGCCGAGCACGACGTGCGGGATCATCAAGGGCGACAGGAACAGCGCCGACAGCGCGTCACGGCCGCGGAAGCGATAGCGGCTGATCGCGAGCGCCGCCGGCACCGCGAACAAGAGTGCCACACACGACGACAGCGCGCCGAGCCACAGGCTCACGCCGAAGGCGTGGACGAATTCCGGATAGTCGGCGAGCGCCCTGAACCAGCGCAGCGAGAAGCTGGTGATCGGGATCGACAGAAAACCTTCGGGCGTGAACGCGACCCAGCACACGACGACGATCGGCGCCACCATGAAGACGACGAACACGGCATGGAAGATCAGCGCCAGAGGGCCGTTCCGGCTCATCGGAACACCTCCTGATAGCGGCGCTCGATCAGCGCGTTGGATCCGACGACGATCAGGACGAGCGCGATCAGCAGCAGCACGGCGACCGCGGCGCCGAGCGGCCAGTTCAACGTATTGAGGAATTCGTCATAGGCGAGCGTCGCCGCGACCTTGAGCCTGCGGCCGCCGATGATCGCCGGCGTCGCGAACGCGCTGGCGGACAGCGAGAATACGATGATGGCGCCCGACAGCACGCCCGGCATGATCTGCGGCAGCACGATGCGGCGGACCACCGTCAGCGAGCTTGCCCCCAGCGACAGCGCCGCATTCTCGACCTGCGGATCGAGCCGCTGCAGCGCGGTCCACACCGCGAGCACCATGAACGGCATCATCGCGTGCGCCAGCGCGATCACCATGCCGGTCTCGGTGAACATGAACCTGATTGGTGACTCGATCAGGCCTGATGTCATCAGGAGCTTGTTGGCGAGCCCGTTGTTACCGCCGAACAGGAGCGCCCAGCCGAGGGTGCGCGCAACGACCGAGATCAGCAGCGGGCCGATGATCACCAGCAGGAAGAGACCCTTCCACGGCCCCTGCATGCGGTTGAGGATATAGGCCTCCGGTACGCCGAACACCGCCGTGATCAAGGTCGCCAGCACCGCGACGCGGAAGGTGCGCCAGAACATCTCCGCGTAGTAGGGATCGTCCACGATCTCGCGCCAGTTCTTCAGGATGAAGACCGGCTCGATGCCCTTGTACTGGCCCCAATCGTGGAACGACAGCATCACGGTCATCGCCAACGGGATCACGACGACGCCCAGGAACAGCATCAAGGCCGGCAGCGCCAGCGAAAGGCCGGCGCGCGTCTCCGACGAGTTGGACGCGATGGTCGCGCTCATGCTGCAGCCTTCGCAGCGCGCAGGCTCATGTCCGAGACCTGCCAGACGAGATGCACCGCTGCGCCCTGCTCCGGCTGCGGCTGGCCGTCATTCTGCCGGATTACGATGGCGGGCCCGCATTCGGTGTCGCATTGGAACAGCCAGTGATTGCCCTGGAAGATGCGGCTCGTGATGCGCCCTGCAAGCCCGGCGTCGCCGAAGTTGATGCGCTCGGGCCGGACGCTGACGGCGACGGAGCCGGCCACGCCGGCCGGCGCCGGCGCACTCCACGATCCCGCGACCAGTCTGGCCTGCCCCCCGGTGTGGTCCACGGTCGCAGCAAACTCGTTGGTCTTGCCGAGAAACTGCGCGACGAAGGCGGAAGCCGGCTGCTCGTAGACCTGCTGCGGCGTGCCGATCTGCTCGATCCTGCCTTTGCTCATCACGACGATGCGGTCGGACAGCGACATCGCCTCGATCTGGTCATGGGTGACGAGGATGGTCGTGGTGCCGAGATCGCGCTGGATCTGGCGCAGCTCGATCTGCATGTCCTCGCGCAGGCGCGCATCGAGGTTGGACAGGGGCTCATCGAGCAGCAGCAGGCTCGGCCGGATCACCAGCGCGCGCGCGAGCGCAACGCGCTGCTGCTGGCCGCCGGACATGCGGCGGGGATGACGGTCCTCATAGCCGGCGAGGCCGACCAGCGCGAGCGCCGATCGCACGCGCTCCTCGCGTTCCTTGCGCGCGACTTTGCGCATCTCCAGGCCGAACGCGACGTTCTCGGCCGCGGTCATGTGAGGAAACAGCGCGTAGCTCTGGAACACGATGCCGAGGCCGCGCTTCGCCGGTGGCACTGCGACGAGGTCCCTGCCCTCGAGGCGGATCGCGCCGTGTGAGGGATCGAGGAAGCCCGCGATCATCTGCAACGTGGTGGTCTTGCCGCAGCCCGAGGGGCCGAGGAACGAGATGAACTCGCCCTTGGCGACGCCGAGGCTGAACTCTTCGACGGCCGCGTTGGGGCCGAAAGATTTGCCGACGCGATCGATCTCGAGGAAGGACATGCTTTGGATCCAGATGGGCGAGGAATACTGGCGCCCCGCGCACGGTGCACTTCCCTTCCCCCCTGCGGGGAAGGGAGAACACCGTCGTCAACGAGAGGCTCGCAACAAACGACCAGTCAGCGTTCGACCTCGCGATTCCAGCGCTTGGTCCATTCCTCGCGCTTTTCGTTGACCACGGTCCAATCGGGCGCATAGACCTTGGCGGCGCGTTCGCCGATCGGCGCCATCGCGCCCACGCCCTCGGGGACCACGACGGACTTCACGACCGGGCCATAGCCATATTCCTTCAGCATCGTGAGCTGGATCTTCGGATCGAGCAGCAGCTTGATGAAGCTCGAGGCCAGCGGCGAGACCGACGGCTTGGCGATCGGACACGCCGTCGTCAGCAGGCTCACGGCCCCTTCTTTCGGATAGACGAAATCGACCGGGAAGCCGGTGTTGGCAAAGCTCTGCACGCGACCGCTGCCCCACACCGCGATGACCGCCTGCCCCGATTGGAACAGCTCGGTCATCTTGCCGGGCGACGGCTCGTAGGCCAGCACGTTGGGATTGATGTCATTCTTGAAGATCTTGAAACCGGCATCGACATTGCTCTCGCTGCCGCCGTTCATCTTCGCCAGCATCAGGAGCACGTTGAGGCCGTAGGTGTTGTTGATCGGCGGAATGACGAGCAGCTGCTTGTATTTCGGATCCTTGAGATCGTTCCACGAGGTCGGCGCGGCCCAGCCTTTCTCCGCAAACACCTTCTTGTTGTACATCAGGCCGGTGGCGACGAGGCCGATGGCGACCGCCTTGTCGTCCTTGAAGCGCGCGACCTCCAGCAGATCGCCGGGCAGTCCGGCGACCTTGTCGCAGAAGCCGAGCTGGATCGCCTGGTACATCGGGCCGTCATCGACGATCGCGACGTCGATCTGCTGGTTGCCCTTCTGCGCCTGCAGCTTGGCGAGGGTGTCGGTGGAGTTGCCAGCGACGTATTCGACCTTGACGCCGTTGGCCTGCTCGAACGGCGGGATCACCTCCTCGCGGATCGTCTTCTCGAACGAGCCGCCATAGCCGGCGACATAGAGCGTCTTCTGCTGAGCCCAGACCTGCGAGGCAGAGGCCAGGACGGCGACACTGATCGCCATCAGGAGTTTAGGGTGCTTCATCGGACCGATCTCCATCATCTTGGATGCGAGACAGTATTAAATAACCGTCCCAGGGAGATCGGCTTGCCCGATGGCATCGGCACTCCAGAAACCCGGAGCTGAAGAGCCTAAAAAACGAGCCTTCCCTCACCCTGCCAAAAAAGATCGCAGCAGAGACTTTGATCGTCCAATGAATAATGGCACCCTATTCATACGAAAATGTTATGGATGTGAGGACGTATGGCGCGGATCAACTCGCGGCAGGTCGAAGCCTTCCGGGCGATGATGCTGAGCGGCAGTGTGACGGAAGCCGCCAAGCTGATGGCGGTGACCCAGCCGGCGGTCAGCCGGCTGCTGCGCGACCTGCAGGCGCTGCTCAAGATGGAGTTGTTCGAGCGCCGCGGCACCGGCCTGGTGCCGACCGCGGCAGCGACGGCGCTCTACATGGAGGTCGAGCGCTCCTTCGTCGGGCTCGATCGCATCACCGCGGCCGCTGAGGAGATCCGTGGCCGGCGCACCGGGACGCTGCGCATTGCCGCGCTCCCCGCGCTCGCCAATGGCTATCTGCCGCGGCTCGCAGGCCACTTCCTGCAGGAACGGCCGAACCTCAACCTCGCCTTCTTCGGCGTGATCTCGCCGATCGTGATCGACTGGGTGCTGAACGCGCAATGCGACGTCGGCTTTGCCGAGGTGCCGATCGCCCATGCCGGGCTGCCGAGCATCAAGCTGCCGGCGCTGCCGCGCGTCGCCGTTCTCCCCGCAGGCCATCCGCATTGCGCGAAGACGATCTTGGTGCCGCGCGACTTCGAGGGGGAGACCTTCATCTCGCTCTCGTCAGGCTCCACCAGCCGGCATCTGATCGATCAGATCTTCCATCGCGAGGATGTCAGGCGCGTGCTGCGGGTCGAGACGACGCTGTCGGAAATCATGTGCGGGATGGTGTCGTCGGGATTGGGCGTCTCGATTTGCGATCCGTTCACCGCGCGCGAATTCGACGGCCGGGGCGTGGTGATGCGGCCATTCACGCCGCGCATCGATTTCGAATTCGCCGCGGTGTTCCCGCCGCAGCGCAGTCCCTCGCCGGTGGCGCTGGACCTCGTCGAGTCGGTGCGACAGGCCCTGGAAGAGCTCGGCCGAGCATCGATCCCTGGAGAAACCGATGAAGGTTTGGTGGGCGAACCCAGAACCCGCTGATTGAGCGGCGTGTGATCCGGTCCTTCTGAGAGCCACCAAGGCCGACGCCATCGCCACGGACCAGAACGCGGGAATGCTTGTGATTGAGAGTCTGCCGGTTTACGGGCTCATTTCCTGCCGCGCGCCCCGAGGCTCATAGAACAAGGGACCGACAGGAATCTCCAAGAACGTCTCGTTTTGCCGCTGGATGAGCAGTGCATCCAGTCCTTGCTTCTGCGCCAGCGCCTTGCCTTGCTCCGGACCGAGAACCATGAGCGCAGTGGCCCAGGCATCGGCGTCCATGCAGCTAGCGGCAACGACTGAAACTGACGCAATTCCGTTTTCTACCGGACCGCCGCGCGATCGATCCATCGTGTGAGAGAGGCGCTTTCGCCCGATATCGACCCAGCGCCGATAGTCGCCCGACGTCGCGACCGCCGCATCACGCAATTCGATCACGCCGAGCGGCCCGCGCCGTTCATAGTCAGGCGCTTCCACCGCTACGCGCCACGAGGCTCCGTCTGCCTTGGCGCCCCGCGCTTTCAACTCTCCATCAAGCCCGACCAGCGCATTGGAGACGCCGAAGATCTCAACCACGCGCATCATCTCGTCCACGGCAAAACCCTTGGCGATGCCCGAAAGATCGAGGGCGAAGTGGCTATGTTTGCGCGCCCTTCGTCCCGGCACATCCAGTTCAAGAACAGTGTGGGTTGGTGGCATCCGCTCGCGAAGAGCCGCGCGAAGCGCTTGCGCGTCTGGCGCCGAACTGGGAGGTCCGAAACCCCAGGCATTGACGAGACTTCCGAGGCCGACGTCAAAGGCGCCGCCCGAGGCGCGTCCGATTGCAACTCCCCGCTCCAAAACCCGCATGAGTTCAATCGGCAAGGATTCCCAGGTGCCCAGCGACGCTGCATTGAGACGCATCAGGTCGCTGTCCGGCTTCCATGTGGACATCTGATGGTCGACGCAATCGACGGCGTGAGCCAATGCGGCTTCCAGCGCGGCAAGATCGGTCGACGGCGGTGCATAGAGCAGCGCCGACCAGCGCGTTCCCATGGTGGCGCCGCTCAATACATGACGGAGCAGGTCAGTAGACATCTTCAACATACCTCCCTTGGGCTTTGAGTGCGACAGGATCCAGACCGAGGGGCGCCAATACGTCCGCCACCGCCTGCATGACGTCCGCTGCCATGTCGCGCCCGCCACAGACCATGACCTGCGCTCCGTTGGCGACGAGTGCGCGCAGGCGATCGGCGTCATCGCGCAGGCGATCCTGCACATAGCCACCGCCTTTCACGCGCGAGAAGGCAGTGGTGAGGCTCGTCAGTCGTTTCTCACCCAGCCAGCCATCGATTTCGCGCTCATAAAGAAAGTCCGAGGCAGGATCGCGCCCGCCGAAATAGAGATGCATCGGCCGGCGCCCGCCGTTGGCACGAACAAATCCTGCCAGCGGACCGATGCCGGTGCCGGCGCCGATCAGGATCACCGGTTTTCGTCCATGTGAAGGACGGAAAGCTGGGTTTGCCTTCAAGAAGGCCTCGACCCTGTCGCCCGGCTGAAGGCCGTGAAGCAGACCGGAGCAAAGTCCGCCCGGACGCTTGCGGACGCAGATTTCGACGAAGCCATCACGGGTCGAACTTGCCAACGAATAGTAGCGCGGCAAGTTGCAGTCCGGCGGCAGAATCGCGATCAAGTCGCCTGCGGCGAAGCGCGGCCAGGCATGCCCTGTGAGGCGCGCGAACATGCCGCTTCTTGGCAGCGCGAAGCGCAGCACGCAGGTTGGCGCCTGCACCTCCGCGCCGTAATCGACGCGTTCGATGAGCGTCAGCGTATGAGTACGCGGCCGCTCCGGCACATGTATCAGCACAAGGTCTTCACCCATGACATCCGAAAGGGCCTCGCCCCACCGTGCAAACTCTTGCCCGGACTGGCGGTCGATCGTGTCCAGCGGCATCAACGATCTCGAGCCTTTGCGCGCCAGGGCCGCTTCGACGTCGCGGGCGAATTGACAGAATTGCGGGAATTGCCGATCACCGAAGCCGAGGACTGCGACCGGAAAAGGCAGTGGCGCGGAGATCGCGTCGAGGCGTTTGAGGAACGCGCCGGCCGTCGCCGGTGCTGCGCCGTCGCCGTAGGTTGCCGTCAGCAGGAACATGCGCTGCGTCGACGGATAGGATCGTAACAAGCTGTCCATCGGAGCGACGTGAATCCTGTGCCCGTTGGCCGTCAGCGCGGCATGCAGCGTGCGGGCGAAGCCCCATGTGCTGCCGCCCTCGCTGCCGACCAGGATCACGGTGTCGGCATCTTGGGCGGGAACGTTGTCGGTGATGGGAGCGTGAGCGTGCTTCCTGCTCGACCACACCACGGCTCCGCTTAACCCGAGCAGCGGCACGCCGAGGGCGCTGACGCCGAGCAGCAATCCAAGCCACCAGAGCCCTTGCCCGGTGTGCAGCATGTAGATGAATTCGTAGATCTGCCGGGTGACCGAATTGTCCTGCCAACCCAGCAGCTCTCCACTGACCGGGTCGACGTAGCCCTCGCCTGCAGCCGTGGCCAGCTGGAAGAGATCGTTCGGATTCGCGGGGTTGGGAAACGTCAATTCACGCAGTTGGGAAAGATCGATGCCGCGCAAAGCCTGAATTTGCTCGACCGGAAGAGCTTGGCCGCGGCTTGTCACGCTCGGAAATGCGGACACCTGTGCCGTGCCGTCCGGGATCAGTCCGAACGTCGTGAGCGACAGATACAGCGCCGTCATCGCCGACAGCACGAGCCCGAAGGCCACCAGCCGACCGAGATCGGTATGCAGGCGTTGCATGCCGCCGCCGCGGGAGCAGCCGAGAATGTGCCGCCACCCTCCCATGCGCCGGGCCGTCATCTGCAGACCTGACAGCGTCAGGACAAGCATCGCGAATGCGCTCGCGCCTGCGGCCATGCGTCCGCCATCGCTCAGAAAGAACGAGCGGTGCAGGTTTGTCATCCAGCGCTCGAACGGGGAGCGCACGTAGTCCGAAACGGGCTTGCCGCTGGAAGGGTCCACCACGCTCGCGGCCGGGCCCGCTGCTCCGGAGTAGAAGGCGATGACCTTGCCGGAGGTCAGTCGCTTGATCTGCTCGACGCCAGGATATCTGTTTGCGATCCGGCCGGCGAGGTCGGCGACGCTAATGCTGTCTGGTGATATCGCCTCAGCTCTTTCCCAAGCCGGGATCACCGACAGCACCGCTCCGCTCAGGACAAGCACCATCAGCGGCAGGACGACGGCAAAGGCCAGGACCCTATGAATCCAGCGCAGCATCACACCCATCCTAAGGCTACATGTCGTAAGCGAACGAACGGATGTAGGTGCGCCCTGCCAGCGGCCGGCCCGCGCCCGCGGATGTCAGCGGAACGACCACCTCGGACGGGCTGTCGCGCATGTCCTCGGCGGCGGCGTCGATATGCAGCTTGTAGCCCGCATCGAAGAGCGCATCCGCAAGATCGAGCGTGATTTTCAGCGTACGGCCGGCTCCGACGCTTGCGCCGGTGATGCCGTTGATATCGGCAAGGTTTCCACGAGAACTGCGCTCCCAGCCGCTGAGATGGCTGTAATATTTGGACTTGGAGCCCGCCATCCACAGCGTGCCTTTGTAAGCTCCGGTCGCGTCGGTCACGTAAAGCGCCAAATACGCGCCGTTCCCGCCGTAGTTGTTGAGCGTCGTGGTCAACGTGACAGGTCGCGCCATGGCCAGCCCGGGGGCGGTCAGCGCGGTGGTCAGGGCAAGGGCGGCAATCATCGATCTCATTTCTGTCTCCGACAGTGGCGTTTCTATCGCGCCATAACTGAATGGCGCGGCTGACGTGCTCCTGAAGGCCGATCCGATTCTGCTTCAGGTCACCGTCAGGTTGGCGCTATCTGCAAAAGCAAACGCCCCGCACGACGCGGGGCGCGCTAGAACGCGATGTCGCGTTCGCTCGATTCAGGCGATGTCCGTCGGTCGGGCCAGCCTTTTGCGTCCCACGATGCTCGTCGCTTCCGGACCGCTATTGAACTTGGACCTTGGGGGCCGTGCCGCCCTGAATAAGTCCGTTGGGGGGCGGCGCCGTGGGCGCGGCTGCTCGTCCTGGTCCCGACTGATCGCCTCGCCGGTCTCGGTCACCTTCATCATGATCCTTGTCGTGCTCTCCGCGTTTTTGCTTCACGCGGATCACAGCCAGAGATGCAGGATCAACCTTTGCCTCGATGGCGCGACCGCCTTCGTCCTGTCCCCTGATCTCATAGCATCCATCGTCGATCTTGATTCTGCGCACGGTCCAGCCGCGCGCTTTCGCCATTTGTTCGACCGCTTCGCGCGGCTGCCATTGCGCCATGGGCGCGCTGCAATCGTCATCATCGGCCAGCGCCATGCCGGGGGTCAGCGCCCCCAGCAGAATGGCGGCAATCAACACTGTCCTCTTCACGTTCTCTTGCTCCCGCTTCAAGGCTCCTGCCTGCCTTCGTCTTGAGCCGGTTTCCTGACGTTGACCTGAAGACGCCGCGACTTTTGCTTCAGGTCAACGTCAGAATCTCCTCTATGATTATCTCTAACCTCACAGGTCGACGGGGTGCGCGGAATGACCCGATGCGGATATTGCTGATCGAAGACGACACGATTCTGGGGGCGGCAGTACGCGACCAGATTGTGTCGGATGGCCATTCCGTGGACTGGGTGACCCGCTTGGATGCGGCACGGGAATATCTTGGCACCGCGGCCTATGACCTCTTGCTCCTGGATCTCATGCTGCCGGACGGCCGCGGTATCGGACTGCTGCGCGATCGACGCGCCAAGGGAGACGTGACGCCGGTCATCATCCTAACGGCGCTTGATCAATTGTCCGACCGGATCGAAGGGCTCAACGCCGGCGCAGACGATTACATGATCAAGCCCTTCGATCTCTCGGAGCTTACGGCGCGGCTGAATGCCGTCGCTCGCCGTTATGCCGGCAATCCGAACCCGCTCATCCGAATTGGCGATCTTCAGATCGACCTGGCCGCTCGGTCGATGACGCGTGCAGGAAAGAGCATCGCCCTGACAGCGCGGGAATGGGTGCTGCTCGAGGCTTTCTTGCAGCGTCCACGGCAGGTCTTGTCCAAATCGCTGCTCGAGGAACGGCTCTATTCCTTCGGCGAGGAGATCGAGAGCAACACCATCGAGGTCCATGTCAGCCGGCTTCGCAAGAAGCTCGGACACGCCGTCATTGAGACCGTGCGAGGTCTCGGCTATCGGCTGGGAACCGCCTCATGAAAGGCCCGCGTAGTCTGCAGTGGCAGATCTCGCTGTGGCTCGGGCTCGGCGTCGCACTCCTTTGGATCGTTGCAGCCGTCGTGACCGGCCAAAGGCTGCGTCACGAAATGAACGAAGTATTCGATAGCGCGCTCGAGGAAACGGCTCAGCGGATTCTTCCACTTGCGGTGCTCGAGATCCTCGGCCGTGAGGCAGACGGCACGTCTCAGCGTATCGCTACGCTGAGGCAGCACGACGAGTACTTCACTTATGTGGTCCGTGACGAGCGCGGCACCGTACTGCTGCGCTCGCACGGCGCCGACGACGCGATCTTTCCTCCTTTCTCCAGAATGGGGTTTGTCGACACCCCGACCCATCGAATCTACTTCGACACTGCAGTGCGAGGCACGATGACGATCGCGGTGGCGGAGCTGCTGACACATCGCCGCGAGGTCGCGAACCAGGCGCTCCTCGGGCTTGCCTGGCCGTTGGGATTGCTCATTCCCCTCAGTCTTCTCGCCGTATGGGGCGTCGTGCGCGTTTCGATGACCCCGGTCAGGCGCCTACGAAGCGACATTGAAGCGCGCGGCACCGGCGATCTGTCGTCGGTTCCAGCCGCGGGACTGCCCTCCGAGATCGGACCGATCGCCGACGCCGTGAACGGCCTCCTGGAGAAGCTTCGACGCGCGCTGGAAGCTGAGCGAAGTTTCACGGCCAATTCCGCGCACGAACTACGGACACCGGTGGCTGCCGCGCTCGCGCAGACGCAACGGCTCATCGCCGAGACCAGGGACACCGCGGCCCGAACCCGGGCCCAGCAGATCGAGGTGGCGCTGCGGCGGCTTTCGCAACTGTCTGAAAAGTTGATGCAGCTCGCGAAGGCGGAAGGTGGACGGCTTCAGGGCAAGGGGACGACGGATATCGCATCGGTTCTGAAACTGGTCGTCGGGGAGATGATGCGCGATCCGGCTGCGGCCGGTCGGCTCGCCGTCAACATTCCTGCTACGCCGGTCCTTTTCGATATCGATACAGATGCCTTTGCCATTCTAGCGCGCAACCTCATCGAGAACGGCCTCAAGCACGGAGCGCCCCACGCGCCAGTCGTTGTAGCTCTTTCCAACACTGGCGTGCTGACCGTTACAAATGAGGGAACAGCCGTTCCGCCGGAGTTGCTGGAACGCTTGTCTCGCCCGTTCGAGCGTGGCAGCACCGATGCCGACGGCTCGGGATTGGGCCTCGCCATTGCAAAAGCCATCGCCTCCGGAGTCGGGGCCGAGCTTGTCCTGACATCCCCTTTGCCTGGAGCGCAGGGCGGCTTCCAGGCGAGGTTTTCCGCGCCGTGAGTTCGTGGGCGGCTCGTCCATGATTTTTCGAGGAATTGGGAGCAGATTGGGATGTGGCAATTGGGGCCAATCAGCAGGCCGGCGGCGAATCACGCGCGCGTGGCGGCCAGCTCTTCGAGAACCGCTACGGTAGCTGTCAGGCTTCGGCTCGGCGGCGTCATCTGATTGGCCGCCTCGCGCGCGCGAGTGGCGCATTCTGGCTCCAAGACGGTCCACAGGTCACGGCGAAGGGTCGCTTGCGTCGTTGCGGAAAACGACGCGAGGTGCCGACACCCAGGCGTCTGATCCGTGTCGCCCATACCGGCTGGTCGGCGCCGATCCAGAGGACAAGAGTTGGGACGCCGGAGCGAACGCTCGCGGCCATGGTGCCTGAGGTGCACCCCGACGGCACCAATCAACGTTCAAAGACATTGAGGCTGGACGCCACCGAAGATCGCGGCTGGCTAGCCGTACGTCCCCTGGTTCGCCTTTCAAACTATTGAGAGCAGACTGTCGAAAAACACCGTCTGAAAAACCGTTAGTTTTTCAACCTCAGACGGTGTTTCGGCATAAGTCTTTGAAAGGCTTGGTGGGCGCACTAGGGCTCGAACCTAGGACCCGCTGATTAAGAGTCAGCTGCTCTACCAACTGAGCTATGCGCCCGGATCTTGCATCCGGAGAAAGCCTTCCGCGAGAGCCGGTCGTTTAGCAAAGCGATTCCAGGATGTCCAGCGATCCCTGAGCATTTTTCGGCACTTTCGATGCAGAAAAACCGCCGGCGGGCGGCGGTTTTCCCCAAATGAAATCAGAAGGATCGTCAAACGGCTGTCAAAGCCGCCCGGACTCGCGTTCCTCCTCGGACCAGCCCATGTGGCCCATCGGTCCCGGGCCGAAGCGATGCTCGCCGAAGCGCGGACCGTCCTCCATGCCGCCCTCGCCGCGCTCCATCCAGCGGTGATGGCGCGGACCGTCCGGTCCCATCATGCGCCCCATCGGCCGGGTCAGCATCGACAGCCGGCGCTTCTGGCCATCGTCGAGCGTCTTGTAGAGCGGGTCGGCGGCGTCGGCGACCTTCTTCATCGCATCCGCCGTGACCGCCATGGTGTCGGCACGCTCGCGCAGCCGCGCCACCGGATCGACATCCTTGTCCTGCGCCTCGTCGGCTGCCTTCATCCGCGCGTTGGCACGATCGAATCGCAGTTTGACGAGATCGCGCACCGCGCTCTCGACCGGCGGCCACAATTTCTCCTGGTCCGCCGTCAGCTTCAGGCCGGCATGGACGGAAGCGATGCGCGCATCGAGCATGGCGGCGCGATCTTCCGGATTCATGCGCGCATGATGCATGTGATCATGAAACCAGCCGCGCTGGGCGTAGACCGCGGTCGAGCCGGCGATGGCGAGCACGGCGACTGCGGCAATGGTGAACCTTCTCATGCCAACCTCCTTGGAAACTCGGATCAGCATGAGCCTGCCGTTCCGCGCCTTCAACTTACAGTTTGGACAGAGTGTACGACCTTACGAAGATGTAATTGCTTCAAATACCTTTCTGTTTTTGCAAATCAGTTTCAGTTTGTTGCCGCGCCTCAAAGCATCCCCAGCATGCGCGGCAACCACAGCGAGATTTCCGGCACGTAGGTGACGAGCGCGAGGAAGCCGAGCATCGTCAGCAGCCAGGGCATGACGGCGATGGTCAGTTCGGTGATGCCCATCTTGGCGATGCCGGAGGCCACGTAGAGGTTGAGCCCGACGGGCGGGTGGCACATGCCGACCTCCATGTTGACCACCATCAGGATGCCCAGATGCACCGGATGGATGCCGAGCTTGACCGCGACCGGGAACAGGATCGGCGCCATGATCAAGACGATCGAGGTCGCCTCCATCACGTTGCCGGCGAGCAGCAGGAGGATGTTGACGACCAAGAGGAACACGATCCAGTTGACGCCAGCCGCCGCCATCCAGTTGGCGATCTGCTGCGGGATGTTCTCATTGGCCATCAGGAACGAGAACAGCACGGCATTGGTGATGATGTAGAGGATCATCGCGCTCATGTTGGCCGAGCCGAGCAGCACCTTCGGCACGTCCTTCAGCGACATGTCGCGATAGACGAACACCGCGATGACGAAGGCATAGACGGCGCTGACGGCCGCGGCCTCGGTCGGCGTGAACTTGCCGGTGTAGATGCCGCCGAGCACGATCACGATCAGCAGCAGGCCCCAGACGCATTTGCGGAAGGCCGTGAAGCGCTCGGCCCAGCTCGCCCGCGGCATCCGTGGATAGTCGTTCTTCCAGGCCCGGTAGAAGGTCGTGAGGCCGAGCAGGCTCGCCAGCATCAGCCCGGGGATAACCCCGGCGATGAACAGCTGACCGACAGAGGCCGAGGAGACGCGATGACCGGCCGGATCGAGCGCGATGCTGCCGCCGGTCGCGACCGCATAGACCACCATCACGATCGAGGGCGGGATCAGGATGCCGAGCGCGCCTGACGTCGTGATGACGCCGGCGCCAAAGCGCTTGGGAAAGCCCTGCTTGACCATCGCCGGCAGCATGATCGAGCCGATCGCGATCACGGTCGCCGGCGAGGAGCCGGAGACGGCGGCGAACAGCGCACAGGCCACGACGCCGGCAAGGCCGAGGCCGCCATACCAGTGCCCGACCATCGAGGTCGCGAAGTTGATCATCCTTCGGGCGACGCCGCCATGGGTCAGGAAATTGCCGGCGAGGATGAAGAACGGGATCGCCATGATCTCGAAATTGTCGATGCCCGTGAACAGCTTCAGCGCGACCGATTCGGTCGGCACGTTCGTCATGAAGAACACGAACGACAGCACGGTGAGGCCGAGCGCGATCGAGATCGGCATGCCCGTCAGCATCAGGAAGATGAGCAGGCTGAAGATGAGGAGGCTGCTCATCGCAGCGCCTCCGTCGCCGTCGGGTCGACGCCTTCGACATAGGCGTGGTCGTGATGCGGCAGCTCGTCGTGGCGCAGATAGTGCCAGGCGACCTGCAGGAAGCGGAAGCACATCAGATAGGAGCCGAGCGGGATGCAGAGATAGACCAGCCAGCTCGGCAGCTCCATGTCGGGCGTCACCTGGTCGGTCTGCGACAGGCCGTAGACGAACTTGGCGCCCATCGTGCCGATGATGGAGGTGAACAGCGCTCCGCACAGCAGGCCGAACAGGATGGTCACCTTGCGCAGCGATGGCCGCATCATGTTGACGACGACGTCGACGCCGACATGGATGCCCGTGCGCACGCCGTAGGCGGCGCCGAACTTGGCCATCCACACGAACATGTAGATGCAGAGCTCCTGTGCCCAGGACAGGTCGATCGGAAACAGGATGGGATAGAGGAAGGGCACGCCGACCAGATAGCGGTGCAGCACGGCCACGAAGATGATCGAGGTCGCCGCCGCGATCAGGAATGCGATCAGGATCTCCTCGAGCCGATCGAGGATGCGCAACAGAAAGCCCAAGTCCCCTCCCCCACAATCAAAACGTCCGCGGCGCTTGGCTGCGCCGTCTGCCTTCTTGCGCGCCGAGTGCTTCGCCCCCTCGGTGCGCGGGCCATTGTCCGCGCACCGCTCGTCTCACGCCATCAGTTGGTCGAGCCGCGCGTCTCCTTCAGGAACTCGTCGATCAGCGGCTGGCCGACGCGCCCCGCGACGTCCTTGTACACCGGCATCATCGCCTTGCGCATCGCCTCGTCCTGGGCCGGCGTCAGCTTGACCAGCTCGGTCTTGCCGGACTTGCGGATCTCCTCGAGCGCGTCGTCGTTCTCCTTCGCCGACTGGTTGTTGCCGTAGGCGGTCGCTTCCTTCATCGCCTTCTCGCAGGCGGCGCGGATATCCGGCGGCAGGCCGTCCCAGAACTTCTTGTTCACGACCACGACGTAGCCGATGTAGCCGTGATTGGTCAGCGTGATGTACTTCTGCACCTCGTGCATCTTCTGGGTATAGATGTTCGAGGGCGTGTTCTCCTGGCCGTCGACGACGCCGGTCTGCAGCGCCTGGTAGACTTCGGAGAAGGCCATCACCTGCGGGATGGCGCCGAGGGTGCGGAATTGCGCGTCCAGCACCTTCGAGGACTGGATGCGGAACTTCAGACCCTTGTAGTCGGCGGGATCGACGAGCTTCTTGTTGGCGCTCATCTGCTTGAAGCCGTTGTCCCAGTAGGCGAGCCCGATCATTCCCTTGGGCTCGAGCAGCTTCAGCAGCCTGGTGCCGAGCGGGCCGTCGGTCACCTTCCGCAGGGTGGCGAGGTCGGGCAGGATGTAGGGCAGATCGAACACCTCGAATTCCTTGATGCCGATCGGGCCGAACTTGGAGTTCGAAGGCGCCAGCATCTGCACCGCGCCGAGCTGCAGCGCCTCGAGCTCTTCCTTGTCCTTGTAGAGCTGCGAGTTCGGATAGACTTCGACCTTGACCTTCCCGTCGGTGTATTTCTCGGCCAGCTCCTTGAACTTGTCGGCGGCGAGGCCCTTCGGGGTGTTCGAGGCCACCACGTGGCTGAACTTGATCACGATCGGATTGTCGGCGGCGAGGGCCGGGCCGGCCAGAGCGAGCACCGCGAGCGAGGCGGCGGTGGCGATCACGTGGCGAAACTTGAAGTGCAAGGTGTCCTCCCGACGTTTCGGGGGACATTGCAATGACGCCCCCGCTTTGTATGCCAAGGACATTGTTAGCGGGTCGACGGCCGGAATGCCATTGACCGTTAGCCGCAGAGGCGGGGATTCCCATGCCGCAGCGCAAAAAGTGGTGGTGACTGTCATTCCGGGGCAGCCGCGCAAGCGGCTGAGCCCGGAATCCGGAGGTTATTGGCGCGGGCGCAAGCCAAGCTCGGGATTCCGGGTTCGACGCTGCGCGTCGCCCCGGAATGACGAAGCAAGGTTCGGCCCAACCGACGATCGTGAACTCAGCTCGCCGCTGCGGCCGCCGTACCCGCGCCCTGCGCCACGTCGCGCTGGCGCTTCATGACCAGCTTGTTGAGCGCCCCCAGATAGGCCTTGGCCGAGGCCACCAGCGTATCCGGATCCGCCGCGCGCGCGGTCATCGAGCGGCCGTCCTGCGACAGCCGCACCGAGACCTCGGCCTGCGCATCGGTGCCCTCGGTCACGGCATGGACCTGGTACAATTCCAGCTTGGCCTCGTGCGGCACCAGCGACTTGATGCAGTTGAAGACGGCATCGACCGGCCCGTTGCCCTCGCTCTCCTCGATCTTGGTCACGCCGTCGACGTCGAGCTTCATGGTGGCGCGCTGCGGGCCGCGGGTGCCCGCAATCACCGACAGCGACAGCAGCTTGATGCGGTCATGGGCGCTCACCATGCCCTCGTCGATCAGCGCCTCGATGTCCTCGTCATAGATGTGCTTCTTGCGGTCGGCCAAAGCCTTGAAGCGGACGAAGGCGTCCTCGACCTGGTTGCCCGCCAGCTTGTGGCCCATCTCCTCCAGCTTGTGGATGAAGGCATGGCGGCCGGAATGCTTGCCCATCACCAGCGAGGTCTGCTTCACGCCGACCGTCTCCGGCAGCATGATCTCGTAGGTCTGCGCGTTCTTCAGCATGCCGTCCTGATGGATGCCGCTCTCATGCGCGAACGCATTGCGGCCGACGATGGCCTTGTTGTACTGCACCGGGAACGAGGTCGCGGCCGAGACCACCTTGGAGGCGTGGGTGAGCTGCGTGGTGTCGATCTTGTTCCAGTACGGCAGCTTGTCGTTGCGCACGCGCATCGCCATCACGACCTCTTCCAGGGCCGCATTGCCGGCGCGCTCGCCGATGCCGTTGATGGTGCATTCGATCTGGCGGGCGCCGGCGCGCACGCCGGCCATCGAGTTGGCGACCGCCATGCCCAGGTCGTTGTGGCAATGGACCGAGAATACCGCCTTGTCGGAGTTCGGCACGCTCTCGCGCACGCGCTTGAACAGGTCGTAATACTCCTCCGGCACGGCATAGCCGACGGTATCCGGAATGTTGATGGTGGTCGCGCCGGCCCTGATCGCGGCCTCGACGCAGCGGCACAGGAAGTCGAACTCGGTACGGGTGCCGTCCTCGGACGACCATTCGACGTCGTCGGTGTGGTTGCGCGCGCGGGTCACCGAGGAGATCACCAGTTCGTAGACCTGCTGCGGGTCCATCTGCAGCTTGTACTTCATGTGCACCGGCGAGGTGGACAGGAAGGTGTGGATGCGGCCGCGCCTGGCCGGGCGGATCGCCTCGGCGCAACGGTCGATGTCCTTGGCGCCGGCGCGCGACAGGCCGCAGACCACGGCGTTCTGGGTGCGCTTGGCGATCTCGTTGACGGCCTCGAAGTCACCGTCGGAGGCGATCGGGAAGCCGGCCTCGATGATGTCGACGCCCATGCCGTCCAGCATGGCGGCGATGTTGAGCTTCTCCTCGAACGTCATGGTGGCGCCGGGGCACTGCTCGCCATCGCGCAAAGTGGTGTCGAAAATGACGACGCGGTCCTTGTCGGACTGAACGGGATTGGACATCTGCTTTCCTCGAACTTTTCGGGTGGTGCGCGTGGCTTCCAGAGGCGCTGAAGGGTGTTTCGGTGTCGAAGCAGCCCCCTGAGTGCCCAGGCGCATCCCGCCCAGCCGGCCCTCAGGGGCAGCTAAGAAGCAGAAGCTCGATCGCGCCGATCAGGTCGGCGGGCTGCAGCGCGGCGAGCGCGATCGTCCGGGCGTCTGCCCCGGCGATGGCCTCGATCTCTGCGCTGCGAATCAGCATTGCCAAACCCTTTGCGAGAACACGAAAACTGTGCGGCAAAACCGTTGACGGTTTGTTGCCGAGGTGCCCTCGACAGCGCTTTTACTGGGAATGGGAGGGTCTCGCAACGCCGAATAATGGTCAGGAGAGGTGACGTATTCGGGCAGTCCCGCGCCGCTCTCCCTATAAATCTCTCCCTATGAACAGTGTCATCCCGGGCAAGGCCGCCAACGCGCCAGCGTTGGTGAACGCCGACCCGGGATCCGTACGCCGCGGCGGATTTGGCTGGGCGAGTTGGAGCGGCCATCCTGCCTCGCAGATCTCCCTGGGGTTATGGATCCCGGATCGGCGCACGCGTGACCGCGCGCTTGTCCGGGATGACGGTGAGGGTGTGGTTGTCGGCATCTGCACCAGCACGCATTTCACGCTCCCGCGACACATCCGTGCCCGAGTTGTTCACCCGCATCGTACCCTCTTCCATCAGAGGGTGCAGGGAAGACCGGGCGTCTGCCGACACCCGCGGCCCCCGTGCGATAGAAAATGCACGGGGCAGGAACCACAGGATCGGCCAGGACATCCCGGCCTTCCCTGCGCAACGGCTTTACGGCTTACTTCGCGCTCTCCCTGGGGACCGGGCTTTCTTGCCCCCATCATCCGCACCGCTGCTTCGCGCAACGGCACGAACTTGACCTCAGCATCGGGAGGCCAGGACCACACGACTTCGCCGTCCGCAAAACGCCGGTCGTCCACCGGCGCCTCACGGCCATCGCTCCCCGCACTCCACGTATCGTGACGACGCGTACGCCCCTCTTCGATGAGGCGGGATGACGTAGAGAAGCACGTTTTCTGAAAAAAGGAAAGAGGAAATTTCGTCGAATACGAAGATCGAGCGTGTGGTACCATGACCTCATGACAAACCGCATCTTCGTCCACGGCGTGCCGGACACGCCCGCAATCTGGGGCCCGCTGATCGCGGCGCTCGGCGAGACCGTGGCAGTGCCTGCCCTGCCCGGCTTCGACGGCGATGCACCTCCGGGCTTCGCCTGCACCAAGGACGCCTACGCCGACTGGCTGGTCGCGCTGCTGGAAGCGCAGCATGCGGCGGTCGGGCCGCTCGACCTGGTCGGGCATGATTGGGGCGCGCTGCTGGTGCTGCGCGCGGCATCGCTGCGGCCGGGGCTGGTGCGCTCCTGGGCGGTCGCTGGCGGCGCACTCGATCCGGACTATCGGGGACATCGCATCGCGCGGATCTGGAATACGCCCGTGCTCGGCGAGATATTCATGGCGGTGTCGTCGCAAGCTGCCATGGCACGGATGTTCCGGCAGAGCGGATTGCCATCGGAGCTGGCGGCGCGCGAAGCCACGGCATGGCAGGCTCCGATGCGCCGGGCGATCCTCGCGCTGTATCGCTCCGCCGACGGTCTGTGCTTCAAGGGCGACTGGATCGCGCGGCTCGAACAGCTGCCGCGGCGTGGACTGGTGATCTCGGGCACACAGGATCCGTTCGTGCCGCTCGACACGCTCAGCCGGTTCGCGCAAGCGCACGGCGCGCGGCTTCATGTCGAGCCGGACGCCGGCCACTGGAGCATCGTCGAGCGGCCGCAGAGCATCGCGGCCGTGCTGCGGGCGTATTGGGCGGAATGAGCACCAGTCCTATTGCGACAGGGCTGAGACCAGCGCATCGCCGATTACATTGGCAATCTCCTGCTCGTGGCCGGGGTATGCGCGAAACACGTATTGTTGCCCGAGGAGTTGAGTTTGCTTCTCGACGTTCCAAATCCGAAGCGAGACTTTGTGACGGCCATCGCTGAGGAGCGCGGCATTGCCGACCAGCACGAGATCAAAGTGCAGATCTCGCGATTTCTCGAATTGCGGCAGCAGAATATCCGGATGACCTGGGCTTGCCATCGGGACAGGCTCTTCGACGACCCGGAGCGACGGCATTGCGTGGAATCGCGCGCGTAGCGCGCTCGTCAGAAGGGCGGCATCATCTCCCGCCTCAGGCGTCATCGCATGCAGCTCGGGCACCGCGATCACGCGTTCGCCTTCGGCCGAAGCAGGTCGCGCCAGGACCGTGAGCAGAGCCGCGACGGCAAATGCAACACCAAGAAAAACGTCATGAAAACGTCGAAGTATGCCGGCCTGCATGGTCACTTCAATCCTCATCTCAATCTACGCCCGAGCAATGGGCCGGCTCTTCGACGTGCGCGCCGGCTATCACACAATCTTTGATGGATTACGGTCCTCTGATACCATAACCTGAAAGTCGCTCATCGGAGACATTCGACATGGCGCGTCTCAAGACCGGACTTTGGTTGTTCTCGGCGCTGCTGGTGGCCCGGCTCTTCTCCAGCGCAGCCTTCGCCGAGGACTTGAGCCTCGCCCGCTTTCCTCAATCCGACTGGGCGACCGCCACGCCTGAGGACGAAGGGATGGATTCGGCGGCCCTCGCAAAACTCGTCGCTTCCGGTAAGGCGATGAGGTTCGACAGCCTGCTGATCACGCGCCATGGCCGCATCGTGGTCGATGCCAGCTACGCGCCCTACAAGGCCGACGAGCCGCACATCATCAATTCCGCGACCAAAGCCGTGGTCTCGACGCTGATTGCGATGCTGCTCAAGGACGGCGTGCTCGACAGTCTCGATCATCCGGTGCTCGACTTCTTCAAGGACCGCAAGATCGACAATGTCGACGCGCGCAAGCAGGCGCTCACGGTGCAGCACCTGCTCAACATGACCTCCGGGTTCGACTGGGACGAGGGTTATAGCGGCGGCGCCGAGACATCCCTCTACGAGATGGGCCGGAGTCCGGATTGGGTGCAGTACATCCTCGACAGGCCGATGGCGCAAGCGCCCGGCGAGACGTTCTACTACAACAGCGGCAACTCGCATCTGCTCTCCGCGATCGTCACGAAGCTCACCGGCAAGAGCGCGGAGGACTTCGCCAAGGAGAGGCTGTTTGGGCCGCTCGGGATCACCGAGCACGCCTGGTTCAAGGATGCCCAGGGAATTTCCGCCGGCGGTTTCGGGCTGGCGCTGAAGCCGCGCGACATGGCGAAGATCGGCTACCTCTATCTGCGGCGCGGCCGCTGGGGCGAGCAGCAATTGCTGCCGCCGGACTGGATCGAAGCCGTCAACCACGCCACCGTCAGCATGAATGCGAAGTTCGATCCGGGGCTCTCCTACGCCGATCAGTTCTGGACCCTGCCGGACAAACACGTATTCATGGCGGTCGGCTACCACTGCCAGGTCATCATGGTGCTGCCCGACCGCGACATCGTGGCGGTGATGACCGCGCGCGAGTTCTGTCCATTCCGCAAGCTCGCCAACACCATTTCGGCGACTGTGACATCTGACAGCGCCCTGCCTGCGGCGCCGGAAGCGGCAGCCGCGCTCGCCGCTGATGTCCGCGAGGTCGCGACGGAAACCCGAGGCCCGGTCGGAGCCGTGCCGGAGATGGCGGCTTCCATCTCGGGCAAGACCTACAGCTTCCCGCCCGGCCCGCTCGGCATCAACACGATCAAGCTGGACCTCACGGGACCGGAACCGCAGGTCACCTGGGACATCCCCTCGCGGGACCGCGCCGGAGGCACGGTGCATCTGCAGAGCCCGATCGGCCTCGATGGCCTCTATCGCAAGACCGCGCCGCCCCATCCCTGGCAGCCCTTCACCTACCGGGCCATGAAGGGCAGCTGGATCGACGCCACGACCTTCGTGATCGACGCCCAGTTCATTGGCCAGGGCGAGGAGCGCAATTGGCGGCTCAGCTTCGACGGCGACAAGGTGACGTTCCGAACGAAGGGCCGCTACGGCAAGGACGTAGTGGTCGAGGGTCATGCGGCGCCGTGAGTCCTCGGCGGCTCTGCGCGGCCTGACGAAAGTCGAGCGCAAATGCTGCAGCACTGATCGGCTCCGTTCGGCTGGGCGGAGACATGCCGCACGGCGAGAATTGGAACAGTTCTCATAGCGCTCTGCGTGCCGCGGGCGGCGGATGCGATCTCCCGTCGTTTTCTCAAACAGATCATCTCGTGTATGTCTGCCCTCCCGCCGAGGCTCTCACTCCGCGGCGGGGGATCGTTTTTCGATTGCGGTGGCATAATGTTGAGATTGCTGGAGCGTCTGGGTCTCCGTTTCGAGGATACCGTCGAGGAGCGGCGTTTCGTCGACCATTACGTCCGCGGCAGCACCGCCTGGACGCAGATCGCGATGCTGCTCGGCGCCCTCACCTTTGCCGGCTACACGCTGTGGGACTGGGTGCTCTATCCCGAGATCGTGCCGACCACGTTCGCGATCCGCGGCGGGACCGCCGCGCTGGTGCTGCTGCCGCTGACGGCTTTGCTGTCGACGCCGGCGCGCCGATGGGCCGAGCCGATCCATCTCATTTATTGCGTCATCCCCGGCTGCGTGCTGCCGACCATCTACTGGGTGCTGCCGTCGGGCTTCACCTATTCTGCAGCCGGCATGATCATCGTCATCCTGTTCGTCTCGACTATGCTGCCGCTGCGCACCGGCTCCTACGCGATCTTCTGCGCGACGAGTTGGAGCGCGCTGGCGGTGGCCGAGAGTCTCGCGACCGAGCCGCTGCCGCCGGGCCTGCGCTTCATCGATCATTCGCTGGTCGGCAATGCCTGCCTGCTCTCGCTCTATGCCGTCGGCGCGCGAGTACCAGGCGCGCAAGCAGTTCCGCACCGCGGAGGCGCTGCAGCGGGAGAAGGAGCGCTCCGAGGCCTCGCTCCGCGATCTGCATGCCACGCAGGCCCATCTGGTGCAGGCGGAGAAGCTGGCCTCGCTCGGCCAGCTCGTCGCCGGCGTCGGCCACGAGGTCTCAACCCCGCTCGGGCTGGCGCTGACCACGTCGACGGCGATGGAAGACGACGTCGAGGCGATCGCGCGCATGCTTGGCGGCGGCCCGGTGCGGCGCTCGGATCTGGCGAGGGGCGTCGCTCGGCTGCAGCAGGGCCTGCACTTGACGACGCAGAGCCTGCACCGCGCCTCCGAGATGGTACACAGCTTCAAGCAGGTCGCCGTCGACCAGGCCAACGAGGCGCTGCAGACCTTCGAGCTGCAGAGCTGGATGACCGATCACGTCGCCAAGCTCCGCCCGCTGCTGGTGCGCCAGGGCCTGACGGTCGTGCTCTCCTGCCCGGAGGGCATCGTGCTCACCAGCTATCCCGGCGCACTCGGACAGGTCATCAGCATCCTCGCCTTCAATGCGGCGACGCATGCCTATCCCGGCGACATCAGCGGCGTCTTCACCGTGGAGGTCGCACAGCCCGGCGATGATTCGGTGCGCATCGTCTGCGCCGATCAGGGCGTCGGCATGCGCGACCAGGTTCGCGGGCGGGTGTTCGACCCGTTCTTCACCACGCGCCGCGAGAAGGGCAATGCCGGCCTCGGCCTGCACATCGCCTTCAACCTCGTGGCATCCACACTCGGCGGTCGCATCGAGCTCGACAGCCAGCCGCAGCAGGGCACACGCATCACGCTGGACATTCCGCTGATCGGACCAGGCAAGCCGGCCGAGCTGGAACTCACCGCCGCACAATAGGCTCGGGGGCGCGCCCGCATCAACGACCGGTCCCAAGCGTTGAGAGTCCTCGGCACGCAGTCCCGGAAAACGAGACCAGCAGCGCTCCGTCCGCAGCTTGGGTGGAGTGCTTATCACGCATCATATCGTGCACGATCATGAATCACTCCGCGTCGATCGTGATCATCAAATGCGCAATGCCGCAGAGACGCCGCGACCTGCGCATCTCCGAACCAATTAGAACAATTCAACACCGCATGGCTTAGAGCAATTCAATCCGGCGCGTTGTGTCTTTCGCTGCACTGCGTTGCTAGACGTCGCATCAAGCTGACCGTTCCCTCGAACGGTGCGACGTGGAAGTGCAGTAGACGATGACGAAGTGTGAAGGCCGGCGCGATGCGCGCGCTCGTACCGGCATGCGTGGCGCGATTGCGCTCGTGAGTGCTCTGACCGCAGACCTCCTCTGGTCCCCCTCTCCCGTGTTTGCGCAGGCGACGCTGCCGCCGGTGACGGTCGACGTGCCGGCGCCGAAGCGCAAGCCTGCGAGCGCCGCCAGCGCGCCGCAGCGCCAGGCGCGCGCGCTGCCGTCACGACGCGCGATGCCGCCGCCGCCGATGCCGACACGCGCGGAACGCGCCGCGGCCGAGGCCGTAGTCCTCGACGCCGCCAAGCTCAACTACCGCGCCATGCCGAGCGCGACCACGCTGCGCAGCGGCGCCTCGCCGCTCGACACCGCGCAATCCGTCAATGTCGTGCCCCAGCAGGTGATCAGGGACCAGTTGCCGCGCAACATCGACGATGCGCTCGCCAATATCAGCGGCGTCACCCAGGCCAACACGCTCGCCGGCACGCAGGACGCGGTGATGCGGCGCGGCTTCGGCGACAACCGCGACGGCTCGATCATGCGCAACGGCCTGCCGCTGGTGCAGAGCCGCAGCCTCAATGCGGCCGTGGAGAGCGTCGAGGTGCTGAAGGGCCCGGCCTCGCTGCTCTACGGCATCATGGATCCCGGCGGCATCGTCAACACCATCAGCAAGCGCCCCGAGCTTTATCAGCACGGCTCGGTGACGCTGCTCGGCTCGGCCTATGCCAACAACAGAACCGGCGCCGACGGCACGATCGACGTCACCGGCCCGATCGGCGACGGCGGCCTCGCCTATCGCTTCATCGGCTACGGCGTCAGCGAGGATTACTGGCGCAATTTCGGCCGCCATCGCGAGATGCTGGTGGCGCCGTCGCTCGCCTGGTACGGCGACACGACCACGGTCCAGCTCAACTACGAGCATCGCGAGTTCATCACCCCGTTCGATCGCGGCACCGCCTTCATAAATGGCGCACCGCTCGCGATCCCCGCGACGCGGCGGCTCGACGAGCCCTTCAACAACACATGGGGGCAGTCCGACCTGGTCCAGGCCTCGGTCGAGCAGAAGCTCAACGACGATTGGAAGCTCACCGCGGCCTACAGCTACAACACCGAGAGCTCCAGCGCCAACCAGCTGCGCATCACCACGATCGATGCGAAGGGCAAGGAGACCCGCAGCAACGACGGCACCTGGGGCTCGCTCAGCCGGGTCAGCTACGGCACGTCCTACATCCATGGCGCCTTCTGGCTCGGCGGCCTGCGCAACGAGGTGCTGTTCGGCGGCGACGCGCAATATCGCACGATCTATCGCCAGGACCTGATCCGCGACAAGGTCACGAGCGTGTTCAATGTCTACAACCCGGTCTACGGGCTGATCCAACCCGGCACGCTGGTCTCGGCCAGCGACAGCGACCAGACCGACAAGCTCGGCCAGTATTCGCTGTTCGTGCAGGACACGCTGCATCTCACCGACAAGCTCTCCTTCGTCGGCGGCGTGCGCTACATGGACTACGAGCAGATCGCCGGCCGCGGCCGGCCGTTCAAGGCCAATACCAACGTCGCCGCCGACACCGTGCTGCCGCTCGGCGGCGCCATCCTCAAGCTCAACGAGCAGGTGTCGCTCTACGCCAGCTACACCAAGAGCCTGAAACCGAACTCGACCATCGCGCCGCTCACGGGCGGCGTGGTGCTCGGCTCCAACATCGCGCCCGAGCAAGGCACGGCGTGGGAGACCGGCTTCAAGTTCGATCTCGACAAGAGGCTGTCCGGCACCGTCGCGGTCTACGACATCGACAAGCAGAACGTGCTGGTGTCGCAGACCAATGCCAGCAACGTCGTCGAATACACCACCGCCGGCAAGGTGCGCTCGCGCGGCGCCGAGGTCGACGTCACCGGCAAGATCGCCGAGCACTGGACCATGATCGGAAGCTACGGCTACACCGATGCCAGGGTCACGGACGACCCGGTCTATCGCGGCAACCGCCTGCAGAACGTCGCGCTCAACACCGCCTCGCTCTACCTCGTCTACGATTTCGGCACGGCGCTGCCGGGCCAGCTCAGGCTCGGCGGCGGCGCGCGCTATGTCGGCGACCGCGCCGGCGACGCCGCCAACAGCTTCGTGCTGCCGTCCTACGTCGTCGCCGACGTGTTCGCGAGCTACGAGACCAAGCACCATAACCTGCCGGTGCTCTACCAGCTCAACGTCAAGAACCTGTTCGACAACGTCTACTACCCCTCGGCCAACAGCGCGCTGACCGTCGCGGTCGGCGATGCGAGGCGGGTGTCGCTGTCGGCGACGGTGAAGTTCTGAGCCAAGGAGAAGCGTGCGTGACGTCCTTCAGCATCAAACCCGCGCTGCTGCAGATCCACTCTGTCCTGGGTCTTGCGGCCGCGCTGATCCTCTCCCTCTTGGGCATCACCGGCGCGATCATGGGTTTCGAGGACGAGATCCAGGCCGGTCTCAACGCCAAACTGTCCCACGTCGCGCCGCGTACGGAAGCGCCGCTTTCGCCCGCCGAGCTGGTGGCGCGGCTGCAGGCTGATCCGGCGCTCGGCAAGGTCTCGGCGATCACGCTGTCGCGCGATCCCTCCGTCGCCGCGCTCGTCCGCTTCGCGCGCAAGGATGACGGCGGCCGCTCCTCCTCGCTGCTGGTCGATCCGTATGACGGCCGCGTGCTCGGTGAGCCCCGCGGCGAGGCGTTCTTCACGACCGTGCGCCACCTGCATCGCTGGCTGCTGCTGCCCGGCGACGGCAACGGCGCCGGCCGCCAGATCACCGGCGCCGCGGTGCTCGGACTCGTCGCGCTGCTGATCACGGGCCTCGTGCTGCGCTGGCCCCGCCGGGCGAGCAGCGCAGCACTGTGGCTGAAGCCGCAGCTCGGACTGAGCGGCCGCGGCCTGCATCGCTCGCTGCACAGCGTGATCGGCACATGGGTGCTGCCGGTGTATCTGGTGATCGCGCTGACCGGGCTGTCCTATTCCTACGCCTGGTACAAGGACGGCCTGACCTGGCTGCTCGCGCCGGCGACATCAGGAGCGCCGATGCCGGGCAAGGCTCCGCGCGAGGGTCGCTCCGGGTCTGCGGAAGCAAAGCCTGTCGCGCTCGATCTGGTCTGGTCCACGTTGCGTGAGCAGATCGGGGATCGCTTCGCGGTGATGCAGCTCACCTTGCCGGCGGGCGCCGGCGCGGCGGTGCGCGTGCGTGCCTGGCCGAGCGAGGCGCATGACGGCCGGCGCGACGAATTCCGTATCGACGGCGCGACGGGCCGTCTGCTCGCGGCCGAGCGTTACGCCGACAAGACCACCGGCGAGCGCGTGCTCGCCCGCATCCTGGATATCCACCGCGGCAGCATTCTCGGCTGGCCCGGCCAGCTCGCCTTCATGCTCGCCGCCGCGCTGATGCCGCTGTTCGCCGTCACGGGCACGCTGCTCTATCTGTCGCGGCGGCGCTTGCGGCGTCAGACGCAGTCGGCACGCGCTGTCCAGCTCGTTCCCGGCGAATGAGGCCGCGCGCTCAGGCTGCGGCGCGGACATGCGACGCGCGCCGGATGGCGTTGGCCGCGATGATGACGTGCAGCAGCAGCGACAGGCCGAAGCCGAGGGCGTGCTGGGCAGCCGTCGCCGGGATGGTGAGGACCGTCACGAGGCCGAGCGGAATGAACAGCACGATGCCGGTGACGAGGCCGGGATTGTAGCCACGGAAGCGCAGCGCCGGGCCGATATGGCCGAGCGAGTTGACGAGCATCAGATAGGGCGCGACCAGCGCCCAGGCCGGGCCGGCGATCCAGGCGACGTAGAGCGCAATCAGGTCGATGCCCCAGACCGCGCCGCAATTGACCCAGAGCACGTCGATCGTGGTCAGCGCCTCGCGGCCGCCGAACATCACGGTGTTGACGAAGCTGCGGAAGCGGTCGCCGGTGTGCTCCTCGACCTGGTGGATCATGTAGCCCGGCGAATGCAGGAAGATCAGCAGCAGCGCGAGCGGCCAGTCGGCCGCCAGCAGCGGTACCAGCGCCAGCAGCGCTGCGGCCATGAACACGGCACCGGCAACCCAGTGACGGGAGAGAAGGTGCAGCATCAGCGAGTGATGCGCGAGTCGGCTGAACTTGCCAAGCCGGGTTGCCCGGACACCGCCGCGCCGGGAGGCTGCGGCGTGATGACCTGTCGCAGCCTCCAAACCTTTCGGGGCGCGGCGCGACCTACTTGAGCAGCACCAGGCATTCGCCGGCCGGCGTGGCGTTGGCGCGGGCGGTGTCGCGATCGAACTTGCCGGCCATCACCAGCGGCCTGACACGCTCGACGATCACGTCCTTGACGACGCTGTCCGGGCCGATGGCAGGAGCTGCGACGTCGTAGATCTGCTTCGCCACGGGCGACAGCTTGGCGGCACAGCTGTCGGCGGCGGCGCGGTTGCCGGCCAGCGCGGCCTGCGACAGAAGACATTGGGAGACGGCGACGAATGTGACAAACGGGAATGCGACGCGCAGCATGGCAATCAGTCCTTCGTTCAAATGAGGTTCAGCCCGGCGCAAGCAGGCTCGGTCCGGAGCACATCCACTCAGTGTCCGGCCGCCCGCATGCGGGCTCTGATCTAACCCGAGCCGGCAGCAACGCCTACTCGATTTCGCCCGTCCGCCAGCCGAGGTCCAGACCGTGCAGCAAGCTCCTGAAATGCTTCGAAAAACCCCGGTGCAGAAGCGTACGCGGCAGACCCTCGACGTGATCTTCGAGGCAACCGCTCAACTTCTGCAGAGCGGCGGCGGCAAGGGCCTGAGCACGAACGCCATCGCCGAGCGCGCGGGCTTCTCGATCGGCACGCTCTATAGCTATTTCAGGGACAAGACCTCACTGTTGCGTGCGCTGGTGCTGCGCGAGTTCGCTCGACAGGAGGCGGAGTTCGGGGAGGCGCTGGAGGCGCATCGCGGGCTTGGACGCGAGGCGATCGTGCGCGCGGCGGTGCGCCAGGGCTTCGCCCCGTTCGCCGGCCGTCACCGTGTGCGGCGCTATCTTCTCGTCCTGTTGGGCAACGACGCGGAGCTGCAGAAGGCGCTGCACGAGATGGTGGACCGCATGACCGAACGGCTGATCGCGACGGTGGGATTGCGGAGTGAAGCGATGCCGGCCGCGCGCCGCTTCATCCTGGTCCGCGCTGCGCTGGGCCCGATCCGGGCTGCCGTCATGCGCGAACATCGCCTCGTCGGCACACGCGAGCTCGAGGACGAACTGGTGCGGCTGATGCTGTTCCTGCTGGAGCCGGATCCCGTCAAATCGTCATGAGGGCCGTCACGGGGGGCCGTCGGGCTTGGCGGCCTCCAGCCGCTCAGCGAGCTTCTTCAAGGCCTCCTCCGACGCCGGCCGGCTCTGGAACTCGCGGATGGCGCGCGACAGCTCCTGATCCGACATCGGATGAGCCGGCTGCTTGATGCGGCCGTCGGCAAGGGCGGCTGCGATGGTCTCGATATGCGGCCCCGTGCCACCGAACAATCGGCGGAGCCGGTTGAGGAACGCGATGTGGGGCACGGCTGTTCTCCCGATGCGGCGACCGGCAACCTTCGACCGCATCTGCTGACGGCGACCTTAGTCGGTAACGCCGGCTCCGTCGTCTCATTTGATACGCAACACCGCCCGGACGGTAGGATTTTCATGGATGCGGACCGGATCGTCACCAACAAGCTCAGGGAGCATTCGAAACTGTCCGGCGAGGACATCGCCGAGATCCGGAATTTCAGCTCCGCTTTGCGCGAGCTCGCCGATCAGGAGGACCTCATCCGCCAGGGCGACGAGCCGGACCGTTCCGTCGTCGTGATCTCCGGATGGGTGGCGCGCTATCACCTGCTGTCCGGCGGGCAGCGGCAGTATCTCTCCTTTCACATGCCCGGTGACTGGCCCGACGCCCAGTCGATCTTCCTCGACTGCATGGATCACGCCGTCTGCGCGATCGGGCCGGCGGTGGTGGCGAGCGTTGCGCACAAGGAGCTGACCCGCGCGATCAGCCGGCGGCCGACGCTCGGCTTTGCGATCTGGCGCGAGACGCTGATCGATGCGTCGATCTTCCGCGAGGCCATCACCAACAACAGCGCGCGGAGCAAGCCGGCGCGCATGGCGCACATGTTCTGCGAGCTGTTCTATCGCGCCCGCGCGCTCGGCCACGTCCGGCACGATCAGTTGCAGTTGCCGGTCAGCCTGGTGCAGCTCGGCGAGGCACTGGGCATCGCGATCGCGACGGTCAACCGCACGCTGGTCGAGCTGCGCGCCAGCCGCGCTGTCGATTTCCGCAGCGGGCTGCTGACGGTGCACGACTGGACGCGGCTATGCGCGATCGGCGAGTTCGATCCCAGCTATCTGCACCTGAAGAAGCAGCCGCGCTGAGGCACAGGTCTCAGCGCGGCCACTCACGTGGGCTCGCGACTCCCACCTTTAACGGTTGCGCGCGTCAGCTCAGGCGACCTTGGTGATGAGCTTGACCACGTAGGCGTAGGGCCCGTTCGGGCTCTTCTCGGCGATCCAGGCGCAGTGCCAGTCGGAGCCGTAGCGCAAGCCCGTGTCCCATCCCGAGCCGCCGCCGTGCTCGTTGTCCCACGACCAGGCCTTGCGGTCCTTCTGAGGATCGGAGGGGAAGCTGCTGCCGCTGTAGACGGAGATCTGCCCCTGCTGCGCGCGGAACGGCGAGTTCGTGCTCCACGTGAGCCACAGATTGCCCTGCTCCTCGTAGGACGTGAGCGACCATTGGTAGGACGCCGAGACAGTCTGCGGATTGGTGCTGGTGGCCGAGGTCTGCTCAATGACTGCCATGATGGTCTCCTTACAAAATGAGATGAAAAATCTTCACAATAGTGGCTGCCCAAAAAGACAACCATTGATTGTATATCTGATAAAGCTCACCCCGACAACGTGCGCTGTTCGCACAACGCCGTGATCGCGCGGCAGGCGTGGCGTCCAGCCGAGGCCCACCGATCCCCGCACTCAGATGCAGAGACCGATCACCTTGATGCTGAGGTGGCAGTCCTTGGAGGCGGACGCCGGCGGCTTGGCGCCCCAGCGCGTCGCCGGCTTGGCGTCGCCTTTCGCGGATCGGGTCGCGGCCTGCGCGACGACGGCCTTGGCCTTGCTCTTCGGAGCGCCCTTCGGCCTGTCGGTCTCGTAGTCGCCCGCGATCACCATCGCCCAATAGGTGCGCTTGCCGCTGGCGTTCTTTGCGCTGGCGATGCCGACCTTGGTCGCCTTGGGAAGCAGCAGGTTCTTGCGGTGCCCCGCCGAGTTGATCCACTGCCCCAGCGTCTTGTCGAAATTGTCGTAGCCATAGGCGATGTTCTCGGCCGCGCGGCCGGCCTTCGACGGAGCCACACGGCGGGTGAAGGGACCGAGCACCTCGTGGCTGAGATCGTCCTTGTCGGCCATCGCGCGCGCTTGCTCCATCGCGATGCGGTCGAGCGTCGCGTCGCGCGTCACGCGGCCTTCGCCATGCGCGAGCCGAAACGCCGAGATCTGATCGGCCGGTGCGGAGTCGCCGGCAAATGCCGCATGGGCCGACAGCGCCAGCAGCGCTGCAACCAAAACCGCGCGAAAGCCGCGCAACGTGAAACGAAGCTCCCGCATGCTAGGACACGTGCTCATCAATCCGGAGTAGGTAACGGTCGCTCGATCCCGCTTTGATCCGAAGCGACGGACGTGCTGGACCGCCGCGGAACCACCCGATATGACAATGCCGGAATTCAGTCCAATGCGGGCGGTCGATACTCCTCTATTCTATTTCGACACTTTGTGCCAAGTCGGCGCAATCGTGCTGGCGGGCGCGGCCTCCGAGATCGAGAACGTCAGCCACGTGTTCCAGCCTGACGGCCGGTTGGCGGCGTCGAACTCGCCATATCCCTTCAGCCCCAGGAACGCCTGATTGCTGCCGATCTGGAAAATATATCCGATCTGCGGGCCAACGCCGAGGACGCGCGAGCGGAAGCCGCCGAGAGCGGCGGGCTGACCGAAGTCGTCGGTAATCTGCTGATAGGCGTAGCCAACGAAGCCGGCGAAGACCTGCTTCGACAGGAACTGCGACACGCCCCAGTCCAGATGGAAATCGATGCCGCTCTGGTACCGGGTATCGGGATTCTTGAAATTGTAGGTCAAGCCCCCGACGGCCGAAAATTCCGTGCCGGTCGCCGGATTCAGAAAAGTGTAGCCGCCGCCAAAGTCGATGGCGCCGTGACCGATGCCGATGTTGGCCAGCCGGTTCCGACTGTAGTCGCCGACGGGAATATCGCCGGCGCCGTAGACCATGATGTTGTGGACGCCGTTATTCCACTTCAGCTTCACGGTCGGATAGAGATCTCCGTAAGAGACGAGTGCGTCTTCGAGGAATCCGGTGCGCGTGCTGACGATCGGACCGGCAACCGTCGTCAACGTACCGGCGATACTCGCGGAATTTCTGCCGTAGACGCTGGCCAGCGTCGCCGACAACTGGCCGCCGAGTACGGGCGTCGCAAACGTGTAGGTCGGCGCGATGAACATCAGATCGGCCTGGCCGCGCAAAGCCAGATTGAGATCGATGTTGACGGTCGGAAAAAATCGTCCGACTTGGAACTCGCGCGACGCCGCGGCCGCGCCTGAGGCACCCACGCTCGTATGATAGTAGATGGCAGCCACCGACCAGCCCGGTGTGGCAGGCGTTGCGGCGACGCTGCCGTACAATCCCGGCAGCCAGAACGAGATGCCGCTCTCATCGGCATGGGCGACCAGAGGCGAAAAAGAAGCCAACGCGGCGGACGCGAAAACGCCGCTCAGCCACAATCGCAGGAAGCCGGACCTGCGTCCCGATCTATCGCGCTGCAATCGTAATCCCCCCAACGCTCCCATTTCAGGCGGCATGCCTGAGTTGTCGTCGACGACTACGGCTTGTAGTCGCTCATCCCCCGTCCGGTCTTGTCGTAGACATTGAAAAACTCGTCCGACATGATCGTAGCGATGCCACTTCTGGGTACCTCGGTCAGATCTTTCTCAAGCGTCTTGATCCGGAACTTCCACCCGAGAACCTCGGCTCCACGGTGCTTGCATTTTGCCCGACGCCCCCCTCAGCTTGAAGCCAGAAGGATCGTCGCCAGATTGGCTATTTGCATTGCACGCTCCTTCTCAAGGGACCGATCACTGACCTGGCGAGCACGAAGAGCGCATCAATCGGACAGTCCTTTCTTCAAAGCCGCTGCCTTGCGGGCCTGGACGGCTTCTTCATTGTCGGCCTTCTTCATACCCACTAGATCGATCGTCACCTTGCCGATCTTCCCTGTGAACTTGAACGGCACCTTGTAGGCCTCGGTAACAGGCGTGCCTTCATCGGCACCGACGTCTGCGCCTTCGTCCGCGGAGTAGAAGCAGCATTGGGTTCGTTCGATCCGGCCGGTCGCGACGGTCTTTCCGTTCACGAGGATCGTACCCACGCCCCCCTTGCCCAGGCCGCCACCGTCATAAGCGAACTCAAAGCGCAGTGCGGCTTTGCCTGCCGGAAGAGCCTGCTTGGCGGTTACGGTGTATCGCTGCAGACCGAGAAAATTATACGTGTAGGTCGGCTTGCCGTCCTTCAGGTAGAAGGTCCAGCCACCGAACCGTCCGGCCTGAGCGATGATGACGCCATTGGCTCCGCCCTTCGGGATGTCCAGATCGGCAGTAATGGCGTGCGATTGGTTCTTCAGGTTGATGAAGACATTCTCCGTCATCCCGATCATGCCTTCGTAGACCGTCAGGCTGGTGCGGCCCGCCATCAGGTCGGGACGTCCGACCAGCGCCGCGTTGGTTCGCTCCAGGGTGCGGTCGTCGAGCGGCAGCACGTTGTATTTCACTGCTTCCTTCAGGAACAGCTCCTGCATCTCCTTCAGCTTGTCCGGATTTTTGGCAGCCAGATCGTTGCTCAGGCTGAAGTCCGATCGCGCATCGTAAAGCTCCCAGATATCCTGCTGGAGCGGCCGCCGCGGCTTGGTTTCCCAGGCCGCCCGGTGCACCGTGCCGGCAAGCCAGCCGTCGCTGTAGATCGCGCGGTTGCCGAAGATTTCGAAATACTGCGTCACATGCCTGCTCGGCGCCTTGGCGTCGGCAAAGCTGTAGGCCATGCTTACGCCTTCAATGGGAGTCTGGACCGTTCCATTTACGCTCTTGGGCTCAGGCAGTTTCGCTGCTTCGAGAATGGTCGGCACGATGTCGATGACGTGATGCCACTGCGGACGAAGCTCACCTTTCGCCGCGATCCCCTTCGGCCAATGGACGACCATGCCGTTGCGGGTGCCGCCATAGCTCGAGGCCACTTGCTTGGTCCAGGTAAACGGAGTGTCGCCAGCGACCGCCCAGCCGGCCGCGTAATGGCCGTAGGTGTTGGGACCGCCGAGTTCGTCATAGTGCTTCAAGACGTCCTGGACGGTTTCCTGCACTCCATTGAAATAGGTCATCTCGTTGTACAGGCCGTTCGCGCCGCCTTCGGCACTCGCGCCGTTGTCGCCGACGATGTAGAAGATCAACGTATTGTCGAGTTGGCCCGTTGTCTTGATGGCGTCGATCAGGCGGCCGATCTCGGTGTCGGTGTATTCGCCAAATCCGGCGAATACTTCCATCTGGCGCACGAACAGCTTCTTCTCGTCAGCGCTCAGCTTGTCCCAGTCCTGGATGGCGTCCGGCTTCGGGGCGAGCTTGGTATCGGGTGGCACCACGCCGAGCTTGATCTGCCGCGCCAACGTCTCCTCGCGCAGCTTGTCCCAGCCCTGATCGAACTTGCCCTTGTACTTGGCGATCCATTCTTTGGGCACCTGATGCGGGGCATGGGTGGCGCCGGGTGCAAAATACATGAAGAACGGCTTGTCCGGCGTCAGCGATTTCTCCGACCGCATCCAGTCGATCGCCTTGTCGGTCATGTCGGTCATGAAATGATAGTTCGGGTCCTTCGACGGCTCAACCTGGGTCATGCCATCGTAGATCAGCGGCGCCCATTGATTGGTTTCGCCGCCCATGAAGCCATAGAACTTGTCGAAGCCCTGGCGCGTCGGCCAGCGGTCGGTCGGGCCAGAGGGACTGACCTCCCATGCCGCGGTCTCGTGATTTTTGCCGAAATGCGCCGTGCTGTAGCCGTTCAACCGCAGCATCTCCGCGACGGACGCGACATTGTTGGGACGCTGACCGGTCTGTCCCGGGAAGGACGTCGCGGTTTCCGCGATCGAACCGAAATTGTTCATGTGATGGTTGCGGCCGCTGAGCAGCGCCGCGCGGGTCGGCGAACAAAGCGCCGTGGTGTGAAACTCGTTGTAGCGGAGACCCTCGTTGGCGAGGCGGTCGACCGTCGGCATCCTGATCGGGCCGCCAAATGCGCTCGACTGGCCGAAGCCCATGTCGTCGATGAGCACGATCAGTACATTGGGTGCACCGGCCGGCGCCTTGACTTCAAACCGCGGCGGCGGCGGCGCATCGCGCGCATCGAATACGGTGCTGTGTGGAGGGTTCGGTTCAGGAATCGGCAGAACCGATCGCTCGGTCGGCAACACAGCACTCGGCGGCGCCGACTGTTGGGCCAATGCTGGAAGCACGAGTAGCGTCGTCAACGACAGCACCGACGCAGCCAACTTCATTCGCTTCATGATCACTGCCTTTGGATGAGACAATTGACAAATGAGACAATTGACACGGCTTCTCGCTGCCGGAACGATCCTGCCCACAAATCGCGATCATCGGCGCGGGCAATGACGTTCGGCCGGCCCAACCGGCTCGCGGAGAGCGATAATTCTATAATTCTAGCGTCTGCCGACGCGATTGACCGGCCCGCCTCGATTCATCGGCGTTCCCCGCACGCGCACGCCTGGGGCCACCACGGCGCGCGCCACCGGGCGGGGCCGCAGCACGACGCCGGGCCTGACGACGCAGCCGACGGGATACTCGACATACTGACAATACACCACGGCACTTGCCCTTTCGGTGCTCGCGGCTACGAACCCCGTCACCAGCAACAGCCCTGTCAGGGCAACTGATAATTTCATCTTGGCATCCTCCCATCGGAAAGCTCATCATCGGCCCCTCCGGGAGGCACACCTTGATGCAGGTCAAGCGACCTTGGCAGACATTCCTGCATGTGCGGAAATGACCGACGGAGCAGCTTGATCGCAAGCTGACCAATTTGGGGCGTGAGGTACAAGCGTTGACACGCAGGCCGCCAAAAGCCGGCACGAAGGGACCGCGGAAGGGATCCGCCGCGGCCCCATCACCGGCTGCGCCGGCGGATCGGCTTGCTTCCGGCGAAACGGCCTTCTCCAGGCGCGCGATCTGGATAGCAGTCGCGGTCACGATCGCGCTCGTGCTGGTGGTCGGCATGGTTCTTCATCTCCTCAAGGCCGACGGACCGGCCTCCACGGCGCAGGCCTCATTCGTCGCCACCTATGTGGGCAGCGAAAGCTGCGCCGGCTGCCATCAGGCGGAAGCCAAATTATGGGATATTTCGCAGCACAAGGCCGCGATGGCGCACGCGACCGACAAGACGGTGCTCGGCGATTTCAACAAGAGCTTCGACTACTTCGGTGTGCATTCCCGCCTCTTCCGCGATGGCGGAAAATTCATGGTCGAAACCGACGGGCCCGACGGCAAGCTTGCCGTGTTTGAGGTGAAGTACACGTTCGGTGTCGATCCGCTGCAACAATATCTCGTCGAGTTTCCAGATGGGCGCATCCAGGCGCTGCCGATCGCATGGGACGGCCGGCCCAAGGACAAAGGCGGCCAGCGCTGGTTCCATCTCCATCCCGAGGAAGAGATCAAGCATGACGACGTCCTGCACTGGACCAAGCTGAACCAGAACTGGAACTTCATGTGCGCGGAATGCCACTCGACCGGCGTGCGCAAGCATTACGACGCCGCGACGGATCGCTTCGCGACGACATGGGCCGAAATCAGCGTCGGTTGCGAGACCTGTCACGGTCAGGGCTCCGCCCACGCCGCCTGGGCGCGTGACAAGCAACGCTGGTGGGCATTCGGCAAGCACGAGGATCCGAGCAAGGGATTGCTGGTCCGTTTCGACGAACGGCGCGGCGTCACCTGGCCGATCGATCCGCGGAGCGGAAATGCGACGCGTTCAGCCGCGCCGGCCGCGTTGCGAAAGGAGATCGAGACGTGCGGGCTATGCCACGCGCGCCGTGCCGGCTTCAGCGAGGACTGGGCACCCGGTCAATCGCTGTCCCAGACCCATATTGTCGAGGCGCTCGCGCGGACCACTTATCATGCCGATGGCCAGATCCGCGATGTGGAGGAGCCCTACAACTATACGCCGTTCAAGCAGAGCAAGATGTTTGCCGCTGGCGTAACCTGCAGCGATTGTCACGAGCCGCACGGCGCAAAGCTCCGAGCCTCCGGCGAAGGCGTTTGCCTGCAATGCCATGCGTCCGAAAAATACGCCGATGCGAAGCATCGCCATCACGCGGGCGCCGATCCGGCGCCGACCTGCATGTCGTGCCACATGCCGGCGCGCACCTATATGCAGATCGACCTGCGTCACGATCACGCCTTCCGCGTTCCGCGCCCTGATCTTTCGGTCGAGCTGGGGACCCCGAACGCCTGCAACGACTGCCACAGCGACAAGCCGGCGCAATGGGCCGCCGCCGCGATCGAGCAATGGTTCGGGCCCGACCGAAAGGGCTTCCAGACCTATGGGCCCGCGTTCCGCGCAGCACGCAGCGACCAGGCCGACGCCGCCGCGCTGCTTGGCCTTCTGGCCGCGGACAGGAACGCGCCGGCCGTGGCGCGTGCGAGCGCGCTCGGCGAACTCGCCTCGCGCATCGCTCCGGCGAACATTGCGACCGCACGGGCAGCCCTGGCCGATCCCGATCCCATGGTGCGGATCGGCGCGCTGGACATGCTGGAAAACGTGCCTGCCGGCCAGATCTGGCCGCTGGTCTCGCCGCTGCTCACCGATCCCGTGCGTGGCGTGCGGATCAGGGTCGCCTCCCTGCTCGCTTCCGTTCCGACCGCAAGCCAGCCGCTGCCCGATCGCGCACGCTTCGATCAGGCGGCACACGAATTCATCATGGCGCAGCGCGCCAATGCCGAACGGCCCGAGGCCCGCACCGCACTGGCAAACTTCCTGGCCTTGCGCGGACAGACCGGGGACGCAGAGACCGAGTACAAGGCAGCCCTCAGGCTCAGCCCGCACTATGCGGCGGCCGCCATCAATCTGGCCGACCTCTATCGCCAAATTGGCCGCGACGGCGACGGAGAAACCGTTCTGCGCGGAGCAATTGCGGCATCACCTACCGACGCGGCCGCGCATCACGCACTCGGCCTGACCTTGACCCGGCTGAAGCGGCACGACGAGGCGCTCGCCGAGTTGCGCAGAGCAACCGAACTCGAACCGGGTCGCGCACGCTATATCTATGTCTACGCGGTGGCGCTGCATTCCGGCGGGCGAGCCGACGAGGCAATGACGGTCCTAAAGGAAGCTCTGGAAAGCCATCCCAATGATAGGGACGTGCTGTCCGCACTGGTTTCGCTCAGCCGCGCGACAGGCGATGCAAAGGCGGCGCTGGGCTACGCCGAAAGGCTCGCAATCATGACGCCGGAGGACCGGAATCTGGCGGCGTTCATCGGCGAGATCAGGCGGCAGATTGACAAGCCAAACTAAGATAGCAGGCTCTCCTGCTTAAGCTCACAAAGGGCGCCCGAGAACCTCGAATGGAGCGAGCGCGAAATCGACGCTGAAATGACCAGGGACGCAACAAAGTCGAACGGTTCTTCAATGAGATCAAGCACTGTCGGCGGATCGCAACGCAACCACCTCGATCGGGTAGACATCGATCGCCGGCTCCTCATAGGGATGCGCCGCGCGGATCGCCTGTAGCACGGCTTTCAGCCGGTCCTCGGCGCAGACGGTCTCGATGCGCTCCTCCTCGATCGTCTCGAGCTGGCCGACCGCGCCGACGGCCGGGTTGGCGCCTGCCAGCGGACGAAACCGGCCCACGCCCTTCGCGGTAAACGAACAGTGGTCGTAATTGCCGATGCGGCCGGCGCCGGCCTCGCCCATCGCGCGGCGCACGGCGTCGCCCGCCGCTTCAGGGACATAGACGACGATCTTGTAGGTCTTCATGCTGGCCTGGATCCGGACGTCGATCACACGGCCGTTACCATCGCATCGCCGCTGGCGCAATTTTCAGCGGGTCACAACCGGTCACAATCGCGAAAGCGCCGGCGCCGGTGACCAGCCATTCCGAAACACGTCTTGTGCGACGCAGCAAACCCGATACTTATCGGTGACCTCTCCCGCATTCCCAACACCATGGAAGGCCCGCGCCTTGGCTGATACCAGTGCCGACACCATCGAGATCGTCCGTCACCGGCCGATGGGCTTCACCGAATTCGTCATCGTGGTCGCGGCGATCATGGCGCTCAATCCGCTGGCGATGGACATGATGCTGCCGGCGCTGCCGAACATCGGCGCCTCGTTCCATATCGACGTCGCCAACCGGCTGCAGACGGTGCTGACGGCGTTCGTCATCGGCTTCGGTCTCGGCCAGTTCGTGATCGGCCCGCTGTCCGACAGCTTCGGCCGGCGCCCGGTGCTGATCGGCGGCATGGTGCTGTATGCGGTCGCCAGCCTGTTCGCGATCGCCGCGCCGTCCTTCGAGATGCTGCTGCTGGCGCGCGCGCTGGAAGGTCTCGGCACCGCGGCGACGCGGGTGATCGCGACCTCGATCGTGCGCGACTGCTACGCCGGCCGCCGCATGGCGAGCGTCGTCTCGCTGGCGATGATGGTATTCATCGCCATTCCCGTGATCGCGCCGTCGTTCGGCCAGGCGGTGATGCTGCTGACGCAGTGGCGCGGCATCTTCGTCGTGCTGACCTTGTACGGCATCGTCACGCTGCTGTGGACCGCCGCACGGCTGCCCGAGACGCTGCCGGAGAGCGAGCGCAAGCCGTTCTCGGTCAAAGAGATCGTCGGGGCCTTCCGCAACACCCTCACCAATCGTCAGACGCTGGGCTATGCGCTCGCGGCGAGCGGCATCTTCGGCGCCGTGCTCGGCTATGTCCTGTCCTCGCAGCAACTGTTCACCGGCGTCTATCATCTCGGCCACTACTTCCCGCTCGCCTTCGCGGCGATCGCGGTGACCATCGCGGTCGCCGGCTTCCTCAACGCCCGCCTCGTCGGCCGGCTCGGCATGCGCATGATCTCGCACGGCGCGCTGGTCGGCAGCGTCGTCATCGCGCTGGCCTGCTTCAGCGCGGCGATCCTCGGCACGCTGCCGCTGTGGCTGTTCATGCTGCTATCCGCCGGCATGATGTTCTCGTTCGGCCTGATGTTCGCGAACTTCACCGCGCTGGCGATGGAGCCGCAGCGCGCCAATGCCGGCACCGCGTCTTCGCTCTACGGCTCGATCACGACCCTGCTCGGCATGGCCGCCGGCGCCGTCGTCGGCCAGGCGTTCGACGGCACGGCATTGCCGTTCGCCGCGGGCTTCCTGGCCTGCACGTCGAGCGCGCTCGTCATCGTACTGATCACCGAGAAGGGCCGGCTGTTCCACGGCCAAGGCAAGCCGGTCTGACCGCCGCCGAGGGCCTCAAATGCACGGCCCCTGCCCGCGCTGCGGGCACAGCTTCAGCACGCTCGACAGCGTCAGCAGCAGACGCGCGCTGCGCGTCGTGTTGCCCGGCGCGCGATAGCTGAGCGGCGCGGCGACGCCGAGATCGGCGCGCCAGTCGTTCGGGAAGGTAAAGCGCACCCCGGCGCCCGCCGAGGTCAGCGCGACGCCGTCGGCCGGCCGGAAGCCGTCGTTCCAGGCGAGCCCGGCATCGAAGAAGCTGTAGAGCTGATAGCTTGTGAGATACTGCCAGTTCGGTTTCTGCTCGAAGCGGACCTCGAACGTGCCGGCGACGCCATTGTCGCCGCTGATCTCGGCGCTGCCATAGCCGCGGCCATAGGCGAGGCCGCCGAGATAGAACTGCTGCGAATTGTACAGCGGACCCGAGGCGAGCTGGCCGGCGGCGGCGAGCTTCAGCGACCACGCCTCGGACAATGTCTGATAGCGCGCGAACCAACCGTTGAAGACCGAGAAGCTCGGCGAGGCGCCCGCGCGCGACGCGAGGGGATCGTCGAGCGGCGTCGCCCCGAACGCGTTCAGGCCCTGCCGGTAGGCCAGCGTCAGGTAGCTGTCGCCGCCGACATCATCCTTCCAGCGGTAGTCGGCGGTGAAGGTCAGCGTCCGGATGCGATCGCGATACCAGATGCCGAACAGGTCGCGCTCGGTCACGTCGCTGAAGGCGGCTGCGAGATTCAGTTTCAGCGAGGCGCGCTGCGACTGGATCGGCGCGATACCGCCGCGCAGCTCGAGCGTCTCGGTCACCGTGTTGTCGTTGAACAGCCGTCTCCGGTCGCCCGGCCGGACCTCGCTGTACAGCGCGGAGGCGCCGACATAGGCGCCGTCGGTGCCGACCGGCACCTCATAGGACAGCCGGCCGAACGCGAGCTGGCGCGGATCTCCCGGCGTCGTCGACAGGTTGGCGGTGAGCGTGTCGCCCGGCAGCAGATAGGAGTTGAAGGCGGCCGTGGCGTAATTCTGCCAGGGACCGACGGTCGACGAGCCGAGATTGTCGACGCCGGCGAAGCCGTAGACGTGCCAGGTCTGCAGCTCGATCACCAGGCGAAACCGGCCGGTGGTGCCGCCGATCTCCTCCAGTGCGGAATCGACCAGACGGACGCCGCCGCGGCCGTTGATCAGCAGCAGCTGCCGCTCCAGCGTCTCCAGCCGGGACGGCTGCTCGGCCAGCACGGGGCCGAGCATCGGCCTGATGCCGAACTCTTCCGCGCCGGCGCCCTTCAAGGTCACCTCGGTGATGCTGCCTTCGATGATCTGGATCCGTACCCGGCCATCATGGATGTCCTGCGGCGGTATGATCGCACGGCTGAGATGGTAGCCGGCGGCGCGGTACTGATCGCTGATCGCGGTCGTGATCGCCGCGAGGTCGGCCTGCGACACCGGCTTGCCGAGATAGGGCTGATAGCTCGCGGCGAGCTGCTCGGCGGGCAGCGCGGACGCCCCCGTCAGCGTGACGCCGCGCATGGTGAACAAGGGCTTGCGATCGCCGCCGCCCTGGGGCGCGAATTGCGGCGCACGCGGCCGCGGCGGCGGCTGCGTCGACCGCGACTGTTGCTCGTCGAAATATCGCTCGGTCTGCCGCGGATCGAAGCCCGGCTGGCCGACCTGCTGCGCATGGGCTGTCGCTGCAAACAGCAACGCCGACAGGGAAATGCCGGCGGCGATCGCGGTTCCATGCAGCCGTCGCGAGCCGTGCGGTACGGCCGCGAAGTCGCGCCAACCCGCAGTCCTCCCAGTTCCGTCGACACAACCAGCGCGCATGCCTCGTTTTTAGTTTGTTAAGGTCAACGAAGCGTAAATGCGTGAGGAAAACACGGCTGCAACTCCTAAGGGTCTCTTGAAACATTTCGATTAGTTTCAAAAGCCGCCAACGATGCGAGTTCGTGCCATGTCATCCAAGCGCTTCCTGATACCGGGACTGATCGCCGCGTGCCTTTTCGGTGTAATGCCGGCCGCATTCGCGGCCGACGGTGAGCCGTGGCTGGTGAGCAAATCGTCCGGTGAGGTCTGGGTCACCACCCAGGGCGCAGCGCAGGTGTCGCTTGGTCGCGAGGACCCGCTGAAGCCAGGCGATACGATCCGCACCGGGCCGACCGGCCGCGTCCGCCTGACCCGCGGCGCCGAGACGATCGTGATCGCGCCGAACTCCGAGGTCGGCCTGCCCGCCGCGCCCAAGGACGGCATGGCGACGACCATCCTGCAGCGCGCCGGCTCGATCCTGCTCGACGTCGAGAAACGCAACGTCCAGCATTTCGAGGTCGAGACGCCCTATCTCGCCGCCGTGGTCAAGGGCACGCAGTTCAGCGTCACGATCTCAGGCCGCAGCACCAAGGTCGAGGTCAGCCGCGGCCAGGTGCAGGTGTCGGATTTCAAGACCGGCCAGATCGCCCAGGTGATGCCCGGTCAGGCCGCCACCGCCTTTGCGACCGGCCGCGCCGGCCTGAGCCTGTCCGGCGCCGGCACCTTCAGCCCGATCGAGCAGGGCCGCCCGCGCGCCTCCACGATCGATCGTGTTCCGGTGCCGCGCGACGGCCTGCAGGCGCCGCGCGAGGCCAAGGGCAGCGTGATCCACGCGCTGAACGCCGACGGCCCGGCCGCGCGCCCCGGCACAACGGTCGCCGCTCGGCAGCATTCTGCGGCCGGCTTCGGCAGCGCGAAGCCCGGCGTGGTGCGGATCTCGTCATCGATCGGCGAGGTCAACCTGAACATCCAGAAGGCGACACGCGGCCTCGCCCACGGCGCCGCCCACACGCCGGCCGCCGGTGGAGGGCGAAGCACCGCCTGGAATGATGCGCGCGGCAACAGCGGCAATGCGACGGGCAACTCGGCCACCGCAAGCGGCACGTCGGGAGATTCCTCGATCGCAGCCGCCGTCACCGCGGCGGTCGGTTCGCCAAGCGGATCCGCCAGCGCCAATGCCGCCGGAAATGGCGACGCCGGCAACGGCAATGCCAACGGTAGCAGCCGCGGCAGCAACAATGGCGGAAGTGGCAACGGCAACAACGGCCAGGGCAACAGCGGCAACGGTAACAGCGGTAACGGAAATAGCGATAACGGAAATAGCGGCAACGGTAACGGCAACAGCGGCGACCATGGCAATGGCAATCATGGCAACGGCAATGCCCACGCTTACGGCCACAGCAAGAATTAGGGAGTCCCGATCGAGCGTAACGCCTGCGTCATGCGTCGTCATGGGGGAGCGCGGGCTTGCAGGGTTCCATGGCTCTGCGGTCGGAGCGGGATGAAGTTGGGATCACGAACGCGGGCGTCAACGTGGCACGCAGACATTCGGGAGAGGGCATGCTCAGGCGGTTCATGCCGCATATTCTGGTGGTCGTCGCGCTGCTGACGGTCGGCCTGTCCGGCAGCCACGAGTTGTTGAGCAACGCCCTCGTCGATCTGCGCTTACGCCTCGACAATCGCCCCGCCAGCGGCGAGATCGCGGTCGTCGCGATCGACCCGCGCTCGATCGAAGCCATCGGCGTCTGGCCGTGGCCGCGGACCCAGCATGCGCATCTGCTCGAGCAGTTGCAGCGGGCCGGCGTCCGCGACGTCGCCTTCGACGTGGATTTCAGCACGCCGTCCGACGCGGCCGGCGATCAGGCCTTCCTGACCGCACTCCAGAATGCCAAGAGCTCGGTCGTGCTGCCCACCTTCAGGCAGCTCGCTGCGGCGGGGAAGGACACCGCCATTCACCTCAACCGGCCGCTGCCGCAGTTCGAGCAGCTCGCATGGTCGGCCTTCGTGAACATCGAAGTGGCGCGCGATGGCCGCGTCAGAAGCTACGCTTTCGGCGAATATAGCGAGACCGCCGGCGCGAAAACTTTCCTGCAATCCATGGGTGCGTTCCTCGCCGGCAGCGATGCGGTCAAGGACAGCTCTTTCCTGGTCGACTACGGCATCGATCTGTCGTCGCTGCCCCGGGTCTCGTATGTCGACGTCGTCCGCGGCGACGCGGCGGCGCTGTCCAGGCTCAAGGACAAGCGGGTGATCGTCGGCGCGACCGCCATCGAGCTCGGTGACTATTACAGCGTGCCGAACGGCCGCGTTCTGCCCGGCGTCATGCTGCAGGCGCTGGCGGCCGAGTCCATCATTCAGCACCGCACCCTGCTGTCGACGTCGACGACGGCCGCCGTAGGCGGCCTGCTGCTGATCGTCATCATCATGCTGGCGAGCTGGCGGCACCTCTCGGCGGCGCGGCGCGCGCTGCTGATCGCCATGATCAGCGTCCTGATCGAGGCCGTGGCGCTGCTGCTGCACGACCGCTACGCCCTGGTGCTCGACACCTCGCTGCTGCAGATCGCGCTGGTCGCCTATCTCGCGGCCACTGCCCTCGACGAGATCGACTTCCGCGGCCTGCTGCGGCACGTCGCCGAGAGCCGTTTCGAGCGAATCGCGATGTCGATCGGCGACGGGCTGGTCTGTACCGACCGCGACCGGCGCATCACGGTGTGGAATCCGGGCGCGGTCGCGATCTTCGGCTATGGCGCCGACGAGATCATCGGCCAGCCCTTCGCGCGCCTGCGCGCCGACGGCAGCGATACGCATGACCTGTTTCCGCAGCAGGAGGCGGCGCTGCCGGCGACGTTGCTGCCCGGCGGAGCCACGATCGAGTTCGACGGCCGCCGCAAGGACGGCGAGGTGTTTCCGGTCGAGGCGAGCTTCTCCGCCTGGCAGGGCGCCGACGGCCTGCAATATGGCGTGATCCTGCGCGACGTCTCGGTGCGCAAGCGCAAGGCGGAGCGCATTCGTTACCTCGCCGAGCACGACACGCTGACCGGCCTGGTCAACCGCAACACGCTGCAGAGCGAGCTCGCCGCCATGATCGAGACCGCGGATGCCGCGGCCGACCAGGTCGCGCTGCTGGTGATCGGGCTCGATGCCTTCCAGCGCATCAACGACACGCTTGGCCATGCCTACGGCGACAGTGTCTTGCGCGCGGCGGCCGACCGGCTCCGCACCGAGATCGGCGGCATGGGCCGCGTCGCCCGGCTCAGCGGCGACGAGTTCGCCGTCGCCATTCCCTGCTCGGCCGTCGGCGGCACCGTGGCCGAGCTCGCCGATCATCTGTCGCATTTGTTCGAGGCGCCGCTGGACGCGGGCACGCGCCAACAGCGCGTCAAGGTCACCCTCGGCATCGCGGTGCATCCCGAGGGCGGGCACTCGGCAGACGAGCTGCTCAGCAATGCCCACCTTGCCCTCTGTCGCGCCAAGATGGACCGGCGGGGCAGCCACGTGCTGTTCGAGAGCGCCATCCGCCACGAGCTCGAGCAGAGATTGACGCTGGAGGCCGAGCTTGCGCTCGCCGTCGAGCGGAACGAATTCGAGCTGTTCTACCAGCCGCAAGTGGAGCTGTTGAGCGGCCGTGTGATCGGCGCCGAGGCGCTGATCCGCTGGCGCCACCCGACGCGCGGCCTCGTGCCTCCCGGTGATTTCATTCCGGTCGTCAACACCTCGCATCTGTCCGAGGCGGTCGCGACCTGGGTCATGGCGACCGCCTGCCGGCAGGCGCGGGAGTGGCAGCTCGCCGGCCACGACATCCGCGTCGGCGTCAACCTCTCGCCGTCCCAGTTCCAGTCCGGCGACCTCGCGGCCTTCGTCAGCAAGCTGCTCACGTCGACCGGCCTGTCGCCGCGCCTGCTCGAGCTCGAAGTCACCGAGGACATCCTGCTGCACGACGAACCCGGCGTGCTGCAGACGTTCAACCGGCTGCAGGCGCTCGGCGTCAGCCTGGTGTTCGACGATTTCGGCACCGGCTATGCGAGCCTGAGCTACCTGAAGAAATTCCCGCTCGACGGCCTGAAGATCGACCGCTCCTTCGTGCGCGACGTGCTGACCCAGGCCGACGACGCGGCCATCGTCGGCTCGACGGTCAGCCTGAGCAAGCAGCTCGGGCTGTCCGTGATAGCCGAGGGCATCGAGAACGCGGCGACGGCCGAGTTCCTGCTGCGGCTCGGCTGCGAGCAGGGCCAAGGCTATCACTTCGGCAAGCCGATGCCGGCGGCGGATTTCACGCAGCGATTCCTCGCGGTGGACGACGAGATGCGCCAAGCCGGCGCGGCGTGAGGCTCAGGTCTCACGCTCGAAGCTAACGCAGGTCAACCGCTCTCTCCGCCGTCATTCCGGGGCGCGCGCAGCGCGAGCCCGGAATCCATCGCCACAGGCGGTCGTTGGTGACAACGGCGCGCTGTTGCACGGACCTTGCTCCCTCGCAGGCGATCGGGGTTATGGATTCCGGGCTCGCGCTGCGCGCGCCCCGGAATGACGAGAGAGTGCAGGTGCACCTCGGCTTCTCGCCTCAGCCCGCGCCTTACGCCCTCACCCTTTCTTCCCGCCCTTGGCTTCGCTCTCGAGCGCCTTGCGCACCGCCTTGAACTCCTCGCGCGAGCCGGCATCGACGCGCGGGAAGTGCAGATCCAGGCTTTCCAGCGCGGCGACGATGGTCGAGCCGATGACGACACGGGCGAACCATTTGTGGTCGGCCGGAACGACGTGCCACGGCGCGTAGGGCGTCGAGGTGTGGCGCACGATGTCCTGATAGACCGCCTGGTAGCGATGCCACTTCGCGCGCTCGGTGATGTCGCCCATCGAGAACTTCCAGTTCTTCGCCGGCTCCTCCAGCCGGTCGAGGAAGCGCGCGCGCTGCTCCTCCTTGGAGATGTTGAGGAAGAACTTCAGGATCACGGTGCCGTTGCGCGACAAGTAACGCTCGAAGGCGCAGATGTCCTCGAAGCGCTCGCGCCAGATGTTCTTGGTGACCAGCCTCGGCGGCAGCTTCTCGGCCTTGAGGATCTCCGGATGCACCCGCGTGACCAGGCATTCCTCGTAGTAGGAACGGTTGAAGATGCCGATGCGGCCACGCTCGGGGAGCGCGATGGCGCTGCGCCACATGAAGTCGTGGTCCAGCTCCTTGGAGGTCGGCTGCTTGAACGAGGTGACCTCGCAGCCCTGCGGATTGACGCCCTCGAAGATGCTCTTGATCGCGCTGTCCTTGCCGGAGGCGTCCATGCCCTGCAGCAGCACCAGCACTGACCAGCGGTCCTGTGCATAGAGCCTTTCCTGAAAATCGGCGAGCCGCGTCCGATTCTGCTCGATGATCGCCTCGCCCTCCTCCTTGGCGAGGCCGCCCTTGACCTTTGTCTTGTGCGATTTGAGGTGAAACTTGTGCCCGCCATCGATCTGGAACGGCGAGATGAAACCATCGAGCTCATCGGCCAGCGTGCGCGGTTTCTTGCTCATGAGGACGGCTCTCCTGGGCTGAATTGCGTTTCGAGGAAGGCGGTCACGAAGCGCGGCATCGCCGCAGTCAGATCATTCCGGCTTCGAACCAGCCGTATCGAGCAGAGTTCCGGCTCGTCCTGAGCCGCGAGGTTGGCCTCGATGCGGCGCTGCAGAGCCTCGCCCATGTCAGAGGCGTCGAGCACGCGCATCAGCGCGATCGACGCGCCGGTCACGACACAGTCCCAATGCGCCGCGGCCTGATAGTCCGATGGCGCGAGTCCCGTCTCCTCCTCGACCTCGCGCGCGACGTTGGCGGCGAGATCGAGCACGCCGTCGCTGACGTCGGCGAGGTCCGGCGTGCCGGCGGGAAAATACAGCCGGCCGGCATTGGCGGTATGCGCGCCCATCTCGCCGAGCACGAAGGCGCCGTCGGCGGCACGCAGCGCGCCCATGCCGAAGCCGTTGAAGGCGGTGCGATCCGGAAAGCCCCAGTCGCGCCACGCCAGCAGGCTGGCGAAATCGGTCTCGAAATAGCTCGCGGTGAACCGGCTATCCGCGAAGCGCGGGTTGCGCCCGAGCAGCACGCGGCCGTTCCACAGCCCCGGCCTGGCGCGCTGGCATTCGGCGAAATGCGCCGCGATGTCGTCGCGGCGCTGTTTCGCGAACGGCCAGTCCCACGGCTCGACCTTGAGGTCGAGCGTGGTGACGCGGTGGATGACGACGTCCGTCATCCGCTATTTCGCCCCCTTCGCCTGCTCAACGAACTTGTTGGTGAAGGTCTTGCTGACGTCGACATTGGCCTTGGCGACATCGGGCGAGCCGGTGCTGAACACGGCGAGCACAGCGTCGGCGCCCTTCGGATCCATCTTGCCGGTCTGCGAGTACATCGGGATGGTGTTCTTGAGCGCCGCGAGATACAGCGCCTTGTCCTTGCCGACGAGTTCCTCCGGCATCTTCGCCATGATTTCCTCCGGCGTGTGCGAATGGATCCAGCCCAGCGTCGCCACGATGGCGTTGGTCAGCGCCTGCGTCTCCTTGTCATGGCCGGCGATCCAGGCCGCGGTCGAATACAGCGCGCCGCCGGGATACTCGCCGCCGAACACCTCCAGCGTGTCGTGCTGGGTGCGGGTATCGCTGAGGATCTTGAGGTCCGGATGCTTGCCCTGCAGCACGGTGACCGAGGGATCGAGCATGACGGCCGCATCGATCTGGCCCTGCTCCATCGCGGCCACCGCGGTGGCGCCGAGACCGACGCCGATCACCGCGGTGCCCGACGGATCGAGACCGTTCTTCTTCAGCATGTACTTCAGGAAGAAGTCGGTCGAGGAGCCCGGCGCGCTGACGCCGACCTTCTTGCCGGCGAGATCCTTGACCGAGCTGATCTCCTTGTTGTGCGACGGCGCCACCACCAGCACGAGACCGGGATAGCGGTCGTAGACGACGAAGGACTGCATCTCCTGCTTCTTGGCCGCGAGATTGACGCAGTGATCGAAATAGCCGGAGACGACGTCGGCGCTGCCGCCGAGCACGGCCTTCAGCGCATCCGAGCCGCCCTTGAGGTCGACCAGCTCGACCTCGAGCCCGGCCTTCTCGTATTCGCCGAGCTGCTTGGCCAGCACGGTCGGCAGATAGCACAGGCAGGCGCCGCCCCCGATTGCGATCGTGACCTTGGTGGCAGCGCTGGCGAGACCAGTGCTCAACGTCAGCGCCAGCAGCGCGCCGGTGACCCGGCTCAACATCTTGTTCATGTGTTTCCTCCGTTCATGTTGTCAGTCAGGTTGGGCATGTCGGCGTAGATTGAGAAGGCCGCCCAAAACTCCGCTGTCGTCCCTGCGAAAGCAGGGACCCATACCGCGTGATGTTCCGGTTGGAAAAGACTGGTCGTCCCGCGTGCCACAAACGCCGCCCTGTGGTTATGGGTCCCCGCTTTCGCGGGGACGACAGCGGCGGGTGGCGCAGCAGCCCGGCCATCATCGGCCCTCGGCGGCGTCAGGCCGCCACACCAGCAGCCGCCGCTCCACAAGCGTGACGCAGATGTCGATCAGGATGACGAATGCCGACAGCACGAACATGCCGGCGAAGACGCCGGCGACGTCGAAGATGCCTTCGGCCTGCTGGATCAGATAGCCGAGGCCGGCCGCGGAGCCGAGATATTCGCCGACGACAGCGCCGACGACGGCGAAGCCGACCGACGTGTGCAGCGACGAGAACATCCACGACAGCGCCGACGGCCAATAGACGTGGCGCATCAGTTGCCGCTCGCTCATGCCGAGCATGCGGGCGTTGTCGCGCACCACGGTCGAGACCTCCTTCACGCCCTGATAGACGTTGAAGAACACGATGAAGAACACCAAGGTCACGCCGAGCGCGACCTTGGACCAGATGCCGAGCCCCAGCCACAGCGTGAAGATCGGCGCCAGCACCACGCGCGGCAGCGCATTGGCCATCTTGACGTAGGGATCGAACACGGCGGCGACCAGCGGCTTGCGCGCGAACCAGAAGCCGACCAGCACGCCGCCGAGCGAGCCGATCGCGAACGCCAGGATCGACTCCCACAAGGTGATCGCGAGGTGCTTCCAGATGGCCCCGGTGGCGAACCATTTGATCACCTGCGCGAACACGTCGACCGGATTGGAGAAGAAGAACGGCGGAAGCCAGATGCGCCCGAACACGGGCACGGTGGCGAGCAGTTGCCACAGCGCAATCGCGACGACCGCGACCAGCAATTGCAGCGCGAGCAGACCGAGACGCGACATTACGCTACTCCGCGCCCGTGGTGACAGAGACAAAGCGCGAGCCGCGCACGCCGCTCCGCTCCCTCTCCCCTTGTGGAGGAGGGAGTGCACTGTCCAAGTGGAAACAGCGAGGCTCTCATGATCGAACGAGTCACTGCTCCCATCACACCGCCTCCGCCTGCTTGTAGGTCTTCTCGACCTCCGCCTTCAGCGTCTGCCAGATCTCGCGATGCAGCTCGTGGAACTCGTGCTTCATGCGCACCTCGAAGATGTCGCGCGGACGCGGCAGGGTCACGCGCCAGTCGCCGATGATGCGCGAGGCCGGGCCGGCCGACATGATGACGACGCGGTCGGCGAGCGCGATCGCCTCCTCGAGATCGTGGGTCACGAACAGCACCGCCTTGCGGTCGGCATTCCAGAGATCGAGCAGCAGATTGCCCATGATCTGCCGCGTCTGCGCGTCCAGTGGCCCGAACGGCTCGTCCATCAGGATGATGCGCGGATTGCGGATCAGCACCTGGGCAAGCCCCACGCGCTTGCGCTGGCCGCCCGACAGCATGTGCGGATAGCGGTTGCCGAATGCGCCGAGGCCGACCGAGGTCAGCCATTGCTGCGCCTTGGCGGCCGCGTCCTTCGACGGCGTGCCCGCGACCTCGAGCCCGATCGCGACGTTCTCCAGCGCGGTCTTCCATGGGAACAGCGCGTCGGCCTGAAACAGGTAGCCGGCGTCGCGATTGAGGCCGGCCAGAGGCTGGCCGAAGATGCGCACATGGCCGGCGGCCGGCTTCAGCAGCCCAGCCGCCACGTTGAGAAGGGTGGATTTGCCGCAGCCGGTCGGCCCGACGATGGCGACGAACTCGCCATCGGCGACGCTGAGATCCGCCGTCTCGACGGCGGTGTAGGTGCGTCCGCCGGCGAGACGGAATGCCACCGTCGTTCGCTCCAGCGCGACCGCGGCGGCGGTGGGCATCGTCACGTCCAAGTTCCTCCCCCGAGAATGGCCGGGACGGCTTAGCCGCTTGCGCGGCGAAGTTCAACGCGGCGGCCGGACGTGCTAGGTCGTCTGACTGAGCCCAAGGCCAACCTTAAGGCCAACCCTAAGGCCAACATTCCGCAAGGCCGCATGCCGCGCACGCCGTTCATCGTCTACACCAACGTCCGCAAGAGTTTCCCCAGCCCGGCAGGCGCCGTGACCGCGGTCGACGGCGTCTCGCTGGAGATCGCCGAGGGTGAGTTCCTGGCGATCGTGGGCGGCTCCGGCTCGGGCAAGACCACACTGCTGCGGCTGACCAACCGCCTGATCGAGCTGGACGGCGGCGCGATCCGGATTGCTGGCGAGGATATCGCCGGCCTCGATCCTGTCAGCCTGCGTCGCCGGGTTGGCACCGTGTTCCAGAACGGGGCGCTGTTTCCGCACATGACGGTTGCCGCCAATATCGGCATCACCCCCAGGCTGCTCGGTACGCCCGCGAACGAGATCGCCGCCCGTGTCGACGAGCTGCTCGACCTCGTGCGGCTCGACCGCAAGGCGCATCGCGACCGGCTGCCGCACGAGCTCTCGGGCGGCCAGCGCCAGCGCGTCGGCGTCGCCCGCGCGCTCGCGGCGCGGCCGAAGATCGTGCTGATGGACGAGCCGTTCGGCGCGCTCGATCCGCTGACGCGTGATGCGCTCGGCAGCGACTACCGCGCCCTGCATGAGCAGTTCGCGCTGACCACGATCATGATCACGCACGACATCACTGAGGCGCTGCTGCTCGCCGACCGCATCGCGGTGATGCGCGGCGGATGCCTGATCGAGATCGGCACGCCGGCCGAGCTCGCGGCCAGCCGCGACCCCTACGTGACGGAGCTGATGACGACGCCGCGCCGGCAGGCGGCGCGGCTGGCCGCGCTGCTGCCCGAAAGCGGCTCAGTATGAGCGCACTGTCCGATCCACGCTTCACCGAGGCGCTGTCGCATCTCACGGATTATCTCGGCAGCCATCTGCGCGTGAGCCTCGCCGCGCTGGCGCTCGGCCTTGCCGTGAGCTTTCCGCTGGCGCTGCTCGCGCGCAATCGCCCTGCCCTGCGCAATCTGCTGCTCGGCGTCGCCAGCGTGGTGCAGACGGTGCCGGGACTGGCGCTGCTGGCGCTGTTCTATCCGCTGCTCCTGGCGCTGACGGCACTCACCTTGCGCTGGTTCGGGCTCTCGTTCTCAGCCTTCGGCTTCCTGCCGGCCATGCTGGCGCTGGCGCTGTATTCGATGCTGCCGGTGCTGCGCAACACCATCACCGGGCTGAACGGCGTCGACGCAAGCCTGATCGAGGCCGCCAAAGGCGTCGGGATGACCGAGCGCCAGGCGCTGACGATGGTGGAGCTGCCGCTGGCGCTGCCGGTGATCATGGCTGGCATCCGCACCGCTGCGGTGTGGGTGATCGGCACCGCGACCTTGTCGACACCGATCGGCCAGACCTCGCTCGGCAACTACATCTTTGCAGGTTTGCAGACCCAGAACTGGGTGCTGGTCGTGTTCGGCTGCATTGCCGCCGCCGTGCTAGCGCTTGCCATCGATCAGTTGCTGGCGCTGATCGAGGATGGCCTGCGCAGGCGCAGCCGTGCCCGTGTCGGGCTTGGCACCGCAACCATCGCGCTCATGGTCGGCGCGAGTCTCCTGCCCTCGCTGGCCGGCGGCTCGGCACGCTACGTGATCGGCGCCAAGACGTTTACCGAGCAATATGTGCTGTCGGCCTTGATCAGCGAGCGGCTGCAGGCAGCCGGTCTCTCGGCGACGACACGCGCCGGGCTTGGCTCCAGCGTGATCTATGAGGCACTGAAGAACGGCGACATCGACGCCTACGTCGATTACTCCGGCACGCTGTGGACCAACCAGTTTCACCACAAGGAGCAGTTGCCGCGCGCCGCGCTGCTCGATGCGCTGAAGCAGGATCTCGCCAAGGACAAGGTCACCCTGCTCGGCGAGCTCGGCTTCGAGAACGCCTACGCGCTGGTGATGCCGCGCAAGACGGCCGAGGCGCTCGGCATCCGCTCGATCGCCGACCTCGCGCGCCACGCCAGCGACATGTCGATCGCCGGCGACTACGAGTTCTTCTCGCGCCCGGAATGGGCGGCCCTGCGCGACGCCTATGGCCTCGCCTTCCGCGCCCAGCGCCAGATGCAGCCCGACTTCATGTATGCCGCGGCCGCCTCCGGCGAGGTCGACGTCATCGCCGGCTACACCAGCGACGGCCTGATCGCGAAATACGATCTCGTCGTGCTCGACGATCCCAAGCAGGCGATCCCGCCTTACGACGCGATCCTGCTGCTGTCGCCGAAGCGTGCCGAGGACCGCGCGTTGCAGGATGCGTTACGACCGCTGCTCGGCCGCATCGACATCGCGACCATGCAGCAGGCCAATCTGCGCGCCTCCGGCAGTGACGCGGAGTCCTCGCCGCCGGCGGTGGCGCGCTGGCTGTGGAGCAAGATGTCGAAGTAGGCCCCACAGTCTCGCCGCGTCATTGTGAGCGCAGCGAAGCAATCCAGGGCGTCACGAGGACTCTGGATTGCTTCGGCTCGCTCGCAATGACGGTGGTGGTTGGCGCAACCTCCACACGCATTAGGGTCGGGACTCATTGATCGAGCCAGAAGATAACAGTTGCCGCGATACAGATGGCGCTGAAGAATGTGTGAGCGCAGCGGTCGTAACGCATGGAGAGACGTCGCCAGTCCTTAAGTCCGGCGAACATATTCTCGACCTTGTGACGCTGCCGATACAGGGATTTGCAATATGTTAGGGGCGATCTGCGCCCAGCCCGCGACGGAATGCAAGGCTCTATTCCTCGCTTAGCGAGAGCCGCTCGGAAGGCATCGCTGTCATAGCCCCTTGTCGGCGATCAGAGTCTCAGCCTCTGGCAAGAGAGGAGAGACCAGAGCCGCACCTTACGATATTGCGTCGAACGGATTGCCGACATCGCGAGAACCGCACCTCATCGGTTAGATTCCATCGCAGCCCTCATAAACTCCAGGATCACCGGGTGAGGCTGGGTGATGCTCGAAGTCAGCTGAGGTACATAGAGAGTAGCAATGAAGAAGCGATGCGCGGGGATAGTCAGAATCCTCGCTTCGCCGGATGCGTCCGTGCCAATGATTCTCAATCCTGCGTCATGTAGCTTCTGCTGATGCTCCGGGTTCAGTCCGAAATTGCAGTAGTACTGCTCGCGTGGATTCTTCCCCCCGTAGATCGCATCTGCGAGGCTGCCCGGCTCGATTTTGACTTCCATCGTCTGCCCCACGAGCGAGCACGATAATGGTGTGATGAAGAGGTTGGAGGCGTAGGGATCATATTCGGCGTGCGCGGCGTCTTCGAAGCCCATGACATTGCGACTGTATTCGATCACAACGTGCTGGCAGCCCCCGCAAGTCCCCAAGAGCGGAACGCCGCTCTCGCGCGCGTAACGAATTGCATTGATGGCTCCGAGAAGGCTCTTGTATGGGCTCCCGGGAACAATCCAGATCGCATCAAAACGCCGAAGCTGTTCGGCTGCCCCGGCCTCCAGCTGGACGGTTGAGATCCATTCCGCCGTAATTCGTCCCTCCAGCGTCAGCCGAGCATGCTCAATCGCATCGTTGGTTGCGGTGTGAGGCAGGAAGGAAGGGGTGAATTCGCCAACAAGCGCAATCGCTATGGCGTCGGACATGATCGCTCTCCGGCTGTAGTTCCGCCTTGTAAGAGCATGCCGGTCATGTATAAGTAAAATTACTTCGACAGCGGCTGCATATGACAATTACTAATATATCTCTCGCTCACCTTCGGGTGCTCAGCAGCGTCGTGGATTGCGGCACCTTCTCGGCTGCAGCCACAGAGATCGGCCTCACCCAGTCAGGGGTCAGCCAAAGCATCAAGCATTTAGAGGCGGTATTGGGCGGGCAGCTGCTTATAAGGCATCGTGACGGAATCAGAATCACCGAACTTGGTCGGGCAGTGCTCGCCGACGCCCGGGCTGCACTTCAAGCCGTCGAACGCATTCGACAAACCTGCAGCGCGGTCAATGGATTGCTCGCGGGGCATATACGCATCGGCAGTGTATCGAGCGTTGCAGCGCGGCTTCTGCCGGCCCGACTCGCGGAGTTCAAAAGGATGTACCCACGCATCACGGTCAGTCTGATCGAGGGGACCGATGCGGAAGTTTGCGAATGGGTTGAGAAAGACATCATTGATCTCGGCCTGACGGGAGAGACGACGCCGGCGGTGCAGCCCATCGTCATCATGGAGGATGAATTTGTTCTCGTCGTCGCATCAGACCATCGTCTTGCCAGCCGGCGGCAAATTAGCCTGACAGATGCGGCCGACGAGCCATTTTTGATGTCCGCGTCCGGCTGCGAGCCCGCCATTCGTCAAATATTCGATCAAGCTAAGATCAATCCGCCGATTGTGCTGCGGGTGCGAGATGCCGAAGCTCTCGTAAACATGGTCAGCCAAGATATCGGCATAACCATCATGCCACAGCTCGCCATTCCCGCCGATAGCAGGGCCATTGCACAGATTTCCATTAAACCGCGTCGTAGGCGTCAAGTCTTTGCGATCACGAGAAGTGGCGCTCCCAAAGTGCCGGCGGCAGAGAGATTGAACGCCATGCTTTCGAATACGAAAGGTTGAAGCCGGCCATCTCCCTGTGGGATTGAGCCGCTCGCCCGAGCGTTCTGTCGGTTAAATGGGTCCTGACCCTAGTGAGCAGTTTACGCTCACATCCCCGGCTCGATCGGCTTCTCCACCGCGCCGCCATTGTCGGCCCAATCCTTGAAGCCGCCCACGTTGAACACCTTGTCGTAGCCGAGGTCTTTCAGCGCCTTGCCCGCCAGCGCGGCACGGCCGCCGGAGGCGCAGTACAGAATGACGCTCTTGTCCTTGCTGAAATTCTTGTCGTGATAGGGCGAGTCCGGATCGGCGCGAAATTCGACCATGCCGCGCGAGACGTGGTGCGCGCCTTCGATCTTGCCGCTCTTCTCGACCTCCGGCGCATCGCGCACGTCGAGGACGAGCGTGTTGCCTTTGGCGATCATCGCCTGCGCCTCGGCCGGCGTGATCTTGGGGACCACCGCGTTGGCGGCGGCCATCAGTTCTTTGACGGATGTGGACATGTCGAACCTCTCGCTTACACGGAGCGCACGGGGTAGCCCAACGCGGCCGTCCCGACAATCCTCCCATGGAATGACGGATCGATCGCAATCCCGTGAAGCCACCGACCCGTCGCGGGCGGTGAGAGTCTAGAGCCCCCGGATCAGCTCGGCGTCGATCAGCATGCGGTTGAACCGGCGCGCCTCGGCGCCGTCGCCGCAGGCGTAGAACACGCCCTTGCAGCGGAGCATGATGTCCTTCTGCTCGGCGAAGGACGGATCGAGCGGAATGCCGGCCGCCTCCAAGGTGACCAGCGGCAGATAGGCGGCGTCGATCCGGTCCATCACGACCGCGCTCTGGCGCGGCTCGAAGTTGACGGCATCGACGGCGTAATAGGTCTGATAATAGCGCGGATCGTAGCTTTCGAGCTTCTCGCCGATGCCGGCCTCGTCGAGCTTGGGATCGAGAATGTGCGGCGAGAACTCCGGCTGGTGATCGCCGTAGCGCACGATCAGGAACGGCTGGTCGCCGAAGCGCTTCTTCAGGCTGGCGAGGAAGCGCTGATAGTCCGTCGCGCTCATCGCCTGGCGGCGCAGATACTCATCGATCGAAGGCAGATTGCCCGGCGCTCGCCAGGACGGCGTCAGGTCGGGCCGGAACGTCGTCTCCCACGGGAAATGGTTGGCGGCGAGATAAACGAACATGAACAGCGGCTTTCCGCGCGGCCGGTGCTGCATCAGATCGAGCGCGGCATCGTAGAAGAAGCCGTCGGGCTCGACGCCCTTGGCGCCGAGATCGCGCGCGTCGAGGAAGCGGTCGACGCCCACCGTGGTCTGGAAGCTGCGCGCGCTCATGAAGGCGCCCTGCGCGGGATAGAGCGACACCGTGTCGTAGCCGCAATTGCGCAGCGCCAGCGGCAGGCCGCGCTCGACCCGGCCGGACGCGATCCGCGTCACGAAATAGGCGAAGCGGCCGAACGAGCGCGACGACAGGCCGGCGAGTACGTTGTACTCGGTGAACCAGCTCGGTCCGCCATTGCTCTCGGCCATGAACTGCCGCGCCTTGCCGTCGAACGACTTGAAATGGCTGCCATAGCCCGCTGGTACCTTGATGCCTGGCGCCGAGCGGATGTCGAAGCTGGATTCGTCGTGGATCAGCACGATGTTCGGCCGGCGCGCGGCCGGATGACAGGAATCCGGGACGAAGGCAGCCAGACTTCGATCAGCCGTGCCGTCGGATTCCATGAAGCCGTTGGCGAGAAAGTCCGACACCGCCGTGACGCCGGAGCGGGCGAATTTCGACAGATAGCCATCGTCATAATAGCCGCGCCAGGCCTCGTCGCGCCAGTTGAGCGAATACAGCGTGAGCGCCGCGAGGCAGGCGAGCTTGCCGGCGAGCGCCGGCAGCCGCGCGATCCGGAACGGATCCGCCCACCACAACAGCCCCATCAGCGGCAGCACGACGGCGGCCGCCACCAGCACCGACAGCTTCAGGTTCGGGAAGATCGTGAACAGGAACGCCGCGCTGTCGTGGTCGATCAGCATCACGTCGACGAAGTTCGCCGTCATCTGGACCACGGCGTGCTTGAGCTGCGACAGCAGCACCAGCACCACGACCATGGTCAGCGCCAACGCGCCGGACACCGCGGGCCGCCGCAGCAGCACCAGCCAGAAGCAGTTCAGGATGCCCCAGGCCAGCACGAAGCCGAGCCGCGAGCCGAAATCGGTCTCGGTGTGCAGCATCAGGGCCAGCGCCGCGACATGCGGCGCGGCGACGGCGGACAGCCGGACCGCCGCGGAGCGCGTTGCGCTCGCCGCGGCGAGCGTGGTGATCGGTTGGTCGTTCGGGGTCAGTGACATCAGGCGATCGAAAGCAGGCGCCCTTCGTCGGCGCATGCCGACAGATCAAGGAAGGCTATCCTGTCATCCGACCGTAATGAAATCGTCACAAATCACAACAGCCCGGATTTGCACGGAGGGCGACGTGTCGTCTCGCGCCGCGACGAGAGGTGGCATCACTGCCGTCCTCGCGTACCGATCCTCGCCCTTTTTCAATTCTGGGGGCCGGTCTCGAGCAGCCGCTCGCGCACCAGACGCACCGCGCCGCGGCTCCAGGAATAATTGGCGCCGAGGCGCAATCCGCTGTCACCGGCGACGACGAGCGTCCCACTGTCGGCCTGGCGGACACGAAAGCCGATGATGTATTCGGTGCGGCCGATCCGTCTCACGATGCCGAGCAGCGATTGCTGGGCGCCGAGCGCGCGGGCCGCCCGCGCCTCGCAATCGTCGCACTCACGCACCGGCTGCCCCGGCTTGATCTCGCCGGCCGCATCCACCAGGCGATAGCGCCCGGACTGTGCCAGCAGCTGCCGCACCGCGTCGGTCGTCTCCTGCAGCCCCTTCTGGTCGGATTCGGTCTCGCCGAGCGCGGCGCCCGCGCTGGTGTCGTCGAGCTCGAACGGCAGCAGCGCCAGCCGGATCGGCTCCGGCGGCGCCAGTGCGTCACGGACCTGGCGCGAGACGAACATCTCGGCGCGCTGCCAAGCCTCGTCACTGTCGCCGCGGAAGGTGAAGATCTTGTCGAACAGGACCCGATGGGAGGCGACGTCGATGGCCGATGCGCGCGCCCACTGCACCAGGGTGGAGAGCTTCTGGACTCCGCCAGTGATCACGACGGTGGCGCCGGCCGCGGCCGCCATCTGCAGCCGGGCCTCCGGGGACGCATCGGTCGGACAGGACGGTGCGCAGGACGGGCTGACCGGCCGCAGCCGCGCGTCGGCGGCGACATCGCGGCGGAGCGCGGCGATGAACGCATCCAGCCGCCGCTGATGCGCGGCGGTCTGATCGACCGGCTCGCCGGACGTGTCGAGATAGCTGAAATCGTCGACCAGCACGGCCGGGACATCGGCGGAGGCGGCGCGGACCGGGCCGGCCGCGAAGGCAAGCGCGAGAACGAGACAACGGACGACGCGACGGTTCGACATGGGATCCCCCTGCAACGATGTCTGGCGGTCGGAAGCTAGACGCCGCCGTGCCATCGCCGCAGCGGCCACGGTCCCGGCGCGGCACGGGAAAAATTCACGACCGCACCGTCCACCGGGCCGCGGCGCTTTTGGCCCGGACGGTTCTGCCGTTAAATGCCGGCCGGCTGGGCTGTCATGGACACACCGAAGATGTGGACCCGCTACGACCTCAAATACCGCCTGACCCTGCGCATCTCGGTGGTCTCGGCGCTGTGCTTCGCGGCGATCTGCGCCTATGTGCTGTTCGACATCGACCGCTCGGTGCATGTGCGCAATGAGCGGATCGCCGAGATCACGGCCCGGACGCTGCAATTGCAGCAAAGCAAGATGCATTGGGTCGCCAGTCCGCCGGCCGGCTTTCCCGACCTCGATGCGGTCGCGGCGGCGGCGATGCGACCGGGCCTGTGCATCGCCTATCGCGGCGTCGACGGCGTGATCGTGCAGCGCATCTGCGGCGGCGCCGAGGCGCAGACGGACGATCCGCCCCGCGCCTTCGCGATGCTGTATCGGCGGCTGTTCGATCCGGGCCGCGAAGCGGCACGGCCGGTCAGGTTTCGCGACGAAACGACGGGCGATGCCGTCGTCTGGATCGACGCCGGCGTCATGACCGCGGACGCCTGGCGCGAGCTCAGCCGGCTGCTGCCGGTGCTCGGGACGGCGCTGGTGCTGCTGTGCGCGCTGGCCTACGCCGCGCTGGCCCGCGCGCTGCGCCCCACCCGGCTGATCCGCGCCGGGCTGGAGCGGATCGCCGCCAACGATCTGTCGGCGCGGCTGCCGCCGTTCGACCTCGCCGAGCTCTCGGCGATCCGCGCTGCCTTCAACCAGCTCGCCGAGGGGCTGGAGACGGCGCTGGCCCAGCGCGGCGAATTGACCCGGCGCCTGATCGCCTTGGAGGACGACGAGCGCCGCCACCTGGCGCGCGAGCTGCATGACGAATTCGGCCAGTCGCTGGCGGCGATCCGGGCGCTCGCGGCATCGATCCGTCACAGCGCGGCGCAGGATTGCCCCGCTCTGGTCGGCGAATGCGACGGCATCGCGCGCACCGCGAGCGACATGATGGAGCAATTGCGCGGCGCGCTGATGCGGCTGCGCCCGCCGGACGTCGACGAGCTCGGCCTCGCCGGCAGCCTGGAGGGCCTCGTCGCCGGCTGGAACAGGCGCCAGCACGGCCGCACCGTTTTCGAGATCAACCTGTCGGGCGACGTCGACCGACTGCCGGGCATCATCGCCACCAATATCTACCGCATCGCGCAGGAGGCGCTCACCAATGCCGTCAAACACGCCGACGCGACGCGGGTGCGGTTGCAGTTGACGCTTCAGGAGGGGCCGGTCAGCGCGACCCTGCTCACCGTCGAAGACGACGGTCTTCTCGGCGAAGCTCCCGACAAGCCGGGCATGGGCCTGCTCGGCATGGGCGAGCGCGTCGCCTCCATGGGAGGCCAGATGAGCTTCGCCGCCACCTCCGGCGGCGCGCGCCTCCACGTCGAGATTCCGGTCCCGGCCCTCTCGCCTGCGCCGACCCAGCCGGAAACGGCATGTGCGGCATGACGACCCCCGCCGGCACCATCCTGCTGGTCGACGACCATGCCGTGGTCCGCGAGGGCTACAGGTCGATGCTGCAGAAGCAGCCGGGGCTGCGCGTGGTCGCCGAAGCCGCCGATGGCGCCGAAGCCTACCGGCTGTTCAAGGAGGTCAGGCCCGATCTCGTCATCATGGACCTGACCATGCCGGGCGTCGGCGGCATCGAGGGCATCCGCCGCATCCGGCAATGGGATCGCGGCGCGCGCATCCTCGTCTTCACCATGCATGAGAATGCCGGCTTCGCGGTGCAGGCGATCCGCGCCGGCGCCCGCGGCTATGTCACCAAGAGCAGCCCGCCGGAGACGCTCGTGCGCGCCGTCATGGACGTGCTCGCAGGCCGCATCGCGATCAGCCCCGACATCGATCACGAGCTCGCGCTCAGCCGCCTCGCCGGCGAGCGCGCGGCCGCCGACGTCCTGTCCGCGCGCGAGTTCGAGGTGATGCAGATGCTGCTCGCCGAACGCACCACCGACGAGATCGCGTCAGCGTTGCATCTCAGCCCGAAGACGGTCGCCAACCTGCACTCGCTGATCAAGGACAAGCTCGGCGTGGCCAGCGACATCGAGCTGGTGCGGCTGGCGCTGCGGCAGGGCCTGCTGACCTGAGCCCGCAGGGCTTACATCCCCGCAAGGATTGTCAGGAGTCGCCAGCGTTGCCCTGCGGCGTCGCTGCCGCTTCCGGCGCCGTGACCGGATCGTCGATCAGGTGAAACGCGCGCCCGAGCCGGCGCTGCACGCTCATCACGGCGCGGTCGACGTCGCTGATCAGGCTGTCGCCGAGAACGACGTGCGGGATCTCCCAGTTGCGGCCGCTGCGCACGTCGAGCGCATGAACGGCCGGCACACGTGCCGTCTCGCAGCCCGGCTGCGCGCGAAGTTCCTCCTCGACCAGGCGGGTCAGCTCCGCCTGGGTCTTGCCGATGGTCGTCATCGCCGGCATCAGGGCCTGATCGCGGGCATCAGGCCGAGCCGCTTGGCGATGATGCGATCGACGGTCCGTTTCGGAAGCACCCGCACGATCCATTGCCTCATGGCATCGGGCGCGATCTCGTAGCGCACCTTGGGCGCCGGCAAGGTCAAGGCGTCGGCCACCCGCGCGGCGATGGTCTCGGCCGGCAGCCCGGACTGGCCGAGATGCAGCATGAAGGCGCGGATCTTCTGCAGCGCCGGGAAGAACGGCGAGGCCTGATACGGCGACAGGTCGACTTCGTCGGCCTTGGCCCAGATCGGCGTCTTCACCGCGCCCGGCGCGATGACGATGACGTCGATCCCGAACAGCATCAGCTCACGGCGCAGGCTCTCGGACAGCCCTTCGACCGCATGCTTGGAGGTCGAATAGGGCGCCATCAGCGGGTTGCCGTTGCGGCCCGCGACTGAGCTGATCATCACGATCCGGCCGCGCTCTCCCGTCATGGCTGGATCGGCCCCGAGCAGCGGCGCGAACGCCTGGGTCGCGATGACCGGGCCGATGACGTTGACCTCCATCTGATGGCGGAACTGCGCGATCGGCAGCTCCGTCACGGGACCGGCGACGGCGATGCCGGCATTGTTGACGAGACCGGCGAGCGTCTCGCCCTTGAGCGCCGCTCGCACCTCGCCGGCGGCCGCCTTCACCGCCGCCTCGTCGGTCACGTCGAACAGCAGCGGCATGAAGTTGGCGCCGAGCTCGCCGCGCAGACGGTCTGCGTCGGCCTGCTTGCGAACGCTGCCGAACACGCGAAAGCCGCGCGCGAGCAGGAGCTTCGAACAGGCGAACCCGATGCCGGTGGATGCGCCGGTGATGACGACGGATTTCATGGTGACCTCAACGATTTGCGCGGCGATTATCGCACGAGATGCGGCAGGATGCTGGCGCTGATTTTTCGCGCGAGGTCATCGCCCCGCCGAACCTGCCCCGGAACATCGGGTGACGCCACGCATCGCACGGCGCGTCGGCAAAATGGCCGCGGCAAGAATGGGATTTAAGTTTCAAGGCTTGGGAGGATGACAGCTGACGTGAGATCGAGGGCAGCGAGCAAGTTGGATGAAGGAAGGTTTGTGACCTTATGAGATCATTAACCTTTCCGCTTCGCTGGCCTGTCGTCGCCGCGTCTGCGGGGAGGTGTTCGCACCTCATTCCATCGCCTGTCCGGCGAATCTCCGGAAGACCGGGCTCCAGCCCGTCATCCCCCCTATATGTATCGTCTTAATTTTCCGTATCCGTGTTTCTCCGGAGTACTACGCCTTCGGCCCCTAACGCATTGTTATCGCCCGTGCCGAAAACTGCTCCGGCCGAAAGCCTTGCAGCGGATCACAATCGCGTTGCTGTCGCTCCGGCAATCCGGACAAACGAGCGCGATCGTGTCACAGCCAGAACAGCTTCCGCCTTCAGAAGACTCCATCATCACCGAACTCGAAGAGGCCGTCCGCAGCGGCACCTCGGCGAAGCGCGTCAACACGCTGCGCCAAGTCACCAACCTGTTCCTGCATGACGGCGAACGCCTCAGCGAGGACCAGATCAAGGTATTCGACAACGTGCTGTGCATGCTGGTCTCGCGGGTCGAGACCCGCGCGCGAGCCGAGCTCAGCAAGCATCTCGCGCCGGTCGACTACGCGCCCGTCGAATTGATCCAGCAGCTCGCCCGCGACGACGAGATCTCGGTGGCCGAGAACGTGCTGATGCACTCGAGCCGGCTCACCGAGCATACGCTGGTGGAGGTCGCGGCGACCAAGGGCCAGGATCACCTGATGGCGATCTCCAGCCGTCCGCATCTGACCGAGGCGGTGACCGACATCATCGTCGACCGCGGCGAGCGCCGGGTGATCCGCAAGCTCGCCAACAACCAGACCGCGCGCTTCTCCGAGTCCGGCTATTCCGGGATGATGGCGCATGCCGAGGACGACGACGAATTGTCCGAGATCATCGGGCTGCGCGTCGACCTGCCCACCAAGCACCTGCGCGACCTCCTGCGCCGCGCGACCGAAGCCGTGCGCGCCAGGCTGATGGCCTCGGCGCCGCCGGCGTTGCAACAGGAGATCAAGAAGATCCTCAAGGCGATCGCCGACGTTGCGCGCAGCGACGGCGGCCTGGTCGGGCGCGACTTCACGCTGGCCGAAGAGGCCGTCAAGCGCATGAAGGGGCTGAACGAGCTCAACGATGCCGCCATCGCCTTCTTCGCCGAAACCCGCCGCTTCGGCGAGGTTTCCGCCGCACTCGGCCTGCTCAACAACGTCCCGACCGAGATGATGGCCAAGGTGCTCGAAGGCCCGCGCACCGACATCGTGCTGATCCCTTGCCGTGCCGCCGGGCTGGCCTGGTCGGTGGTGGCGAAAATCCTGACCCATCGGCCGATCAAGCACGCCATCGACAGCGACACGCTCAAGCTCGCGGAACGCGACTACGGCCGCCTGTCGCTCGACACCGCCCAGCGCACGCTGCGATTCTGGATGGTGCACAACAAGGTCGAGAAGTGAGCGGGTGCTCACAAGACGCAATCCTCATCAGCAACGACTCGCGCTCCGCTGTCGTCCCTGCGAACGCAGGGACCCATACCGCGTGATGTGAATTGGCGGAAAATGTCTTGTCGTCGTCCTTCGCCACACGACCGCCGGTGGCTATGGGTCCCTGCGTTCGCAGGGACGACGGCTATGGTTGTCGCAGGCGGCCGGGCATCACCAAGCCGACCGGCCAGCGTTATCGCCAGGAGATCGCCGGGCGCCGGATTGACTTTGGTGCGCCCGCACTCCTACGGTGATCGCGACGGTGCCCCTCGACCGGGGCTCAAAAGGGAATGCGGTGCCGGATGCGTCTCGCAAGGGACGTGACCGAAGGCCGCAGCTGCCCCCGCAACTGTAAGCGGCGAATCTCGCGTCAAAGGCCACTGGGAAATCTCGGTCCCGGGAAGGCGACGTGGAGGTGACGACCCGCGAGCCAGGAGACCTGCCGTCAGCCGTGGTCACACGCGAGGATGCCGGTCGGGGCGTTATTGGCATCGTTTTCAGGCAGGCCTGCCAAGGGCTGCATGAGACCTCGTTCGCGGTGACGTGCCACTGACGTCATGCCGAGGTTCCTCGTGTCTCCCGTTCCCCATGCCAGGCGCAGTCGCGCCCTTCTGTCGTCGTTCTGCGTCCTCTCGTCATTCGCCCTGCTCGGCCCCTCGCCCACAGCAGCGCAGCAATCCGCCTCCCCCGACCTTCTGCCCCCGGTTGAGGTCGACCCGCCGCGCGAGCCGATCGCTCAGAAACCAGCCATCCCCCGCAGAACCGCCAGCGCCGCGCATCAGCAGATGCCGGCGGCAAAGCCGGCCGCGCCAGCCGGAACCCCCGTCGCCGTCAGCCCGACCGGTGTCGTCACGCCAGTGGCCCACGTCGCGAATGCGATCACCGTGGTGACCGACAAGGACATCGCCGCGCAGCAGGCCCGCACCGTGCCGGACATCCTGAGCACGATCCCCGGATTGAACGTGGTGCAGGCCGGCGGCCCGGGCGGCCAGACCAACGTCTTCATGCGCGGCACCAACGCCAATCACACCAAGCTCTTCATCGACGGCATCGACGTCGGCGATGTCACCAACGGCAATGGCGCGTTCGATTTCGCGCATCTGCTCGCCGCCGACATCCAGCAGTTCGAGGTGCTGCGCGGGCCGCAGAGCGGGCTCTACGGCTCGGATGCGATCGGCGGGGTGATCTCGGTGATCACGCGCAAGGGCGAGGGCCCGGCGCGCGCGACCGCCTCGGTCGAGAGCGGCTCGTTCAAGACCTTCAACCAGTCAGCCGGCGTCAGCGGCTCACAAAACAATGTCAACTACGCGGTCAATGTCGCGCATCTGCACGCCGGCGACGTTCCGGTGACCCCGTGGCAGCTGCTGCCTGCGGGGCAGAAGGCCATCGGCAATGCCTACGACAACCTCACCGCCTCGGCCAAGCTGGGCGTCGACCTCAACGAGGCCTGGACGCTGAACTCGGTGGTTCGATACACCGACGCGACGCTGCTGTTCACCGGCGACAGCGGCTTTCCGAGCTTTCCCGACGCGGCCCAGAGCAACCACGCCGTCCACCAGCTTGCGACACGCCAGGAAGCCGTGTGGTCGCTGCTCGGCGGCCGCATCCGGAACTACTTCGGCGTCAACTATGTGAACGACCGGTCGTCCGACCTGACGGCTGGCAATCCGGTGGCAGCGGTCGCGGCCGGCGAGCGCATCAAGTATGACTGGCACGCGGTGACCAAGCTGGCGCCGCATAACAATCTCGTCGTCGGCGCGGAGCAGCAGACCGAGCGGCTGAAGACCGCCGACCTCTCGGCCGAGAATGGCAACAAGGCCGGCTTCGTCGAGCTGCAGACCGAGTTCGCGAAGCGCTGGTTCGTGGTGGCGAGCCTGCGCAACGACGTCAACGACCAGTTCGGCGGCCATGGCACCTACCGGATCGCGCCGGCGGTGATCCTGCCGGTGACCGAGACCAAGCTGAAGGCGAGCTACGGCACCGGCTTCAAGGCGCCGACCCTGAGCCAGTTGCACCAGGATTTTCCGGCGTTCAACTTCTTCGCCAATCCCAACCTCCGGCCGGAGCAGAGCACCGGCTACGACGCCGGCTTCGAGCAGCCGCTGTTCGACGATCGTCTCCGCTTCGGCGCGACCTACTTCCACAACAGCATCACCGACTTGATCAATTTCAACGCGACCTTCACCTCCTACGCCAATGTCGGCCTCGCGACCACCGAGGGCACCGAGAGCTTCGTGACCGCTGATCTCACCGACCGGATCTCGCTGCGTGCGGACTACACGTTCACCCGCGCGGTCGATGCGACTACCGGCCTGCAGCTATTGCGGCGGCCGAAGGAGAAATGGAGCGCCACCGCGACATGGGGGCCGATCGATGCGCTGACGCTGTCAGCGACGCTGCTGCACATCGGCGACTGGCTCGACGTCAGCCGCGACGGCATGACCACGGGCCTCGTCGCGCCCGGCTATACGGTCGTCAACCTGCGCAGCGACTACGCGCTGTCCGACCAGGTCAAGCTGTTCGGCCGGATCGACAACCTCTTCAACCATCACTACCAGAACCCGACCGGATTCCTCGCGCCGGGCTTCGGCGTGTTCGGCGGCATCCGGGTGGCGAGCTTCGGCGTGCAGTGACGCCGCCGACCAACCTCCCGGCGGCTGACAGAAGCTGCCGAAATGGACTACAATCGCAACAGAAGGAGATGTTCCATGACTCTCGACGTCCTCGCCCGGTCTGGTTCCGAAGCTCGCCTCGCGCCCGTTCCGCAACGGCATGCCGCTGCGTTCTGCTTCGCGCTGCTGACAGGGGCCTGCGCGCTGGCGAGCTTCGTGTTCGCCTGCGCGACGCCGTTTGCGGCCTTCGCCGTGATCGCCGCCGCCATGCTGCCGCTGCGCGCGGCGCTGCCGGTGATGCTCGGCGCCTGGCTGGTCAACCAGGGCATCGGCTTCGGCGCGCTGCACTATCCGGTCGATGCCAACACGCTGGCCTGGGGCGCCATGATCGGCGTCGCGGCGCTCAGCGCCACCGTTGTGGCCCGCATGGCCCTGGCGACCTTGCGCACAGCACCAGCGACGGTCGCGCTTGCCGTCGCGCTCCCCAGTGCCTACGCCGCCTATGAGCTGGTGCTGCTGGCCGCCACGCCCGCACTCGGCGGCGCTGCGAGCTTCGCGCTCCCGATCGTCGCCCGCCTCGGCCTGACCAGCGCCGCCTGGCTCGTCGGCCTCGTCGCCGTCAGCGAGATCGTCCGCCTGCTGACGCCGGTGGCGTCGCGCCGCGCGGCGTCCTGAACGCGCCGGCGGGCCTTCAACGACCCCAAACAGAAACGGCGGGCCTCTGCCCGCCGTTTTCATTTCTCGGTTTCGCCGCAAGACCTCAGTTCTTGCTCTTGTCGACCAGCGCGCCCTTCTTGATCCAGGGCATCATGTCGCGCAGGCGGGCGCCGACTTCCTCGATCGGGTGCTGGGCAAGCTTGGCGCGGGTCGCCTTGAACGAGGTCTGGTTGACCTTGTTCTCCAGCATCCAGTCGCGCGCGAAGCGGCCTGACTGGATGTCGTCGAGCACGCGCTTCATCTCGGCCTTGGTTTCCGGCGTGATGATGCGCGGGCCGGTGACGTACTCGCCGTATTCGGCGGTGTTGGAGATCGAGTAGTTCATGTTGGCGATGCCGCCTTCATAGATCAGGTCGACGATCAGCTTCACCTCGTGGAGGCACTCGAAATAGGCCATCTCCGGCGCGTAGCCGGCCTCGGTCAGCGTCTCGTAGCCGGCCTTGATCAGCTCGACCAGGCCGCCGCACAGTACCGCCTGCTCGCCGAACAGGTCGGTCTCGCACTCTTCCTTGAACGTCGTCTCGATGATGCCGGCGCGGCCGCCGCCGATCGCCGAGGCGTAGGACAGGCCGAGGTCATGGGCATTGCCCGAGGAGTCCTTGGCGATCGCGATCAGGCAGGGCACGCCGCCGCCGCGCTGGTACTCCGAGCGGACGGTATGGCCGGGGCCCTTCGGCGCGATCATCAGCACGTCGAGATCGGCGCGCGGATCGAGCAGGTTGAAGTGGACGTTGAGGCCGTGCGCGAACACCAGCGCGGCGCCCTGCTTCATGTTGTCGTGCAGGTGCTCGCGGTAGATGTCGCCCTGCAGCTCGTCCGGGGTCAGCATCATCACGAGGTCGGCCCACTTCGCGGCCTCGGCGACTTCCATCACCTTGAAGCCGGCGCCTTCGGCCTTCTTGGCGGAGGCCGAGCCCTTGCGCAGCGCGATCGCGACGTCCTTGACGCCGGAATCCTTCAGGTTGAGCGCGTGGGCGTGGCCCTGGCTGCCATAGCCGACGATGACGACCTTCTTGCCCTTGATCAGGTTCAGATCGGCGTCGCGATCGTAGTAGACACGCATTGTCGTTTCCTCTTTGAGATGGCCGGAATTGGCTGGAAAGTCAGACGCTTGGGTGAGGCACGGGCGGCTGCGCCCGGACGAAATCCGGCCCGTGTCTAGAGCATTTTGGCCCTGCTTGGAAACCCCGATCTCGCATGGCGGCAGTCTCCCTCATGCGTCCATGAACACGGGATAGAGCGAGGCCAGGAGCAGCACCGCCATCAGGATGTTGAAGGCGCGGACCGCGCGCTCGGAGCTGAGCAGCGGCCGCAGCGCGGTGCCGAATAAGGTCCAGGTGATGGTCGAGGCGACCGCCATCACGAAGCTGATCGCGACCTGCAGCGCCACGTTGGCCGGAAAGCTGGCGATCGCGGCATAGGCGGTGATGGTGCTGATCACCATCACCCAGCCCTTGGCGTTGACCCATTGGAACAGCGCCGCGCCCCAGAACGACATCGGACCGCGCGGCTTGGCGTCGTCAGGCTCGGCCGACCCTGACAAGGCGATGGCGACCGCGAGGTAGATCAGATAGGCCGCGCCGAGGTATTTCAGCACGTCCTGCAGCAGGGGATAGCGGATGAACACCGTCGCGAGGCCGAAGCCGACCGCGCCGACCATGAAGGCGAAGCCGAAGCTGACGCCCATCATGTGCGGCACCGTGCGGCGGAAGCCATGGGTCACGCCCGACGACAGCAGCATGATGTTGTTCGGCCCGGGCGTGAACGCCATCACGAAGGCGAAGGTGACAAAGGCGATGAGGAGCTGCTGGGACATCTAATGAGCTCCTGCCACACGACGACTTTTCAACCTCCCCTGGAGGGGGAGGGTCGCCTCACATCGTGCGAAGCAACGATGTGAGGCGGGGTGGGGTGATCTCTCCACGCGCGAGCTTTTGCGGCGGCCCACCCCACCCCGATCGCGCATTGCATGCGCGATCGACCCTCCCCCTCCAGGGGAGGGTGGCAGCGTGGCCACCTCACCGTCGTACAAGAACATCAGCGCCTAGCCCTGCCCCGCCGGCTTCTGCAGCACGTAGGTGGCGTGCATCGGCGCATGGTAGTCAGCGGAGACCGTGACGAAGCCGACCTCGGCCAGCATGCGCTCCATCACCCAGGCGAAGGTCGAGTTCTCGTCGCGCATGTGGGTGATGACGCTGTCGCGGGCGAGGTCGTGGTTCTTGATGTTGAAATCCGCCCACTGCTCGACCGAGCGCTCGACACCGTCGGGCATGCTGACATAGACGATGTCGCGCAGGAAGAACTGCGCGCCCGGCTTCAGCGCCGCGAAGATGCGCGCCAGCGCCACCGCCTTCCAGAAGTCCGGCAGATGATGCAGCGTGAACTCGCTGGCGATCAGGTCATACGAGTTCGGCTCATAGGCGAACGACAGCAGCCCCGCCGAATGCATCCGCACCGCGGTACGGCGGTCGCGGGTGTAGATCCGGGTCAGCGCCAGCATCGCCGGCGAGATGTCGATGGCGTCGACGACGGCCCCCAGCAGCGCCGCCTCGGTCGCCAGCACGCCGTTGCCGCAGCCGATGTCCGCCACCCGCCAGCCCGGCTTGACGCCGAGCATCTTCAGAGCAGCGCGCGCGCGCTCGTCGGCATCATCGCCCGAGCCGTAGATCGAGGCGACGGCATGATCGAGCCCGATCCGGTTGCGTTCGTTGTAGTACCAGTCGCGCGCCAGCATGACTCACATCCCTTCCGATCCCCGCCCGATCGCCGCAATGCCGGTCCTGGCGACTTCCACCAGGCCGAGCGGACGCATCAGATCGATGAATTGCGTGATCTTGTCGGTATTGCCTGTGATCTCGAACACGAAGCTTTCCGTCGTGGCGTCGATCACCCGGGCGCGGAACGCATCCGCCAGCCGCAGCGCCTCGACGCGCGGCTCGCCGGTGCCGCGCACCTTGACCATCGCGAGTTCGCGCTCGATCGCGCGCTTGGTCAGCGTCATGTCGACGACGCGGTAGACCGGGATCATGCGGTCGAGCTGGTGCTTGATCTGCTGGATCACCATCGGCGTGCCGGTGGTGACGATGGTGATGCGCGAGAGGTGCTTCTGGCTCTCGGTCTCGGAGACGGTGAGGCTCTCGATGTTGTAGCCGCGGCCCGAGAACAGGCCGATGACGCGCGCGAGCACGCCCGGCTCGTTCTGCACCAGCACCGCCAGCGTGTGCGTCTCGTTCGGATCGTGACGGTCTTCGAGGAAATAGGCTGACGCTGGCTGGTTCATTGGTGTCCCCGTGATAATTCAACCGTCATGGCCGGGCATAGCAGTCTGCCTTGCGCAGACTGCGTAAACTTGTCTGCGCTCCCGGCCCTCCACGTCGAGCGTCGAGCGCGCGGTTCGTGGATGCCCGGGCCTTCGCCGCGCCGAAGCGGCTTCGGCCGCGCAGGCGGGTCAAGCCCGGGCATGACAGCGGTGTTTGTGGCGAGTTGCGAGCTCCTCATGCGGCCCCCGCTTCGGCATGCGTGGCCGCCGGCAGCACCCAGCGCCTGAACAGGTCGAGATCGATGTTGCCGCCCGTGAGCACCAGGCCGACGCGCTTGCCGGCGAGCCTGCCCTTTTCCTGCAAGGCCGCCGCAAGCGGTGCCGCGCCGGCACCTTCGGCGAGATTGTGGGTGTCGGTCCAGAGAATGCGCACGGCCTCGGCGATCTCGGCGTCGCCGACCTGCACGATGCGCGAGGCGCCTTTCAGGATGATGGCGAGCGCATCCGCATCCGGGCTGCGCGTCGCGAGACCATCGGCGTGGGTGTCGGCGCTGTTGGTCGTCACCACCGTCCGCGCAGCGAACGACAGCGCGTAGGACGGCGCCTCGGTCGACTGCACGCCGACGATCTCGGTCTTCAAACCCAAGAGATCGCGCGCAAGGATGCAGCCGCAGATGCCGGAGCCCTGCCCGATCGAGACGTAGAGCACATCGAGGTCGGGCGCCGTGCGGAACAGCTCCAGCGCGTAGGTCGCGACGCCGCGCACGAGATCGCGATGGAACGACGGCACCATGTGCAGGCCGTCGCGCGCCGCATGGCGGCCGGCCTCCTCGCGCGCCTCCTGGAAGTCGCTGCCGTGCTCGATCAGCTCGGCGCCGAACGCCGCCATCGCGCGGTTCTTCTCGACCGAGTTGCCACGCGGCACGTAGATCGTCACCGGCAGGCCGTTGCGACGGCCGGCAAACGCGACGCTCTGGCCATGATTGCCGCGCGTCGCGGTGATCAGGCCGCGGACATCCGGCCGCGTGCGCTTGAGGTTGTCGACATAGACCAGCCCGCCGCGCACCTTGAAGGCGCCGGCCGGCGTGTGGTTCTCGTGCTTCACGACGACCCCGGTCCCCAGCCGCTGCGCCAGCAACGGCCACGCATGCGCCGGCGTCGCCGGCACCGCGGCGCCGACGATGGCGTGGGCGGCTTCGAGCTCAGCGAGGGTGAACATGAGAACTCCCTGACGCATGGGCACAATGCGGCCGCGCAAGCAGATGAGCTCCCTCGCCCCGCTTGCGGGGAGAGGGGGATTCTCCGCGAGTCCGACTGCGTGGGGAGTCCCCCTCACCCGACGCTGCGCGTCGACCTCTCCCCGCAAGCGGGGAGAGGTTAAGAGAGAGACTGCCGGACGCGCGTGCCATCACCGCACCATCAAACCTATCAGACTCACACCAGCGCCTTGCCGCCCGCGAACGCCGCGGCCGGATCGCTCGCCTCCGCCGGCAGGATCATCTCGTTATGCGCCTTGCCCGACGGGATCATCGGGAAGCAGTTTTCGAGCGCCGCGACGCGGCAGTCGAACAGCACCGGCTTCTTGACCGAGATCATCTCCTTGATCGCGCCGTCGAGATCGCCGGGCTTGCTCACCTGCAATCCGACGCCGCCATAGGCCTCGGCGAGCTTGACGAAATCCGGCAGCGCCTCCGAGTAGGAGTGCGACAGGCGGTTGCCGTGCAGCAGCTGCTGCCACTGCCGCACCATGCCCATGTACTGGTTGTTGAGGATGAAGATCTTGACCGGCAGCTCGTACTGCACGGCCGTCGACATCTCCTGCATCGTCATCTGCACCGAGGCGTCGCCGCCGATGTCGATGACGAGGCTGTCTGGATGGGCGACCTGGACACCGATCGCGGCCGGCAGGCCGTAGCCCATGGTGCCGAGACCGCCCGAGGTCATCCAGCGGTGCGGTTCCTCGAAGCCGTAGAACTGCGCCGCCCACATCTGGTGCTGGCCGACCTCGGTCGTGATGTAGGTGTCGCGGCCGCGCGTCAGCTCGAACAGCCGCTGGATCGCATATTGCGGCATGATGACGTCGCGGTTCGGCCGGTAGGCCAGCGAGTTGCGCGCGCGCCAGACGGCGATCTCCTGCCACCACGACTTGATGTCGGGCTTCTTCGCCTCGGCCCTGAACACCTGCAGGATGTCGGCGAGCACGTCGCCGCAATCGCCGATGATCGGCACGTCGACGCGGATGTTCTTGTTGATCGACGACGGATCGATGTCGATGTGGATCTTCTTCGAGTTCGGCGAGAACGCGTCGGTGCGGCCGGTGATGCGGTCGTCGAAGCGCGCGCCGACGCACAGCATGACGTCGCAATCATGCATCGCCATGTTGGCCTCGTAGGTGCCGTGCATGCCGAGCATGCCGAGCCAATTGGTGCCCGACGCCGGATAGGCGCCCAATCCCATCAGCGTCGAGGTGATCGGGAAGCCCGTGACCTCGACCAGCTCGCGCAGCAGCCGCGAGGCCTCCGGCCCCGAATTGATGACGCCGCCGCCGGAATAGATCACCGGCCGCTTGGCGCCCGCCAGCAGCGCCACGGCTTTGCGGATCTGCATCGCGTCGCCCTTCACGCGCGGCGAATAGGAGATGTGGACGTCGGACTTGCGTGGCGGATGATAGGTGCCGGTCGCGAACTGCACGTCCTTCGGCACGTCGACGACGACCGGCCCCGGACGGCCCGTGGTCGCGACATAGAACGCCTCGTGCAGCACCTTGGCGAGATCGTTGACGTTGCGGACCAGCCAGTTGTGCTTGGTGCAGGGCCGGGTGATGCCGACCGTGTCGCATTCCTGGAACGCGTCGTTGCCGATCAGATGCGTCGGCACCTGGCCGGTGATGCAGACCAGCGGGATCGAATCCATCAGCGCGTCCGCCAGCGGCGTCACCATGTTGGTGGCGCCGGGGCCCGAGGTGACCAGCACGACGCCCGGCCTGCCGGTCGAGCGCGCATAGCCTTCGGCGGCGTGGCCGGCGCCCTGCTCGTGGCGGACCAGGATGTGCTCGACCTCGCTCTGCTGGAAAATCTCGTCATAGATCGGAAGCACCGCCCCGCCCGGATAGCCGAAGAGGTGCTGCACGCCGTGGTCGATGAGCGCGCGCACGATCATCGCGGCGCCGGTCATCTGGTTCGGATCGTGGCTCTTGTCGGTCATGGTGGGCTCCGGATCGCTTCTGTCAGCGGCTGGTCGGTCTTGGTCAGTCGGTCTTGGTCAGTCGGTTTTGGTCAGTCGGTTTTGGTCACTTGGGTCAGGGTCGTTTCGGTCGGATCGCTGGCTTCCAGGCAATAAAAAAGGGCCCTGGAAGGCCCTGCGCACCGCTCGGAATTTGGATGGCCGCTAGCCATCCCCGGCGGTGCGCCTGGGTACGACGGCGATAAGGAGGATGGAAATAAAGTTGCGCATGATGCCGAGCGAGCTTCCCAAAGGTTGCGCGAAACATAGCCGGCGATGCCCCAATGTCAAGGCAAAGCCGGCCCGTCAGCGCGATTTTGCGATGTTAACGCGGAATTTTCCGTTCGGCGAGCGGTAATTTGGCGGTTGGCCTCCGAAACGAGGCAATAGGCTGGATGAGAGTACGGGCTCCATCTCCAAACGAGGTCGTCATTCCGGGGCGCCCGGAGGGCGAGCCCGGAATCCATACTCACGATCGTGGTTATGGATTCCGGGCCCATCGCTTCGCGATGTCCCGGAATGACGATGCGGCTAGAGTTTGACGACCCATCCCTTTGCCGCCTCCGGGCTCATCCACTCGAACTCCGGCAGTTGGTGCCGAAACCAGGTGAACTGCCGCTTGGCATAATGGCGGGTGTCGGCCTTGCCGATGGCGGCCGCCTCCTCCCGCGTGATCTCCCCTCTGATATAGCGGATCAGCGCCGGCACGCCGTGGGCCTTCATCGCCGGCAGCAGCGGATCGAGGCCGCGCGCGGCCAGCCGCTCGACCTCCTGCACCGCGCCGCGCTCCAGCATCAGATCGAACCGTACATCGATCCGCGCATACAGCGCCTCGCGCTCCGGAGCGATGAACAGCGCCCGATAGCTGCCCTCCGGCAGCAGCGGCGGAGTGGCCTCGGCATGCCAGTCGGCCAATGGCCGACCCGTCGCCTCGATCACCTCCAGCGCCCGGGCCACGCGGGCGCGGTCGCGGACGTTCAGCCGCGCGGCCGCCGCCGGATCGCGTCGCGCCAGCTCGGCATGCAAGGCCTCGACGCCGTCGCGATCGAGCCTGAGACGCACCGCGTCGCGCACCTCATCCGGCACGGGCGGCACCGCGGACAGCCCTGATGTCAGCGCCTTGAAATACAGGCCAGTGCCACCGATAAAGATCGGCAGCCGCCCGGCCCGTTGCACCTCGCCCAGGATCTCCGCGGCATCCCGGACATAATGGCCGGCCGAGTAGTTCACGCTGGCATCGACATGGCCGTAGAGCCGGTGCGGCACGGTGGCCTCTTCGTCGCAGGTCGGCCTTGCCGTCAGCACCCTCAGATCGCGGTAGACCTGCATGGAATCGGTGTTGATGACGACCCCGCCCGCTTTTTGCGCAAGTTCCACCGCCAGCGCCGACTTGCCGCTGGCGGTCGGCCCTGCGATAAGCAGCGCTTTGTTGATCCCTGGCAAAGTCACCTGATGTCTCTCGTCGCCACCTTCACCTGCAATCCCGCCGATCCCGCGCTTGATACCACGATCGTGGAGGCCTTCCTGGCCGTTCTGCCCTCGCCGGGCACGCCGCGCTGGCTGTTCGACGAGGTCGCGATCGACATCCCCTTCGCCCACGACGGCGAGGTCCACAAGCTCGAGGCGCGCCTGCGCGACCTGCGCGGCGACATGCCGATCGACATCGTCGTGCAGGCGGAAGCCGTCAGGCGCAAGAAGCTTTTCCTCGCCGACATGGACAGCACCATGATCGGGCAGGAATGCATCGACGAACTCGCCGATTTCGCCGGGCTGAAGCCGCGCGTCGCCGCCATCACCGAGCGCGCCATGCGCGGCGAGATCGCGTTCGAGCCGGCGTTGCGCGAACGCGTCGCATTGCTGAAGGACCTGCCGGTGAGCGTCGTCGACGAAGTCCTGACCAAGCGCATCAAGCTGACGCCGGGCGGCCGTCATCTGGTGATGACCATGCGCGCCAACGGCGCCTATACCTGCCTGATCTCCGGCGGCTTCACGCTGTTCACCAGCGCCATCGCGGCCAAGATCGGCTTCCAGGAGAACCGCGCCAACGAGCTCATCATCGATGGCGGCAAGCTCACGGGCGAGGTGCGCGAGCCGATCATCGGCCGCGACGCCAAGCTCGCTACCCTGATCGAGCTGCGCGAGGCGTTCGATCTCGACGAGATCGACACCCTGGCGGTCGGCGACGGCGCCAACGACCTCGGCATGATCGAGGCGGCCGGTCTCGGCGTCGCCTATCACGCCAAGCCTGCGGTCTCGGCCGCAGCCTCGGCCCGCATCGACCACGGCGACCTCACCGCCCTGCTCTATGCCCAGGGCTACACGCGCGATCAGTTCGTCGACTGACGAGACTGCGGCCGCGCGGCAGGCCAAGTAGCCGCGCGAGCCTTTGCGCAATACAGCGCCCTCTCCTGGCTGTGAGAGAGGACGCGTTGATGGGCAGCCGCCATGCCGTCATTGCGAGGGCAGCGGTTTTGCGAACGCTCGACGATCGCAATCGCATTGCCGTGTGCGAATCGCCGCCGCAAGCAAAGCCGTTACCAAATCCCTGCCTTCATCGGCTCTCGATCAGCGCATCATCAGGATTTTGTTTCAATCCAGCGCACTCGCACGCAACTCCATTCCAATCTCATTTCAGATCGCAAATCAGATCATTCGCCTTACGTATCAAGGCGGGACGCGAACTGCCATTTTAACCGCATCACCAATCCATGAATTGTCAAATCATGCTGCAGCGCATATAAAGCTGACAACGCTAGGGAGTGTCCAAGGAAGCGAAAGCGGTTGCAGGTGATGCAATCGATCATCGTCACAGAAGGACCTCCCGATGACCATCAAGCACATCATTCCCGGCTCTCTTCTTGCCCTCGCGCTGCTGAGCGGCGCCGCCGCTGCCGGCGAGCTGCCGAGCTACGAAGTCGGTGCGCTGCCGGCCACCCCGCACCAGCTCTCCGTCGTCGGTGCATCCGCCGCGCAGCAGACCATTGCGGTGAATGCCGACAGCGCCGCCTCGCCGCACCAGCTCGCCGTGCTCACCCAGCACCACCGCAGCGCTGCGCTCGTCGCTCCGATCACCGTGGGCAGCGTCCGCAACTAGGCAACGCGGGCAACCCATCGTCGGATAGGCAGCGCGCGTCTCGCCGGGCGAGGCCGCGCTCCCTGTTCGAGATAACGCGTGGCGCCGCGCGTGGTAAAGATCCCGGACATCCACGCCGGGCAGCCCAGACGCCCGGCCCGCTGCACCTACTGGGTCTTCGACGCCAACGCTCTCCGCCTCCGTACCCGGCGCGGCAGCCGCGTCGTCGAGCCCAGCCGCACAGTCACATTCCGGCCGCCGGCGGCAAGACCATCCGCGCGTGAATTGACCTGACGCCAGCCAGCTCGCCCGATTTCGCAACCGGGATCTCGCAGGGCGTCGCCGCGCGGGCCACGCATCACCAGCCATTATCAGCCTGACGCCACGCGCCGCGCCGATTGCCGGTCAAATCGCACATCCATAACCATTATATGCGCTATTGCGCAAATACGAAAGTACGAATATATTGCCGCCATGTTCGATCCCGTCCCGCTGCTCGCCGCTCTGGCCGAGCCGACTCGTCTCGCCGCCCTGCGCATCCTTTGGGACGGCGGCGAGCACTGCGTCTGCGAGCTCATGCGGCAGCTCCGAGCCAGCGCATCGCGCATGAGCCGGCACATGTCCGCCCTCAAGGCCGCCGGTCTCGTCATCGACCGGCGTGACGCCCAGTGGGTCCGGTATCGGCTGAGCCCTGACCTGACGCCCGATCGCCGCGCCATCCTCGACGCCGTCATGGCGGCCATGCCTGAGCCGAACAGGAGTGCAGCATGAAAACCGAAGCTTCGACCTATCCTGACGGGTCGGCATCGGCTGTGATCTGGATCATCGCGACGGCAGCTGCGGTCGCATTGTGGTTCGCGGTCTACTGGCAGCTGGAAGCGTTCTCGGCATGGCTGGTATCGTCGCTGCCGGTGTCCCGCGACAGCCATCTGGAAGAAGCCGCGCGGTTCTTCGTGTTCGACGCGCCCAAGGTCCTGATGCTGATGACGCTGGTCGTGTTCGGCATGGGCGTCGTACGCAGCTTTTTTTCAGCCGAGCGAACTCGCGCATTGCTCGCCGGCAAGCGCGAGGGCCTCGGCAATGTCGCGGCTGCGATCCTCGGCGTATTCACTCCCTTCTGCTCGTGCTCGGCGGTGCCGCTCTTCGTCGGCTTCGTCTCGGCTGGCGTCCCACTCGGCGTGACCTTCTCGTTCCTGATCGCGGCGCCAATGGTGAACGAGGTCGCGCTCGGCCTGCTGTTCGCGCTGGTCGGCTGGAGGATCGCCGCGATCTATCTGGCCTTCGGCCTGGCGGTCGCGATCGTGGCGGGATGGATCATCGGACGCCTGCATCTCGAAGGCTGGCTCGAGGAATGGGTTCGCAACGTGCGCGCAGGACAGGCGGAGTTGCAGCCCAATTCACAGACCGTCGCCGATCGGATCCGGGCCGGGATCGACGCGGTACGCGACATCGTCGGCCGCGTCTGGGCATGGATCATCATTGGCATCGCGGCGGGCGCATTCATTCACGGCTATGTCCCGAACGACCTGCTCGCCTCGATCATGGGCAAGGACCAATGGTGGTCCGTTCCGGCCGTGGTGCTGATCGGCGTGCCGATGTACGCCAACGCTGCGGGCATCATTCCGGTCGTCGAGGCGCTGCTCGGCAAGGGTGCGGCGCTGGGAACGGTGCTCGCCTTCATGATGAGCGTCATCGCGCTTTCGTTTCCCGAGATGCTCATTCTGCGCAAGGTGCTGACGCTCCGGCTGATCGCTGTCTTCGCGGGCGTCGTCGCCGCCGGCATCGTCGCCGTCGGCTATCTCTTCAACGCCCTGTTCTGATGAAAGGACAAGCCCCATGAAGAACGTCAAGATTCTTGGCTCCGGCTGCAAGCGCTGTGTTCAGACCGCAGCAATGGCCTCCTCTGAAGCAAGCAAGCTCGGCATCGAGATCGAGCTGGAAAAGATCACGGACTTCGCCGACATCGCCCAGTTCGGCGTCGCCTCGACGCCGGGCGTGGTGATCGACGGCAAGGTCGTTCACGCGGGCGGGCTGCCGAAGGCCGAGGACATGGCGAAATGGCTGTCGGCGTGATGGCGTTGCGTCCGCTGCTCGCAGCGGTCCTCCTGCTCGGCCCGGCTGTCGTTGCGCGCGCCGACGAACCGACGTGGACGCGGCGCATCATCGCGCCGGACACGGCGCTCAAAGCGGCACAGGCGGCGCTCGCGGAGTGCCGCAAACGCGGCTGGCAGGCTGCCGTGACCGTGAGCGATCCGTCGGGGCTCGCGCTGGTCACCCTGCGCGACCGTTTCGCCGGCTGGCATACCCTTGAGGCCGCGACGGGCAAGGCGAGGACGGCCGCGAGCTGGCGCGAGGCGACGAGCACGCTCGCAGCCCGGCTGGCACGACCGGACGCCGCGGAGCGGGCCATCGTCAACGTTCCCGGCGTTGTCATGGTCGGCGGCGGCATGCCAATAGAGGCCGCTGGCCAGCAGGTCGGAGCGATCGGCGTATCCGGCGCGCCCGGAGGCGACAACGACGACATCTGCGCGAAGGCCGGCATCGAAGCCGTCGCTGCGGACATCGCGTTCTGAGCGCTTGTACCGGCGTATCGCGAACGAGGACGGCCAACGCCGATCATTTTGCCGGAGGATACCGCGTTGTCTGACACGATGCCTCAATTGGACGAAACCTCATTCCGTGCCATCGACCGCGCGAAGCTGCTGGAGCCTGCGCTCTCCTCCCACCCTCCGCGAATCCTGCTGCTCTACGGATCGCTCCGGCAACGCTCGTTCAGCCGGCTGCTGACCGAGGAAGCGGCGCGCATTCTCGTGCGCTTCGGCGCGGAGACACGGACTTTCGATCCGCGCGGCTTGCCGCTGGTCGACGACGCCGAGCCGGACCATCCGAAGGTCCGCGAGCTGCGCGATCTCGTGACATGGTGCGAAGGCATGGTGTGGTGCTCGCCGGAGCGGCACGGCGCGATGACCGGTGTGATGAAGACCCAGATCGACTGGATCCCGCTGTCGCTCGGCGCCGTCCGGCCGACGCAGGGCAAGACGCTGGCGGTGATGCAGGTTTCTGGCGGCTCGCAGTCGTTCAACGCGGTCAATCAGCTTCGGGTGCTCGGCCGCTGGATGCGCCTGATCACCATTCCGAACCAGTCCTCGGTGCCCAAGGCCTTCGCGGAGTTCGACGACGCGGACCGCATGAAGCCGTCCCCCTATTACGATCGCCTCGTCGACGTGATGGAAGAGCTGGTCAAGTTCACACTGCTGACGCGCGACCGCGCCGACTATCTGGTCGACCGCTACTCCGAGCGCAAGGAAAGCGCCGAGGCGCTGTCGCAGCGGGTCAATCAGCGGTCGCTCTGAGCCGGCGCTCCCGGGAGTTCGCGGATGGCGACCCACCAACTTCTGATAAAAATAATCACCTTGCGCATTTCCGGAATTCATGATTGTATCCGCGCATCCCGCCTCACTGCGGAGGGGCGTTGCGCGCGATCGTCACGACACGCGAGGCGGGGAGCGATGGCCGCGAGAGATCGCAGCGTCTTCTCACGAGGGCGCGGACGAACGATCGCTTGCGGACGTGAAGTCGCAGCGTCCTGACACCCCGATGCTGGTGTCACGTTCGCGACGGCGCTAAAGCGCCGCGCGGACAATGGTGGCCAACAAGCCCGGCGCACCAGGGAGACTGCGTATAAGCGTGAAGACCGTCGCGCAGGGAATGCCGGTTGAATCGGCTTTGCCTGTGGTACCTGCCGCCTGCATTTTTTTCGCAGGCGGGCCATGGGTGAGGCCTTCACCCGGCATTCCCTGCGCCCTCTGCATTTCGAGAGGGACGAACTGATCGCAGGCCTCGGGCGCGATGCGCCGCGAGACTGCAAAGCTCTGTCGATCGCTGTTTGAGCCGTGAATTCGCCTTGCGAACCGTCGTCGTCCCGGACAAGCCACGGCGCGCGCCAGCGCGTCGGGGCGCCGATCCGGGATCCGTACGCCGCGGCCGTCGTGATGAGCAAACAGCCAATGATTAGCCCGCCCCAAACTGCTTCCTGGGGGCTATGGTCCCGGCTCGAGGCCGGGACGACAGCGGAGTGTGGAGCTGCCGCAGGGTGGGCAAAGCAGCGCCCGCAGGCGCAGCGTGCCCACCGCCGTGCCGCGAGCTCGGAGCCGGATGGTGGGCACGGCGCGGGACAGAGCGCCTTAGCAGGCGCACATCGCGGCGCGCCTTTGCCCACCCTACTGCATCGTGCCCTACTGCAGGCTCAACGCCACGAAGCGCAGCTCGCCGTCGGCGTTGGAGACGAGCAGCAGCACCGACTTCTTGCCGTCCTTCTTGAGCTGGTCGACGCGCTTCTTGATATCGGCGCCCGAGGTCACCGCCTCCTGGGCGACCTCGACGATGACGTCGCCGGCCGACAGCCGCTTCTCGGCGGCGTCGGAGGCTTGGTCAACACCGGTGACGACGACGCCCTTGACGCTGTCCTTGATCTTGTAGCGGGCGCGCAGGTCCTTCGACAACGCGGCGAGATCGAGCCCGAGCGCCTTCTGGGTCACCGGCTTCTCGGCCGGCTCGTCCTTCTTGATCGCCGCCTGCTGCACCTTCTCGGTGTCCTCGAGCCGGCCGAGCTTGACCTTGAGCGTCTGCTCCTGGCCCTTGCGGATGACGATGACGTCGACCTCCTTGCCGACGGCGGTGTCGGCGACGATGCGCGACAGGTCCTTCGGCTCCTTGATGTCATGGCCGTCGAACTTGACGACGACGTCGCCCGGCTCGATGCCGGCCGGCTTGGCCGGTCCCTTGTCGTCGACGCCGGCGACCAGCGCGCCGCGCGCCGGCTTGATGTTGAGGCTCTCCGCGATCTCGTCGGTGACGCCCTGGATGCGCACGCCGAGCCAGCCGCGGCGCAGCTCGCCGAACTGGCGCAACTGGTCGACGACGCCGGCCACGGTCTTCGAGGGCACCGCGAAGCCGATGCCGATCGAGCCGCCCGACGGCGAGATGATCAGCGTGTTGACGCCGATGACCTCGCCCTCGAGGTTGAACAGCGGGCCGCCGGAATTACCGCGGTTGATGGCGGCGTCGGTCTGGATGTAGCTGTCATAAGGACCCGACGAGATGTCGCGGTTCTTGGCCGAGACGATGCCGGCGGTGACGGTGCCGCCGAGGCTGAACGGGTTGCCGATCGCGACCACCCAGTCACCCAGCCGCAGCTTGTCGGAGTCGCCGAACTTGACCACCGTCAGCGGCCGCGGCGGTTTGAACTTGAGCACCGCAAGGTCGGTCTTCTTGTCGACGCCGACCAGCTCGGCCTTGATCTTGGTGCCGTCGTTGAGGATCACGTTGATCTCATCGGCATCGGCAATGACGTGGTTGTTGGTGACGACAACGCCCGAGTCGTCGACGATGAAGCCCGAGCCCAGCGAGTTGGTTCGGCGCGGCGAGTTGTCGGCACCGCCGCGGCCGCCCGGACCGCCGCGGCGGTTCTTGAAGAAATCGTCGAAGAACTCCTCGAACGGCGAGCCGGGCGGCACCTGCGGATTGGCGTTCCGCCCCTCGGACGAGCCGCCCTTGGGCTCGACAGTTTGCGAGGTCGAGATGTTGACGACGGCGTCGATCACCTTTTCGGCGACATCGGCGATCCCCTCCGGCCCCCGCGCCGAGGCCGGGGCCGGCGCGAGCGCCCAGCCCGCGGCAAGGACCGCCGCGGTCAGGATCGGGCGCAGTCGACGGCTGAAAGCAAGGGTTGCGGTCATCGGGCGGATCTCCAGAAAAGTCGGCAAATTCAACTGTTACAGTGCGCCGGAACCGGCGGGGGACGCAAGCACGCCGGATCGGACCGCAGATTCATCATTGAGGGCGACCTAATACGGCAAAATGGCGCAGCCATCGCCTCACAATGGCGTTGGCCGGGCAGCAGACCGTCATTGCAGCGGTCGCGCCTCGTTCCTGTGCGACGGGGCACGCAAACGCACGACAATCCACCGCTCAGATCGGCCGCCGGATCACCCAGATCAGGACCAAGCCGGCCACCGCCGAGCCGATGCCGACTGCGCGCAGCACGTTGTCGGGCGTGGTCATCGCGGTCTTCATGGCCCGCCGCATCCACTCCGGACTGGCCGCGAACAACAGGCCTTCGAGCACGAACAGGATACCTAATCCGATGAGGAAATCGGAAAACGCAATGGACCTCATCGGACCCGGACCTCCCGTTCGATCTTCTTGATATGTAACGGGGCGAAGCAACGGCTTCGCCCCCTCCATGTCAACTCTTATTCGCCCCGATCAACGGCCCCGGCATCGAGGCAGGCGCCATCAGGGCTTGGGCGCCGGCACCGCGACGGCCGCCGTCGAGTTGGCGGTGGACGGCGTCTCCCCCGCCGGCTTCCCCGAGGGGTTGGCGAAGTAGCGGAAGAACTCCGAATCGGGCCGCAGCAGGAAGCGGGTGTCGCCGGATTTCAGACCGTTCTCATACGCCGCCATCGAGCGGTAGAAAGCGAAGAAGTCGCGGTCCTTGCTGTAGGCCTCGGCGAACAGCCGGTTGCGTTCGGCATCGCCGGCGCCGCGGGTCTGCTCCGCCTGCGAGTTGGCCTCGGCGACGATCACGGTGGCCTCGCGATCGGCCTTGGACCTGATCTCCTGGGCCTTCTGGCCGCCGAGCGCCCGGAACTCCTCGGCCTCGCGCTGCCGCTCGGTCTTCATCCGGTTGTACACCGCCTGGCTGTTGGCCTCCGGCAGGTCGGCGCGGCGGATGCGGACGTCCACCACCTGGATGCCATAGGCGTCGGCCTCCTTGTCGAGCTGATCGCGGATCTTGCGCATCAGCGCCTCGCGCTCGTCGCGCACGACTTGCGTGAAGGTGACCTCGCCGAGCACGCGGCGCAGCGCGGCGTTCAGCAGCGTGCCGAGCTGGACGTTGGCGGTCTGGATCGAACCGACGCTTTGGTAGAACTGCAGCGCGTTCTTGATCTTGTAGCGCGCGAAGGCGTCGACCACGAGCCGCTTCTGGTCGAACGCGATCACCTCCTGCGAGGGGTTCTCGAGGTCGAGGATGCGCTTGTCGATCGAGATCACGTTGTCGATGAACGGTGCCTTGAAGTTCAGACCGGGCTCCGTGACGACGTCGACCGGCTTGCCGAACCGCACCACCAGCGCCTGCTCGGTCTGGTTCACGGTGAACAGCGAGCTGTAGCCGATGACGACGAGCACGAGCACGGCGACGAGCGCGACGATGCCTGCAACGGGGGACCTCATCGGACGCCTCCCTGCTGAGCGGCCGGCGCCGGCCGGCGCGGCAAGAGATCGCCGAGCGGCAGCAGCGGCACGGGTCCGCCGGTGGCGCCGCTGTCGAGCACGAGCTTCTCCGAGCCACCGAGCACGCGCTCCATGGTCTCGAGATAGATCCGTTCGCGGGTCACGTCGGGCGCCTTCTTGTACTCGTCATAGACCTTGAGGAAGCGCGCGCTCTGGCCCTTGGCCTCGGCGATCGCCTGCTCCTTGTAGCCCTCGGCGACCTGCAGGATCTGCGCGGCGCGACCGCGCGCATCCGGCACCACCTTGTTGGCGTAGGTCTGGGCTTCGTTCTGGAGACGCTCGAGGTCGGCACGCGCCGCCTGGACGTCGCGGAATGCCTCGATCACCTGGGCCGGCGGATCGACCTTCTGCATCTGCACCTGGGTGATCTGGATTCCGGAGCCGTAATTGTCGAGCGTCTTCTGCATCAGTTCCTGCACGTTCTGCTCGATCACGGTGCGGGCACCGGTGAGGATCGGCTGGATGTTGGAGCGGCCGATCACCTCGCGCATCGCGCTCTCGGCCACCGCCTTCACGGTGCCCTCGGGGTTCTGGATGTTGAACAGGAAGTCGGCCGCGCCCTTCGGCTTGATGCGCCAGAGCACGGTGACGTCGACGTCGACGATGTTCTCGTCGCCGGTCAGCATCAGGCTTTCCTCGGGGACATCGCGACCGCCGCGGCCGCGCCGGCCGGGATCGTCATTGGCGGTGATGCCAATCGAGATCGAGTTGACGCGCAGCGCCTTGGGCAGCAGCACGGTCTCGATCGGGTAAGGCAGGTGATAGCGCAGGCCCGGCTGCTCATCACGGACATATTTGCCGAAGCGCAGCACGACGCCGAGCTCCTCGGACTGCACGCGGTAGATGCCGGAGGCGAGCCAGATGATGATGGCGCCGAGCACGATCAGGAGCACGCCCGCGGTACCGAAACCGCCGCCCGGCACGAACTGCTGCAGCCGGTCCTGGCCGCGCCGCAGAAGATCTTCCAGGTCGGGCGGCCTTGGACCGACCGGTTGCGGTCCCGAGCCCCAGGGCCCCTTCGGACCCTGACCCCACGGGCCTCCGCCCTGATTCTTCCACGCCATCGATCGATCTCCTCCGAGAGGCTGAGTGTACACCAACGCCGGCCCCGACGGTCGCCGGGTTATAAGGGACGGCCCCGCCCCTTACAACGTAGCGCTCCAGCTAAGCCCGAACCGGGTTTTGTCAATGTAAACAGGGTCGGAAGCGCCCGTTTGCCGCGGCCTCAGCTCCGCCACGCGGCCAAACTGCGCGACTTCATCATTAACGGATGGTCTTGAGGGGGCCGTCGCGTCGATCCGACCGGCGAAACGCTCACCGCCGCCGGCGATAGGTGACGTAGGAGAATTCGGCCTGATCGTCGGGCCCCGAGGCATGGCGCTCCCGCGCCACCTCTTCCCATTGGGCCGGGTCGATCGCCGGAAACACGGTATCGCCAGGCGGGCTCGCATGCACCTCGGTGATCTCCAGCCGGTCGGCGACCGGCATCGTCGCAGCAAAGAGCTCTGTGCCTCCGATGACCGCGATCTCCGCGGCTGAACGCCGCAGCGCATCACCACGCGCGATGCCGAGCGCTTCATCGACGGTATGGGTCACGATCGCGCCCGGCGCGCGAAACTCGGCATCGCGGGTGACGACGATGTTGGTGCGGCCCGGCAGCGGCCGGCGCGGAAACGAGACGAAGGTCTTGCGGCCCATCACGATCGGGCGGCCCATGGTCATCGCCTTGAAGCGCTGCATGTCGCTCTTCTGCCGCCACGGGATCGCACCGGCGGCGCCGATGATGCCGTTGTCGGCGACCGCGACGATCAGCACGATCTCGATCACGGCGCCCTCTCCGCCAGTTGAGCCAGAGCTTCGCCGGTCACCTTGCATAGCGTCCACTCGTCCATGAGCTCGGCGCCGAGCGATTTGTAGAAAGTGATGGAAGGAGCATTCCAGTCGAGCACCGACCATTGCAGCCGCGCCCAGCCCTTTTCGACGCAGGTCCGCGCGAGGTGACCGAGCAAGGCCTGGCCGATGCCATTGCGGCGAAACGCCGGCCGCACGAACAGGTCTTCGATATAGATCCCTGGCTTGCCGGCAAACGTGGAGAAGTTGACGAACCAGACCGCGAAGCCCGCCACCGCGCCGTTCCATTCGGCGAGATCGCAGAACAGCGTCGGGTGCTCACAGAACAGCGCGCCGGCGATGTCGGCCTCGCTCGCGTCGACCTCGTGCGATAGCTTCTCGTAGTCGGCGAGGTCCCGGATCAGCGCGAATACGCTTCCGATGTCGTCAGGCCGGGCGCTACGGATCGAAACCGGCATGCGTCAGACCGCGACCTCGGCCTTGATATGCGGATGCGGATCGTAGCCGGCGAGCGCGAAGTCCTCGTAGCGGAAGCCGAAGATGTCCTTGACGTCCGGATTGAGCGTCATGGTCGGCAGCGGACGGGGAGCGCGCGTGAGCTGCAGCCGCGCCTGCTCGATATGGTTGGAATAGAGATGCACGTCGCCGAAGGAGTGCACGAATTCGCCGGGCTTCAATCCCGTCACCTGCGCCGCCATCATCGTCAGCAGCGCATAGGATGCGATGTTGAAGGGCACGCCGAGGAAGACGTCGGCCGAGCGCTGGTAGAGCTGGCACGACAATCTGCCGTTCACGACATAGAACTGGAACAGGCAGTGGCACGGCGGCAGCGCCATCTTCTCGACGTCGGCCGGGTTCCAGGCCGTCACGATCAGCCGGCGCGAATCCGGATTGCGCCTGATCATGTCGATCACGTTCGTGATCTGGTCGATATGACCGCCGTCCGGCGTCGGCCACGAGCGCCACTGATAGCCGTAGACGGGGCCGAGATCGCCATTGGCGTCGGCCCACTCGTCCCAGATGGTGACGCCGTTGTCGTGCAGATATTTGATGTTGGTGTCGCCCTTCAGGAACCACAGCAGCTCGTGCACGATCGCCTTGAGCGGCAGCCGCTTGGTGGTCACCAGCGGAAAGCCGGCCGCAAGGTTGAAGCGCATCTGGTGGCCGAACACCGACAGCGTGCCGGTGCCGGTGCGGTCGTGCTTCTCGGCGCCGTCGGACAGGATGCGTTCGAGCAGGTCGTGATACTGGTGCATGGTGCGCGCTGGCGGCCTTTCGCAGAAGGCGGCGAATTTAACGACAGGGATCGCCCGGCCCTAGCCTCGACTCGGCCCGGCCGCCAATTATACCCCGAAAAATGTCGGCCACCGCTGCAAACGACAAGGGCGGAACCGCACGTTCCGCCCCCCTCCCGATCCATGGCCGTTCCGTACCCAGCTCGCCGGCTTGAGGACCGCGGGCCATTTGACGATCTCGCCCTTCACCAGCGTCCCGAGCGCCTCCGGCGTCCGGTCCGCCGACGCAGGTCAGCCTTCGCTCTCCACGAAGACCTCGTCGCGCTTGCGGCGCAACGTCGGCAGCACCGCCAGCACCAACAGCCCCGCCGCGATCGCGAGCAGCACGGCCGACAGCGGCCGCGTCAGGAACACCGACCAGTCGCCGCGCGAGATCAGCAGCGCCCGGCGCAGGTTCTCCTCCATCAACGGGCCCAGCACCATGCCGAGCAACAGCGGCGCCGGCTCGAAATCATGCTTGATCAGCCAGTAGCCGACGAGGCCGAACGCGCCCGCCAGGACGACGTCGACCGGCGCGTTGTTAACCGAATAGATGCCGATCGCGCAGAAGATCACGATCGACGGGAACATCAGCCGGTATGGCACGCGCAAGAGCCGCACCCAGATGCCGACCAGCGGCAGGTTGATGATGATCAGCATGAGATTACCGATCCACATCGAGGCGATCATGCCCCAGACCAGATCGGGCTGCTTCTGCATCACCTGCGGGCCCGGCACGATGCCGTGGATGGTCATCGCGCCGACCATCAGCGCCATGACCGCATTCGGCGGAATGCCGAGCGTCAGCAGCGGAATGAAGGAGGTCTGCGCCGCTGCATTATTGGCGCTCTCCGGCGCCGCGACGCCCTCGATCGCACCGCGACCAAACCGCGACGGATCTCGCGCGATCTTCTTCTCCAGCGTATAGGCCGCGAACGAGGCGATCACCGCACCTCCGCCCGGCAGGATGCCTAGGATCGAACCGAGCACCGTGCCGCGCAGGATCGCCGGCGCGGAGTCCTTCAGATCCTTCCTGGTTGGCATCAGGCCGGTGATCTTCTTCTGCACGAGGTCGCGGTCCATCTCCGCGCCGGCATCGAGATTGCGAATGATCTCGGCAAAGCCGAACACGCCCATCGCGACGGTGGCAAAGCCCAGGCCGTCGGCGAGTTCGGGAATATTGAAGGCCATGCGCGAGACGCCGGTCTCGATGTCCGAGCCGACCATCGACAGCAGCAGGCCGAGCACGATCATTGCGATCGCCTTCAGCACCGAGCCCTTCGCCAGCACCACTGCGAAGATCAGGCCCAGCACCATCAGCGAGAAATACTCGGCCGGGCCGAACGCCAGCGCGAGCTTGGTCAACGGCGCGCCGAGGATCGCAATCAGCACGGTGGCAACGCAGCCGGCGAAGAATGAGCCGATCGCGGCAATCGCCAGCGCCGGACCGGCACGGCCCTGCTTCGCCATCTGGAAGCCGTCGAGCGCGGTCACCACCGACGTCGCCTCGCCGGGAATGTTGACCAGGATGGAGGTCGTCGAGCCGCCATACTGGGCGCCGTAGTAGATGCCGGCCAGCATGATCAGCGCGCCGACCGGCGGCAGGCCGAAGGTGATCGGCAGCAACATCGCGACGGTGGCGATGGTCCCGATGCCCGGGAGAACGCCGACCAGCGTGCCGACCAGCGCGCCGATCAGGCACATCAGCAGATTGATTGGCGACAACGCGACGGCGAAACCGTGGGCGAGATTTGCAAACAGATCCATCACGCCCTCACTGCAAAAGGAAACGCGGCAACAGCGGCATCGGCAACCCCAGCACGTAGGGGAACAGCAGCGCGCAGCCGCCGGTCAGGCAGATGCCGACGATCAGGGCCTCGCGCCAGCGCGTCTCGGGGCTGCCGATCGCCGCGATCAGGAAGCTTGCAAGCCCCGTGACCAATAGTCCGAGCGGGCGAATGGAGACGGCGAAGGTCAGGATCGCGAGCGAGACGAACAGCGGTCCGCGCCAGTGATAGGTCGCAAGCTGCGCGCCTTCACTCACGACGCCGATCACGGCCACGGCAGCTCCGAGCCCTAGCAGCAGCAGACCGAACATCCGCGGCGCAGTTCCGGCACCGAACGAGAAGCCGCGCATGCCCTGCAGGTCGCTGGAGGCCCACAACGCGAACAGCGCGATCGCCATCAGCACGACGCCGCCGAAATAGTCCTGCGGCGCGCGTGGACGTACCATGAATGTGAACACCGCGACCGCGATCAGCGGATAGGTGTAGATGAGAGCCAGCAGAACATCGGAAGACAGCGAGGTCTTGCCGCTTGCGGCATATTGCTGCGCCAGGCTCGGGATCGCCATTGACAAGGCCGACGCATGGGCTCCAATGACCTGCAGCGGACCGCGTCCGGAGAGTGGACCTACAAGACCGGCCAAGGCGATCAGCAGTTCGATGATCTGGGGCGCGAAGGCAAGGACCAGAATGATCGATGCGCCGGTCACGCTGCGGGCGGCCGACATGCCCGCCGTTTCGCCCGACAATTGGCCCGTGGTCTCGGCCATGCCTCGCCCCCCCCCCGATCGGCCTTGATGGCCGGCACTGTTTTCGTTCGGCGGCCCGGAGCAAACCGGTCGCGCTTCTATTTTGCCTAGCGACTTTCCCTAGAGAAGGCCAGCAAAACCAAGACAGCCGCCCGCGGCGAGCAGCCAGAGCGGATTGAGTCGCGTCATAGATGCAACGACTGCGGCAAGGACCGTCAGCGCGAACGCCCGCCACGTCTGGTCGGAAGCCTGACCGAGAATCCATGCGCTCGCCGCCATCAAGCCGATCGACAACGGCACCAGCGTCGCCTGCAGCATGGCGGGCCAGCGCGCATCCCGCGCATTCGAGAGCCAGCGGCTGACAAAATAGGAGAGCACGGCGGTGGGACCGCACATCGCGATCGTCGCGACCGCCGCACCTGCCACGCCTGCGACCGAATAGCCGATCAGGGTGACGATCAGAACGTTGGGCCCGGGCGACAATTGCGAGAGTGCGAACAGATCGGCGAACTGTTTGTCCGTCATCCAGTGCCGGGCCTCGACTGCAACACGTTGCAGTTCGGGAATCGCCGCCACTGCGCCGCCAACCGCAAACAGCGAGATCAACGCAAAGGTCCAGAACAGCTGGAACAACGGATTGTCGTCCCCGCTCATCGTGCCGACCGCGTCTTGGCATAGGTGACGGCTAGGCTGAGCGGCACGGCCACCAGCAGAACCTCCTGAAGCGGCAGGCGCGCCAGCCCGATCGCCACGAACACGCCAGCCACGACGGCAACGCCCGCCACGTCGCTCTTCTTCAGGAGCGGCGAGATCATGCGAAACACCACCGACGCCAGCAGACCCACGGCCACGCAGGACACGCCTGCAAGCGCCCGTCGCCACGTGTCGGCTTGTCCAAAATGACCGTAGATGGCACCGAGAGAGGTGATCAGCAGCATCGGTGGTCCGAGCAGGCCTGCAAAGGCAGCGATTCCACCCGCGACACCGCGCAATCGCGCGCCGAACACCACGGAGAAATTCACGATGTTCGGTCCGGGCAGGAAATGACAGAGCGCGAAGGTCGCGTTGAACTCCTCCGCCGTCATCCAGTGATGCTCATCGACGATCGCACGCCGCGCGAACACCAGCACGCCGCCGAAGCCCGACAGCGACATTTTCGCGAATGCGAAGAAGAGCGTGCGGAGGCTGGGCGGGTGTCTGGCGATGTCGGCAGCGGGAGAGGCAACCTGCGCAGCTTCGGGAGGCATGCCGCACTGTAGGAGGACGAAAACCAGGCTGCCAAGGTCGAACCAGAGGTTCCCAGCAGCCGCCCACATTTTTGTCGCGCGCCGCGGCGTTTCGGCCCTGTGCATCCGCCGGCCGGCGGCCTATATAGGGGGTGCCGGCTTGCCGGCTATGGAAATAAATCGCCGTCGAAATAAACCATTCGGACCCGGGGGCGGTACCCGGCGCCTCCACCAAAGCCCACCGACGGATGGGTTTTGGCGGGGGCGAAATAGGATCGACGAGGGCGTAAAGGGCGAGCTTTTTCCCGGTATTGTTCCGCCGTTATCGGGCTACTGCAATAGTTGCCAACGACAACTTTGCTCCGGTTGCTCAGGCTGCGTAACGCAGTTTGAAAGACCACCTTAAAGTCCTAACGGGTTAAGCTCCGTTAGGCGGGGTTCGGAGGCACCTGGCAACAGAAGCCTCCACTTTCATTTGCCCCGCTTTGGCCGGTCTCCCCGTCGCGGGCCGTGCTGTCCCCAGTTTTTTGGCGCGTCATCCGTTCATTCCTCCGTTGACCGGACTTCCGCCAGCTTCTACCCGTTCCCATATCTGGCGATCGACCGGCATGGCTGCTGACCTCGGCACCGATGCCGGGTACGATGTGACTGACGCGAGTCGGGAATGCTGCTGCCTGCCGGGCGCGGCCGCTCGACACGTCGGGCGCAGCCCTCACGATACAGGACCGATCATGGCGACGGATCATATTCGATACGATGTGCTGGCGCGCGACGCGTTGCGCGGGGTGCTGCGCCGGGTGCTGACCGACGCTGCTGCCCATGGTCTCCCGGGCGAGCATCATTTCTTCATCACCTTCGTGTCCAAGGCCGAGGGCGTGAAGCTGTCGCCGCGGCTGCTCGCGCAATATCCGGAGGAGATGACGATCATCCTGCAACACCAGTTCTGGGATCTGGTGGTTTCGGAGGATCGGTTCGAGGTCGGCCTTTCGTTCGGCGGCATCCCTGAGCGCCTCGTGGTGCCGTTCCACGCGATCAAGAGCTTCTTCGATCCGTCGGTGCAATTCGGACTGCAGTTCGAGCCGTCGGAGGCGATTGCCGAGACGCCGCCAGCTCCGAAGCTGCCGGCCGCACCGGCGCCATCGGCCATCGCCGGTCCGCAGCCTGCGACACCGGCCGAGACCAGCGACGACAAGCCGCTCCCGCCAGCCTCGCCGGGAGAAGGCGCCGAGGTCGTGCGCCTGGACCGTTTCCGCAAGAAGTAGGCGCATTCGCCGCGCGCGGAACGCCGGTTGGACCACGAGATTGAAGCATGCTTGAACCGGTCGACGCCGGTTCACCACCAATCATGGGCATGCTTCATGGCACATTCAGCAAATCCATCATCGCACGGAGCGACGCGCACGGAGACCGACAGCTTCGGCCCGATCGAGGTCGCCGCCGATCGCTATTGGGGCGCGCAGACCGAGCGCAGCCGTCAGAATTTCCGCATCGGCCACGACCGCATGCCGATCGGCATCGTGCACGCGCTTGCGCTGGTGAAGATGGCCGCGGCCCAGACCAACCGCGAGCTCGGCCAGCTCGAGCCGCGCATGGCGGACGCCATCGTCCAAGCGGCGCAGGAGGTCATCGACGGCAAGCTCGACGACCACTTTCCGCTGGTCGTCTGGCAGACCGGCTCGGGCACCCAGAGCAACATGAACCTCAACGAGGTGATCGCCAATCGCGCCAGCGAGCTGCTGGGGGGCGAGCGCGGCACCAAGAAGCCCGTTCATCCGAACGACCACGTCAACATGAGCCAGTCGTCCAACGACTCGTTCCCGACCGCGATGCACATCGCCGCAGCGCGCGCGATCTCAGGCCATCTGGTGCCGGCGCTGTCGGAGCTGCTGGCGGCATTGCGCGCCAAGCAGGAGGCGTTCGCGGACATCGTCAAGATCGGCCGCACCCACACCCAGGACGCCACGCCGCTCACGCTGGGGCAGGAGTTCTCCGGCTACGCCGCGCAGGTCGAGAGCGCGATCGCAAGAATCGAGATTGCGGCGCGGGATCTCCTGCCGCTGGCGCAGGGCGGCACCGCCGTGGGCACCGGCCTGAACGCGGATCCGAAGTTCGCAAAGCTGTTCGCCAAGCATGTTGCCGACATCACCGGCCTGCCCTTCACCAGCGCGGCCAACAAATTCGAGGCGCTCGCGTCCAACGACGCCTATGTGTACACCCATGGTGCGCTGAATGCGGCGGCCGCCGGCCTGTTCAAGATCGCTAACGACATCCGCTTCCTCGGCTCAGGCCCGCGCTCCGGATTGGGAGAATTGATCCTGCCGGAGAACGAGCCGGGCTCCTCGATCATGCCGGGCAAGGTGAACCCGACGCAGTGCGAAGCGCTCACGATGGTGTGTTGCCAGGTGTTCGGCAATCACACGGCGATCACCATGGGCGGCAGTCAGGGTCATTTCGAACTGAACGTCTACAAACCATTGCTTTCACATTGCATGATGCAGTCCATACAATTACTAGGTGATTCAGCACGTTCATTCAGCGAACATTGCGTAACCGGTATTCAGGCCGACGCTGCTCGCATTCGCGAGCTGATGGAGCGCTCGCTGATGCTGGTGACAGCGCTTGCGCCGAAGATCGGCTACGACAACGCTGCCAAGGTCGCGAAATCAGCGCATCAGCGCGGCACCACGCTGAAACAAGAGGCCTTGCGGCTCGGTCTCGTCTCCGAGGACGAATTCGACCGCCTCGTTCAACCCGAGAGGATGACAAGGCCGGGGCGAGCGTAGCGGTAGCCCCGTAGTACTACGGGGGGTGATGCAATTCTCGCTGTTAACCCCTAAAGGATACTCTCGACTACAAGTTCTGCTGCGTTTGTTGAGTAAACAAATCCCGCTCGCAACGACGCGAATGGCCATCGAACTATCAGGGAGCGATGACATGATTGTCTGGAGAACGCCTGGGCTCATCCGCGCAATGCGCATGCTCTCGTCGCGACGTTCGATGGCTTAGATGATTGGAGCAAGCATGGGTGATGTCATCAACTTGAAGCGTTTCAGAAAGCGCGTGGAGCGCGATCAGGAAGCGAAGGTCGCCGAAAGCAACCGCGCTCGCTTCGGCAGGACGAAGTCCGAACGCGCAACTGACGCCCAACGCGACAAGCGCGCGAACGAATTACTCGATCAACATCGTATCAATGGCGAGGACGCGTGATGAAGTCGCCCGTCGTAAAACGTTCAATCGTGGTCGCAGGCCACAAGACCAGCGTCAGCCTCGAAGAGGCCTTCTGGAACGGCATGAAGGAGATTTCGGGTCTCCGTAACATGACCCTGTCCGAGCTGGTCGGAGAGATCGACAACAATCGCCAGCAGGGCAACCTGTCCTCGGCGATCCGGCTGTTCGTGCTCGACCACTTCAAGAGCCGCGCCGCAGCGTCTTCAGGCCTCGAGCCGAAGGCGGCGGTGGACACCCGGCACACGGCAGCCGCCGCGGCTCCTTGAGGCAGATCAGACGGCGATCCGCCCGGCCTGTTTAAAATCGCTCTAAGATGCCGCGGCATTTAACATGCCGCGCTTGACCTCTTGGCACGCGATTGAAAATACAGGCTATGAGCGAAATCTGCGATACAAGGCCGCCTCAGCCGCTCGGTCTCGCCCGGCGAGGCTATACCGGAACAATCCAGCATCTGGCTGCGGGCGGCGCAAGCTCGTCCCTGCCGGACGTCGAATTGGAGAGCCGGCTGATCGAACTGGGCTTCGTCGAGGGCGCCCGGGTCGAAATCCTGCATGAGGGGATCGTCGGGCGCGACCCGATCGCCGTGCGTGTCGACAACATCACCGTCGCGGTCCGCCGGCGCGAGGCCATGGCCGTCATCGTGGCATAGGCCGCGCGGAAAGCGTCGTCATGGAAAGCCCTCTGCTGCATCTGGCCCTGGTGGGTACGCCCAACAGCGGCAAGACCTCGCTGTTCAACGCGCTGACGGGAAGCCGCCAGAAGGTCGCGAACTATCCCGGGGTCACGGTCGAGCGCAAAGAGGGCGCCTTCGTCACCCCGCAGGGCCGCCAGGTCTCGCTGGTCGACCTGCCCGGCACCTATTCCTTGCGCGGTCGCAGCCCTGACGAGGAAATCACCAGGGATTTCGTGCTGGGACGTGCCACCGGCGAGGTCCTGCCCGACCTGGTGTTGTGCGTTGCCGACTCCACCAACCTCAGGTTGACCATCCGGCTGCTGCTCGAGCTCAAGAGCACCGGCCGGCCGCTGGCGCTCGTGCTCAACATGTTCGACATCGCCAAGCGGCGCGGCGTAACGGTCGACGTCTCCGCGCTGTCGCAGGCGCTGGGCGTGCCGGTCGTGACGTCGATCGCCGTGCGCAAGGGCGGCACCGACGACCTGCTGCGGCTGACCGACGAACTCCTGGCCCAGGCGGCCGCGGCCACCGGAGAGCGCGCCAACACCTGGCGTCCCCTCACGGTCCCGGAGCTGCGCGCCACCCAGCGCGAGGCCGACCGTATCATCGCGGAGACGGTCAGCCTGCCCGAGCGGCCCGATACCTGGACCGCCCGGATCGATGCCATCGCGCTGCATCCGGTCGGCGGCCTGCTGATCCTGCTGGCGATCCTGTTCGTGATGTTTCAGGGGGTGTTCGCCTGGGCCCAGCCGCTGATGCAGGTGCTATCGGCGGCTTTTGATGCGCTCGGCCAGCTCGTTCACGACGAGCTTCCCGAAGGCCTGCTGCAGAGCTTCCTGCAGAACGGGGTGATCTCCGGCGTCGGCAGCGTCATCGTCTTCCTGCCGCAGATCATCATCATCTTCCTGTTCATCCTGCTCTTGGAAGATTTCGGCTACATGGCGCGCGCGGCGTTCCTGATGGACCGCATCATGGGCGGCGCCGGGCTGCATGGCCGCGCCTTCATCCCGCTGCTCTCGAGCTTTGCCTGCGCCATTCCCGGCATCATGGCGACACGCGTGATCGACAACCGGCGCGACCGGCTCACCACGATTCTGATCGCGCCGCTGATGACCTGCTCGGCGCGGATCCCGGTCTATACGCTGATCATTTCGGCCTTCATCCCGCCGACGAAGATCTGGGGCCTGGTCAACCTGCAGGGCCTGGTGATGTTCGGGCTCTACGCCGCCGGGATCATCAGCGCGCTGCTGGTGTCGTTCCTGGTCAAGTTCTTCCTGATGCGCGACTACCAGCCGGCGCCGTTCATGCTGGAGCTGCCGGACTACAAGATGCCGCGGTTGCGCAGCATCGCGATCGGCGTATACACCCGCGCCAAGATGTTCCTGCAACGCGCCGGCACCACGATCTTCGCGATGATGGTGCTGATCTGGTTCCTGGCGTCGTTCCCGCAGCCGCCGGAGGGCGCGACCGAGCCCGCGATCAATTACAGCCTCGCGGCGATGATCGGCCAGGCGATCGCCCCCCTGCTCTCGCCGGTCGGCTTCAACTGGCAGATCGCGGTGGCGCTGGTACCCGGCATGGCCGCCCGCGAAGTCGCAGTCGCCGCGCTCGGCACCGTCTATGCGATCGAAGGCGGCAAGGAGGCCGCCGAGCAGATCGGACAGGTGCTGGCCAGCAAATGGAGCCTCGCCACGGCGCTGGCGCTGCTCGCCTGGTACATCTTCGCCCCGCAATGCGCCTCGACGCTCGCCGTCATCCGCCGAGAAACCGGCAGCTGGCGCTGGATGGCTGTCACCTTCTTCTACATGTTCGCGCTGGCCTATGCGGCGGCGTTCGCGACCTACCACATCGCGGTCGCGATGGGCGCGGGCTGAGCCCGCGCCTTTCGCGTCAGCGCGCGGCGTCGACATGCAGCGCGAAGCCGCGCGCGTCCGGCGCGCCGAGCTCAGGACGAAGCTGCATCGACGGGATCAGATAGTCGCCGTGGTTCTGCCGCCGGTACGGAATCGGCTGATCCGTGAACAGCGTCCGCATCCGCGCGCGCAGTCGGTCAGCGATCTCAACAAATCCGGCCTCGTCGATCCGGCTCACCTTGTGCGCCACGAAGGCCGGCAGCACGTCGAAGCCGGGATAGAACAGGATGCCATGGTTGATCGGAAACAGCAGATCGTCGATCGGCCCGTTGATGCCGCGCGCCGAATAGTGCTCCTCCCAGCCGCCGGTGGTCACGACCAGCATCGCGCGCTTGCCGGCAAACACACCCTCGCCATAGCGGTTGCCCCAGCGCTTGTCGCTGTGCTCGCCGACGCCATAGGTGAAGCCGTAGGAATACACCCGGTCGACCCAGCCCTTGAGAATCGCGGGCATCGTGAACCACCACAGCGGGAACTGCAGGATGACCGCGTCGGCCCACAAGAGCTTCTCTTGCTCGGCCCTAACGTCGTCAGTGAGCGTGTGCGTCTTGAAGGCCTCGCCCGACGCGGTGGCAACGTTGAGGCGCGCATCCGGCGGCAGTTGCGGAAAGTCGGCGCGATCCGCAGCCGCCTTCCAGCCGATCGCATAGAGATCCGAGACCCTGACCTGATGGCCTTGAGATTCGAGCTCGGCGGCCGCGACGTCGCGTAGGGCGCCGTTGAGCGAGCGGGGTTCTGGGTGGGCGGAGACGAGCAGCACATTCATGGCCTTGATCCCTTTGCTGGAACAGCCGGAACATAGACGCGCGCCCACCTATCCACTATATGGCATATATCGATAACATTATGCTGATTTATGGATAAGTCAGGCATCAGCCTCATCAACATGCGCAGCTTCGTCCGGGTTGCCGAGCGCGGCAGCCTGTCGGCCGTGGCGCGCGAGCTCGGGCTGGGCCAATCCACCATCTCGCGTCACCTTCAGGAATTGGAGGATGCGATCGGCGTGCCGCTGCTCAGCCGCACCACCCGGCGCGTCACCCTGACCGACGAAGGCAGCCGCTATTACGCGAACTGCGTCCAGATCCTCCGCCTGATCGACCAGGCCGGCGACGAGGCACGCGGTGCGCGTGGCGCCGCCGCCGGCACGATCCGGATCTCCTGTACGGCGGCCTTCGGGATCCTGCACATCACGCGGCTGGTCTTCGCGTTCCAGGATCGCTATCCGGACATCGCGATCGATCTCAATTTGACCGACGAGCGCATCGACCTCGTGCGGGAGGGTGTCGACATCGCACTGCGTCTCGCTCCGCTCACCGACAGTTCTCTGAAGCTGCGGTCGCTCGGCTACTCGCACCGGCTTCTTGTCGCCTCGCCGGACTATCTGGCGAAACGCGGCACGCCGCGCACGCCGCAGGAGCTGATCGGGCATGACGGCATCCGCATGACCAACGTCGCGGGCAGCGAGTCGCTCGTCGTCATGGGACCCGACGGAGAACGCCATGAGGTGCCGTTCAGAGGCTGCTTCCGCACCAATCACGGACTCGCGGTTCGAGAGGCCGTGCTGTCCGGGCGCGGAATCGGCGGGAGCCATGCGTGGCTGGTCGACGACCTCATCGCGGCTGGCAGGCTGACGGTCATCCTGCCCGACCACCGTCTGCCATCGACTCCCCTCAACATGCTGATCGTCCCGGAGCGCGCCGGCATCGCGCGCGTGCGGCTGCTGATCGACTATCTCGTTGAGGAGATCGTCGGCCTGCCCGGCATCCGGCCCGAGCCCTGAGCTAAAGCCGCGGCATCGCGTCCGGCCGTACCTCGCGGGCCTGCGCGGCCAGCCGGATCGCGGCATTGGCCGCACCGAAGCCCTGATAGTTGCGCCGCTGCACGATCTCGAAGAAGAAGCGCTCCTCGAAGATATGGGTGTAGACTTGGAAGAACTCGGCGTCGCCGTCGCGGTCGTACAGGATCTCGTTGGCACGGAGCGCTGCGATCGTCTCGGGCGCAAGATCATACTTGGCTTCGAGATCGTCGTAATAGTTGTCGGGAATGTCGAGGAAGCCGGCACCACGGGCGCGCATCTCGGCCACGGCCGCGAAGATGTCGTCGCAGGAGAACGCGATGTGCTGGACGCCGGAGCCGAAGAACTCGGAGATGAAGCGCGACGACAAGGTGCGCGTCGCCGTGGAGCCGTTGAGGATGAAGCGCAGGCTGCGATCGCCGTTGACGATCGCCTGGCTCTGCACGAGGCCTCTGGGATCGGCGATCTCCATCTGCGGCAGGCGGGAGAAGTCGATCAGCCCGGCATAGAACAGCAGCCAGGACAGCATCTCCTCATGCGGCATCGACTGGGCGATGTGATCGACCGCGACGAGACGGTCGGTGCTCTTGTCGCTGGCGACGGCTTCGAAATCGACGTCCCAGTGCCGCCCGTGGGTATCCAGGAAGTACAGCAGGCTGCCGCCGACACCATGGATCGCCGGGATCTCCAGCTCGCCCGGCCCGACCGGCTGGGTGAAGGTGCGCGTCTTCAAGGACTGCGCCCGCGCCATGGCACGAGCGGCACTGTCGACGTCCAGCGCCAACGCGCAGACACCAGCCCCATGCGTGACGTAGTGTGAATGCGCAAAACTGGCCGGCTCGCAGTTGATCACCAACTCGATTGCGCCCTGGGACCAGCGCTGCACCGCCTTGCTGCGATGACGCCCCGTCTTGCGGAAGCCAAGCTGTCCGAACAGTCTCGCCAGAGACTCCGCTTTGTCCTCGCTGACCGCGAATTCGACGAAGCCGATGCCGTGGCTCTTGACCCGAGGCTCGAAGCGCGCGGCCGATGACGCCGGCGTCTTTCCAGCGAGGTCGTCCTGCAACAGCAGCAGCGAGCGCATGCCATCGAGCGCGGTGCGCGGCGCCGAGCCGGCGCGGAACTGATCGTTGAAGATCTCCAGCGACAGCGGCCCGAAATAGCCGGTCGCGGCGACCGCCTCCATGAACGCGCCTACCGGCAGATCGCCCTGCCCCGGAAAACTGCGAAAATGCCGGCTCCAGGACAGCACATCCAGTTCGAGCTTCGGCGCATCGGCAAGCTGCACCAGGAAAATCTTGTCGGCCGGAATCGCGCGGATCGCGTTGGTCGGCAGCGCCGGCGCCAGCGCATGAAAGCTGTCGAGGATGACGCCGATCGCCTTGTGATCGGCGCGGCGCACGATCTCCCAGGCGTCACGATAGTCATGGACGTGGCGGCCCCAGGCCAGCGCCTCGTAGCCGACGCGCAGGCCGCGCTTGGCCGCGCGCTCGCCGAGCTCGTGGAAATCGGCGGCGGCCCGGTCGATGCCGCCAAGCGAGGCCGGCGACACGCTGCTGCAGATCAGCAGCAGATCGGTGCCGAGCTCCTGCATCAGGTCGAACTTGCGCTCCGCGCGGATGAAGTTGCGCGCGCGCTGCGGCTCCGGCATGCCCTCGAAATCGCGGAACGGCTGATAGGCGCAGATCGACAACCCAAGGTCGCGGCACATCTGCCCGATCTCGCGCGGCCGCATCCCGAACGCGACGAGATCGTTCTCGAAGATCTCGACCGTATCGAAGCCGGCGGCGGCGATCGCCTTGAGCTTCTCGTCGAGCGCGCCTGAGATGGAGACCGTTGCGATCGAGCGCAGGTTCATGCCGCGGTCTCCTCCATCGCGCCGCCCAAGAACAGCTGGCCGACGCGCGGATCGGCCAGCACGCGGTCGGCCTTGTCGATGATCCGGGTGCGGCCGAGCTCGAGCACGATGCCGTAATCGGAAATCTCCAGCGCCGAGCGCGCGTTCTGCTCGATCAGGAGCACCGAGACGCCGCGGTCGCGCAATTGTTTCAGCATGTCGAAGGTCTGCTGCACCATCAAGGGCGACAGGCCGATGGAGGGCTCGTCGATCAGCACGAGCTGCGGCTCGAGCAGAAGCCCGCGCGCGATCTCGAGCTGCTTCTGCTCGCCGCCTGACAGGGTCGAGGCCTGCCGGTCCGCCTTCCTGCGCAGCACGGGAAAGACGTCGAGCGCCGCCTCGACACGGGCGGCCAGATCGAACTCGCGCGGTGCGGCCACGCCGCCGAGCTCGATATTGTGACGGACCGACAGCTCGCCGAAAATGTTGCGGCCCTGCGGGATGTAGCAGATGCCGGCGCCGAGCAGCGCGCGCTGGCTCAAGCCGGTGACGTCGCGGCCCTTGAAGACCACCTTGCCTTCGCGCAGCTTGAGCAGGCCGAAGATCGCCTTGAACACGGTCGACTTGCCGGCACCGTTCGGACCGATGACGGTGGTGATCGAGCCCGCCGGCACCGAGAAGGTCGTGCCGTTGAGGATCGTCATCTTGCCGTAGCCGCCGACGAGGTTCTGGACGTCGAGAATGGGATCGCTCATCGCCGTCTCCTCAATGTCCGAGATAGGCTTCGATCACGGCCGGGTTGGCCCTGATCTCGTCGGGCTTGCCGATCGCCAGCACCTTGCCCTCCGCCATCACCATGACGCGCGAGCACAGCGACATCACGAACTCCATGTTGTGCTCGATCACCACGAAGGTGGCGCGGCGTTCGCGGTTGATCGCGATCAGCCGCTCCTTGAGGTCGCCCAGCATAGTCGGGTTGACGCCGCCTGCAGGCTCGTCGAGCAGCACCAGCCGCGGGCCGCCCATGAAGGCCATGGCGGCATCGAGCAGCTTCTGCTGACCATAGGACAAGCCACCGGCCGGCTCGTTGGCGAGATGCTCAAGCTTGAAGAAGCCGATCATCTGATCGGCCGTCTCCGTGAGCCCCGCATCCGACGGGCCGAACAGGCGCGACAGCATGCTGCCGCGATGCTCCTGGCCCGCGAGGATCAGATTGTCGCGCACCGACAGTTTCGGGAACACCTGCAGCAGCTGAAATGTGCGGCTGACGCCGAGGCGGTTCAGCTCGGACGGGCGCTGGCCCGTGACGAGCTTGCCATCGACCCTGACCTCGCCCGCGCTCGGCACCAGCTGGCCGAGGATGCAGTTGAACAAGGTCGACTTGCCGCAGCCATTGGGGCCGATCAGGCCGAGGATCTCGCCCTCCTGCACGTCAAAGCTGACGCCGTTGACGGCGGTGATGCCGCCAAAGCTCTTCTTGACGTCGCGAACATCGAGGACTGCGGTCATCGCGCGGCCTCCAGCTTGGATTGAGCCGCCGCACGCAGCGCGGACGCCGCCTGGGTTCGCCGTGAGCTGAGATAGCGGTCGAGGATGCCGAGAATGCCGCTCGGCGAATAGATCAGCAGCACGATCACGGCGGCCGCATAGAGCATCAGATAATAGCCTTCCGCGAAGCGCAGCCACTCCGGCAGCAGCACCGCTATCATGGCGCCAAGGAACGGCCCGAGCATGAAGCCGGCGCCGCCGACGATCACCATCATCAGGAGATCGAGCGAGAGCTGCAGGTTGAACGGTACGGGATCGACATATTGCGTCAGCGGCGCATAGAGCACGCCGGCGATGCCGCCGAGCGCCGAGCCGATCGCGAACGCCATCAGCGTGTAGCGTCGGGTGTCGATGCCGAGCGATTGCGCCCGGATCGGATTTTCGCGCAGCGCCATGAAGGCGCGGCCCCAGGGCGAGCGGATCAGCCACCACATCGCGAGCGTCACGAGGCCGAGGGAGCCGAGACAGAGATAGTAGAACGGCAGCGGCTTGCGGGTCGGGAAGCCGAAGATGTCGGGACGTGGAATGTTGCTGATGCCGTAGATGCCGTTGGTGAGCCAGCTCTCGTTGCGGAACACCAGGAACGCCAGTGTCGAAAACGCGAGCGTGACGAAGGCGAGATAGTGATGCTGCACGCGCAGCGCCGGATAGCCGAGGAGCCAGCCGACGATGAAGCAGATCACGATGACGAGGCCGAGCGCGGCAATCAGCGGCCAGCCATGCGTGGTCAGGATCGCCGCCCCATAGGCGCCAATGCCGACGAAGGCGCCCTGCGCCAGCGACACCTGCCCGGCGTAGCCAAGCGTGAGGTTCAATCCCATCGCGGCGATGGTCATCACGGCCCACTGGCTCAGGATGTACAGGCCGTAGCGGTTGAAGTTCATCGGGATGATGATCAGACCCGCAATGACCACGACGGCCAGCGCGGCGAGAAGCAGTCTGCTGTGCTTGCTCATACCGTGCGCTCCTCGGCGCGTCCGAGCAGGCCCTGCGGCCGGAACAGGATGACAAGGATCAGCAGCACCATCGGAACGGCGGCGCGATACTGGGTGGAGACGTAGGCCGCGGCGAGGTTGTCGACGACGCCGATCAGGAGACCGCCGGCGATGGCACCGCGCACCTGGTTGAAGCCGCCAACGATCGCGGCGATGAACGCCGCCTGCCCGAGCACCTCGCCGCTGGAGAACTTCGCGAGATAGATCGGCGTGATCAGCAGCGACGCCAGCGCGACCAGCACGGCATTGATCAGGAAGGTCAGGAGGATCATACGCTCGACGGGCACGCCGATGATGCGCGCCACCGTGGGATTCTGCGCGGCCGCCTGCATCTGATGGCCGAGCGAGGTGCGGTTCAACAGCGTGGTCAATCCGACGACCGCGAGGATCGCGACGGCGAGCACGCCGAGGCTCTGCAGCGAAATCGCCCGGCCCAGGACGGTGACGTCACCTACCGGCACGATCGAAGGGAAAGGCGAGGCCTCGGCGCTGAAGAACTGCTTCACCGCCTCCTTGATCCCGACCGCCAGCGCCATGGTGGCGATCGCCAGCGGCAGCACGCCATGCCGCAGCATCGGATCGACCAGCAGCATCTTGAAGGCGAGACCGAGCAGAAGTGCCGACAACAGGATGCCGACGAGAACCGCGAGCCAGAACGGCGCGCCGAGATGCATCACCGCGAGCATCAGGAAGGCCGGCAGCATCACGAACTCGCCCTGGGCGAAGTTGATGGTCTGCGAGGTCTGCCACAGCAAGGTGAAGCCGACGGCAACGAGCGCGTAGATGGCGCCGGTGGCGAGACCCGCCACGATCAGGTCGAGCAGATTGGACATCGTTTCCCCCTAAGCCTTTGGGTGACGGCGGCACTGGCATCCCCTCCGGCGCCGCCGGTCGACCGTTGTCCTCAGTTGAGCTTCGGCAGCACCTGCTTGACGACCTGCTTGCCTTCGACCACCTCGACCAGGAAGCCCTGGCGATCGATGTCGCCATTCTGATCGAAGGTGACGTCCATCAGGATGTTCGGCTCGGCCGATGTCTTGATGGTCAGGCCGTGCAGCGTATCGGCAAACGCCTTGGAGTCGACCTTGCCCATCTTCTCGGTCGTGGCCTTGACCATGTAGATGGCGAGATAGCCCTTCAGGCCGTTATGGTCGGGCACGTAGTTGTACTTCTTCACGAAGCGGTCGCGGAACGCCTTGATGGCCTCGACCGGCGCATCGGTGGTGAGGCCGACATGGCCGCGAGCCCCGTTGGCCGCATCACCGGCGAGCTCGATGACCTTCTGGCCGACCAGCGTGGTCTCGCCGATCAGCGGCGCCGTCACGCCCTGGCGCTTGATCTCCTTGAGGATGCGCGCGCTCTCTTCCTCGTTGACATAGATGAAGACGGCATCCGGCGCGACCGCCTTGATCTTGCTGACGTCGGCGGCGAAGTCGGCCTGGCCGGCTTCGGTCGACAGGTCGGCCGCGACCTTGATGCCGAGGCGGTTGAACTCCTTGGTGATGACGTCGCGTCCGCCGCGGCCGAAGTCGTTGTTGACCCAGACCACCGCCACCGACTTCGCCTTGATCTCGTCGTTGATGTACTTGGCGACCTTCGGCATCGACGATTGCTGGCCGAACGAGGTGCGGAACAGGAACTTGTTGCCGGCCTGCGTCAGCTCGGCCGCCTCGCCGCCCATGATCTGCGTGATGCCGGCTTCGGCCGCCAGCGGCGCCGTCACCTTCACCGATCCGGAATAGCCGGGCCCGAGCAGCACATAGGGCTCGGCGTCGAGCGCCTTCTGCACCTGGGCACGGGCGACGCCGGGGTTCGACTGCGAGTCGGCGTGGCTCACCTCGATCTTGCGGCCGAGAATGCCGCCCTTGGCGTTGATCTCCTCGACCGCGAGGTCGATGCCGTTCTTCCAGTTGGTGCCGACGGTCGCGCCACCGCCGGACAGCTCGGCGACGTTGGCGATCTTGATGGGGGCACCGGACTGCGCGTAGGCGGCTCCGGACAGCAGCACGGCCGAGCACAGTCCGGCCAGGATGATCGATCTCACGTTGTTTCCTCCTCTGCTCTAAACGCTTGTTTGCGTTTCTTGCTTGAACGACTTGTTCCGCCGCGTATTGGCGGTCGGCTCAGGCGGCGTCAACCGCCGGATATCTCTCCGCCATGTGATTGTCGAAGGCCGCCCCCATCGCCTCGGTCGAAGGCACAAGGCCGGTGAACAATTCGAAGGCGTCCGCGGCCTGGTAGATCGCGAGCTCGCGGCCGAGCAGGACCTGAGCGCCCTTGGCCCTGGCGGCTTTCAGCAGCGGAGTCCAGAGCGGAGAATAGACCGCGTCGGCGACCCAGAGGTCGGCACGCAGCAAGTGATCCGGCACCGGCGTACCGCGGTTCGGCAGCATCCCGATCGGTGTGCCGTTGACGACAGCCACCGCTCCCTGAAGCGCGTCTTCGACGCTGTCGACGACAGTCACCGTGGTGCCGGCAGGCAGCAGGCTCGCGAGCTTCGCGGCGCGCGCCCGCTCGGTGTCATAGATCCGCAGCCCAGCGACTTTGAGGTTCGCAAGTGCGAAGGCAATCGCCTTGCCGACTCCGCCGGCCCCGATCAGCGCCACGACGCCGCGATGGCTCTGGCTGACCAGCGGCGCCACCGCGCGCTCGAAGCCGGTGGTATCGGTGTTGTGGCCGATCAGCCGGCCGTCGCGGACGACGACGGTATTCACGGCGCCCATCGCCGCCGCCTTCGGCGCCAACTCGTCGAGCAGCTCGACCACGGCTTCCTTGTAGGGATAGGTCACGTTGACGCCGGCAAAGCCGAGCCGGCGCACGCCCTCCAGCAGCATCGCCAGTCCGGCACGATCCGCGCCGGCGACCTCGATCAGCTGATAATGGCAGCGCACGCCGAGCGCCGCCGCGGCGTGCTCGTGCATGGCGGGAGAGGCCGAATGCGCGATCGGGGCACCGATCAAGCCGGTCAGGAATTTTCGGGCTTTGAGCGCGGAAAGATCAGGCACGTTCGCTTTTGTCTCTTGCTGCTGTGACGTGCGAGCGCCGCACGCGCGGATTTCGTTGCAGACGATAGCGCGTCCGCTCGCTAACACAATTACTCAAATATCGGCTGAACCTAACATCATGTTATTTTTTGCCGCCACCGGATTTCGCCGGTTTGGCCACCTGACGTCGGCCGGGCTCCAGCGCGCGCATCTCCGCGCGCAAGCAGTCGATGAAGTGTTCGGCGTAGAGCGACAGCGGCGTACCGCGCTTGACCGCGATGTAGGTGTCGAACCGCGTCGGCTCGGCGATCTTGATCAACTCAATGCCGGGATAGCCGCCATGCGCGACCGTGAACTGGTCGATCACAGCGATGCCGAGCCCGGCCTTCACCAGCGCGCAAACTGTGGTGCCAAAGCGCGCCTTGATCGAGATATTGTAGCTGAGTTTGTTGCGCGCGAAGATCTCGGCCATGATCCGGCCGTAGGGGTCGTTGGGATCGATGCCGATCAGCGGATAGCGCGTCATCTCGGCAGCCGAGACCTGTTTGCGGCCGGCGAGCTCGTGTCCCGGCGGCACGATGCAGAACAATTCGCCTGAGGCCAGCGGCAGGAATTCGAGCCCGGAATGATCGAGCCGGTAGCTCATCGCCACGCACTCGCCCTTTCCCAGCATCAGATAGTCGATCGCCTCCTCGATCTTGAGGATGTTGATGTCGATGCCCAAATCAGGATAGCGGCGGCGGACGCGCTCGATCGCGCGCGGCACCATCACCTGGGAGATGCTGGGCACCGAGCCGACGCGCAGTTCCGACAGCGCGCCACGGCCGATGTTGGAGATGATGTAGCTGAGATCGTCGACCTTCTCGTAGACGCTGTTGATCTGCTCGAAGATGTTCTGCGCCTCGGGCGTCGGGAAGTAGCGGCCGTTCTGGCGCTGGAAGAAGCGGATGCCGAGCGAGCGCTCGGTGTATTTCACCAGACGGCTGACGCCCGGTGCCGACACCTTCAGCAGGCGCGCGGCGCCGTTGATGGTGCCCGTCACCATGACCGCGCGAATGACCTCGACCTGTCGCAAGGTCATCATCGGCGCGGTCTCCGCACGCCGTCAGCCGGCATCATGGACTGCCCGGCGGCGTCAGCACGACCGGCGGACGCGGCACCGGCCGTGGGCGCGGCGGCAGCGCACCCGGCGCGGGCTTGATCTCGACCGGCGGCGGCAAGGGCGCGACCTGCGGCTGGCTCGATGCCATCGGTGCCGCCGGCTGAGGCGCAGGGGCGGGAGCCGAGAGCGGCGGGGTCAGCGGCGGCACGACGGCGCGCGGACCACCGAGCTTGGTGCGCGGCTCGCGCCGCGGATCACGACCGGGCAGCGGCACGTCGGCCGCGCTCGGTGCCGCCGGGCCAGCCTCGGGTGCACCGGGCAGCGACGCCGTCGACGACGGATAGGCCGGCGGCACCTCGCCGCGCGCGATCGCATCCAGCCGCCGCGTCTCGCGATCGATGGCACGCACCGCCAGCCACGACGACAGCGAGGTGACGTCGACCGCGCGCGTCAGCGCCTCGGACGTCCCGACCACGAACAGCTGGATCTCGGGACGGCTATTTGCATTGCCGACCGTGCTCGTGCTCAGGCTGACGCGAATGTCGGCCTGATCGGCCGGAATGTCGAAGCCACCGGAGACGATGGCACGGGCGCCCTGCGCTTCGAGCGTGGTGGCGCCGACACGCAGCCGGCCATCGCGGATGATGAAGGGGATCTGCGCAGCCGTGACCGGCAACGTCCCCGATGCCAGCACCGGCTCGATCACCTGCCGCAACTTGCCGTCGTCGCTCACCTGGCCTGCGTCGGCCGCGCGCAACGCCGCATCGAACGCCCGCGGGTCGAGATTGGGGAGCGCCGCATTGTCAAGCGTCACCGTGCCATTGCCCGAGAGCGCATTGATCATTGCCTGCACGCTGCGTCCTTCGGCGGCGAGCGTCATCTGCGCCGAAACCTTGCCGGCCGGCATCTTCAGGCTGTGATAGCGTAGCGCGTTGCCGTCAATGCCGGCCAACTCGACGCGGCCGTTCAGGACGAGACCATTCGCGTTGGAGCGCGCATCCACGGTCGCGTTGACGTCGCCTCCGCCGAGCTTGCCCTTGAGATTCTCGATGGTCAGCGACTGGCCGTCGCTCTTGATGGCGCCGCCCAGCGGACGCAGATCAGTGCCGTTCAGAATGGCGCCGCTGAGGGCCTGAAACGAGACGCGTCCGCGCCATCCCTTCAAGAGACCGGCGCCCAAAGGCTCGGCCGACTCACGCCCGGCCCCGCCGATCAGCACCGAGAACACTTGCGGCACGTCGAGCGCGTCCAGCCCGAGTTCGCCGTCGATCTGCTTGTCGTCATCGAGCACCAGCGCGAGCCGGCCACGCAGCCGCGATCCGCCGACCGTGCTGTCGATGTCGTCGAGCGTCACGCGATTGTTGGAAAGACCAAGACGGCCGAACAGCCGGATGTTCTGCGCCGCCGGATCCTGCGGCTTCAATCCGAACAACGGCGACAGGTTGGCGCTGCGCAGGCGCAGATTGACGTTGGCCTTGGCGGTGTCGCCCCAGGGATCGACGGAGCCTTGCGCATCGCCATCGAGACCGGCGCCTGACAGCTTCGCATTCACCCGCAGCGGCGTCCGCCAGCCGCCGGTCACGCTGGCGTCGAACTGGGCCGGACCGTTGCCCGCCGCCGCGACGCGATCGAGTCCGAGCAGCGCCAGCACGGCACTGCCCTGCTCCGACGACACCCGGCTCTCGATTCCAAGCTCGGTTCGATCGATCGCATCGAGCTCGAAGCTGCGCAGCGCCGCCGCCGACGGTTTTGCCGTCAGCGTCGCCGAGCCCTTGAGTTGCGGCGCGTCGAGATCGAGCACCGCCTTGGCCTGGCTGCGATCGGCATTGGCCGGATCCTTGGCGAGATCGAGCGTGAGCTTCAGCCGGGCGGCACCGGCAGGCGTGCCGAGCGCATCGAAGCGGGCGGCGATCTGCGGCGCCAGCGGCTGCACCAGCGCAGTGATCTCCTTGAGCGAGCCGGCCATCGAGGTCACCACCAGCCGCCCGGTTGCATCGGCGCGATCGAACCGGCCGGAGCCCTCGCTCGTCACGCCGCTGCTTTGGCCGAACTTGATCTGGTCGATGGCGATGGTCTTGGGATCGTAGGAAAAGCGCGCGGTGAGCGGACGCAGCTCCTGGCCGCTGAGCTTGGCGCGGCCGACGTCCAGCGCCACGCTGGCCTCCGCCGGCCACTCGCCGGTAACGCCGACCAGCGAACGGGTCACGGCCATCGCCGCGTCGAGATCGAGCCGATCGCCCTTCAGCACCGCCTCGAAACGCGAGCCCGGCCCCGCTGGCCGGTTGACGAGGGCGACGCGTCCATCAACGGAGCCGCCGTCGATGTCGGCCTTGAGGCTGTCGATCGCGACCCGCTCCGGCGCCACGTTGAGGTCGCCACGCAGCCGCAGCGGACGCTGCGTGCGATAGCTGCTGTCGCTGCGGCCCTGCAGCCAGGCCACCAGCGTGTCGGGCTCCGACGATTCGAGATCAAGCGCGCCGGTGAAGCCCGATGTGACCGAGGTCGAGATGCCGATGGTCCGGAAGGTCAGCCGTGTCGAGCCGGGCGCGCGCAGATCGACCTTTTCGAGGCTCCATGCCGAAGGCTCGTTGTGGAGGTCGGCAGTAAAGTTCTGCACCGGGCGGCCGGAAAGCATGATCTGCTCGGTCGCGAACTGCACGTTGGCCGGCATCGGCAGGGTCGGCAGTTGTGCGATCCAATTGCGCAGCGCCGGCAGCACCAGCGCGGGCGCGATCGCCCGTCGATCCTTGATGTCGTCACCGCCGGCCAGGAGCTTGTCGGCATCGAGCTGGCGTGCGGACAGTGAGGCTTTCAGCACGGGGGCGGCGCCGAAACGGACGTCGCCGCTGCCCGCGAATTTGAGCGAGCGATCCTCCTGGCCGAAGCTGACCTCGATCTGGTCGAGCTTGGCCGACGCCTGGTCGCCGACGATCTTGGTGGCGATGCGCCAAGGCGTCGCGCCGGCCTGGTTCAGCGGACCCGCCTTGGCCTGTTGAGCCTGCTTTGCGGATGGCTCCTTCACAGGCTGGGCGGGCTTGTCGTTGTCGGCGCCCTGCTCCTTCGGGGGCGACGACAGCGTCAGCGCGCCCTCGAACTTCGGCGAGCGGTTGGGGAAGCTGATGAGGCCTTCGATGTCGGCCATCACGGGACGCTCGCCCGGGTCGATGTTGAGGTGGACGCGCAGGCCGTTGGAGTCCTTGTCCTGGCTCGACGACACCCGGAACGGGTAGCGGCCGCCGCGGATCGACACCGCGCCATCGCCGCGCAGCGAACCGGCCAGCGAACGCACGTCGCCGGAGAAGACGATGTCGGTCAGTTCCAGCGTCGAGCGGCTGGCCGCGTCGTGCAGCGCGACACGGCCGGTGAGGTTGAGCCGGTCGATGGCGAGCGCGGCCAGATCGAAGCGGCCGGAGGCTGCCGGCAGGTCGACCTGACCCTTGGCATCGAGGCCGAGATCGGCCGCCATGCCGCCGATGGTGAGCTCGTTCGCCCGCCACTGCCCCCGCATGAGGTCGCCGAGGCTGAATTCGACGTCGAGCTTGTCGGCGCGCAGCTTGCCGAGGTGGTTGGCGCCGCCGAAGGTGACCTGGCGCAGCCGCAGCGTCGGCGTCGGCAACAGCCGTGCGTCCAGCGCACCGGCGACCCGCACGGGCACGCCAATGATCTTGCCCGCCTCGGCCTCGAACTGCGGCCGGAACTGGTTCCAGTCGACGAAGTACGGGCCGATCAGCGCAGCAAGGAGCGCAAGGATGAAGGCAATCGCCAAGCCGAGCAGGGTCGTCTGCACGGGGTCTCCCTCAAAGGACAACGCTCCGGCGTCCCAACCTTAAAACCAATGCGGCCGCGGCCCACTGGCATCGATACCGGAGCGCTGCATCATATAGGATTAAGTATGGCGAAGTCACAGCGCTGTCGGTCTTTCCGGGGCGTTGGACAACTCCGTTGACGAAGATGGTTACCAGTGGGCCGGCAGCCGTTTGAGGCCGCGCAGCACGAAGGTCGGCCGCCAGTCCGGGTTGTCCGGATCGTCTAGCTTCAGCTCCGGCAGCCGCCGCAGCAGGGTTCCGATGGCGATCTCGGCCTCGATCCGGGCAAGCTGCGCGCCCAGGCAATGATGGATGCCGCCGCCGAACGACAGCGGCTTCACGTTTGGCCTGGTGATATCGAGCTGCTCCGGATTGTCCGGATACACCGCGGGATCGCGGTTGGCCGAGCCGAGCAGACACAGCACGCTCTCGCCCGCAGGAATCCGCCGGCCGCCGAGATCCTCGATATCCTCGAGCGCGACCCGCCCGGTGAGCTGCACCGAGGAATCGTAGCGCAGGAATTCCTCGATCGCGTTCGTGATCAGCTCCGGCCGCGCCTTCAAGAGCGCCAGCTGCTCCGGGTTGCGGTGCAGCGCCAGCAGGCCGTTGCCGATCAGGTTGACCGTGGTCTCGTGTCCCGCGCCGAACAGCAGGATGATGTTGGCGGTGAGTTCCTCATGGCTGAGCTTGGCACCATCCTCCTCGGCCTGCAGCAGCTGCGTCGTCAGGTCGTCGCCCGGATGTTTCCGGCGCAGCTCGAACAGGTGCTGGAAATACGCCTTGGACACGGCATTGCCGGCATTGCCCTCGGCGATCTCGGCCTTGGACAGCGGCACCGGCTCGAGCAGGCGGCCGCCCTCGCGCGAGCTCTTGTAGAACGCCTCGCGATGCTCCTCGGGAATCCCAAGCATGTCGCAGATCACGGTGACGGGCAGCTTGAAGGCGAAATCCTCGATCAGATCCATCCGGCCCTGCGGGATCACCTGATCGAGCGTGCGGTCGACGATCTCCTGGATGCGCGGCCGCATGTCCTCGACCCGCCGCGCCGTGAACGCCTTCACGACGAGGCCGCGCAGCCGGGTGTGGTCCGGCGGGTCCTGCTGCAGCATCCAATGCCGCATGCTCTGGAACACCGGCTCCTTCATGATGTCGGGGCCGTAGCGCCGGATCGAACGCGCGACGAAGTCCTTGCCGAAGCGCTTGTCGCGCAGCACCAGGCTCGATTCCGCGTGCCGGCTGGCGAGGAACGCGCCGAACGGCGTCACATGCATCGGATCGTTGTCGCGCAGTTGCGCATAGAAGGGATAGGGGTCGCGGATGAACTCCGGCGACAGCGGATTGAACAGCGGCGCGGCCTTGGCGGCCTGGACATGCTCGTTCATGGGGTTCCTCTCCCTGGATTGGCCGATTAGCTCACGGCCGCGGCGCGATGGCAAGTCGGCCCCGATCACACATCATGCCGCCGCCCCCGCCGTCTTTAACCTGTGCAACTGGCCGGCGACGAGGCGGACCCGGCGGGGGGCCGCGATCCAGATCGCCGCCGCCGAGACGAAGGCGCCGAGGAAGGCGATCACGAAGCCCGGCGTGTAGCTCAGGGTGTAGTCATACAGCACGCCGGTCACCCACGGCCCCGCTGCGCCGCCGCACAGCCCGATCAACATCAGCGTTCCGAAGATGCTGCCGAAATGCGCCCCCTGGAATATTTCCAGCGCGACCGCGCCCATCACCGAGGTCAGGCCGTAGCCCAGCGCGCCCTGCGTCGCCACCATGACGTAGATCAGCACCAGCGACGGCGCGGCCTTGAGCGCGATCAGCGCGGCGAAGCAGATCGCGAAGCCGAGACAGCCCAATCCCCACACCGCCTCGCGCCCCAGGCGGTCCGACAGATGGCCGAGCGCGATCTGGCCGGGAATCCCGAGCAGGCTGACGGCCCCGAGCGCCCACACCGCGACGCTCGAGCTGAAGCCGATCTCGAGCAGGTATTTCGTCTGGTGCACCTGCACCGCGTACCAGACATAGAGCCCGAAGAAATAGCCCAGCGCGAGCCACCAGAACCGGCCCGTGCGCAGCGCGCGCGACAACGTCCAGTCGGTGCCGGCCCAGGCGGCGTCGACGACGTTGGACACCGGCTTGGCCGCGTGGGCGAGCGGCGCGGCGTCGCCGTCGGGGCGCAGGCCGATCTCCTCCGGCTTCTTGCGCAGCAAGAGATTGATCGGCGCCAGCACGACCAGCACGACGATGCCCATCGCGGTGCAGGCCGTGCGCCAGTTGGTCTGCGCGATCATGTGCTGCACCCACGGCAACAGCGTCATCGAGCCGACGCCGACGCCGGCGAAGGCGATGCCGATCGCCAGCCCGCGGCGGCGAATGAACCAGTTCGGCAGGAACAGGGACTGGCCGGAATAGCCAAGACAGACGCTGCCGGCGCCGACCATCACGCCAATGGTGAGGTAGAGATGCCAGGGCTGCGAGGTCAGCGGCGCCAGCAACAGTCCGCAAGCCATCAGCGCGACGCCGAGCTCCATTACGGCCCGCGGGCCGGTGCGATCCATCAGCCGTCCGATCAGCGGACTGACGATTCCGGAGGCAACGAAGCCGAACGAGAACGCGCCGGCGGTGACGCCGCGGTCCCAGCCGAATTCGGCGAGAACAGGCGGATAGAACAGCGAGAACGCGGTGCGCGCATTGACCCCGATCGCCATCGTCACGAAGGTCACGGCGACGATGACCCAGCCATAATAGAACGGCAGGCGCATGGTTGTTTCACTCCCTGGTGCATCCTTCGCATCATCTGCATGCGGAGGGGTCAAGGATTTTCTACGCCGCGCCATCCCGTGTCAGTTACCTCCGAGGTCATGTGTGCGGCGCACAGATTGGAGGCAGCTCCTCTCCTTCGTCATTGCGAGCGCAGCGAAGCAATCCAGACTCGTGCCGCGGAGAGATTCTGGATTGCTTCGCTGCGCTCGCAATGACGATTGTGGCGACAGCTTGAATCCATCGATCGAACAGACGCGCGTCTGCAATTCCGCGGCATGACATGCCCGGGCTGTGCAACGTCCGTTCACCCTCATCAATCAGGAGGGCGCAGGGAAGGCCGGGCGCTGGCCGCGCCCGTGGCCCGCCTGCTCAAAAAAATGCAGGCGGCAGGTACCACAGGTTCAGCCGAGATCGCCCGGCCCTCCCTGCGCGATGGTCTTCACGCTTATATGCAGGCTTCCTGGCGCTCGGCTTGTTGGCCGCCATGCGCGACAACGCGTTTCACGCGTTGCGCGGTGATACCAGCGTCGAGGTATCAGAACCCTGCAACTTCACGTCCGCAAGAGCTTCGTTCGTCCGCACATCGAAAGGACATGCTGCGAGTTCTCGCGGCCACCGCTCCCCGCCTCGCGTGTCGTGACGATCGCGCGCAACGCCCCTCCGCAAGTGAGGCGGGATGCGCGGAAGGATCGCGGTGATTTGCCCGACGACGCAAGCGAAATCGTCTGCGACAAAGTAACCCGTCGGGCAAAATGGGCCCGACGGGCAGATGCAGATCGAACTAACAAGTCAACGGCTCACGCCGCAGCCTTCGCCTCGTCTGCGCCGTGGAACGCATACACGTCCATGCGCAGCACGCCGTAATTGGCGCTGTTGTGCAGGCGCTCCACGCGGGCGCCCTCGCCGGCGGCGCCGAGCGCGGCGAACAGCGGCAGGAAGTGCTCGTCGGTCGGATGGTTGTCGCGCGCATGCGGGGCGAGACGGCGGTAGTCGACGAGATCGTCGACGCGGCCCTCGATCGCGGCCTGGTGCACCCAGTCGGCGAAGTCGACCACCCAGGAGGGCGCGGGATCGTCGATGTCGAGCCGGCGCTTGCGGAACTCGCCGAGATTGTGGGTGAAGCTGCCGCTGCCGATGATCAGCACGCCCTCCTCGCGCAGCGGCGCCAGCGCACGGCCGAGCGCGAGATGATGCGCAGGGCCCTGCTCGGTCTGGACCGAGAGCTGCAGCACCGGAATGTCGGCCTGCGGGTACATCAGGAGCAGCGGCACCCAGGCGCCGTGATCGAGGCCGCGCTCGCGGTCGATGCCGACCGGCAGGCCGGCCGCCTGCAACCGCGCCGCGACGGCCTGCGCGAGATCGGGCGCCCCCGGCGCGGGATAGCGCAACTGATAGAGCTCGCGGGGAAAGCCGTAGAAGTCGTAGATGGTCTCGTTGGTGGCCACCGCATTGACGGCGGGGATGTCGGTCTCCCAATGCGCCGAGATCACCAGGATCGCCTTCGGCCGCGGCAGGCTGCCGCCGAGGCCGACGAGGAAGTCACGGGCGGCCGAATCCGTGAGCGGCAGCATCGGCGAGCCGTGCGACAGGAAGATGCTGGGCAGGGTCATGTCATCTCTCCTCGGGCGATATAGGGATGTCCACCTGTCAACCCAACCCACAGCCGTCGTCCCTGCGAAAGCAGGGACCCATACCGCGGGATCGACGTTTGAGGCAGGCTGCGCGTCGACCAGCGTGCTCGACCCAAGTCCGCTTGTGGTTATGGGTCCCCGCGTTCGCGGGGACGACACTGAGATTGTCGCGGCAGTCAACCAACCATGACGATCAATGCGCGCTGCGCAACTGCCCGCCGGCAAGGCCGCTGCGAAGGCTGCCCAGCGCATAGGCGCCGTCGCCGAGCAGGGCCTGGATCACCAGGGTGACGGCCCAGAACGCCGGATACTCCCAGCCGCCCTTCGGATTGTTGAAGAAGAACCCGGCAGAGCCATGCACGGTGAAGATGGCGCCGAGCAGGATCGGCACGGCGGCGAGCGCGACCCAGCGGGTGGCGATGCCGAGGATCAGGGCAATGCCGGCCAGGATCTCGGCGGCGATCACGAGATAGGCCAGCTCGGGCGGCAGGCCGATGCTGCCGAAGAACTTTGCGGTGCCGGCCGGGCTGAAGACGAATAGCTTGAGGCTGGCATGGGCCAGGAACAGCCCGCCAAGAGTGAGGCGGAGCAGGAGCGCGGCATAAGGCGCAGTACGGGAATCGATCATCGGGACCTCCGTGGGGACTTCCCGCCATATGGATCATTTCCCCTCAGACGATAATCCGCTACAATGGAAAATCAGTTCACACTCCAAGAGTGAGATGATCCAGTGTTGGACCGGCTGACCGGACTGGAGGTGCTCTCGAAGGTGGCCGGCTGCGGAAGCCTGTCGGGCGCGGCCCGCCTGCTCGGCATGTCGCCGACCATGGTGACAAAACACCTCGCGGCGCTGGAGACGCGACTCGGCACCAAGCTGTTTCACCGCACCACGCGCCGGCTGACCATCACCGAGGCCGGACGCCGCTATCTCGACCTTGCCGAGCGCGTGCTCGGCGACTTCGAGGCGGCCGAGAGCGCGATCGCGGCCGACCGCGTCGAGCCGCGCGGGCTGTTGCGCCTCAATGTCCCGCTCGCCTTCGGCACGCGCCAGATCGCGCCGCTGCTCGCCGGCTTCGCCGCGCTCTATCCCGGCGTCAGCGTCGAGCTCGGCCTCAACGACCGGCTGGTCGACCTGATCGAGGAAGGCTGGGATCTCGCGATCCGCATCGGCACGCTCAAGGACTCCAGCCTGGTGGCGCGGCGGCTGGCGCCGTGCCGGATGATGGTGTGCGCCGCGCCGTCCTATCTCGCCGTGCATGGGACACCGCGCACCACGGCCGATCTCGCCGGTCACAACTGCCTCGGCTATACGCTGGCGGCGGCCGGCCCGTCGCGCTGGCGCATGGGCGGCAAAGCCGCGGTCGATGTCACCGTGAGCGGCAATCTGCGCGCCAACAATGGCGATGCGCTGCTCGCGGCGGCGTTGGCCGGACAGGGCGTGATCTACCAGCCGACCTTCATCGTCGGCGACGACATCCGCGCGGGCCGGCTGGTGCCGCTGACGCTCGACGCGCCGCCGTCGGACCTGCTGGCGGTGCACGCCGTCTATCTGCCGGACCGCACGCCATCGGCCAAGGTGCGCGCCTTCATAGACCACCTCGCCGCGGCGTTCGCGCCGGAGCCGCCCTGGGATCGCGATCTTGCGTGAGCGGACGAACACATCGACCGTGATGCGCTTGGAGACATCGACATGATCGAGCAACCACGCCACGACGGCAACCATCATTGGCCGATGCTCCGCTCGCTGCGAGGCTGGCGGATCAGCGCCCTGCCCGCCGATCTCGCCGCCGGATTGACGCTGGCGGCGATCGCGATCCCCGAGCAGATGGCGACCGCCAAGCTCGGCGGCTTCACGCCCGAGACCGGCTTCTTCGCCTTCATGGCGGGATCGCTGGGGTTCGCGCTGTTCGGCGCCAACCGCTTCCTGTCCTGCGGCGCCGATTCCACGATCACGCCGATCTTCGCCGGCGGCCTGGCGCTGCTCGCGGCCAGCGGCACGCTTGAATACGGCAGCCTCGCTGCGGCGCTGGCGCTGCTGGTCGGAGTCATGCTGGTGCTGGCCGGCGGCTTCAGGCTCGGCGGCATCGCCAACCTGCTGTCGGTGCCGGTCACCGTGGGCTTCCTGGCCGGCATCGCCGTTCACATCATCGTCTCGCAATTGCCGGGCGTGCTCGGCCTGCCGTCACCGAGCGGGCCAACGCTGGCGCGGATCGCCACCCTCGCTGGCGAACTCGGCAAGGCCAACGGGTACACGATGCTCATCGGCTTCGGCGTGCTCGCGACCATCACGGTCTGCGAGCGGATCAGCGCCCGCATTCCCGGCGCGCTGATCGCGCTTACGGCCTCGACCTTGTTCGTGCTCTCGGCCGGGCTGCGGGGACGCGGCGTGCCCGTCATCGGCGAGATCGCCGGCACGGTGCCGATGCCGTCCGTGCCGCTGATCGGGCCGGAACAATGGGCGAAGCTGGTTCCGCTCGCCTTCCTGATCGCGGTCGTGGTGATGGTGCAGACGTCGGCGACGACGCGCTCGTTCCCTTCCGATCCCGACCGCGCGGCCGACGTCGACCGCGACTTCCTCGGCGCCGGTGCCGGCAGCCTGCTGGCCGGATTGTTCGGCGCGTTTCCGGTCAATGCGAGTCCACCGCGCACCGGCATCGTGGTCGAGACCGGCGGCCGGTCGCAGGTCGCGGGCCTGCTCGCCGCTGGGATCGTGCTGCTGCTCGTGCTGTTCGGAGCCCGGCTGCTTGCAAACGTCCCGGAGGCGGGGCTCGGCGGCGTGCTGCTGTTCGTCGCGCTGCGCATCATCCGCGTCGCGCAGATCACGAGCGTCTATCGTGCGTCGAAGGGCGAGTTCCTGCTCATCCTGGCCACCGCGGTGGCCATCGTCGCACTGCCGATCGAGCAGGGCGTCGCGCTCGGCATCGCGCTGTCGCTGCTGCACGGCATCTGGAGCACGACGCGCGCCCACCTCATCGCCTTCCAGCGCGTGCCGGACACGACGATCTGGTGGCCGGCGCATCCGCAGATCAAGGGCGAGGAACTGTCCGACATCGCCGTGGTCGGCTTCCAGGCCCCGCTCAGCTTCCTCAATGCGGCGACGTTCCGCGCCGACATGCAGCGCCTGCTGCGCAGCCGCAAGCCGCGGCTGGTGGTGTTCGAGGCCAGCGCCATCGTCGAGATCGATTTCACCGCCGCGCAGACCCTGCGCGACGTGATCCATATCTGCAACGAGGCCGGTATCGTGTTCGCGGTGGCGCGGCTGGAGTCGCTGCGGGCCCAGGCGGCCTTCGAACGGTTCGGCCTGTACGATGTGCTGCCCCGGGAGCGCGTGTTCCACAGCGTCGATCACGCGCTGCAGAAGCTGCGCAGCAGTGCCTCGGATGTGCACGCTTGAGGGAATGGCGGCACGAGCGCCGCCGTGGTCGACGACGACCCCGGCGGCAGGCGGACGCTTGCGCTCTGCGCAGTGACCTCGTGATACGAACCGTTACACGTTGCGGCGACGGTCGACATATGCCCGCTAAATTCATCGGCGAGACAACCGCCTCACGAGGCCCGGCGCGTCGGCCGCGGCGAGAGAGGAATCATCGATCATGCACAAGCTGCTTCCGCTGCTGTTGATAGTCATCTCCAGCACCGCCGCCCAGGCTCAGGACAGGAGCGCCATGCGCCAGGCCTGCGGCGACGATGTGCGTACGCTCTGTACTGGAATCATCCCGGGCGGCGGCCGCATCAAGCAATGCATGATCGAGAAGTTCGACAAGCTCTCCGACGGCTGCAGGACGGCGTTGAAGGACGCAAAGGCGCAGCAAGGCGGAAAATGATGCCGCCTGCGACGAAAGCCAGCGGAACGCGTCGCTGATCGTTCATGTTCCTTGCAGCGAATGTCTGCTAGAAGACCGCACGATGGCGTCGACACTGCAGCGATGCGCCACATGATCGGCAGAGCTGCATCGGGCGACCGGCGTCGTCGAGAGCTCTATGGTACTGGGAAGAGGTTTCGAGACCTCGAAAATATTGCGAAACCAAAATTTGCCCGACGACGTCTAAGGACTGCACTGCTTCGAAACCAACGAGAGGACCGCACTGCAATGCGCAATCTGTTCACCTCCGCCCTGCTCGCCGCGACCGTCATGTTGGGCGCGTCGGCCGCGCAGGCCTTCACGCTGCCAGCCCAGCCGGCTGCTCCGGACAGCAATGTCGAGCGCGTCGCCGGCGGCTGTGGTCCCGGTTGGTTCCCCGACCGCTGGGGCCGCTGCCGGCCCGCCCCGCGCGTCTATCGCCCCTACGGCTACGGCGTCTACGGCCCGCGCACCTGCTGGGTGCGGCCGACGCCGTGGGGACCGCGCCGCGTCTGCCGTTGATCTGCACGGAAACAAAGCGCCGCCGCGTGTCGAACGCGGCGGCGTTTTCTATTTGGTGAATCGTGATGCATTCCGACATCTCCCGCGAGCTGGGAGATGTGAGTAGCGGCCCTATGTGAGCAGCGGGCCTGCACGCCGAACCCAAATCCGAAACCCAGCTCGGCTTGGATTGCCGATCAGCGCGCCGGGATGATCTTGCCGGGATTGAAGATGTTCTGCGGATCGAGCGCCTGCTTCACCGCGCGCATCGCATCGAGCGCTTCCGGGCCGAGCTCGGACTCGAGATATTTCTGCTTGCCCTGGCCGATGCCGTGCTCGCCGGTGCAGGTGCCGCCCATGGCCTGCGCGCGCTCGACGAGGCGATGCATGAACTCGTCGCCGCGCGCCATCTCGTCGGCGTCGTCGACGTCGCACATCAAGGAGCAGTGGAAATTGCCGTCGCCGACATGGCCGACGATCGGCGAGGTCAGCCTGAGACGCGCGAGGTCCTCCTCGGTCTCGGTGACGCAGTCCGCGAGCCTGGAGATCGGCACGCAGACATCGGTCGCGACCACGCCAACACCGGGCCGGATCGCCTTCACGGACCAATAGGCATCGTGACGCGCCTGCCACAGCTTGGTGCGGTCCTCCGGCTTGGTGGTCCAGGCGAAGTCGCCGCCGCCGCACTCCCTGGCGATCTCGGAAAAGTTCTTCGACTGCTCGGCGACCTCGGCCTCGCTGCCGTGAAACTCCAAGAGCAGCAGCGGCGTCTCCGGCAGCGTCAGCTTGGAATAGGCGTTGCAGGCCCTGACCTGCGCCGCATTGAGCAGCTCGATGCGCGCCACCGGAATGCCGGTCTGGATCGCAAGGATCGTCGCCTGGCAGGCGCCGCGCACGGTCTCGAACGAGCACGACGCCGCGGCGATGGTCTCGGGAATGCCGCGCAGCCGGATCGTCATCTCGCAGATGATGCCGAGCGTGCCCTCGGCGCCGATGAACAGGTGCGTCAAATCGTAGCCGGCCGCGGACTTCTTGGCGCGGGTGCCGGTCTTGATGATCTCGCCGTCGCCGCGCACGACCTTCAGCGCCAGCACGTTCTCGCGGATGGTGCCGTAGCGCACCGCATTGGTGCCGGAGGCCCGCGTCGACGCCATGCCGCCGAGGGACGCGTCGGCGCCGGGATCGATCGGAAAGAACAGGCCCTGGTCGCGCAGATATTCGTTCAAGGTCTTGCGGGTGATGCCGGGCTGGATCACGCAGTCGAGGTCCTCGGCATGCACCTCCAGCACCTTGTTCATGTCGCGCATGTCGATGCAGATGCCGCCGGCCGGCGCATTGACCTGGCCCTCCAACGAGGTGCCGGTGCCGAACGGAATGATCGGCACGCCCTTTGGCGCACAGATGCGGACGACGTCCTGGATGTCGGCGGTCTCCTGCGCCAGCACCACGCCATCCGGCGGCTGCGTCGGCAGCCAGGTCGTGGTATGGCCATGTTGCTCGCGCACGGCCTGCGAGGTGATGAGCCGGTTGCCGAAGCGGGCCGCCAGCGCGTCGAGCGCGCTCTTGAGCGCCTCCGGCGCGGGCCGCTTCAAATCGTGATGGGGGATCGTCGTCGCCACTGCTTCCTCCGAAAGTTGGGCGGACCGTGGCAAAGGACGCAACAGGGGTCAAGGGAGCAAACGGAAGAGCCGATGAGCGATAATGCAGTGCCCACACAAGCCGGCGCGGGGCCGTTCCTGTCGTCCATCATGCAGATCGAGCCGCAATGGATCGACTACAACGGCCATCTCAACATGGCCTATTACAACGTGATGTTCGACCGCGCGATCGACCAGCTATGGGCCGAGCTCGGCATCGGACCGGCCTACATGAAGGAACGGCAGGGCTCGACCTTCATCACGGAGTGCCACGTGCGCTATTTGCGCGAGATCCATCTGGGTGATCCGGTGCAGGTCGCAGTCTGGCTGATCGGTGCCGACGAGAAGCGGCTGCACACGTTCGAGGAGCTCCGCCACGCCGACGAAGGCTGGATCTCGGCGAGTTCGGAGGGCATGTCGGTGCATATCGACATGACCAAGCGCAAGGTCGCGCCGTTTCCGCCGGACATCCAGGCCAACATCGCCCGCGTGCTGCAGGCGCATGCCGCGCTGCCGCAGCCCGACGGGCTCGGCCGCGCCATCGGCATGCCGAAGAGGTGACGGTGACCGGCCGCCGCTACGCCGGCAGGCCGGCGTCGGACAATCCCTCGAATACCCGGGCCGAATAGGCGTCCGGTAGCGGCGGCATGCCGCGCTGGACCTCGGCCAGGGTCAGGTCCGGATAGCCGGCACGCAGCGCCTGCAGACTGCGCAGGGCCGCGGATCGCTCGCCCGCCAGCACGTGGGACGGGCACATGGTCCGGTGCACCCAGAGCGACGACGGGTGCTCGCGCAGGCCGCGCTGCTGCCAGCGCGCCGCCTCCGCGTAGGTCCCGGCGGCGAAATGCGCGCAGCCGATTCCAATGATGGCGTTGAAGGCGAGCGGGTCCTGCGGCGCGAGATCCAGCGCAATCCGAAAGCGCTCGATCGCCGACGCGGCATCGCCGCGATAGACATCGAGCCAGCCGCTGCGGCTCCAGGCCCAGGCGGCACCGCCATCCAGCGCGAGCGCCCGGCCCACCACCTGCTCGGCCTCGGCGAGCTCATCCAGCAAGGTGAGCGCGTTGCCGAGCACGCACAGCACGGTCGCATCCGCAAGCTCGGTCGGCACGCGCTGCGCCAGGGCGCGACCAAGCTGCCGGTCCTGCCCGGGCGCGGTGCCGAAATGATAGACCGCGCGCTGGCCGTAGGCCCAGGCCGCGAGCGCCGTGGCCAGGGCATGACGGGGATCGCGGGCGATGGCCTGATGCAGCAGCTCGAGCGCACTGCGGTTGCCGTCGGCGTCGAGCGACAGCACGCCGGGCATGGCGCGCAGCGCGAGATCCTGCGCGGTCAGATCCTCATCCGGTTTGCGCAGCGCCCGATCGATCTCGGCGCGGCGCAGGCTTTGCAGCAGCGATGCCGCCACGCGGGCGGCCAACCGTTCGTGACTGTCGGCCTCCCACCGCAGCATGACCTCGCCGCGATGCGCCCATATCAGCCCGCCGCTGTCCTGGTCGATCAGCTGCAGCAGCAGCCGTGACGCGCCATCCCGACCCTGGAGCGACGCGTTCATGCGGTAGCGCGCCGCGCGCGGCTGGGTCGTCACGGCAAATCCCGCGCGGGTCAGCGCCAGCGTGAGCTCGGCCGCGAGGTCGTCCGCCAGCTCGCGCACGCTCGGATCGGTGGCGATCATGGCGAAGGCAATGGTCGGCCGATCGCGCACCGGCGCAATGGTGGTGCGCGACGCGGCGAGCTGCGCCATCAAGACCGCCTGCCGCTTCAGGGTTTCCGACGGCGTCTCGCCGTGGCAGCGACGATAGCCGGCGGCGAAGCGGCCGTAATGCGGGAAGCCGCAGCGCAGCGCGACGTCCATCACCTTCCCGCCGGCGCGCCCCTGCAGAAACTCGACACGGGCGCGCGCGTAGCCGATCTCCTGCCGGACCATTTGCGGCGACCGGCCGATCGACCTGACGAACTGGCGCTGCAAGGTCCGTCCGGAAACGCCGGCAATCTTCGCCAGATCGGCCAGCGTCCAGCGCCGCCCGAGGTCGTCATGCATCGCTTCGAGCGCGCGGCGTACGCTGCGTGGCAAAGGCTGCCGCGCCGCCAGGGGAACCTGATCTCCGTCCATCATGCGACGACGTCCAATTGCCTATGGGTCATCGGCGGCGCTCGAAAAGTTCACGATCCGGATGGCCGTGTCGCGATCTGGATAGCGCCGCCCGAAGCCTGCCGCGTACGTCTCCACACACCAGCGCGCGCAACAGCGCTGCATTCTCCGGAGGAGACCATCATGACCGCATCAGCTGCAATTCAGGCCGGCGCGACCGCAGAGCCGGATTTCACCGCGCTCAAGGCACGCCAGCACAGCGCGTGGTCGTCCGGCGACTACGCCATCGTCGGCAACACGCTGCAGATCGTCGGCGAGGAACTCTGCGAGGCGCTTGACATCCGCGCCGGCCAGAAGGTGCTCGACGTGGCCGCCGGCAACGGCAACGTCACATTGGCTGCGGCGCGGCGCTGGTGCAACGTCGTCTCGACCGACTACGTGCCTGCCCTGCTCGACCGCGGGCGCCAGCGTGCCGCCGCCGACGGCCTGTCCGTGCAGTTCCAGGAGGCCGATGCCGAGGCGCTTCCGTTCGGCGATGGCACATTCGACGTGGTGGTCTCGACATTCGGCGTGATGTTCACGCCCCGGCAGGAGCGCGCCGCCGCCGAGCTCACCCGGGTGTGCCGCAGCGGCGGCAAGATCGGCCTGGCCAATTGGACCCCCGACGGCTTCATCGGCCAGTTGTTCAAGACGCTCGGCAAATATCTGCCACCGCCCGCCGGCGCCAGATCGCCGGCGCTGTGGGGCACCGAGGCACGCATCCGAGAGATGTTCGCCGATGCCACCGACATTCGCTGCCATCGGCGTCATTTCGCGATGCGCTACCGCTCGCCTGAGCATTTCGTCGACGTGTTCAAGACCTACTATGGCCCGGTGCTCAAGGCCTTCGCTGCGCTTGATGGCGACCGCCAGGCCGATCTCAAGCGCGACATGCTGGCCCTGATCGGGACGCTCAATCGCGCCGAGGACGGCACGATGGTGGTGCCGTCGGAGTATCTCGAAGTGGTCATCATCAAACGCTGAGATCGTCAGCTCTGCATCACCCAGTCCGGCAGGCGCGCGAACCAGGGCTGCGCCTGCTCGAGCTGGCGGGCGAGCCGCAGCAGCCTCGTCTCGTCGCCGAGCCGGCCCATGCGGGCGCGCCTGCGTCCCGCGCTCAGCTCCCGCCGGCCGCCCTCTTCTTCGCAGCACCGGACTTGGCGACGCGCGCCTTCGCGGCGCGCGGCTTGGGACTGGTGGCCCTGACCGCCAAGCGGGCCTGCGGCCGAATGCGGTAGCGTCCCGACCCCACCGGATCGCGGTTGCTGACCTGGTTCTGCGGCACGCCCTGCAGCACCTGGACGATGTCGTCGCGGACCACCGGGAAGATCCGGTAATACTGGTGCTGCTGCGGGTCCTGCTCGAACGTCGTCACATCCGAACAATCGATCGCGGTGACCTTGTCGCTGATGCTGCCCATGTTGTCGGGACCGTCGCTGCCGAGCCGCGGACCGTTGAATTTCGTGCCCGCGCTCAGCGTATTGAGCACCCAATCCTTGGTCGAGTGATAGACCGTGACGCTGCTCGCGGTGCGCGGCAGATATTTCAGCTTCGCCGGGTCGTCGAACGCGTCCGCGTCCTCGTCGGCCGCCGCGAGCACGACCTTGTCGAAGGTCCTGCGCAATCCGGTCAGGGACGGCTGCGTCCCGCCCATCCGCACCATCGCCGGAACGCCGCCGGCCATGGCCGCGCCGGCGACCGGGTCGGGCATCTGCATCAAGGCCTGCAACGCGTTGCGCAGGACATAGACGCCCATGCTGTGACAGATGAGATGAATGCTCTGGTTGCAGCGTTCGCTCTCGGGCAGACCGTCGACGAAATCATAGAGCCGCCGCAGCGTGCGTGCCACGGCCGGGCCGGATGCCGCCGCCGTCTTGCGATCGTGCTGGTAGTCCACAAAGGGCAGCGGCACGCCGACCAGCGAGGCGACCGACGGCCAACTGAACACGAACATGTTGGCGTCGATCCCGTAGAACGCCGAGATCCACCCGGCGCGTTCGATCGAGTCGACGAAGCTGTTGCTGAAGCCGTGAATGAACGCCAGCGTCGGCCGCGCCTTCGCCAGCATGTCGGCACGCAGGGCGCCGAAGATCGTATTGCTGCCGAGGACCGCACGGGAGCCTTGCGGAAAGATCAGTTGCTCGTCCTCGACATGAAGCGATCCAGGCACCAGGGCATAGCTCGATGCCTGCAGATCGACCGCGATCTCGGCCCGGCCATACCTGATGTTCAAGCCGTTGACGGGACCGAGCTCGGAGCTGAACCCGGTAATCTGATTCGTGCCTTCAGCCGTGATCGGTTGCCTGTTGGTCGCGAAATAGACTGTGACGTTCATGATCCCGCCCTCTGAAAGTATCGCCAACGTGCATGGCACGGCACCGGACCAGCGGACCGTCGGAAGCGACGCGGAGTAGTTTCCGCACGACGGCAGCGACGTGCGATGTGCCGGGTCCGAAGAACGTGGCCGTCCGAAGAACGTCGCCGAGCCGGCGCGGCTTAGGCGACCGCGCTCCACCTAAGATAGAACACCACAAACAGCGCGCACGCAATCGCGATGGACGTGCACGGCGTCGTGCGACGCACGACCGCGCTGCTCGAACCGGCCCGCCGGGTGTGGTCAGCTCTGCATCACCCAGTCCGGCAGGCGCGCGAACCAGGGCTGCGCCTGCTCGAGCTGGCGGGCGAGCTGCAGCAGCCTCGTCTCGTCGCCGAGCCGGCCCACGAACTGCACGCCGAGCGGCAGGCCGTCGGCGGTCCAGTGCAGCGGCACGCTCATCGCCGGCGTGCCCGTGAGATTGGCGAGCTGCGTGAACGGGACATATTGCAGGCTGTCGCGGGCGATCTTGTCGATCATGCCGTCGAGCAGGCCCCAGCGCGTCATCAGCCCGAGCAGGCCGATGCGGTCGAGCATGTCGAGCAGGGTCTGCTCGGCGGTGCTCGGATCGCCCTCGCCGTGCCGGATTGGCGGATGCGCGAGCGTCGGCGTCAGCAGCAGGTCGTAGCGGGCATGGAAGCGCGCGAGCGCCCGCGCGAACTCGTTCCATTTCAGCAGCTGCGTCGTCAGCGCGCCGGCCGAGATCGCGCCGCCGAGCGTCGACAGCACCCGCGTCAGCAGCTCGAACTCCTCGCGCCTGGCGCCCTTGCCGCGCGCGTCGGCGACCAGCGCCGCGACCTGGCCGAAATAGATGTGCAGGAACGCTGTCGCGAGCGCGGGGCCATCGATGTCGGGCGAGGCCTCCTCGACCTCGTGACCAAGGCCCTGCAGCAGCTTCACGGCGTTGTCGACCGCAAGCTTCGCCTCGGCATGCACCTCGGTCCCGATCGGCGACGCCACCGTGTAGCCGATGCGCAGGCGGCCGGGATCGCGGGCTACCGCGTTGGCGTAGACCACGCCGGGCTCGGCGGTGAGAAAGGGATCACCGGGCTCGCCGCCCGCGATGACGTCGAGCGCGAGCGCGGTGTCGCGGACGCTGCGCGACAACACGCCCTCGCTGGATGCGCCGAACCAGTACTCGCCGAAGCCGGGCCCTGACGAGATCAGCCCGCGCGATGGCTTCAGGCCGAACAGGCCGCAGCAGGCGGCGGGAATGCGGATCGAGCCGCCGCCGTCATTGCCGGCGGCCATCGGCACGACGCCCGAAGCGACCGCCGCCGCAGCGCCGCCGCTGGAGCCGCCGGGCGTATGTGCGGGATTCCAGGGGTTGCTGACGCGGCCGAAGGCGCGGGAGTCGCTGACGCCCTTCAGCGCGAGCTCCGGCAGGTTGGTCTTGCCGAAGATTACGAGGCCGGCCTCGAGATACCGCCTCACGACCGAGGCATGCTCGCCGGCGACGAATCCGGATAGCGCCTTGCTGCCATAGGCCGTCGGCAGGCCCGCATAGTCCTGGGCGCAGTCCTTGATCAGGAACGGTACGCCGGTGAGCGGGCCGTTGGCGGGCTTGGCGAGCTGCGCGCGGGCCTCGCGCTCCATCAGCCTGCAGACGGCGTTGGTCCTCGGCTGGGCCCGCTCGTTCTGCGCCAGCGCGAGCTGCAGCAGCTCCGCCGCATGGGTCTCGCCGCCCTTCACCGCGGCGGCAAGCGCCGTCGCATCGCGCTGCACATAGTCCCGGACGTTCACATTGCCCTCCCCGCGCCGCCATTCGTCGCCGTGATCGTAGCTGATTCTGGCTGCGACCGAGGCGCAGTTGCGCCGAACGCGGCGGCAATACGGCGCATTGGCGGCAATCGTGGCCACACGATGATCTGCTGCGGTCGACTTGAGGGCGGGATTACGCAGTCTGGTCCTGATTTTAGTTAATTTGATTCAGATCATTCGTCCTGTCCCTTGCACCGACCTAACCTTATGCATCGTTAGTTGCGTAGAGTGACGAGAGAGCGATGGGACGCCTCGCAAGCCTGCTGAGCCGAGCGCACGGTCCGCATGAGGATGCGGCAGCCCTGCCCGTGACCACCGCCGACTACTTCATCCTGCTGTCGCGCGCGATGGAGAGCCTGCCGGATTCCACCCCCGAACGCCGCGCCGAAGTCTACCAGTCGGCCCGCCAGGCGCTGGTGACCCAGTTGCAGGCGATGGATCCGCCGGTCTCGCGATCACGCATCAAGGCCGAGCAGCGCGCGCTCGACGATGCGGTTGATACGATCGAGACACGCGCGCTGACGGCGCCGGACGGCAGTCCGGAACAGACGACGACGCTGGTCCCGGATGACCCGCTGTATCCCTCCTTCGTTACTGCACAAATCGACATTCCGACCGCTTCCGTTTCAACAGCTCAAGATGATGACCAGGACCCCGCCATGGCTCAAACCCAGTTTCATTCCAAGTTTGCCCCGCGCGCCGTCGAGGAGAAGCCGATGTCACGACTCGATGAAATCAACCGGGTTCTGCGCAAGCTGCAGAGCGACTCGTTCGGGGTCGAGGCCTGCGCGCTGATCTCGGAGGACGGGCTGATGATCGCGAGCGTGCTCGCGGCCGACATGGAGGAGACGCGGGTTGCCGGCATGACCGCGACCTTGCTGTCGCTCGGCGGCCGCGCCGCCATGGAGCTCGGCCGCAGCCATCTGCAGGAGGTCATCATCCGCGGCGAGTCCGGCTATGCCGTGCTGGTCAGCGCCGGCCGCGGCGCGCTGCTGCTCGCGCTCACCAACGAGAACAGCAAGCTCGGGCTGACCTTCTTCGACATGCGCGAAGCCGTCAGATCGCTGCAGAAGGTACTGTAGCGCACCGTCGTCCAATGAGCCGGCGCGCTGCGATGGCGCGGCGCCGGCGGGAGTAGTTTCATGGCCAATACCGTCCTCTACGACGACGGCGTTCACAAGAACATTCTGCTGGAGGATTTCGGCGCCGGCGACCACGCGGTGCAGGCGAACCAGCATCTGATCATCCACGACCGCGTCGGCATGCTGCTCGATCCGGGCGGCCACAAGGTCTATTCCAGGGTGCTCAGCGAGACCTTCAGCGAGCTCTCGGGCGGGCGGCTGAAATATCTGTTCCTGTCGCACCAGGATCCCGACATCGTCGCGGCGATCAACGGCTGGCTGATGACGACCGACGCCGACGCCTACATCTCCGAGCTGTGGACCCGCTTCGTGCCGCATTTCGGCTTCGACCACATCGTTGCCCACCGGCTGAAGCCGATCCCCGACGAGGGCATGGTGTTCGATCTCGCGGGCAGCAGGCTGTACGCGCTGCCGGCGCACTTCCTGCACAGTGAGGGCAATTTCCAGCTCTACGATCCGATCTCGAAGATCCTCTATAGCGGCGACCTCGGCGCCTCGATCGGCGTCGACTACACCGTCGTGCGCGACTTCAAGGCGCATACGCGCTTCATGGAGGGCTTTCACCGGCGCTACATGGTCTCCAACCGCGTCATGAAGGCGTGGGCGCAGATGGTCAGCACGCTCGACATCGAGATCATCGCCCCGCAGCACGGCGCGCTGTTTCCGGATGCTACGATGTCGCGCCAGTTCATCGCGTGGTGCGCGGGGCTCGAATGCGGCATCGACCTGATCACGCCGAAATTCAAGGTGCCCGTGGGCTGACATGCTGGCGCCCTCCCCGAACTCCGCTCTGCCTTCGACCGCCATGCGCATCGATGCGTGCACCGTGGCCGGCGAGGAGGCGCCGGTCTGGCTCGCCGCGGCCTTCGCCGTCGCCGGCACGCTGATCGCCGTCATGTCGGCAGCGCTCTGGCAGCAAGGCACCGCCACGCCGCCGGTCGCGACGGCCGCAATGCCGGTGACGGCCGTGCCGCAGCGCGACGCCCCCGTTGCCGACGCGGCACCCAAGCGACGGGAGGCGCGGATCGTCGACCCGGCACCGGTCGCGACGCCGCCGATGCCGCCCGCGATCGCTCCCGCCGTGATCGCTCCACCGACACCGCCGGTCGCCCCGGCAGCGCCCCCGGAGCCCCAGACACCCGCGAAGCCCTCCGCCGAGTGCTTCGCGCCGCTGGCGGTCGGCTTCGAGCGCGGCAGCGCACGACCGAACCCTGCCGACATGAAGCGGTCGCTGGCGATCCTGCAACGCGCGCTCGCGCGCCACGGTGAGGCGACCATCATCATCGAGGGGCATACCGATGCCAGCGGCACCGAGGATCTGAACGTGCTGCTCAGCTATTCGCGCGCCAAGGAGATCGCGGCCCAGTTGAAGCGCGAGGGCCTCCCCGCGCAGCGGATGTCGGTGCGCGCGGCCGGCGCCGGCGAGGCGCGCGGCGATGCCCAGGCGGTCGCGGGCGACCGCAAGGCCGTGCTGCGCATTGCGGGCGTCGATGATTGCAGTCAACTCACAGCGACGAAGCGACCATGACGATCTATGCCATCGTGAGCGGCCTCGGCGCCGCCATTCTGCTCTTGACCTCGGGCTATCTGTTCGGCGCCCGCCAGGGCGCGCTGTCCCGCGAGCTGTTGCGCCGGCAGGTGCAGATGCAGGCGGCCAGCCTCGACCAGTTGCAGGAGCAGAGCAGCCACGACGCCATCGAGCGGGAGACCAGCCTGCGCAGCGCGATCGAAGATGTGCTGGCGCCGCTGGTCGAGCGTGAGCGCATCTCGCTGGATCTGGCGCAGCTCGCGAGCCGGCCGGGCCGGCGCCGCGAGCTGGTGCCGCTGCTCGACCGCATCGCCGAAGTCGGCCGCTTCCAGACCGTGCTGCTCACCAACGAGGAAGGCTTGCCGCTCGCGGCCAATACGACCGCACACCGCACCGAGCAGCTTGCGGCGGCGGCGACGCGGCTTGCGCTCGTGGCGGAGAAGATCGCCGACGAGACCCACATCGCGCCGTTGTCGGTGATGCTGCGCGACGCCTCGGAGGCGACGACGCTGTGCCGGATCTTCCGCGTGCAGGACCAGACGCTCACTCTGACCGCGCTCTCCAACGATACGCGCCTCGCCTCCGTGGCGCTCGATCCCGCCCTCGCCAAGGTGCAGGTCGCGCTGACGGCCCCGGCCTGACACCTCCTCAAAACGCAAAGGGCGCCGCACCTCTTGCGAGGCACTGCGCCCTTCGCCGACCTCATTGTCAGGGATGAGGCCGACTACACGCGGCTGCGGCCGCGGGCGAGGCCCACGACGGCCGAAACCAGAAACAGCACGATGGCGATGAAGAAGATGATCTTGGCGATCTCGATCGACGCACCGGCGATGCCGCCGAAGCCGAGGATGCCGGCGATCAATGCGATAACCAGGAAGGTGACAACCCAGCCTAACATGACACGACCTCTGTCTCTCGATTGCGGTTCAAAGCGACGCGGAGCTTGCGCCGTTGCCAGGACAATCGTGGCTCGGAACAAAGGTTCCGGGCGCGCGGGCCGCTAAAAATTCGCGATTTGCCGGAACAAACGCCCATCGAAGCTGGAGCGGCGTCCGTCTGCCCCGAATTAGGGCTGTAAAATGCCCCCGCCGGCCCCATATAGCCGTCAATCCCTGCTATGAGGGCTCCTTCCTGCAGACCTCGTGATGCCGTCATATGATGCCATCCGAGGGACGAGACTGATTCGCTGATGACCGAGCCCAACCGCGTGAGCCCCTTTCCTGCGCCTGACCACCAGCCCGTTGCCGGCGGCATCGCCGCGCGCGCCCGCGCCGCCGCGACCGGTGGCGCGCGCTATCTGGCCGGCCTCAATCCGGAGCAGCGCGAGGCGGTCGAAACGCTCGATGGCCCGGTGCTCGTGCTCGCCGGCGCAGGCACCGGCAAGACCCGTGTGCTGACCACGCGCATCGCGCATATCCTGAGCCAAGGCCGCGCCCGGCCGAGCGAGATCCTGTCGGTGACCTTCACCAACAAGGCCGCACGCGAGATGAAGACGCGGCTTGCCGAGATGCTCGGACAGGCGGTCGAGGGCATGCCCTGGCTCGGCACCTTCCACTCGATCTCCGGCCGCATCCTGCGCAGCCATGCCGAGCTGGTGCAGCTCAAGTCCAATTTCACCGTGCTCGACGTCGATGACCAGATCCGCCTGCTCAAGCAGTTGCTGCAAGCCGAGAACATCGACGACAAGCGCTGGCCGGCGCGCATGCTGGCCGGCCTGATCGACGGCTGGAAGAACCGCGGCCTGGCGCCGTCCCAGGTGCCTTCGGGCGAGGCCGCCGTGTTCGCCAACGGCAAGGGCGGCAAGCTCTATGCGAGCTACCAGGAACGGCTGAAGATCCTCAACGCCGCCGATTTCGGCGACCTGCTGCTGGAGAGCATCCGGCTGTTCCGCGAGAACCCTGACGTGCTGCGGCAATATCAGAGCCGCTTCAAGTTCATCCTGGTCGACGAGTATCAGGACACCAACGTCGCGCAATATCTGTGGCTGCGGCTGCTGTCGCAGGCGCCGAGTTCGTCGCGTGCCGTCGCCCCATCCTCCGTCATTCCGGGGCGGCTCGAAGAGCCGAACCCGGAATCCCGCGCTGAGGATAACCAACTGCGAGATTCCGGGTTCGCACCTGGCGGTGCGCCCCGGAATGACGACGCCGCGCAGGGCGCCACGCCGCCGCTCAAGAACATCTGCTGCGTCGGCGACGACGATCAGTCGATCTATGGCTGGCGCGGCGCCGAGGTCGACAACATCCTGCGCTTCGAGCACGACTTCCCCGGCGCCAAGGTCATTCGCCTCGAGCGCAACTACCGCTCCACCGGGCACATCCTCGCCGCCGCCTCGCACCTCATCACCCACAATGAAGGCCGGCTCGGCAAGACCTTGCATACTGAGGACGTCGAGGGCGAGAAGGTCACCGTCACCGGCGCCTGGGATTCCGAAGAGGAAGCGCGCGGCATCGGCGAGGAGATCGAGGAGCTGCAGCGCAAGGGCGAGCATCTCAACGACATCGCGATCCTGGTGCGCGCGTCCTACCAGATGCGCGAGTTCGAAGACCGCTTCGTCACGCTCGGCCTGCCCTATCGCGTGATCGGCGGCCCGCGCTTCTACGAGCGCGCCGAGATCCGCGACGCGCTGGCTTACTTGCGCGTCATCAACTCGCCGGCCGACGATCTCGCCTTCGAGCGCATCGTCAACGTGCCCAAGCGCGGGCTCGGCGATGCCACGGTGCAGATGCTGCACGACCATGCCCGCAAGCGCCGCATCCCGCTGTTCGAGGCGGCGCGCGCGGTGGTCGAGACCGACGAGCTGAAGCCGAAGGCGCGCGGCTCGCTGCGCGGGCTGATCCTGCAGTTCGAGCGCTGGCGCGCCCAGCGCGAGGTGACGCCGCATACCGAGCTCGCCGAGATCGTGCTCGACGAGAGCGGCTACACCGAGATGTGGCAGAAGGACCGCTCGGCCGATGCGGCCGGGCGACTGGACAACCTCAAGGAGCTCGTCCGCTCGATGGAGGAGTTCGAGAACCTGCACGGCTTCCTCGAGCACATCTCGCTGGTGATGGACCGCGAGGGCGCGGCCGACGAGGAAGCGGTGTCGCTGATGACCTTGCATTCGGCCAAGGGGCTGGAGTTCGACAACGTGTTCCTGCCGGGCTGGGAGGAAGGGCTATTCCCGAGCCAGCGCACGCTCGACGAGCAGGGCCGCGCCGGGCTGGAAGAGGAGCGCCGCCTCGCCCATGTCGGCCTGACCCGCGCGCGGCGTCGGGCAAAAATCTATTTCGCCACCAACCGCCGCATCCACGGCACCTGGACCACCACGATCCCGTCGCGCTTTCTCGACGAGCTGCCCGCGGCGAGCGTCGAGATCACCGAGTCGAAGGGCGGCTCGGGCTGGGGCGGCGCCGGGGGCTACGGCCCGTCGCGCTTCGACAATGTCGAGTCGTTCGGATCGAGCTATTCCACGCCGGGCTGGCAGCGCGCGCAGGCACGTCGGCCGGGCGCAGCGCGCGGTTCGTCGGAGGGCGGCTTCAAGGAAGAGCCGTCGCCGTTCTCGGGCCGTGATCCGTTCGGCAGCGGCTTCGGCGGTCATTTCGGCCGTGGCAAGCGCGGACCGATGACCATCGAGGGCGAGCTGGTGGCGAAATCCACCGGCACGACATCCGAATTCGCCCTCGACGACCGCGTCTTCCATCAGAAGTTCGGCTATGGCCGCGTCGTCAAGATCGACGGCAACAAGCTGACCATCGCCTTCGACAAGGCCGGCGAGAAGCACGTCGTCGACAGCTTCGTGCAGCGGGCGTGACCTGACCGCCACGCCTGCGCTTGCCGCGTAGCCGCTCGCCGCGATCGAACTTCACACTTCGCCTTGGTTAGGCCTTGACCGTGGCAGCATGCATCGTATGAGATGCAATCATGGTCCGGGGATACATTCTGTTGAGTGTTGCGGTCGCGCTGTGTGTGCCCTCGCTGGCGGCGGCGCAGACGATGAGCTTTGGCGATTCCGCGGGGCTGATCGCGTCGAGCTGCGGCGCCGACATCACCGCCAATTGCCGCGGCGTCAATCTCGACTCCAACCGCCTCAAGGAATGCCTCTCGCGCAACCAGGACGTGGTCTCCGCGCAGTGCAAGGCGACCTATTTCAAGGCGTTCGAGGCGATCCAGAAGCGCATCGCGGCACGGGTCACGGTCGCCAACGCCTGCCAGCGCGAGATCGTCAAGCTGTGTGGCGGCTCCACGAAGGAGACGAGCAAATCGATCCCGTGCCTGATGACGGCCAACGGCGTGAGCGCGCGGTGTCAGCAGGCGATGGGTGAAGCGGGGTATCGCTGATGCGGCGGACCGCGAGATCATTGCTGTCAGGGCCGATCGTGGCTTCGCTGATGGCCGCGAGCGCGCCCGCCTGGTCGCAGGAGCCGGGTCGCGAGGACATCGTGCGCCAGCTCGGCCGCTTCGAAACCGCACCCACGCTGGATCTGCCGGCGCTGAAGCAGCAGACGCAGGAGCGTTCCAGGTCGCGCGGGCGCAACGAGCCGCCGCCCCAGAAGCGTCCGCCGATCGCGCCGGAGCTGATGAATCTGCCGGCCTTCAACGTCGACATCCAGTTCGACGTGGACACGCCGATCGTGCGCCCGGAATCGTACCAGACCGTCGGGCGGATCGCCGATGCGATGGTGTATTCCGATCTGCTGCCCTACACCTTCCTGATCGTCGGCCATGTCGAGGCCAACGGCAAGCGCGAGGCCAACGTCATCCTGAGCCAGCGCCGCGCCGACGCGATCCGCGACATCCTGGCGAACACCTTCAAGATCTCGGTCAAGCGGCTGCAATCGATCGGACTTGGCGAGGAGCAGTTGCTCGACCCGTCCAAGCCGACCGCCGCCGTCAATCAGCAGATCCAGATCATCCCGATCGCAAAGACCGTAGAAGAGGCCGCGCCGCCGCCTTCGGCCCCTGCCCCGGCAGCGCCCCACAAGCAGGCCCCGCGCAAGCATCGCAGTTGATGCAATTGAGACCTGCGCTGAGGCCATGAACCCAGCGCGCTGCAGGTGCGACTGTTGTCTCAGCAGGTTGCCGATACGCTATTCCCGACAGGCGCCAATGGAACCTGTTTTCAAGTCGGGTCGCGCGGCAATGCTGCTGGGCCGTGATTGCCGGGTTTGTCGATGCAGCCGCTTGATGGTATAGCCCCCTCTTTGCGGCCGTCGATTGAGCGACGGTCGATCTCATTGACGAGCGAGCCAGCCATGAACGCCATGTTCCGACGCCAGATGGTCGACTACGTCGAATACCATCGCGATCCGCGCAACGGCCTGATGCATGTGTTCGGGATCATCCTGTTGTTCCTGGGCGCCGTGCTGCCCCTGAGCTTGTGGCATTTCGACGCGTTCGGCATCCGGATCGGCCTCGGCGCCGTGCTGGCGCTGCCCGTCCTGCTCTACTGGCTGCTGCTCGATGCCGCACTCGGGGCCGGCATCCTGGCCTTCGCCGTGCTGTTCCTTGCTGCGGCCATGATGATCGCCGATCACGTCCATGGCGTCGCCTTCTGGGCGCTGTTTGCCGCGCTCATCATCTTCGGCTTTGTCTCGCAGGCCGTGGGCCACAAGGTGTTCGAGCGCAACAATCCATCTCTGCTGGATCATCCGGCGCATCTCTTTCTCGGTCCGATGTTCGTGATGGCGAAATTGTACATGGCGTTGGGTCTGCGGCCTTCGGTGGCCGACCTCATCGCGCCGGACTGGTCGCCGGATCGGCTCGCATCGGACCGGCTTCAAGGCGATCAGCACTCGCGCCCCTAATGAAAGTCCTCGTCACCGGCGGCAGCGGTTTCATCGGCCATCACCTCGTCTCTGCGCTCGCGACGCGGGGCGCGGAGGTGCGTGTGCTCGATATTCGCTGCCCCAGCCACATGATCGCTGACGTCGAGTACATCGAAGGCTCGGTGCTCGATGCGGGCCTGGTGAAGCAGGCGGTCGCCGGCGTCGATCAGGTCTATCATCTGGCTGGACTGCCCGGCATGTGGATGCCGGACCGCGAGGACTTCTACCGCGTCAATTGCGTGGGCACGGAGACGGTGCTGGCGGCGGCGCGCGCCGGCCGGGTGCGCCGGTTCCTGCACTGCTCGACCGAATCCATCCTGTTCGACTATCCCGGCTCGACCGGCGCCGCATCGGCACCGACCGCACCGCCGGCCGAGGCGATGCCCGGCGCCTATACGCGCTCCAAGGCGCTGGCGGAGGCCCGCGCCATGGCCGCCGCGGCGGACGGCTTCCCCGTCGTGGTGGGCACGCCGACAATGCCGATCGGGCCGCACGACAGCAACCTGACACCGCCCTCGCAGATGCTGCGGCACTTCCTGGACAGCCGGCTCCAGCTCTATCTCGACTTCGTCGTCAACCTGGTCGACGTCCGCGACGTCGCGGACGGCCTGATCCTGGCGATGGAGCGCGGCAAGGTCGGCGGCCGCTACGTGTTCGGCGGCGAGAGCCTGCGCCTCAGCCGCATCCTCGATCTCATGGCGGCGATCAGCGGCCGCAAGCATGTCGCGGTCGCCGTGCCCGGCCGGCTGGCCGAGCTGTCGGCGGGCATGCTCGAGCTCGTCTCCGATCACCTCACCAAGCGCTGCCCGTCCGGCACCGCCGAGGGGGTGCGGATCGCCCGCGCGGCCTCGGATCTGTCGATCGACAGGGCCAAACGCGAGCTCGGCTACGTCCCGCGCCCGATCGAGCCGACCTTGCGCGAGACGATCGGCTTTCTGCTCGGTTCCGAGCCGGGAAAGCGGCTCGACGGTAAACAACACCCTTTTCGCACCGCGGCCGAATAGCTAAGAGCAGCCGGTCCCAGGTCTCATAACGGTTCCAACACATGTCCGGCGATGCCAGCCCCATCTCGTCGTTTGCGTTCAGCGGATGGACCACCACCTGGCCCACCTCGCTGCTGGCCATCATCTGGCTGATCTGGCTCGCAAGCTGGGTCGGCGCCTCGTTCTGGTCGGGGCAGACCCGCAAGCATGTGACGGTGATCAAGACCAGCCGCTATCACGCGCTGATCGTGCTCGGCGGCATCCTGTTCACGCCGTGGACCTCGCGCCTGCTCGGCGAGAAGCCGTTCTGGACTCCCGGTGAGACCGGCGTCTACCTGCTGACCGTCGTCACCCTGGCCGGCATCGCCTTCACCTGGTGGGCGCGCATCCATCTCGGTCGCTTCTGGTCCAACGCGATCACCCACAAGGAAGGCCACAAGGTCATCGACACCGGCCCCTACGGCATGGTCCGTCACCCCATCTATACCGGGCTGATCCTCGGCATGATCGCCACCGGCATCGCGGTGGGCACGGTGACCGCCGTGCTGGGCGCCGTCCTGATCTCGCTCGGGATGGCCTGGAAGGCAAAGATGGAAGAGGTCTTCCTCGCGCAGGAGCTCGGGCCGGATTACGTCACCTACCGGCAGCGCGTGCCGATGATCATTCCGTTCCTGCCGCCGGGCTAGAGCGCTCAGCGTCTGGCCTGGGCTTCCGAAGGCGGCTGCGGCGACTGGTTTGCCGCCTGCGGCAGCAGGTGGCGCGGCAGGATGATGCGCTGGCCGGGGACCAACGGCTGGGTGGCGAGGCCGCGGTTGGATTGCTGGAGCGCCCAGAGCGGAACGTGATAATTGGTGGCGATCTGGTCCAGGGTCTCGCCCGGCCGTACCGCCAGAGCAGTGCCGCTGTCCCACAGCTCCACGGAGGCTTTCGGCGGCACCAAGTAGCGCAGCGGCACCGGGTCCGCGTCGGCGGTCGCCGAGGTCTGCGACAATTGGCTGATCATGGTGACCAATTGGGCGTGCACGTCCTCCATCTTGTCGATGTTGATGTGCGTGACCTCATCATGATCCTTCATGTCGAAACTGGCGTAGTGACCGCGAAAGCCGGGCTCCGGCTTGACGTCGCCGCCGCCGAGAATGTTGTCGGACAGGAACAGGTTGATGAAGCGCTGCACGTTGGGCGGCACGCTCTTGGTCGCATGCGCCGGATCGACGGTGACGACGAGGGCAACCGGGATGTTCTGCTCCTGCAGCGTGATCGCGATGCGGACGCTGCACAGCCCGCCCATCGAATGGCCGATCAGCACGATCGGGCCCGGCTCCTGGCGGTAGTTCTTGGCCACCTGGAGCGCGATCAGGTCGCACAGCGTGAATTCATAGACACTGGCCCGGTAGCCGGCCTGCTCGATCTTTTCGGCCAGACGATCCATCCCGGTCGAGAACAGCGGCCCGAGCGCGCCGCGGAACAGGTACACCCGCGGCGGCGGCAGCGGCTGGCTGATCTCGGGCGGCGCAGTCGGTACGGCGCGGATCGCCGCGGGGGTTGCTGCCGGGGATGCCTTGGCGGATCTGGTCGGCGCGGGGGCGGACGCAGCGCCGGGCTGGGCGGCCCGCGAGATGCTTGGGGCGGCAAGTCCCGCGAGCAAAGGTGCGGTGACGAGGATCGCGAGCAGTCTCCTGCCGGCAGCCACCTTGGCTGGACCGAGCCACCGCTTCGCGATTCGCGCCACGCTGGTCATTCGCGCTCCCGGGAAAGCTCTCGGCTGAGATCAAGCAGGGTCATATCCCCCCTGCCATACCGTTTGTCGCCGCCGAATGGGAGCATTTTGGGGCGCGCGCCCCGTGGCGCGGCCGCGGACTACCGGTAGCCGGTCACGTTGGCCGCGCGCTGCGGCGCGGCCATGCGCGTCGGCGGCGCCGCCGCCGGGCGGCCGCGGCCGCCGAACACCACGCCATCGATGGCACCGATCACCTTCTGCTGCATGATCTGGTTCTTCTCGATCGTGACGTGGCCGACACCGGGAACCGACTGGACGTCGACATTCTCAAGCTTGCCGCGGAAGCCGTCGTCGCGGCGGACCGGCTCGCCGGCACCGCTGGCGATGTAGAAATTGATGTAGCGCTCGGCGTTGCCGCCGACGAGCTTGGTCTTGAACACCGAATCGAGCCCGATCGCGAGCTTCACCGGCACCCCGAGCTGGCCGAGCTTGTTGATCATGTCCGGCAGCGCGGTCGCGCCCGAGGAATGGCCCACCAGGATGATGGTCTTGATCCGGCCGGCGCGATAGGCGGCCGCCGCTTCGTCGGCGAGCGACGACCACGACACGAAATTGGCGACCGTGTTCGGAATGCCCTGCGAATCCAGCTTGGCGGCGATGTCGTCGAGCCCGAGCGAGAAGATGTTGAGCACGCCGCGCAGCAGATAGACATGCGTGGTGCTGGCGGCGGTTGCGGCCGCCGGGCTCGGTGCCGCCCGGACCGATCCGGTGCCGAGCGGCAGAGCCAGCGCAACGGCCAGCGCCACCATGCCAAAGCAGCGCGCCGAGAGGCTGCGCTTGAAGGTGGGTCGAACGGTGCTGGCGCGTGCCGTCATCGGTCCTTCTCCGCGGCGGAAATGTCGAGACGGCGCGACCGTACCCAAGATGCTCGCGGACGCAACATCGTCGGACATCGCAAGGCGGCGTTCCTCCTCAGACGTGGCTGAGCGGCAACACTCAGCCATGTCGGCCACGGAAAAGCCCAACAAGCGACATGATCGAGGGCGGCGCGCACGATTGCGCGAACGCACCGCCGTCCCTATCTGAGCGCTTCGCCCGCGCCTGCGCCCCCTCCTCCGCGCAGCTCCCCCCGCTCTTTTCGAATCCCTCGCATCGAATCCCCGTGATGGCTCCCGTCATTTCCGTTACCGGCCTGTCGAAGACCTATTCCTCGGGCTTCACCTCGCTCAACAATGTCGATCTCGCGATCGAGCGGGGCGAGATCTTCGCGCTGCTCGGGCCCAACGGCGCGGGCAAGACGACTCTGATCAGCATCATCTGCGGCATCGTCAATGCGTCCGCGGGCAAGGTCGCGGTCGGCGGCCACGACATCAACCGCGACTACCGTGCCGCACGGGCGCTGATCGGGCTGGTGCCGCAGGAGCTGCACACCGATTCGTTCGAGACCGTATGGGCCACGGTCAGCTTCAGCCGGGGGCTGTTCGGCAAGCCCAAGAACCCCGCCCTGATCGAGAAGATCCTCAAGGACCTGTCGCTCTGGGACAAAAAGGACGCCAAGATCATCACGCTCTCCGGCGGCATGAAGCGCCGCGTGATGATCGCGAAGGCGCTGTCGCACGAGCCGCAGGTGCTGTTCCTGGACGAGCCGACCGCGGGCGTCGACGTCGAGCTGCGCAAGGGCATGTGGGACGTCGTGCGCGAGCTGAAGGCCGCCGGCGTCACCATCATTCTCACCACGCACTACATCGAGGAAGCCGAGGAGATGGCCGATCGCGTCGGCGTCATCAACAAGGGCGAGATCGTGCTGGTCGAGGACAAGGCCAAGCTGATGGCGAAGCTCGGCCGGAAGCGGCTGAGCCTGCATCTGCAGCACCGGATCGAGACCATCCCCGAGACGCTCGCGCCCTATCATCTGGCGCTGTCGGACGACGGCTGGCGGCTCGCCTATGACTACGATACCAAGGGCGAGCGCACCGGCATCACCAGCCTGCTCGGCGATCTCAGGACCGCGGGCATCCGCTTCGTCGATCTCGAGACCAAGCAATCATCCCTTGAAGACATCTTCGTGAGCCTGGTGCGGCAATGAATTTTCGCGCGGTCGCCGCAATCTACAAGTTCGAAATGGCGCGCACCTGGCGCACGCTGCTGCAGAGCATCGTGTCGCCCGTCGTGTCGACGTCGCTCTACTTCGTCGTGTTCGGCGCCGCGATCGGCTCGCGCATCAGCCACGTCGAGGGCGTCAGCTACGGCACCTTCATCGTGCCCGGCCTCGTGATGCTGTCGGTGTTGACCCAGAGCATCTCCAACGCCTCGTTCGGGATCTACTTCCCGAAATTCATCGGCACGATCTACGAGATCCTCTCGGCGCCGATCTCGCATTTCGAGATCGTGCTCGGCTATGTCGGCGCGGCCGCGACGAAATCCATCATTCTCGGGCTGATCATCCTCGCGACCGCCGGGCTGTTCGTGCCGCTGCACATCCAGCACCCGGTGTGGATGCTGTCGTTCCTGGTGCTGACGGCCGTGACCTTCAGCCTGTTCGGCTTCATCATCGGCATCTGGGCCGACGGCTTCGAGAAGCTGCAGATGGTCCCGATGCTGGTGGTGACGCCGCTCACGTTCCTCGGCGGCAGCTTCTACTCGGTCAACATGCTGCCGCCGACCTGGCATTCGATCGCGCTGCTCAACCCGGTGGTCTACCTGATCTCGGGCTTTCGCTGGAGCTTCTACGAGATCGCCGACGTCAGGGTGGAAATCAGCGTCGGCGTGACGCTGCTGTTCCTGGCGATCTGCATGACGATCATCTGGTGGATCTTCAAGACGGGCTACCGGCTCAAGCATTGAGCCGGCGCCTCAACTCAGCGGTAGCAGTGGAAGCGGCCGTAGCTGTCGCGGTATCCCCGGCAGTGATAGTGCCGGTGGTAATAGGAGCGGTGCGGAATGCCGAGCACGCCTTCGACGGCGCCCACGGCTCCGCCGACGCCGGCACCGACCGCGCCGCCGACGACGCCGCCCACCGGACCGCCGATGCGGTTGCCTTCGTGGGCCCCTTCATGGGCGCCACGGATGATGCCCTGGGCATGGGCGAATTGCGGCAGCGCCAGCCAGGCCAGCGCCAGGACGACCAGCGCGAGCGCAGCCAGCAGGTAGGTCAGCTTCTGCGGCGCGCGATCATCGAGCACCGCCGTCTTGGCCTTCATCGTCAACATTTTGAGTCCTGGGAACCGCATGGGGGAATCCTTGAAACGCGGATGCGGCCAAAAAGTTGCGCGGTCGTGACGAATTGCACCGATTAGAGAGGTCCCAAAACGCCGGAATGAAAGACCATCCGCGGTCGCGAAAATGTCAGCGTCGATGAACGCGGGGAGCCTTTGTCCTGGTCCTGCCCGACATTAAGGTTGAGGCTGCCCTCGGCTGGAACAAAGCCGGCAATTCCGACATAGTGCAGGCCGAGGCGATGACCTGGGCGTTAAAGTCCCGTTTTGAGGTCTCTCCACAGTCGAGGGCCCTGGAGGCCAGAGGTTAGATGCGTACCATCCTTTTTGCAGTTGCCGGCTTCGCCTTTCTGTCGGCCACGCCGGCTCTGGCCAAGATCGACATCACGGTCGACAAGAACAGCCAGATCATGACGGTCGCCGTCGATGGCGTCGAGCGTTATCGATGGCCAGTCTCGACCGGCATTCCCTCACGGGAAACGCCGAATGGCTCGTTCCGCGCCTTCCGCATGGAGGCCGATCATTTTTCCAAGGAATTCGACGACGCACCGATGCCGCATTCGATCTTCTTCACGAAGGTCGGTCACGCGATTCACGGCACCGATTCGGAGGGCCGGCTCGGGACCCCGGCGTCCCACGGCTGCGTCCGGCTGTCGAAGGCGAATGCCACGACGCTCTACGACCTGGTGCAAAAGGACGGCGTGCTCAACACCACGGTGACCCTGACCGGCTCGGCCGAGGTGGCGCTGGCGCGCAATCCACGCCGCGGCACCGCTGTTGCCCGCCGCGACGTGCCGCAGCAGTATGACGACAGTGGCGAGCCGGTCGTGCTGACTCCGCAGCCACAGATGCTGCCGGGACGCCAGGTCGTTCCGCAGCAGCGGCCCGATGACGGCTACATCTATCCCGCCGACGGCAGCGACAACGGCGTGCGCTATCCGGCGCCGCGCGGCACGGCCCGGCGCGTCTACGACGCGCAGGCCTATCCGCAGCAGCAGCAGTACGATTACCAAAACGGCAATCCGAGCTACGCGCAGCCGCGCTATTACCAGCCGCGCTCTTATTATCAGCCGCGCGGCTACTACACCTATCAGGACTGATCGCGCATTGATCCTCGCGGCCGGGCGCTGTTACGCAGCGCATCGGCGCCTCCTCACTCGGCGTTGACCCGCTCGAGCGAGGCGGACGCGCGATCGGCGCTGGCCTGCCCGCGAGCCGTCGGCATGCGCGCGCGCCGCTGCACGAAATACTGATCGGCCAGCACGCCGATCAGGATCACCGTGCCCATCACGGCGAAATTGAGCGAGCTCGGGATGCCCAGCAGATTGACCAGGTTCTGCAGCATCTGCAGCAGGATTGTGCCGAGCACGACGCCGATGACCGAGCCCTCGCCGCCGCGCAGCGAACAGCCCCCGAGCACCGCTGCGGCGATCGCATAGAGCTCGTAGAACGAGCCGTGTACCGCCGGCGAGATCGAGCGGGTGTACATCGCCAGCAGGACCGCGGCGAGCGCCGTCAGGGCGCCGCAGATCACATAGGCCGCGATCGTCACCCGATCGGACCGGATGCCGGAGTAGCGCGCCGCCTCCTCGTTCTTGCCGACCGCGTAGAAATAGCGGCCGTACACCGAGCGGTGCAGCACCAGCCAGGCGATGCCGGCCACGATGGCGAGCGCCACGACGCTATGCGGCAGTGGAAAGCCGAGGACATCGGTGCGGCCGGCGGCCAACCATTCCAGCGCCGGGAAGCTCGCGCCGTAGCCGAAGCCGGCCGTGGCATCCTCGGTGTAATAACGGGCCGCACCGCGATAGATCAAAAGTCCGCACAGGGTCACCACGAAGGGCTGGATGCGCATCTTGGTCACCAGCGTGCCGTGGACCATGCCGATGGCGACGCCGCCGGCGAGGATGAGGAACAAGGCGGCGACCCAGTCGACGTCCCGGTTGACGATGAGGTCGATGAACAGCACGCCGAGCAACGCGATCACCGAGCCCACGGCGAGCTCGATGCCGCCAACGATGATGACGAAGGCCTCGGCGATCGAGAAGATTCCGAACATGCCGACCTGGTTGGCGGTATTGGAGAGGTTGCCGACCAGCAGGAAGCGCGGGTTGATGAAGGCGACGACGGCGCCGACCACCAGGATCAGGATCAGCAGGCTGAGATCTTTTTTCTGCACGGGCGCCCTCGCTCAGACGGTATGGCCGACGGCGAGCTGAAGCACGTTGTGCTCGCTGAACTCGTTGCGGGCCAGGAAGCCCGAAATCATGCCTTCATGCATCACGGCGATCCGGTCGCTCACCCCGATCACCTCCTCCATGTCGCTCGAGATCATCAGGATCGCGACTCCGGAATCCGCCAGCCGCCGCAGCATGTCGTAGATCTCCTGCTTGGCGCCGACATCGATGCCCCGGGTCGGCTCGTCGAAGATCAAGACCTTTGGCCGCATCGACAGCCATTTGGCGAGCACGACCTTCTGCTGGTTGCCGCCGGACAAGGTGCCGACCGAGACCTTGACGTCGGACGCCCGGATATTGAGCCGTTCGCGCTGCCGGTCGGCATTCTCGGTCTCACGCCTGATGTCGACAAGTCCAAAGCTGAGATAGGAGGCGAGATCCGGCAGCGAGATGTTCTCGGCGATCGACAGGTCGAGCAGCAGGCCGCAGGCCTTGCGGTCTTCCGGGATGAGATAGATGCCGCGATCGATCGCCGCGCGCGGCGTCGAGATGCGGATCGGCTCGCCCTCCAGGCTGATGCCCCCGGCCAGCAGCGGCTCGACGCCGAAGATGCCGCGCGCGAGCTCGGTGCGGCCGGAGCCGACGAGACCTGCAAGCCCGAGGATCTCGCCGCGCCGGAGCTGCAGGCTGACGGCCTGGTTGGGATAGGTCGCGGTCACGGCCTCCACCACGTCGAGCACGGCCTCGCCGGGCGGCGCGGCCGGCGGCACGTAGAGTGACCGCAGGTCCCGGCCGATCATCAGCCGGATCATCGCGGCAGGACTGAGCTCGTCCCGCGTGAGCGCGCCAACCATGCGGCCGTCGCGCAGCACGATCGCGCGATCGGCGCATTGCATGACTTCGTTCAAACGATGCGTGATGAAGATGACGCTGACCCCGCCCGCCTTCAGGCCGGCGATGACCTGCATCAGCCGCTCGGTTTCCGACAGCGTCAGGCTGGAGGTCGGCTCGTCCATGATCACGCAGCGCGCATCGAGCGACAAAGCCTTCATGATCTCGACCAGCTGGCGCTGCGCCAAAGACAGCTCGGCAAGCGGCGTCTCCGGCTCGAAATCGGCCCCGAGGCGCGCGATCAGCGGGCGCACCCTGGCCCGCAGCGTCGCCCGGTCGATCAGCCGCAGCGGACCGCCATAGACCGGCTCGCGGCCGATGAAGACGTTGCCTGCGACATCGAGATTGTCGAACAGGTTCAGCTCCTGGTGGACGAAGGCGATGCCGGACGCGATCGCGTCCGCCACCGTGTAGCTGGTCCGCGCCGTGCCATCGATCCGGATCGTGCCGCTGCTCGGCTCGACGACGCCGCCGAGCACGCGCATCAAGGTCGACTTGCCGGCGCCGTTCTCGCCGACCAGGGCGACCACCTCGCCGGGCGCGACCGACAGGCTGGCGTGGTCGAGCGCGACCACGCCAGGATAGGTCTTGCCGATGTCGATCAGCTCGAGGAAGGGCTCGCGCACGCCGGCCGTCGCGCTACTTCTTCAGCATCTGCTTCATCTGCGCCATGAAGTCGTCGACGTTCGACTTCTCGATCACCTTGCCGGGCACGATGATGATGCCGTTCGCCGGCACGCCCGACTTGTCGCCCTCAACAACCTTCGCCATCAGCTTCATGCCCTGATAGCCCCACTCGAACGGCTGCTGCACGACGGTGCCCTCGATCGCGCCGTCCTTGACACCGCCGAGCGTGATCGGATCCTCGTCGAAGCCGATGATCTTGATCTTGCCGAGCTTGCCGGCCTCCTTCAGCACCTCATAGATGCGCGGGGTGTTGTAGGAATAGAAACCGACCAGGCAGCTCACGTCCGGCATCGCTGCCAGGATGTCCTCGACATTGCGCTTGGCCCGGGTCTGGTCGATCTCGTCGCCGCGCACGTCGACCAGTTCGACCTTCGATCCCTTGATGGTCTCCTTCACGCCTTCGATGCGCTCGCGAGCGTTGTCAGCCCCGAGCAGGCCGACGAAGCCGACACATTTGCCGCCGTTCGGGAGCGCCTTCAGCATCAGCTTGCCGGCATCCTTGCCGAGCTCGGTATTGGAGGAGCCGATATAGGCGATGCGTTTGGATTGCGGGGCGTCGCTGTCGGTGGTGAAGAGCACCGTCTGTGCGGCAATCTTGTTGAGGTGCTCAGTCTGGTTCTTCGGATCGACGGCACTCACCATGATTCCGGCGGCGCCGGCCGCGACGAGGTCATCCAGCATCCGCTGCTGCACGGCGGCTGCCGCCTGCTCGGGATATTTGAGCTGCAAGTTGTAATTGGGCAGCTCGCCCTGCGCCTTCTTCACGCCGGCCTCGGCGATCTTCCAGAAGTCGGAGGCACCATTGACGACGAAGGCGAGGACCTTCTTGTCCGCGGCTCCCGCGGAGCCGAGACCGAGCGCCATCGACAACAAGGCAGACGCACCGGCAATCCAAAGACGCTTCATTGAACCCCTCCCATGTGAAGCCGGCCTGCTTTGATGCGGCCGGCATTTTGTAGTCGAACGATATCTAGTCGCGAACAGTCGTCTCTCGTCCGAACCGCTGGCTCCGCCCGGACGAACAGCACCTCGATCTGGACAGCGTCCGCGCGATCGTTCGCTCAGGGCAAGACGACCAGACCGGTCCCTCACCGCTCAGTTTGCGATCCAGCTCGACTGCGCGTGCGTGCCCCAACCCACCCATTCGAAGACGCGCAAAGTACCGACTTCAAATGAGGGGCGCACCTCAAGGTAGCATGGTCATGACGGGCACGCAACAGAGGCCCGCGCAGAAAGCGCGAAACCACTGCGTTTTGCGATGCGGTACAGCAAAGTCGGCGATCAGACGCTCGAGAAATCGATGCGGCAATGCAACCGAGGCCCGCCGCTGACGAGGCGCGCACCTCTTTGGGCGCAGAAACCATCATCACGGCGATCCAGGCCCGGCGACGTCGAACGGCGGCAGTGCCCTGTTACTCGCCGTCGCGCAGCCGCCGATACACCGCGCCGAGAATGTTCGAATAATCGTCGGTCCAGACCCGTTCGCCGTCGGTCGGCTCGGTTTCGGTCCACTTGTCCGAGGAGGCCAGCTTGCCGACGTCGGCGTCCTCGCGCGCGCTGATGACGACGTCGGTAGAGAAGATGTACTCGTCGTCGCGACCGGAGTCCTCGTTGTAGACCCAGCTCTTCAGGTCGTTGGCGTCGGCGATGCCGACGACGACGCTCTCCAGCTCCAGATGGCGATTGGAGACGTGCATCACGACGGCGCCCTGCGGCGCCAGCTTCGCCTTGTAGATCGCCATCGCCTCCTCCGTCGCCAGATGGATCGGAATCGCATCCGAGGAATAGGCGTCGACGATGATCAGATCGTAGGCGCCGTCCGGCTCCTTGGCAAAGGTCAGCCGGGCATCGCCGATGACGGGCTTGATGTCCGGCGCGCAGTTCCTGATGTAGCTGAAATATTTCGTGTCGCTGGCGGTGTCGACCATGGTCTGATCGATCTCGAAGAATTTCCAGCTCTCGCCAGGCTCGGCTGCGCATGTGAGCGTGCCGGCGCCGACGCCGATGACGGCGACCTTGAGTGGCGCGCCCTTGCGCTCCCGGATCGCGGTGATGGCGCGGCCGATGCCGCCGTCCTTGTGATAGTAGGTGATCGGCTCGGGCCGCCCCGTCACCTTGGAGCCATCGGCGTTGAGATATTTCTGCGCGCCGTGAATGGTCGTGCCGTGCATCAGCACGTGGTAGTGCCCGTCCGATGTCACCACGATCTTGTGCACGCCGAAGAAGCTGCGCACCGTCTCGACGCGGCCGTCATCGGCCGGATAGGCGCGGATCAGGACGAGCGCGAGCGCGGCCGTCGCGAACACCTTCCAGCGGCCACCGTTCAGCAGCAGAGCGAGCAGCGCTGCGAGCACACCCACGGCGCCCGCGACATAGACGCGGTGGTCCTCGAGATAGGTCGTGACCTTACCGGTCATGCCGGCGGGCACCAGCAGCGCGACGGCGATGACCGCGAGCGGGAGCCAGTACCAGCGCGTGATCCCGGGCAAGCGCTCGTTGGCCGCGGGCCGGCACAGCGCCGCCAGCGCCAGCAGGATCGGATATTCGGCAACCCATGAGAAGGTGAAGGGGGCGATCAAGCCGGCGAACAGGCCGCCGACCATGCCACCGAACGACAGCGCGACATAGAAGCCGGTGAGATATTTGGCCGGCGGGCGCGTGCGCGCGAGCTCGCCATGGCAGGCCATGGCGATGATGAAGAAGCAGAGCTGGTGACCGCCGAGCGTGAGCGCGAGATTCTGCTCGCCGCCGAAGGCGAGCAGCACGACGACGCCGGCGATCGCCAGCGGCTGCAGCGCCAGCATCCATTTGTGCGGCAGCAGCGGCCGCGACTGGAACACCAGCACCCAAGTCAGCAGATAGAGCGACAGCGGCAGCACCCACAGCAAGGGGGCGGCCGCGACGTCGGTGGAGATGTGCGCGGTCACCGCGATCAGCAGGCCGGAGGGCACCGCGGCCAGGAAAATCCAGCGCAGGCGCAGCGGCCAGCGTGGCGCCGGCGCATGGCTGTCGCCGGTGTGCAGCAGGCTCGTCACGATCACGGGCGACCGCAACAGCAGGACGCCGCAGCCGGCGATCAGCGCGATCAGGAGGCCATAGCCACCGGTCCAGATCAGGTTCTGCATGCGCAGGCTGAAGATCGGCTCGATCAGCAGAGGATAGGACAGCAGCGCCAGAAAGCTGCCGATGTTCGACGACGCATAGAGGAAATACGGGTCGGGCGCGGCCGGATGACCCGTGCGCACGAACCACGCCTGCAGCAGCGGATTGTTGGCGGCGAGCGCGAAGAACGGCAGGCCGATCGACACGGTGAACAGGCCGAGCAGCCACAGCCCGTAGCCAGAGGTCGGCGGATCGCCCCAGCTACTCGCGATCGACAGCGGCAAGCCCAGGATGGCAAAACCGAGCAGCAGCAGATGAATCGCGATCGGCAGCACCCGGCTGCGGAGCTGGGTGAGAAAATGCGCATAGGCGTAGCCCGCCAGCAGCAGGGTCTGGAAGAACACCATCGCCACCGACCACACCGCCGGCGAGCCGCCGAGTCGCGGCAGCACCATCTTGGTGAACAGCGGCTGCACCGAGAACAACAGCAGCGCGCTGACGAAAATGGCGGCGGTATAGACGACGAGCACCAGCCGGTTGCGTGCGGCGGTGGGCTGAGCGACGGCGGCGGGCGAGGCGATTGAGGTCATGACAACTCCGGCAGCAGCGCGGCCGGCATCAGATGCCGAGGCCGGACCGCGATGAGCAGACGAGACATAGCGGATCGCAGGGCGGTATGGCGAGCAGCTGAGGCAAAATGGAGTTTTCCTTGACGTCGCAGCCTTCCGGCGCGACAGCACCAGCCGAGGTTCCCGGTGCGGGCCATTAAACAGGGCTTCTTGAAGCGGACATGAATGAAACCGACGTCATCATCATCGGCGCGGGCCACAACGGCCTGACCTGTGCGGCCTATCTCGCCATGGCGGGCCTGCGCGTGCATGTGGTCGAGCGTCGCAAGGTGGTCGGCGGCGCTGCGGTGACCGAGGAGTTTCATCCGGGCTTCCGCAACTCCGTCGCGTCCTACACGGTGAGCCTGCTCAATCCGCGCGTCATCTCCGACCTGAAGCTGCACGAGCACGGGCTCGAGATCGTCGAGCGCCGGGCGCAGAACTTCCTGCCCTCGCCGGACGGTCGCTATCTGCTGACGGGCGAGGGCCGCACGCTGGCTTCGGTTGCGCGGCTGAGCCAGCGCGACGCCGACGCGATCGGCCCGTTCTCGGCCCGGCTCGAGGCGATCGCGGATGTGCTGCGCAGCCTCGTGCTGCGGGCGCCACCGAATCTGGTCGCCCAGTTCGGGCTGTCGGCGATCCGCGAGGCGTTCAACGCGCTCGGCACCGCCAACACCCTGCGCGCACTGTCGCTGGAGCAGCAGCGCGACCTGCTCGACCTTTTCACGCGCTCGGCCGGCGAGATGCTCGACGAGATCTTCGAGACCGACCTGGTGAAGGCGCTGTTCGGCTTCGATGCCATCGTCGGCAACTATGCCAGCCCCTACGCTGCCGGCTCGGCCTATGTGATGCTGCATCACGCCTTCGGCGAGGTGAACGGCAAGAAGGGCGTCTGGGGCCATGCGATCGGCGGGATGGGCGCGATCACGCAGGCGATGGCCGGGTGCCTGAAAGAGCTGGGAACGCTGGTCGAGGTCGAGGCCGGCGTGCGCGAGGTGATCGTCGAGCGCGACCGCGCGGTCGGCATCGTGCTCGAGGATGGCCGCACCATCCGCGCCCGCCATGTCGTCGCCAACGTGAACCCGAAGCTGCTGTATACGCGCCTGGTGCCGGCCGGTGCCGTGCCCGAGCCGTTCCTGAGCCGCATCCGAAACTGGCGCTGCGGTTCGGGCACGTTCCGCATGAACGTGGCGCTCGACCGGCTGCCCTCGTTCAGCGCGCTGCCGGGCGAAGGCGACCATCTGTCCGCGGGAATCATCCTTGGCCCGAGCCTCGGCTACATGGACCAGGCCTATCTCGACGCGCGGGCGCATGGCTGGAGCCGCGATCCCGTGGTCGAACTGCTGATCCCCTCCACGCTCGACCCGACGCTGGCGCCCGCGGGCCGGCACGTCGCCAGCCTGTTCTGCCAGCATGTCGCGCCCGAGCTGCCGGACGGCCGCTCCTGGGACAATCATCGCGACGAGGTCGCCGACCTCATGATCGCGACCGTCGACCGCTATGCGCCGGGCTTTGCGGCCAGCGTGCTCGGCCGGCAGGTGCTGTCACCGCTCGACCTCGAACGCCAGTTCGGGCTGATCGGTGGCGACATCTTCCACGGTGCGCTGACCTTGAACCAGTTGTTCTCGGCCCGCCCCATGCTCGGTCACGCCGACTATCGCTCGCCGCTGAAGGGGCTCTACCATTGCGGCTCGGGCAGCCACCCCGGTGGCGGCGTCACCGGCGCCCCCGGCCACAATGCGGCCCAGGCGATCCTGGCGGACCATCGCGCTTTGTTCGGCTGAGGATAAGGGGTGGAAAGGCGCGGCACACCCGTGTGGACAAGCGGTGGATCAACCGCCAAAGAAGCAGTGCACGGCCCTGTGGATATGCTGTGGACCCGGCGTTCGATACGCCCTCTCAAGAGCAGAAAAACCGGGCGCTGAGACCCGGTTCTTCGAGGACGCCGCGGCGGGCGGATTACTTCAGCGACGTGTTGATCGATTCGAACTTGCTGCTGAGCGAGCTGCCCAGGCCGTTGACGGCGGCAATGATCGCCAGCGAGATGCCCGCTGCAATCAGGCCGTATTCGATGGCTGTGGCGCCGGATTCATCACGCAAGAACTTCGACAGAATGGACTTCATCTGAACCTCGTTTCCCAACCCAGGAACCGAGGATCATCCGGTTCCCATGACGGGAAAATTAGGGGCCAGGACCCTAAAGTCGGGATAATGCTCCCAGTTCAAGTTGCAGAGATTCTTCGCTGCAATTGAACCTCAACTTTTATTCGGATCAGGAAAGGCATTATACAACCGCCGGATGCGCAGATCCGGCCAGATTGCGGTCCTATCGCTTGCGTTGGCAGGCAATTCCCTTAACCACGCCGTCAAATCTCGCCAGGATCCACCTTGATGACCTCAACGACCACGCCCGCCACCCACAAGGCCAGCTTCACGGTTGCCGATGAAGCGACCGCCCGCCCGGCGGTCGACGTCCTGACCGAGGTGTTCTTCGAGGGCGACGCGGCGGTGGCGGCGTTCGAGCGTCCGGACGGGCGCTGGGACGTCACGGTTCATTTTGCCGACCCGCCCGACCAGGCGCTGGTGCGCGAGTTGGTCGGCGGGGCGGCAGGCTCCGACGTGGCCCAGACCCTGGCGTTCGAGGTCGTCGAGGCCAAGGACTGGGTCAAGGCCAGCCTGGACGACCTCGTTCCGGTGCCGGCCGGCCGCTTCATGGTCCATGGCAGCCATGACCGGCAGCGGGTGCCCGGCAACAAGCTCGGGATCGAGATCGAGGCGGCGCTCGCCTTCGGCACCGGCCACCACGGCACCACCCGCGGCTGCCTGCTGCTGCTTGATCACGTGCTCAAGACGCGCGCGCCGCGACGGGTGCTCGACCTCGGCACCGGAACCGGCGTGCTCGCCATCGCCGCCGCCAAGGCGACGCACCGGTCCGTGCTGGCGAGCGACATCGATGCGCCCTCGGTCATGGTGGCGCGGGAGAACGCCCAGCTCAACGGCGCAGGCCCCCTGGTCCGGGTCATCCGCGCCACCGGCTTCGCCGCCCCGGACTTTGCCCAGTGCGGCCCGTTCGACCTGGTGCTGGCGAATATCCTGGCCAACCCGCTGCGCCAGCTGGCCGCGCCGATGCTGCGCCACCTCGCGCCTGGAGCCTTCGTGATCCTGTCGGGCCTGTTGACCCCGCAGGCACGCGCCGTCCGCGCCGCCTATCGTGCTCGCGGCCTGGTTCCGATCCGGCATTTGAGAATCGAGGGGTGGAGCAGCCTCTTGCTGCAGAAGCAGCAGTAAGGCGGATCAGCTCGCGGCGTGGATCGAACCTGCACGCTAACCATCACGCTGGTGCGGCAAGCTCGCGACTACGTCTTCGGCTGGCTCTGCTGGGAGGTGGAGTCGGACTGATTACGCGAGGCACGTCGACCGCGCGGCGCAACGAGACGATTGACGAGATCGGCCAGCGCGCTGCGCGGCTTCTCGGCCGGTGCGGACGCCGGTCCGCTTGGCGCGGGCGCCGATAGTTTTTCGAAGGTAAAAGCAGGCATCGTGCATCCCCTCGCCGTTGAGTTGAGGCACTCCCCGGATCATGCGACCGACCGCGGATGATCTTTACGATCGCGGTCGTCACGTCCATACGTTTCCTCGCCGCACCTCTTTCGGATGACTGGCATGCGACAGCAAATCTTTTTGCACAGGCGAATGCAAGGAGATTCTTCGTGCACTGCACTGTCGGCTGAAGGAGTATTCGTCGCCGACGCGGCAAGATCCACTTCTGCGGCAGGATCCACTTCTAAAGTATGAGACCGATGTTCGAAGCTCTGTTCCAGACGTTCGAAGAACCCGAAACCGGCGTGGCGCTGACCGCGCGGCTGGCCGCGCTCCGCGAAGAGCTGGCCAGCCGCAAGCTCACCGGATTCATCGTGCCTCGCGCCGACCAGCAGCAGAACGAATATGTGCCGCCATCGGAGGAAAGGCTGGCATGGCTGACCGGCTTCACCGGCTCGGCCGGCCTCGCGATCGTGCTGCCGCAGGCAGCCGCGATATTCGTCGACGGCCGCTATACGCTGCAGGCCGGCAAGCAGGTCGACGGCAAGGCCTGGATGGTGGAATCGCTGATCGAGCCGCCGCCCGAGAGTTGGCTGACGCGACACCTGCAGAGCGGTGACCGCGTCGGCTTCGATCCGTGGCTGCATACGACGGCCGCGGCCGAACGTCTGGCCGCCGCTTGCGCCAAGGCGGGCGCGGAGCTGGTGCCGGTCGAGCGCAACCCGGTCGACAGCATCTGGACCGAACGGCCGCTGCCGCCGCTCGGCGCCGTCTCCATCCACGGCGCGGAATTGTCCGGCGAGAGCGAGGCGGACAAGCTCGGCCGGATCCGCCAGGAGATCGAGCGCCTCGGGGTCGAGGCGCTGGTGCTGTCCGATTCCCACAACGTCGCCTGGACCTTCAACATCCGCGGCGCCGACGTCTCGCACACGCCGCTGCCGCTGTCCTATGCGCTGGTGCCCAAGGCCGGACGTCCGACGATCTTCATCGATTCCCGCAAGCTCTCGAACCTGACGCGCGATCATCTCGAGCAGAGCGCTGATGTGGCGGAGCCGGACACGCTGACACTGCGCCTGAGCGAGCTCGCACAATCCGGCGCTGCCGTCGCGCTCGACAGCGCCACGGCCGCCGATGCCCTGACGCGGCTGATCCAGGGCGCCGGCGGCAAGGCGGTGCGCGGCGCCGATCCGGTCAGCCTGCTCAAGGCCGCCAAGAACGCGGTGGAGATCGACGGCACGCGGCGCGCCCATCAGCGCGATGCGGTGGCGCTGGCGCGCTTTCTCGCCTTCATCGATCGCGAGGCGCCGAAGGGCACGTTGACCGAGATCGATGCGGTCGAGGCGCTGGAGAGCTTTCGCCGCGACACCGGCGCGCTCAAGGACGTGTCGTTCCCGACCATCTCGGGCACCGGCCCGAACGGCGCGATCGTGCATTATCGCGTCACCCGCAAGAGCAACCGCCGCATCATGCCGGGCGATCTGCTGCTGATCGATTCCGGCGCGCAATATCAGGACGGCACCACTGACGTCACCCGCACGATCGCCGTGGGCGCGCCGACCGCGGAGATGCGCGACCGCTTCACCCGCGTGCTGCGCGGCCACCTCGCGATCGCACGCGCGATCTTCCCCGACGGCACCACCGGTGCGCAGCTCGACACCTTGGCGCGGCAGTTCCTGTGGCAGGCGGGCATCGATTTCGAGCACGGGACCGGCCACGGCGTCGGCAGCTATCTGTCCGTGCACGAGGGACCCGCGCGCATCTCGAAGCTCGGCACGACACCGCTGAAGCGCGGCATGATCCTGTCCAACGAGCCCGGCTACTACAAGACCGACGCCTTCGGCATCCGCATCGAGAACCTTGAGCTCGTTGTGGCGAAGGACGTCGCGGGCGCGGAGAAGCCGATGAACGGCTTCGAGGCGCTGACCCTGGCGCCGATCGACCGCCGCCTGATCGATGTCGTCATGCTGACCGCCGAGGAACGGGCATGGCTCGACGCCTATCATGCCCGGGTCAGGGAAACCGTCCGTGCAGCGCTCGACGACAGCGACCAGCGCTGGCTCGATCAGGCGACTGCGCCACTGTAGTCATCCGGACTGTCCAGCTACGAACTGTCCCGCTGCCCGCATGGGCGCATGCCGAAACAGGCATTTCCGCGAAGCGGAAGGCCGCTACAGTCAGGGCGTTCACCCGATTTGAGCGGCAGCATGCATGGAATGATCAGCAGACCGCCTGGGGCGGCGCCACCGCGCGCCGCTCCCTCGCGCACGCTGCTGGTCCTGCTGGTCGTGATGACCGGGCTGGCGCCGATCTCGCTATACCTGCTGGTGCCGGCCCTGCCGATGCTCGCGACCACGTTCGGGCGCGACGCCTCCGTGGTGCAGATGACGGTGTCGTTCTACATGGCCGGCATCGCGATCTCGCAGCTGCTGCTCGGGCCGCTGTCGGACCGCTTCGGCCGCCGCCCCGTGATGCTCGCAGGGCTCGCGCTGTCGATCGTCGCGAGCGTCAGCTGCATCTTCGCCGACACCCTGCCCCAGCTGATCGCGGCGCGCTTCTTCCAGGCGCTCGGCGGCGCCAGCGGCATGGTGATCAGCCGCGCCATCATCCGCGATCTCTATCCGCGCGAGCGCATCGGCGCGATGATCAGCCTCGTCGTCGCGGTCATGATGATCGCGCAGATGCTGTCGCCGCTGACCGGTGGCCTGATCGAGATCGCGTTCGGCTGGCACGCCATCTTCTACGTCGTCGCCGCGCTGTCGATCGTGATCGCGATCGCCGTGACCATGGCGCTGCCGGAGACCCGCCCTGCCCGCGTCGAAGACGCGAGCTTCCGCCGCGACGTCGCCATGCTGGTGAAGAGCCGCGCCTTCCTCGGCTACATGCTGTGCCAGGTGCTGGCCTCGCAGATCATCTTCGCCTTCGCCGGCGGCGGGCCGTATATCGTCGAGGTGCAGATGGGCCGCTCCTCGGCGGAGTATGGCGCGTGGTTTGCGACCACCGGCTTCGCCTATTTCGTCGGCAACCTGTTCTGCGTGCGCTACGCGCCGCGCCATTCGCTCGATCGGCTGATCTGGTTCGGACTGGGGCTGCAGCTCACCAGCGCCGCGCTGAACTTCACGTGGAGCCTGTTCGGCTTCAACCAGGTGCCTTCGGTGCTGTTCGGCACGCAGATGCTGCTGATGTTCGCCAATGCCGCCGTGATGGCGAACTCCGCCGCCGGCGCCATCAGCGTCCGGCCGGGCGCGGCCGGCACCGCCTCCGGCGCGATGGGCTTCCTGCAGATGGGCGTGGGCGCGCTGACGTCGCAGCTCGGCGCCTGGCTCGGCGGCCATTTCGGCAGCACGCTGCCGCTGACGTCAGCGATGCTCACCCTGTCCCTCGCCTGCGCCTGCAGCATGATCTTCCTGGTTCCGCGCACGCAGATGAAGGTGACGAAGGAGCTGATCGAGACGGCGGAAGAGGACGAAGCCGGGGTAATGTGAAGGAGGTGCGTGAGCGACTGCACGACCGCGCGTCATTCTCGGCGTCATACCCGCGCAGGCGGGTATCCAGCAGGCCGAAGCGTCTCGGCTCTATGACAAATGCCTCTGGAATACTGGATCATCCGCTTTCGCGGATGATGACAATTGTTGGGGTCTCATCCAGCGTCTGTCGCAACCGACACTGCGGAGCTGCTACTCCCCGATCAGCTGCAGCCACTCGTCCTCGGTGAGCACCTGCACGCCGTGCTTCTGCGCGTCCTTCAGCTTTGATCCCGCGCCGGGACCGGCGACGACGTAGTCCGTCTTCTTCGACACCGAGCCCGAGACTTTCGCGCCGAGCCGCTCGGCGGTCGCCTTGGCCTCATCGCGCGTCATCTTTTCCAGCGTGCCGGTGAATACCACGGTCTTGGTCGCGATCGGCGAATTGCGCTTCGGCTTCTCCGCGTCGAGGATCTTCACCTCTTTCGTCAGCCGCTCGACGATGCCGCGATTATGGTCCTCGCCGAAATAGGCGGCGACGCTCTTGATCACGGTGTCGCCGATCTGGTCGAGCGCATCCATCTCCGCGATCGCCTCCTCGTCGCCGTTGGCGACCTTGAGACAGGCTTCGTGGAACGCATCCCAGGAGCCGTAGCCGCGCGCCAACGCCAGCGCCGTGGTCTCGCCGACATGGCGCATGCCGAGCGCAAAGATGAAGCGCTCCAGCGCGATCTCGCGCCGGGCGTCGATGGCATTGAAGAGATTGCGCACCGAGGTCTCGCCATAGCCCTCGATCTGCTCGAGCTTCAGCTTGCTGTTGCGTGCGGCCAGCGTGAAGATGTCGGCGGGCTCCTTGACCCAGCCCTGGTCGAAGAAGAATTCGATCTGCTTCTCGCCCAGGCCGTCGATGTCGAAAGCGCGGCGCGAGGCGAACAGCTTGAGGTGCTCGATCTTCTGGAACGGACAGGCGAACTCGCCGGTGCAGCGGGCGCGCGAGCCCTCCTCGCCGGTCGCAATCTCCTCCCGCACGACGTCGGTATGCAGCGGGCACGGGCACGTCTTGGGGAAATGGAATTCCTTGGCGTTCTTCGGCCGCTTGTCGATGAGGACGTCGACCACCTGTGGGATGACGTCGCCAGCGCGCTGGATCACGACGGTGTCGCCGATCCGGATGTCGCGGCCCTCGCGCAGAACCTCGCCCTTGTTGCCGATCCCCTTGATGTAGTCCTCATTGTGCAGCGTCACGTTCTGCACGATGACGCCGCCGACTCCGACCGGCTCAAGCTTGCCGACCGGCGTGAACGAGCCGGTGCGGCCGACCTGGATCTCGATGTCCTTGAGCACGGTCATGGCGCGCTCGGCCGGAAACTTGTGCGCGATGCCCCAACGCGGCGTGCGTGACACGAAGCCGAGCCGCTCCTGCCAGTCGATGCGGTCGACCTTGTAGACGACGCCGTCGATGTCGTAGTCGAGCTCGGCACGCTGTTCCTCGATGTGGCGATGGAACGCGATCAGTTCCTCCACCGAGTGGCAGAGCCTGGTCAGCGGATTGGTCGTGAAGCCGCAGCGTTCGAACCATTTGATCATGCCGCTCTGCGTCTCCGCCGGCATCGCGCTCATTTCGCCCCAGGCATAGGCGAAGAAGCCGAGGGGACGCGAGGCGGTGATGGCCGGATCCTTCTGCCGCAGCGAGCCTGCGGCGGAGTTGCGCGGGTTGGCGAAGATGGTGTCGCCCGCTTCCTTCTGGCGCTCGTTGAGCGCGAGGAAGGCCTGCTTGGTCATGTAGACCTCGCCGCGCACTTCGCAGATGTCGGGCAGGTTGCGGCCGTGCAGCTTGTGCGGCACGTCCTTCAGGGTGCGGATGTTGGCGGTGACGTCCTCCCCCTCGGCACCGTCGCCACGCGTCGCGGCGGTGACCAGCTCGCCGCCCTCGTAGCGCAGCGACATCGACAGCCCGTCGATCTTCGGCTCGGCCGAAAAATCGATGCGATCGTCGGCAAGCTTGAGGAAGCGCGCAATGCGGCCGACGAAGTCGCGCACGTCCTCCTCGGCGAAGGCGTTGTCGAGCGACAGCATCGGCACCGCGTGCCGCACTTTCTTGAACCGGCCGGAGGGCGCGGCACCGACCTTCTGCGACGGAGACTCGCTGCTGACGAGCTCGGGGAAACGCTTCTCGATCGCATTGAAGCGGCGACGCAGCTCGTCATAGGCGGCGTCCGAGATCTTCGGCGCGTCATCCTGATAATAGAGCCTGTCGTGGGTCTCGAGCTCCAGCGCCAGCCGTTTCCATTCCACCTTGGCCTGGGCCTTGGTGAGATCGGCAACGTCGACGGGCTGCTTCGGTTTTGCTGTCTTGGGCATGCTGCGTGTTATTTACTGGTCATTCCGGGGCGGTTCTCCGTGGCAATTGCCACGGAGAACCGAACCCGGAATCTCGAGATTCGGGGCCCGATGCTTCGCATGCGCCCTGGAATGACATCGTGGTCGGCACTGACGCGGGCGAATAATGAGCTACTATGTCTACATCCTTGCGAGCCGGAAGGATGGTGCGATCTACGTTGGCGTGACTAACAATCTCGTGCGACGGGTCTTTGAACATCGTCAGAAGGCGGTACCTGGATTTACCTCCAAGTACAATATCACACGGCTTGTCTGGTTCGAGGCATACGATGATCCGGCTTCCGCGATCACGCGCGAGAAGGAGCTGAAGAAGTGGAAGCGGGCTTGGAAAGTGACGCTGATCGAGGCAGATAACCCGGAGTGGAAGGATCTGTACGAGGCGATCTGTGGCTGACTCCGTCATTCCCGGGGCAATCCTCGCCGCAAACGGCGACGCCATTTCTGTTGGGTGGACCTCTCCCGGAATCTCGAGATTCCGGGTTCGGTGCTTCGCACAAAATGGCTTTGCCATTTTGCACGAAGCATCGCCCCGGAATGACGGCAAGACAAATTTTCCAACGGGTTCGCCGCCAAAACCGTTCGGCCCGCTCCGTTTCCAGCTACGCCGCCGCAGCCTCCAGCAGCCGGTCGGCGGCGGCGCGGGCTTCGGCGGTGACCTCGGCGCCGGCCAGCATGCGGGCGATCTCCTCGCGGCGGTGCAGGGTGGCGAGCGTGTTGACCCGGGTGACGACACGCTTGCCGCGATCCAGCGCATCCTTGGAAATCAGGAGATGCTGGTCCGCCCTGGCCGCGACCTGCGGCGCATGGGTCACGGCCATCACCTGAACCCCGTGCGCGAGCCGCGCCAGCCGGGCGCCGATGGCATCCGCGACCGCGCCGCCAACGCCCGTGTCGATCTCGTCGAACACCAAGGTCGGCGCCGAGCCGCGGTCGGACAGCACGACCTTGAGCGCCAGCAGGAACCGCGACAGCTCGCCGCCCGAGGCGACCTTCATCATCGGGCCCGGCCGCGTGCCCGGATTGGTCTGGACCCAGAACTCGACACGGTCGATGCCCTCCGGCCCCGGCGTCTCGGCGTCGCTGTCGACCTGGGTCATGAACTTGGCGCGCTCCAGCTTGAGCGGGGCGAGCTCGGCATGGACGGCCCGGTTCAGCTTCTCCGCCGACTTGGTCCGCGCTGCCGACAGCTTGGCCGCCGCCGCGGCATAGCGCGCATCGGCTGTTGCCGCCGCCGCCTCCAGCTTCTTCAACTGCTCGGCGCCGGCATCGATCAGGACGACATCCGCGGCATATTTGGCAGCCAAGGCCGCCAGCCCATCCACCGGCGTCGAATATTTGCGCGCAGCCGCGCGCAGCGCGAACAGCCGCTCCTCGATGCGCTCCAGCTCCAGCGGATCGAAATCGGTGGCCGCGAGCGCCACCGTCAGATGCTGATCGGCCTCCTCCAGGGCGTTGATCGCCGAATCGATCGCCTTCACCGCCGGATCGACCAGCGCGGGCGAGCTGACCGCGCGTCGCTCCAGCCGGCGAACGGCCGCGGCCAGCGCGGCGATCGGCGACTGGTTGCCGCTGACCGCATCCTGCGCGTCGCGCAGATCGCCTGCGATCTTCTCGCCCTGCATCATGGCCGTGCGGCGGGCGGCGAGCTGCGTCTCCTCGCCCTCCTTCGGCGCCAGCTTCTTCAGCTCGTCCGAGGCATGCCGCAGATAGTCGGCCTCGCGGGCCGCGCGCTCCATGCCCGCCCGGTGCTCGTCGAGCGCCGTGACCGCGGTCCGGCGGGCCGCCCAGAGGGCCTCGACCGCGGCGACGTCCTTCTCCAGGCCCGCAAAGGCATCCAGCAGCCGGCGGTGGGTGGCGGCATCGACCAGCGCACGTTCATCATGCTGGCCATGGATCTCGACCAGGGTGGCGCCGATCGCTTTCAGCGTCTGCACGCTGACCGACTGGTCGTTGATGAAGGCGCGGGTGCGGCCGTCGCCGAACTGGACGCGGCGCAGGATCATCTCGCCATTGGCATCCAGGCCGTTGGCGGCGAGGATCCTGGCCGCGGGATGATCCTTGCCGATCTCGAACACGGCCGTGACCTGCCCCTGGTCGGCCCCGTGGCGCACCAGGCTGGCGTCGCCGCGACCGCCGAGCGCGAGAGCGAAGGCGTCCAGCAGGATCGACTTGCCGGCACCGGTCTCGCCGGTCAGCACCGCAAGTCCATGGGAGAATTCGAGATCGAGTCGTTCGATCAGGACGATGTCACGGATCGACAGTCGCGCCAGCATGGAACCGAAGTCCTTCGTAACGGGGCGGAACGCCCCTGAGCGAACGACTCGATGCTAGCAGCAAATAGAGAACAAAACAAGAATATAGAACAAAGCCAGATCAAACGAGCGATCCGGCCGATTGCTCAGCCCAGGCCGAGCTTCTTGAAGGCGCGCGAGATGTAGGAGCCCTTGTTCTCCTCGGGCTCGACGCCGCCCGACTTCACGAGATTGTAGGCGTCCTTGTACCACTTGCTGTCGGGGAAATTGTGCCCGAGCACGGCCGCCGCGGTCTGGGCCTCGCCGACGATGCCGATCGTCATGTAGGCCTCGGTCAGGCGATACAGCGCTTCCTCGACGTGCCGCGTGGTCTGATACTGCGTCACCACCGCCTTGAAGCGGTTGATGGCGGCCGTGTAGTCGCGCTTCTGCATGTAATAGCGGCCGACATCCATTTCCTTGCCGGCGAGCTGGTCGCGGGCGCCCTCCATCTTGGCCTTGGCATTGGTGGCGTATTCGGAGGTCGGATATTTACGCACCACCTCTTCGAGGGAGGCGATGGCCTTCTCGGTCCGGCCCTGGTCGCGGCTGATGTCCGGGATCTGGTCGTAATGCGAGGCAGCAATCAGGTATTGCGCATAGGCCGCGTCCGGGCTGCCCGGGTGCAGGGTCACGTAGCGGGTGGCGGCGCCGATGCAGCCATCGTAGTCGCCGGCCTGATAGGAGGCGTAGGCCGACATCAGCAGCGATTTGCGGGCCCAGTCGGAATAAGGATGCTGGCGGTCGACCTCCTCGAACTTCTTGGTCGCGCCTTTGACGTCCTTCTTCTCGTTCATCAGGTACAAGCCCTCATTGTAGAGCTTGTCCGCGGGCTCATCGACGAAGGTGTCGTCCTTGGCGAGGAACTTGTCCCAGAGTCCGCCGGTGCCGCAGCCGCTCAACGGCAGCGCCAGCAGGATCAGCGACGCGGCGAGCCGGAGCCGGCCGATGCTTGCTGCGGGATGACGGAGGTCGCGCGTGAGACGCTGTATCGACATGCTTCTTTGGAACCCGATGCCTGTGATCTGATCTACGCCGTGCACCATGAAGGTCGCTTCATGACCGCGAAGGAAGAGCCCCGCCAGTGGCACGCATCACGCGGCCCCGGCCTCTCTAGCCGAAAACACTTCATCAACCAACCGCATAGGAAGCCAATCCGCCCGGATTAAGGCAACACCGAGGCTGCCGCCACGCATCATGGTTACCGCTGAAGAAGCCGTTGGAAAACATCGAAATGCCGATGATCCAGCCACGGAGAAGACGTGGCCAGTAACAAACATTGACAAAAAAGCAGCCGGAAAAAACCGAACGAAGTCGAAAGCAAAGCTCCCGGCAATGTCGCGCGTCGCGCAACCCCGTCGACGGATCAGCCGAGCGGCAGGACGACGCTCAGGACACGTCCGGGCCGTAGGCCGGCGCAACCATGCCACCGACCATGCCGCCAACGACCTCCGCGGCCACGCGGGGACGCCGCACGGTCTCGCCTTCGACGATCCGCCAAGCCGTGCGATCCGCCATCAGAGCAGTCAGCACCGCATGGTTGAGCTTGTGACCACCACGGACCGAACGATAGGTTCCGAGCATCGGCAAGCCGGCCAGCGCCAGATCGCCGATCGCATCCAGCACCTTGTGGCGGGCGCATTCGTCGGCGTAGCGCAGACCTTCGGGATTGAGCAGGCGGTCCTCGTCGAACACAAGCGTGTTGTCGAAGGACGAACCGAGCGCGAAGCCGGCGCTCCACAGTCGCGACACGTCGCTCATGCAGCCGAAGGTGCGGGCGCGGGCGATCTCGCGGCGGAAGCGCTCGGGGCTGAGCTCGAAATGATAGGCTTGGCGGCCGATCACGGGGTTGGTGAAATCGATTTCGGCTTCGACCCAGAAGCCGGAGCTGTTTGGACGCAGCTCGCCCGTGGAGGCGCCGATGGTCACCTGGACCGGCTTGAGCACCTGAATGTAGCGCCGCGGAGCCGACTGATTGACGATCCCGGCTTGGTCGATGGCAGCGACGAACGGTGCCGCACTGCCATCCATGATCGGAACCTCGGGACCATCGACCTCGATCAGCGCATTGTCGACACCCATGCCGCGCAGCGCGGCGAGAACATGCTCGGCGGTGGACACCAGCGGACCGTTGCGGTCACCGAGCACCGTCGCCAACTCGGTGGCGATCACCGAGCCGAAGGACGCCTGGACCTCGCGGTCGGCGCCATCGAGGCCGGTGCGGAGGAACACGATCCCCGCATCGATCGGCGCAGGCCCGATCGTCAGGCTGACAGGCGCGCCAGAGTGGACGCCTACACCGGTGACGGTGGCTTGCGAACGAAGCGTTGTTTGCCGGCTGAATTTCATCGACGATCGCCCAAGACCCCGCCTGATCCCCTCGTCAGCCCGCCCCTCGCGAACCGACTCACTTTCAGGCATCCCCAAGTCACGGCAGAACTTAACGAGAGCCCCAAAGAGCGCCAACTCACGCTTCTTTACGGATTGTTACCCCATCTCTGCCGTATTCGCGCCAACCCTTAACCAAACTGGAACGAGGCCTTAACCCTCCCGGTTCCCGATCTAAACACCGAAAGAATAATTAATCATTTAAAATCAGTTAGTTGAACGGCAATCACGGAGCCCCGGCGGCCCATGGAAAAGGCCCGGCTCTCGCGAGCCGGGCCTGTTCAGCACCATCAGGGCTGTAACAATTCTCAGGTTGCCTGCCGGCGGAGGAAGGCCGGGATATCCAAATGGTCGTCTCCCTGTGGCGCCGGGGACACAGGCGCAGGACGGCCATGGACGTCCAGACCCTGCGGCGCGGGACGGCGGGCATATTCCGAGACAGGCGATTCGTGGCTCGCAACCTGCTGAGCAACGTTCCGCTGCGACTTACGTTCCGGCAGGGGCGGCATCTGCGGCATGGCAGGACCCGCGGTCCGCACCGGCAGCGGCGGCTCGGCGTCCTCGTCCCGGCGGCCGAGACCGACATTGGCGAGACGCTGCAGCAGCGACATTCGGGTCTTCTGCGGATGCTCGTCGCCCTCGTCGCCCCTCGCCTGACGGATCTCGGCCTGGGCCGGCATCGGCAGGTCCTCGAACTTGGGCATGCGCGGCGCGCGGACCGGAACCCGCTCAGCGGCCTGGGGAATGAAGGTCTCGGGCGGGGCCGCCGGCTCGATCGGAGCCGCGCGCTGCGCCTCGGGCTCCGGGAACAGGGACGGCTTCTGCGCAATCGGGCGGACCGTCACGTCGCCATAAGAGGCTGCGGGCGCCGGGGCAGCCGAGGGCGCGGGCTCGCTTGCCATTGCGGCGGCAACGGCGGCCAGCGTGTCGCGCTCGAGATTCGGCGCCGGACGCGGCGCAGGCGCCATCGGCGCGGGCGCCGCGGCGGCGACGGCCGGAGCCTGCGACGCCTGCTGCTCGAGCTTGGCGGCGCGTTCAGCCAGGCGCTGATTGTCGGCGCGCAGGCGCGCAGTCAGATCGGCGAGGCGGCTTTCAGGGAGACCCGCGGCAGCGGTCGGGGCGGCGGCAATCGGAGCGACAGCCGCCGCCGGCTGTGAGGTCGTGACGTTCCGGTTGAACTGCGCCTGCTCGATGCCGGTCGCGACCACCGAGACCCGAATCAGCCCGTCGAGCGATTCGTCGAAGGTGGCGCCGACGATGATGTTGGCGTCCTGGTCGACCTCCTCGCGGATACGGGTCGCAGCTTCGTCGACCTCGAACAGCGTGAGATCCTTGCCGCCGGTGATCGAGATCAGGAGGCCGCGCGCGCCCTTCATCGACGAATCGTCGATCAGCGGGTTGGCGATGGCGGCTTCGGCGGCAGTGAGCGCGCGCTTGTCGCCGGAGGCTTCGCCGGTGCCCATCATCGCCTTGCCCATCTCACGCATGACAGCGCGGACGTCGGCGAAGTCGAGGTTGATCAGGCCTTCCTTGACCATCAGGTCGGTGATGCAGGCGACGCCGGAATAGAGCACCTGGTCGGCCATCGCGAAGGCGTCGGCGAAGGTGGTCTTCTCGTTGGCGACCCGGAACAGGTTCTGGTTCGGGATGATCAGCAGCGTGTCGACGACCTTGTGCAGCTCGGAGATGCCCGACTCCGCGGTGCGCATGCGGCGCGCGCCCTCGAAGTGGAACGGCTTGGTGACGACGCCCACGGTGAGAATGTTCATCTCGCGCGCGGTCTTGGCAATGACCGGAGCTGCACCGGTGCCCGTTCCGCCACCCATGCCGGCGGTCACGAACACCATGTTGGCGCCCGAGAGATGATCGCGGATCTCGTCGATCACCTCCTGCGCGGCGGCGGCGCCGACGTCCGGCTGCGAGCCGGCGCCGAGGCCTTGGGTCACCTGCGTGCCCATCTGGATGATGCGCTGAGCCTTGGACATGGTCAGCGCCTGCGCGTCGGTATTGGCGACCACGAAGTCCACCCCCTGCAGGCCGGCCGTGATCATGTTGTTGACGGCGTTGCCGCCCGCGCCACCGACACCGAACACGGTGATCCGGGGCTTCAGCTCGTGGATATCAGGAGGGGTAATAGTGAGTGCCATGATTGCCTCTCGATCACGCGCGGGTGGGTTCGCCCCGGCCGCCGGCCGCGGTTGGTGTTGTTGAAAATCGCATGGGGTGGAAACCGGTCATCAGAAGCCCTCGCGTAGCCATCGTCCGACCTTTCCGAAGTAGCCGTCGGTTCCTGTCCCGACCTGCCGCGTATGCCGCGGTTCGACGTGTTCCAGGTGCGCGTATTGCGGATAGACCAGAAGCCCGGTGGGCACCGCGAAGGCGGCGTTCTTGGCCTCGTTGGGGAGACGGCCGAAACCGAGCGGACGGCCGACGCGCACCGGGCGGTCGAGGATCCGGGTCGCAAGCTCGACCAGCCCCGTCAGCTGGGAGGCGCCTCCGCTAAGGACGACGCGCGCCTTGGGTTCTGCCGCAAAGGGCGAATCCTCCAGCCGGTCGCGGACCATTTCAAAAATCTCCTCTGCGCGGTGCCTGACGATGTTCGCGATGGTGGCGCGGGACACGATCTGCGGAACATCCCGCTCGTTGTCACCGGCCGTCGGAACAGACATCAACTCACGCGCGTCGGACCCGCCAGTCAGCACCGTGCCATATAACGTCTTGATTCGCTCGGCATCTGCAATGCACGCTGATAGTCCGCGCGCAAGATCCATGGTCACGTGATGCCCGCCGAGCGCAAAACCGGAGGCATGGACGAAGCGGCCGCCGGAATAGATCGCGATCGTCGTGGTGCCGGCCCCCATTTCGACCACCGCCGCGCCGAGATCGGCCTCGTCGTCGGTCAGCACCGACAACCCGGCAACATACGGGCTTGCCGCCATGGCCTCGACGTTGAGATGGCAACGCTCCACCACGAGCATCAGGTTCTTGGCCACGGTGGCGTCGGTCGTGACCACGTTCATGTCGACGCCGAACTGCCGCGCCAGCATGCCGCGGGGGTCGCGGATGCCCTTCACGCCATCGAGCGTGTAGCCGACGGGCAAGGCATGCAGCACCGCGCGCCCGTCGCCGGTGGCGTGGTGCATGCCGGTTGAGGTCACGCGGCTGACATCGGCCTGGGTCACGGCGCCGCCGCGAATGTCCGAAGTGGCCTCGATCAGATGGCCCATGACGCGGCCGCCGGCGACCGGCAGCAGCACGGACTCGACCCGCACCTTGGCCATGCGCTCGGCAAGCGCGACCGCCTGCCGCACGGCCTGCTCGCATTCGACGGGATCGACGACGGCGCCGGCCTTGACGCCGCGCGACTGGATCTGGCTGTAGCCGATCAGCTCGACCGTGTGGGTGCGGCCGCGCAGCGCGTCGCTGGGCGGCGCCGGCTTCAGCCGCGCGATCATGCAGGCGATCTTGCTGGTGCCGACATCGAGAGAGGCCACAAGCGCGGTGCGCTTCTGGCCCATCGGGCGCGTCTTCGGAGTCTGGCGATCGAAGCCGGTCATGCGTCACCGGCCTTCTTCTTGGACTTCTTGTCCTTGAACAGCTCGTCGTGCGCCTTCGCTGCGTCCTCGGACAGTTGCACCGTCAGCCGGTCCGACAGCCGCAAGTCGATGGCGACGATGTCGCGCGAGAACAGCTTGTCGTCCTGGTCGAGCTGGGTCAGGGTCGCGAGCGCATTACCGACATCGTGCTCGGGCAGGCGAATATCGAGGCCGTCCTTGGTCCGCAGGTTCCAGCGACGCTCGCCGACGAACACGGCGGCCTTGGTAACCGCGCGCACCTGCGGGTAGCGGGCGAGCAGCGCCAGGAAATCACGCGCCCGGCTTTCGGCTCCCTTGCCGACCACGAGCGGCAGGGTCAGGAAACGGCGCGAGACATATTGCTCGAGCACGGCGCCGTCATCGGCGATGACCGAGAGGCGGCCCTCCTGCTGCCAGAGCGCGAACGCCTTTCGCTCGACGACGTCGATCTGGAGCTGGTTCGGAAAGAACTTCTGCACCGTGGCGTCGGCGATCCAGGGGTTGGCCTTGAGCCTGTCGCGCACGGCGGCGGCATCGAGGAACAGCAACGAGGAGCGGCCGGTGACGCCGCCGACGGCGAGGATCTCGTCCTGGGTGAGCTGCTTGCGGCCATTGATCGCCACGGCCGTGATGCGGAAGCCGGCCGCATTGGCCAGGGCATTGCGGGTGTCGGACAGGGCCGCGCTGACGTCCTGGGCGTGGCCGCCCTTGACGATGCCGAGCCAGACGCTGCCGAACAAGAGCACCACGGTCGCCACGGTGCCGAGCCGGCGCGGCAGATAGCGCTCGACGAGCTCGACCACGCGCGGCGGCGCCTCGCGCTCGACCATCGGCGCGCGCGCGGCCTGCATCGACGCCAGATCTCTTCGGCTCGACCGCCTGCCTTGCTTCGTGCCGCCGTGCGCGAAGCGGATACGCGGAAGGCGGGCCGAGACATACTCGCGCAGCAGGATTGCCGCGCCAAGGGCAGCGGCTTTCAGGTTCGCTTGAGGCCTCTGCGATCGAGCGAGGCGTCCTGCACCATCCATTGCACGAGCTCATCAAACTGTTGCGCCCGCAGATACTCGCGGACCCACGCCTGCGCTCCCGGCCGGCCGGACGCTGGTGACGTCGCGATGCGTGACGTCACGACCCGGCAGCCGAGCACCACTGAGGCGCCAGCGTTAACCTTCGGACGTCCTGGTAAACAAAAAGTAAAATCGGTCCGGAGAGACGAATTTTTTCTCCGATTTATGAGGACCTTGCCCGGAATTCTTAAGCATTTTACGGGTTACAGGAACCACCGGGAGACGCCGGGCCGGGTTCCTGCGGGGCGTCTACCGAACGCCGGATCGACGGCTGCGCCCCTCCGCCAAGGCGATCTGCTGATTGAGGAAATCGACAAAAGCGATCCCCTGCGCCGCGAGCGCCTTGGGATACAGCGAGGCCGCGGTCAGCCCGGGCAGCGTATTGGTCTCGAGATAAACGGGACCATTGGCCGAGACGATGAAGTCGGTCCGCGAATAGCCGCCGCAGGACAGCGCGCGATGCGCCTTGATCGCCTCCGTCTGCAGCGCGGCCGTCACCTCCGGACTGAAGCGGCCGGGACAGATCTCCTTCGTCGCCGCGGCGAGGTACTTCGCGAAATAGTTGAAGGCGCCGTCGGCGGGGAGGATCTCGATCGGCGGCAGCGCGATCAGCGAGCCGTCTACCTGTTCGAGCACGCCGCAGGTGGCTTCCGTTCCGGTGACGAACGGCTCGATCAGATACTCCTCGGTCGCGGCCGCCGCTTTGACGGCAACGAGGTCCTGGCTGGCGTTGACGAAGATCAGCCCAAAACTCGATCCGTCCTTCACCGGCTTGGCGATCAGCCGGCCGTAGCGCGCCAGCGCCGCTTCGGCGTCATCGAACGCGACGCCCTCGGCCGCTGTGACCCCGCCGAGCACGGCGAAGCGCTTGGCGGCAACCTTGTCGAAGGCGAGGTGCGAGGCGGCCGAGCTCGAGCCGGTGAACGGCACGCCGCGAAGCTCGCACATCAGTTGAAGCTCGCCATTCTCCGCCCGGCCGCCGTGGAGACCGAGCACCAGAACCCGATCCTCGGCCCTGGCGCGATCGAGCGCCTCGGCGAGCGTCCCGATACTCTCACCATCGGCGGTGAACGGCTCCTCGAACGGCTTGGCATGAGCCGTGAGCGCCGGGCCGCTCGCCTGATGCACCGTGTCGTCGGCCTCCCAGAACCAGAGGTCAGCCTCGGGCAGCGCGGCATGCAGCGCTTTGGCGCTGGCGACCGAGACGAGGCGCTCCTTGTTGGAGCCGCCGAACAAAATCGTGGTGCGCATCAATGTCTTCTCGGTTGATCTCACAACCGCAGTCGCGATTGCGCTGACGTCACTTGAGCAGGCGGGGCGATCAGCTCGCCTTGACTCCGATCCGCTTGATCTCCCACTGCAACTCGATGCCCGATTTCGCCTTGACCCGCTCGCGCACGGTCTCGCCGAGAGTCTCGATGTCGTCAGCGGTGGCGTTGCCGGTGTTGATCAGGAAGTTGCAGTGCATTTCTGAAACCTGGGCGCCGCCGACCTTGAGACCGCGGCAGCCTGCGGCATCGACCAGCTTCCAGGCGGAATGTCCCGGCGGATTCTTGAAGGTCGAGCCGCCGGTCTTCTCGCGGATCGGCTGCGCCGTCTCACGATGCGCCTGCACCTCGGCCATGCGCGCCCGGATCGCCTCCGGCGCCGACGGCGTGCCGCGGAAGCGCGCTACCGTGAAGATCAGCGACGGATCGACGCCGCTCGCGCGATAGGTGAACTTCATCTCGGCATTGTCGAAGCGGTGCGTCTTGCCATGGCGGTCAATCGCGATCGCCTCGACCAGGATGTCCTTTGTCTCGCCGCCATTGGCGCCGGCATTCATCCGCAGCGCGCCGCCGATCGTGCCGGGAATACCGAACAGGAATTCCAGGCCCGCGAGATTGGCCGACGCCGCGATCTCGGCGACGCGCTTGTCGAGCGCGGCGGTGCCGGCGGTCACGATGTCGCCCTCCGCCTTGACCTCGCCGAACGCGCGCGGCGCCAGCCGGATCACGACGCCCGGCACGCCGCCGTCGCGCACGATCAGGTTGGAGCCGACGCCGATGACGTAGAGCGGCAGATCACTGGACAGGTTCTTGAGGAAGTAGGCGAGGTCGTCAGCATCCGCCGGCGTGAACAGCACCTGCGCCGGTCCGCCGACGCGAAACCAGGTGAGAGGCGCGAGACTCTCGTTGGCGAGGAGCCGCCCGCGCAGCTCCGGCATTGCGGCTTTGAGCTCGGGCGTAATGTCGGGGAAACTCACGCGGCTGCTCTCACATCGTGCGCCGACATCGTCAGGGTCGGCACGCACTCTCCGTTCCCTCCCCCCTTGTGGGGGAGGGTCAGGGAGGGGGGTGAGCCCCAGGCGCCGGCGCTCGTGGTCCCCCCCTCTCCACCTCTCCCCCACAAGGGGGGAGAGAGCAGAGTATGCCGCGTAGCTGCCAGCTCGCCCAACGACACAGCCCTCATCCCAGCGCCTTCAACTCACCGGGCAGCGCGTAGGCCCATTGCGTGATGTTGCCGGCACCGAGGCACACGACCAGGTCACCGGGCTTGGCGAGACCCTTGACGATGCCGGCGAGATCGGCGGCCTTCGGCAGCGGCACCACGTCGCGATGGCCGTGGGCGCGCAGGCCCAGAACGAAGTGATCGCGATCGATGCCCTCGATCGGCGCCTCGCCGGCCGGATAGACGTCGGCAACGACGACCGCATCGGCGTCGTTGAAGCAGGTGCAGAACTCCTCGAACAGCGATTGCAGCCGGGTGTAGCGATGCGGCTGCACCACGGCGAAGACCTTGCCATTGGTGGATTCGCGCGCCGCCTTCAGTACCGCCGCGATCTCGACCGGATGGTGACCGTAGTCATCGATCACGGTGACGCCATTCCACTCGCCGGTGCGGGTGAAGCGGCGCTTGACGCCGCCGAAGCCGGCAATCGCCTTGCGGATGGCCTCGTCGGACAGGCCGAGCTCGCGCGCGACCGCGATCGCCGCCGTTGCGTTCGAGGCATTGTGCCGGCCTGGCATCGGCAGCGCGATGGCGGCAATCTCGTGCGTCTCACCGCTCTTGCGGTCGCGGAACACGACCTTGAACGACGAGCCGCCGCCCATCGGCGCGAGGTCGACAAGGCGGACATCGGCTTGCGGGTTCACACCGTAGGTGATGATGCGGCGGTCCTCGATCTTTCCGACCAGCGTTTGCACCACCGGATGATCGATGCACATCACGGCGAAGCCGTAGAACGGCACGTTCTCGACGAAGGCGCGGAAGGCGTCCTGCACGGCCTCGAAGGTCTTGAAGTGATCGAGATGCTCGGGATCGACATTGGTGACGATCGCGACATCCGCCGGCAGCTTCAGGAAGGTGCCGTCGCTCTCGTCGGCCTCGACCACCATCCATTCGCCGGCGCCAAGCCGCGCGTTGGTGCCATAGGCATTGATGATGCCGCCATTGATGACGGTCGGATCGAGACCGCCGGCATCGAGCAGCGCCGCGACCATCGATGTCGTCGTGGTCTTGCCATGGGTGCCGGCGATGGCGACGCAGCTCTTCAGCCGCATCAGCTCGGCCAGCATCTCGGCACGCCGGACGACGGGAATGCGCTGGGCGCGCGCCGCCATCAGCTCGGGATTGTCGCGCTTGATGGCGGTCGAGACGACGACGACGTCGGCACCCGCGACGTTCTCGGCCTTGTGGCCGACGCTGACGGTGATGCCCTTCTCGCGCAGGCGTGCGACGTTCGCATTGTCCGAGGCGTCCGAGCCCTGCACCGTATAGCCGAGATTGCACAGCACCTCGGCGATGCCGCTCATGCCGATGCCGCCGATCCCGACGAAGTGGATGGGTCCGATCTCGCGCGGCAGTCTCATGGGGGCATCTCGTCTCAAGGGTTCCGGGCGCCCGGCGGGAGGGAGCGGCCGCGAATCATCAGTCCTTCTTGCAAGACATGACCGACCTGGACAAGTCCGGCCAGGCCGTAAGAACTGCCAAATTCGCAGCCGTTCGCCCGATTTTGGCCGATTTTGGCAGCCCAGCCGGCGCGATCGGCCATGAGTTCCCGCTCGATCCCACCTTTCACAAATTGTTAAGCGCGATCCCACGCTGCCCCCTCCCAACAGGATACCTGCAATTTTTGCGCGCTCACCGCGTCAGTTCGCGTGGCATGAGTAGCGGGCGGCCGGCGTGCCGGGCACGCATATTTCAATCTTTGATGGAGAACCCTCGCCGATGTGCTCGCTGTGTGAAACGCACCCTCCCGTATTGTCCCGGCGCCGGCTGCTCGGCGGCGGCGCAGTGCTGGCTGCCGCGGCGGTCGGCGCACTTCCGGCGTTTGCCAAGGAAGCCAAGCAGGCGAGCGACAGCGCGATGCCCCCCAACGCCATCTCTCCGGACGACGCGATGAAGCGCATCGTCGATGGCAACGCGCGCTACGTCGCCGGCAACCTCGACAACAAGGATTTCTCGGCCGGCCGGGCAGCGCGCGCCGCGGCCCAATACCCGATCGCCGCGATCGTGAGCTGCGCCGATTCCCGGGTCGCCCCCGAGCTGGTGTTCGATCAAGCGCCCGGTGAGCTGTTCGTGGTCCGGGTCGCCGGCAATTTCGTCAACGACGACGGTCTCGCCAGCCTCGAATATGGCGTCAAGTTTCTCGGCACGCCTCTCGTCCTGGTGCTCGGTCACAGCGGCTGCGGGGCCATCGATGCGACGATCAAGGTACTCAAGGACGGCACCAAGCTGCCAGGCCACCTGCCCGCACTGATCAATGCGCTCAAACCCGGCGTCGAGGCTGCGATCGCGAAGAAGCCGCAGGATCTGCTGGCCGAAGCCACCGCAGAGAACGTGCGCAGCAACGTCCGGCGCCTGTCGACCGCCAAGCCGATTCTCGGCCGCATGGTCGCCGAGGGCAAGGTGAAGATCGTGGGCGGCATCTATGACATCGGCACCGGCCGGGTCACCATGATCTGACGCTCAAGCTGGCCGCAGCACGCGATCCGCACGCGCGGCTGCGGCCGCGAGCCAACACACCTGATGGCAGAACCAGGCCTCCACGGAGGCCACGAAACCCGGCGTCAGCATCAGATGCCGGCGCCCGTCGGCGAAGCGCAGCAGACCGCGCCCCTCCATGGTCGTCAGCAGATTGCGGATATGGGAGCGCGAGACGCCGAGCGAGGTCGCAAGCTCCGCCGTCGAAATCGCGACGGCCTCGCGCCCAACGGCGGACCGGGCGACGAGCATCAGCGCCAGATGGATGCCGCTGTCATGCTCGTCGGTCCAGGCGAGATCGGGAAATCCCGTCAGGGGCCGATTGTCGCGGCACAGCCAGCTCGCACATTGCCGGATCGTCTCCGCATAGAACGCGGCGTCATCCTGCAGACGAAGGCTCAGTCCGCCGGCATGCGTCAATCGGGCGTGGCAATCCAGATGCATGGCAAGCCAGCCTCGCAGCCCCTCGAGGATGACGGGGCCGGGCACCAGGTAGCGGATACGAGCATCCTCGGGATCGCGCTCGACGGTCACCAGCGACAGACCGCGCAACACCGCGACGAACGCCGCCGTCTGCCGCGGACCCGGCAGCCGCCTCTGCAGGCGTGTCAGGGTCGGCCGCTCGACCGGCTTGCGCGCCGACATGTGCATCATCACGATGTGCGCAGCGATTTCCGTCGGAGCGCGCTGACCGAACAGCTTGATCATCAGGCGTTGACCGCGCAGCGGCGCAATCAGCTGGTCGCAAAATCCGACGAGCACAGGCACAAAGGACGGATGGCGCCGCAAGTGCATCGGATGATCGTCAAGCAGGACAGCGCCATCGTCGGAGCTCCGGTTCATCATGGGATCACCGTGCGCTTGCGCGACTAGAGCGCCGCAGTCCTGATCACGAGATCGGCCAGCCGTTCCGCGGCATCGAGCCGCCCGGCTGTGCGCGCAGCCTGGGCCATCGCGGCGAGACGCGTCGGCTCGGCGGCGAGCGCCGAGATCTCGGAAGCCAGCCTGTCGGAGGTGAATTCGCTCTGCACGATCCGGATCGCGGCGCTCGCGTCCGACAGCACGCCGGCATTCGCGAACTGGTCCTGGTCGATGGCGCCCGGCAGCGGCACCAGGATCGAGGGCCGGCCGATCGCGGCGAGTTCGGCCACGGTGCCGGCGCCGGAGCGCGAGATCACGAGATGATTGGCGGCAAGCCGCGCCGGCAGGTCGGTGAAGAAGGGTTGCAGATCGGCATTGATCTTCAGCCGGTCATAGACCGCGCGCACCCGCGCCATGTCCTCCTGGCGCACCTGCTGGGTCAGCACCAGACGGCCCCACAGCGCCGGCTCCAGCCGCTCGATCGCGCCGGGCACGATGTCGCTCATGATGCGCGCGCCCTGGCTGCCGCCGACGACGAGCAACCGCAGCGGCCCGGCGGTCTCCGGCGGGACATAGGGCACGTCCGCGGCTTCGAGGATTGCAGGTCGCATCGGGGTGCCGACCGTGGACGTCTTGCCGGCCAGCGCGGGATCGCGGTCGAGCACGCCCGGCAACGAGGTTGCAATCGCCTTCACATGCGCGGACAGGAAACGATTGGCGCGGCCGAGCACGGCATTGGCGTCGTGGATCAGGCTGGGCACGCCGGCGAGGCGCGCCGCCAGCAGCGGCGGCACGGTCGGATAGCCGCCGAAGCCGATCACGGCCGCGGGCTTGAGCCGCCGCATCAGGTTGAAGGCCGCGATGGTGCCGGTGCCGAGCAGCAGCGCGGTGCGCGCGAGCGCGACCGGCGAGCGGCTGCGCACCGTCTCGCTCGGCACCACGTCGATCATGTCCTTGGTGAACAGGCCGCTGTAGCGCAGCGCGCGCGCGTCGGTGACGAGACGGACGCGATAGCCGCGCCTGATCAGCTCGACGCCGAGCGCTTCAGCCGGAAACAGATGGCCGCCGGTGCCGCCGGCCGCGAGCAGAATGAGAGGCGCGGTTGAGGTCATGCGCGCTTGTTTACAGGCAATGTCTCGTCATTGCGAGCCAGCAGCCTAAGCGTAATTGCGCAGCGCGCCGGCTGCGTCGCCGGCCTCGAGCTCCATCCGCGGCCGCTGTCGGGTCAGCGCCAGCATCATGCCGACGCCATAGGCCAGCGACACGATCGAGGAGCCACCGTAGGAGATGAAGGGCAAGGTCATGCCCTTGGCCGGGATCAACTGCAGATTGACCGAGATGTTGATGGCCGCCTGGATACCGAACAGGATCGCGAGGCCCGAGGCCGCGAAGCGCGCAAAGCTATCCTCGGTCGCATAGGCGCGCAACAGCGTGCGGATCACGATGAACGCAAACAGCGCGACCAGCGCCAGGCACAGGATGATGCCGAACTCCTCGGCAGCGACCGCGAACACGAAATCGGTGTGGCTGTCCGGCAGGCTGCGCTTGGCGATGCCCTCGCCCGGCCCCAGCCCGAACCAGCCGCCGTTGGAGAACGCCTCCATCGCGGTGTCGACCTGGAAGGTGTCGCCGGAGGCCGGGTTCATGAAGCGCTTGATGCGGCCGGCGACGTGCGGGACCAAGAGATAGGCGCCGAACAGGCCGGTGGCGGCGGCGCCCGCGAGGCCCGCAACCCAGATCATGCGCATGCCGGCGATGAAGAACAGCGAGCCCCAGACCATCAGGATCAGCATGGTCTGGCCGAAATCCGGCTCCATCACCAGGAGCGACACCAGCATCAGCAGCAGCACCAACGCCATCGTGGTCGCCGGCATGTCGGGCCGCCGCGCGGATTCCGAGAACAGCCAGGCGGAAACGACGACGAAGGCCGGCTTCGCCGCCTCGGACGCCTGGATGTTGACGCCGATCAGCGTGATCCAGCGCCGCGAGCCCTTCACCTCCGGGCCGATCGCGAGCGTCAGCACGATCAGCACGATGGCGATCGTGAACACCACCAGCGCGCTGCGCCGGATCTGGCGCGGCGACAGGAAGGAAACGCCGATCAGCACGATGAACGACGGCAGCAGGAACAGGACGTGGCGGTTGAAGAAGTGGAACGGATCGAGCCCGATCCGAGTCGCCACCGGCGGGCTGGCCGCGAGCGACAGGATCACCCCGCACAGCATCAGCGCGAGGATGGAGCCGAGCAGCGGCTTGTCGACCGTCCACCACCAGTCGGACAGCGGATTGCGTTCTTCACGGGAGAGCATCGGGCGTCCACCTGAGCCGAGTGTCAGCCCATTGGCACCCAGGATGGTTATCGAAGGGTTAAGAAAATCGCTGGCAACGCTGCCTCAGGCCACCCGCTCCACGCCCGGTAGCGCTTGCACCAGGTCGCGGAAATGCGTGCCGCGGATTTCGAAGTTGCGGAACTGGTCGAAGGAGGCGCAGGCCGGCGACAGCAGCACCACGACATCCTTCAATCCCGAGGCCTCCGCATCGGCGGCCGCCTGGGAGACCGCGACCTCCAGCGTGCCGGACATGTCGTGCGGCACCTTGTCGCCCAGCGTGCCAGCGAACTCCGCGGCCGCCTCGCCGATCAGATAGGCCTTGCGGATGCGCGGGAAGAAACCCGCGAGGCTGGTGATGCCGCCGGCCTTCGGTTTGCCGCCGGCGATCCAGAAGATGTCGGCGAAGGACGACAATGCGTGCGCGGTCGCGTCTGCGTTGGTGCCCTTGGAGTCGTTCACGAACAGCACGTTGCCGCGACGGCCGACCTGCTCCATGCGATGCGCCAGGCCCGGGAAGCTGCGCAGCCCCTGCTGCAGCACGTCCTCCTTCACACCGATCGCGAGCGCCGCGGCGGCGGCGCAGGCCGCATTCTGAGCATTGTGCTGGCCGCGCAGCGAGCCGATGCCGCCAAGCCGGGCGACCTCGCTGCGGGCCCCGCCTGCACTGCACACAATCGTCTCGTGCTCGACATACAGCCCGTCCGCCAGCGGGTTCTTCACCGAGATGCGCACGACGCGCTTGCCGGCCCGGTCGAGCCGGTCGGCGATCGCGCGCGAAAAACCGTCGTCGACGCCGACGATCGCGGAGCCCTTGGACTGGACATTCGCCACCAAGCGCTCCTTTACGGCCGCGTAGTTCTCGATCGTGCCATGCCGGTCGATGTGGTCCTCGCTGACATTGAGCAGGATGCCGACGCTCGGATCGAGCGATGGTGTCAGGTCGATCTGGTAGGACGACATCTCGATGACGTGGACGCGGCCCATGCGCGGCGGCTCGAGGGACAGGATCGCGGTGCCGATATTGCCGCCCATCTGGGTGTCGTAGCCGGCGACGCGCATCAGATGCGCGATCAACGCCGTCGTGGTCGATTTGCCGTTGGTGCCGGTGATCGCGACGAACAGCGCATCCGGCGCGTGCCGCCTGCGCTCGCGGCAGAACAGCTCGATGTCGCCGATCACCTCGACCCCGGCCTCGCGCGCCTTCAACACGCTCCAATGCGGCACGGGATGGGTCAGCGGCACGCCCGGCGCCAGCACCAGCGCGGCGAAGTTCGCCCAGGAGACGGTGCGCAAATCGGCGGTGATGAAACCCGCCTTCGCCGCTTCCGTCATCCGATCGGCGCCGTCGTCGGCCGCGATCACTTCGGCGCCGCCGGCCCGCAGGGCACGACACGAGGCCAGCCCCGAGCCGCCGAGCCCGAACACGGCGACGGTCTTTCCAGCAAATGCAGTGACGGGGATCATGTCAGCGCAGCTTCAGCGTCGAGAGACCGACCAGCGCCAGCATCACCGAGATGATCCAGAACCGGATCACGATCTGCGGCTCGGTCCAGCCGAGCTGCTCGAAATGGTGGTGGATCGGCGCCATCTTGAATATGCGCTTGCCGGTCAGCTTGAACGAGGCGACCTGCACGATCACCGACACGGCCTCCAGCACGAACAGGCCGCCGATGACAGCCAGCACGATCTCGTGCTTCACCGCGACCGCGATCGATCCGAGCATGCCGCCGAGCGCCAGCGAGCCGGTGTCGCCCATGAAGATCGACGCCGGCGGGGCGTTGAACCAGAGAAAGCCGAGGCCCGCGCCGAGCACCGCGCCGCACAGCACGGCAAGCTCACCAGTGCCCGCGACATAGTGGATCTGCAGGTAGTCCGAGAACACCGCATTGCCGGCGAGATAGGCGATCAGGCCGAAGCTGGCGGAGGCGATCATCACCGGCACGATTGCCAGGCCGTCGAGCCCGTCGGTCAGGTTCACGGCATTGCCGGCGCCGACGATGACGAACGCTCCGAAGATGACATAGAGCCAGCCGAACTTGATCACCAGATCCTTGAAGAACGGAATGGCAAGCCCGGTCGAGGACGGATCGCGCCCGAGCCGCACCAGCGCGTAACAGGCGACCAGAGCGATCGCAGCCTCGATCAGCAGACGCAGTCTGCCGGCAAAGCCGGAATGCGACTGCTTGGTCACCTTCAGATAATCGTCATAGAAGCCGACGAAGCCGAAGCCGAGTGTCACCGCGAGCACGATCCAAACATAGGGGTTGAGCGGATTGGCCCACAGCACGGTGGAGACGACGAGGCCCGACAAGATCATCAAGCCGCCCATCGTGGGCGTGCCCTTCTTGCTGATGATGTGCGATTGCGGGCCGTCGGTGCGGATCGGCTGGCCCTTGCCCTGGCGCAGGCGAAGATGATCGATGATCCAGGGCCCGAACAGGAACACGAACAGCGCCCCGGTGACGACGGCGCCGCCCGTACGGAACGTGATGTAGCGGAACACGTTCAGCAATCCGCGAAAGACGGACAGGCTCGGAAACGTATTCGTCAGCTCGATCAACCAGTAGAACATCCAACCCGCCTATGCCGCCTCACCGAGACCGCGAACACGAATTCGGTCGCGAATCCGGTCCAGCCTCTTTTAACCATGATCGGGGCCGGGTGCGAATCATAGCCCGGCGGAATGACCCATCCGGCATGACCGCTTCGACCACCAGTGGAAAATATCCTTCTGCCGCGCCGCGATATCGCCCGATTTTCAAGTGGGCCGCTGCAGCGCCGCGGCGAGCTTCGACACGAACTTATTGACCCAGAAGATCTTCTTGCTGCCCTTGATGACGACGACGTCGCCCGGCGCAAGCAGCGCCGCGACCCGACCGGGATCCAGAGTCACCGGATCCTCATGCCAGCCGAGCCGCTTCGCGTGAGGCAGGCTATCGAACAGGTGACGCATCAGCGGACCGACGCAATAGACGCCGTCGACCCCCGCGAGATGAGCGACCATCCCCTGATGATAGGCCGGCGCCTCGTCGCCGAGTTCGAGCATGTCGCCGATGATGGCGATCCGCCGTCCCCGCACCGGTCGCGCCTGCAGACTGTCGAGCGCCGCCGCCATGCTGGCCGGGTTGCCATTGAAGCTGTCGTCGATCAGAACAATGTCGCCGACGGTCTGCTCGACGCCACGGCCGGTCATGATGCCGACATCGCCGAGCGTCGGCGCGAGCAGCGCTGGATTGAGCCCGGCCGCTGCGATGGAGGCGAGCGCCGCCAGCGCATTGTGCAGGCGATGCGGCGCACCCGGCGTCAGCGTGAAGGCGACGCGGCGACCGGCGATGTCGGCGCGCACATCCCAGGTCTCGCCGCGCGAGTCGTGCGAGAGCTCGCGGACGTCAGCGCCGCCACCGAAGCGGATCACCTTGCCGGTCCATTCCGGTGCTGCGAGATCGGCCGGCAATACGAGGACGCCGTCGGCCGGCAGCCCAAGCGCGATCGAGACCTTCTCTTTCCTGATCGCTTCCAGGCTGCCGAGCTTCTCCAGATGCACCGGCTGCACATTCACGACCAGCGCCACCGTCGGCTGCGACAGCTCCGTCAGCCGCGCGATCTCGCCTTTTTGATTCATGCCCATCTCGACGACCCACACCGAAGCGGAGGGATCGGCGTTGCACAGCGTCAGCGGTACGCCCCAGAAATTGTTGAAGCTCGACGGACTCGCAGAGGCACCGGGATAGGCGGCGATGAACTCCTTGGTCGAGGTCTTGCCGGCGCTGCCGGTCAACCCGATCACCGGGCCATGGAAGCGCGCCCGCGCGGAGCGCGCCAGCGCCCACAGCCCATCGATCAGCGTGTCCGGCACCACGAGCTGCGGCACCGTGATCCCATCGATCCTGTGGGGAACGATCATCGCCACCGCGCCGGCCGCTTCGGCATTCGCCGCGAACTCCCAGCCGTCGCGGCTGGAGGCGAAGCTCGATACGAAGCCGCCACTCGGTGTGCCACTCAGTGCCACGAACAGGCTGCCGGGCTTCACCGCGCGACTGTCCTGCGTGACGAAGTCGATCGGGGTCTCCGGGTAGTCCCCGGCGAGGCCGAGCGCGCGCGCCGCCTCTGCCACGGTCCACAGCGCCTTCGTCATGATGTCCTCGCTGCCAACGCGTCCGCGACCGCTTCATGATCGCTGAAATGCAGAATAGTGCTGCCGATGATCTGTCCGGTCTCATGGCCCTTGCCGGCGATCACGAGCGCATCGCCGGGCTGCAGCTCGCCGATCGCGACGCGGATTGCCTCCGTTCGGTCGCCGATCTCACGCGCACCGGGCGCGGCGGCCAGGATTGCAGCGCGGATCGCAGCCGGATCCTCGCTGCGCGGATTGTCATCGGTGATGATGACACTGTCGGCCTCTTCGGCGGCGATCGCGCCCATCAAGGGGCGCTTGCCGGTGTCACGGTCGCCGCCGGCGCCGAACACGACGACGAGCTTTCGCGGAGCATAGGGCCGCAGCGCATGCAGCGCCTTGGCGAGCGCATCCGGCTTGTGCGCGTAGTCGATGAAAATGGGTGCGCCATTGTGCTCGCCGACCAGCTCGAGCCGGCCCTTGGCGCCCTCGAGCTGCTCGAGCGATTCGAACACCGCTTGCGGATCGCTGCCGGTGCCGATCGCGAGGCCCGCCGCGACCAGCGCGTTCTCGATCTGAAACGCGCCGACCAGCGGCAGGCGGACCGCATGCATGCGGCCGCAATGCTGGATCTGGAGCTGCTGCGCAAAGCCGTCGATTGCAACGGCCACGAGGCGAATGCCCTCGCCTGCACCGTCGCCATGCGTCCCCACCGTCATCAGGCGAAGACCGCGCGTCTGCGCCGCAGCGATGACTTCCGGCGAGCACTCATGATCGGCCGAGATCACCGCAGGCCCGCCCGGCGGCACGAGATCGCGGAACAGCCTCAGCTTGGCGTTGAGGTAGTGCGCGATGTCCGGATGATAGTCCATGTGGTCGCGCGACAGGTTCGTGAACCCGCCGGCCGAGACCCTGACACCGTCGAGCCTGAACTGATCGAGCCCGTGCGACGAAGCCTCGAACGCTAGATGGGTGACGCCATCCTGCGTGATCTCGTCGATCTGCCGATGCAGCGCGATCGGATCTGGCGTCGTCAGCGAGCCGTAGACGGTGCGCTTGTCCGACACCAGCCCGACGGTGCCGATGCTGGCCGAGCTGTGGCCGAGGCGCTGCCAGATCTGGCGCGTGAAGGCCGCGACCGACGTCTTGCCGCTGGTGCCGGTGACGGCGGCAATCGTCGCCGGCTGGCGCGGATAGAACCGGGACGAAGCGAGCGCGAGTGCCCGCCGCGGGTTCGGCAGCGCGATGAATGGAACGGCCAGCCCTGTTCCAGGGCCCGCCGCACCGGCCACGGCGACCGCACCGGCCGCGATTGCCGCCGCAATGAAGCGGGAGCCATCGGTCTTGGTGCCGGAGAGTGCAAAAAACAGGTCGCCGGGCCGCACGGCTCGGCTGTCGACGGCGAGGCCGGATATCTCGACTGCGGCGATGGGAGCGTCGAGCGTCGCCTGATCGCCCAGGAGGTCGTGAAGTTTCATCCTGGTTCCGTGCCAGTCCTGGCCCCGCCCGGGATGGCGGCAGCTCCAAAGCCTGCGATTCGACGACGGCTTACTGTGTCAGCCGCGATGCCGCAAGAATTTGGCGGTCGGACGGCGGGAGGTCGAAACGGGGCTCAATTCCCAGCAGCGGCCCGATCCGGGAGATCACGTTGCCAGCGGTCGGCACCGCGTTCCAGCCCGAGGTGATGAAGCCATAGGTTTCCTTCAACGGCTGCGGCTCGTCCAGCATGATCAGGAGCTGGTATTTTGGCTTGTCCGCCGGGATCACGGCGGTGAAGAGGGTCAGCACCTTCTTCTTGGCGTAGCGGCCGTTGATCACCTTCTCGGCGGTGCCGGTCTTGCCGCCGATGTAGTAGCCCTTCACGTCGGCCTTGCGCGCGGTGCCGACCTCGGCGTTCAGACGCATCAGATACCGCATCTTCTCCGAGGTCTCCGGCTTGATCACGCGCTTGGCGACCTGCATCGCCTCTGCCTCGGTGCGCTTCATGAAAGTCGGCGGGATCAGATAGCCGCCATTGACCAGCGCACTGACGCCCATCACACCCTGCAGCGGCGCCACCGCCATGCCGTGACCGAACGCGATCGTGACCGTGTTCAATTCGCCCCAGCGCTTGGGCAGGATCGGCGAGGCGCTCTCAGGCAGCTCGGTGCGCAACCGGTCGAACTGGCCCATCTTGCGCAGGAACGCCTTGTGCGCTTCCACGCCCTGCGTCAACGCGATCCTGGCAGCGCCGACGTTGGACGAGAAGTAGAACACTTCCTTCATGTTGAGGAAGCGGCCCTTCGGCTCGTCGTCATGAATCGCGAACTTGCCGTAGTGCAGCGGCCCGCGTGCATCCCACAGCGAATTGAGATCATATTTGCCGGTGTCGAGCGCCATTGCCAGGGTGAACGCCTTGAAGGTCGAGCCCATCTCGTACACGCCCGTGGTCAGGCGGTTGATCCGGTCGGGATCGTGCGCTTCCTTCGGGTTGTTGGGATCGAAATCCGGCAGCGACACCATGGCGATGATCTCGCCTGTCCTGACATTGACGACGAGACCGGAAGCTGCCTTGGCCTTGAACTTGTCCTTGGCCTTGAGCAGTTCGTCGCGCAGCGCGTGCTCGACGCGCAGATCGACCGAGAGCTCGATTGGGCGCTGCAGGCGATCGGTGGCGAAGCCCGCGCGATGCAGGTCGGCAAGGCCCTGATTGTCGAGCCACTTCTCCATGCCGGCGATGCCCTGGTTGTCGATGTTCACCAGGCCGATCAGATGGGCCACCTCGTTTCCGGTCGGATAGACGCGCTTGTTCTCGCGCAGGAAGCCGATGCCCGGCAGGCCGAGGCGATGAATGTCCTGCTGCTGCTTCGGCGTCATCTCGCGCTTCAACCAGACGAAACCCTTGCGCGACAACAGTCGGTCGCGGACCTCGCCCGTATCGAGATCCGGCAAGGTCGCCGTCAGAAGCTCGATTGCCTCGTCCTTGTCGATGAGACGACGCGGCTCGGCGAACAGGCTCGGCGTCTTCACGTCGGTGGCGAGAACGGCGCCATTGCGGTCGACGATATCGGGGCGCGCGGTGGCGATGGCGTCCTGCTGCGCGGCGCGCCGCGCGCTCGGACCATCCGAGCCGATCGCGAACATCACGAGGCGGCCGCCGATGACCGCGTAGACGGCAGCAAAGGCAATGATCGCGAGGCCGACTCGCGCGCGCGCCTTGGCAGTCCGATCGACATCGCGCCCATACAGCAGCGTGCGCACCAGACGTTGCCGCCAGGGTTCCTGCGGCTTGACGTCGGGCCGAAGCTGATCGGTCATTGCTGATCCTCCGGGCGACGCACCGACCCGGTCACGGGGGGCTCTTCGTTGATCGCGTCGATCGCATCGATCATCGATCCGATCGGATCCGGATTGTCCGGTCGCGCAAATCGCGGCGGCCGCTCCGGCAGATTCTTCAGGCTGTCGTATTGTGTGGCGTTGAGCGGCTTCAGCGGCAGATGCCGCTCGACCAGCCCTTGCAGCCGCAGCGGCGCGTCGAGCTTGGCCCATTCCGCGCGCAACACTGCGATGGCCTCGCGCTGCTCGCGGATCTCGGCGCGCAATTGCAGCACGCGCTCGACCCGCGCCGTGGAGTCCATCTTGATGCGATAGACATAGGCCGCCGCGAAGATCAGCGAGCAGATCACGACGAGATGCAGGAGGCGCATCGGTCACCCTCCTCGCAGGACATCGGCCAGCCGCGGCCAGGGCGACGAGGATGCCGAAGCGTGCGCCGGCGCCGCCGTGCGCTCGGCACCGCGCAGCTTGGCGGACCGCGCCCGCGGATTGGCTTCGGTCTCAGCCTCCGCGGCCACGACCGGCTTGCGGTTGAGCAACTGGAAGCTCGGTGCCTCCTGCGCGATCTCGGGCAGATGGCGCGAGCCGCCGCCGGTCCTGCTGCGCTCGGCGAGGAACGTCTTGACGATGCGGTCCTCGAGCGAATGGAACGAGACGACCGCCAGCCGGCCGCCCGGCGCCAGCACGCGCTCCGCTGCCGACAGCGCCTGTTCGAGCTCGTCCAGCTCCTCATTGACGAGAATCCGCAGCGCCTGGAACGTGCGCGTCGCCGGATGGATGTCGCCAGGCTTGGATCTCACCACGCGCGCGACGATGTCGGCGAGTTGCCGCGTCGTCGTGATCGGCTGTTCCTTGCGCGCGGCGACGATGGCCCGCGCCACGGCGCGGGAGTGCCGCTCTTCGCCAAAGATGTAGATGACGTCGGCCAAAGCGCGCTCGGCAGCGTTGGCGACGACATCGGCGGCCGTCGGTCCCGTGCCGCCCATCCGCATGTCGAGCGGGCCGTCGAACCTGAACGAGAAGCCGCGCGCGGCGGAGTCGAGCTGCATCGAAGAGACGCCGACATCCATCACGATGCCATCGACATGCGCAAGGCCTCGCGATGCACAGATGTCGGCCAATGCCGAGAAACGGTTCTCGACCAGTGTCAGGCGACCGCCCGCCTCAGTGAGGAGACCTGCGCCGCCGGCGATTGCGGTGCTGTCGCGATCGATCCCGATGACGTGTGTTCCCGCCATTGCCAGGATCAGGCGCGTATAGCCACCGGCGCCAAAGGTCGCATCGACGTAGGTTCCGCCGCCGCGTGGCGCCAGCATCTCGACCGCTTCGGGGCCGAGCACCGGGATGTGCCGCTGGTCAGCCGTGCTCACCCGGCCGCTCCGCACGCGCGCCGTTGCTTCAGACTGACTTTGGTTGGCAGCGAGCCCATCGCGCCCTCGATCCTCGCGCCCCGTCAATTCGCCAAGCCATCTCCCGGGACGCTCCGTCATCCGTCGCGCCGTCACGACATCAGCAGCACGATCCGGCCATGTCGAGATCCTCGATCCGACAGCGATCGCGCGGCGCCGGAGCGCCCCGGAACCGCTTTCGATCGTGATCTGCCGTGCAGGACCTTGCATCGTGGCGGCTTGCCGTCCCGAAAGCCGGCTTGGCTCTTCACCACTCAGTAACGGCGTTTAGCGTTAACAAACCGTTGATGGTCTGTGGCGGATGTTGGGCACTTGGACCGCGAGGCGGAGCTGCCCGGTAGACCTTTCGTCCTGCTCGCCGCCGTGCCGTTCGGCGGACCGGCGATCGCGATACAACGGTCCGCTCAATAGCGAGGGCTCGCATGCGATTTCGATTGCGGCTGGGTCATGTAAAAGAGTAGTGCCTGCCCATATCCGGTTTGAGCCACCGCCGCCGCCGTCCGCTTCGAGTCGTTCATGCCAAGTCCCTCCGACAAGCCGGAATCGAAGCGTCCTCGTGCGCTGCAGATCCCCAAAGGCGTTTCCAACCTGCCGGTCTTCACGCCGGACTCGTCGGTCGCCTCCGACGTGATCCCGTCGGCCAATTTCGGCGAGCGCAAGGGTGGGCGCCAGCCGGACATGATCATTCTTCATTACACCGGCATGCCGGATGTCGAAGGGGCGATCACCAAGCTGTGCACCGCCGGCAGCGAGGTCTCCGCGCATTACGTCGTGCTCGAGGACGGACGCATCGTCCAGTGCGTGCCGGAGGCCTTGCGCGCTTGGCACGCGGGTCTCTCGTCATGGGACGGCGAGGAGGACATCAATTCCTGCTCGATCGGCATAGAGATCGTCAATCGCGGCCACGATTGGGGCTATCCGGATTTCCCACCGCGGCAGATCGCGGCGGTCATCGCGCTGTGCCGGGGCATCATGCTCCGCCGCAATGTCCCGGCGCATCGCGTGCTCGGGCATTCCGACGTGGCACCCGCGCGCAAGAAGGATCCGGGTGAGAAATTCCCGTGGCATTCGCTGGCGAATTCGGGCGTGGGCCACTGGGTGCAGCCGGCGGCGATCACCAAGGGCGAGACGCTGAAGCTCGGCAGCATCGGCGACGACGTCAAGGGCTTGCAGAAGGCGCTCGCCAAATACGGCTATGGCGTGCCGATCACGGGTAAATTCGACGGCATCACCATGGACGTCGTCACCGCGTTCCAGCGGCACTTCCGCCCCGAAAAGATCGACGGCATTGCCGACCGCTCGACCTTGTGGACGTTGCATGCGCTGCTGACGAGCCTGCCGGCCGAGGATCAGGCGCCGCGCGTCTGACACGTCAGGCCTCCACATCGAGCTCACCGAGCCGCCGTGCATAGAGACGCTTGAGCGGCGCGAGCTGCGTGGCTGCGCTCGCCTCGCGGTAGGCGGCGCGCGCCTCGTCGCGCCGACCGAGCCGCCGCAGAAGGTCTGCCCGCACCGCCGGCAGCAGATCGTACTGCTTCAATCCGCCGCGCGCGGCCAGCGCATCGACCAGTGCCAGCGCCCGCGCCGGGCCGTCGACCATCGAGACAGCGGCCGCATGATTGAGCTCGATCACAGGCGATGGCGCGATCCGCAGCAGAACCTCGTAGAGCCCCACGATCTGCCGCCAATCCGTTTCAGCGTAGCTGGCGGCCTGAGCATGAAGCGCGGCAATCGCGGCCTGGACCGTATAGGGCTGCGGGAGCCCCTTCATGCCCAGGGCCTGTTCGACCAGCCCAAGCCCTTCGGCGATCTGCTCACGATTCCACAGCGAGCGGTCCTGCTCCTCCAGCAGGACGATGTCGCCCGCCGCATTGGTACGGCCGGCGCGCCGCGCATCGTGCAGCAGCATCAACGCGAGCAGGCCCTTGATGTCGCGCGCCTCCGGCATCAAGCCAAGCAGCAGGCGACACAGCCGGATCGCCTCGCGCGCGAGATCCTCGCGAATCAGCTCGGTGCCTGAGGTCGCGAGATAGCCCTCGGTGAACACCAGATAGATCACGGTCAGGACGCCGCGCAGCCGCTCCTCGAGCGCATCGCGTCCCGGCACCTCGTAGGGAATGCCGGCGAGGCGGATCTTCTGCTTGGCGCGCACCAAGCGCTGCGCCATCGCCTCCTCGCCGGTGACAAGAGCGCGGGCGACCTCGGCCGTGGTGAGGCCGCAGACCGTGCGCAGCGTCAGCGCCACCTGGACCTCCGGCGCGAACGACGGATGGCAGCAGGTGAAGATCAGCCGCAGCATGTCGTCGTCGAGATCGGCCGGCGCGTCGGCGTCGTCGTTGGCGGCATCACGCTCGATGGCGTGAACGATCTCCGCCTCCTTGTCGCGAAAATTGCTCCGCCGCCGGATCCGGTCGATCGCCTTGTTGCGGGCGACATTGACCAGCCACGCCCGCGGGTTGGCGGGGGCGTCGGACCCCCGCCATTTGAGCAGCGCCGCAGCGAACGCATCCTGCAGCACGTCCTCGGCCAGATCGAAGTCACCGACGAGCCGGATCAAGGTCGCGAGTGCGCGGCCGGCCTCATCGCGGAACACCTTGTCGATCGCATCAAGCGTCATCGGTGACCCTTCTCGGCCGCGAACCGCACCGGTCTCAATGATTATATTGCCAGACCGGCCGCACCTCGATCGAGCCAAAACGGGCGCCGGGAATCCGCGCGGCAATCCCGATCGCCTCGTCGAGATTCTTGGCCTCGATCATGTAGTAGCCGCCGAGCTGCTCGCGGGTCTCGGCGAACGGACCGTCGGTGGTGAGGATCTTGCCGTCGCGCACCCGCACGGTCGTCGACGTCGTCGTCGGCTGCAGCCGGTCGCCGCCCTTGTAATTGCCGCTCGAGATGATCGACTGGGTGAAGGTCTGGTACTCCGCCAGCATTTTGCCCTCGGCCTCCTTCTCCATCTTCGCGTAGTCGACTTCGTTCTGGTAGATCATCAACAGATATTGCATCGAACTTGCTCCCTTGTTTCGGCCGGATCGCCGACATCCAGTCGAATGGCGCGCTCACGTAACGACACGCCCAGGATAATATTTTTGCAGGCGCAGCGATGGCTTGACCTGATGGCCGGGAAGCCCCATTCAAGCTGCGTCAGTCGGCCGGACGGCCGCTCCGGCAGGCGCCGAAAGGCCGCCGGGGAGGAAAGTCCGGGCTCCATCGACATGCGGTGCCGGATAACGTCCGGCGGGGGCGACCCCAGGGATAGTGCCACAGAGAACGAACCGCTTCCTCCCGCGAGGGAGGCGAGTAAGGGTGAAAAGGTGCGGTAAGAGCGCACCGCGGGGCCGGCAACGGAACCGGCATGGTAAACCCCACCGGGAGCAAAACCGAATAGGGACGGCCACGCGGAGACAATCGCCAAGGCAGATGATGCCAAGGCGATGACGTCCGCGGGAGCGATGTCAGGCTCGCCGTCCGGGTAGGTTGCCCGAGGTCGCGCGCAAGCGCGATCCCAGAGGAATGGCCGTCACGTATCGTCATGCGCAAGCATCACGGTGCCCTACAGAACCCGGCTTACAGGCCGGCTGATATGTTCATGAGGGGCTCGGCGCACCAGCGCCGGGCCCCTCACCATTTTTGTCAACCGGCGGCCGAGAGCTGGCCGAACTCGATGGCCTGGCGCTCGAACAGGCTGCGATAGAGTCCGCCGGGTCTGCCGACCAGCGTGGCGTGGCTGCCCTGCTCGACGATGCGGCCGCGGTCGAACACCAGGATGCGATCGAGGCTGCGCACGGTCGCCAGCCGATGCGCGATCACGATCGCCGTCCTGCCCTTCATCAGCCGCTCCATCGCCTCCTGGATCAGCGCCTCGGATTCCGAATCGAGGCTCGAGGTCGCCTCGTCCAGGATCAGCACCCGCGCGTCCGCCAGGAACGCCCGCGCCAGCGCGACCCGCTGCCGCTCGCCGCCCGACAGCTTGACGCCGCGCTCGCCGACCAGCGTGCCGTAGCCCTTCGGCAGGCGCGTGATGAACTCATGCGCGTTGGCGAGCCGCGCCGCCTGCTCGATCTCGGCCTGGCTGGCGCCAGGACGGCCATAGGCGATGTTCTCGGCCAGCGAGCGGTGGAACAGGATCGGCTCCTGCTGCACGATCGCGATCTGGCTGCGCAGCGAGTCCTGCGTGGCATGCGCGATGTCCTGCCCGTCGATGAGGATGCGGCCGCCGCCAACGTCGTAGAGCCGCTGCACCAGCTTGACGAAGGTCGTCTTGCCGGAGCCGGAGCGCCCGACGAGGCCGATCCGCTCGCCCGGCCGGATGTCCACCGACAGCCGGTCGTACAGCGGGGTGCGATGGCCGCCATAATGGAACGTCACCGCATCGAACACGATGTGCCCACCGGTCACCGCGATCGGCCTGGCGTCCTTGGCATCGACGATGCCGATCGGCTCGCTGTGGATCGCGACCAGCTCGTCCATGTCGTTGACCGCGCGCTGCAGGTTGTTGATGTGCATGCCGACGTCACGCAGATACGCATGGATGACGTAGTAGCTCGTCAGCACATAGGTGACGTCGCCTGGCGAGGCCTTGCCCGCCATCCACAGCAGCACGGCGCCGCCGATCACCGAGGAGCGCAGGCACAGCAGCACGCCGAGCTGCACGGCCGCCGTCGTGTTGTAGCGCAGCCAGGTTCGGTTGACGCGACGGCTCCAACGGCTGACGACGCGCATCAGCCGGCCGTCCTCGCGGGCTTCCGCCCCGAACGACTTGACCACCGCATTGCAGCTCAGCGCGTCCGCCAGCGTGCCGCCGACCTTGGTGTCCCAGGCGTTGGAGATCCGTGCGGCCGGGGCGATGTAGCGGGTCGAGAACGCGACGGTCATCGCGACGTACAGCACCGCGCCGACGGCGATCACGCCGCCCAGCGCGCCCCAGTGCAGGCCGAGCAGCACCATCGAGCCCAGCAGCACCGAGAGCGACGGCAGCAGCGCCAGCAGGATGGTGTCGTTATAGAGGTCGAGCGCCCACATGCCCCGGGTGATCTTGCGCACCGTGGAGCCGGCGAAGCTGTTGGCGTGCCAGTCGGTCGAGAAGCGCTGCACGCGCACGAAGGCGTCGCGCGCCACGTCGGACATGATGCGCAGGGTGAACGGCACGATCAGCTGCAGGCCCGACAATCGCAGCACGATCGAGGCGAAGCCGAGGGCTACGATGGCGGCGAACGCCACCAGCGCACTGTGCCGTGCATCGGCATTGCCTGGGCCCAGGGTGAGCGCATCGACCAGCCGGCCGGAGAACAGCGGCATGAACAGATCGGCGGCGGTGGCGCCCAGCAGCGCGCACGCAATGCCGAGCGTCATGCGTGGCTGCTTCAGCCAGTGGCGGGTCACGAACGGGATCACGACGCGGATCGCGGCGGGACGCTTGTCGGCCTTCAGGCCGGAGACGTCGACGGTCATGGCATCATCCGGCCGCGCTCGCAGCGCCAGCCGGCTCCAAATAGTGCAGACGCGACGCGGCGCGCGGTCTGCGGATGAGTAACTCAGGCGTTGGGAAGTTAAGCGATGGTGCTCAAAGCGAGCGGCCGAACACCAGAACAGGCATCGAGCGGGTGCATGCGATCTGCAGATGCGATGTGGTCATGCAAATCTCCCCGGTTCGAGCGACAATTCTTGTTCCATACCATCGACGGTATGATTTGGCAACCCGCGGCGCGCGCAGGAGCCGCTCACGTCAATGTGCGTCGCCGCCGCCCGCCATCGGCGAGCTCGGCTTGTTGAGCAGCATCACCATGAAGCTGAGCGCGATGTAGAAGCAGGTCAGCATGAAGAACGCATCGCCATAGCCCATCACGACGGCCTGGCGATGCACGATCTGCGACAGCTGCTTCATCGCCATCAGCGCCGAGTCGCCCATGCCCTGCAGCTTCTGCTGCAGCATGTTGAGGGTCTCGACCGCGGTGGCATTGCCCCAGTTGACGCGCTCGTGGAGGCGGGAAATGTGCAGGTCGGTGCGATCGTTCAGCACCTGGTTGATCACGGCAAGGCCGACGGCGCCGCCGAGATTGCGCATCAGGTTGAACAGGCCGGATGCATTCTTGACCCGATCCGGCGCCAGCGTGCCGAGCGCGATGTTGTTGGTCGGCACCATCGCGAACATCATGCCGACGCCGCGCAGCACCTGCGGCAGGAAAAGCTCCCAGAAGTCGTAATCGCGGGTGATGCCGGTCATCTGGTAGGAGCCGATCGCGAAGATCACGAGGCCGAACGCGATCATCAGGCGCATGTCGATCTTCAGCATCAGGCGGCCGACCACCGGCGCCATCAGGAACATGGTGACGCCGGAGACGAACATCGTCTCGCCGATCATCAGGGCGCTGTAGCCGCGAACTTCAGCGAGATAGCGCGGATAGATGTAGGTCAGGCCGTAGAGGCCGATGCCGATGCAGAACTGCAGGAGGCAGCCGACCGCGAAGTTACGGTTGCCGAATGCGAAGAGGTCGACGATCGGCTCGTCGGCCGTCAGCACCCGCCAGAAGAAGGCGACCGCCGACACCGCGCAGACCGCGGCGAAGATCGCGACCGACGTGTCCTGCAGCCACTCATATTGCGGCCCCTCCTCCAGCACATATTCCAGCGAGCCGAGGAAGCCGGCCATGAACAGCAAGCCCCACCAGTCGAAGCGGTCGAGCAGCTCGAAATGCGGCTCGTCGAAATCCACCAGCGCCAGCACGCCTGTCGTGATGATGATGCCTGGCACGATGTTGACGAAGAACAGCCAGTGCCACGACATCGCGTCGGTGATGTAGCCGCCGACCGTGGGACCCACCGTCGGCGCCAGCGTCGCGACCAGGCCGATGATGGGACCGACGATGTGGAATTTGGTGCGCGGGAACACCGTGTAGGCCGAGGCGAACACGGTCGGAATCATGCCGGCGCCGAGGAAGCCCTGCAGCGCGCGCCACACGATCATCTGCTCGATCGACGAGGCGAAGCCGCACAGGAAGCTCGAAATGGTGAAGCCGGCCGCCGAAATCGCGAACAACAGCCGCGTGCCGAGCGCGCGCGACAGGAAGCCGGACAAGGGAATCGCGATCACCTCGGCGATCAGATAGGCCGTCTGCACCCACGACACTTCGCTGGAGCTCGCCGACAGTCCGGCCTGGATCTCGCTCAGCGACGCCGAGACGATCTGGATGTCCAGGATCGCCATGAACATGCCGAACACCATGATCAGGAACGCGATCAGCCGCCGCGGCGCGATGCGGTCCGACGGCGCGGCCGGTGCGCTCATAGTGGGGTCGGCTGTCGTTGCGGTGGCCATGTTCTAATGAGTCCGCTGGAGTCGATGACCGCGCCGCGTCACAGGTGCGCTCCCCTCCCCCCGCGCGAAGCGGAGCTTCGCTAGGCGGGGAGGGGTCGGGGGCGGGGGTCCCCAACGGCGGTCTCGCCCGGAGACCCCCCACCCCAACCCTCCCCCGCAAGGGGGGAGGGAGCTGACTTCCGATGACGCAACAGCGAATGCAATCGCGTCAGTTAGATCACCTCGCTACTTCCCCTGCACCGTCGCCGGCGCGTCGAGATCTCCGTCGCTGTCGGCATCCTTGGCGCCGTCGGTGGTGTCGACGGTGACGTAGACCGACATGCCGGCGCGCAGCAGGTTCTGCCGCGCAACCTCCTTCGGCACGCGGATGCGCACGGGCAGGCGCTGCACGATCTTGGTGAAGTTGCCGGTGGCGTTGTCCGGCGGCAGCAGGGTGAACACCGAGCCCGAGGCCGGCGAGATGCTGTCGACCACGCCCTTGAAGCCGCGCGCGCCATAGGCGTCGACCTTGATCGTGACCGGCTGGCCCGGACGGATGCGCCTGAGCTGGGTTTCCTTGAAGTTCGCGTCGATGAAGACGTCGTCGAGCGGCACGACGTTGCCGAGCCGCTGGCCGACCGCGACGAAGTCGCCGGTGTTGACGAGACGGTTGGAGAAGGTGCCGTCGACCGGCGCGCGCACGGTGGCGAATTCGAGATCGCGCTCGGCCTTGGCAAGCGATGTCTTCAGCTCGGCGAGCTGCGCCTGGGCCTCGACCTGCTGCGCCTTCGTCACCTCGACATTGTCGCGCGCGGCGTCGTACGCGGCACGGGCGGCGCGGACCGCCGCCATGCCCTGGTCGCGCGCGGCTTCCGACTGCTCGAAGGTCGCATGCGAGGCAAAACCCTTGCTGCTCAGCGCCTGCTGGCGCTCATAGTCGAGCCCGGCGCGCTTCATCGCGGCTTCGGATGAGGTGAGATTGGCCTGCGCCTGCTCGGCGGCACTCTGCTGTGCGGCGACCTGGCGACCGATGCGCGCGATCGTCGCCTCCTGCGTGGCGATCTTGGTGCGGGCGGCGTCGACCGCGATCTTGTAGTCGCCGTCGTCGATGCGGAAGATCACGTCGCCCTTGCGAACCACCGAATTGTCCCGCGGCACGATCTCCTGGATGTGCCCGGAGACGCGCGCGCCCAGCATGGTGTTGTTGGCGCGGACGTAGGAATCGTCGGTCGAGACCATGAAGCGGCCGACCAGATAATAGTGCGTGGCATAGCCGGCGGCGGCTAGCGCGAGCAGTACGCCGATGCCCGCCAGCACGCGCTTGCGTTTGCCGGATTTCGGAGCGGCGGCGGGCGCGGCTTGCGGCTTCGCGCCCGTGGGAGCGCCGGCCGGCGCCGGCCGTTCAAGCGGCGCCTCGGTGCTGACGTCGGCCTTCGGGTCAGCCGGCTTGGCATCAACCGGCTTGCGCTGTGCCGCGTCGCTGGCCTGCGGCCGGACCGGCTCAGACCTCGTCTGTTCCAGCGTTTCCTCAGCGTCCGGACGGCGCGCCCGCACAGCCTGATCTCTCGCAGCGGCCATCAGAGACTCCCACCCATGACAGCGGGGCCGCTCAGGCCCCGAAAATCGAAAATCCCGACCGAACCGTTCGGTCAATCCACATCTACCATTGACCGAACCGTTCGGTCAATCTATATCTTCGCTACCGCAACATATCCGCGCAGATGCTTTTGTGACGTTGGCACCGGCCAAATCTTCGGGAACAGCCTAAACCAATGATTGAGCCGTACCACAACACCACCCAGGCGACGACGGACGACGATTCCTCGAAGCGTCGGCAAATCCTCGAGGGCGCCCGCAAGGTGTTCATGGACATGGGCTTCGACGGCGCCAGCATGGGCGAGATCGCGCGCGTCGCCGGCGTCTCCAAGGGCACGCTGTACGTCTACTTCGCCGACAAATTCCGCCTGTTCGAGGCAATCGTCGAAGAGGAGAGCGTGCATCGGGGCGCCTCGAATTTCAGCTTCGACCCGGATCGCGATGCCGCGACCGTGCTCAGCGAGTTCGGCAAGGCCTGGATCGCGGTGGTCTGCCGGCCGGGCGGCGGATCGGCGATCCGTACCGTAATGGCGATCGCCGAGCGGATGCCGGACGTCGGCCGCCGCTACTACGAGTGCGTGCTCAACGGCACGATCAGCCGGCTGGCGGCCTATCTGCAGGCCCGTGTCGACGCCGGCGAGCTCGCCATCGACGACTGCCATCTGGCGGCCTCGCAATTCCAGCAGATGTGCCAGGCCACGCTGTTCCTGCCCTTCATCTTCCAGGCCGAGCCGGCCCCCTCTCCCGACCGCGTTCACAAGGTCATCGCCAGCGCCGTAGGCATGTTCCTCGCCCACTATGGCGTCAAGAACTGAGGACGGGCCGCGGATGGCGGCATCTGCGGCTCTGTTCTCACCAGCATCGGGCATGCGCTTTCCTTCTCGCGACGGATGACGTCCGAGCTTGGCGTCCGGATCACCCTCGAATCGATCGGAGGGTGCAGGGAAGGCCGGGCGCTGGCCGCGCCCGTGGCCCGCCTGCTCAAAAAAATGCAGGCGGCAGGTACCACAGGTTCAGCCGAGATCACCCGGCCCTCCCTGCGCGATGGGCTTACGACTTATACGTAGTCTCCCCGGTGTCCGGGCTTGTAGCCACCGTCATCAGCGCGATGCGCTGGGCATCGTCGCCAACTTGGCGCCAGCATCGGGGCGCCAGGACCATACGACTTCATCGTCCTGCCGGTCGCGTTCGTCCGCTCGCGATTTCAGCGCGCTGCGCGCCGACAGGCCACCGCTCCCCGCCTCCAACGCTCGTGACGACCGCGAAACGTCCCTCTTCGATCGAGGCGGGATGGCGGTAGACAACCATGAAATTCGGAAAAATGGAAGATCAAAATTTTTGCGCGAGGGACTGGACAGGGCAAATCAGTTTGATCGGGCAAACGAAATCGAATTCTGCGCGCAGCCGGCTTTAACCGCGCGCGACCGCAGCAGCAGCGGGCGACGATACCTCGGCGCCGTATCCGCGGAAGGAGCCTAGCGTCCGAGAAGGGTCGCGAGCCGACCTTGCAAGCGGTTGCGGATTGGGGCAATCGAAGCTCGGCAGCCGCGCATCCTGGGCCTACCATGTCAAAGTTCTTCGCTATGGAATCCGTCGGATCTCCCTGGGGTGACTACGGCGATATTCTTTTGAACGGCCTCGTTGAAGCGACCGAGTGCGTCGGGCCGCCGATCATCCGCATCTTGCGCACTGGCCCATATGTGCCGCCGATGACCCAGCCATTCGGCTTCATCATCGTCACCGACGAATTTCGACGTGACCTTGAACGCAGCCAGTTGACTGGCTTTGACTTCGAGCAGACTCAGTATGGGAAAGTCGTCCGCCTCGATTGGCAGACTTGGAGCACGGACACCAATGAGCCGATGTCGTATCCCGAGACAGGCGAACCAGAGGACTACATTTTGGGATGCCCCCACGACCCCACTCTTCTGGCGCAGATGCCTCGGTTGTGGGCTCTCGCCGTCCGGCCTACGCCCGAATTGCAGGTCCAGGGCACACATTCCTTCCGCGCAGATCGACATCCGGGCACGGACATCGCTCGTGAGCATACGCTCCATTGGGTAAGCGAGCGTATGAAGGTTTGGCTCGAAAGATCGTCGGCGGCGAGATGGATTGCGTTTCGTTCGATAAGGCCGCGATGAACAATGTCCGCTTCGGGACGAGACTGTTGACTAAGCCGCTGCTTAACGAGAACTGTCGTCGCCAACAACGTCTCGCTGCTGGTCCAAAATGCGCCTCAGCACCGACGAGGGTCGACGAATTGCTCGCTTGGCGCGTCGGCCAATCGATCTGCTGTGTCGGAAAAACGCATAACCAGCGAGCAGAATTGCAGTGACGCCAGAAATCACGTGACCAGCCGCTAGAGTCGCAAAGCAGAGCGGCCCACCGACGCAGATCACACCGGTCCATAGTAGACAGAATCCAAGGTAAGTCTTGCCTGTCGGGATGCCGCTGCTCATGGTCACAACCGTAGCGCCTTTATGATCTCTGGGCCCCGGCAAAATCGTCCGCGCCGCATCCGCACGTGGCCAATGGTGAATCTAGGATTGACGCTATCTGCCATTGTCCCGGTCGGACCAGGCGCTAGGTGTTTCGCCGACGGCATCCGCAGGCGCATGACCGGGCGCTGGCCCGCCGGCTCTGGGAGCGCTCGGAGCAGTTGCTCGACGCCGCCCCGACGATGTCACGCGCAGCCGTGCGGGCCATCTGATGGGTATCGGAAACATCAGTTGTAGGGTGGGCAAAGTAGCCGCCTGCAGGTCGGTCGCGTGCCCACCATCGCCCCGCGCACGAGAAAGCGGGATGGTGGGCACCGCGCGCGATGCATCACGTATGATCAGCGGCATCGGGGGCGCGCCTTTGCCCACCCTACCCTGTCGCCAACACAAGCGAAGCAGTCAGAGGCGCGGGAAGAGTCTGGATTGCTTCGGCGCAAGAGCGCCTCGCATTGACAGAGAGTGGGCAGGCTCCGCGCCAAAACCTCAACTGTCGTCGCCCGGCCCGACCGAGCGATCCAGTATTCCGCGGCGGCTGTGATGACACGCGACGTCATGGCGTACTGGATGCCCGCCGGAGCCTGCCCTCGGGCTCGCCAAAGGCGAGACCCGGGGGGCGGGCATGACATTGGAGGATTTGGCCGGCAGTGTGCCAAATCTCTTTCTGCTCTACTTCTTACCGCTCTTGGTCGTGTGGGAATGCGAATGGCTATGACTATGGGCGTGGCTATGACTATGCGCGTGCCCGTGGTCATGCGCCGGATCGACCGGCATCATCGCGACGTGGCCGTGGCGGACGCCGCGTTCGGCGATGACGTGGTCGGCGAAGGCCTTGACCTCGCGGCGCTCGCCCTTGAGCACGGTGACCTCTAGGCAGCTCTCCTGGTCGATGTGGACGTGCAGGGTCGCCTGGGCGAGACCGGAATGGTCGTGAGCCTCCTGCGTCAGGCGCTTCGGCAGTTCGCGCGCAGCGTGATCGTAGACGTAGCTCAGCGTCGCGATGCAATGGCGGCTGTCGCTGGCGCCGGCGTCAGCCGTTTCGAGGCCGCTGCGCAGCAGATCGCGAAACGCCTCCGAGCGGTTGTCGTAGCCGCGCCGGGCTATGAAGGCGTCGACCTCCGCGAGCAGATCGTCGTCGATCGTGATCGTCAGGCGCTGCATGTCCGTCTCCTCGATCTGCGCGGCAAGCGCCTATCCACCAGATGAGTATGATGTTTTCACGTTGACATCATACTGGTGTCACCTTAGCGTTCTTTAACACTCGACATCAGGGCGAACCAAGTGCGCGTGTCGCGGGCCAACGACGGCTCGCGGCAGATGATGACGCACGCCCGATGACGAGACCGAGGGGCGTGACGATGCGGTGGCGTGGGGCAAGTGTTGGCGTGCTGATGGCGGCATTGGCGCAGCAGGCAAACGCCCATCCGGAACGGGCCCCTGCCGAGTTGCCGACGGTCGACGTCGACGCCCCCCGACGCGCGGCCAAGCCCAAGCCGCTGGTCCGGCGCGCGGCGCAGCCGCCGAAGCCGAGCGCGGCCGGTGCGGCTGCGCATGTGATGCCGACCGCCACGACGGCGGCTGCACCGTCCGGCGCGCCCAATGTCGGCTCCGGCCCCGCGCGGCCGCAGGGCATGGCGAGCGAGGTCGTGATATCAGGCGAGGAGATCAACGCCCGCCCGGCCACGCGGCCCGGCGAGGTGCTCGAAGCAGTGCCCGGCCTGATCGTCACGCAGCATTCCGGCGAAGGCAAAGCCAACCAGTATTTTCTGCGGGGCTATAATCTCGACCACGGCACCGACCTCGCGCTCCATGTCGACGACGTGCCGGTGAACATGCGCACCCACGCGCACGGCCAGGGCTATGCCGATCTCAACTGGCTGATGCCGGAGACGATCGGCCGCGTCGACGTGCGCAAGGGGCCTTACTTTGCCGACGAGGGCGACTTCGCCTCCGCCGGCAGCGTCCATATCGGCCTGATCGACAGCGTGCCCAAGGCGATCGCGCAGGTGACGGCGGGCAGCTTCGGCTATCGCCGTTTCTTCGGCATGGATTCGGTGCATGTCGGCGACGGCCATCTGCTGATCGCCGGCGAGGCCGGCCGCTATGACGGACCCTGGACCACGCCCGACGACGCCAAGAAGCTGAACGGCCTGATGCGCTATTCGCAGGGCACGGCGACCGACGGCTTCTCGATCACCGGCATGGCCTATGCGAACCGCTGGACCTCGACCGACCAGGTGCCGGAACGCGCCATCACCTCGGGCGATCTCGGCCGCTACGACGCATACGATCCGACCGACGGCGGCAAGACCAACCGCTTCGCGCTGTCCGGCCGCATCGCCGGCACCGACGACGCCGGCTTCTGGAAGGCCAACGCCTACGTGGTGAAAAGCCAGCTCGATCTCTACAACAACTTCACCTACGCGCTGAACAACCCGACCTATGGCGACCAGTTTCACCAGCACGACGACCGGCTGATGCTCGGCGCCAATGCGTCACGCACCTTGAACGGCAGCTTCGCCGGCCGCCCCATGGAGACGACGTTCGGCGTCCAGACGCGCTACGACGACATCGCGCTGGCGCTGACCAATACGCGTCAGCGGGTGCTGCTCTCCGACATCGATCCCTTGAGCACCGGCGTCGTTCGCGCCGACAAGGTCGGCGAAGGCAGCGTCGGGCTCTATGTCGAGAACACCGTGCGCTGGACCGACTGGCTGCGCACCACGGTCGGCTATCGCGGCGACTATTATCAGACCCACGTCTATTCGCTGACCAACGGCAACAACACCGGCGATGCCGCGGCCAGCCTCGGCAGTCCGAAATTCAGGATGGTGATCGGGCCGTTCGACAAGACCGAGTTCTTCGTCGGCGCCGGCTATGGCATGCACAGCAACGATGCCCGCGGCGCGACCACTACGGACGATCCGGCTGCGCCGGGCACCAGGATCGACTCCTCGCCCCTTCTGGTGCGCACCAAGGGCGCCGAGGTCGGCGTGCGCACGCGCATCATTCCGGGGCTCGACTCGTCGCTCAGCTTCTTCCTGCTCAACCAGGATTCCGAGATCCTGTTCTCGGGCGATGCCGGCAACACCGAGGCGAGCCGACCGAGCCGGCGCTATGGCTTCGAGCTGACCAACCATTACCGCCCGGCGTCGTGGATCGACATCGATGCCGATCTGGCGATGACGCATGCGCGCTTCGTCGGCGACAACACCGACCAAGCGGCGGTCTACGCCTCGCTCGCAGGCTACCCCCAGGCCCAGCTCGGCAATGCGCCCGGCAACTACATCCCCAACGCGCCGGCGATGATCGCGTCGGCCGGCATCACGCTCGGCGAGAAGACCGGCTGGTTCGGCGGTCTGCGCTGGCGCTATCTCGGCTCCACGCCGCTGACCGAGGACAACTACTTCCGCTCCACCCCGACCAGCGTGTTCAACGGCCGCATCGGCTTCCGCGACGCCAATGGCTGGCGCATCCAGCTCGACGTGCTGAACCTGCTCAACACCAAGGCCAGCCAGATCTCCTACGGCTACGGCTCGCTGCTGCCGACTGACCAGCTCTACCAGGCGTGCTACGGCTCATCGACCTCCCCGTTGCCGCCCCCGCCGGTGCCGCCGGCCCAGGTCTGCCAGACCGGCGTGATGGACCGCGTGCTGCACCCGATCGAGCCGCTGACGTTTCGGGTGACGGTGGCAGGGACGTTTTGATGCGGAGCTTGCTAGGTCTCACGCCCTCTCCTCGCGGACGGTGAACTCCCCTCCCCCTTGCGGGGAGGGGTTGGGGGTGGGGGACCACGAGTCCCGCTGTTCGTGATGGAGAGTCGATCTATCAAGAACACTGGAGAATCATCGCGCGCGTCGAACGACCGCAGTCGAACGCGTGAAATCGTTCACGCGTGAAGTGTGCCCCATGGAACGTTCAGCGCGTGGGGACCCCCACCCCCGACCCCTCCCCGCAAGGGGGAGGGGACTCACCGCCGGCTGGGCAAGAGTTCGAGCCGTCGCGTGCTATAATGTGTGCCTCTTCTCGGGACCGAAACCATGTCCGACCGCACCACCCATTGGCAGAACGTCTACACCACCAAGGCCGAGACCGAGGTGAGCTGGTACCAGGACGACCCGGCGACGTCGCTGCGGATGATCCGCGAGGCCGGTGCGACACCGACATCGCGGATCATCGACATCGGTGGCGGCGCCTCGCGGCTGGTCGATGCGCTGCTCGCGGCCGGCTACGGCGCGCTCGCCGTGCTCGACATCTCCGACGCGGCACTGGCGACGGCGCGCCGCAGGCTTGGCGCGGCGGCGGCCGGGGTGACGTGGATCGCCTCCGACGTCACCACCTGGACGCCGGACGCGCGCTACGATGTCTGGCACGACCGGGCCGCCTTCCATTTCCTCACCGCGCCCGAAGACCGCGCCGCCTATGTCGACCGCCTGCGCGCGGCCGTGGTGACCGGCGGGGCCGTCATCATCGGCACGTTCGCGCCCGATGGTCCGGAGAGGTGCAGCGGACTGCCGGTCGTCCGCTACGACGCCCACGGACTGGCCGCTGCGCTGGGTCCTGCTTTCACGCTGGAGGACAGTTGCACCGAGGTGCATCGCACGCCATGGGACTCGACGCAGCAGTTCCAGTTCTGCCGCTTCCGCGCCGGTTAGAGCATGATCCGGAAAAGTGGAAACCGGTTTTCCGAAAAGATCATGCTCAAACAAGGAGATGAGATCATGATGCGATTCCGTGGAATCGCATCATGATCTAGTCAGCAGCACAGAGGCGGGCCATCCGACACGACGAGAACCTCGGTGTCGGCATCCTCGCTGCGCGCGGCATCCTCCGCTCCACCAGCCGACGTCTCGCTCTCCGGCGGCGTGCGCCAGGGAATCGGCTTCGGCGGCATCCGCTCCAGACGCTGCGCATCGGCGACGGCGCGGCGTGCCGTCTTCAGCGAGCGGCAGACCAGCACGGCCTGCTCGGCGGTGCCGACCTCGAAGCCCGCCCCAATCGCCTTGATGCGATACGATGCCATCTCCGCCTCTCCCAATCCGGCAGCAACCAGAACCCCGCGCGCCTTGTTCCTGGCGACTGTGGCAGGTCTAGTGTCGGCCAAAGGCGGACGGCAAAACTGGTCAACGGACTCCTAATCTGCAGCGCGTGACGTCGGGGTTTCCGTTTCGGGGCGGGACAGAGCGCGGTCAGGCGCGGCTGACGGCGAAAGAAATCCACAGCCGCGCACAGGAGGGGCGAATGGCGAATGGCGAATGGCGAATGGCGAGCAGGTGATCGCCCCGATCCCGATTCGCTACTCGCTGTTCCCTATTCGCCCTCTCAATAGTCCCGGAATTCGTCTTCCTCGTTGATCAGCTGGCCGATGCTGCGCGGCTGCTTGCGCGACGGGATCGAGCTGGTCACGTCGGGCTCGCGCTGGCCGTAGCCATAGCGCCGCTGCTGCGCACGTGCCGCCACCGCCTCGCCGGATTGCGCGGCTGGCTGGCAGATCATGCGGCGGCTGGCGCGGCGCATCAGGTCCACATGGATGTGGTCGTAGTGATAGACGTTGGAGCCGGGCGCCAGCACGGTGGTGAACTGCTGGCACGCCCCGCCCTGGATGTCGCGCAGAAAGCCCTGCTCCTCGGGCAGGCCGATCCAGCCGTCCTTGACGCTGATGCGGCGGCCGTCGGCGAGCGTGAAGGCGGCGATATCGAGCGCGTTGCCGAAGGCATGCTCGGAAATGTGCGCGCTCGGATTGCCGTTCATGCCGCGGCAGGAATAGGCCGAGATCTGCTTGATCTCGACGACCTTGGTGCCGAACCAGCGCTGGGCTGCCGGCTGCACCGACTCCGCGATCCAGCGGTCGAGTGCCGAGACGATCGGACAGGCGAGCGTCGCGGTCGGCTTCACCGCGACCGGGCCGACGGTGCCGACCGGATCGCGCGACGGTCCGAGCCGCGGCGGCGGTTCCTGCTGCGGATAGGCGGTGCGAGCGGCCGGCTGACCGCCAGAGGGCGAATAGGCCGCGTCGGCCGGCTGATTGACGTCGTCCTCGCCGACCGGCGGCTCGAGCTGCAGTGGCGCGCCGGGAGGGGCGCCATAGGACGGCGATGCCGGACCCGGATAGGCCGCGCTCGACGACGGATAGGCGGGCTGCGGCGCCGCCTGTGGCTGATAGGTCGCGGGCGGGGCGTAGCGTTGCGGCGGCTGGTTGATCGGCCAGCGCGGCTGGCCGCCGATCGCGGCCGGCGGACGCAGGCTTTCATCGGCGAAGCCATAGCTCGTGGTCGCTTCGCCGAGCGCTGCCACCTTCAGCGGATAGTCGGCGCCGCACATGCCGGGGCCGGAGATCGGATTGATGCGGACGATATCCGCGCTCTCCTTCACCGCGCCAGATTTCAGGCAGGCGATCTCGGCCTCGGCCCGCCACGGCTCGCGCTCCTGGAAGAATCCACGGCCGCAACCCGCAAGCGAGACAAGGACGATGGAGCCGACGAGATACAAACGAACTCCGCGCGTCATATGCAGAGGTTTGCGGCAATTTGCTTAAGGACCTGTCAATGCCGTCCATTTACGGCGCGCAAACCATCGTGACGTGAAAGGCAGTCCATTTACGGGGAAGCGACAACCGCGCTGTCTTTTTTGCCGATGCCGATCGGATATGTGTGGCGCGCGCTTTGCGGAGCAGGCGTCAAGCGCGAGCGCACGCCAGGTGCGCGAGATGCGAAACGGGAGCGGTCCCATGAGCCTTGCCGATCGGCTGAGCATGGTGGTCACGTATGTCGTGTTTGCATTCGTCGGCGCGATCATCGTCGGGATGATCTGATCGCTGCGATCCGACCTCGATCGATTGACGGGCCGCGGTGGGCCGCGTGCGGCCCCAGCCGCATTGGCCTTTCGGCTGTGACCCTTGTCACAGATCGCGCCGTCACCCGCGTCTAAGAGTTCCCTCCAGGTTCACGACGCCGTCCGAGGGAGCTCATTCATGAAGACCGTGTATCTGGCCGCAGCAGCCGTTCTGATCGCGAGCAGCGCCGCGCAGGCCGGCAGCTCGATCGCGTTCAATTTCGACGGACACAAGATCCGCGTCACCGTGCCGCGCAACTGCCAGTCGCTGTCCTGCCTGCAGGTGTCCGGCATCGACCTCAGCGGGCTGAAATCATCCAAGCTCGACGATGACGATGCGCCGGCAGGCAGCGCGCCTGCGGCCGGCGCTCCGGCCCCCGCGGTCGCGGCGCCCGTGGCGGCTCCGCCGGTCGTCAACGCGCCGGCGCCCGCCGCCACCGCGCCAGCCGCGGCCGCGCCAGCCCCCGCATCGCCCGCTTCCGCTGCGCCATCCACGACCGTGCAGATGCCGGCGGCGCCGGCGCCGGTCGCGGCGACCGCGCCTGCTCCACAGCCAGCCCCGGCACCCGCGCCGGTCACGGTTGCCGCGGCGCCTGCCGCAGTTCAGCCGGCGCCGGCAGCCGATCCGAACTCGCCGCTCGGGCTGTGGGCCACCGAGGGCGGCAAGGGCAATGTCGTGATCGAGCCGTGCGGCGCCAACATCTGCGGCTTTGCCGAGAAGACGCGGGAGAAGATCCTGATCAACATGAAGCCGAAGGACAGCAAATGGGTCGGCCGCATCCACGATCCGGACGGCGGCGGCAACTACGACTCCACCGTGGTGCTCAAGAATCCGAACACGCTGCGGGTCCAGGGCTGCGCCTTCGGCGGCCTGTTCTGCGGCGGACAGACCTGGAAGCGCGTGAGCTGATTGCCGTCCCTCGACATCGGCGAACGCAAAGGCCCCGCCGGGATCAGCACCGGCGGGGTTTCCTCCTCGTGGCGTCTGCTACGCCACCTTGGCGGGGATCGCCGCGGGCATCGCGAGGCGCAGCGGCAGCGACAGCCGTACCCGCAGGCCGCGCGGGGCGTTGGGCATCAGCGCGATGCCGCCGTCATGCTTCTTCATGATCTCCTGCGCGATCGACAGGCCGAGGCCGAAGCCGCCGGCGGAGCGCGCCTGGTCGAGCTTGACGAACGGCTCCAGCGCCCGCGCCTGCAGCGCCTGAGGAATGCCCGGACCGTCATCGGCGACCTCGATCGCGATCATGCCGTCGGCCAGGGTCGACAGGCTGACCACGACCTCGCTGCCATGCTTGACCGCGTTCTCGACCACGTTGGTGACGGCGCGCGACAGCGCCCGGGCCCGGCCCTCGCAGACCAGCCGCGACGGTCCATCGAAGGTGACGGCGTGGCCGACATCGGCGAAGTCGCAGCAGATCGTCTCGAGCAGGCTCGCCAGCTCGATCCGCGCCGGCTGCTCCGCCTTGGTGTCGTCGCGCAGGTAATCGAGCGTCTCGTCGAGCATGCGGCTGACCTGGTCGATGTCGCGCAGCATCGCGCTGCGCATCTCGCCCTGCCCGATCCGCTCCGAGCGCAGCCTGAGCCGCGTCAGCGGCGTGCGCAGGTCGTGGCTGATCGCCGCCAGCATCCGCGTGCGGTCGTCGAGCAGCGCGCGGATGCGCGCCTGCATCTCGTTCAGCGCCTCGGCGACCTGGGCGATCTCCCTGGGCCCGCGCCGGCTCAGCGGCTCCTGCGCGCCCGGCGAGCGGCCGAATGCGGCCGCCGCGCGCGCCATCTCCGACAGCGGCCGGATGATCGCCCGCGCCGCGTAGATCGACAGCAGCACGCCCAGGATCAGGATGAGAAACAGGAACACCGCCGTCGGCTTCAGCACCATCGACCAGAATTCGAGGCGCGGCACGTCGTCGAACACCAGCGCACGCTCGCCGTCGACCTGGACGATGATCTGGGTCGGCGGCGCCGCGCCATAGCCGACGCCGTGGAGCAAGGTGACGTCACGCAGCACGCTGAGCTGACGGCGAGCCAGCCGCGAGGTCCATGGCACGTCGCTGACCGGCTTGGCGAGCAGCGTCAGCGAGGTCAGCGGCACCAGCTCGACCTGGATGCCGGAGCTGCGCAGGCTCGACAGGCTGCTGTCGACGGCCACGGGATCATTCGTGGCGCGGACGAAGTGCACCGCCTCGGCGACGCGCGCGATGCCGTAGGCCGGCGATTCCTGCTCGTCGGGCGGATCGAGAAACAGCAGCGCGGCCGCGATCATCAGCACCATGCCGAACAGCACCGACAGCGACGCCAAGGTCACGATCTGCGTGGTGAGGCCGAGGCGCGGGCACGGCTTGTTATCTGGCGTCATCGATGGTCTCGACTCTTGGCGTGAAGACGTAGCCGCCGAGGCGCACGGTCTTGATCAGGGTCCAGCTCCTGGCGCCGGGCTCGATCTTCTGGCGGATGCGGCTGATGTGAACGTCGATGCTGCGCTCGACCGGCCCGGCCTGCCCGCCGTGCGCCAGCTCGATCAGCTGCTCGCGCGACAGTACGCGGCCGGCATTGCGGCAGAACGCCAGCAGGATGTCGAACTCGGCGCTGGTCAGCGTGATCTTGACGCGGTCGGGATCGAACAGCGTACGCGTCGCCGGCTCGATGCGCCAGCCGTCGAACGTCATCGGCGCCTGCCGCGCCGCGATCACGGCCGGATGCAATTGCGACCGGCGCAGCAGCGCGCGGATGCGCGCCACCAGCTCGCGCGGATTGAACGGCTTGACGACATAGTCGTCGGCGCCGAGCTCGAGGCCGAGGATGCGGTCGATGTCCTCGCCCTTCGCCGTCACCATGATGATCGGCACGGTCGAGATCTGACGCAGGCGGCGGCAGATGCTCATGCCGTCGTCGTCCGGCAGCATCACGTCGAGCATGATGAGGTCGACCTGCTCGCGCTGCAGGAGGTCGTTCATCGCGGCGGCGGAGGATACGAAGCGCGGCGCGAAGCCGTGCTCCTGTAACAGCTCGGTGAGCAGCGCCGCAATCTCCCGGTCATCTTCGACGCAGAGAATGCGCGCGGCTGCCGGCATGTTTGCGTCTGCGGCCACGACGGTATTGTGTGACGACATCATGCGCGGAACATGGTCGATTTTGGTCGAAAAGAACAGCCCGAAGCGGCGCGCGATCGTGGCGAAAGTAAGCTGTATTGTTAAGGCGGAAACATTTCTTCACGCGACTTAACCCTGCGCAATCGTTAACCTGCCTAGGCTCTGCGCATCAAACAAACACCAACGGGGAAGTCCTGCGGCGTGGCCGACCAGCCGGCGCGGCCTCCTTTCGAACCGCGATAGTATCAGCCGCCGTGAAGCCCGTTTTGCTCGCACTCTGCCTCGCCACGCCGCTGCTCGCCGGCTGCGCCGTCGGCCCCGATTACGTGACGCCAGAGTTCGGCGTGCCGAAGCGCTGGAGCAGCGACCGCAATCGGCCGGCGCAGATTCTGAAGCTCGCGCATTGGTGGCGCAACCTCAACGATGACCTGCTCGATCAACTGATCAGCGAGGCGGTTGCCGGCAATCTCGACGTCGCCGCCGCCAAGGCGCGCATCCGCGAGGCGCGGGCGACGCAGCGCCAGGCCGTCGGCGCGCTGTTTCCCACGGTGAGCGGCACCGGCACCGCGACGGAGACCCGCAGCGCCAGCAGCTCGACAAGCGGCATCGCGATCGCTCCGACCACCTACAGCCAGTACCAGGCCGGCTTCGATTCGAGCTGGGAGCTGGATCTGTTCGGCGCCAACCGCCGTGCGGTCGAGGCCGCGACCTACGGCGTCGATGCCGCCGAGGACGATCTGCGCGCGACCTTGCTGACGCTGGTCGGCGACATCGCCTCCAACTACATCGATGCCCGCGCCTACCAGGCGCGCGCGGCACTGGCGCGGCGCACTGCCGCCTCGCAGCGCGAGACCGCGGCGCTGACCGAGCGCAAGCAGAATGCCGGTTCGGCCTCGGCCGTCGACACCGCCAAGGCGAGCGCGCTGGCCGCCAGCACCGAAGCAACCATCCCGACCTATGAGAGCAGCTATCAGCAGGCCGTGCACCGGCTCGGCGTCCTGCTCGGCCGCGACCCGACGGCCCTGAATCTCCGCCTGTCGCGCGCGACACCGATCCCATCGCCGCGCCTGCCGCTGCCGAAGGGCATCCCGGCCGACGTGCTGGTCATGCGGCCCGACGTGCGCAAGGCCGAACGGCAGGTCGCGCAGTTCACCGCGAAGATCGGCCAAGCCACCGCCGCGCTGTACCCGGATGTCAGCCTGACCGGCACGGTCTCGACCACGGCGCTGAAGCTCGGCGATCTCGGCAAGAGCTCGACGATCGGCTGGTCGATCGGCCCGAGCGTCTCGGTGCCGATCTTCAACGGCGGCAAGCTGCAGGCCGCCGTCGAGGTCGCGGAAGCGCAGCGTGACGAATACCACGTCGCCTGGCGCAGCGCGGTGCTGAGCGCGCTCGAAGACGTCGAGAACGCCATCGTGAGCCTCGGCCAGGAGCGCATTCGCATCCGCAGCCTGAGCGAGTCGGCGCGGCGCTATGGCGAGGCCGCGCGGCTGTCGCGCTCGCTCTACCAGACCGGCTCCAGCACGTTCCTCGACGTGCTCGATGCCGAGCGCTCGCAATTCACCGCCGAGGACAGCCTGCTCGCGAGCCGCGCTACGCTCGCGAAGAACTACGTGGCGCTGGCCAAGGCGCTGGGCGGCGGTTGGACCGCAGCGATCGACAGCTCGCTGCCCGAGGTCGTCGACAGCGGCACCGGCCCGCATCTCGCACAGGCCGTCGCGCCCAAATAATCTACGATCTGAACTTCAAAAAGTGCCTCCGAAGTGATCCGATGAACGCACCCTTATCCTACATGCCCCGACCGGTCGCGGTCGATGGCGGCCTCGCGCCGGCGCCGAAGCCGAAGCGGCCACGCCGCTGGCCGCTGCTGATCGCCGGAGCGCTCGTCGTTCTGGCCGCCGCGATCGTGCTGGTCATGAGGCTGACCAGCAATCCCAACGCCAATCTCGTCACCGCGCCCGTCACGACCGGCGACATCGAGCAGACCGTGCTCGCCACCGGCACGCTGAAGCCGGTCAAGCTGGTGGCGGTCGGCGCCCAGGCGTCGGGACGGCTGGTCGCGCTCAACGTCAAGCTGGGACAGAAGGTCAGGGCCGGCGATCTGATCGCCGAGATCGACTCGCTGACGCAACAGAACACGCTGCGCACCAACGAGGCGAGCCTGCGGAGCGTACGGGCGCAGCGTGACGAGAAGGTCGCCACCCTGGCGCTGGCCGAGGCGAACCTGGCGCGGCAGCAGGTCACGCTGGCGCAGAAGGCCTCGTCGCGCGCCGACTACGACAGTGCCGAGGCGACCGTCAAACAGACCCAGGCCCAGATCGCGCAACTCGACGCGCAAATCGTCGAGGCCGAGGTCGCGATCGAGACCGCGCGCGTCAACCTCGGCTACACCAAGATCACGGCCCCGATCGACGGCACCGTGCTGTCGATCGTCACCCAGCAGGGCCAGACCGTGAATGCGGTGCAGTCGGCGCCGACCATCGTCGTGCTCGGCCAGGTCGAGACGATGACCGTGCGGGTGGAGATTTCCGAGGCCGATGTCGTCAAGGTCAGGCCCGGACAGAACGTCTATTTCACCGTGCTGGGCGAGCCCGATCATCGCTACGAGGGCACGCTCGGATCGATCGAGCCGGCGCCCGAATCGATCAAGAGCGATTCGAGCTTCTCGTCGAGCACGACGACCACGTCGAGCAGCAGCTCGTCCTCGTCCACCACGTCCTCCGCGATCTACTACAACGGCGTGTTCGACATCGCCAATCCGGACGGGCGGCTGATGACCTACATGACGGCCGAGGTTCACATCCTGCTCGGCGAGGCCCGCAAGGTCCCGACCATTCCGTCGTCCGCGCTTGGCAACGCCAATCCCGATGGCAGCTACACGGTGCGCGTGCTGACCGGCGCAGGAACGCTGGAGAAGCGCACCATTCGCGTCGGCCTCAACAACAAGATCCGGGCCGAGGTGCAGTCCGGCCTGCGCGAGGGCGAGCGGGTCGTGATCTCGGCGCCCGAGGAGGGCACGAAGCGAACCGTGATGCCCCCGCCCGGAGGCGCGTGATGACGGAGGTCCTGATCGACCTGCAGAATGTCGGGAGGCGCTACGCGTCCGGCGAAGGCACGGTCCATGCTTTGCGTGGCGTCGACCTCCAGATCGCGCGCGGGGAGATGGTGGCGATCATCGGCCAGTCGGGCTCCGGCAAGTCGACGCTGATGAACATTCTGGGCTGCCTCGACCGCCCGACATCCGGCAGCTACCGGATCGCCGGCCGCGAGATGGGCTCGCTCGATCCGGACGAACTGGCGGCGTTGCGGCGCGAGCATTTCGGCTTCATCTTCCAGCGCTACCATCTGCTGGGCGAGCTCAGCGCCGCCGACAATGCCGAGGTGCCTGCGGTCTATGCCGGGCTCGGCCCGGCGGCACGCCACCGCAAGGCCGAGGCGCTGCTGCAGCGGCTCGGCATGGGCAGCCGTACCGACCACAAGCCGGGTCAGCTCTCGGGCGGCCAGCAGCAGCGGGTCTCGATCGCCCGCGCGCTGGTCAACGATCCCGACGTGATCCTGGCCGACGAGCCGACCGGCGCGCTCGACCGCGCCAGCGGCGAGGAGGTGCTGCGCATCCTCGACGAGATCAGCGCCTCCGGGCGCACCGTCATCATCGTCACGCACGATCCGAGCGTCGCGCAGCGCGCCCGGCGCATCATCGAGATCGAGGACGGCCGCGTCATTTCAGACCGGCTCAATCCGCGGACTTCGGAACCCGCGCCAGCCGCAGCGACCGAAGACCACGCAGCGCAGGCGGCGTCGTGGTGGCGCAGCCAGCTCGACCGTTTCCGCGAGGCCGCGCGGATGGCGCTGCTCGCCATGAATGCGCACCGGATGCGCGCATTCCTCACCATGCTCGGCATCATCATCGGCGTCGCCTCGGTCGTGCTGGTGCTGGCGCTCGGCAAGGGCTCGCAGGCCAAGGTGCTGAAGGACATCAACCGGCTCGGCACCAACACGCTGGAATTCTTTCCCGGCAAGGATTTCGGCGATACGCGCTCCAGCAAGATCAGGACGCTGGTGCTCGCCGATGCCAAGGTCATGGCGCAGCAGCCTTATGTCGATGCGATCTCGCCGACGGTCTCGACCACCAGCACGCTGCGGTTCGGCGCGATCGAGGTCAGCGCCCAGATCTCCGGCGTCGGCGAGCAGTATTTCCGGGTCAAGAACACCGAGCTTGCCGAAGGCAGCTATCTCGATGCCGATACCGTGCGCTCCTACGCCCAGGACGCCGTGATCGACGACAATGCGCGCAAGGCGCTGTTTCCCGATCCCGACGTCAGTCCGCTCGGCAGCGTGGTCCTGATCGGCAAGGTGCCCTGCCGCGTCGTCGGCATCACCAAGCAGCAGCAGGCCGGCTTCGGCTCCAGCTCCACGCCGATCGTGTACCTGCCCTACACGACCGTGCAGGCGCGCTTCCTCGGCAACCAGGTGCTGCGCAGCATCAGCGTCCGCGTCGACGAGGCGACGCCGATGGCGGCGGCCGAGCGTGCCGCAACGGCGCTGCTGACGGCGCGGCACAATGCCAAGGATTTCTTCGTCCTCAACACCGATGACATCCGCAAGACCGTCGAAAGCACGACGCAGGTGCTGACACTGCTGGTGGCGGCCATCGCCGTGATCTCGCTCTTGGTCGGCGGCATCGGCGTCATGAACATCATGCTGGTGTCGGTGTCGGAGCGCGTCGGCGAGATCGGGGTGCGCATGGCGGTCGGCGCCCGCCGCAGCGACATCCTGATGCAGTTCCTGATCGAGGCGGTGCTGGTCTGCCTGCTGGGCGGTGCGCTGGGCCTTGCGCTCGCGGTCGGCTTCGGCACGGTCTTCAACGCGCTCGACGTCGGCTTCCAGCTGATCTATTCGCCGCTCGCCATGGTCGGCGCCGCCGTCACGTCGATGGCGATCGGCATCGGCTTCGGCTACATGCCCGCCCGCAGCGCCTCACGGCTCGATCCGGCAACGGCTCTGGCAAGGGAGTAGGTCGGAACGAATGAGCTCCACTCCTCCGGACAACAACCGGATCGATCTACTTCACCGGGCGCTTCTCCAGCTTGCGCGCCAGCGTCCGGCGATGCATGCCGAGCCGTCTCGCAGCTTCGGAGATGTTGAAGTCGGTCTCGATCAGGGTCTGGTGGATGCGCTCCCATTCCAGGGTCTTGATCGAGGTGGAGCGCTCGGCCAACGCCACTTGCGCGTTGCCCTGCGCCTTGCGGAACGCCTCCTCGATGTCGTCGGTGTTCGACGGCTTGGCCAGATAGTGGCAGGCGCCGAGCTTGATCGCCTCGACAGCAGTGGCGATGCTGGCAAAGCCGGTCAGCACCACGATCAGCATCTCCGGATCGTGCGCATGCAGCTTCTCGACGCAGACGAGGCCGGAAGCCCCGCCGAGCTTGAGATCGACGACGGCATAACCGAACGTCTTCTCCTTGAGGATCTCGTCGACGTCCTCGAGCGAGCCGGCGACGACGGCCTCGTAGCCGCGCCGTTCGAACGAGCGCTTCAGGGTGCGTGCAAAACCGTCATCGTCCTCGACGATCAGGAGGGACAGGTCATTCGCCATCGCGCTCTCCAATGACAAGCGTCGACAACGGCAGTGACAGCCGGACGGTCGCTCCACGTCCCCGGTGGTTCCAGGCGGAAACGCTGCCGCCCAGCTTGCGGATCACGTTGACCACCAGGAAAAGGCCCAGGCCGCGGCCCGGGCGGCCCTTGCTCGACTGATAGGGACGTCCGAGTTGCCCCAGCATCGCCCGATCAAAACCCGGCCCGCGATCGCTGACGCTGAGCAGCAGCTGATCACCATCTCGTTCGACCACGAACTCCACCCACTCGCGCGAGACTTCGAACGCGTTGTCGAGCACGTTGACGATCGCCTGCTTCAGGGCGACGTCGGAGACGATCGCCGGATCCGAGCCGAACTCGTTGCGGAACATCAGATTGCGCGCCGAGCGCGCCGCGCTCCATTCGGCGACCAACGTCGTCAGGAACGCCTTCAACGTCGTCGGCGCCGAGCCTTCGCCGCGCGCCTGACCGGCCGAGACCAGGATGTCAGTCACGATCGACTTGCAGCGCTGCACCGCCGCTTCCATTTCGGTGAAATCCTCCGCGAGCGTCGGATCGGCAGAGATCACGGTCATGCGGCGCCAATCGTTCAGGATGACCGAGATCGACGCCAGCGGCGTGCCAAGCTCATGCGCGGCGCCTGAGGCGAGCAGGCCCATGCGGATGATGTGATCCTGCTCGACGGCGTGCTGGCGCAGATCGGCGAGTTTGGCGTCGCGCTCGCGCAGGTTCCGGTTGATGCGGGTGACGAAGACGACGAGCAGCACGGCGTCGAGCATGAAGCCGACGAACATGCCGGTGATGTGCAGGGTGAAGGCATCGCTGACATGATGCTGCGGCAGTTGCAGCGGGCGGTACTCGATGGTGAGCCAGATGAAGCTGAGCACCGTCAGCGCGACCAGCGACCAGGACGAGCGCGCGTCGAGCAGCACGGCCCCCAGCGTCACCTGCAGCAGATAGAGGCACGTGAACGGGTTCGACGCGCCGCCGGTGAGATAGAGCTCCGATGTCAACGCCACCACGTCGAGCATCAGCGCGATCAGCAAATGGCGATTGCCGACGTCGTCGCGCCTGCGCAGCCAGATATGGCTGGCGATGTTGAGCGCCACCAGCGCGCAGATGATCGCCGCCATCGGCAGCACCGGCAGCGCAATGCCGAACCAGGTGGTCACGAAGCCGATGGTGACGATCTGGCCGACCACGGCGATCCAGCGCAGCTGGATCAGCAGCACCATGTTCTTGCGGTTGGTCGCGTCCTTGGTCGGCAGCGGCGCGTTGATCTCGGGTGTGGCGATCGCGGCCACGACTCCGAACGGCAAATTGGGGGCCTCGCTGCTCATGAGGGCCCGTCCGATCTCCGCCGGCAGAACGGCAAGCGTCGATCGCTCAAGACGCCGTCCCGCATCCACCCATGTCCTGCCGCTGCTGATCCCATTCCACATCCTGCGCTGCCGGCGCGCCGGGCTCACGCTGCGCTCGGCGGAGCCGCTGCAGCCCGGCGCCGGCCAGCATGAGGGCCAATGTAAACCAGGTCAGCGCGTAAACCAGATGGTTGTTCGAAAACGAGATCACGGTGAGTCCGCCGATTGGAAGTCCGCCAGGATTCGGGGTCGCATCGGCATCGACGAAGAATGGTGCGACGTCGGACAGACCGCGCGCCGCCGCGATCGCCGCGACGTCACGTGAATACCAGCGATTCCCCGCGGGATCGTTGCGGCGGAGGAAGCCGCCGCCAGGCTCGGAGATCCGCAGCAATCCGGTCACGTTGACTGCGCCATCCCGGTTCCCCGCGCTGCGGCTTGCGGGGTCGCGGCGATCCGCGGGCACGAAGCCACGATTGACGAGCACGGCGCCGCCGGCGGTCTGCAGCGGCGTCACCACCCAATAGCCGGAGCCCTCGACCGTCAGCGCCTGGACCAGCGTCTCGCGGTCGTTGAGGAAGCGGCCGCTCAACGTTATCAGCTTGTACTCGTCGCTGCTGCGATCGATGGCCGGCCAATCCGCCGGGCTCGGCGCCGGCACGGGCGCGGCATGAACGCGGCGCTCGACGCGATCAATCAGGTCGAGCTTCCAGGCCCGCCGCTCGATCTGCCAGACGCCCAGCGCCAGCAGCATCGCGACGCAGGCAACCCACGCCGCAACGATCGCGAGCCGCAGCGCGCCGGATCGCCTGCGGCTGGCCTCGTCGCGTTCCCCTGCCCCGTCGGCAGGAGCTGACATCACGGCGTCTGGCCCATCTCGTGCACCGGCATCATGTTGGTGGTCAGGTGATGCATGACCCAGAGCGAGCCGCTGAGCGCGATCACCACCATGATGATGGTGAAGATCAGCGCCATCATGGTCCAGCCGCCCTCGGCCTTGGTGTTCATGTGCAGGAAGAAGATCATGTGGACGACGACCTGCACGGCCGCGAATGCCATGATGATCAGCGCCGTGGCCTGCTTGTCGAGCGAGCCGTTCATGACCAGCAGAAACGGAATCGCCGTCAGGACGACGGAGGCGCCGAAGCCGATCAGTTGGCCCGAGCGCGTGCCGGCATGGTCGTCCGCCGAACCGTGCGCGTGTGCATCAGAGCTCATCGAAGCATCCCCATCAGATAGACGAAGGTGAAGACACCAATCCAGATCACGTCGAGGAAGTGCCAGAACATGCTGAGGCAGACCAGCCGGCGGCGGTTAGCCTCGATCAGGCCGTGGGTCCCGACCTGCACCATCAGGGTGACCAGCCAGACCAGACCGAACGTCACATGCAGGCCGTGGGTTCCAACCAGCGTGAAGAACGACGATAGGAAGGCGCTGCGCTGCGGCGTCGCGCCCTCATGGATCATGTGCGCGAACTCGGTCAGCTCGATGCCGAGAAAGGCGAGGCCGAACAGCCCGGTCACCACGAGCCAGGCCTGCATCGCGCCAATGCGGTTCCGCTGCATCGACAGCATCGCGAAGCCATAGGTGAGCGACGACAGCAGCAGGAACGAGGTGTTGACCGCGACCAGCGACAGGTCGAACAGATCCTTCGGCGCCGGCCCGGCGGCGTACCTGGCGCCGAGCACGCCATAGACGGCAAACAGGATCGCAAAGATGAGACAGTCGCTCATCAGATAGATCCAGAAGCCGAGCATCGTGCTGCTGCCTTCGGGATGCTCGTGCTCGTCGACGACATAGAAGACCGGCTCCCCGGCCTTCATCGTGCCCATCGCAACGGTCATGACTTGGCTCCTGCCACGAGCAGCTTGGTGCGCGCGCGCTCGACGCTTATGACCTCATCGGCCGGGATGTGGAAGCTGCGGTGATAGTTGAAGGTGTGGCCGATCGCGACCGCGAGCAGCGCGACGAAGCTGCCTGCCGCCATCCACCACATGTACCAGATCAGTCCGAATGCCATGGTGGTGCTGAGGCCCGCCAGAATCACGCCGGTACCGGTGTTGCTCGGCATGTGGATCGCCTTGAAGCCGGCGAGCGGACGCGCGTAACCGCGGCGCTTCATGTCCCACCAGGCGTCGTTGTCGTGGACGACGGGCGTGAAGGCGAAGTTGTAGGCCGGCGGCGGCGACGACGTCGCCCATTCCAGGGTGCGCGCATTCCAGGGATCGCCGGAGACGTCGGCGAGCTGCTCGCGGCGGAGGATGCTGACCGCGATCTGGATCAGGAAGCTCGCGATGCCCAGCAGGATCAGGAACGCGCCGATGCCGGCGATGATGAACCATATCTGCAGGCTCGGATCGTCGAAGATGCGCAGCCGACGGGTCACGCCCATCAGGCCGAGCACGTAGAGCGGCATGAAGGCGAAGTAGAAGCCCACCGTCCAGAACCAGAACGACATCTTGCCCCAGAACGGATCGAGCCTGAAGCCGAACGCCTTGGGGAACCAGTAGGCGATGCCGGCGAACAGGCCGAACAGCACGCCGCCGATGATCACGTTGTGGAAATGCGCGACCAGGAACAGGCTGTTGTGCAAGACGAAGTCGGCCGGCGGCACTGCAAGCAGCACGCCGGTCATGCCGCCGATCACAAAGGTCAGCATGAAGGCGACCGTCCACATCATCGGCAGCTCGAAGCGGATGCGGCCGCGATACATCGTGAACAGCCAGTTGAACATCTTCGCGCCGGTCGGGATCGAGATGATCATCGTGGTGATGCCGAAGAACGAGTTCACGCTGGCGCCGGAGCCCATCGTGAAGAAGTGGTGCAGCCAGACCAGGTAGGACAGGATGGTGATGACGACGGTGGCGTAGACCATCGAGGTGTAGCCGAACAGCCGCTTGCCCGAGAAGGTCGAGGTCACCTCGGAGAAGATGCCGAAGGCCGGCAGGATGAGGATGTAGACCTCCGGATGGCCCCAGATCCAGATGAGGTTGACATACATCATCGGATCGCCGCCGAAATCATTGGTGAAGAAGTTGGTTCCGACGTAGCGATCGAGCGACAGCAGCGCCAGCACCGCCGTCAGCACCGGGAAGGAGGCGACGATCAGCACGTTGGTGCACAGCGAGGTCCAGGTGAAGACTGGCATCTTCATCATGGTCATGCCGGGCGCACGCATTTTCACGATCGTGCAGATCAGGTTGACGCCGGACAACAGCGTACCGACGCCGGCGACCTGCAGGGCCCAGATGTAATAGTCGACGCCGACATCCGGACTGTAGGAGAGGTTCGACAACGGCGGATAGGCCAGCCAGCCGGTGCGCGCGAACTCGCCGACGAACAGCGAGCACATCACCAGAACGGCGCCCGACGTGGTCATCCAGAAGCTGAAATTGTTGAGGAACGGGAACGACACGTCGCGGGCGCCGATCTGCAGCGGCACAACGTAGTTCATCAGGCCGGTGACCAAAGGCATCGCCACGAAGAAGATCATGATCACGCCGTGCGCCGTGAACACCTGATCATAGTGGTGCGAGTTGAGATAACCTTCGGAGCCGTTGAACGCGATCGCCTGCTGCAGCCGCATCATCAGCGCATCGGCAAAGCCGCGCAGCAGCATGACGATGCCGAGCACCATGTACATGATTCCGATGCGCTTGTGGTCGACGGTCGTGAACCACTCCTTCCAGAGATAGCCCCACAACCGGAAATAGGTGACGGCGCCGAACAGCGTGAGGCCGCCGAGCGCGACCATCGCGAAGGTGCCGACGATGATCGGCTCGTGCAACGGCAGCGACTCCAGCGTCAGCCGGCCGAAGATGAACCTGGTGAGATTGGCAGTGTCGAACATGATGTGACCCTCACGAATCCGACGTCACGAATCCGATTTGGAGGTTGTCCCCGTGATGAAGGTGGCCTTGGACGGCCGCAGCAGGCCGGGCCGCTCCAATCCACGGCCCTGCAGCGGCGTCCAGTCGAGCGGCGCCAGGACCGTCGGCGAGGAATCGTCGGCCATCCGCGTGACCTGATCGCCCGGCAGGCAGACGCCGCCGGCAACGAAGCTCGGCTCGGCGCCGAACACGGCGCCGCGGCCGGCGAACTTGTCGTAGGCGAGCGGCAGCGTGTTGCGGACGCCGGCCATGCCCATGCCGCCTCTCGCGTCGATCGCCATCATCTCGCTCATGCACATCTTGCCGGGCTCGACGCACATGTTGAGGATGGCGCGAAACAGGTCGCTATCCACCGATGCGTAGTAGCGGACCGGCTCGTTCGCGCTGGGACGCTCCAGCTTGAGATAGTCCGGCTTGCCAAGCCCGGCACCGCTGGCCTTGGCCTTCTCGATCCAACCGGCGAATTCGACATCAGACAGGCCATGAAAGGCAAAGCGCATGCCGGAGAAGCCGGCGCCGCTGTAGTTCGCCGAGAAGCCGCGATAGACGCCGGGCTTGTTGATGATGGCGTGCAGCCGGCTCTGCATGCCCGGCATCGCATAGATCTGGCCGGCGAGCGCGGGGATGTAGAACGAGTTCATCACCGACGACGAGGTGATCCTGAAATCGAGCGGCCGGTTCACCGGCGCCGCAAGCTCGTTGAGGCTGGCGATGCCATATTCGGGATAGATGAACAGCCACTTCCAATCGAGCGCGACGACGTCGACCTCGAGCGGCTTGTCCTGCGGCGTCACCGCGCGCTCGGCGGAGATGCGTCCGAGCGTGCGATAGGGATCGAGCAGATGCGTGCCCATCCACGTCACCGCGCCCAGGCAGATGATGATCAGCAGCGGCGCCGCCCAGATCAGAAGCTCGAGCTGGGTGGAGTGATCCCAATCCGGCGTGTAGGCCGCCGCCTGGTTCGACTGGCGGTAGCGCCAGGCCACGATGGCGGTTGCGGCCATCACCGGCACCACGATCAGCAGCATCAGCACGGTTGCGATGATCACGAGATCGCGCTGCTGGGCGGCCACGTCACCGGAGGGCGAGAGCACGACCAGATTGCAGCCTCCGAGCGCGAGCCCCAGCGGCAGCAGTGCCAAGAATTTCCAGTAACGCACGCTTAACCTCGTCGCACGGCGGATCTCTGAACGAGGCCTCACGTAGCGACCGGACGACACGGCCGACATTGGACAATTTGTCCAATACCGGAGCGGCGCCGAGGACGACAATTACGGGGCAACAATAGAGTATGAGAGGACTGCAGGCAGCGCGATGACACAGGCAGCGGCGACCGCCGACGGCGAAACCCATCTCTCCCGCACGCATGAGGCGCATCCGGGCGAGATCGCGATCGGCGTGATCATCGGGCGCACGTCGGAATTCTTCGACTTCTTCGTCTATGCCATCGCCTCGGTGATCGTGTTTCCGCGCCTCGTGTTTCCGTTCGCCGACGAACTGACGCAGACCCTGTATTCGTTCGCGCTGTTCGCGCTCGCCTTCATCGCACGCCCGTTCGGCAGCGTGATCTTCATGGCGATCGACCGCCGCTACGGCAAGAGCGCCAAGCTGATCACCGCATTGTTCCTGCTCGGCACCTCGACCGTCGCGATCGCGTTCCTGCCGAGCTACCACACCGTCGGCGCCGCGGCGATCTGGCTGCTGGCGCTGGCGCGGATCGGCCAGGGCCTCGCCTGGGGCGGCGCCTGGGACGGGCTGGCGTCGCTGCTCGCCATGAATGCGCCGGAGCACCGGCGCGGCTGGTATGCGATGATCCCGCAGCTCGGCGCGCCGCTCGGGCTGATCGTCGCCAGCGTGCTGTTCGCGTTCTTCGTCGGCTATCTCTCCGCGGCCGACTTCTTCGACTGGGGCTGGCGTTACCCGTTCTTCGTGGCGTTTGCCATCAACGTCGTGGCGCTGTTCGCGCGGTTGCGCATGGTCGTGACGCCGGAATATGACGAGCTGTTCCAGTCGCGCGAATTGCAGCCGGCACGCGTCGCCACCACGATTCGACACGAGGGTCGCAACATCGTGATCGGCGCCTTCGCGCCGCTGGCGAGCTTCGCGCTGTTCCACATGGTGACGGTGTTTCCGCTGTCCTGGGTGTTCCTCTTCACCAAGGAGACCCCGGCGCGCTTCCTGATCATCGAGGCCGTCGGCGCCGTGTTCGGCGTCGTCGCGATCGTGGTGTCCGGCATGCTGGCCGACCGCATGGGGCGCAAGTCGCTCCTGATCAGCTCGGCGATCGCGATCGCGGTGTTCTCCGGCTTCGCTCCGCAACTGCTCGACGCCGGCCCGGTCGGCGAGACCATCTACATGGTGCTCGGCTTCATCCTGCTCGGCCTGTCGTTCGGCCAGTCCTCGGGCGCGATCGCCGCCAACTTCGCGCGCACCTATCGCTACACGGCCTCGGCGCTCACCGCCGACCTCGCCTGGCTGTTCGGCGCCGGCTTCGCGCCGCTGGCGGCATTGGTGCTGGCGGCCAATCTCGGCCTGCTGTCGGCCGGCGGCTATCTCTTGTCCGGCGCCGTCTGCACCCTGCTCGCGCTGTGGCTCAGCGCGCCGCGCCAACTGCAGCAGGTGTGAGGCCTCACGAGCCGCGCCACTTCCGTTCCGCCTCGTCCCACGCAGCAAGCGGCTGCAGGTCCGGCACCCAGGCGAGGCCCGTCTTGGCATCCGACGACACCGCTTCCGGCGTGACGACCATGTCGAGCAGCGCCGGGCGGTTGGCCAGCGCGCGCTGGATCGCGGGGCCGAGCTGCTCCGCGGTCTCGACGCGCTCGGCATGCATGCCGAAGGCGCGCGCCATCGCCGCGTGATCGGCAAATTGTAGCCTGGTGCCGACCACCTTGCCATGGGTGACGGTCTGGTCGTGGACCTCGATCTGCCAGGCGCCGTTGTTGGCGACGACGATCAGCACCGGCGCCTTGTGGCGCACCGCGGTGTCGACCTCGATCGCGTTGAAGCCGAACGCGCCGTCGCCGGTCGCGACCACCACCGGCTTGTCTGGATAGGCCAGGCTCGCGGCAATGCCATAGGGCACGCCGATGCCGATACAGCCGAACGGGCCGGGATCGAGCATCAGGGGCGCGCTCAGGCCGACGCGGGCGAAGGACAGGAAATCACCGCCGTCGGTGATGACCACGGCGTCATTGCCGATCGCGTCCTGAATGGCCGAGAGCACGCGATTCGGATGCAACCGGCCGTCGGAGCCGGCCGGCGCCATCGCCATGCTCTGCTTCAGCTTGGCCGCGCGCTCCTGATGCGCGGCCCGCAGTCTTGCGGCCCATTGCCGATCGACGGCCGACTCGCGGTTGCCCGCCAGCCCCACCATCGCGCGCAAGGTCTCCGCTGGTGTCGCCAGGATCTCGGCCGCACCGCGACGGTTGTCGCGCAGCTCGCTGGCGGTGTCGCTGATGCGCACCAATTTGGCGTCCTTGAACACGGCCGGCGAGCCATAGGCGAGCTGGAAGTCGAGCCGGCGGCCGACCGTCAGCACCACATCGGCATCGCCCATCACGGCGCCGCGCATCGCGCCGACAACAGACGGATGATCATCAGGTACCAGCCCCCTGCTCTCACCGGTGTCGAGATAGACGGCGCCGAGCCGGTCGAGCAGCGCGATCAGCTCAGGGCCGGCACCGCGCGCGCCGCGGCCGGAGATGACGAGCACGCGGCGCGCCGACCACAACAGCTCGACCGCCTTCTCGACCTCGGCCGGATCAGGCCGCGCTGCCGCACGCGGCTTCGGCGCGAGATGCTCCTCCAGTTGCAGCGCCTTGGGCACGATGCCGCGCAAGGTATCCACCGGGAAATCGATGAAAACGGGCCCGGGCTCGCCGCCGTCGCCGAAGGCGCGGGAGATCGCCTCGTCGAGCTCCTGCAGCACCAGCGACGGCTCGCGCACGGTGCGCGCATAGCGCGTGATCGAGCGCACCAGCTGAGTGTGGTCCATGTCCTGCAGGCCGCCGCGGTTCTCCTGCGGCCGCGGATTGCCGCCCGAGATCACCAGCACCGGCGCGCGCGAGACATGGGCATTGGCGATGCCGGTGACCGCGTTGGTCATGCCCGGCCCGGCGGTGACCAGCGCGACGCCGAGCTCGCCGGTGAGCTCCGTATGCGCCTGCGCCATGTGCACGGCGGCGCGCTCGTCGCGCACGTCGATGATGCCGATGCCTTCCGCGTCCAGCCGCATCCAGATCGGCATGATGTGGCCGCCGCACAGCGCGAACACGCGGCTGACGCCGCGGCGCTTGAGCAGGCGGGCGATCAGATCGGCGGCACTGTCGGGAGAGATCTTCATCTGACGACTCCTGCGGATGGTGACGTGATCAGCCCGGCGCGAGCCAGGCCACGAGCAGCGAGACGGTGAGGACGGCGAAGATGTGTGAAACGAGAATCGAGCCGGAGGTGACGCCGGCCTCCAGGCCGTAGAGCTTGGCGATCGTGAATGGTCCCGAGCCGATCGGCAGCGCGCTCAGGATCACGGCCGAATGCGACCACAGCGGCGGCATCGAGAACACCTGAAAGGCGAGCAGCGCGGTCACCGCCGGCTGCATCACGAGCTTCAGCGAGACGAGGATGACGATCGAGGTCGCATCGCGCGTCGCGACGCGCTCCTGTGCCAGGAACAGCCCGATGCAGACCAGCGCGGCCGGCGAGGCTGCGCCGCCGAGCAAGGTCGTGAAGCTGAGGAATGGCGCCGGCAGTGAGAATCCGCTGAGGCCGACCGCCAGGCCGGCGACGGGCGCGATGAACAGCGGGCTGGTCAGCAGCGAACGCGCCACCTTGGCGACCGTCGCGCCCAGCGTGGCGCCCTTCTGCAGATCCATCTCGACGACCACGATCGCAAACAGGAACAGCACGCAGGCCGTGAACAAGGTGGCGATGATCGAGGCCGGCGCGCTGTCCGGACCGAACACCAGGAGGCACATCGGAATGCCCATGAAGCCGACATTGCTGTAGCCGGCGTCCAGCCCCTCGATGCTGGCGTTCGCAACGCGCCGGCCGCGCAGACGGCTGATCACGAAGCCCGTCGCGAACGTCGCGGCGATGCCGCCGCAGAACGCGCCGATGAAGCCGAACTGGCTGACCTGCTCGACGCCGATCTTGGACATCGCGGTGAAGATCAGCGCCGGCAGCGCCAGATAGACGGCAAAACGGTTGAGATTGTCGGTCGCGGTGCGATCGAACACGCCGAACCAGCCACACAGGAATCCGGTCAGGATCAGCGCGAAGATCGGAAGGGCGGAATTGAGGACGGCCTGCATCGCAACTACATATCAGACCGTAAGCCATTGCAGCGACTCACTGCGAGAATCTCTTCTTCAGCTCGCGATGCAGGATCTTGCCCGTCGCGTTGCGCGGCATCTCGGCGTCGGTGATGAAGGCGTAGGAGCGCGGCCGCTTGAAGCCGGCGAGCCGTTCTTTCGCCCATTCGACCAGGTCGCTCTCCTTCACCGCCATGCCGTCGCGCGCCACGATCACGGCATGGACCCGCTCGCCCCATTTGTCGTCGGGCAGGCCGATCACCGCGATATCCTTGACACCAGGATGCGCGCCGACCTGCGCTTCGACCTCGGAGGGATAGATATTCTCGCCGCCCGAGATGATCATGTTGCTCTTGCGGTCGGCGAGATGGATGTAGCCGTCGGCATCGCGGCGCGCCATGTCGCCGACCGAGCAGTAGTCACCGCGGAACGCCTCCGCGGTCTTCTCCGGCAGGCGCCAATAGCAGTCGAAGGTGTGCGCGTTCGACGAATAGAGCTCGCCCGCCTCGCCGTCCGGCACCTCGTGGCCGGCCTCGTCGAGGATGCGGATCGGTGCGGCGCCGACGCATTCGCGCCCGACCGAGCCGGGCTTGGTGAACTGCTCATGCGGATGCAGCATGGTGACCCAGCCGGTCTCGGTCGCGCCATACAGCTCGTAGAGCCCGGACTTCGGAAACATCTCCATCACTTCGCGCTTGGTCTCCGGGCGCGCCGGCGCCGAAGAGATCATCAGCTTGGTGACGGCGCTGAAATCATGCTGCGCGCGCACCGCGCGCGGCAGATCCAGCATCATGATGTAGTGAGTCGGCACCAGCGACGTGAACGTGGAGCCGCCATCGGCAAGCGTCGTCACGGCGTGCTCGGGATCGAAGCTCTTGCGCGAATAGATCGAGTTGACGCCGCCGATATAGCCGAACGCGCCGAAGAAGTTCAGCGAATTGGCATGGCACATCGGCATCACCAGCAGCGCGCCGTCGTTGCGGTTCAGCTTCAGCTCGATCTCGGTGACCATCGACAGCAGCACGGCGCTGCGATGACTGCGCAGCACGCCCTTGGGCTTGCCGGTCGTGCCCGAGGTGTACATCAACGTCCAGGGATCGGACAGCGCGACCTGCTGGTCCGGCTCGCGGTCCGCAGCCGCGGCGATGACGTCCTCGTAGCCGCGATAGCCTGCCGGACGCGGCCTGGTGCCAAAGTGGATGAAGCGGTCGTCGGCGATGCCAAGATCCTTGCGCGTCTCCTCGACCAGGCCCACGAGTTCGTCCTGCACGATGACAGCGGCCGCTTCGGCATTCTGCACGATGAACTGCATCTCGGGCGCGGTGAGGCGGAAATTGATCGGCAGCGCCACCAGGCCGGCCTTGGCCGTGGCTGCATAGATCTCGCACCATTCGACACAATTGTAGGCAAGGATCGCAACCCGATCGCCCTTGGCAAGGCCGAGCCCGAGCAGCGCGTTTGCGAGCCGGCACGCGCGCTCGTTCCACAGCGCAAAGCTCATCGCACGTTCGAGATCTCGGGCACCGGTGCGCTCCGGCGACATGCGCGCATGGGCCGACAGCATCTGCCCGAAATTCAAGAGATCCCTCATCGTCGTTTCCTCCCGGCAACCGGGTTCACGACGCCGACTGGCGCGCGCCTCCAGCGGAGCGCGATGAAGGTCGGCGGCGGATTAGTTGATATCCTTGGTGATCCGCACCAGCGTCTGATCGACGAAGCTCTTGGCGTCCTGATCCGGCTTGCGGAACAGCTCGCGCTCGACCGTCAGGGTCCGGCCGGGCACCGTCTTCTTGCAGACCTCGCGCAGGAACACGCCCCCGACGGGCTGCTCGCCTGCGGTCGGCTGCTGCTCCTTGCACTCCCAGCCCTCGGCGCCATAGCGCGACTTCACCTGGTTGCCGAGCAGGAACGCCTTCTTGCGAATATAGAGCCGCGCCTTCGGATCGGTCTCGATCGTCAGGCCGGTGACGGTGCCCTTGTCGTCGACCAGGACCGTCAGCAGCACGGGATGACCGGCCACCTTTGTGCCGTCCTGGCTGGTCTCCGGATCGAAATCGAAGCGCACCGCGTGCCGCGCCTGCTCGTCCGCGGGACAGTCGCGCCATGCCGACCACGCATTGAGCTTGCGATTCGGATCCTTGGCGCAAGTCAGATTGACATAGCCCTGATCGGGCAGGTCGCCGACCGGCATGCCGACGGTGATGTCACGCAGATCGTAGTTCGGCACCGCCTGCGCGGAGGCCGCGTGCATCACGAACGACAGCACGAACGTGGCGAAGATCGCAGCGCAGGTCGACCGCTTCATTTCGATGGCTCGCTTGCAGGCTTGGTGGCATTCGCCTTGTAGATATCGCAGACCCGCGACGTGTTGCCGAAGAAGGCGGTGCACTCGTCGTAGGTCGGCTCGCCGCGCCCCTTGATGTGCGCGAGCACGTAGTCTGCGACCGCCTCGATGTCGTTCGGCCGCAGGAACACGCCGCCTTCCGGCGGCATGCGCTCGCCGACATCCTGGCGGCTCATGCCGTAGCACTTCGCCGTGTCATAGGAGCCGCGCGCGAAGTACGGCATGCCCGTCCCGGGCCGGCCGCAGGTCACGGTCTCGATGATCTGGTCACGAGTGAGCTGCGTCCTGCGCAGCGACAGCGCGTCGCCGCCATAGCCACCACCGCCATTGCCGTGCCATTTGTGGCAGCCGACGCAGTTCGCGCGCTTGAACACGGCCTTGCCGGCCTCGGTCGGATCCGCCGGCGCCGCGGACTGCGCCAACGCGAGCGAAGCGGAGCCGAGGACGAGAGCCGACGTCACGGCGAACGTGATCGCACTGAGTTTCATCTGATCTTCTTGTCGAACAGGGGATAGGAGGCGGAGCGGAGGCCATGCCTCCGCTCCGCAGCCGACTTCACAGCGAGAAGACGTAGAGCATCGAGCCGGGCTGGATCTTCTTCAGCTCGGGCGTGGATTCGATGAACCACTTGTCCCAGGCGCCGCCGAGACCGACCAGGATCGCGACATACTGCTTGCCGTCGACCGAGAACGTCACGGGAGGCGCATTGACGCCGCCACCGGTGTTGAACTCCCACAGCTTCTGCAGGGTCTTGGCATCGAGCGCCATCACCTCGCCCGAGGGCTGGCCGGTGAAGACGAGGTCAGGCGTCGACAGCATGCCGCCGAGATTCGGGAACGGCGTCTCCATCTTGCCGGCGATCTTGCCGGTGGTGACGTCGATCGCGGTCACGCTGCCCGTGATCTTGAACGGCTGGCTCGGTCCGCCGCCGGTCCAGAACTCGCGCGGCTTCAGCTTGTCCTTGGTCGCTTCTTCCACGGTGATCCGGTTGCAGCTCTCGATGACAGGGATGTACCAGAGCTTCAGGTCCGGATTGTACGAGGTCGGCGGCCAGTTCTTGCCGCCCATGTTGCCTGGGCAGATGTCCGCGACCTTGTTCTCACGATGCGGCGACACCGACGCATTGTAGCGCTGCACCGGGTTCTTCGGATCATACTCGATCGGCTTGCCGGTCTCGGCATCGAGCCCCTTGGTCCAGGTCACCTTCTTGACGAAGGGAAGGCCCCAGATGAACTTGCCGCTGGTGCGGTCGATCGCATAGGCAAAGCCGTTGCGGTCGGCCTCGAGCGCGAGCTTCAGGGTGGAGCCGTTCGGCGCGGGCACATCGACCAGGACATTCTCGGCGACGCTGTCATAGTCGAAGGGATCGTTCGGCGTGTGCTGATAGTGCCACTTGATCTTGCCGGTGTTGGCATCGAGCGCCAGCGAACTGTCGGTGTAGAGGTTGTCGCCCGGACGATAGGCGTTGTCCCAGTCCGGACCGGGATTGCCGACGCCCCAGATGATGGTGTCGGTCGCCGGGTCGTAGGTCCCGGTCACCCAGGTCGAGCCGCCGCCGGCCGCGGCCGCGTCGTTGCTGTCCTTCCAGGTCTCGCTGCCCGGCTCGCCCTTCCCCGGAATGGTGTGAGTGCGCCAGACCTCCTTCTGCGTGCCGAGATCGGTCGCCGCGATCCAGCCGCGGATGCCGTATTCGGCGCCGGCCACGCCCGAGATCGCCATGTTCTTCACGATCAGCGGCGCACCGGTGATCACCTCGCCCTTGTCGGGATCGGCGACCTGGCGCTGCCAGGCGACCTGTCCGGTCTCCTTGTTGGTCGCGATCAGGCGGCCGTCGAGCGTGTGCGAAATGACGAGATTGCCCCACAGCGCGACGCCGCGATTGTCGACGCCGCAGCAGGCGATCGCACCGGCCCAGTCGTGATCCGTCTTCGGATCCATCTTCCAGACCAGTTGGCCTTTGCCACCGCGCGCGTCGATCTTGTAGACCGAGCCCCAGCCGTCGGTGACGTAGATCATGCCGTTCTCGACGATCGGCGTGCCTTCGAGACCGCCGTGGCTCCAGATGCCGCCGCCCTCGACGCCGCCGAGATGCATCGTCCAGGCGACCTTCAGGTTCTTGACGTTATCCTTGTTGATCTCCTTCAGCGCCGAGAACCGTGTGCCCGAGTAGTTCTTATGATGGTGCAGCCAGTTGCCGGCTTCGTTGTCGGCGTTGAGAAGCCGTTCGGGGGTCATCTCGTCGGCGGCCTGCGCCGGCGATGCAAGCTGGAAACAAGCGAAGGCTGCGCTGGCCAGCAGCACCGCCCGCAGGGTCGACCTGACGTTAGTCCTCATCGTTTCCTTCTCCCATTATATTGATTATGAGTTCGAGCGAATACCGCTCCGCCAAGCGCGACGGCGGAGGGCAGCAGGCGACAAACACGCTTCAAGGGGACTTGCGAACCTCGACCTCCGTTTCGATGGATCCTGCTTTCTGGAACACGATCGTGCAGGTGAAGCGCTGGCCTGGCTCGAGCGGCTCCCGCGTCTGCAGCAGCATCACGTGATAGGCGGTCGGCAGCAGCACCAGCGTGCTGCCCGCGGCAATTGGAATGTTGGGAATGGAGCGCATCGCCGGCGCGCCTTCGCCGCGGTCGACGGTGTGCCGCTCCGAAAAATTGGCGATCGGACAACGCACGCGCATCAACGCTTCCGGCGCGCTCGTGTCATTCTTGATCGTGATCAGCAACGGGATGTCGCGTCCCACCTCGGGCGCCGCCGGCACCCACGCATCCGACAGGGTCAGGCCTTCTCCGGCCACCCCGAGCGCAGGCGCCATCGCTGCAACCGACGCCACAGAGGCCGCCAGCAATGCGCGCGAGACCGCCGGCATCACGCCGGCGCGCACGCTGCCCTCCGAGCGCGCGGACCAAACCTGATCGCGCTCCAGACTGGTCGGATCTTCCGACAACGGAGTCCCTCCCCTATATGGCCGCCTCTTTAACTTGCCCTAGGGCGGCGCCCTTTTTTGAATTCGTACTCTGAATTCGAATACGTCGCAAATGGATTTTCTGTCTTGACATGCTAATGTCCGGCAAAATGTGATGACCCATGCGAATCGTGCCCGCCGCTCCCTCTCTGGTCGACCAGGTCGTCGAAGCCATCACTGACGAGATCGTCAGCGGCGTTCTCGCGCCGGGCTCGCGGCTGATCCAGGACGATCTGGCCCAGGCTTACGGAGTGTCGCGCCAGCCGGTTCAGCAGGCGCTGATCCTGCTGCGCGGCTGCGGGCTGGTGCAGAGCGCGCCGGGCCGCGGGTTGATCGTGGCGCCGCTCGACCCCGGCTTCGTCCGGGACCTCTATGAGATGCGGGCAGTGCTCGAAGGCCTCGCGGCGCGACTGGCCGCCGAGCGGGCGAGCGATCGCGCTGCGCGCGAAGGTCCGGCCTACATCGCGGCCGGCTACGAGGCGGTGAAGAGCGGGCTCGTCAACCGCAAGATCGAGACCGACATCGCCTTCCATCGCTTCCTCGGCGACCTCTCCGGCAACGCGCTGATCGGCGAGACGATGGCACCGCATTGGCCGTGCCTGAAGCGGGTGATGTCCGACGTGCTGCAGAAGGAGCAGAGCATGTCACGGATGGTCTGGGACGAGCATGAGGACATTCTTGCAGCCGTCATCGAGGGCCGCAGCGCCGAGGCCGAACGGCTGAGCCGGGAGCACATTTCGCGCGCGGCCAGCGTGTTCATCCATCACCTCGAAATCCAGCAGGACAGCAAGTCCAAGCAGCGGCGGACGCTCACTGCGCGGAAATTCCCGCTATGACTCCGTTCAAACCGACAGCGGCCGCAATGCGAGCGCTGGGCTCCGGCACGGCAGCCTCGCATTCGCGACCGGACATCACACCTGATCCCGTGGAGGCCGTGTGCCGCCGCTGAAGACCCAGCCGAGCCTGACCGAACGCGTCTACGAGCGCATTCTCTCCGACATCGTCGGCGGGGAGTTGCCGGAATCTGCCCGCCTCATCCAGGACGATCTGGCCCGCGACCTCGGCGTCTCGCGCCAGCCGGTGCAGCAGGCCCTGCTGCTGCTGCGCAATCAGGGCTTTGTGCGCGAGGCGCCGGGCCGCGGCCTGGAAGTCGCGCCGATCGACACCGACTTCATCCGCAACCTCTATGAAATACGCGCGGTCGCCGAGGGCCTCGCCTGCCGGCTCGCGGCGACCCGCGGCGCCAAGCGAGCGGCCGAGGAAGGCCCGAATTTGATCGAGCAGGGCCGGCGCGCCGAGCGCGAGCATTCGGTCGAGAAGCTGATCGAGGCCGACGTCAGGTTTCATGAATTCCTCTACGAGATCTCCGGCAACTCCGTCATCCAGGACACCACCCTGCCGCATTGGCTGCATCTGCGCCGGCTGATGGGCGAGGTGCTGATGCGCGACGAGACGCCGCGGCGGATCTGGGATCAGCATGAGGACATCCTGCGGGCGGTGATCGCGGGCGATGCGCAGACAGCCGAGGATCTTGCCAGGCAGCACATCACGCGAACCGCAACCGTGCTGCTGGCGCGGTTGACCAATCAGCGCGAGCGCGTGCCGGTCGCAACGGCGTCCTGATCACCTCGGGCTTGGCTTCTGCCCGCAACATCCGACGGCACCGCCGTCAGGAACCCCAGCATCGTTTCGAAGGGATACCCAGCATCCCACTTCAGCGTCGGCAGCAGCGCCGCCGCTATGGTCAAGCCGCCGGCAAGCTGAAAGAGAACGTGGCGCCGCCCTGCGGCTCGTTGCTGGCCAACAGCTCGCCGCCGTGCTCGCGGACGATGCCGTAGCTGATCCACAGCCCGAGCCCCGTCCCCTCCCCGACGCGCTTGGTCGTGAAGAACGGCTCGAAGATGTGGGTCAGATGATCCTTGTCGATGCCCGGGCCGTTATCGGTGATGCGAAAGGCGATCTCGCTGCCCTGGCGCGCCACCGCGACCAGAAGGCGCGGCAGGTCGGTCGATCGCATCGCGTCGATCGCGTTCTCCACGAGGTTGACGATCACCTGATGCAGCTGGCCTTCGTTGCCCAAGATCCACAGATCCGGCTCGACCTCGATCTGGATGTCGACACGATGCTGCTTGGTGCGCCCTGCCCACAGCACGGCCGTATTGATCAGTCGCTCGATGTTGACGCGCTCGACCTCGCCGAGCTTCGAGAACGACAGGCGGCGCAGGTTCTTGACGATCTCGCTGATGCGCACCGCGCCTTCCACCGTGCCGTCGATCAGCGGCCCGAAATCCTCGAGGATGGCGTCGATCCTCAGATCCGAGCGAAGCGCGGCGATGTCCTCGCTGACCGGCTGCTCATGGATGGCATCGAGATAGCCGACCAGCGAGGTGCGGTAGCGCATCAGGGTGTGGATGTTGCCATAGACGAAGCTGATCGGATTGTTCAGCTCGTGGGCCACGCCGGCGACGAGCCGGCCGAGGCTCGCCATCTTCTCCTGCTCGACCAATTGCCGCTGCGCCCGCTGCAACTCCTGATGCGCCTTGTGCAGGGCCTCATAGGCGCGGCGCAGCTCGCCGATCGGACGGCCCGTCAGCACGACGCCGATGAAGCGGCCGCGATGGTCATGCCGCGGCGAGCTGTTGATCGCGAACAGATCGGAGCTGACGCCGGCTGCCGCGGCAAAGCGCAATTCACCGTCGACCACATCGGCGCTGCTGCGCGGCTTCAGCAGCGAGGCGAGCTTGGGCCGATGATCGGGATCGATCATCTCGGCGATATCGCGACCGGCGATGTCGGCCAAGGCCCGTCCCGATGTCTGCAGGAATGCGGAGTTGGCCTGCTGTACCGTGCCCCCGGCGTCGCAGACGACCAGGATGTCGGAGACGGACTCGATGACGTTGGTGACGAAGGCCTGGGCTTCCTCGAGCTCGGCGTTCTTGTGCTCGAGATCGACCTCGTAGCGCAGCAGGTCGGAATAGACCTCGTCCATCTTGCGGATCACTTCGATCCACACGCCTTCGCGCTCGCTGTCGAGTTCGAGCGTACTGCTGCTCGCGATCAGCTTGAGCAGCGTGTCAGCCCCGGACTCAGGAGAGTGAGTGGCCTTTGCCATGTTTCTTCAGATCGTATCTCGACAATTTGTTCCGGAGCCCCACCCTTGACAGGCCGAGCTCGCTGGCGACGCGACTGATGTTACCATCATATTTCTCCAGACAGTGAACGATGATGGTCTTTTCAAGATCCTCGACCCTGTCCTTCAGGCTCCCGGAACCGTTGAGCTTGCCATTGGCGATCGCGGGCGCGGCGCGGCGGCCGTTGCGCCGGCCGGCGAACGGCGGACAGCGCAGTTCGTCGGCATCGGCCAGCACGGCCATGCGCTGGATCTCGTTCTGCAACTCGCGAACATTGCCGGGCCAGTGATAGCGGGAGAATTCCTCCAGCGCCGCCGGTGCGAACCGCAGATGCGGCCGGTTGAACGATGTCTTCACCGCCGACAGCACGCCCTCGGCGATCAGCGGAATATCCATCGGACGCTCGCGCAAGGACGGCATGTGCACCGGAAACGCGGCGAGCCGGTAGTACAGATCGCGGCGGAAGCGGCCGGCTTCGACTTCGGCCTCGAGATCCCGGTTGGTGGCCGCGACCACGCGCACGTCGACCTGGCGCACGCGCTGCGCGCCGAGCGGCCGGATCTCGCTCTCCTGCAGCACGCGCAGCAACTTGACCTGAAAGGCGGGGGATGTCTCGCCGATCTCGTCGAGAAAGATGGTGCCGCCGTCGGCGACCTCGAACAGGCCGATGCGGTCCTGATAGGCGCCGGTGAACGCGCCCTTCTTGCAGCCGAACAGCTCGCTCTCGAGCAGCTCATCGGGCAGCGCGCCGCAATTCTCGACCACGAAGGCCTTGGTGGCGCGCGCAGAGCCATAGTGAATCGCACGCGCCAGGAGCTCCTTGCCGGTGCCGGATTCGCCGGTGATCAAGACCGAGATGTCGTAGTCGGCGGCGCGCCGGCCGAGCTCGATCACGTTGCGCATCGGGCTCGCCGCCGAATGCACGATGCGGTCGAAATCATAGAGCTGCTTGGCGGCGCCGCGCTTGACCGACACCACCTTCTTGATGTGGGCCGGCGTGGCCTTCACGTCGACGCCGGCGGTCTCCGTCTCCTTCTGCAGCCGGTACAACTGCACGGCCTCGCGGACGATCTCGATCAGGCGATCCGGCTGCCAGGGCTTTGTGATGTACTGATAGATGCCGGCCTCGTTGAGGCCGGCGATGATGTCCTCGGAGTCCGAATAGCCGGAGATGATCATCCTGACAGGGTCGGGCCACATCTCGCGCACGCGCTTCAGGAAGCTGACGCCGGATTCCTGCGGCATGCGCTGGTCGCAGATCACGGCGTGCACGATCTCGCCTTCGAGCAGCTTCTCCGCGTCGTTCGTGTTGCCGGCACACAAGACCTCGAAGTCCTGGTTGAGGACGCGGCGCAGCGCCTCCTGCGACCGGACCTCGTCATCCACGACCAGTATCGTTCCCTGGATCCCCATCGCGCGTCTCAGCAGATCCGCGGCAACTGCTCGCCGGACAGCCAGTCGACGATACGGCCGCCGCCGAAGCTCGTCGCCATCTGGACGAAGCGGTGATCATCGGCCACCGCTTCGCCGATGTCAGCCGCATCGCGGCCGAGCGGATGCGCCCTCATGGCGGCGAGCACGGCGCCGGCCAGCTCCGGCGCGACCACCGCGACGAGCTTGCCCTCATTGGCGACGTGGAGCGGATCGAGCCCGAGCAGCTCGCAGGCGGCAGCGACCGCAGGCTTCACCGGAATCGCTTCCTCCTGCAGACGGAAGCCGAGATTGGACTGCTGCGCGATCTCGTTCATCGTGGCCGCAACCCCGCCGCGCGTGGGATCGCGCATCAGCCGGATGCCGGCGCCGCCGGCTGCAACCATGTCGGCGACGAGCCCGTGCAGCGAGGCCGAGTCGGAGATGATCTCGGTGTCGAAGGTGAGGTTCTGCCGCCGCGACATGATCGCCACGCCGTGATCACCGAGGCTGCCGGACAACAGCACGCGGTCGCCGGGCCTGGCCTTGTCGGCCGAGAGATCGAGGCCGTCCGGCAGCACGCCGACGCCGGCGGTGGAAATGAACACGCCATCCGCCTTGCCGCGCTCGACCACCTTGGTGTCGCCGGTGATGATCGCAATGCCCGCCTCGCGCGCCGCCTCGCCCATCGCATCGGCGATCCGTTTCAGGTCGGAAAACGCAAACCCCTCCTCGATGATGAAGCTCGCCGACAGATACAGCGGCCTGGCGCCGGCCATGGCGATGTCGTTGACCGTGCCGTGCACCGCCAGCGAGCCGATATTGCCGCCGGGGAAGAACAGCGGCGAGACCACATAGCCGTCGGTCGTCATCACCATGCGGCCGGCGGCGACGTCGAACGCCGACTGGTCGTTGCCACGCGCCAGCCATTCATTGCCGAACGCCTCGTGGAACAGGCCGGCAATCAGTTGCGCCATCGCGCGACCGCCGGCGCCATGCGAGAGATCGACGCAGCCGTTCTTCATGTCGAGCCGGCGCTGATGCATGCTCATGATGCAAGCCTCCGCTGATGGTCGCGGAAGCGGCCATAGGTCCAATGCGCCGCGCAGGCACCTTCCGACGACACCATGCAGGAGCCGATCGGCGTCTCCGGCGTGCAGGCGGTGCCGAACAGCCGGCAGTCCACCGGCTTCTTCAGGCCGCGCAGAATGGCCGGACATTCGCAGGCCGGATTGTCGGCCACAACCAGCTCGGACATGGCAAAGCGCAGCTCGGCGTCGAGATGCGCGAAGGCGGGCCGCAGTTTCAATGCGCTCGCCGGAATGCTGCCGAGGCCGCGCCATTCGAACTGGTCGCGCAGTTCGAAGATCTCGGCGACCTCGCGGATGGCGCGCTGGTTGCCGCTGGCGGTGACGGCGCGACGGTACTGGTTCTCCACCTCGTGGCGGCCGTCATTGACCTGCTCGATCAGCATCAGGATCGCCTGCATCATGTCGAGCGGCTCGAAGCCCGCGATCACGACGGGCTTGCCATCATCGCGCGCGAACGGCGCGTAGGGCTCGGTGCCGATCACGGTCGAGACATGCGCCGGCCCGACGAAGCCGTCGATCTCGACCGTGTCGTCGCTGTCGAGGATCGCGCGCATCGCCGGCGGTGTCAGCACGTGGTTGCAGAACACGGTGAAGTTCGACAGCTGCTTCTTCTCGGCGGCCCGGATCATCACGGCGGTCGGGGGCGTCGTGGTCTCGAAGCCGATGGCGAAGAACACCACCTCGCGACCAGGATTCTGCTCGGCCAGCGCGATCGCATCCAGCGTCGAATACACCATGCGGATGTCGGCGCCGCGCGCTTTCGCCTTGAGCAGCGAGGACCCGCGCGAGCCCGGCACGCGCATCAGGTCGCCATAAACGCAGAGGATGACCTCGGGCCGTTCGGCCAGCGCGGTCGCCATATCGATGCGCCCGGCCGGCAGCACGCAGACCGGACAGCCGGGGCCATGGATCATGCGCACATTGTCGGGCAGCATGTCCTCGAGGCCATAGCGCGCGATCGCATGGGTATGGCCGCCGCAGAACTCCATGAAGCGATAGGCGCGCGCCGGCTCGGCCTTGGCGCGGATGGCGCGCGCAAGACCCGTCGCCAGCTCCTTGTCGCGAAACTCGTCGGCATATTTCATGGTCTGACCTCCGCCACAGCCTCGCCCATCTGCCGGAGCAGGTCGAGCGTCTCGCGCGCCTCCTCCGGATCGATCTTGGCCAGCGCGTGGCCGACATGAAGAATGACGTAGTCGCCGACGGCGATCTCCTCGATCAGCGCGACCGAGACCTCCTTGCTGACACCGTCGATCGAGACGATCGCCATGTCGTCAGGTAGAAGCTTGATCACCTCGGCAGGAATGGCCAGGCACATCAGACGGTCCCTCCAGACATCATGTTGTTTTGTGTGAGATGCAGACCGGCCACCCAGGCCTGCCCGAGGCTGAGGCCGCCGTCATTGGGCGGCAGACGGCGCGGCAGCAGCGGATCGAGGCCTGCGGACCGGCAGCCGCGCACGATCTGTTCGGCCAGATGCGCATTGAGAAAACAGCCGCCGCTCAGCACGATCGTACCGATGCCGGTCGCACGCGAGGCTCTCACGATCCAGTCGACGCAGGCCGCGGCCAACGTGCCGTGAAACAGCCCCGCGGCTTCGACGGCGTCGAGATCACGCGCGATCAGATGCGCGAGCAGCGGCCGCAGCGACAGCACGCCATCGGCAATGGTCCAGCCGCGCTCCAGCGCTGCCGGTTCGCGCACCAGCGCCTCCAGCTTCATGGCCGCCTCGCCTTCGTAGCTCTGCACCGTGGTGACACCGAGCAGTCCGGCCACGGCATCGAACAGCCGGCCGGCGCTGGTGGTGACCGGAGCATCGGCACGATCCAGCAGCATGGAGATGTTGCGCGACTGTGTCTGGGCCGCGAAACGCCGCCCGATCTCGTCACCGCGACCGATGTCGTGCAGCACGGACGCCGCCATCCGCCACGGCTCCCGTGCGGCCCGGTCGCCGCCCGGCATCTTCAACGGTGCGAGATGGCCGACGCGCCGGAAGCCCGCGCCGTCGCAGGACAGCAGCTCACCGCCCCAGGCGCCGCCATCGCTGCCATAGCCGTAGCCATCCAGCACCAGCGCGAGGGCGGGGCTGGTCACGCCATGCTCGGCCATGACGGAGGCCGCATGCGCCTGGTGATGCTGCACCGGCAGCGTCGGCAGACCGTGTGCCTGCGCGAACCGCGTCGACGCCATGTCCGGATGCAGGTCATGAGCGATCGCGACCGGCTGGACATCGAGGATGGCGGTGAGATGCGCAATCGTCTCCTCGAAGAAGCGGATCGCCGCCGCCGTGTCGAGATCTCCGAGATGCTGCGACACGAACGCCTCGTCGCCGCGCGTCACCGTCACCGTCGCCTTCAGCTGAGCGCCGACCGCGAGCACCGGCGGCATGGTGCGCGCGAGCCGGATCGGCTCCGGAACATAGCCGCGCGCACGCCTGACGAAGCGGGGAACGCCGGCCACGACGGCAAGCACGGAATCGTCGGCTCGGATGACGATGTCCCGGTCGTGGGTGACGATCAGATCCGCAATGCCGGCAAGATCCGCGAGCGCCTCGGCGTTGTCGGTCAGCAGCGGCTCCCCGCTCGGATTGGCGCTGGTGCAGACCAGCGCCCATGGTCCGTCGGCAGCCACGCGGCGGCCCGCCTCCAGCACATGGAAGATCAGATGATGCAGCGGAGCGACCGGCAGCATCACCCCGATCTTTGCGAGCCCTGGTGCGACCGAGGACGCAACACGCTGGCGTGAGCGCAACAGCACGATCGGCCGCGCCCCCCGCTCCAGCAGCGCGCGCTCAGGCGCATCGATCTCGGCAATCTCAGTTGCGGCGTCGACCGTGGCCAACATCACGGCAAACGGCTTGCCGTCGCGCTGCTTACGCGCGCGCAGTCGCCGGACCGCCTGCTCATCCTGGGCGTCGCAGAGCAGCTGATAGCCGCCGAGACCCTTGATGGCGACGATCCTGCCATTCGCGAGCGCGGCGGCAATATCATCGATGCCATGGCTGAGCCGCGGACCGCAGCGCGGACACGAGATCGCCTCGGCATGAAAGCGGCGCCCTGCAGGATCTTCGTAGTCGGACCGACACGCCTCACACATCGGAAAGTGCTTCATCGCCGTGGACACGCGATCGTAAGGCAGGCGCTCGGCGATGGTGAAACGGGGGCCGCAATGGGTGCAGTTGACAAAAGGATAGAGATGGAAGCGGCTGCCGGGATCGAACAGCTCGGCCAGGCATGCGGCACAGGTGGCGGCGTCCGGCACGATCCGCGTCGTGACGCGCCCGCCCACGCTCCCGGCGATCCGGAAGCCCGTGCCGATACCGGCCGCGATCGGCTCGACGGCGATGTCGTCGATGCGCGCCAGCGGCGGTGTCTGCCGCGGCAGAGCCTCGACGAATTCGGCGACCTCGTCGCCCTCGACCTCGATCAGCACGCCATCAGCATCGTTGGCGACGAAGCCGCCGAGCCGATGGCGGGTTGCCAGACCATGGACATAGGGACGAAAGCCGACGCCCTGCACGGCCCCGCGGACGCGGAGCCGGAGGCACGTATGGTTCGCCGCCGATGTCCGGCCGGGCGTGCTCATCCCCGCACCGCGTTCGCTGCGCCCGCCCGCATCCGCTCAGACTGCTTCCTGATCCAGGCGTAGAACGCCGAAAGGCCCTCGCCTGTCTTCGCGGAGATCGTCAGTACCTCGATCTTCGGATTGACTCGGCGGGCATATTCGATCGTCTGCGCAAGATCGAAATCGAGCACCGGCGCCAGATCGATCTTGTTGATGAGCATCAGCGATGACGCTGCAAACATGTCGGGATATTTGAGCGGCTTGTCCTCGCCCTCGGTGGTCGAGAACACGACGATCTTGCAGGCCTCGCCGAGATCGAAGGCGGCCGGACATACGAGGTTGCCGACATTCTCGATGAACAGCAGCCCGCCGCGCAGAGCCGGCAGCCGGCCATAGGCCTCGCCGACCATGGCCGCGTCGAGATGACAGCCCTTGCCGGTGTTGATCTGGATCGCCGGCACGCCGGTGGCGCGGATGCGCTCGGCATCGTTGGAGGTCTGCTGGTCGCCCTCGATCACCGCGACGGGCCGACTCTGCTTGAGATCGGAGACGGCGCGGACCAGCAGCGAGGTCTTGCCGGCGCCCGGGCTGGAGACGAAGTTGAATGCCAGCACGTCATGCGCGGCGAAGCGCGCGCGGTTTTCTGCCGCGAGCCGGTTGTTCTTGCCGAGAATGTCGCGTTCGATCTGGATGATGCGCCCGCTGGAGAGACCGGCAACCTCCTGCCCGGCCGGATTGGCCGAACAGTCGACGTGGTCGGCAGCATGATCATGTTGATGATCATGCGCGCGACCGTGATCATGCGGGTCATCATCGTGATGGGGACCATGCTCGTGCTCGTGATCATGATAATGGCCGTGATGGTGATGATGATGTCCGGACTCATCATGGCTGTGATCATGTCCATGAGCATGATGATGCTCGTGATCGTGATGATCATCACCGGATTCGACGGAGGACTTGCCGTCGCTGCAGCCACACACCGTGCACATTACTCGACCTCCAGCTCCTTGACCCGCATGTCCTCACCGCCCGTGACCTGCAGCTGATGACTGCCGCAGGCCGGACAAGACTGATAGCGTTGACTGATCTCGACGCCGCGCGAGCAGCCCAGGCACCATGCCGTGCCCGGCTGTTCGATGATCTCGAGCGCTGCCCCGTGCAACAGGGTTTTCGCGGTCACCGCCTCGAAACAGAATCGCAGCGCCTCCGGCGCGACATGGCTGAGCGCACCGATCTCCAACCACACGGTCTTCACCGTGGAGAAGGCGCCCTTACGTGCCTCCTGCTCGACGATCTCGACGATGCCTTCGCACAGCGCCATCTCATGCATCGGCCATCCCCCGGAACGCCAGGTGATAGCCGACGCAAGGATCGAACGATCCGACCATCGTATGGATGGCCTGGCGATCGACGGTGCCGCGCAGCGCAACCCCCGTGAGGCTCCTCACGACAGGACCGCGCGGGTGAAAATTCCATTCCGTCGGCGCCAGATACTCGAAACGCGAGACCGCGCCGTGCGCATCCAGCTCGATCGCGTGATGCAGCCGGCCGCGCGCGCATTCGACTGCGGCGGCGCCGCGCCGCGCCCCGAGCGCGTAGCTTGCGACGGCATGCGGGTCGGCCGCCTGGTCCTCCGCCTCGCCGGTCTCGATCCAGCGGAACAGCTCAGCAATCTCAGCTATCTTGGCTGAGAGACGTTCGACGGAACCAGCCGATGCCAATTGATGGCGCTCCGCATAGCGGGCCCAGACTCCGGTCTCCGGAACGCGGCCGTCGAGCTCGGGAGCCTCAGCAAAGGCAGATCCCACGTCGATCAATTGCGTGACGATGGCGCCATCATCGGCGGCCGACAGGATGTCATGCTCGGCCGGCATGTGCCTCCATCCTCCATCATCGGCGGCCTTCCGGGCCGCGTCCATCATCGATGCAAGCGGAGTTCCCGGCAGAACCGGCTCCGCTGGCAAGCCTATGCCCAGAGCCACCATGCCCGTCTTGATCTGAGACAAGGTTGCAGCGCGAGATTGCTGCGAGACGCCGGAATGCGTCTGTAGCGCCGCGATCGCCTGCAAGAGCCGTGGCACCGGCTGCGCAGCACTACGATTGTCCGCCATTGAAGCGATCAGCAGACCGCGCATGAGTTCGGCGAAGCGTTCCGTCAGCACGGCCTCGATCCGACGATGACGCGTCGACGGCTTCGCCTGCTCGCCGCGCGCCGCTTCCAGCGCCGAGAGCAGCGCGACCTGATGCGCACCGGCGCACAGCGAGAACAGCCGCGGCAGGGCCGCAAGCAGCATTTCGGCCGGCTTGCCGGCGAACAGCCGTCCCAGCGGCGGCCGCGTGCGCGGCCGAATGTCGACGCCTGTGATCCGCCGATCGGCGACCGACAGCGTCACGTCGATGCGGTTGCGAAAGCCGAGGGTCATGCGCGGCCCTCGGAGAGGGTGCCGCGCAGGAACGCGCGGCGATCGATCGTCGACGCCTTCGCGGCGCGTTCGGACAACGCCTCGTCCTCAGGTGCCGCCATCAGCGCGGCGAGCGCGGCCTCCGCCGCCGCACGCGCCGCGGCCATGTCCGCGAACTCGAACATCGGCGAGAACAGCGAGCAGCTCGCGATCCGCCCGATCCCGGCGATATCGCCGATCGTGAACTCGAACGAGCCGGCCGGAAGCACGATCTTGACGACGGATCCCGCGGAGTCCTGGGCGGCCGGAGTGACCACGTTCATGAACCAGGGCGTGACGACGATGCCGAGGATGCGGCCCTCAACCACCGAAAATCCGATCGCCTCGACGTCGAGCGCGTCGTGATAGATCGGCAGCTCGCGCATCGCACGCGCGCCGATCCCACGATAGACGCCGGCGAGACGCTCGCCCCACGCGACCGGCGTGACGTCAGACGTGCCCTGCGCGTCCGCGCTCATTGCTCGACCACCATGAACTTGGTCTTCGGCGCGTCGCAGTTCGGGCAATGCCAGTCGTCCGGCAGCGCCGCGAACGGCGTGCCCGGCGCAATCTGCGCGACGCCGTCACCGTCGGCCGGATCGTAGCGCGTCCAGCAGATGCCGCACTCCAACAGCGCGTCATCAGCGAGATCGCTGCGGACACCGTAATTCTCGAAGCCGCCGTTCATGTGAAATAGGCCTCGATGATCTGGGTCAGGCGCTCGGCCGAATCCTCGAAATCCTCGGCCGCGGCGAGCGCGACCACCGGCACGCCGCCGACTTCGAGGGTGTCGAGAATGATCGTATCCATGGCGTTGAAGAATTGCACCGACCAGACATGGCGGATGCCGGTCGCGAGCACGCGGCAGGTGCCGTAGCCGCGCGACATCAACTGGATCGGGCCGTTGCCGAGCGTCTGCTGCAGGAAGCTCATGTCGGCCGGGCTCATCGGCAGCAGCGTGAAGTTGATGGTCTGCGAGCGCTGGCCCGGTCGCCAGGACAGCGCGCGCTCGCGGATCTCGGCGAGCACCGGCAGCGCGTTCATCGTGCCCTCGGGCACCGGTCCGATCGCGATGTCATTTGCGGTCAGGTCGGCGGCCGCGCGCGACACGATCTCCGGCACGGCGCCGACTTCGATGTAGTCGTGGCGCTCATCCGCTTCCAGCCGCACCCGCCAGATGCCGGCGAGCACCGATTCCTGGATCTGGGCGAGCGTCCCGTCGGGAAGAGCCACGACGCCCGCGACCTCGCCCTCGCCCAGCACGTCGTCGATCAGCCGCCGCTCGAGATCGTTGAGGCCTTCGAGACGGAATAATTGCGTCAGTGCGCCGGCCGTCTGCGCCGCGGTGGCGGATGCAATCGTCGACAGCAGTTCGACCGCGCGCGGACAGCTCCGCGCCAGCGCCTCCGAGTCGAGCGAGGCCAGCTTGGCCAGCGCTCCGGAGGCGGTCAGCCCCTTGTGGGAGGTATCGAGCGCCTCTTCGCCGATCGGAAAGATGTTGACCGGCTCCTCGGCTCCTTCAGGCGCGATCCAGAATCCCGGCTTCATCGCTCGACTCCCGCAGGCTGATGGACTGGGACGATGCTGGCGACGACCGCCGCCGTCGCGCCCTGCGGCCGGTCGATCAGCCGCGAGATGCGATCGACATAAACAGACCAGTCCTGGATCTTGGCGATCAGGCCGAGCGTCTCTCCCCCGCGGCACAGGATCAGGCTCGGCTGCACACGCACGCCGAATCGCGCCCCGATCTCGGCCTCCGCTTCGCGCGCGACGACCGCGCCGCGCAGCCGGCCCTGAAACGCCGTGATCAGCTCCGGCAGCACGATGGCCACGTCCAGTGCCTCTGGAAACCGCGCGGGATCCCCGGCCGACAGCAGCACGGTGACAAGCCCGGCGCAATCAGCCTCGGAGAGAAAGGCATCGACGGTGCCGGTATCGACCTCCGGCAACCCGCCTCGCGCGCGCGCGGGGTCACGCTGCTGCATTTCCATCGGTGTTTCTCCCTGACCAGTTATCGTTGCCATATTCCCCATGATCAGCAATCGACGTGCCAGACGCCCACGCGGGGCCAAGAATGCTCAAGGCATTGAAATATATTAAGTTTTTATTGCAACTAAAGGATTGCGCGAGAAATCGGAAAGGTGCTTTCCAGGCAAGGCCTGCAAACTTACTTCGTCTGTGGAAATCTTGTTATCAGCAATTTGGCGATGCCCGAGGGCATGACGCCGCTACCGCAAATGCTCCGGAAGCTCCGGCTCGCGCCCGATCAGATCCGCGAAGAAGTCATCGCAATTCTCGCCGTTCACGGCCGCCTGCAGGCCGCGCAGCGCTTCGCCGATCAGCCGCGCCTCTTCGTCATCGAGCAAGCGAACGGCGTTGTCGATATAGACGAGCACCTTGGCCCCCACTGGCGGGTTCGACAGCAGCAACACCGAGACGCGGCGCTCCTCGCCGTCGAAGCTGCACAGCGCCGAGACGCCATCGGTCTCGAGGATTGTCATCGGCAGGCCAAGACACATGGCGGATTCCCTCGCGGCGCGGTCAATCGGCCGGGCGCGCCCGCAGCTCGTAGCTATGATGGTCGATGTCGTTGGCAAGCAGGCGTTCGTCGCCGGCGAGCGGTTCACGCCGCGACACGGCCGGCGAGCCCCATTCCGCCAGGAGGGTGCAGGCCAGCTCGATCGCCGGCGCGATCTGCGCACGAACCGGCGCAGTCAGCGGGCCACCCCAATCCTCAAGGTCGAGCGGCTGGCAGCCGATCAGCGCAAGCCGCTGCGGATAGCGGCCGAGCAAGTCGGCCGCGCTCAGTACTTCCTGAAAGCCCGTCTGGTGCAGGCTCATCTTCTTGGCGCCGGTGAAGCGCGGCACCTCGTCGTCGCGGACGAGCTTGAGCTCGCCCGGCACCAGGCCATAGTCGATGGCGTCGAACACGATCAGGCCGTCGGCTTCCTCGACATAGTTGACGAGGTAAAGCCCCTGCGTGCCGCCATCGAGGATCGTGACGTTGTCGGGCACGGTGAAGCGGCGGTGGAATTCCTCCACCACCCGCACGCCAAAGCCTTCGTCCGCCCAGAGAATGTTGCCGATCCCGAGCACCAGAATGCGATCGCGCCCGCGCTCATCGACCATGCCGGCTCCCCCTGCTACTCGCGGAACTGTCGCTCGCCCGAGATCATCGAGGAGATGATGCTCTGACGTGACATGATGTCTTCGCGAATGGCGGCATAGACGTGTACCATCACGAAGGTGACCAGCGCCCACATCCCGAGATGATGCCAGGTGTGGACGTCCTGGCTGTTCGGCCAGATCGCGAACACCCAACCGAACAATTTGTGCTGCCAACTGTCGATGCCGGTGCCTTCCGAATAGAGCGCAAAGCCGGTGATGATCATGAAGGTCACGAACAGCGTGAAGCCGGTAAACATGGCTGTCTGCGCCAGGGGATTATGGCCGACATACATCTTCGGCTCACGCTCGAGGAAAGCGTACCAGCGGATCTCGTGCAGCACCTCCTTCCAGAACTGCTTGCGGTGCACCGGAATGTAGAAGATCTGCCGGGAATGGTGGTTGCCGACGAAGGCCCAGAAGATGCGGGCAAGGAAGAACACCGCCAGCACCTGTCCGGCCGCGAAATGGGCAAAGCGGATGTAGCCCATCACGAAATTCGCCGACGCCTCGCCTTCGACGCTGGGGAGCGGAGTCCCGATCAGATAGCCGGTGATCATCAGCACGACGATCGCGAACGCATTCACCCAATGGCAGATGCGCACTGGTGCTTCGTACACATAGACCGTGGGCCGGCCGACCGCGTGTTCACCGGCGGCGTCGGCCGCGATCGCCGCAAGGTTGGGCTCTGCCTCGGCGGGACGTGCAATGGCATCCATCATGGTGCGTCTCCCACTACCTGACCGTGACCGTCGCCATTTGCTGGCCGTCCGGGCTCATCACGTGGGTCGAGCACGCGAGGCACGGATCGAACGAATGGATCGTGCGCAGGATCTCCAGCGGCTTCTCCGGATCCGCCATCGGCGTATCCATCAGGGAGGCCTCGAAGGCGCCGATATTGCCCTTGGGATCGCGCGGCGAGCCGTTCCAGGTCGTCGGCACGACACACTGGTAGTTGTCGATCTTGGTGTCCTTGATCTTGATCCAGTGCGCCAGCGCGCCGCGCGGCGCCTCGGTGAAGCCGTAGCCCTTGGCCTCCTTCGGCCAGCTCTCCGGCTTCCACTTCTCGATGTTCGCGGTCGAGGAATCGCCGGCCTTGATGCGTGCCACCAACTTGTCCTGGAAGTAGCGCATCTGGTTCGCCGCCCATTCGCATTCGAGCGCCCGTGCCGCGGTGCGGCCAAGCGTGGAGAACAGCGCTGTGACCGGCAGGTTCAGCGTCTTCAGAAGCCTGTCGGTCGGCTCCTTGAACTCCGGTCGCCCTTGCGCATAACCAATGATGTAGCGCGCCAGCGGTCCGACCTCGACCGCGTTGCCGCGCCAGCGCGGCGCCTTGATCCAGGAATATTTTCCGCCCTCGTCGAGCTCCTTGATGTCCGTCTTGGTGCCCTTGGCGTTGGGGCCGAGCTGGTAGTTCGGCTCAGTGACGCCGTCCCAGGGATGCAGCCCCTTGCTCTCGTCGGGATATTTGTACCAGGAGTGGGTGACGAACTCCTGGATCTGCTCGGGGTCGCCGTGATCGATCGGCAGGATCTCGTTCAGATTCCCGTTGAGGATCACGCCACGCGGCAGCTTGAGATTCTTCCCTGAATAATCGTTCGCATTCTCCGGAATGTCGCCGTAGGACATCACGTTCTTGCCGGAGAGACCGCCGCCATAGAGCCAGTCCTTGTAGAAGGAGCCGATCGCCGCCACGTCGGGCAGATAGACCTTCTGCACGAACTCGATCGAGCGATCGATGATCGAGGAGACGAGGTTCAGCCGCTCCATGTTGATCGCACCGACCGCGCCGGTGCCGTCGACATTGATCGCACACGGCACGCCGCCGACCAGCCAGTTCGGATGCGGGTTCTTACCGCCGTAGATGGTGTGGATCTTGACGATCTCCTTCTGGAAGTCGAGCGCTTCCAGATAGTGCGCCACCGCCATCAGGTTCGCCTCCGGCGGCAGCTTGTAGGCCGCATGACCCCAATAGGCGTTCTTGAACGGACCGAGCTGACCGGACTCGACGAACTTGGTCAGCCGGATCTGCAGGTCCTTGAAATAGCCCGGCGAGGACAGCGGCCAGTCCGAGACCGACTGCGCCAGCGCCGAGGTCGCCTTTGGATCGGCCTTGAGCGCCGAGACCACGTCGACCCAGTCGAGCGCATGCAGATGATAGAAGTGCACGAGGTGATCGTGCACCTGCAGGCAGAGCTGCATGATGTTGCGGATCGAGTTGGCATTATCGGGGATCATGATCCCCAGCGCGTTCTCGACCGCGCGGACCGAGGTCAGCGCGTGCGTGCCGGTGCAGACGCCGCAGATCCGCTCGGTGAAGGCCCAGGCGTCGCGCGGATCGCGGTTCCGCAGGATGGTCTCGATGCCGCGCCACATGGTGCCGGTCGAGACCGCGTTGCGGATCACGTTATTGGAATCGACATTCACCTCGACGCGCAGATGGCCCTCGATGCGCGTCAGCGGATCGACGACGACACGCTTGCCGGAATTGTCGAGATTGAAGCCGTTGGGAGTCTGGATGCCCATCGTTGCCTGCCCTGAATTCGATTAATGATCTTGCTTGGCGTCGTCGCGCTTGCCGGCGAGCCGCTTCACGGCCGTCACCGCCGCGTGCGCCGCAACCGCTGCGCCCACCGTGCCCGCGGCCACCATGCCGACCTGGTCGGCGTTGTGCTCGATGCCGAACTGCTTGATGTTGGTGAGGCGGTCGTAGAACGAGCCCTTGTCCCAGAAGCCGTCCTCCGAGCAGCCGATGCAGCCGTGACCGGACTGGATCGGGAACGACACGCCGCCGTTCCAGCGCACCGTCGAGCAGGCGTTGTAGGTGGTCGGGCCCTTGCAGCCCATCTTGTAGAGGCAGTAGCCCTTGCGCGCGGCCTCGTCGTCCCACTCCTCGACGAACTGGCCGGCGTCGAAATGCGGTCGGCGATAGCACTTGTCGTGGATACGCTGTGAGTAGAACATCTTCGGCCGGCCCTGGCGGTCGAGCTCGGGCAGCTTGCCGAACGTGGTGATGAAGGTGACGACGCCGGTCATGACCTCGGCGATCGGCGGGCAGCCCGGCACCTTGATGATCGGCTTGTTGGTGATGACCTTGTCGATCGGCGTCGCCTGCGTCGGATTCGGCTTCGCCGCCTGCACGCAGCCCCAGGACGCGCAGGCGCCCCAGGCGATGATCGCCATGGCGTCCTCGGCCATCATCTTGAGCTTCTCGACGAACGGCTTGCCGCCATCGATGCAGAACATGCCGCCCTCGTTCAGCGGCGGATTGCCCTCGACCGCAAGAATGTACTGTCCCTTGTACTTCGCACGCGTCTCTTCGAGGATGGCCTCCGCCTGGTGGCCGGCCGCCGCCATGATGGTGTCGTCATAGTCGAGCGAGATCATCGACAGCACGGCATCCTTCACCAGCGGATGCGCCGAGCGGATGAAGCTCTCCGAGCAACACGTGCATTCGAGCCCGTGCATCCAGATGACGGGCGTGCGCGGCTTGGTCTCCAGCGCATTGGCGATGCGGCTGGCCGCGAGCGGCCCGAGGCCGAGGCTCGTTGCGGTGAGGCTGCAGAACTTGTGAAAGCTGCGCCGCGTGATGCCCTGACGCCTGATGACGCTGTAAAAAGTTTCCGTTGCCGCGCCCATGAGTCCTCCCCTGACATCGCGTTGGCGATCATCTGATCGCGTTCTGGCGAGAAGGACAGCAAGATGCGGGCCAGCATCATTGCTGGATTTGAATCATAATGATTCCAGATGCTTGCAGCAGCGAGGCCGCGATCGTGGATCCTTGGAAGGCGGATCGCGCGCGATAATCGGAAATCACGCGCTTTGCACCGACAAGCTTGTTTCCGCTTGCTGCCTGCCTGTGTGCAGCGCGCTCAATGGGCCGTGCAGACCATGCAGGGATCGAACGACCGCACGACGTGCTGAATGCCGACCGCACGCGCGCCGGCAGTGCCGACCTCGGTGCCGACCAGCGCCTGTTCGAGCGGGCCCGCGACCCCATCCGCGTCGCGCGGAGAGAAATTCCAGCTCGTCGGCGCGATGATCTGATAACGCTCGATCCGGCCGGAGCGCACCGCGAGCCAGTGGCCGAGGCTGCCGCGCGCAGCTTCCACGAGCCCGACGAAATTGCCGTCGGCCGCGCCGGCGCTGTTGTCGCAGAACGGCTCGTTGAGACGCAGCCCCTTGATCCAGTGCTCGATCGACAGCGCGAGCCGCGCAGTTTCGATCAGCCGGGCGATGACACGATTGCGGACATTGCTGCGACCGCTCGCGAGCAGCGCGGTGATCAACGGCTGACCGTCGATGGCCTGCCTTGCGAGAGCGCCGACCTCGACCGGTTCTCCCGCAAGACGCGGCGCCTTGCACCAGCTATAGGCGTCGGCTTTGTCGGCATCGGGCACGGTGCGGCTCTCGGCCGGATCGAGCGACGTATCGTGCATCCAGGCGTGCGAGACGTCCTCGGTGATGCCGTCCGACGGCAAAGCGTGGACCTCGCCGCTGCTCGTGCGGACACCAGCGCGAAAACGAGCCCCATTGAAGTCGTGATACGCGCCGAAGCTCATCAAGAGACCGGGTCCGCTTCCGAGGTCGGCCAGCGCGAGCGCATCGGCCAGCCGAAGGAAATGCGCGAAGTCGCCGGCGCGGCCCTCCCGCCAACGGTCGAGCTCGTCCGATGTCGACAAGGCGAGCACATTCTCCAGCTTGTCGGCAAACACGACGCGTTCAAGGAAACCGCGAAACGACGCCGCGATCGCGTTGAGCCGCACGCGCTCGCCGAGCTCGATCGCGCGCGTCGTCCCGCCTGGCTGGAAGGCGAGACTGTGCGGCCATTTGCCGGCGATCAGGCCCATGATCTCGAGCAGTCGCGCGCGTGCAGGCAACGCATCGCGGGCCGCGCTGCCCTTCGTCGCCGCGAAGCGCTCGGCCGTAGCCGAATGCCAGGCATGCGAGGCGTAGGCGTCGCGGGCGAAGTCCGGCATGAAGAAGATGTAGAAATGCGTCAGATGGTCCGCTGCGTTCTCGGCCGCGTGCGCGATGTTGCTCGCGAGGATGCCGTTTGGTGCTGCCGCAATGCCCATGGCCTGGCGCAACGCCGCGGCGGCCGCGATCGATTGCGACACCGAGCAGATGCCGCAGATTCGCGGCGCGATCACCAGGGCGTCCAGCGGCGGCCGCCCCTCCAGGATCTGCTCGAAGCCGCGATAGAGCGGCGCCGTCACCTCCGCCCTGGTGACGCGACCGCTCTCGATATCGAGCCTGACCTCGAGATCGCCTTCGACACGATTGAACGGTCCGACCGTGATCCGCGTCATGGACGGCGCTTGTCGCCGGCACGGCCCGGCGGCACCACGACATGATCCGCCGTCGCATTGACTCGGACGCGACGCGGCGTGGCCGATTTCGACAGCGCTGCGAGCGCGACGAACCAGGCTTTCGGCATGTCGGTCGGAAGCCCCACGGGAATGCCGGCGAGCTTGGCCGTCTGCAGATAGTTCTGCGCGCTCTCGAAGCCCGGCGAGGTGCAGGCGATGCAGGCGTAGCCGCCCTTGGTGCAAGAGCCGCCGCCGTTCCACGAGCGCTGATTGCAGTCGCCGACCGCTTGCGTCGCGCGGCAGCCGAGATGCTCCATCAGGCAGCCGCGCTCCGACATCGTCTCCGCGCTCGCCTTGAACTCGTAGAACTCGTTGCGCGAGCAGCCGTGATGCGCCAGGTGATTGGCGATGAAGGTCGGACGGCCGACTGCGTCGAGGCCGTCTGCCGACAGATCGCCCGAGGTGAGCGCCAGCAGGCTTTCCATCATCCAACCCGGATGCGGCGCACAGCCTGCGACGTTGATCACCGGCAGCCCGCGTTTCGAGCGGAAGCCCGCGCCGAGCGCGCCGCCGATGTCGCTGCCCTCGAACTGCAATCCGACCGCATCGGTCGGGTTGATGCCGGCAGCAGGAATGCCGCCATAGGCGGCGCAACTGCCGACGGCAACGACGTAGTCGGCCAGCGGCGCCAGATCGAGCAGCCAGTGATAGATCGAGCGGTTGGTGCCGGCGAGCATGTTGAAGCGGCCGGTCAGACCAGGTCCGCGCGCCACCGAGCCTTCGAGCACCAGCAGATCGAGCCGCTCGCGGCCGTCGCGGATCGCCTCCAACAGCTCCACGACCTCGTCCCCTGTCTGCTCGCTGACGGAGGGATGCCACACCAGATCGATGCCGGATTGGCGCAATTCGTCGAACCAGCCGGACGCGCCGCTTTCCAGGATCGACATGGTGCAGCCGCCGCAGCTCGCACCCTGCAGCCATAGCATCCTGATCGTTCCCTCAGAGCCGACCATCATAAGGCCCCGCTCCTAGCCCGTCTTAAGCGTTCCGCTTCGTATCACCGGCGGGTTTAGCGCCCCCGCATGAACACTGGCAAGCGCTTCCCCGGGGATAGCCTCGGAACCGCGCTGGCTGCGACCGAGCAGCATGGCGACCGCCCAGATCAGTCCGAACAGGCCAATCGCGACGATCCCGAGATTGGCGACATCGTCGCCCAGCGCGGTGGCGACCCCCGTCCATCCCCCGGTCAGGCCAAGCCGCGGCGCCAACAGCGTGATCGCCTCGAAGCCGCCGATCACCAGCGCGATGGCAACGGATGCGCCGGTGATCACGAGGTTATAGCGCAGCTTGCGTGCGGGATCGGTCAGCGCCCAGCGATAGGCGCCCGCCATCAGCATGCTGTCGGCGGTGTCGACGGTGGCCATCGCAGCCGCGAACAGCGCCGGAAACACCAGGACATGGGCGAGGCTCGCGCCGCGCGCTGCCTCGGTCGCCGACAGGCTGAGAAGCCCGATCTCGCTCGCAGTGTCGAAGCCGAGACCGAACAGGAAACCGAGCGGATACATGTGCCAGGCGCGTCCCACCAGGCGGAGCACCGGGCGCAGCAGGCGGATGAGGATGCCCCGTCCGGAGCTTCCGGCGGTTTCCATCTCGGACTGCGGCTGTGCGGCGCGGCGCCAGAGGTTCACGAACAGAATGAGGTTCGCCAACGCGATCAGCAGCAGGAAGCCGGCCGACACCGACGTGCCGATGACGCCGCCGATCGCCCTGATCGCGCTCTCTTCATCCAGGAGGTCGGCGCCGGCGATGAGGCTCACGACGATGGTGGCGATGACGACGACGCTGGAATGGCCGAGCGCAAAATACAGGCCGGCGGCGCGCGGGGCGCTACCGTCCTGCACCAGCTTCCGCACGACGTTGTCGATCGCCGCGATGTGATCCGCATCGACCGCATGGCGCAGTCCGAGCAGCCAGGCCAGCATCGCGGTGCCGACGATGGCGGGCCGGTCGGCGTAGAGCGCGAACGCCCAGGCCCAGGCGAGCGCGTTGGCGGCGACCAGCCCGCCGACGAGCGCAACGTTGCGGCCGGGCTGCGATCGCCACCACAGCAGCCGAGGGGCACGAGGATGATCAATTTGAACAATCGTCATACTCGGACTATAGCAAGAGCCAGGCCAGTTCGGTAAAGCCCCCCGCTGCAGGCAAAAGCTGCAGGAAAACGTGGGCGGCCCTTCCCGGATTGCCCTCTCGCTTGGCAACCCGCTATCCAGTCACGCACAGATCATGACCAGCGGCGGGACATCTTCTTCTCTCGCCCCTCCTTCGCTCACCGCATCGAGGCACTCTGTGCCGTGATCTCGCGCCGCACGACCGCCTCGAACTGGCTCGCGGGGGCGGCGAACATCAGCCGGGTCTCCTCGTGGAACGCCGAGAAGATGCCGACCACGGCCGGCTGTCCGCCGACTTCGGCCATGATGGGGGAGCCCGAATAGCCGAAATTGGCGAGGCAATGCACCGTCAGCAGCATCCCGTCCTTGGTCATGCCGGCGCTGCAATTGCGCTGGCCGGTCGGCGAATAGCGCCGCTCCTGGCCATAGCCGATCTCGGAGATGGTTCCGGCCGTGGTCGCAGCCTGCAATTCCTCGCGCGTCAGCGCCCTGACCTCAACCGGCTTCGACGGCAGCGCGTCCTTCAGCACGATCAGCGCCCAATCGGCGGGCGAGCGGTCGAGCGACCATCTGTCGTGCCGGGTCGGGACGAAATCGGGCGCCACGATCAGCTTGTCGGCGACCGACGATGCCGCCGGCGTGCCCCTGTTCATGCCGGCCAGGAAGCGGACGTTGCCGGGGCTGACCTGCGCCACGCCGTTGAACACGCAATGCGCCGCGGTGAGCACGACGCGCGGCGCGACCAGCGTGCCGGTGCACCAGCCGCCGGTCGAGTATTGCGCGACGGTGACGACGCCGATCGACGACGCCGGCCACGAGGTGGGATCGACGACCTCGCCGATGTGGCGGTCGAGCCCGAGCAGTTGCTCCGGACGCGGAGCGGCGATGCCGGCCTCCGCCGATTCCGGCTTCGGCCGCCAGGCCGCAATGGCACTCTGAGCCTGGACGCGCTGCGGCTCGGTCAACTTGACCCGCTGCACGTCGCGGCCGGCCGATCGCACGCCGCTACGGCCCGCCATCACCAGCCAGGCATAGCCCTGCACGACGTCCTGTTTCACACCGCGGCCGTCGAGCAGCATCAGGCCGAGCATGTATTGCGACTGGGCGAAGCCCTGCGCCGCGGCGCGGCTGAACCAGCGGCCGGCTTCGCCGTAATTGCTCGCAACACCTTCGCCATTGACGTAGGCGATGCCGAGATAGTGTTGCGCGGCAGCGAGCCCCTGATCGGCGGCCTTGCGGTACCACGCCAGCGCCTCGGCGGGGTTGCGCGGTTGGCCCCAGCCGAAGGCGTGCATGAAGCCGACGTCGAACTGCGCCCGCGCATCGCCCTTGGCGGCCAGCGGCAGCAGCCGTCGCATCGCCGCCGCATGCTGCCCGTTGCCTGCCGCCGCGACCGCGTCTTCGAGCTCGGCGGCCGTGGCGCCCGCCGCGCCGCCGAGCAGCACGGCAAGAGATATGATGATGGTCTTGATCAAGGGCGTCCGCTGGCACCGAAACATCGTGACGGCCACGAAGCAGACACGATCAAGACGGCGGCGGCGTGGCGGAAAGCGGACCGCGATCTCCTCAATCGGGCCGCCTCGCGTCTCACACCTGCTGCGTCCTCACGCCGGATCGCCCCTTACACCTGCTCGCTCTTGGCGAAGCGATCATCGAGCGCATAACCGGCGCCGCGCACGGTGCGGATCGGGTCCTGCTCGCGGCCGGGATTGAGCAGCTTGCGCAGGCGGCCGATATGGACGTCGACGGTGCGCTCGTCGATGTAGATGTCGCGGCCCCAGACACTGTCGAGCAGCTGCTCGCGGCTGAACACGCGGCCGGGATGCTCCAGGAAGAACTCGAGCAGGCGGTATTCGGTCGGGCCGAGATCGATCGGCCTACCAGAGCGCGCCACGCGGCGCTTCTCGCGGTCGAGCTCGATGTCGCCATAGGACAGCACGGTCGCCAGCCGCTCCGGACTCGCCCGCCGCAGCAGGCCTTTCACCCGCGCCAGAAGCTCCGGCACCGAGAACGGCTTGACGATGTAGTCGTCGGCGCCGGTCGCGAGGCCGCGCACGCGCTCGCTCTCCTCGCCGCGTGCGGTGAGCATGATGATCGGCAACTGCCGGGTCTCGGTCCGCGCCCGCAGGCGGCGGCACAGCTCGATGCCGGACAGGCCCGGCAGCATCCAGTCGAGCACGACGAGATCGGGAACACGCTCCTTCAGGCGCGTGTCGGCTTCGTCGCCGCGCGCCACTGTCTCGACCTCGTAGCCTTCGGCCTCGAGGTTGTAGCGCAGCAGCGTCGTCAGCGCCTCCTCGTCCTCCACCACCAGAATTCGGGCGCCCATGTCTGAACCGTCTCTCTCAGTTGCCGGGGATCGTCGATGCGAAGCTCGTCATGTCGCCCTTCGGGCGCTTGTCCATGATCTGCTGGCCTTCGATCATATAGAACACCGTCTCGGCGATGTTGGTCGCGTGATCGCCGATGCGCTCGATATTCTTGGCGCAGAACATCAGGTGGATGCAGAACGAGATGTTGCGCGGATCCTCCATCATGTAGGTCAGGAGCTCGCGAAACAGCGAGGTGCAGATGGCATCGACTTCCTCATCGCCCTTCCACACCGTCATCGCCGCCGGCAAATCGTGCGCGGCATAGGCGTCCAGCACCGTCTTGACCTGCGACTGCACGAGATCGGTCATGTGCTCGAGCCCGCGGATCAGCTTCAGCGGATGGAAGTCGCTCTCCAGCGCCGCGACGCGCTTGCCGATGTTCTTGGCGAGGTCGCCGATGCGCTCCAGATCGGTCGCCACGCGCATCGCGCCGACGATCTCGCGCAGGTCGACCGCCATCGGCTGTCGCCGGGCGATGGTGAGAACGGCGCGCTCCTCGATGATGCGCTGCAGCTTGTCGACCTCGGCGTCGGTGGCGACCACCTTCTGGCCGAGCGCGATGTCGCGTCGCACCAGCGCATCGACGGAATCGACGATCAGCCGCTCGGCGAGGCCGCCCATCTCCGATACCAGACGGGTGAGGTCCTGCAGATCGCTGTCGAACGCCTTGGCGGTATGTTCACTGGCCATGATGATCTCCTGAAGACAATGTCGTCGGCGTCAGCCGAACCGGCCGGTGATGTAATCCTGGGTCCGCCGATCGCTCGGCGAGGTGAAGATCTTGCTGGTGTCGTCGAACTCGATCAGCTCGCCGAGATACATGAAGGCGGTCTTGTCGGAGACGCGCGCCGCCTGCTGCATGTTATGCGTCACGATGGCGATCGTATAGTTTTCGGCGAGTTCCTGGATCAGCTCCTCGACCTTGGCGGTCGAGATCGGATCGAGCGCCGAGCACGGCTCGTCGAACAGGATCACCTCCGGCCGGACCGCCACGGTACGCGCGATGCACAGCCGCTGCTGCTGGCCGCCGGACAGCGACAGGCCCGAGGCGTTGAGCTTGTCCTTGACCTCGTTCCACAACGCGCCGCCGCGCAGCGCCTTCTCGACCCGGTCGTCCATCTCCGACTTGGAGATCTTCTCATAGAGGCGGATGCCGAAGGCGATGTTCTCGTAGATCGTCATCGGGAACGGCGTCGGCTTCTGGAACACCATGCCGACCCGGGCACGCAGCAGGTTCAGATCGAGCTTGGGATCGAGGATGTTGGTGTTGTCGAGCATCAGCTGCCCGGTCGCCCGCTGCCCCGGATAGAGATCGTACATCCGGTTGAAGATGCGCAGCAGCGTGGACTTGCCGCAGCCGGACGGGCCGATGAACGCGGTGACGCGGTTGGTGCCCAGCGACAGGTTGATGTTCTTCAGCGCATGATGGTCGCCGTAGTAGAAGTTGAGGTTGCGCGCGGTCACCTTGGCCGGCGCATCCGGAAGCGCCTTGCCGTGAAGAGCGTGATTGGGCTGACTGACGGAGACGGACAGTTCGGTCATTTGGTGTTCCTCTCGGCGCCGAGAATGCGTGCACCGATGTTCAGGGCGAGCACGGCCAGAGTGATGAGAAGGGCTCCGCTCCAGGCCAGTTGTTTCCAGTAGGCATAAGGGCTCTGGACGAAATTGTTGATGGTGACGGGCAGGTTCGCCATCGTCTTGGAAAGGTTGAGGCTCCAGAACTGGTTCGACAGCGCGGTGAACAGCAGAGGCGCGGTCTCGCCGGCGACGCGGGCGGTCGCCAGCAGCACGCCGGTGATGAGGCCCGAGCGCGCCGCCCGATAGGCGATGCGGCGGATCACCAGCGAGCGCGGCAGGCCGAGCGCAGACGCCGCCTCGCGCAGCGGGTTGGGCACGAGCAGCAGCATGTCCTCGGTGGTGCGCAGCACCACCGGGATCACGATGACCGCCAATGCAAGGGAACCCGCGAGTGCCGAGAAGCCGCCCATCGGCACCACGACCGCACCATAGATGAACAGGCCGATGATGATCGAGGGCGCCGACAGCAGGATGTCGTTGATGAAGCGGATCACCGAGGTCAGGCGGTCGTTGCGGCCGTATTCGGCGAGATAGGTGCCGGCGAACAGGCCGAGCGGCGCGCCGATGCCGACGCCGATGATCGTCATGATCAAGGAGCCGACGATGGCGTTGCGCAGGCCGCCTTCGCTGGAGCCGGGCGGTGGCGTGTCGGCGGCAAAAACCTGCAGGCTGAGGCCGGCGAGTCCGTTATAGAACAGCGTGAACAGGATCAGCGCCAGCCAGGTGACGCCGAACATCGCGGCAGCAACGCAGAGGCCGCGGATCACGATGTCTCTGCGGCGCCGGCGCGCATAGATCGGATTGACCGGCGCATCGAGTGTAAGCGTGTCAGCGCTGGACATGGCTTATTTTCCCGCCTTGGCTTCGAGCCGCATGAGCATCAGCCGCGCGCTCGCCAGCACGAAGAACGTGAGCACGAACAGCAGCAGGCCGAGCAGGATCAGGCTCGACTGGTGCAGCCCGTCGCTCTCCTGGAATTCGGAGGCGATGGCGGCCGAGATCGTGGTGCCCGGTGCGAAGATCGAGGATGAGATACGGAACGAGTTGCCGATGATGAAGGTCACCGCCATCGTTTCGCCGAGCGCACGCCCCAGCGCCAGCATGACGCCGCCGATCACGCCGACACGGGTGTAGGGAATGACGACGCTGCGCACGACCTCCCAGGTGGTGCAGCCGACCCCGTAGGCGGCTTCCTTCAGCACCGGCGGGACCGTCTTGAACACGTCGACCGAGATCGAGGTGATGAACGGAAGCACCATGATCGCCAGGATCAGCGAGGCGTTGAACAGGCTGAGATAGGACGGCGGACCGGCGAAGATGTCCTGCAGCACGGGGATGCCGGCGCAGAGATTGATCATGAACGGCTGGAACGTATAGGCCAGGAACGGCCCCAGCACGAAGAAGCCCCACATGCCGTAGATGATCGAGGGAATGCCGGCGAGCAGCTCGATGGCAAGTCCGATCGGACGGCGCAGCCATTGCGGGCAGAGCTCGGTGAGGAAGATCGCAATGCCCAGACCGACCGGAATGGCGATCAGCATCGCGATGAAGGACGTGACCAAGGTGCCGTAGATCGGGCCGAGCGCCCCGAGCACCGGCGGATCGGCCGACGGCGCCCAGCGCCGCGTCCACAGGAATTCGAAGCCATATTCTCTCATGGCCGGCCATGCGCCGACGATGAGCGACAGGATGATGCCGCCCAGGATCAACAGGACGGAGATCGCGGACAGCCGCGTGATCCAATAGAAGGTCACGTCGCCGAGCTTGAAGGCGCTGAGCGCGCGTGCCCGGTCATAGGGGCCGGCAGCAGCCGCGATATCGCTGACTTCGGTCTGAACCGCCATCTCTGCCAATTCTGCCCCCTGTTCCTTGGACACGCCTCAACCCCGGTAGCGCCCCTCCCCCGGAGGCCGGGAGAGGGGGATTTTCGATACGTCCAGCTCAGCTCTTGATGTCGGCCGACCAGGTCTTCTCGATCAGCTTCACGACGCTGTCGGGCATCGGGATGTAGTCGAGCTCCTCAGCCATCTTGGCGCCCTTCTCGAACGACCACTTGAAGAACTTGATGGCTTCGCCGGACGCCGCCTTGTCGGCCGGCTCCTTGTGCATCAGGATGAAGGTCGCCGCCGTCATCGGCCAGGACTTGTCGCCGGGCTGGTTGGCGAGGATCACGTAGTAGCCCGGGGCCTTGGCCCAGTCGGCATTCGCGGCCGCGGCCTGGAAGGCCTCGACGGTCGGCTGCACGGTCTTGCCGGCCTTGTTGATCATGCCGGTGTAGGTGAGCTTGTTCTGCTTGGCATAGGCGTACTCGACATAGCCGATCGAGTTCTTGGTCTGGCCGATGTTGCCGGACACACCCTCATTGCCCTTGGCGCCGACACCGACCGGCCACTCGACGGCGGTGTTGAAGCCGATCTTGCTCTTCCAGTCTGCGCTGACCTCGGAGAGGTAGTAGGTGAAGTTGAAGGTCGTGCCCGAACCGTCGGAGCGGCGCACCACGGCAATCGCGTCGGACGGCAGCTTGACGTTGGGGTTCAGCTTCTTGATCGCGGCGTCATCCCACTTGGTGATCTTGCCGAGATAGATGTTGGCGAGCGTCTCGCCGTCCAGCACCATCTCGCCCGGCTTCACGCCCTCGAGGTTGACGACCGGCACGATGCCGCCCATCACCATCGGCCACTGCACCAGGCCGTCCTTCTCGAGCTGCTCGGCCTTGAGCGGCGCATCGGTGGCGCCGAAGGTGACGGTCTTGGCCTGGATCTGCTTGATGCCGCCGCCGGAGCCGATCGACTGGTAGTTCAGACCGTTGCCGGTCTCCTTCTTGTAGGCGTCGGCCCACTTGGAATAGATCGGGAACGGGAACGTCGCGCCCGCACCGGTGATGTCGGCAGCGAACGCCGACGTCGATGCGGCGACCAAGCCGGCAGCGACGATAGCTTTGATGAAATTCATAGCTGGTCTCCATGCTTGGGAAGCGAAGCGCCATCTGCGCCCGATTGCGCTTCCCCGGCCGCTTTACGGGGCCTCAGTGTGGCTTTTATAAAGGTTCGATGACAGTCGGATGACAGTCACAAGCCGTTGATAATTCTAGGTATTTAGATTTTCATCCGAGTTTTTACGGATCGAGGGCGGTCGTTCGGGGAGGCATCGCCCCTGGCCTTTCGCAAGCATCGCTCAATCAAGATGGGCCTCCTTTGCCCGTGTCGCCCGCCGCACCTTTCGGTGTCGTCCCGGCCTTGCGCAGGGACCCATAGCCACCGGCGGATGTGGCCGGACGGGATCGGTCGACCATCGTGCCTCGCACGCCTCCCTGGAGTTTTCGGTCCCGGATCGGCGCACGCGGTGCGCGCTTGTCCGGGACGACGCCATGAGGATTGGGTTGGCGCCGTTGGCCAACGAGACACGATCTCGCCGTCTCGCGGCTGGTGAGACCCGAGTGATGCATTCGTCGTGTCCCTCTGAACAACGAGAGGGCGCGAGGAAGGCCGGACCTCGGCTGAGGCCCGTGGCCCGCCTGCTCAAAAGAATGCAGGCGGCAGGTACCACAGGTACAGCCGGACAGACCCGGCCTTCCCCGCGCGACGGTGTTAACGGTGTCCTTCGTGCTCTCCCTGGGGATCGGCTTTCTTGCCCCCATCGCCCGCGCGTGCCGTCAAGCAACGACCACGGACTTGACCTCAGCATCGAGAGGCCAGGACCACACGACTTCGCCGTCCGTGCCGCCTGCGCTCGTCTGGCACAGCCGTCACGTCCATCGCAGCCCGCCTCCACGTTCGTGACGACGCGTACGTCCCTCTGCTCGAGGCGGGTTGCACGCAAGAGACCACGATTTCCGAAAAATAGCAAGATAATTATTTTTCTCAGAACATGATCCGCCCTCCCCCCGCACGCGGGCATCGGCTCAATCCGGCTTGGGCGGCTCGATCCAGATCCCCGGGTCGGAATGGGCGCGGATGTGGTCGACGAGGAAATCGGCGAACACCCTGATCTTGGCCGGAAGCCTGACGCGGTTCTGGTAGGCGATGTTCATCGTCAAGAGCGGCAGCTCCCAGTCGAGCAGGACCGGCACCAGCCTGCCGGCCAGAATGTCGCTCTGCACGATGTAGAGCGGCTGGATCAGGATGCCGAGCCCGGCAAGCGCCGCCCCCTTGATCACCTGGCCGTCATTGCTGTCGAGCGTCGGCGCGATCCGAATGCTCTGGGCTGTCGCGCCGTTGCGCAGGGACAGGGAATACGGATCATTGGCAAGATTGTAGATCAGCATGTCGTGGCGCACGAGATCACCGGGAACGACGGGACAGCCACGGCTCGCGAGATAGGACGGCGCCGCCGCCAGCACGCGCCGCATCTGCCCGATGCGACGGACGACGATGCCCGAGTCCGGCTCATGCTCGCGGGTGCGGATCGCCACGTCGATGCCCGCCTCAATGAAATCCGGATAGCGGTTGGCGGCGATGATCTGCAGGTTCAGCTTCGGATACATCGCGCGGAACGCCGGCAGCATCGGCGCGAGATAGATCGTCGCGAACGACAGCGAGCTGGTGACGCGCAGCATGCCCTGCGGCGACAGCGCGCGATCGCTGACGGCATCCTCGGCCTCGGCCAGCTCGTTGAGCAGCGGGCCGCAGCGCTGCAGCAGTTCCTGCCCGGCTTCGGTCAGCCAGAGACGGCGCGTGTTGCGCTCGATCAGGCGCACCGCGAGCCGTTCCTCCAGCGCGCTGAGATGCCGGCTCGCCGCGGCGTTGGACATCCGTAAGGACTCGGCGGCCTTGGACAGGCTGCCCAGCTCGGCCGTCCGGGAAAACACCTCGAGTTGGAGCAGACGGTCCATTGTTACGCTAAGCGGAAAACAGAGTTACAATTTTTGTCCTTTATTTCCATTTCCTGCAAGGCAAAATCGTCCGACAAGAACAAAGCCCAAGAACAAAGCTCAGGTGAGGACGCTGGAATGACGGGGCCGATCAGGCACATCGTGATGTGGCGGCTGCGCGCCGAGACGGCCGCCGAGCGCGCGGCGGCCCGGCTCAAGGTCAAAACCCTGTTCGAGGGCCTCAAGGGCCGCATCGACGGCCTGACCCACATCGAGGTCGGTCTCGATGTCAGCGACGTCGACTATGCCTGCGACGTCGTCCTGTTCTCCGAATTTGCCAGCAGCGCCGCGCTGCGGGCCTATGCCTCGCATCCCGAGCACCTGCGCGTGCGCGAGGAGCTCGGCGACCTCAGGATCGGCCGCTTCCAGGTCGATTATCCCATCGCTGCAGCGCCCCGCGCGTGACGGAGGCGTTCACCTTCGACGGCCTGCCCGGCCGCGGGCCCGGCACGTGAAGCAAGCAACGGACGGCATCGATGTCATTTCCTGATAAGCGCCTCGCCTTCATCGGCATCGGCAAGATCGGCCTGCCGATCGCGGCGCGGCTTGCCAAGGCCGGCTATGACGTCACCGCGTTCGATCCCAACGCCGCCCGGCTCGATGAGGCACGTGCGCTCGGCATGGCCGCCGCGTCGTCCGCGACGGAGGCGGTGCGCGACCATGCCGTGGTCATCTCGTCGCTGCCCGACGACGCCGCACTGCGCGCGGCGATGCTCGGCAGCAACGGACTGATCGCGGTCATGGCGCCGGGCGCGATCCTGATCGAGACCAGCACCGTCGGCGTCGACGCGTCGAGCGCAGTCGCTGTCGCCGCCAACGCCCGCGACGTCGCCTATCTGCGCACGCCGATCTCAGGCAATGCCAGCATCGCCCACACCGGCGAGCTGACGTGCTTCGTGTCCGGTCCAAGAGAGGCGTTCACCCTGATCACGCCGGTGCTGGCCGGCTTCACGCGCGCGCAGACCTATCTGGGCGCGGCGGAAGAGGCGCGCTACGCCAAGCTCGCCGTCAACCTGATGATCGCGACGACGGCGGCGATGATGGCCGAAAGCCTCGCCCTCGCACGCAAGGGCGGCATCGCCTGGCCCGACATTCTGCAGGTGCTGCATGACAGCGCAGTCGCCTCGCCGATGGTGAAGTACAAGACCGCGCCGCTGCTGGCGCGCGACTTTGCCGCGACGTTCTCCTGCGCGCAGATGGCCAAGGATCTCGATCTGATTCTCGGCGCCGGCCATGCCGTCGGCGTGCCGCTGCAGCTCGCGGCGCAGGTCCGTGAGACCTATGGCGCGCTGATCGCGTCAGGCGATGCCGACACCGACTTCCTCGCCACCGTCCGGCATGTCGAGCGGCTGTCCGGGCTCGGCGAGCCTCTCTGAAAGGAGCCGCCTCTTGCGCAACTTCAACGAGACCACGATCACAGATGCCGTGCTCGAACGCCTGGCGGGCGCGCGTGATGCGCGGATCAAACAGGTCAGCGAGGCGCTGGTGCGGCATCTCCATGCCTTCGTGCGCGAGGTCCGTCCGACCCAGCAGGAATGGGAATACGGCATCGACTTCCTGACCCGCACCGGCCAGATGTGCGACGACAAGCGCCAGGAGTTCATCCTGCTGTCGGATACGCTCGGCGTTTCGATGCTGGTCGACGCCATCAATCATCCGGTGCCGGAAGGCGCCACCGAGACCACGGTGCTCGGCCCCTTCTTCGTCCAGGCGGCGCCAGAACGCGCCAACGGCGACGATATCGCGGGCCCGATGAAAGGCGATCCGCTGCTGGTGACCGGCTCGGTGTCGAGCGCGGACGGCGCGCCGCTGGCAGGCGCCGTGGTCGACGTCTGGCACTCCGACGACGACGGCTATTACGACGTGCAGCGGCTCGAGCAGATCGGCGATCTCGCCATGCGCGCGCGCTTCCACACCGACGCCGACGGCCGCTTCCATTTCTGGTCGATCAAGCCCGCCGCCTATCCGATCCCCAACGACGGGCCGGTCGGCGACATGCTCACGGCGCAGGGCCGGCATCCGTGGCGGCCGGCGCATGTGCATTTCATGATCTCGGCGCCCGGCTTCGAGCGGCTGGTGACGCATGTGTTCGTGGCCGGCGACCAGTATCTCGATTCCGACGTCGTGTTCGGCGTCAAGGACAGCCTGATCCGCGACTTCACGCGCTGCCCGCCGGGCCGTGCGCCAGATGGCCGCATGGTGGCGCAGGGATATTTCCATCTCAACTATGATTTCGGCCTGAAACGGCTTGCGGAGCGCGCCAATCAGGTTTGAGCTGAGCGGACGACAAGGACCGTCAAGAGTCCTGTCATCGTCGAGGAAGCGGACGGGAGGAATGATGGAGTTGCGGGTCGGCACCGGCGCATTGGCCGAGCGGCTTTCGAACCTGATCGGGCCACGCGCGAGTCTCGCGCGGGGCGTGCTGGATCAGCACGGCCGGAGCGAGTCGTACTATCCGGCGATGCCGCCCGACATCGTCGTGTTTCCCGAGACGACGCAGGAGGTCGCCGACATCGTCAGGCTGTGCGCCGAGGCTGCCACGCCGATCGTGCCGTTCGGCGCCGGCACGTCGCTCGAAGGCAACGCTGCGGCTGTCGCGGGCGGGGTCTGTTTCGACTTCGCCCGCATGAACAAGGTGCTGGCCGTGCATGACGCCGACATGGACGTCGTGGTGCAGCCCGGCATCACCCGCAAGCAGCTCAATGCGGCGCTGCGCACGACCGGCCTGTTCTTTCCGATCGATCCCGGCGCCGACGCCTCGATCGGCGGCATGAGTTCGACCCGTGCCTCCGGGACCATGGCGGTGCGCTACGGCACCATGAAGGACAACGTCCTCGCATTGGAGGTGGTTCTGGCCGACGGCCGGGTGATCCACACCGCGAAGCGTGCGCGCAAATCCGCCGCCGGCTACGACCTGACACGGCTGTTCGTCGGATCGGAGGGGACACTCGGCGTGATCACCGAGATCACGCTGAAGCTGCATCCCCTGCCCCAGGCGATCTCGGCCGCAACCTGCAGCTTCCCGACTTTGCACGACGCGGTCGACACAGCGATCGCGCTGATCCAGTCGGCCGTCCCCGCCGCCCGCATCGAGCTCGTCGATGACGTCATGATGCGCGGCATCAATGCCTATTCGAAGCTCGGCTATCAGGAGACGCCGACCCTGTTCCTGGAATTCCACGGCTCCGAGGCCGCCGTCGCCGAGCAGGCGCAGACGGCGGAGGCGATCGCGATCGAGCATGGCGGCCGCGGCTTCGCCTGGGCCAAGGCGGCCGAGGACCGCAGCCGGCTCTGGCACGCCCGCGACAATACGCTGTACGCCGGCCTCGGCCTGCGGCCGGGCGCCCGCGCCGTCATCACCGATGTCTGCGTGCCGATCTCCCGGCTGGCCGAATGCCTTACCGAAACGCGCCGGGACGCCGACGCCAACGGCTTCCTCGCACCGATCGTCGGCCATGTCGGCGACGGCAATTTCCACATGCTGATCCTGATCGATCCAAGCGATGAAAGCGAGCTCGCCGGCGCCAAGGCGCTGCAGGCCCGTATGGTGGCGCGCGCGATCGCGATGGACGGCACCTGCACCGGCGAGCACGGCATTGGCCTCGGAAAGGTCGACTATCTCGAGGACGAGCTCGGCGAAGCCGTCGCGGTGATGCGCGCCATCAAGGCCGCGCTCGATCCGGATGGCCTGATGAATCCGGGCAAGATCTTCGCCGGCGGAGCGCAGGCATGAGCGCCGCAGCCGCCATCGCATCCCCATCGCCTGCGCCGCTGCTGGAGCTGCGCGGGATCAGCAAGACGTTTCCCGGCGTCAAGGCGCTGGACGACGTCTCGTTTGCGATCTACCCGGGCGAAGTCCACATGCTGCTCGGCGAGAACGGCGCCGGCAAATCCAGCCTGATGAAGATCCTGTGCGGCGCCTATAGCGCCGATGCGGGTGAGGTCTATTACAAGGGTAAGAAGGTTGCGATCGCCTCGACGGCCGATGCGCAAGACCTCGGCATCGCCGTGATCTTCCAGGAATTCTCGCTGGTGCCATTCCTCGACATCGCGCAGAACATCTATCTCGGCCGCGAGCCGAAGGGCCGCCTGCCCGGCACCATCGACCGCCGCAAGATCCTGGCCGACGCCAAGCGCGTGCTCGACAGCATCGGCTTCGACATCGATCCTTCTGTCATCGTCGACACGCTCGGCGTCGCGCAGCAGCAGATGGTCGAGATTGCGAAAGCGATCAGCCAGAATGCGCGGATCCTGGTGATGGACGAGCCGACGGCGGCGTTGTCCGACCGCGAGGCGGAGCTATTGTTCGCGCTGATCCGACGGCTCAAGGCGGACGGCGTGGCGATCGTCTACATCTCGCACCGCATGGCCGAGGTGTTCGCGCTTGGTGACCGCATCACCGTGCTGCGCGACGGCCGCCGCATCGGCGATGTCAGCCCCGCCGACGTCACGCCCGACCAGCTCGTGCGCATGATGGTCGGCCGCAATGTCGACATGACCTATCCGCGCCAGTTCGCGGAAGCACCCGGCGAGCTGCTGCTCGAGGTCAAGGGACTGAGCGCCACAACCGGGATCGCCGACATCAACATCGAGGTGCGGCGGGGCGAGATCGTCGGCCTGTGCGGCCTCGTCGGCTCCGGCCGCACCGAGGTGGCGCGCGCGATCTTCGGCGCCGATCCGGTCAGCGAAGGCGAGATCATCTTCGACGGCAGGCCGATCGCGGGCGAGCCCGACATCGCGGCCCGCCGCGGCATCGCGCTGATCCCCGAGAGCCGCAAGAGCGAGGGCCTGGCGCTGCTGCGCTCGGTCGGCGACAACCTCGTGGTCTCGGCGCTGAAGAAGCTGTTTCCCAGCGGGCTCTACGATCCCCGCGGCGCACAGCGCACGGCGGACGGGCTGATCCGGCAATTGCGCATCGCAACACCGAATGCGCGGCAGACGGTCGGCCTGCTCTCGGGCGGCAACCAGCAGAAGGTCGTGATCGGCAAGTGGCTGGCGGCAGGCGCCAGGCTGTTCATCTTCGACGAGCCGACGCGCGGCATCGACGTCGGCGCCAAGTCCGAGATCTTCGCGCTGATCGACCGGCTGGTCGCCGATGGCGCGGCCGCGCTGATGATCTCATCCGAGCAGATCGAGATCTGCCACGTCTGCGACCGCGCCTATGTCATGCGCGAAGGCCGCATCGCCGGGCACCTGGCGCGCAGCGAGCTGACCGAGGAGAATATCGTGCGACTGGGGATGCATGATGAGTGACGCCACCATCGTCTCGCCGCTCCGAACGCTGCAGCGCATCCCGGGCGTGGCGATCGTGCTGGTGCTGTTGATCGCGCTGTTCGGCGCGATCGCGCCGGGCTTCCTGTCGGCCGCGAACCTGTCCAACGTGCTGGTGCAGTCGACGATCCTGACCATGCTCGCGCTGCCGATGACCCTGATCATCATGACCGAAGGGCTCGACCTCTCGATGGGCGCGGTGCTGACGCTGACATCGCTCTGCGTCGCCATCGTCTCGCTCGCGACCAAGTCCGTGCTGCTGGGCCTCGGCGCCGCGGTGCTGGTCGGCGCGGCGTTCGGCACCGTCAATGGCTGGCTGGTCGCGATCGTCGGGATTCCGCCGTTCGTGGCGACGCTCGCCACGCTCGGCATGGCGCAGGGCCTGTCGCTGATCGTGAGCGACGGCCAGAGCGTGGTCGGCATTCCCCACGGCGTGCGCGACATCTATTCGGCGACGCTGCTCGGCATCCCCGTGCCGATCGTGATGGGGCTTTTGACCTACGCTGCGTTTCACGGCCTGCTCTATCACACCAGGTTCGGCACCTACATCTTCGCGCTCGGCGGCAATCGCGAAGCGCTGCGCTATGCCGGCCTGTCGCCGACACGACTCCTGATCGCGGTCTACGCGATCGGCGGCACGATGGCGGGCATCGCCGGTCTGCTGATGACCGCGCGGATGAATTCGGGACATCCGACCGCAGGGCTCGGGATGGAGTTCGACGCCATCGCGGCGGTCGCGGTCGGCGGCACCTCGTTCGAGCGCGGCAATGGCTGGCTGCTCGGCACCGTGCTCGGCGTCGTCGCCGTCGGCGTGCTGCGCAACGGGCTCAACCTGGTGTCGCTGCCGTCCTCGGTGCAGGTCGCAAGCGTCGGCGCGCTGGTCATCATCGCGATGTTCCTCGACGGCCTGCGGAGCCGGTCATGACCGACATCGCCAAGGACACGCTGCCGCCGCCGCGCTCGCTCCTGTCGCAGAACGCCGCGCAGGTGCTCTATCGGATGCTCGCCGCGCTGCTGATCTGCGCGGCGCTGACCGTGCTGAGCGACTCCTTCCTCAGCCTCGGCAACATCCTCAACGTGCTCAGGCAGGCGAGCCTGACCTTCTTCATCGCCTCCGGCCTCACCCTGGTGGTGCTGACCGCCGGCCTCGATCTGTCGGTCGGCGCCAACGTTGCCTTGTCGGCGTGTCTCGCCGGCACCGTGATCCATCAGACCGGCTCGCCCGCACTCGGGATCCTGACCGGGCTGCTCGCCGGCGGCAGCGTCGGCTTCCTCAATGGCTTCATGGTCACGGCGCTGCGCATCCCCTCCTTCATCGCCACCTACGGCATGCTCTGGGTGCTGAACGGCGTCACCTACTGGTACATGGCGGGCGAGACGATCCACGGCTTTCCCGCGGGCTTCCGCCAGATCGGCAGCGGCTATCTGCTCGGGCTGCCGATCCCGGTCTATCTGCTGCTGGTGTTTCTCGCGATCGGATCGTTCTTCGCGCAACGCACGATCTGGGGCCAGGAGATCTACGCCATCGGCGCCAATCCGGTCGCGGCCCGGTTGTCCGGCATTCCGGTCGCGCGCCGGCTGCTGCTCGTCTACACCGTCTCCGGCACCATGGCCGGGCTCGCCTCCATCATCTTCCTGTCGCGGCTCAACTCCGCCGAAGCCGACATCGGCGAGAGCCTGACCTTGCCGGCCATTGCCGCGGTGCTGATCGGCGGCACCTCGCTGTTCGGCGGCGTCGGCACGGTGTTCGGCACCTTCATCGGCGCCCTGATCCTGACGCTGGTGCTGAACGGCATGAACCTGCTCGCGATCAGCGCCAACTGGCAGCCGCTCGTCACCGGAATCATCGTGATCGTCGCCGTCTGGCTCGACATGAAGACCCGGCGCCGGGCGCAATGAACCTGGAAGACAACCAAAAAACGAGGGAAGGAAACGATATGCAACAACGGATCACGCGCTGTCTCGCTCTGTCACTTCTGATCGCCGCAGGCGCGACGCAGGCCCGCGCCGACGGCGAGACCATCGCCGTCTTCACCAAGAACCAGACCAATCCGTTCTTCCAGACGGTGCGCGTCGGCGCCGACAACATGGCGAAGGTCCTCAACGCCAAGATCCTGCACTACATCCCGACCAAGCCGGACTCGATCCCCGAGCAGCTCAGCCAGATCGAGGACGTCGTGGTGAAGAAGCCGAGCGCGATCGTGTTCACGCCGGTCGACTACAAGGCGATGGTGCCCGGGGTCGAGAAGATCAACGACGCCAAGATCCCCGTCGTCAACATCACCGACCGCTCCGCCGGCGGCAAGTTCGTCGCCTTCGTCGGCGCCGACGACTACAGCCTGGGCCTTGAGACCGGACGTTTCCTGCTCAAGACGCTCGGCGGCAAGGGCAACATCGTCATCATCGAAGGCGTCAAGGGCTCGCTGACCAATGTCGACCGCGTCCGCGGCTTCAACGACGCGCTCAAGGAGAACCCCGGCGCCAAGCTGCTGGCGTCGCAGCCCGGCAACTATCAGCGCCTGCAGGCCCTGCAGGTGATGGAGAACCTGATGCAGTCCAATGCGCAGATCGATGGCGTGCTCGCCGCCAACGACGCCATGGCGGTCGGCGCGATCGAGGCGCTGGACGGCGCCGGCCGCAAGGCGCAGGTGATCGGCATCAACGGCACCAAGGAGGCGATCGACGCGATCAAGTCCGGCAAGCTGCTCGCCAGCGGCGACTACAACGGCTTCGCCCAAGGCTGCCTCGGCACCATGATGGCCGTACGCGCATTGCGCGGCCAGCCCGTCATCAACGAGATCGTGCTGAAGCCGACCGTCATCACCAAGGACAATTATCAGCCGTTCGACGTGTCGCTGGAGCAGCGCACCTGCCCGAGCTTCGAGGATGCAGGCAAGCTCAGCGCGAAATAGGATCAGCCATCAGTCCGGAAGCAGGACGGCACGCAGCCGTCCTGCTTCAACTTGCGGAGAGAATTCATGCTGTTTGCGATTCACGCGCTCGACAAGCGGGACGCGCTGCCGGTCCGGCTTGCCAACTACGACGCGCACAAGGCCTATCTCGGCGACAGCGCGCGCCTTCCCGTCACCATCGTGATGTCCGGCCCGCTCGTCTCCGACGATGGTTCGACGATGATCGGAAGCCTGTTCCTGGTCGAGGCTCCCGGCCGCGCCGAGGTCGAAGCGTTCAACCGCGCCGACCCGTTTGCCGCGGCCGGGATTTGGGAGAAGGTGACGATCACCGGGTTCCTGCGGCGCCAGGGTTAATCCGACTGCGTCACGCGGATCTCAGCAGTTGCAGTTTCCGCCGTCACCCGGAATCTGGAAATTGTCAGGTGTGGACGCAAAACAATCGCGAGATTCCGGGTTCAAGGCCCGCGGCCTTGCCCCGGAATGACGGTGGTTGCGACGCAGTAGTACCAGTCACCCCTTCAGCTCGACGCCGGCCAGCGCCTCGCTCAGCTTCGCCAGCGCCGTGTGATCCTGCCCGGGTCCGAGCATCCCCTGCGCGCTGGCGCTGAGCTCGCGGCAGAGGTTGGAGAACGGCGCGGCGACGCCGGCGGCACGCGCGACCTCTAGCGCGATCGACAGGTCCTTCACCATCAGGTCGAGCCCGAATCCGCTGTTGAATTGGCGCGACAGCACGAACTGCTTGAACTTCTTCTGCGTCGAGTTGTTCATGCCGGTCGAGGCGTTGAGCACGTCGGTCATCAGGCCTGGGTCGATGCCGAACTGCTGGCCGATCAGCAGCGCCTCGACGCCGATCAGGAAGCCACCGGCCGAGACGAGGTTGTTGAGCGCCTTCATCGCCTGGCCCGAGCCGAGGCCGCCGATGCGGTGGATCGTGGTGCCCATGGCGCGCAACAGCGGCTCGACGCGGTCGAGCGCGCCCGGCTCGCCGCCGGCCATGATCGCGAGCTCGCCGGTCACGGCGCGCGGCACGCCGCCACTGACCGGCGCATCGAGCATGGTGACGCCGAGCGGGGCGAGATCGGCGGCGATCGCCTGCGTCGCCGCTGGCGCGCCGGAGCTCATGTCGATGACGATGTGATCGCGCGTCAGGCCGGCGCGCAGTGCGCCGACGGCGTCCGCGACATGTTTGCTGGTCGGCAGCATCGTGATGATGACATCCGCCTGCCCCGCCGCGGCCGCGAGGTCGCCGGCCTCGACACCGCCAACCTTGGCGACGAATTCAGCAGCCCGCCCGGGCACGGCGTCATTGACGGCGACCGCAAAGCCGGCGCCGAGCAGGCGCGCGGCCATCGGCCAGCCCATGTTGCCGATGCCGACGAACAGGACCTTTTGCGGCGCGCTCATGCGCCGTCCTTCTTGGCGATGGCACCTTCCGCGACCAGCACCTCATGCGCGGCCTTGAACGCCTCGAGGCCCGCGGGAATGCCGCAATAGACGGTCGCGTGCAGCAGGATCTCCTTGATCTCGTCGACCGTGACGCCGTTGGTGAGCGCGCCCTTGACGTGCAGCTTCAGCTCGCTCGGCTTGCTGAGCGCGGTCAGCATCGCGAGATTGATGATGCTGCGGGTGCGGCGATCCAGTCCTGGCCGGGTCCAGGCATAGCCCCAGCACATTTCGGTGGTGATGTGCTGGAAGGCCATCATGAAGTCGTCGGCCTTGGCGAGGCTGCCATCGACATAGGCCGCGCCGAGCACCTCGCGGCGCACCTTCAGGCCCTTCTCGAACAGTTCTTTTTCGTCGCTCATCCGCTCGTCTCCTTCTGCAAACCCTGATGTCGTCTCGCTGTTTGAGCATGATCTCCGCGCAAACGCCTTCGGCGTTTGTCGCGAGGGACAACCGGCTTCCACTTTTCCGGATCCTGCTCTGGCGCCTCGCCGCGCGGACTGACAACGACAACGCCGGGCGGCATTGTCAGTGACGTCCGCACGGCGGAACTGATCGGAACTCCCACTCCGCTAGCCGTGCTTGACGATCAGGGTCTTCATCGCGGCAAGCTCGTACAGCGCCTCGAACCCCTTCTCGCGGCCGTGTCCCGATTTCTTCATGCCGCCGAACGGCAGCTCGATGCCGCCGCCGGCGCCGTAGCCATTGACGAACATCTGGCCGACCTTGACCTTGCGCGCGACGCGCATCGCTCGCGAGCCGTCGCCCGACCAGACGCCGGCGACCAGGCCGAAATCGGTGGCGTTGGCGAGCCTGACGGCGTCGGCCTCGTCGTCGAACGGCATCGCCGCCAGCACCGGACCGAACACCTCCTCGCGCGCCAGCTCGGAGTCGCGCGCGACGTGCTGATACAGCGCCGGCGCCACATAGAAGCCCTCGCTCGGCACGCCCTCGGCGATCCTGCCGGTCGCCACGCGCCTGGCGCCGCCGCTTTCGGCACGCGCCAGCATGTTTTCGATCCGCGTCTTCTGGACCGCGCTGATGACCGGACCAAGATCGAGATCCATCTCCGGCGTGCCGGCCGTGATCTTCTCGAAGCGGAGCGTGAGGTCGGCCAGGAAGCGGTCCCAGATCGAGCGCTCCACCAGCACGCGCGAGCCGGCCGAGCAGGTCTGGCCGGCGTTCTGCACGATCGCCGCGGCCACCGAGGTCAGCGCCGCATCGAGATCGGCGTCGGCGAACACGATCTGCGGCGACTTGCCGCCGAGCTCGAGCGTGCAGCCGATGTGGTTCCTCGCGGCCGCCGTCTGCACCAGCGTGCCGACCTCCGGGCTGCCGGTGAAGGAGATGAAATCGATGCCGTCATGCGCCGACAGCGCCGCACCCGCCTCCTCGCCAAGACCCGGCACGACGTTGATCGCACCGGCCGGGAAGCCGGCTTCCGCCGCGAGCTCGGCAAGACGCAGCGGCACCAGGCAGGCCTCCTCGGCCGGCTTGATCACGGTCGCGTTGCCCATCGCCAGCGCCGGCGCGACGGTGCGGCCGAACATCTGCCCCGGATAGTTCCACGGAATGATATGGCCGGTGACGCCGAGCGGCTCATACACCGTAGTAACGAAGAAGCCGTCGAGGAAGGGAATGGTGTCGCCATGCACCTTGTCGGCGGCGCCGCCGTAATATTCGAAATAGCGCGCGACGGCGACGACGTCCGCCTTGGCCTGCTTCATCGGCTTGCCGGTATCGGCCGCTTCGAGCTTCGCGAGCTCCTCGGCATTGTCCTCGACGAGGCGGCCGAGCTTCGACAGCAGGCGCCCGCGGTCCACCGCGGCGAGCCGGCCCCACGGGCCTTCCAGCGCGCGGCGCGCCGCCGCCACGGCAAGATCGATGTCGGCCGCGTCGCCGGCGGCAATCGAGGCGATCACCTGTCCGGTCGCCGGCGCCAGCATCGCAATGGTGCGGCCCGACTGCGCGGGCTGCCACTTGTTCTCGATGAAGACGCCCTTGGCGGCAGGCAGTTTGACATTGGCGTTCATGGCAGCTCTCCGACTTCCTTTGCAGCTCGTCCGCGGGTCATATCAGACCTCGGCACGGCGCATCCCCTCGCGGCCGCGCGACAGCCGGTCGGCAATGGAGGCGTGTCACCAGGGCCGGACTGACCGGCTCCTCTCTCCGTTTGCGCTGCAGCGGTCATGATGCCCGATGGATGCGTCCGACGTTTCTGTCAGACAATCCGGGAGCCGTCCAGAACGGGACGTGGGGCGCACGAGAACGTGCGGCGCGCGGCCCTGCGGGGCTCGCGCGCGATCGGCCGCGACATGATCGTCGCAAGGCTCGTCATCTGGCTGACCGCCCGGTCCGCCATGCGGTCGGGAACGCTCGTGGCCGGCGCGCGATTACGCGCCGGTTCTCGCCTTGCTCGCCGCGATCTGGTGCAGCGCCCATCTCGCATTCTTGCGCACGTCGGGATCGAGATCGTCGGCGACCAGCGCGAGGTACGGCTCGCCGTCGGGCGCAGCGATCTCGCCCAGCGCAGCCGCCGCCTCCTTGCGCAGATTGGCCTGCTCGTGGGTGATGCAATGGCCGATCGGCCGCACCGCATGCAGCACCTTCATGCGTCCGAGGCTGCGGATCGCCTTCAGGCGCACCTGCCAGAACTCGTCCGCCAGGCAGGCGATCAACGGATCGGCGGCGACTGCACCATTGACGTTGAGCCCGAGCGTCTCGGCCGCCATCTCCCGCACCATCCAGTCGGAATCCTTGAGCGCGCGGGTGATGGTCTCCGCGGCGATCTTCATGTGCGAGAAGGCGAGCGCGCTGACCGCCGCGCGCCGGACATGCGCATCGGGATCACCGATCAGCGCCGTCAGCGCCGGAATCGACTCCTCGAGCTTGAGGAAGCCGATGACGCCGATCGCCTGCACGCGGACCGCCGCATCCGGATCCTGCAGCGCCTCCAGCGCCGGCTTGAGCGTGTCCTTGCGCCGCAGCTCCTTCAGCGCGCGCAGCGCACCCATCCGGACGAAGGCATGGGCATGCTTCACCAGCGGCAGGATGGCGTCGGCCGAAGCGGGATCCTTGAACTCCGCGAGACTGTCGGCGGCTGCCGATGCGACGATCCGCTCGGGATCGACGAGCAATTGGACCAGCGCCTCCGCCGCCTCCGGCCCGTCGAACTCGCCGAGCGCCATGGCGACCTGCTGGCGCACGCCGGCGTCGGGATCGGCGACCATCTTCGCCAGATGCGCGACCGCGGCGGGATCGCCGGAATGTCCCAACGCGATGATCGCGACCCGCCGCTCCGCCGGATCGGCAGCACCGAGCCGCTCGTCGGCGTCGTCGAGATCGTCGTAGGCTTCGAATGGGCTCGACATGATCACCTCAACAGATAGGGAATGTTGACGGTGACGGCGCCGGTCGGGCAATCCGCCTCGCAGGGCATGCAGTACCAGCATTCATCATAGGCCATGAAGGCCTTGCCGGTCATGTCGCTGATCCTGAGCACGTCGAGCGGGCAGACGTCGACGCAGACCGTGCAGCCCTTGTCGGCGATGCATTTGGCGTCGTCGACGACGACCGGGACCGACGTCTGATAGGTGGCAAGAGGCATGTCTCTGTTCTCCGTCTGATCGTCAGGCGCTGGCGCGGATGCGCTGCTTGTCGTAGAGGTCCTTCTCATCGTCCGCGATCGGCACGACATAGGGCTGCACCGCCCGCTTCTCGCTGGTCATGCGGCCGTCCAGCTTGCTCAGCAGCGTGTGGCAGAACCAGTTCTCGTTGTCCTTGTCCGGAAAATCGGTGCGCCAGTGATAGAGCCCCCAACGGCTCTCCTCGCGGAACAGCGAGGCATGGGCGGCCATGTCCGCGCAATCCATGATCGACTGCACCTCCAGTGCGCGCAGCAGTTCATGCGCGTTGCGTGCGATCATGCGCTCCTGCATGTCCTCGCGGACCTCGGCGAGCCGGCGCATCCCGAGCTCGTACTTTCGCGTCACCTTCGGCGGCTGCAGATAGTCGTTGACCAGGCGCCGCGTCTTGTACTCGATCTGGTTCGGCGGAATGCCATCCTCGCGCTTCGTCGGCGCCAGCACGCGCTCGCGCTCCAGCGCGATCTCGGCGGCATCGATGTCGCCGAAGTCATGATTGTCGGCGAACTCCATCGCGTCGAGCCCGGCGAACGAACCGTTGGTGAATGCGCCCAACATATAGTTGTGCGGAACGCTGGCCATGTCGCCGGCCGCATAGAGCCCGGGGACGGTCGTGCGGGCATTGTCGTCGACGAACACGCCCGACGCGCTGTGGCCGGAGCAGAAGCCGATCTCCGAGATGTGCATCTCGATCGATTCCTTGCGGTAGTCGACGCCGCGGCCCTCCTGGAACAGCCCCCGCGTGGGCCGTTCGACCTTGTGCAGGGTGTGCTCGATCTCCTCGATGGTCTTGTCGTGCAGGTGCTTGAGCTGCAGGAACACCGGCCCCTTGCCCGACAACAGCTCGTTGTAGAATTCCAGCATCATCTGGCCCGACCAATAGTCGCATTCGATGAAGCGGCGATCCTCGTTGTTGGCGGTATAGGCGCCGAAGGGACCGGCGACATAGGCGCAGGCCGGACCGTTGTAGTCCTTGATCAGCGGATTGATCTGGAAGCATTCGAGATTGGCGAGCGCCGCGCCCGCGTGATAGGCCATCGCATAGCCGTCGCCGGAATTGGCGGCATTCTCATAGGTGCCGAACATGTAGCCCGAGGTCGGCAGGCCGAGCCGTCCCGCCGCGCCCATGCACAGGATGACGGCCTTGGCCTTGATCACCAGCATTTCGGCGGTGCGGGTGTTGACGCTGACGGCGCCGGCGATGCGGCCATCGCTCGACTTCAAGAGCCGCGTCGCCATGTAGCGGTTGGAGATCAGGATGCGTGCGCGGCGCAGTTGCCGGTACAGCGCCTTCTTGACGGTCTCGCCGTTCGGCATCGGCAGCACGTAGGTGCCGATGTGGTGCACCTTCTTGACGGCATAGTCGCCGTTCTCGTTCTTGAGGAAGCGGATGCCGAAGCTGTCGAGCTCCTCGATGATCCCGTAGCAGCTCTGGGCGTATTTGTAGACCGCCTTCTGATCGACGATGCCGTCATTGGCGATCGTGATCTCCTTGGTGTATTGCTCCGGCGTTGCATAGCCGGGGATGACGGCGTTGTTCAGGCCGTCCATGCCCATCGAGATCGCGCCGGAGCGCTTGACGTTCGCCTTCTCCAGCAGAACGACGTTCGCCTTGGGATTCTTCAACTTGGCCTTCAAGGCGGCCATCGGTCCGGCGGTGCCGCCGCCGATCACCAGCACGTCGCAGGACACCTCCGAGAGGCCGTCGACGATCTCATCCATTGCCATTCTAAGCTCCTGCTTGGCCGGGGTCACACCGGTCCGGATCAGACTTGTTCAGCGGGGCACCCGGCGATAGCAATTAGTTGTCGCCTGAGCGCATTTCTTCGCGCCGGCCAGTCAGCGCTCGACGAACGCCTTCTCGACCACGAAATGGCCGGGCGTGCTGTGGTTGCCTTCGACGAAGCCGCGCCCCTCCAGCATGGCCTGGAGCTCGGCCAACATCGCCGGGCTGCCGCAGAGCATGATGCGGTCGGTCTCGACATCGAGGTCGGGCCCGCCGATGTCGGCGAACATCTGCCCCGATGCGATCAGGTCGGTGATGCGGCCGCGGTTGCGGAACGGCTCGCGGGTCACCGTGGGATAATGAAGCAGCCGGTTCCGGACCAGCGGTCCAAAGAATTCGTGGCCGCGCAGGCCATCGACGAGCTGCTCGCCATAGGCGAGCTCCGAGACCTGGCGGCAGCCATGGGCCAGCACGATGGTCTCGTAGGTCTCGTAGATGTCGGGATCCTTGACCAGGCTGGCGAACGGCGCCAGCCCGGTGCCGGTCGACAGCAGCAGCAGACGCCTGCCCGGAATCAGGTTGCCCGCGATCAGCGTTCCCGTCGCCTTGCGCCCCACCAGGATGCGATCGCCCTCTTTGATCTTCTGCAGCCGGGAGGTCAGCGGCCCGTCCGCCACCTTGATGCTGAAGAATTCCAGCTCCTCCTCGTGATTGGCGCTCGCCATGCTGTAGGCGCGCATCAGCGGCCGGCCGTCGACCTCGAGCCCGATCATCGCGAACTGCCCGTTCTGGAAGCGGAAGCCGGGATCCCGCGTGGCGGTGAAGCTGAACAGCGAATCGGTCCAGTGCCGGACCGACAACACCGTCTCGGTCTGAAAAGCGCTCATCGTCGTCTCCTGAGGCGCGGGGCGCGCCGTGTGGCGGTTGCTGACGACGATGTCGCGGAAACGGCGCGGTTCGGCAATTTCGAACGCGCCGCGGTGGTGGATTAGTTGCAAAGATTGTTCCGCGGGAAGGCGAGCGCGCGGCAACGAAGCACCTCGCGCTCCACATTCCGTCGAACGAGGCAATTAGTTGCTGGGGGCCCCGGTCCGTCTCCCCTAGCGTGACGACGCCGGCTTCGGCACAACCAGGAGGCGCCATGATTCCAGCCGATACCCTCAACAGCGAAGTCAGTCCCGACCTGGCGTCGTTACGGCTGCGGAATGCCGGCGGCGCTCCCGCGGAGCTGTCCGCCGAACGGCTGCGGCTGTCCTGCATGTGCGCGCATTGCAGGCGGGCCCGCCTCGACGGCCGCTTCCCGGCGCAGTTTCCCGGGATCGGCATCGTCGGGGTCGGAGATCTCGGTTACGGCTTGAACATCGCGTTTTCCGACGGCCACAATCGCGGCATCTATCCGAAATCATACCTTTGGGAACTCGTTGCCGCCTGAGGTGCGTCGCGCGGTGACGGATGGCACGAACATTGCTCCGCTTCTGATCAGTATGATCAATGCGGAGGCAAGACATGTTGCTGCAGGCAGCCAAATCAGCTGCGGACGCCGTGCCCTCTCCCATGACGTCAGCGCGCGCGGTGACCAGTTCGTCGCTCCTGCTCACCGAAAGCCAGCAATCCATCGGCGGCCCGCCGTCGCTGATCGAAAGGCTCAGCCTGCGCGAACGTGAGCAGGTGCTCAAGCAGGGCCGCCGCAAGGTGCTGAACCGCGGCCAGACGCTGTTCAGCCAGGGCGCCAGGCACGACGGCATCTTCCTGGTCGAGAGCGGCCGCATCCGCGTGTTCTATACGTCGCCGCAGGGGCGCGAGATCACGCTGGCCTATTGGCATGTCGGCAATTTCGTCGGCGGTCCCGAGGTGTTCGACACCGGCGTGCATCAATGGTCCGGCATCGCCGCCAGCAACGCCAGCGTGATCCAGCTTCCCGGCAAGGAGCTGCGAACGCTGGTGGCGGAGATCCCCAATCTCGCGATCGGACTGATCGAGGGGTTGAGCTTCAAGGGAAAATGCTACTCCGCCCTGGCCCAGATGCTGGGGACGCGTTCGATCACCGAGCGGCTTGCTCATCTGCTGCTGCATCTCGTCGACCTCTATGGCGTGGACGATCCCGACGGCAAGGTCATTGCCGCGGCCTTCACCCATGCCGACATCGCCCACATGGTCGGGGCGACGCGGCAGTGGGTGACGATCAGCCTCAAGCGGATGCAGGAAAAGAATATCGTCCGCACCAGGCGTTCGCAGATCGTGGTCTGCCGGCCCGACGTCCTGGACGAGATGCGCGGCCAGGCCGCGGATTAGCCGGCCTGCTCATGCAAGCGGCTGTCATGAGCGAAATTGCCCAAGGAGTACGCAACCGGATTTTGACGGCAACTAATCCACCCGCTGCCGAACTCCGGATTTGCGCTCGTGGACGCGGCCTTCATCATGGCGCCATCAGCCATCCAACCGAACGGGGATGAGAATGGTCCGCTGCCGTCACGCGCTCTTGCTATCCGTCACCTGTCTGTCCCTGATCGCGGCGCAGCCCGTCGCAGCAGAGACAGTCACGATCGGCATAGGCACCCAGGACACCACGACCAACACGGTGACGGCCGGCACCATCGTGCGGCAGCTTCACCTGCTGGAGAAGTATCTGCCCAAGGACGGCAAATACGCCAACATCAAGTTCGAGATCGAGTGGCAGAACTTCACCTCCGGTCCGCCCGTCACCAACGGGATGATGGCGAACAAGCTGCAGTTCGGCATGATGGGCGACTACCCGCTGATCGTGAACGGCTTCACCTTCGAGAACAATCCCGAGAGCAAGAGCCGGCTGATCGCCGTCGCCGCCTACAGCCTCGCCGGCTCCGGAAACGGCATCGTCGTTCACAAGGACTCGCCCTACTACGAACTCTCCGACCTCAAGGGCAAGCTGGTCAGCGTGCCGTTCGGCTCGGCCGCACACGGCATGGTTCTGAAGGCGCTTCAGGACGGCGGCTATCCGGCGGATTTCTTCCAGCTGGTGAGCCAGACGCCGGAGGTCGGCTCGACCAACCTGCAGGAAAAGAAGATCGACGCGCACGCCGATTTCGTGCCGTTCGCGGAACTGCTGCCGTTCCGTGGCTTTGCGCGCAAGATCTTCGACGGCGTCCAGACCAACCTGCCGACATTCCATGGCGTCGTCGTCCGCACCGACTTTGCGGAGAAATATCCCGAGGTCGTCGTCGCCTATGTCAAGGCCGTGATCGCCGCCAATCAGTGGCTGCGCCAGGATCCGAAAGCGGCGGCCGAAAAGATCCAGGAATGGACCGGGATCAACAAGGAGGTCGTCTACATCTTCCTCGGCCCCGGCGGCAACATGACCACGGATCCGACGATCAAGCCGGCGCTGGTGGATGCCGCCGCAACCGACGTCAAGGTGTTGCAGAGCCTCGGCCGCATGAAAGAGTTCGATCCGAAGACATGGGTCGACGACAGCTACATCCGCAAGGCCTATGCCGAGCTGAAGCTGGACTACGACAAGGATCTCGCAAGCACCGCGAACTACGAAATCTCCGGCGAGGACAAGTTCTGCAACAGGCCGATCACCGAGCCGCGCAAGGCCGGCGAGGTCTGGGTCGACGGCGAGGGCATCATAGCCTTCAGCAGCGCGACCTGCACGCTCGGCGCCTATGCCGACTACAAGGCCAAGGGCAAGAAGATCAACGTCGCCTACGTCTTCGACACCGCGCGCGGCATCAAGCTGTTCGCCGACCAGGCGTTCTTCGCCGCGGCCAATGGCGAGATCGCGCCGTTCCTGCTGAAGAAGGATGCCGAGGCCTATGCCGCCAAGATCGGCGGCAAGGTGATGGGACTTGATGACGCCGTGAAGCTGGCGGTCGCGGGAGGCAAGACTTGAGCAGCCCCGCTTTGATGACATCCCCCGACCAGGCCGCGGTGACCGCCGCGCCTGGCACCGCGATCCCGCCGAGCCGTCCGGACGTCTCCGCCCGCGCGGCACGCTGGTTCCGGCTGAACCAGGACAGGCTGCAGTCGGTGCTGATCGGCACCGCGTCGCTGATCCTGTTCCTGATCGGCTGGCACCTGCTGACGACCTACCGCGTCGTCTTCTTCGTGAAGTTCACCAACGTGCCGGCGCCGCTGGCCGTCTATGCGAGCTTCACCAAGGCGATCCACGATCCGAAATTCCTGATGCACATCCTGCTCAGTTGCCGCCGGATCTTCATCGGGTTCTCGCTGGCCGCACTGGTCGGCGTGCCGCTCGGCCTGATCATGGGCCGCTTCAGGCTGGTGCACGAGATCGTGTTTCCGGTCGCCGAGGTGCTGCGTCCGATCCCGGCGATCGCCTGGGTCCCGATGGCGATCATGCTGTGGCCGACCAACGAGCAGAGCATCGTCTTCATCACCTTTCTCGGCTCGTTCTTTCCGATCCTGGTCAACACGCTGCACGGCATGACGCTGGTCGACCCCGTGCTGGTGCGGGCCGCCAAGTGCCTCGGCGCGCGGGAGACCGCGATCTTCCGCGAGGTCTATTTCCCGGCGTCGCTGCCGCACATCTTCACCGGCCTCACCGTCGGCATGGGCGTCGCATGGGTGTCGCTGATCGCGGCCGAGATGATCTCGGGGCAGTTCGGCATCGGCTACTTCACCTGGGAAGCGTATTCGCTGGTCCAGTATGCCGACATCGCGCTCGGGATGATCGCGATCGGCGTGCTCGGGCTCGGCTCGAGCCTCGTGATCCGCGCAGCCGGACAGTTGGTGATGCCCTGGAGGTCGCGATGAGCCAAGCCGCAGCGGATACGAGACAGGGCCATATCGAGGTCTGCAACTTCGCCCTGAGCTACGAGACCATCGACGGCGCCGTCGAGGCCGTCACCGACACGCAGATCCACGTCGAGCCTGGTGAGTTCGTCTCGATCGTCGGACCGTCGGGTTGCGGCAAGTCGACACTGCTCAACGCCGTCGCGGGTTTCCTCAAACCCACCAGCGGCGTCGTCACGGTCGACGGCCATGCCGTGACGGGTCCGAGCGCCGAGCGCGGCATGGTGTTCCAGCAATATTCGCTGTTTCCCTGGAAGACGGTGCGCGAGAACGTCGAGTTCGGGCTGAAGATGCGCGGCATGCCGAAGTTCGAGCGCGCACGCGCGGCGCGCACTCTGCTCGGGCTCGCCGGCCTCGAGGCGTTCGAGAACCATTATCCCGAGCGCCTCTCCGGCGGCATGAAGCAGCGCGTCGGCATCGTGCGCGCGCTCGCCACCGGTCCCAAGGTGCTGCTGCTCGACGAGCCGTTCGGCGCGCTCGACGCGCAGACCCGCATCATCATGCAGCAGATCCTCACCAACATGTGGCAGCGGCTGAAGATCTCGGTGCTGTTCGTCACCCACGACATCGACGAGGCGATCTTCCTGTCCGACCGCGTCTACTGCATGACCGCGCGCCCGGGCTCGATCAAGGCCGAAATCCAGATCCCGCTCGAGCGGCCCCGCCAGCAAGCGATGATGATGTCGTCGGAGTTCCTGGCGCTGCGGCGCGGGCTGATGTCGCTGATCCGCGAGGAAAGCCTGAAGGCGATGGGCGGCGAGATCACCGATCTCGGCATGCAGGGACTCAGTATCGAGCTGCAGGGCCAGTCGATCGCCGAAATCCTCTGAGGCGCTCGATCCGCGACGTCCGCTCCAGCTGCGCCCGAAGCGCCCGATGGTCGCACCCGGGCAGCGCATCAGTGCTGGCGTCCCTGCCGGTCCTGACGCAGAATGCCGGAAAGCCAAACAAGGACATCGCAGGGGGAGCACCCGGATCCGTCGGCATCGACATCGGGCGCGAGAGTTGCTCGCAGGCGCACACGAAGGGGTCCAGGCGAACGCGCACCGGCCGTGCATCGCACGGCACGGACGACGTTCGAGATCCGGCCAGTGTCGTCGTCGGGCGCGGCTGCTCTCCAGGCGCAACTGAGAGGAAGCCAATGCAGGGCACCATCTATCCGAGCCTCAAGGATCGGGCCGTCCTCGTGACCGGCGGCGGCTCCGGCATCGGGGAAGCGATCGTGCGCAATTTCCTCGGCCAAGGCGCGCGTGTCGGATTCATCGACATCGATCTGGAGGCGTCGCAGCAGCTGCTGGCGAGCCTGCCTGCGGAGGCCAAGGTGCACTTCGAGCATGCCGACCTTCGCGACATCGGTGCGCTGAGGGCCGCGGTCGACGGCGCCCGTGCGGCGCTGGGGCCGATCACCATTCTGGTGAACAACGCCGCGCGTGATGACCGCCACGCGATCGAGGACGTCACGCCGGACTATTGGGACGAGCGCATCGCCGTGAACCTCAAACATCAGTTCTTCGCGGCCCAAGCGGTCGCGCCGGACATGATCCAGGCCGGAGGCGGCGCGATCGTCAATCTCGGTTCGGTGAGCTGGGTGCTCGGCCAGGGCAACATGCCCTGCTACACCACGGCGAAGTCGGCGATCCAGGGACTGACCCGCGCCCTCGCCCGCGATCTCGGACCCAATAACGTGCGGGTCAATTCCATTCTTCCGGGCTGGATCATGACCGAGCGGCAGCAGAGACTCTGGCTGACGCCCGAGGGCGAGGCCGAGCTCATGCGCCGCCAATGCCTCAAGCGCAAGCTCGTGCCGGACGACATCGCCCGCGTGGTGCTGTTCTTCGCCGCCGACGACAGCGGCGCCTGCACCAACCAGAACTACATCGTCGACGGCGGCTGGGCCTGAGGCTCGACCATCATCACGAAGCCACGAGGTGCGGTCCGGTGCTGCCGCGTGCGACGATCTCGAAGCCGAGGTCGATCCGCCGCGTTCTCGGCCGCTTGCCGGTGGCGATCACCTGAAGCACCAGTTCGGACGCCACGCGCCCCATGTCGGCGCGCGGCGTCAGCACGGTCGACAGCGGCGGATTGGAGGCCGCCGCGAATTCCAGGTCGTTGAAGCCGATCAGCGAGATCCGGCGCGGGACCTCCAGCCCCGCCTGCTGGCAGGCGAATAGCGCACCAAGCGCGATGTTGTCATCGCAGCAGAAGATCGCATCGGGAACTTCGCTCGCGAGCATCTCCTCGGTCAGCTTCCGCCCCAGCGAGATCGTCGCCTGCGCCGGCAGCCAGGCCACCAGCGACGTGCCGTCCAGCCCCGCTTCGGCCAGCGCCGCACGATACCCCTCGAGCCGGGCGCGGGCCCGGTCGTCGCGCTGTCCCGAGAGATAGGCGATCCGCCGATGTCCCAGCTCGATCAGGAAGCGGGTCGCGGCGTAGCCGCCCTGGCGCTGCGAAAGTCCGACATTCAGATCGATCGGATCGTCGGTCAGCTCGAATGTCTGCACCACCGGAATCCGCGAACGTTCGAGAACGCGCCGCGCGGCCCGCGTCTGGTTCACTCCGACCAGGATCAGCGCCTCGATGTTCTGGCCCAGCAAGGTCCTGATCGCGCCCTCTTCCTCCTCCGCCGAGTAGCGGCTGCTGACGACGACGGGGCGAAAGCCGAGCGGCAGCAGGGTGTCGTAGATCGCCTGCAGGTAGTCCGCGAAGATGCCGTTGGAGAGCGACGACACGACGATGCCGATCGAATGCGTGCGGGTCGAGGCGAGCCGGCTCGCCGCGAAGTTCGGCACATAGGCCAGCCTGTCGACCGCGGCATCGATCCGCTTGCGCAACTCCGGCGACACCATATCGGGCCGCCGCAGCGCCCGCGACACAGTGACAGCGCTGACATGGGCGATGCGCGCGACGTCCTCCAGCGTGGTGCGACGCTTCTGAGACATGATCCTTGCAACATTGATTCACGCGGATTTGTCCGAACCATATTCATGACATGCGACCGGCCGCTTGGCAAAAGCCGCGCGACGGTAATTGACAGCGCTGTCATTGATCAGTAACGCTTGGCGGGTCGAGATGACGAGCAATGCTCGCACAACCTCAGGAAACAAAGAGGCGTCTCGCACATGCGTCATTGATTTGGCGCCACAACAACAGGGGAGGTCACGAATGTCGTCCATGTCGATGAGGGCGCGATGCCTTGCCACTTGTGCATCGCTGGTGTTGGTCACGGCGTTTGCCGGCAAGGCGCTGGCGGAGCCGGAGATGGTCAAGGGACCAGCGACCGAGCCTGAATGCATGGTGCCGTGGACCGCGGACACCAAGTTCTTCAAGTTTCCGGCCAAGAAGGGCCCGTACCGCATCGCACTGGCGAACGGCTACATCGCCAATACCTGGCGCATCCAGATGATCCAGACCGCGAAGGCCTATGCGGCGCAGCCGGAGGTCAAGGCCAAGCTGAAGGAATTCAAGGTCGTCTCGACCGGCGAGGACGTACCGGCCCAGATATCGGCAATCAACAACTTCATCGATTCCGGCTATGACGCCATTGTCGTCAACGCGCAGAACCCGACCGCGTTCGGGCCGGTGATCAAGCGCGCCAAGCAGGCCGGCGTGATCCTCGTCGCCTTCGACAACATCCTCGCGACGGAAGATGCGATCAACGTCAATGTCGACCAGAAGGGTCTCGGCGAACTCTGGGCGAAGTGGCTGGTCAAGAACGTGCCCGGCGGCGGCAAGGTGCTCGAGGTGCGCGGCGTCGCCGGCACCTCGGTCGACACCGATCGGCACAACGGCTTCCACTCCGTTCTCGATGCCTCCGGCAAGAAGTGGCAGGTCACCGAGGTCGTCGGCAAATGGGACGACGGCGTCGCCCAGAAGGCCACGGCGGATGCGATCGCGACCAATGGCCCGTTCGATGCGATTTCCGGCCAGGGCGGCGACACCGGCATCGTGCAGGCCATGCTCGACGCCAAGCACAAGATGGTGCCCTTCGGCGGCGAGACCGAAAACGGCTTCCGCAAGTTCTGCGCCGCCAAGGCGTCCGAAGGCCTGAAATGCTCTTCCGCCGGTACCGGACCTGCGCAGGTCGCCGTCGCGATCAAGGTCGCGCTCGCCGCGTTGGAAGGCAAGGTGGTGCCGCAATCGGTCAAGCTGCCGCTCGCCGTCGTCGAAGATCCGAACTTCAAGAAGGATCAGGACTACTTCCCGGCCCAGTCCGACAACTTCTTCGTCGGCAACTCCTTCCCGACCTGCGGCATCAACTTCACGGCGCAGGAGATCATGGGTCAGTCGAAGGAAAATCAATAGGCCGGTGTGATCGCTGGTCCGCGAGTTCTCTCGCGGCCAGCCCGTCCCTATTGCCCAAACGACTGAGGGAGCAAGCATGATCGCGGCCGAGCCGCTGTTTCGCGCCGAAGGACTGTCCAAGCGCTACGGCGGCGTGATCGCTCTCGACGGTGCGGACCTGGAGGTCCATCCCGGCCGCATCCACGCCATTCTCGGCGAGAACGGCGCCGGCAAGTCGACGCTGATCAAGCTGATGGTCGGCGTGGTCGCGCCGGACGAAGGCCGGATGACGCTTGAAGGACGCGCGGTCGCCTTCAGCGGTCCCTCCGCCGCGAACGATGCCGGCGTCGTCTGCATCTTCCAGGAGCTGTCGCTGATCCCCGACCTGTCGGTCGCCGACAACATCATGATCTCGCATCCGCCGACGCGGTTCGGCATGATCGACCGGCGCGCCCAGCGCCGACTTGCCGAGGAGGCGCTGCACCGCGCCGGCGCCAGCGACATTCACCCGCGCGCGCTGGTGAAGGACCTGCCGCTGTCGCGCCGCCAGATGGTCGAGATCGCGAAAGCCCTGTCGCGGCAGCCGAAGATCCTGATCCTCGACGAGGCAACCTCGGCGCTGACCGCATCCGACGTGACCAAGGTGTTCAAGGTGCTGAAGCGCCTGCGCAGCGAGGGGCTGGCGCTGCTCTACATCTCCCATCGCATGCACGAGATCGCGGAGCTCGCCGACGATTGCAGCGTGTTCCGCAACGGCCGCCGCATCTCGACCTTCCGGGCCGGCACCAAGACGGATGCCGAAGTGATCGAGCTGATGATCGGCCGTGAGTACAAGCATGCCTTCCCGGAAAAGCCGCCGCGCAAGACCGATGGGCGGCCGCCCGCGCTGCAATGCAGGAGCATCAGTTGGGGCGACCGGCTGAAGGACATCTCGTTCTCGCTGCAGGCCGGCGAGATCATCGGTCTCGGCGGGCTCGACGGCCAGGGCCAGCGCGAGCTGCTGCTGGCGCTGTTCGGCGTGCTGCGCGACTGTCGCGGCGACATTCTGATCGACGGCAACAAGGTGACGATCGACAGCCCCGTCACCGCCAAGTCGGAGCGCATCGGCCTCGCCCTCATTCCGGAGGACCGCAAGACCGAAGGACTGATGCTGCCGATGTCGGTGCGCGACAATCTCTCGGCCGCCGCCTTCGACCGGTTCGCGACATTCGGCATCATCGACCGGCAGCGGCAATCGATGCTGATCGAGGAGATGATCCGCCTGATCGAGATCAAGACCGCCTCCCCCGACCTCGCCGTCAGCGCACTCTCCGGCGGCAACCAGCAGAAGGTGGTGATCGCGAAATGGCTGATGAACAAGCCGCGCATCATCCTGCTCAACGATCCGACGCGCGGCATCGACGTCGGCACCAAGCAGGAGATCTACCGGCTGCTGCGCCGGCTTGCCGACGAGGGCGCCGCGATCCTGCTCTATTCGACCGACTATGACGAGCTGATCGGCTGCTGCGACCGCGTGCTGGTGATGTACGATGGCGCGATCAGGCGCGAGCTCGCGGGCGCCGAGATCACCGAGCGCGCGCTGGTCAGCAGTGCGCTCAATGTCGACGAAGGCGAGCGAGCGGAAGCGAGTCTGGCATGACCGAGTGGCGGTACTGGCTCTCCGAACAGCGCGGCACCCTGCTCGCGATCGGGATCTTCGTCGCGATGTTCCTGCTCTATGCGACCAATCATCCGGCCGGCTTCAGCGCCAACATGGTGCAGACCGCGGCCAACAAGGCGACGCTGCTGGCCTTTGTCGCGATGGCGCAGGCGATCGTGGTGATCACCGCCGGCATCGATCTGTCCGTCGGCATGATCCTGACCCTGACCAACTGCCTTGCATCCTGGATCGTGGTCGGCACCGCCACCGAAACCGCGCTCGGCGTGGCCGGCGTGCTCGGCACCGGCATCGTCTGCGGCATGATCAACGGCGCGATCGTGATCTTCGGGCGCCTGCAGCCGATCGTGACGACGATCGCCACCGGGGCGATGTACTACGGCATCGCGCTGTTCCTGCGGCCCAATCCCGGCGGATCCGTCAACGAGACGCTGGCGGATGCCTTGACGGGAAGATTGTTCGGCGTGCTGCCCACGAGCCTCGTGGCACTGGCTGCGGCGGCGCTGCTGATCTGGGTTCCCTATAGCCGCTCGGTCGTCGGCCGCGCCGCGTTCGCGACCGGCTCCTCCGAGGTCGCAGCCTACATGTCCGGCGCGCCGATCCGCGCGGCCAAGTTTGTCGCCTACACCTTGGCTGGCCTATTGTCGGCGATCGGCGGCCTGTTCCTGACGTTCTTCTCCTACACGGGCGAAGCCGCCTATGCGAGTGGCAATGCCTACACGCTGTTCTCGATCGCGGCCGTGGTGCTCGGCGGCGTATCGCTGATGGGCGGACGCGGCAGCGCGATCGGGGCGATCTTCGGCGCGCTCGCCTTCCGCACCATCGGCGATCTGCTGTTCGTGTTCGATTTCGATCCGCTGTGGCAGCCGCTGTTCCAGGGTCTCGTGCTGATGCTCGCGGTCTCGATCGGCGCGTTCGGTCTGGTGCGGGTGCGCAATCGGCTGGAGTGGTTCGGATGAGCGACGCAACGGCACCACGACCGACCCATCGCGGGATCGCCATGCTGCGTCGGATCGATCCGGCGGTGGCGGCCTCGTTCGGCTGCATCCTGCTGCTGCTGCTGGTGGGCAGCCTCTATTCGCGCAGCTTCCTGTCGCCGGATTATCTGCTGCAGCAGTTGAAGGTCGCGAGCTTCCTGGGCGTGATCGCCACCGGCATGATGCTGGTGATCCTGCTCGGCCAGATCGATCTCTCGGTGCCCTGGGTTGTCACGACGGGCGCGATGATGGCCTGCGCGGCGGCCGCCCATGGCACGACCGGCGCCATCATCGCGATTCCCTGCGGCATTCTCTGCGGAGCCGCCATCGGTCTCCTGAACGGCATCGGCGTCGCCTATCTGCGCATTCCCTCGATGATCATCACCCTGGCGACCAACGCGGTCGCGCAAGGGCTGATGGTCGCCTACACCGGAGGCTTCGCGCCGCAGGATTCCGCCTCCAAGGCGATGCGCTATCTCGCCACCGGCAATATCGTGCCCGGCCTTCCCAACGCGGTGCTGGTGTGGGCGATCATCGGCGGCGCCGCGATCTGGCTGCTGTCGCGGACCACGTTCGGCCGCGCCATCTATGCCATCGGCAATCGCGAGCGCGCGGCCTATCTCTCAGGGATCGATACACGCCGCATCACCATGCTGGCGTTCGCGCTGTCCGGCGCCCTCTCCGCCTGCGGCGGCGTTCTGCTCGCGGGCTACGCCTCGAAGGCGGCGCAGTCGATGGGCGACGCTTATCTGCTGCCCTCGATCGCGGCCGTCGTGCTCGGCGGCACGCACATCCTCGGCGGCCGCGGCAGCTATCTCGGCACCGTCGCCGGCGTCGTGCTGATCACCCTGCTGCAATCCATTCTGTCGGTGATGCAGATCAGCGAGGCCGGTCGCCAACTGATCTACGGCGCGGTGATCATCCTGATGCTCCTGATCTACGGCCGCCAGAAGCTGTGATGCATGCGACGTCGCGACGGACTTTGCTGACGGCGACCACCTCTCGCGCAAGCCCGCGAGCGATCGGCCGCTGACCCCACAGCACCACCACAAGTAGCTCGCCCGCAACGACTGGCGAAGCCCTTCAAACCAAAGCTGCCTCGGATTCGCTCTCGGTCTCTTCTCACCGATTCACCCGCTTTCTATGGGCGCGAAGGCGGCCTCATCGCCGAATGTGCTTTCCTGTCCGGCACAACCGAAACAGGGTTCCAGGCTACGCTTGATTAAGCATCGTTGCACGGTATCTGCGTATTTTACCCGCCGAGGTTGATTTATTGGCCCGACCGGCCGTAACAAGACACCGACGGGAAACAAATCGAAATCCATTTGAAATGTGAGAGCGGACGACAATGTCGGACACCGCAGCCGGTGGTCTATTGCCTGATCTCAGCCGCCGCTGGCTCCCCTGGACAAAGAGCGTCTTGCAACGGGCGCATGACAGCGAGGATGCCGCGACGGCCTGGGCCGTGTTCCGGTTCAACTGGGCTGTCATGACAGCTCTTTGGGTGCTGTTCGGACTGTGCCTGATCTTCACGGATTTTCGCATCGAACCCGTCGGCTACATCATCGTGCTATCGACATCGGCCATCTATGGTGTCATCGGCTACGCCAACGCACGGTCGGCGCGGCGTGCCAAACCCTGGATGTTCTCATTCCTGACGGGAATGGCCCAGACCACACTGGCATCCACCGTGCTGGCATCACTGTCCTACATTGCGACGGCCGCCAACCTGCCGCTTCAGGACGCCAACCTGCTCGCCCTCGATCGCGCCCTTGGCTTCGACTTTCGCGACTACTTGTCGTTCGTCAATGACCGCCCCTGGGCCGTCCTGAGCCTCGCGTTCGGCTATCGATCCATTTCCTGGACGATCTGCATCATCGTCGTGGCCCTTCCCTTGCTGGGCCACTATCGCCGGTTCGCGGAGTTCAACCTCGCGATCAGCCTGACGCTGGCGCTGACCTGCATCATCACCTTGTTTGTCCCTGCACTCGGCGTGTATCACGCGTTGGAGCTGCCGCCGTCCGCCTACGCAAACCTCATCCCGCAGGCCTATTTCGACACGGCGCGCGAGGTGCCCCTGGTTCGCGATGGGACGCTGCGCCTGTTGGATACCAGCCATCTCGCGGGGATCGTGACCTTTCCGAGCTTTCACGCGGCAGCCGCGGTCCTCGACGGCTGGGCATTGTGGTCATTGCGCTGGTTGCGACCGTTCAATGTCCTGATCCACGGCGCGATGCTGCTCTCGACCCCAATCGGCGGCGGACATTTCCTCGTCGACATGATCGCCGGCATCGCGATCGCGACGGCGTCGATCTGCATCGCGCGCCGTGTTGCCCTGAGGCTACGCGAACGCCACGCCACGTTTCCGCGCCGCATGCTGCGACATCCATTGCCTCAGACCTGAAGGATTTGGACAAGGCGGGTGTCTGTGGCACATCCGCCGGAGCTGCATCGGCGAAAACGTGCCGGCGGCTCCTCTCATACTTCGAGCCACTCCTGCCGGACCGCGGTGTTGGCCTTGAGCTGATCCGGTGTCCCTTCGAACACGACGCGGCCGTGGCCCATGACATAGACGCGTTTCGAAATGCGCATCGCGATCGAGAGCTTCTGCTCGACGAGCAGGATCGCGACGCCCGCCGCTGCGATCCGGGCAATCAGATCGCCGACCTGCTGCACGATCAGCGGCGCCAGACCTTCGGTGGGCTCGTCGATCATGATCAGGTCAGGGTCGCCCATCAGCGTGCGGCAGGTGGTCAGCATCTGCTTCTCGCCGCCCGACAGCACACCCGCAGGCGTATCGGCGCGCGCGGCGAGATTGGGAAACATGTCGAGCATGTCCTGAAGGCGCCACTTCCCCGGCCGCCGCGTGTCCTTGATGCCGAGCACGAGGTTTTGCCGAACGGTGAGGCTCGGGAAGATGTCACGGTGTTCGGGCACATAGCCGAGCCCAAGGCGCGCGATCTTGTAGCTCGGCAAGCCGGCAATGTCCCGGCCCTTGAAGCGGATCGTCCCCTGCGGACTGACCTCGCCCATGATCGCCTTCACGGTGGTCGAGCGGCCGACGCCGTTGCGGCCGAGCAGGCTCACCACTTCGCCGGCGGCGACGTCGAGGTCGACGCCCTGCAGAATATGGCTCTTGCCGTAGTAGGCGTGGAGGTTCCTGACCTCGAGCATCAGTGGGCCTCCTCGCCGAGATAGGCTTCCCTCACCTTCGGGTCGCGACGGATCTCCTCCGGCGTGCCCGACGCGATGATGTGGCCATAGACCAGCACCGAGATGCGATCGGCGAGACCGAATACCACGCTCATGTCGTGCTCGACGATCACCAGCGTCCGCCCCTCGGTGAGCCGCCGGATCAACGAGACGGCGCGCTCGGTCTCCGCGTGGCTCATCCCGGCGGTCGGCTCGTCGAGCATGACCACCGTCGCGCCGCTCGCGATGGTGACGCCGATCTCCAGCTCGCGCTGCTCGGCATAGGTCAACAACCCCGCGGGAATGTCACGCCGATGCGTGAGATGGATGTCATCGAGGATCTGGGCGGTTCGCTCGCGCACCTCCGGCAGGCTGTCGACGTTCTTCCAGAACGCGTAGCGATGTCCGGTCGCCCACAGCACGGCGCATCGGACGTTCTCCCACACGGTCATGCGAGCGAACACGTTGGTGACCTGGAACGAGCGCGACAAGCCGCGCCGATTGATCTCGAACGGCCGCAGGCCGGAGATGAGCGTGCCGTTCAGCCTCACCTCGCCGGAGGTCGGCCTGATGTGTCCGCTGATCAGGTTGAACGTCGTGGACTTGCCGGCGCCGTTCGGGCCGATGATGGCGTGGCGCTCGCCCTTGGTGACGCTGAGATTGAGGTCGCGGATGACGCCGACATTGCCGAAGCGCTTTTCGACGGCGCGAACTTCGATCGCTGCGGTCATGCCAGATACCCCCGATCACGCGCCACGGTGGCGGCCCTGTCCCAGGCTCCGGCGATCCGCTGCCACGTCGACCGCGCAACAAAGAAGCCGGCGACCACCAGAATCGCGGCGACGCCCCATGTCGCCGGCGATTGCGGATTGAAGGCCACGCCGAACAGGTTGATGGCGTCACCACCCGAATAGCGCGCGACCGTCTCGATGGTCAGGATGACGCCGTAGGCGAGCGCCGCGGTCGGCACGACCGCAACGAGATAGGACGGGATCACCATTCCGAGCGTTCCGGCACGGACCAGCGGCCGGTGCATCATCAGCAGACCGGCAATGCCACCGGGTGAGAACATGACGATGCCGATGAAGATGATGCCAAAATAGAGCTGCCATACGCTGGTGAGGCTCGTCAGCCCGAGCTGGAGATAGGTCACCAGGATCGCGCCGAGGATCGGACCGAAGAAGTAGGCCGTCCCGCCGATGAAGGTCGCGAACAGCACCAGGCCCGACTGGATTGCACCGAGATAGGCGGAATTCGCGATCTCGAAGCTGATCGCCGCGAGGCCGCCCGCGACGCCGGCGAAGAATCCGGCAAAACAATAGGCGAGATAGCGGACGACGTGCGGGTCGTAGCCGATGAACTGGACCCGTTCGGGATTGTCGCGCACCGCATTGCTGATCCGCCCCAGGGGCGTCCGGGTCAGCGCATACATCGCGATTGCCGACAGCACCAGCCAGAACGCGATCAGGTAATAGACCTGCAGCTGCGGCCCGAAGGTCCAGCCAAACATGCGCGGCAGAGCGGTGCGGTCCGTGGTGATGCCGGCTTCGCCGCCAAACACCGAGCGCAGGATCAGCGACGACGACGCCACGAGCTCGCCGATGCCGAGCGAGATCATCGCAAACACCGTGCCGGCGCGCTTGGTCATGACCCAGCCGAGGATGATCGCGAAGGCGAGGCCGCCCAGCCCGCCGAACAGCGGAATGAAGGGCAGCGGAATCGGCCAGCCATGCGCCACCACCGCATTCATCATGTGACAGGCCGCGAAGCCGCCCAGGCCGTAGTGAACCGCGTGACCGAACGACAGCAATCCGGTCTGACCGAGGAGGATGTTGTAGGAGAGCGCGAAGACGATCGCGATCCCGATGAGGCTGAACGAGGTCAGCGATCCGCCCGAATTGAAGAGCAGCGGCAGCACGATCAGCGCCGCCATGCCGATCACCCAGACGGCATAGAAGCGGAGACGGGATCCGGCGGGCTTTGCCGCGAGACGAGACGCGGAGGTCACTGCTGCGGTCATGATTCGCGAGTCCCCATCAGGCCCACGGGGCGCACGATCAGGACGAGCACCAGCAGCAGGTAGGGAACGATCGGCGCGACCTGCGCGATCGTCACGTTCCAGATGTCAGTGAGCACCGATGGCCCGGCGGACGGATCGAGCGGGCCGAAGGCGCTCGCCAGCGAGCCGTTCAGCGCGACGGCGAAGGTCTGCACCAGGCCGATCACCAGCGAAGCGATGAAGGCGCCCGGCAGCGAGCCCAGGCCGCCGAACACGATCACCACGAACAGGATCGGCCCGAGCGCCGCGGCCATGTCGGATTGCGTCACCAGAGCGGGACCGGCGATGACGCCGGCGAGACCGGCGAGCGCGCTGCCGACCCCGAACACCACCATGAACACGCGTCCGACATTGTGGCCGAGATGGCCCACCATGTGGGGGTGGGTCAGCGCCGCCTGAACGATCAGGCCGACCCTGGTGCGCTTGAGCACGATCAGCAGCGCCACGAAGATCGTCACCGACACCGCCAGCATGAACAGCTTGTAGGCCGGATAGTTGGTCGAGAAGATCGTGAACGCGGGAAAGTCCAGCAGCGCCGGCACGCGATAGTCGAGCGGGGTCCTGCCCCAGATCATCGAGACGATCTCCTCGATGGCGAATGCGAGGCCGAAGGTCAGCAGCAGCTCTGCGACGTGGCCATGCTTGTGCGTGTTGCGCAGACCGTAGCGCTCGACAGCCATGCCGATGGCCCCGACGAGGAGCGGCGCCAGCAGCAGGGCCGGCCAGAAGCCGACCCATTTCGTGAGCTGGAAGCCGAAGAAGGCGCCGAGCATGTAGAAGCTGGCGTGAGCAAAATTGAGCACCCCCATCATGCTGAAGATGACGGTCAGCCCGCTCGACAGCAGGAACAGCAGCATGCCGAACAGCACGCCGTTGAGGGTCGAAATGACGATGAGTTCAAGCACGGCGCACTCGCGAATGTCCCGGGCTTCAATGCCCTGCCGCTCATTCTCTGACGGACCGACGCACGGCCGGCGCCACTTCCCGCACGCTGACCTCGTGCGGGAAGCCGGCGCGGATCGTTACGGCCGCGCCATCTTGCACGTCGTCGACACCATGGCCTGGGGCGTATCGACCCTGGAGACCAGGTGCCATCCCCAGCCGGTGTTCTCCTCGTCGAACGTCTCGTTCGCCGCGAGCTTGCCGAAGGACGAGACGTAGATCGGCTGCAAGAACTGGTGATCATCCTTGCGCATGAAGCCGGTGCCGCCATCCAGCACCTCGAGCTTGAGGTCCTCGAGCGCGGCCGCGACCTTCACCGGATCGATGGAGTTGGCCTTCTCGGCCGCCGCCTTGAACATGCGCATCTCGTTGACCGCCCGCGGATACCACAGCGACATGTTGACCTTGGCGCGGAACGCCTTCTCGTAGTCCATCGCAGCCTGATGGCCCGAATTGGCGAAGCCTTCCGTCAGCTGGAAGACCTGATGATCCAGGCCCGTCTGCTTGATGGCGGTCGGGCCGCCGGCGCCGCCCGCATAATAAGTGTACCAGTTGACCTTCAGGCCGGCATCCGCGGCGGCCTTGAGCAGCAGCGCGATGTCCTGGCCCCAATTGCCGGTGATGACGCTGTCGGCACCGGACGCCTTGATCTTGGCAATGTAGGGCGAGAAGTCCGTGATCTTCAGCAGCGGATGCAGCTCGTCGCCGACGATCTGGACATCGGGTCGCTTCGCCGCCAGCATCTTGCGCGCATCGCTGCGGACCGACTGGCCGAACGAATAGTCCTGATTGATCAGATACACCTTCTTGATGGAAGAGATGTCCTTCATGTAGTTGGTGAGCGCCTCCATCTTGATGTCCGAGCTGGCGTCCCAGCGGAAATGCCAGTAGCTGCATTTCTCGTTGGTCATGCTCGGATCGACGGCGGCATAGTTGAAGTACAGCACTTCCTTGCCGGGGTTGCGCGTGTTGTGCTTGTTGACGAAATCCTCCAGCGCGAGCCCGACGGATGATCCGTTGCCTTGCGTGATGTAGCGGACGCCGGCGTCGATCGCCTTCTGGGCCTGGATCAGGCTCTCTTGCGGATTGGTCTTATTGTCGAACGGCACGATCTCGACCTTGTGGCCGAGAATGCCGCCCTTGGCGTTGAGCTCGTCGGCCAGGTATTGGAACGTCTTCAGGCCACCCTCGCCGATGCTGGCGCCGCCGCCGGACAGCGGATCGATATAGCCGATCTTGACGGTGTCTTCGGCCTGCGCGGCATGACCGAGCATAGGGACGATCAGGGCAATGGCTAAAGTTAACTTGCGCATAGTCTTGTTTCCTCGCTGGCTGTCGACTTCAGTCGATCGATACGCATGATCGCGCAATTTGAAGAAGCACTGAGCAGAATAACGGCCGGATGACAAGCTCGGCATGACGTGAACGCCAGTTGCAGCTCCGGCAATGTGGAGGACAGGCCGCCCGCCGCCGATCGGACGTTTCATTCGGCGGAATGTTGGCGTCCACATCTTGGACGAACCCGCCCGGCACCCGGGGGGTGACAAGCGCTGCCCCGGTCATGTCGCTTGTTCCGCAAGCTGGGACAGCGCGGCGTAGGTTCCACGCTGATAGACAGGAAGAGCACGGCGGCCGGCAGCACCGCGCCCAGTGGCAATCGTGGCCCCTGTTCCCGCCGAGACCGGCACGTGATGCTGAATCAGATAGATCATGATCAGGTCATTGACGGGATCGGCCTGCCACCAAGTGCCGAAGATGCCCGGCCAGGTGATCGTGCCCGGTGCGCCACAGGCATAGGGATTGCCGGCGGCATCCTCGACGATCGCAAGCCCGAGCCCAAATCCGCAGGTCTGCCACAGCGGCATGCCGGCGAAGGGAATCTGGCGCTGCGCGTCAATCAGCCGGTTGGTGCGCATCAGGTTGACGGTTTCGGGCCGCAACAGCCTGACGCCGTCCAGCTCGCCGCCTCCGAGCAGCATGCGCGCGAACCGATGATAATCGGGCGCGGACGAGATCAGCCCGCCGCCGCCCGGCGTATAGGACGGCGGCTCGTCATACATGACCGGCTCGACCTTCGCGAGCCGCCCCGCCGTCTCGTCATGTCCGTACAGGCTCGCCAGACGATCTCGCTTGGCGTGCGGCAACCAGAAATCGCTGTCGACCATGCCGAGCGGCGCGAAGATGCGCTCCTGTAGCACCTGCCGAAGCGGCCTGCCCGCGACCCGGCCGATCAGGAAGCCGAGCACGTCGGTCGAATGACCGTAGTGGAAGCAGTCGCCGGGCTGATACGCCAGCGGCAGCGTGCCGAGCGCCGCGAGCCATTCGTCGGGCGTCGACCGGTTCATCGCGGGATCACCGAGCGTGCGCTCATAGGCGACCTTCAACGGGCCTTCCGAGAAGAACGCGTAGGCGATGCCCGAGCGGTGCGTGAGCAGATCCTCGATGGTGATCGCGCGCCGGGCGGGCACGGTCTCGTCGAGCGGGCCGGCGGCGTCGCGCAGGACCCGCAGATCGGCGAGCTCCGGAATCCAGCGGGAGATCGGATCGGCCAAGGCGATCCTGCCTTCCTCGACCAGCATCATCGCCGCCACCGAGGTGATCGGCTTGGTCATCGACGCGATCCGGAACAACGTATCCGGGCGCATCGGGCTCCTGGTTTCGACATCGCGCCAGCCGATCGTCTCGGCGTGAACGACCTCGCCGCCGCGCGAGGTGAGAGACACGATGCCTGCGAGCTCGCCGCGATCGACGAATTCGGCGAGTGCCGGGCCGATCGCCGCAAGCGCCGCAGGATCGAAGCCCCGACGGCGGCGGACGGCTTCACTGGTCATCAGCGGCGCTCCGACGGACAGAGTTCAGTTTTCGGCGCCGGCCGGCGCGGGTGACGGAGAGACAGCGGGGTATCCTGGCGCGCAAGCGGCGCTCGGTCAGGCCATGGCCGATGAGAGGATTAGTCCGCCTTGACGTCGTCGGTCAGAATCGGACCCGATATGATCCAGCGCTGACCGTCGAATTTCATCATCTGGAATTGCTTGCTGATGCGGTAGTCATCGGGGGTTGTCGTCACCGACATTCCCGGCAGCCCGAGGTCGGGAACGAAGCCCTTGATGTTGGTCGCCTGCTTCATGATGTTGGCGCGCGTCAGCTCGTCGCCGCATTGCCTGAGAATGTGGACGAGCAGGGCCGCCGTCGAGTAGCCATAGGTCGCAAAGCCGCTGTTGGCGTCCTCGCCGGGCGCGTATTTCGCCATGAACGCCTTGTAGCGCTTCATGCCCTCGTCATCGGCCCATTGCGGATCGAGCGGGTCCTTGCCGTAGGCGACCGAGATGATGTCCTTGGCATTCTCGAGCCCTGCGGGCACGAGCACCTGACCGACCGCCGTCGCGTTGACCTCCAGGATGTGGACGGGCTTCCAGCCAAGCTCGGCGGCCTTCCTGATCGATTGCGCCGCGAATTTCGGCGTCGACATGTTGTAGAACAGATCGGCACCTGAGGCCTTGAGCGTCACCAGCTGGGAATCGATCGTCGGATCGGACAGCTCGTAGGACATCTCTTTCACGATCATGCCGGCCTTGGCGCCGAGCCCGTCCTTCAGCCCCTTGACGTAGTCTTTGCCGAGGTCGTCGTTCTGATACAGGATGCCGATCTTCGCGTTCGGGTGGTTCTCCAGAATGTATCTGGCGTAGATGTGCGCTTCCGACTGGTAGTTCGGGTTGGCGGAGATCGTCCACGGAAAGTTCTTGGGATCGGTGAAGCGGGACGCTCCGCTTCCCGCTAGAAGCTGCGGAACGCCCTTGCCGTTCAGATATTTCTGGACCGCGGCGTTCGGCGGCGTGCCGATGATCTGGAACGTGGTCAGCACCTCGTCGCTTTCGACCAGCTTGCGCACCTGCTCGACGGTCTTCGGCGGGCTGTAGGCGTCGTCATACTGGATAAGGTTGATCTTGCGCCCGTTGACGCCGCCCTGCTCGTTGATCATGCGGATATAGGCCGCTTCCGCCTTGCCGATGGCTCCGAAAGCGGAAGCCGGCCCGCTGAGCGGGTTGGTCTGGCCGATCTTGATCTCGGTGTCGGTGGCGCCGACGTCGTATTTCTTCTGCGCGAACGCCGGGGCGGAAAGGGCCACGCCGAGCATCAGCAGGGCAGCCCCCGTCGACTTGATCCGTGTCATGTGTCCTCCCGTGAGCGGCTGATCCATGGCCAGCCGATTGTCTTTGATGATGTCCGCGCACGACGAGACTGGCAGCGCGTTGCCCGCCGCCCGATCGTCGACCGTTCTCCATCAGGTCTCCGAGACCTACCGTCCGGCCGGCCACCGGTCAAGTTCATTCATTTAGCGCTAAATGAAAATGTTGGAAGCCCGAAGTCCTGCTTGACCGGGCGCGCCCACCCCCTCATCGTCAAACACCAACGGCGCCGTTCCTGTCTGCGCCGATCAGGGACCACGGAGAGCATGCCAGCACAGCCGAAATCCGAGGGACGCCGCACGCGCGCGGAACAGCGCGCGACGACGGTGAAGCTGATCCTCGACACCAGCGAGGAGCTGTTCGCGCAGCTCGGCTATTTCGGCGTGACGATCAAGGATGTGGCCGACAGGATGGGCATCCATCCCGCGCTGATCCATTACTACTTCGAGGGCAAGAGGGCGTTGTTCGATGCCGTGTTCGAGCGCCGCATGGAATACGCTGTCACGGTGCGCACGGCCGGGCTGGATGCCTACGAGGCCAAGGTCGGAGATCGTCCGACCGTTGAAGGCGCGCTGCGTGCCTATTATGACGGCGCGTTCGACGTCTACGTCAACGAAGAGGACAACTGGCGACACTTCGGCCGCATCTTCGCGCAGGTCGCCAACGCGCCGGGCTATGGCGTGGAGATGATGGACACCTATCTCGATCCCATGGTGCTGCGTCTCATCGGGCTGCTGCAGAAGGCGTTGCCCGACGCCACGCCTGAGGACCTGTTCTGGAGCTTCCAGTTCACCTCCGGCGCCTACTCGCTGATCCTGTCACGGACCGGCCGGATCGACCGCCTGTCCGGCGGCCTGTGCAAGTCCGACGATTTCGCCGCCGTCCGCGAGCGGTTCGTGACCTTCATGGCCGGGGGCTTCAACGCGCTCTACAAGCGGCGGAAGCAGAAGTCGAAATGAGCGCCTCTTGGCGTCTCCTGGCCGTACCATGCAAACAAGCCGGAACGAATGATGATAGCTCCCTACGTCCCGCAAATGGCTCTCTATCGGCAATGGCTGAGGGACAATCGCGGCCTCCACTTCGAGAACTTCGAGGAGATGCGGCAATGGTCCATCCGCGACCTCGACGGATTCTGGCGCAGCATCTGGGACTATTATGACCTGCAGTCGCCGACCGCGTTTTCGACCGTCCTGGGCAAGCGCACGATGCCGGGAGCGGTCTGGTTTCCGGGCGCTTCGGTCAACTACGCCCAGCAAGTCTTTCGTCACGTCGAAGCCGCCGATGCTGCGGCCCTGCCTGCGATCATCAGCAGTCACGAGGACGGCAGGCTCACGGAGACGACCTGGCCCGAGCTCCGGCGAAAGGCAGCCGCCCTGGCGCTGCATCTGCGCGAGCAAGGCATAGCGCCCGGCGACCGGGTCGCCGCCTATCTGCCCAATATACCCGAAGCCATCATCGCGTTTCTCGCTTCGGCGAGCATTGGCGCGATCTGGAGCGTTTGCGCCCCCGACATGGCCGCGCCCGCCGTGATCGACCGGTTCAAGCAGATCGAACCCAAGGTGCTGATCGCCTGCGATGCGGTCACCTATGCCGGCCGCCGGCACGATCGCCGCGGTGTCATCGAGGAGCTGCGCCGGTCGTTGCCGACACTCGGCCACGTCATCCTGCACAGTGACGATGCCGGCGCGCCGGTGAGCGGCGGGGTTCGTCTCTCGGACGTTCTGGCAAGAACGAGCCCTGGCGTCGATGCCTTCGAGCCGGAATGGCTTCCGTTCGATCATCCGCTCTGGATCGTCTACTCGAGCGGCACCACCGGGCTGCCGAAGCCGATCGTGCATGGTCACGGCGGCATCATCATCGTCACGCTGGCCCTGCTCGGGCTGCACAACGACATCGGCTGCTCCTATCAGCCCAATTCGTTCGGCGAGCGCTATCACTGGTACAGCTCGACCGGCTGGATCATGTGGAACAACCAGGTCGGCGCGCTCCTGAACGGGACCACGTGCTGCGTCTTCGACGGCAGCCCCGCCGGGCCGAAGGATCGTCCGGACTGGACCACGCTGTGGCGATTCGTGGCGAATTCGAAATCCACCTTCTTCGGTGCGGGCGCGGCGTTCTTCGCGAACTGCGTCAAGGCGGAGATCAACCTGACCGACGCGGGCGATCTATCCCGTCTGCGTTGCCTCGGGTCCACCGGCTCGCCGCTCAGCGCCGACACGCAGGCCTGGTTCGATCAGCGGTTCGCGGCGCTGTCGCAGGTCAATGGCAGCCGGGCGCAGGCGCAAATGTGGTGGGCCAACATCTCGGGCGGCACCGATTTCGCCGGCGCCTTCATCGGCGGCAACCGCGAATTGCCGCAGGTGCCCGGAACGATGCAGTGCCGCGTGCTCGGAGCAGCGGTCGAGGCCTTCAACGACCAGGGCAAGCCTGTCATCGGCGAGGTCGGAGAGCTCGTCTGCACCGCGCCGATGCCGTCGATGCCGCTGCGGTTCTGGAACGACGCGGGGAATGTCCGCTATCTCGCGAGCTATTTCGACGCCTTCGAGACGCGCGAGGGCGGGCCGGTCTGGCGGCACGGCGACTGGCTCAAGGTCGATCCGGACGGCTCCTGCGTGATCTATGGCCGCAGCGACGCGACCATCAATCGCCACGGGCTGCGCATGGGGACGAGCGAATTGTACTCGGCCATCGAAGCGCTGCCGGAGATCCTGGATTCGCTGGTCGTCGATCTCGAATATCTCGGCCGAGACAGCTACATGCCGCTGTTCGTGGTGCTGCGCGACGGCGTCGCGCTCGATGCGGCGATGAAGCGGAAGATCAACATGGCAGTGGAAGCCAGCCTGTCGCGACGCTTCGTGCCTGACGACATCTTCGCGGTTGCCGAGATTCCGCGCACGCTGTCCGGCAAGAAGCAGGAGCTCCCGATCAAGAAGCTCCTGCTCGGGCAGCCGCTCGACAAGGTCATCAACCGCGATGCGATGGCCAATCCCGGTTGCCTCGACTGGTACATCACGTTCGCCCAGAGCCGTTTGCAGAGCGGCTCAGGGGCGACGTAGCAGACGTGCCCGAAGCGAGCCGCTAGACCACCAGCTGGTCGAAATCGATCGCGACACGGCTGTCAGGAAAGATCTCCCGCGCCTCGGCGAGGATCTCCTCGTCGGGATAGCGGCCGGAGATGTGGTTCAGGACGAGCTGCCTGACGTTGCTGGACGCCGCCAGCCCGGCGGCCTCCGCGGCCGTCAGGTGGCCGTAGTCGCGAGCCATGGCCGAATCGCGCCGGAGGAAGGTCGCCTCGATCACGAGCATGTCCGCGTCGCGGACGTGCTCGTGCAGACCCTCGGTCGTTTCCGCATCGCCGGCGATGACGAGCTTCTTCGCCCCCTGCGGAGGCCCCAGAACATCCTCGGGATCGATGGTTCGGCCGTCCTCCAGCGTGACCGGCCGGCCCTCCGCCAATGCCTTCCGCACGGGCCCATCAGGCACCGCGAGCGCTGCCAGACGATCTGGCTTCAGATGGCGGCGCGCTCGACTCACAAATGCGAAGCCGAAGCTGTCGGTGTCGCGGTGCCGGACGGGAAAGCAGTTGATCATAAACTCGCCGGCGTCGAGAACCTCCCCGCGCCTGAGCGGAACGAGCTCAAGCGAGATCGGCGCGCGGCCCTCGCCCCACAGCCCTGCGAGCATTCGGACCACCACATCGAGCGCATCGGGGCCGCCGTGGACGCGCATGATGTCAGCGCTCCTGCGCAGCCGCAGGGTGGAAAACAGCCCGGGAATGCCGAGGACATGGTCGAAATGGCCGTGGGTGAGCAGGATCCGATCGAGCCGGCGAAAGCCTGCCCCACTGCGGAGCAGCTGACGCTGGGTCCCCTCGCCGCAATCGACGAGAATGCGATGCCGGCCTGCTCGAACGAGAAGGCCGGGATGATTGCGGTCCGCCGACGGAACGCTCGCCGAGGTCCCCAGGAAAGTGAGCTCGAACATCGCAGCTGCTTCAGGCCCATGGTCGCAACGTCGTGAGCGGCTTTGACGGCAGGTCCCGACTGCGTTGCTTCGTCTCGATCACGGTCGGCGATCCCTTCTCATGAGCGTGCTTCCGTCGTCGCCGATTGAAGGCTGAGGGAGACCGACGTCGCAACGTCTTTGTAAGGGACGTTGTTGGCAGCCAGCACTTGGCTGTGCAGACTTCATCGCCGCGCTCTGATAGAGCTTGGCCATGCCAAGCTCCGGCCCGGAACAGGATGGCGCGCCGACGGCCATTCGCAAGATCATCCACATCGACATGGATGCATTCTACGCGTCGGTCGAGCAGCGGGACAATCCCGAGCTGCGCGGCAAGCCCGTGGCCGTCGGGGGATCGCGCGAGCGCGGCGTGGTGGCAGCCGCAAGCTACGAGGCTCGGGCGTTCGGCGTGCGCTCGGCCATGCCGTCGGTGACGGCAAAGCGCCAGTGCCCGCACCTGATCTTCGTCAAGCCGCGCTTCGAGGTCTACAAGGCCATCAGCCAGCAGATCCGCGCCATCTTCGCCGAGCACACGCCGATCATCGAACCTCTGTCGCTGGACGAGGCCTATCTGGACGTCACCGAGAATCTGCAAGGCATCCAGCTGGCACGCGACATCGCCTTGCAGATCCGGGCCAAGATCAAGGCCGAGACCGGACTCAATGCCTCCGCGGGAATCTCCTACAACAAGTTCCTCGCCAAGCTGGCCTCGGACCATCGCAAGCCCAATGGGCAATACGTCATTTCGCCGGAGATGGGTCCGGCCTTTGTGGAGGGGCTGCCGGTCGGCAGGTTTCATGGCATCGGCCCGGCGACCGCAGCGAAATTCAACGCGCTCGGAATTCATACCGGGCTCGACATCCGCAACCAGACCCTGCCCTTCCTCCAGCAGCACTTCGGCAAGGCCGGCCACCACTACTACTGGATCTCGCGCGGCATCGACAATCGCCCGGTCCGAGCCAATCGCATCCGCAAATCAGTCGGCGCCGAAAACACCTTCTCGACCGACCTGACCGACTTCGAGCCGATGCTGGCGGAGCTGCAGCCGCTGATCGACAAGGTCTGGCAGCATTGCGAAACCAGCGGCAACAGGGGCCGGACGGTCACGCTGAAAGTCAAGTTCGCGGACTTCGAAATCATCACACGCAGCAGGTCCGTCGCCAACCTGGTCGCGAGCCGGGAGGATCTGGCACGCTTGTCCGTCGCGCTCCTTCAGAGCGAGATGCCCCTGGCCAAGCCGGTGCGGCTCCTCGGCGTCTCGCTGTCATCCTTGCAGCAGCAAGACATCGCAGTGGAAGCCCAGCTGCCCCTGCTGATCTGAGGCGGGTCGACCCCAATGGCGACCGCGGCGGTCCCCGATCGTTCCAGCACAGGGATGGGTTGACAGCCGAACAATCGAGCGCTTTATTCTGCGGCACGGGGATGTGCGATCTCCCCGCGAGGCGACATGCCCAAGAATCGCGTCCTGGTCACCAAGGGCGCAGCATGTCATCATCATACACCTCGATCTCACCCGAAAAATTGTCTCGACTGATCGGCACGGCGACCTCGCCACGGCTCGTCGACGTGCGTGTCGACGAGGATTTCGCCGCCGACCCACGCCTCATCCCCGGCGCCGTCAGGCGCTCCCATCTCGACGTCCAGCAATGGGCACCGAGCTTCACCGGCCAATCGGTTGTCGTGATCTGCCAGAAAGGCAAGAAGCTGAGCGAAGGCACCGCGGCCTGGCTCCGGTGCAGCAACGTCGCAGCCGAGGTCCTCGAGGGCGGCCACGTCGGCTGGACGGAGTCCCAACTCCCGACCGTGCCCGCAGACAGGATTCCCGCGAGGGACGACCGCGGCCGCACCGTCTGGGTCACGCGATCACGTCCCAAGATCGACCGCATCGCCTGTCCATGGCTGATCCGTCGCTTCGTCGATCCGGCCGCAGTCTTCCTGTTCGTGACGCCGGCCGAAGTCGAAGCGGTCGCCGAGCGTTTCCAAGCCACTCCCTTCGACATCGAGAATGTCTTCTGGAGCCACCGCGGCGAGCTTTGCACCTTCGACGTCATGGTCGAGGAGCTCGGTCTGCGGACACCACCCTTGGAACGACTCGCCACGCTGGTGCGGGCCGCGGATACGGCGCGACTTGATCTCTCGCCCGAGGCTCCTGGCCTCCTTGCCGCTTCACTCGGTCTGTCGCGAATGTACGACGACGATCTGGAGCAGCTGAGCGCGGGGCTGCTGCTCTATGATGCCTTCTACCGCTGGTGCCGCGACGCCACGAAGGAGGCGCACAACTGGCCATCCAGCAAGGTGAAGTCATGACGGACGTCGTAGCATCGCGGAAGCCGGTTGCGGCCGAGCACGCCCATGGCATCTCCTTCAACGACGCGCTTCTCGTGTGGATCCGGGTGGCCTGTCTGAGTTTCGGCGGCCCCGCCGGCCAGATCGCGGTCATGCATCGCATCCTCGTCGAGGAGAAGAACTGGATCTCGGAGAGCCGCTTCCTGCACGCCCTGAACTACTGCATGCTGCTGCCGGGACCCGAGGCGCAGCAGCTTGCGACCTATATCGGCTGGCTGCTGCACCGGACCACCGGCGGCATCGTTGCGGGCACACTTTTCATTCTGCCCGGCATTTTCGCCATCATGGGCCTCAGCTACATCTATGCGGCCTATGGCAATGTCGGCGTCGTCGAAGCCTTGTTCTTCGGCCTCAAGGCGGCCGTGCTGGCGATCGTGATCCAGGCCGTCGTCCGCGTCGGCAAGCGCGCGCTACGCAATCGGATCATGATCGGACTGGCGGCCGCAGCCTTCGTCGCGATCTTCTTCTTCCGCGCGCCGTTTCCGATCATCATCATTGCTGCCGGAGTCATCGGCTTCGTCGCTGCCCGCCTCGGCCGGCCGGAATTCGCAGCCCTCGAACACGGCGGCAAGAACGCCGGCGCGATCGACAGCATGCTCGGCGAGGCCGTGCCGGATCACGTCCGTCCGAACGCTTCGCGCGCGCTGCGCGTGGCGGCCGTTTGGCTCGCGATCTGGCTCGCCCCCGTCTTCGCACTGCTGATCCTGCTCGGGCCGAACGACGTCTTCGGTCAGATCGCTATCTTCTTCAGCAAGATGGCGATGGTGACGTTCGGCGGCGCCTACGCCGTGCTCGCCTACGTCGCGCAACAGGCCGCGGAGTACTATCACTGGGTTGCTCCGCGCGAGATGCTCGACGGCCTCGGCATGGCTGAGACGACTCCCGGTCCCCTGATCATGGTCGTCCAGTTCGTGGGCTTCATGGCCGCGTTCCGCGGGGCGAGCGGGCTGTCTCCCATGCTCGCAGGCACGCTGGGCGGACTGCTGGCGACGTGGGTGACGTTCGCGCCCTGCTTTCTCTGGATCTTCGTCGGCGCGCCCTACATCGAGGCGTTGCGGGGAAACAAGGCGCTCGGCGGCGCGCTCTCGGCCATCACCGCCGCCGTCGTCGGCGTGATTCTCAATCTCTCGATCTGGTTCGCGCTGCACACCCTCTTCCGCGAGACCTTTCCGATCCAGGGATTCGGACTGTCATTCGACGCGCCCCGGCCGATGAGCATCGACCTGCCGGCCGTTGTCCTGTCGGTTGCGGCCGCCACGGCCATTTTCCGCTTCAACGTGGGAATGCTCGTCGTGCTCGCCGCCTCGTGCATCGCGGGCATCCTGATGCGCTTTGCGGGCGTCATCTGAGAGCACGCTGCGACGGAACATGGGGCAGTGCCAGACCAAAAGGAGCGAACGATGAGAAGCACGATCTGGAGTCTGTTGGGCCTCGGCGCCTGCCTCCTCGCACACGGCGCCGGACCGATCGTCTCGACGGCGCGCGCACAGGACATCGATTGGCAGAAGGTCGACGAGACATTGGGCCGGAAGCCGTCCGTGGCGGGAGACGTCCGCCGGTACGGCTTCCCGCGCACCGATCTCGCGGTGACCCTGGACGGCGTAACCATCCGGCCGGCGCTCGCGCTCGGCGGCTGGGTCGCGTTCAAGCCGGCGCATGGCGGCACCATGATCATGGGTGATCTCGTCCTGCTGGAATCAGAGGTCAATCCGGTGATGGCGAAGATGATCGCCGGCGGGCTCGAAATCAGCGCCGTGCACAACCATCTGCTCCGCGCGAGCCCAGCAACGTTCTACATGCATGTTGCCGGTCACGGCGATCCCGTCAAACTCGCGTCCGCCATCCGCGACGCCCTCGCCGACAGCAAGACACCGTTGACGGTTGCGGCGTCGCCGACTACGCCGCCGCCGGACATCGATCTCGATACGGCGCAGCTCGATCAGATCCTGGCGATCAAAGGACAGGCCAATGGCGAGGTCTATCAGTTCAGCGTGCCGCGACGCGATCCCATCGTCGAGGGTGGACTATCCTTGTCTCCCGTCGCGGCGATGGGCGTCGCGACGGGCATCAACTTCCAGCCGACCGGCGCAGGCAAGGCCGCCGTCACCGGTGACTTCGTGCTGAGCGGGGAGGAGGTGAACCCCGTGATCCGGACGCTCCGTGCCCACGGCATCGAGGTCACGGCGCTGCATAGTCACATGCTGGACGAACACCCCCGCCTCTTCTTCATGCACTTCTGGGCGAACGATGATGCGATCAAGCTCGCCAAGGGTTTGCGGGCGGCGCTCGACAAGACGGCAAGCACCAAGAGCTAAGAGCAAAGAGCGAGGAAAGGCGCGGTCCGAGAGTATGCGGGCCTTGCTCTGCCGGCAGGTGCGGCAACCTTTTGGTCTGGCCCACCTGCAACGGCCGCGCATGCGTGAGACGCCGATCGGTGGCAAGGCAACGCGCTGCCGGAGTCCATGCGAGCTCTCTCGTCCGAAGATTGGGGACGGGGGCAGATCCCGTCCCTCGACCCACGCGCGATCCTATGGCAAGTCTGGACGACGCCGATGTGGCGCAGCCGGATGTCGTAATGCCGTCGAAGCAGGACTGGACGCTCGCTTTCCCGCCGTTGCGGCAATTGCCGGAGGAGATCTCCGCGCAGTTGCGCGAGGCCAGCCTCATTGTCGAGCTTCCGGAAGGCAGCCGGATCTTCGGCCCCGGCCAGGCGCCGGACTCCTTCCTGCTGCTGCTGGACGGGACCATCCGCGTGCAGCAGACGTCCGAGTCCGGCCGCGAGATCGTGCTCTACCGCGTCCAGGCAGGCGAGAGCTGCGCGCTGACCACGGCCTGCCTGATGGGTTACGAGGAATACCAGGCCGAGGGCATCGCGGAAACCCGGATCCGTGCCGTGGCGATCCCGCGCGCGCTGTTCGACCGGCTGATCGCCAGCTCGCGCGAATTCCGCCAGTTCGTCTTCACCGCGTTCAGCCGCCGTGTCACCAATCTCTTCCGCATCATCGAGGAAGTCGCGTTCGAGCGGATCGATGTGCGGCTCGCGCAGAAGCTTCTGGATCTCGCCGGGGCGAAGCAGCAGATCGCTGCGACGCATCAGGAGCTCGCCAACGAGCTCGGCAGCGCGCGCGAGGTCATCAGCCGGCAGCTCAATGAATTCGCAAGGCGCGGCTGGTTGCGAATGGCTCGCGGAATCGTCGAGATCACCGACAGACCGGCGCTCGTCCAGCTGGCCCAGCATGGCTAGGAACCGGCGTCTCTTGGTGACTTAGTTACATACCCGCGCAATGTCCCGCTCTATCGTCTGCATCATCGCAAGCCAAAGGGAGCGCGACATGACACAGAACATTGGCAAGATCGACCGGCTGCTCAGGATCATCGTCGGACTCGCCATCCTCAGTCTCACGGTCGTAGGGCCGCACACCTTGTGGGGCCTTCTGGGCCTGATCCCGCTCGGCACCGCACTGACCGGCTGGTGCCCGCCCTACGCGATGCTCGGCATCAATACCTGCGGAACGAAGTCCAATCCGACGTCTTAGACCGTTCTGGACGACAAAACGGGGCGTGGGCGGCGATGCCGCCCCAGAGCCAAATCGTGGAGCAGCAGCCATGTCCTATCCAATCGATCTCGGCGTGCAGCCGAAGGTGGCCGGATTCTTCGATCCTGACACCAGCACGATCAGCTACGTGGTGAAGGACCCGTCATCGCCGTCCTGCGCGATCGTCGATCCCGTCCTCGACATCGACTACGCGGCCGGCCGCATCAGCACCCGTTCCGCCGACATGCTGATCGACTACGTGAAGATCAACGGCCTCAGGCCAGAGTGGCTGATCGAAACGCATGCGCATGCGGATCATCTCTCCGCTGCGCCCTATATCCAGGACAAGCTCGACGGCAAGATCGGCATCGGCGAACATATCCTGACCGTGCAGGAGACCTTCGGCAAGGTCTTCAACGAGGGCACGGAGTTTCGCCGCGACGGCAGCCAGTTCGACCGGCTGTTCAAGGATGGCGACACCTATCAGGTTGGACAGATGACGGCCTTCGTGATGCACACGCCCGGCCATACGCCGGCCTGTGCCACACATGTGATGGGCGATGCCGCTTTCGTCGGCGACACCCTGTTCATGCCCGACGGGGGAACGGCGCGGGCCGACTTTCCAGGCGGCAATGCGCGCACGCTGTTTCGCTCGATCCGGAAGATCCTTGAAACGCTGCCGCGCGAGACCCGGCTGTTCATGTGTCATGACTATGCCCCCAACGACCGCGCGGTGCGCTGGGAAACGACCGTCGGCGAGGAGCGGCTCCACAACATCCACGCGCGAGACGGGATGACCGAGAACGAGTTCGTCGCGCTCCGCGAGGCGCGCGACAAGACGCTCGGCATGCCGCGCCTGATCATTCCATCACTTCAGGTCAACATCCGCGCCGGACATCTTCCTCCCGCGGACGCGACGGGAAAGACATTCCTGAAGGTACCGATCAACGTACTTTGAGAACCACTCGCTTTGCTCACGCGATGCCGGCTTGGCCGCGAGCTCGCGGTGTCACGAAGATGTCAGTTGCCAAGAGCGGCCGGTCTGCGCGACCAGTCCAAATTGGAGAAATTGATCCAAGATGAGGCGTGCTGATTTCGAGATGCCAGCGATGACACGCCGCCTGATAGCGGCGCTGATCGCGCTCGTCTTGAGTCTGGCGCCTCTGCTCGGAACGTTCGAGGTTGCAACGGCAGACGCCGGCGCCGGTGCGCACCAATGGTCCCGAACGACCACGAGCGCGCCCAAGCCCTGCAGGAAGGCCGTCATCCCGGGCATGATCAACACGTGTCCGTTTGCCGCGGCTGGTCTGACCGCCGTCCCGGCGAGCGACAGTGCGGCGGCGCAGCCGGTTGCCGCCTCCCGGACGCTGTCCTGGCGCCCCTATGACGAGGCGCTGACAACGCAATGCGACGCGTCCTCGCCCTACCGTCCCCCCTGTCGCCACGCCTGATCCTTCCGTCGTCATCGGCTTACGGGCCGCGTAACGTCGCGACTTGAGCGGACGAATATCCACCATCGATCGTGCGTCGTGCAGGTCGGCTTAAGGTGCCCATTGCCAGGCGCGCCTTGCGCCGGGTCGCGCAGCGCAACTGCCACGCAATGCACGATCAGCGCGCGGGAGATCATCATGTCCATCCGTCATCTTGGCCGGCTCGCATGGCTGCTCGGCCTGCTCCATCTTGCGGCGACGACCGCTGTCGCGGGCGAGCTGCGCCCGCAGGCGAACGTCGACACGCGCCTGCTGGTCGGCGACGTCACGCGAGCAGACGGCGGCCCGGCCGCGGCATGGGCCGGACTGGATGTCAGGCTGGATGCAGGCTGGCACACCTATTGGCGCTCACCCGGCGATGCCGGCGCGCCACCCGAATTCGACTGGAGCGGCTCACGCAACGTCGCCGATGTCACCGTCGAATGGCCGGCGCCGAGCCGCTTCAGCGAGCAGGATATCGACACGTTCGGCTACGCTGAGCACGTGCTGTTTCCGTTGCGCGTGCGGCTCGAGGATGGAGCGGCGCCCGCACATCTCACACTGAAAACGGTGCTGTTCGTCTGCTCGGTCATCTGCACCCAGCAGGAGGCCCATCTCGAGGCCGACATCCCCGCCGTCTCGCACCGGCCGAACGATCAGGCGCTGATCGACGAATGGCGGCAGAGCGTCCCCCGCGCGAGCTCGCCGGGGCTCTCCATCACGGCGTTGCGCATCGATCGGCAACCAAAGCCGCATCTGCAGCTCGAGGCGCATGCGACGCCGCCACTGCACGCGCCCGACGTCTTCCTTGATGGGAACGATGCCGTGTCCGGCGGCCGTCCCCAGGTGAGCCCGATGTCGGACGGCGGCGTACGGATCACCGTGCCGGTGCAAGGCTTCGATCAGGCCGGTCCGGGACAACGCCTGCGGGTCACCCTGGTCGATGGCGACCGATCGATCGAGGCCATGCTTCCGGTGGATGCCGATCAAGCTGCTCGCGCTTCTGCGGCCAAAGCAGCCACACCGGCACCGCGTCCTTCGGCGGCATCGATCTGGACCATGCTCGGCGTGGCCCTGCTCGGCGGCTTCATCCTCAACTTCATGCCCTGCGTGTTTCCGGTGTTGTCGCTGAAGCTCGTTTCGCTGGTCGATCACGATCCCGCACACGCGCCCTCGCCGCGCCGGGCATTCCTGGCGACGGCGGCCGGCATCGTCGCCTCGTTCGTGACACTTGCCACCGTCCTCTCCGCACTCAAGGCCGCGGGCGCCGAGGTCGGCTGGGGCTTGCAGTTTCAGCAGCCCGCTTTCCTCATCGCGATGATCATCGTGCTCGCGGCATTCGGTGCCAACCTGCTCGGCCTGTTCGAGATCAGCCTGCCGTGGTGGATCGCCGGCCGCCTTGGCAACGCCGCGAGCCACAGGACGATGGCAGGTCATGCCATCAACGGCTTCGTCATGACGCTGCTGGCCACGCCGTGCTCCGCGCCGTTCGTCGGGACCGCCGTCGCTTTTGCGCTGTCGCAGGCCGCACCGCAAATCCTGCTGGTGTTCACCACGCTCGGGCTCGGCATGGCTGCGCCATATCTGTCTCTGGCCGCGGCGCCAGGCCTTGCCGCACTCTTCCCGCGGCCCGGCCGCTGGATGCTGAAGCTGCGCGTGCTTGCAGCGCTCGCGATGGCGGCGACCGCGCTATGGCTGCTGATCGTGCTCGCCGACATCAGTGGACCCTCGACTGCGGCCGTCCTTGCCGCTGCGCTGCTCGTCCCCGCTCTGATCATGGCGTCGCTCCGTTTCCCGTTGCGGCGAACGATCGCCGGAGCCGGCCTCGCCGGCACGATCGGACTGGCGCTGATCGCCGCCACCTCCGTCAAGCAGCCGGACGGCGCAAGCCGGCCGGCCGGAATCGCCTGGCAGCCGCTGGTGCCCGCCGAGATCACGGCGCAGGTGCGGGCCGGTCACACGGTCTTCGTCGACATCGGCGCCAGCTGGTGCGTCACCTGCAAGGTCAACGAGAAGCTCGTGCTCGACAGCACGGCCGTGCGCAGCCGACTGGCGTCGGGCGTCGTTGCCGTCAAGGCGGACTGGACCTCACCCAGCGACGCGATCGCGACCTATCTCCGATCCTTTGGCCGCTACGGCCTGCCGTTCAACGTCGTGTTCGGCCCCGGAGCTCCTAACGGCATCCTGCTCCCCGAACTGCTGACGCCGCAGACCGTGCTGGACGCCATCGACACCGCCTCGACCATCCCTCATCAGGAGAACGACAAGTCATGACCACGAAGACCTTTGCCGCATCGATCGCCATGCTGCTGCTGTTGACTGCGGCCATCCTGCCGATCCAGTCTCGCGCCGAGGACGACGACACCGACATTCTGAGCGAAGCGCGCATCCTGCACGATCCCGCCATCCCTGCTGTCGGAAACGCCGAGGGCGACATCACGATCGTCGAGTATTTCGACTATCAGTGTCCGTATTGCCGCAAGATCAGCCCGGAGCTCGCCAAGGTGGTTCGCGACGACGGTCACGTCCGTCTCGTCTTCAAGGATTGGCCGATCTTCGGCGGCGCCTCGATCTACGCGGCACGCCTCACCCTGGCGGCGAGATATCAGGACAAGTTCGCCGAGGCCCATGAGGCGCTGATCTCGCTCAATGAGAAGCTGTCCGAGGCCAAGGTCGATGCGGCGCTCAGCGGTGCCGGAATCGACCTCGCCCGCGCCAAGGCCGACCTCGCGGCCAAGCACGCCGACATCGACGCCGTGCTCGCGCGCAATCACGAGCAGGCCACGGGCCTCGGCTTCCGCGGCACGCCGGCCTTCATCATCGGCCATTTCCGCATCCCCGGCGTCCCCAATGCACAGGCTTTCAAGCAGGCCATTGCGGATGCCCGCGCTGCTGCATCCGCCAAGTGAGCAGGCACCTGACGCTCGCCATGGACAGCCGCAGCGCCGCGCCCGCAACGTGCGGCTCAGTAGCTGGCCACAACGGAGAAGGAGATCTCGTTCCGGACGTTTGGGACAGCGGAGCTTCCTGATTCACTTCCGCGATAGGATAGAGTGAGGTCGTGATGCGGTTGGCCGGCACGGTCAGGCCGATCTCGGCATTGGCGAGGTGGCAGCCGGGGTCGTCGGCCGCGGCATGGCCGGCGATGCGCGGCGCACGCCGCGGGCGTATTGCATTGCAGATGTCAACATGTGCGCGGGCACCACGGCGGCCGGCGACTCGGGATTGCATCATCGCTTCGCTCCGCGCATGACGGCCGCGGCAGGCAGTGGCCCCGCCTGATGCGAACCGCCGAGCTGGGCGCGTCTGCCAAGCCGCGGCCGATGATCCCGCCAACATTCCCACGGCACCCAATCGATGCTACCAAGCCCGCACAATCCGCCGTATCCATGCCGAGGACGCATCGATGTTCGACCTCAACCAGCTGCGCTGCTTCGTCACCGTGGCCGAGGAGCTGCATTTCGGCCGCGCCGCGATCCGGCTCAACATGACGCAGCCGCCGCTGTCGCGGCAGATCCAGGTGCTGGAGCACATCATCGATGCGGTGCTGCTGGAGCGCACCAGCCGCTCGGTCAAGCTGACGCCGGCCGGGCGCAGCTTTTTGCCCGAGGCACGGCGCATCCTGAAAATGGCCGAGAGCGCCGCCCAGGTGGCGCAGCGCATTGCCAGCGGCAAGAGCGGCTCGCTCAAGATCGGCTTCACCGCGGCCGCGGCTTACAGCTTCCTGCCCGATCTGGTCGCCGCCTGCCGCAGCGAGCTTCCAGAAGCCGATCTGTCGCTGAAGGAAATGGTCTCCGGCGACCAGATCGAGGCGCTGGCCTCCGGCCAGATCGACGCCGGCCTGCTGCGGCCGCCGATCGCGCGCCCCGAATTCGCCACCCGCCGCGTCGTCGCCGAGCCGCTCTGCGCCGCGCTGCCGCGCCGCCATCGTCTCGCCTCCGCCGAGGCCGTGTCGATCCGTGATTTCGACGGCCAGAACTTCATCATGTATTCGCAGACCGAGGCGCGCTATTTCCACGATCTCCTGGTGTCGCAGTTCATGCGTGCAGAGGTGCTGCCCCGCTACGTGCAGCATCTGAGCCAGATCCACTCGATCCTGGCGATGGTGCGCGCCGGCCTCGGGCTTGCGATCGTGCCCGAAGCTGCCTCCAGCCTGAAGATCGCCGATGTCCGGCTGCGGCCGCTGAAGCTGCGCAACCCGACGCCGGCCGAGCTGTTCCTGGTCTGGCGGCGCGATCACGACAATCCGCTGCTGCCGGCACTGGTCGAGCTGGCCGGCAATCTCGCCGTGCAGCACGCGGAAGATTGATATCTGATCTGCATCAATCGATACCATCATTGGCTTGGACCGGCATCGAACTTGGTCCTACGACATCGCCCGGGGGAATGCGCGCCGGCGCCGGCCGCGCCCGTTCCCAAGGACATTCGTGAAGGACCCGCGCGATGAGCAAGATGACCCCGACGGAAATGGCTGCGAAGATCGGCAGCGGCCTGCTCTCCTTCCCCGTGACGCCGTTCAAGGCCGACTATTCGTTCGACGAGGCCACCTATCGCGCCAACATGGACTGGCTGTGCGGCTATGACGTCGCGGGCCTGTTCGCTGCCGGCGGCACCGGCGAGTTCTTCTCGCTGACCGCCGCCGAGGTGCCGGAGGTGGTCAAGGTCGCGGTCGACGAGACCAAGGGCCGCGTGCCCGTGCTCGCTGGCACCGGCTACGGCACCGCGATCGCGCGCGAGATCGCGATTGGCGCCGAGAAGGCCGGCGCCGACGGCCTCCTGCTGCTGCCGCCCTATCTGATGCATGCCGAGCAGGACGGCCTCGCCGCCCATGTCGAGGCGGTCTGCAAATCGGTCAAGATCGGCGTCATCGTCTACAACCGCGACAACGCCATCCTGCAGCCGGACACCCTGGCACGGCTGTGCGAGCGCTGCCCGAACCTGGTCGGCTACAAGGACGGCATCGGCGACATCGAGCTGATGACCCGTGTCTACACCAGGATGGGCGACCGCCTGACCTATATCGGCGGCCTGCCGACCGCCGAGACCTTCGCCCTGCCCTATCTCGACATGGGCGTGACGACCTACTCCTCGGCCGTGTTCAACTTCGTGCCGGAGTTCGCGACGAACTTCTATGCCGCAGTGCGCAAGCGCGACCACGCCACCATCCAGGCCGGATTGAAGGATTTCATTTTGCCGCTGATCGCGATACGCAACCGCAAGAAGGGCTACGCGGTCTCGATCATCAAGGCCGGCATGAAGGTGATCGGCCGCGATTCCGGCCCTGTCCGCCTGCCGCTGACCGATCTGACCGCGGAGGAGATGGCGGAGCTGACGGCGCTGGTGAAGGCGCTGCCGGGCGCCGTCTCGGCACAGCAGGCGGCGGAGTGATCTTGCTGTCATTCCGGGGCAAGGCCGCAAGGCCTTGAACCCGGAATCTCCGAGTTGATGGATAAGAAGAGACGCAAGCCAATCTCTGGATTCCGGGTTCAGCCCTGACGGGCTGCCCCGGAATGACGGAGATAGGAAGAAGACCGGGAGGAGCACATGAGTCACGCAGCCACCAGCACCGGAATCTCCGGCGCGCCGATCGTCACCGGCATGGAGGTCATTCCGGTGGCCGGCCGTGACAGCATGCTGCTCAATCTCAGCGGCGCGCATGGGCCGTTCTTCACCCGCAACCTCGTCATCCTCACCGACAATGCCGGCCACACTGGCGTCGGCGAGGTGCCCGGCGGAGAGAAGATCCGGCAGACGCTGGAGGATGCGAAGAGCCTGATCGTGGGCAGGAGCATCGGCGCCTGTAACACCATCCTCGCCACGATGCGTACCGCCTTCGCCGATCGTGACGCCGGTGGCCGCGGCAAGCAGACCTTCGATCTGCGCGTCATGATCCATGCGGTGACCGCAGTCGAATCCGCGCTGCTCGACCTGCTCGGTCAGCATCTCGGCCTGCCGGTGGCGGCCCTGCTCGGCGAAGGCCAGCAGCGCGCCTCCGTCGAGGCGCTCGGCTATCTGTTCTTCATCGGCGACCGCAAAAAGACCGACCTGCCCTACGCCACCGGCGAGCGCGAGAAGGACGGCTGGTATACGCTGCGACATCAGGAGGCGATGACGCCCGAAGCTGTGGTGCGGCTCGCCGAGGCGACGCACGACGCCTATGGCTTCGCCGACTTCAAGCTGAAGGGCGGCGTGCTCAAGGGCGAAGCCGAGATCGAGGCGGTGACCGCCATCGCAAAACGCTTCCCGCAGGCGCGCGTCACGCTCGACCCCAACGGCGCCTGGTCGCTCGATGAAGCGATCCGGCTGTGCAAGGACATGCACGGCATCCTGGCCTATGCCGAGGACCCGTGCGGCGCCGAGGCCGGCTTCTCCGGCCGCGAGATCATGGCCGAGTTCCGCCGCGCCACGGGCCTGCCGACCGCGACCAACATGATCGCCACCGACTGGCGGCAGCTCAGCCATGCGCTGCGGCTCGGCGCGGTCGACATTCCCTTGGCCGACCCCCATTTCTGGACCATGCAGGGCTCGGTGCGCGTCGCCCAGACGTGCCGCGACAATGGCCTGACCTGGGGTTCGCACTCCAACAACCATTTCGACATTTCGCTGGCGATGTTCACCCACGTGGCCGCCGCTGCGCCGGGCAAGGTCACCGCCATCGACACCCACTGGATCTGGCAGGACGGCCAGGCGCTGACCAAGGCGCCGCTGCAGATCAAGGGCGGCAGGATCGCCGTGCCCGAGCAACCTGGGCTCGGTGTCGAGGTTGACCGCGGCGCCATCGAAAAGGCCCATGCGCTGTACAAGAGCCACGGGCTCGGTGCACGCGACGACGCCGTCGCAATGCAGTATCTGATCCCCGGCTGGACCTTCGACGACAAGCGCCCCTGTCTCGTGCGATGACGGGGGCGATCGGTTAGATTGTCCGAGCAATCGCGCAAAGTCTGGAGAACAACATGAACGCGATCCTCAAGAATTTCATCGCCGGCGAGTGGGTCGACGGCAGCGGGGTGACCCGCAACATCAACCCGTCCAACACCAACGACGTCGTCGGCGAATACGCCAAGGCCGACAAGGCGCAGACCGAGAAGGCGATCGCCGCCGCCAAGGCCGCCTTCCCGGCCTGGTCGCGCTCGACGCCGCAGGAGCGCTATGACGCGCTCAACAAGATCTCGGCGGAGATCCTGTCGCGCAAGGAAGAGCTCGGCCGCCTGCTGGCGCGCGAGGAGGGCAAGACGCTGCCGGAGGGCATCGGCGAGGTCGCCCGTGCCGGCCAGATCTTTGCGTTCTTTGCCGGCGAGGCGCTGCGCCTCACCGGCGAGAAGGGGGCCTCGGTCCGTCCGGGCCTCGACGTCGAGATCACCCGCGAGGCCGTCGGCGTCGTCGGCATGATCACGCCCTGGAATTTCCCGATCGCGATCCCCGCCTGGAAGATCGCGCCCGCGCTCTGCTACGGCAACACGGTCGTGTTCAAGCCGGCGGAGCTGGTGCCCGGCTCGGCGCATGCGCTGTCCGAGATCATCGCGCGCTCCGGCCTTCCCGCCGGCGTCTTCAACCTCGTCGTCGGCTCCGGCTCGGTGGTCGGCCAGACCCTGCTCGAGCATCCGGATGTTCACGCGATCTCCTTCACCGGCTCGGTCGGCACGGGGCGCAAGATCGCGCAGGCCTGCGTGCTGTCGAACCCGATGAAGAAGTTCCAGCTGGAGATGGGCGGCAAGAATCCGATGGTCGTGCTCGACGATGCCGACGTCAAGGTCGCGGTCGAAGCCTGTGTCAACGGCTCCTATTTCTCGACCGGCCAACGCTGCACGGCGTCCTCGCGCCTGATCGTCACCGAGGGCATCCACGACAAGTTCGTCGCGGCGATGACCGAGCGGCTCAAGGGCCTCGTGGTCGATGACGCCGTCAAGCAGGGCACCCATATCGGCCCGGTGGTCGACGCCAACCAGCTCGAGCAGGATCAGCGCTATCTCAAGATCGGCCAGGACGAAGGCGCCAAGCTCACCTGGGGCGGCGAGCTGCTCAACCGCGAGACGCCCGGCTTCTACATGCAGCCAGCGCTGTTCACCGAGGCCACCAACGCGATGCGCATTGCCCGCGAGGAGATCTTCGGACCGGTCGCCTGCGTCATCCGCGCCAAGAACTACGACGAGGCGCTGGCGATCGCCAACGACACCGAGTTCGGCCTCGCGGCCGGCGTCTGCACCACCAGCCTGAAATACGCCTCGCACTTCAAGCGCAACAGCGAGGCTGGCATGGTGATGGTCAATTTGCCGACCGCCGGCGTCGACTATCACGTCCCGTTCGGCGGCCGCAAAGGCTCGAGCTACGGCGCCCGCGAGCAGGGCTCCTACGCGCGGGAATTCTACACGACGGTGAAGACGGCCTACACCTTCCCGGTGTGAGCCTCGTCCGCCGTGAGCTAACAGACGGGCCGCATCGACGGTCCACTCCCTCTCCCCGTTCTTACGGGGAGAGGGTCGGGGTGAGGGGCGGCCGCACGGGCAGTGTGAGCGGATGGACCTGTGCCCCCTCACCCGGATCGCACCTTCGATGCAATCCGACCTCTCCCCGCAAGCGGGGCGAGGTTCACCGAGCCCGGCGATGCCGTCTCGCGAATATCGTAGGGTGGGCAAAGCGAAGTGTGCCCACCGACGGATGAAAGAAGCAAGTAGGCAGGCACGGCGCTCCGCGCCTTTGCCCACCCACCGGAGCGGAACGGAGCCAGCATGAACCAGCAGGTCGTCGCCAACCAGGAGCCCCGCATCATCAAGCTCAACGCGCGCGACAACGTCGCGATCGTGGTGAACGATTTCGGCCTGCCTGCCGGCACCAAATTTCCCGATGGCCTGACGCTGAGGAGCTTCGTCCCGCAGGGCCACAAGACCGCACTGGTCGACATCGCCGAGGGCGCGCCGATCGTCCGCTACGGCGAGATCATCGGCTATGCGAAGTCGCCGATCGCATCCGGCGAATGGGTGGACGAGGCTCGCATCGACATGCCTGAGGCCCCTGCCCTCGATCAGCTCGAAATCTCCACCGCAGTGCCGGCGCCGCTGCCGCCGCTCGAAGGCTACACCTTCGAAGGCTATCGCAATCGCGACGGCTCGGTCGGCACCCGCAACGTGCTCGGCATCTCGACCTCGGTCCAATGCGTCAAGGGGACGCTCGAATTCGCGATCAAGCGCATCAAGAGCGAGCTGCTGCCGAAGTACCCGAATGTCGATGACGTCGTCGCGCTCACCCACGCCTATGGCTGCGGTGTCGCGATCACGGCGCCAGATGCCGTGGTGCCGATCCGAACCCTGCAGAACCTCGCACTGAACCCGAATTTCGGCGGCGAGATCCTCGTCGTCGGCCTCGGCTGCGAGAAGCTCGCGCCGGAGCGGCTGCTGCCGGAAGGCACTGAAGACTCGATCGTCCGAATGCAGGACGAGGCCTTCGACGGCTTCGGCGCCATCGTCGACGCCATCATGACCCAGGCCGATCGCCGCCTTGCCGAACTCAACAAGCGCACCCGCGAGACCTGCCCGGCGTCCGATCTCGTCATCGGCCTGCAATGCGGCGGCAGCGATGCGTTCTCCGGTGTGACCGCCAATCCCGCAGTGGGCTTCGCGGCGGACCTGCTGGTGCGCGCGGGCGCGACCGTGATGTTCTCGGAGGTGACCGAGGTTCGCGACGCGATCCAATTGCTGACCCGGCGCGCCATCAACGAGGACGTCGGCCGCGCGCTGATCCGTGAGATGGACTGGTACGATTCCTATCTCGCGCGCGGCGGCGCCGATCGCAGCGCCAACACGACGCCCGGCAACAAGAAGGGCGGCCTCGCCAACATTGTCGAGAAGTCGCTGGGCTCGATCGTGAAGTCGGGCTCCGGTCCGATCCACGGCGTGCTGGCGCCGGGCGAGAAGGCCAGGCAAAAGGGCATGCTGTTCGCGGCGACGCCGGCCTCCGACTTCATCTGTGGCACCTTGCAGCTCGCATCCGGCATGACCTTGCAGGTGTTCACCACGGGCCGCGGTACGCCCTACGGCCTTGCGGCGGCGCCCGTCATCAAGGTCGCGACCCGCAGCGAGCTGGCGCGGCGCTGGAAGGATCTGATCGACTTCGACGCCGGCCGCATCGCCACCGGCGAGATGACGATCGAGGAAACCGGCTGGGAGTTGTTCAAGCTGATCCTCGACGTCGCCTCCGGTCGCACCAAGCCATGGTCGGACCGCTGGGGCATCCACAACGATCTGACCTTGTTCAATCCGGCTCCGGTGACCTGAGGGAGGGCTCACCCTGCCATGCCAATTGCCTCGCTCAAACCTCTCCCCGTCATTGCGAGCGAAGCGAAGCAATCCAGGGTCCCAGCCACCATCCTGGATTGCTTCGCTTCGCTCGCAATGACGCGTATGTTGAAGCAACGAGCCTAGACAACGAAGGCCGGGAGGAAGAGCCAGATGTCCAGCTTCAGCCGCTTCGCCGCGATTGCCGTAGCAGCCTCCCTCCTCTCCCTCCTCTCCGCCGGCCCTTCCCGCGCCCAAGACGCCATCCCTGGTGTCCCCCGCGAGCTGCTCGAGGACATCGCGACCGGCAGCCGCATCCTCGCCGATCTCGGCGTCGTCGACGCCTTCGGCCATGTCAGCGCGCGGCATCCCACCAATCCGCACCACTTCCTGATGGCACGCTCGATCGCGCCGGCGCAGGTCACGGCCAATGACATCATGGAGTTCGACGAGAACGGCGAACCGGTCGATGCGAGGAACCGCGCCGTCTTCCTCGAGCGCTTCATCCATGCCGAGATCTACAAGGCGCGTCCGGACGTCAGCGCGGTGGTGCATACGCATTCGCCGGGCGTCGTGCCGTTCAGCGTCAGCCATACACCCTTGAAGCCGCTGTATCACAACGCCGCCTTCCTCGGCACCGGCGCGCCGGTATGGGACATCGGCAAGGAGTTCGGCGCCACCAACATGCTGGTCAGCAACAATGTGATCGGCAAATCGCTGGCGGCCACGCTTGGCGACAAATCGGTGGTGCTGATGCGCGGCCACGGCGACGTCGCGGTTGGACCGTCGGTCAAGGCCGCCGTGTTCCGCGCCTATTACACCGACGTCAATGCGAAGCTGCAGGCGCAGGCGATCGGGCTCGGCAGAGACGTCACCTATCTCAGCGCCGAGGAGGCCGCCAAGGCCGACGCGGTCAACATGGTGATCATGGACCGCGCCTGGGCGCTGTGGAAGCAGAGGGCGCAGTCGGCGAAATAGTCCCGGAGATTGAAGATCATTCCGCGGCAGCGCCGCCCCGGATTCCTGTGACGCGCCGAGCCCGCTGCACCGCGCCTTCCGTCTCGACATGGAGCGCGAGCGAGTGCGCGGCGTGCGCACGGAACTTTCCATTCCTTTTGCGGTATCGACCGACCACCCGTGCCGTACAGCGCCGGGCTTGCGCTGGCGCGATGTACGCTGCCGCACTGGCGTCCGACCTCTTTTTGCCGCAAAGCTGACACATCGCTTAACCTCTCGCGCCGTCATGATTCCTCCAGGCTCACCCCGCGGATGCCCCTGCATTTTCCTCGTCTTGCTGCCGTTGCGCTCGGTCTCTTCCTGGGTACGCCCTGCCTGGCTCAGCAGCCGATGCCGGTGACGAGCTCGCCGGAGGAGCGGCCCGACATCGATCTCTACGCGCTGATGTCCGGCACCTGCCGGACCGCGAAGGTCGACGGCCGCGAATTTTCCTGCAAGACGGTGGCGTTCTTTCACAGCGAGAAGGGGCGCGCCCATTTCACCGTCGCGCTCGACGATCCCGCTGACGAGAGCCACATCATCGCGTTCTCCGGCATCAATGGCCGCAGGTCGATCCAGAACGTCTACGAACTGCCGATCGACAGGATGCTGCTGAATTCCAAGCATCGCCCGAAGGTCGATGGCATTCCGGTGCCGGCGACGAAGAGCTCGGCCGGCATGTGCCGTCAGGTCGGCAACTTCGCGATGCTCAAGGTCACGAGCGTGACCTGCTCCGCCAAGGACGACAGCGGCCGCGCCTATGAGCTGCAGTTCGTCTCCGACGGCACGCCCATCACCTTGCGCCGGGTGCGCCAGACGATGACGAACGCCGAGCACAATCCCTATGAATGAGCGCGTCGCGATTGCGGCGACCGCGCGCATCCGCGTCGCCTGACGCGCATCTGCTCCAATCCGCATCTCGAACAGCCATGAACATGAGGGCGCGTTCTCGCGGCAGATGATGCCCGAGGCTTACGATCCGTCTCGCCCTCGGAAGTGCAAAGGGCGCAGGGAATGCCGGGTGAAGGCCCCACCCATGGCCCGCCTGCGAAAAAAATGCAGGCGGCAGGTACCACAGGCAAAGCCGGTTCAACCCGGCATTCCCTGCGCGATGGTCTTCACGCTTATACGCAGTCTCCCTGGTGCGCCGGGCTTGTTGGCCACCATTGCGGCAATGCGCTTGCGCGCACTGCGCGTGATACCAGCATCGGGGTATCAGGACGCTGCGACTTCACGTCCGCGTATTGCCGTTCGTCCGCACGCTGGACAAGCATGCTGCGGCAACAGCGCGGCCATCGCACCCCACCTCGCGTGTCGTGACGATCGCGCGCTACGCCCCTCTGCGGTGAGGCGGGATGCGCTACCAAAGCACGATTTTCGAAAAAACGAAAGAAGAAAATGCAGGCGCGCGATCGGTCGTCAAGAGCGCGTTGAACGAACTGAACAAAATCCAGACCGGCGTGTTGCGCGCGACACGCAAGCGGAGCCTCTGTGTAGATTCCCGGAAGCTCATAGCCCTGCTGATTTGCCCGACGTGCCGGCTCGGCCACACTCGCGGCATCGATGATGCTCAGCGGCGGCGCGCCGCCGCGCCCAGGATGTCCTGGGTGGCGCGCCCGAGCCGCCTGGCGGCATCGGCGAGATCCTTCGCCGCAAAGCCCGAATAGCCCAGGATGAAACCGTCGGGCCCGCGCTGCACGATCCGCGCATCCGACAGCAGCCGGCATTCGATGCCGGCGCGGTCGCGGATCAGTTTCGCCGTGCCCTTCGGCGCTGCCGGCGGCAAGGTCGCCAGCAGATGCAGTCCTTGCGACGGCGCGGCCAGTTGCAGGCTGCCTTTGCCGTGCTTGGCGAGCGCCTCGGCGACGACGTCGCGCGCCTGGCGATAGCGCGGGCGCAGCCGCCGCATGTGGGCTGCGAGCACGCCGTCGGCCATCAGGTCGGCCAGAGCGTCCTGCATGAAGGCCGGCGGAAACCGGTCCTGCGCCGCGCGCGCCGCGACGACCCGCGCGACCAGCGCCGGCGGCACCACGAGGTAGCCGAGCCGCAGTCCCGCGAACAGCGTCTTGCCGAAGGTGCCGAGATAGATGACGCGCTCGCCGCCGATTCCGGCCAGCGCCGTCAGCGGCGGGCCGGCAAAGCGGTACTCGCTGTCGTAGTCGTCCTCGAAGATGTAGGCGTCCGCCCTGCGCGCCCAGTCGAGCAGCGCGATGCGCCGCGCCATGCTCATCGCAACGCCGGTCGGAAACTGATGCGATGGCGTCACGTAGGCGGCCTTGGCCGCCATGTACGCCGCCTCGCCCGAGCTGACTATGATTCCTTCATCATCGACGGGCACCGGGACCAGCTTCGCGCCGGTCGTGCTCAACGTATGGCGCGAGGCGACATAGCCCGGATCCTCGAACCAGACGGGATCGCCCGGCGCAAGCAACGCGTCGATGCACAGCCGCAAGCCATGCTGGGTGCCGCTCACGATGAGAATGCAGCTTGGGTCGCAGCGTACGCCGCGACTGGCGGCAAGGTAGTGCGCGACCTGGCTGCGCAGATGCAGGCTGCCGCGCGGATCGCCATAGCCGAGCTCATCCGGCGCGGCGTGGGCGATGCGGCGCCGGCTGGCCGCGGCGAGTCGCCGCAAGAGCACGGGATCGACCAGCGTGCAGCCGAGCGCGAACGGCCGGCGCGGCGGAATGCGAACATCCAGCTCGGCGACCGGCGCGGCGACCTGCGGTGCGGGCAGCCGTGCCGCGACATAGGTGCCGGCGCCGTGGCGCGCCTCGACCAGGCCGTCCGACAGCAGCGCCTCATAGGCTGTGACGATCGCATTGCGGCGGACGCCGAGCTGCTCGGCGAGCCCGCGCGTCGAAGGCAGACGAAGGCCGGGCGCGAGCAGACCATCGACGATGCCGGTGCGCAGCGCGCCGTGCACCTGCTGCGACTGGCTGCGGATGCTGCGGTCGAGGTGGATCGGCAGCGCCAGCACGTCGTCGCGGCGCCGCGAAGTGGTTGGCTGCTTTCGCATCGAAGTGGAACTCCCGACAACCACTTTGCCATGGCATGACGTCGACGGAAACAGGAGACTGACGATGTCCGAACAACAGATGCCGAGCTATCCCGTCGACGACACCAACCGGGTCAAGCGGCGGCATCAGCGCGCCCATTACGATCATGCGACCGTCCATGCCCTGCTCGACTCCGCAACGCTGTGCCACGTCTCCTATGTCATCGACGGCCAGCCCTATTGCACGCCGACGCTGTATTGGCGCGAGGGAACGACGCTGTATTGGCATGGCTCGAGCGCCAGCCGCATGTTGCGCAGCCTATCCGAGGGACAGCCGGCCTGTCTCACGGTGACCCATCTCGACGGCCTGGTGCTGGCCCGCAGCGCCTTCCATCATTCCGCCGACTACCGCTCGGTGATGGCGTTCGGCCATGCCCGGCTGATCGAGGATCAGGCCGAGAAGGAGCGCGCGCTGGTGATGATGGTCGATCGCCTGTTTCCCGGCCGCACTGCGAGCCTGCGCCAGACCACGGAGCAGGAGCTCAAGGCCACGTCGGTCGTGACCATGGAGATCGAAAAGGCATCGGCGAAGATCCGCGCCGCGGGCGTCATCGACGATGAGGAGGACTACGCGCTGCCGATCTATGCCGAGCGCATTCCGGTGCAGACCCTGATCGGGTCGCCGGAGCCCGATGGCCGATTGCTGCCGGGCGTCACCCGTCCCGCGACGCTGTCAGGTTTCAGCGCCGGACGGCGGCTCGATGAGGCGCTGACGGAGGCGTATGCGACGAGCTATCCGGCGGGGTAATGCGCGTAGCTACCACGCGATCCGAGGGTGCCTTGCGCAACCCTGGATCGCCTCGTCGCTACGCTCCTCGCAATGACGATCGGAGCAGGCGTAGCGCCACTTTCCGTCATCGCCCGGCTCGACCGGGCGATCCGGTACGCCGAGACGGCCGTGATGGCATCGAGAGCAGCGGCGGACTGGATATCCCGCTTTGGCGGGGTATGACGATGGAACTGCAAACGCGCTGGCTCCCCGGCCGTCATCGCGAGCGCCAGCGAAGCGATCCAGGGCCGCATGAAAGGTCTGAATCGCTTCGCTCACAATGACGACGGAACGAAGCCTGCCTACCGCTCGATCATCCTGTTCCAGCGCGTATTCCATTCGGGGCGCCTGGCGTTGATGACGTCCCAGTCGAGCGTGATCGCGCTCTTCATGTAGCCGTGGAAGGTCGCGAGCTTCTGCTCGGCCGCCGGCGTCGTGGCTTTCGCGGTGGTGTTGGACGGCACGATGTTGCCGGCGGCCAGCGCCTTGGCCTGCGCTTCCGGCGACAGCAGATAGGCGGCGAGCTTCTGCGCCAGCTCGGATTCGGAGTTGTTGGCGATGACGCATTCGGCGACCATCAGCACGACCGAGCCTTCCTTCGGCTGCGCATACTCGACCGGGATGCCCTTCTCCTTCAAGGTCGACACCGCGGTCGGCGTCAGCGGGAAGATCGCGGCCTCGCCGGTCTGCACCATCTCGGAGATCTTGGCCGAGTTCGGAATGTATTCGAGCACGTTCTTGCCGATCGTGTCGGGAAACGCCTTGAAGCCCGGCTCGACATTGGCCTCGCTGCCGCCGTTGATACGGTTGATCATCAGGAAGGCGTGCAGGCCGAAGGTCGAGACCGAGGCCGACTGGAACACGACCTTGTCCTTGAACTTGGGATCGGCGAGATCGAGCCAGGAGGTCGGCACCGCCCAACCCTTCTCGTCGAACAGCTTCTTGTTGTAGGCAAGGCCGGTCATGCCGATGTCGATGCCGGCGGCGATGTCGTCCTTGAGTCGCGCGAACGGCTCGAGCTGGCCGAGCGCCTCGCTCGGCTTCAGCTTCTCGCACAGACCAAGGCCGGCGGCGCGGATCATCACGCCGTCGTCGAGAAACATCACGTGCATCTGCGGCTTGTCTTTGGCCGCGATCGCCTTGGCGAGGATCTCCGACGAGGTGCCGGGCACGACGACGATCTTGACGTCGTTGGCCTTCTCGAAGTCCGGAAACACCGCCTGCGTATAGGTGCGCTCGAAATTGCCGCCGTTCATGCCGACATAGAGCGTCCTGGTTTCGGCGTGCGCGGAGGCGGTGGCGAGCATCAGCGCGAGGGCTGAGCCGAGCGCGGCGCGAGCATCGATCATGGCGAGGTCTCCTTCGATCCTGTCGTCATTGCTGCTTGAGAGGCATCGCCCGGCTGCGATGCGGGTGAGAAACGAGTGATGGCGAAGGCCGCGATCGGCGTCGAGGTCTCGCCGTCGCGCACCAGCTCGGCCAGCACCTGGCCGACCCCCGGCGCGATCTGGAAGCCGGCGCCAGAGAAGCCGAAGGCGTGAATCAGTCCCGGCGTCGTCGCGCTCGGCCCGATCACCGGATTGCGGTCGGGCATCGTCGCCTCGGTGCCGCTCCAGAACCGAATCGCCTGGGCATGGCGCAGCGGGCCGAACAGCTCGCTGGCGCGCTGCATGATGGCAAGCACGCCGTCGCTGCGCGGGCGCGAATAGTCGGGATCGGCGAGCGGCGCGGCGCGCTCGCCGCCGACGACGACGTTGCCGCGCGTGACCTGCCGCGCATAGATGCCGCCGCCTTCGATGCCGATGTTGACGGTCAGGAACGGATCGAGCGGCTCGGTCACGATCATCGACGGATAGGTGCGCTCCAGCGGCACCGGTTCGTCGAACGCGCGCGCCAAGCCGTCGGCCCAGGCGCCGGCGCTGTTGATCACGGTACGCGTCCTGATGGCAACGTCGCCGGCCTCGATCACGAAGCCCTCGAACGTCCTGGTGGCGCCCGTAACCTCCGTGTTCTCCAGCACCTCGGCGCCGGCGCGACGCGCCGCTGCGGCGAAGGCGGTGGCGACCAGCCGGGGATTGGCGTGGCCGTCGCCAGGACAGAACGAACCGCCCACGACGCCGCCCGCGATGCCGAAGCGCTCGTGCAGTTGATTGTGGCCGATCAGCTCGAGAGCGAGCCCGAACGGCGCGACCTCGACGGCGTAGCGCTCCAGGCTCGCCATGTCCGCAGGCGAGCGCGCGAGCTTGAGATGGCCGGAGCGCAGGAACTCGCCGTCGATGCCGATGAGCTGCGCGAGCCGCGGCCAGATTGCATGCGCCCGCTGCGACAGCGGCAGTTGCTCGGGCGGGCGGCCCTGGCGGCGCACGCCGCCATAGTTCACGCCGCTCGCCTGAGCGCCGCAGAAGCCCTTGTCGAGCAGCGTGACGGAGAAGCCCATGCCGCGCAGCGCCAGCGCGGCGGAGCTGCCGACCAGCCCGCCGCCGACGATCGCGACATCGCAGTCAATGCGCCGGGTCATGCTGCCTCTCGTCGAGGGACAGACTCACGGCCACCGGGATCGGCTTGATCGGTGCCTGCGCGCGCAGCCGGCCGACGGCGCCTATGTCGCGGCGCGTCTGCGCAGCCAAGAGCTCCGCGGCGGCGGCGCCGCACATGCGGCCCTGGCAGCGGCCCATGCCGATGCGCGTCACCGCCTTCAGGCGATTGATCTCGGTGAGCGAGAAATCCCTGATCGCGCGCCGCGCCTCGCCGGCATCGATCTCCTCGCAGCGGCACAGCAGCGTGTCATCGGCGATGTCGCCCGCCCAATGCGATGGATAGGGAAAGGCGGCTTCGAGCCCATCGCGCAGCCGGTCGATCCGCGCCAGCGCATGTTCGAGGGCGGTAGCGCGCATCGAATCATGCGGCAGGCCGCGATCCTCCAACAATGCCAGCGCGGCCCGCTCGCCGGCGGCTTCCGCGGCATCGGCGCCGGCGATGCGGGCGCCGTCGCCGGCGAGGTACACGCCCGCGATGCTGCTGCGGCCACCGGCGTCGCGAACCGGACGATGCGCGCCGTCGCGCGCATCGAAGCGAAAGGCGCAGCCGGCGAGATCAGCAGCCTGAGTCTCCGAGCGCAGACCGAGGCCGTAGCCGACGCCGTCGCAGGTGATCGCGTGTTCGCGCCCGCCGGCCCGATAGACGATGCGCGCCACCCTGCTCTCGCCCTCGATCCGAAGCTGGGACACGCCAGACCGCACGCGCGTTCCGCGCAGCGTCAACTCCAGCGCCATGCGCAATCCACGCAGCACGATGCCCGGCGCGAGCGGCAACGCGCGCAGCAGATTGAGCTTCGCAGACAAGGGCGCCGCGTCGAGCACGGCGGCAACGTCGACGCCGGCCTTCATGTATTGCCAGGCGACCAGATAGAGCAGCGGGCCGGAGCCGGCGAACACCACGCGCCGGCCGATCACACAGCCCTGCGCCTTCAGCGCGATTTGCGCGCCGCCGAGGGTGAATACGCCGGGCAAGGTCCAGCCGGGGATCGGCAGCACGCGATCGGTCGCGCCGGCCGCGAGGATGAGTCCATCATAATTGATGCGATGGCTGATGCCGTCGCGGAGAATGGCGGCCGCGCCGTCGCGCAGATTCCACAGCAGCGTGTTCGACTGATAGTCGATTGCGGAGCCGAGCGCCGCAAAGTCGTGATGCAGCCGCGTGGCCTTCGAAGCCTCCGAGCCGTAGCGCGCCGTGGCATCGCGGCCATCGGGACTCAGCGGCTGGCGATAGATCTGGCCGCCGCAGGCGTGGCCTTCGTCGACCACGATCGGCCGCAGGCCGGCCGCGACCAATGTCATCGCGGCGCGGATGCCGGCCGGGCCGGCGCCGACGATCAGGGGCGATGCGCGCTCAGCCATGGCCGCGCCCTCGTCGTGTGATGATGTCCATGCCTTCGGTAAGCGGCGTCGTGCAGGCGCGCAGCCGCTCACCGCTCGCGAGCTGCACCCAGCAGTCCTGGCACGCGCCCATCTGGCAGAAGCCGGCCCGTGGCGCGGCGGAAAACTCGCTGTAGCGAAGCCGGTCGACCTGGCAGAGCATGGCCGTCAGCACGGTGTCGCCGGCGCGGCCGACGCAGGGCACGCCATCGATCGCGAAGGAGATGACGGCGCTGTCGTTGCGGACGAGACGATGCAACAGCGGCATGGTGTCAGCCCTGCCCCACGAGGATCTTGTCGAGGCCGAAGATGCGGTCGAGCAGCAGCATCGCCGCCGCCGTCACCGCGATCATCAGCGCCGATACGGCGGCCATCATCGGATCAATCGATTCGGTCGCGTACATGTACATGCGCACCGGCAGGGTGATCGTGGCGGGCGAGGTGATGAAGATCGACATCGTGAGTTCGTCGAAGGAGTTGATGAAGGCAAGCAGCCAGCCGCCGGTGATGCCGGGCAAAATCATCGGCACGGTGATGCGGCGGAACACGATCCAGCCGGAAGCGCCCAGGGTCACCGCCGCCTGCTCGGCGCTGCGGTCGAGGCCGGACAGGGCGGCCAGAACCAAGCGGAGCACATAAGGCGTGACGACGACAATGTGACCTGCGGTCAGCCACAGCAGGCTGCCGGTGGCGCCGAGCAGCGCGAACAGCCGCAGCAGCGCAACGCCGAGCACGAGATGCGGGATCATCAGGGGCGACAGGAACAGCGCGTTCAGCGCCGCGCGGCCGCGGAAGTCGTAGCGGTCGAGCGCGAGGCCGGCGGCGACCGCGAGCACGACCGCAATCGTCGCGGCTGTTGCGGCAACCCACAGGCTGTTGAGGAAGGAGGCGACGAAATCCGGATGCGCGAACACGGCCGTGAACCAGCGCAGCGAGACCTGCGTGGTCGGCAATGTCAACGTGTTGGCCGGCGTGAACGCGACGAGGCAGATCACGATGAGCGGCGCCAGCACGAAGCCAGTGACGAGCGCATGAAAGACCAGGGCGATCGGACCGTTGTGGCGCATGCCGCTCACCCCAACATCCGCCTGGCGCGCGCCTCGACGACGCGCTGATAGGCCAGCATGATGACGAGATTGATCACCAGCACGAGAATCGCGATGGCGGCCCCCAGCGGCCAGTTCAGCTCGTGCATGTATTCGTCATAGACCAGCGTCGCCGCCATCTTCAGCCGCCGGCCGCCGAGCAGCGCGGGGATCGCGAAGGCCGAGGCCGAAAGTCCGAACACCACCAGGCTGCCCGACAGCAGCCCCATCGTCACCTGCGGCAGCACTACGCGGCGCAGCGCCGTGAAGCGCGAGGCGCCGAGCGTCCAGGCGGCGGCCTCGACCATCGGATCGAGCTTCTGCAGCGAGGTCCAGACCGGGATGACCATGAACGGCAGCATCACATGGACGAGCGCGATGACGATGGCCGTCTCGGTGTAGAGGATCCTGACCGTGCCGAGCCCGAGCGCACGGAAGGCCTCGTTGACGAGGCCCGTGGGGCCGAGCAGCATGCTCCAGCCAAAGGCGCGCACCACGACCGAAACCAGCAGCGGGCCGATGATCGCGAGCAGGAACGCCGAGCGCCAGGGCTCGCGCATGCGCGCCAGGATGTAGGCCTCGGGCGCGCCGATCACGGCGCAGATCAGCGTGGTCAGCGCGGCGAGCCGCAGCGTGCGCCAGAAGATATTGAGAAAGTAGCTGTCGGAGAGGATGCCGATGTAGTGCGCCAGCGTGGTCTCGTCCTTGACGCCGGTCGCGGCGTCATAGACGTGGAACGACAGCGCCAGGGTGAGCCCGAGCGGCACGACCACCAATGCGGTGAACAGCAGCGCGCCCGGCGCCGCCAGCAGCCATGGTGTCGTCGCGCGCGTGCCGCTCATGCCGACTGCGCTCCGTCGGGCTTCGACGCGCGTGCGCTGGCGCTGCTCCAGGCGAGACCGACCTGATCGCCCTCGCACGCCGGCTCCTCGCCCGCATTGGGCAGGGCGACGCCGATCAATCCGGCGGGCGTCTCCACGGTGAAGAACCAGGTGCTGCCGAGGAAGAAGCGCGCTCTGATGCGGCCATCGAGCACGCCGGCGCCGGGAGTTGTCAGGCCGATCTTCTCCGGCCGGATCGCGAGCACGGCGGCCGTGCCGTCGGTGAGGTCAGCCCCCTCGCACGGCAGCAAGCGCCCGCCGATCTCGACGCCGCCGCTGCGCCGCACGCCGGACAGCCGGTTCATCTTGCCGACGAAGGAGGAGATGAACGGCGTCGCCGGATTTTCGTAGAGCCGATAGGGCGCGTCGATCTGCATGATGCGGCCCTGCTCCATCACCACCACGCGATCGCTCATCGACAGCGCCTCGCTCTGGTCGTGCGTCACCATGATCGTGGTGGTGCCGACGCGCTGCTGGATGCCGCGCAGTTCGAACTGCATCTCCTCGCGCAGCTTGGCGTCGAGATTGGACAAGGGCTCGTCGAGCAGCAGCACCGGCGGATCGATGACGAGCGCGCGCGCCACCGCGACGCGCTGACGCTGCCCGCCGGAGAGCTGGCGTGGATAGCGGTCGGCGAGCGCGGCGAGTTGCACCAGCGCCAGCGCCTGTTTGACGCGCGCCTCGCGCTCGGCCCTGATCACCTTGCGCATTTCGAGTCCGAAGGCGACGTTCTGCGCCACCGTCATGTGCGGAAACAGCGCGTAGCTCTGGAAGACGATGCCGAGGCCGCGGCGATCGGGCTTCTCGCGGGTGATGTCGCGACCGTCGAGCGTGATGCGCCCCGACGTCGGCTCGACCAGGCCGGCGATCATCTGCAGCGTCGTGGTCTTGCCGCAGCCGGAGGGGCCGAGCAGCGAGATGAACTCGCCCTTGGCGACGCTGAGATTGACGTCGCTGACCGCAGCGACATCGCCGTAGAGCTTCGTCAAACCGTCCAGCGTCAGGAAACCCATGCGTCCTCGCGCGGGAGGCTCCCTGTCATCGCCAGGGATTGCCGCCCTGGGGCTCTTTCATGCCGGCGGGCCACGCAGATGGTCAATCATGAATTCCGATATCCTGAATTTATTTATCTGATATTCTGCTATATGAAATCCATGTGACGAATTCGACGCCAACATTCACCGTTCAGATGACGACAGCCGACACCGATTCGTCCTCCAGCCTTCGCCGGGCCCTGAAGCTGCTCCGCATCCTCGCCGAGGGCGACCCCGACGGGCTGCGGCTGAAGGACATCGCGGAGACCGCGGGCTGCAGCCAGCCGACCGCGCACCGCATGCTGCAGGATCTCGTGGCGGAGGGCTTTGCCGAGCAGGCCGCCGGCAAGCGCTATCGCCTTGCGCTCGACTTCTACGTGCTCGCGGCGCGCGCCGGGCAGGCCAGCGGCCTGCGCGAGGCGGCGCGGCCGGCGCTGCTGCGGCTGTCGGCGACCTTGAGCGACACGATCTTCCTGCTGGTGCGCAACGGCTTCGATGCGGTCTGCCTCGACCGCGTCGAAGGACCGTTTCCGATCCGCTCCTTCACCGGCGACATCGGCGGCAAGGTGCCGCTCGGGCTTGGCCAGGGCAGCCTCGCGATTCTCGCCAACCTGCCCGAGGACGAGCAGGAGGCCGTGATCCGCTTCAACATCCCGCGCCTGCTCGATCGCGGCTTCCTCGACGAGGCCTCGCTGCGCAGTGCGCTGGCGCAGGCGCGCGCGCAAGGTTGGGTCAACACCAGCACCGGCCTCATTCCCGGCATGGCCGGCGTCGGCGTGCCCGTGCTCGACGCGCAGGGCCGCGCGGTGGCGGCGCTCAGCGTGGGCACGCTGGCGGAGCGGCTGAACGCGGACCGGCTGCCGCATGTGGTGAAGATCCTGCAGGGCGAGGCGCAGGTGCTGGCCGGCAAGCTCAACCCGTTCGACGTGGCTTTGCGCTATCCATCACGGAGCTTGAGCACGATCGGGGGGAATTAGTCCTTCTGCATCACGACCACCGTCATTCCGGGGCAAGGCCGCAGGCCTTGAACCCGGAATCCCAACGTTGCCTTGCGTTCGTTTCCAACAATCTCGAGATTCCGAGTTCAATCGCGCACACGCCGTCACGTGTGCACGATTGCCCCGGAATGACGCCAAGTCCTCTCGTGCTGTCCAACCGAGACAACCGCCTAGGTCACCCACTCCGCGCGGATGCCGCCCCTCGCTGCTCCGCGCTCGGGCTCCCGCCAGGAGAACGTGAACAACCCCATCGGCTCGACCTGTTCGAGCTCATCGCGGGCAATGTCGCGCGCGATCACGACGATGAAGGGCGCTGGGGGCTTGTCGACGGTCAGTTGGCGTGGCGGCGAGAACACCGTGCCGACGCTTTCGACCAGCAATGGGCGCGGTGCTTCCTGCACCTTGACGAGCCCCTTGATGCGCAGAAGGCGCTCGCCGAGCCGACCCGCGACGTTGTCCAGCCAACTGGCGAGATCGGCATAGCCGATCTCATGGCGCGGCCGGACCAGGCAGAGCGCGAGGCGCGGATGCGCGGCGGCGAGATCAGGCGCGACGTCGCGCAGCGGCGGGGACGCCGTAAGCGGCGCAAAGGCCGCCGACACCACAGCGGCGCGATCCGCGTTGGCGACGGCCTTCGCGACTGGATTGAGCTGCGCGATCACCACCGGCGCATCGGTCAGCCCCTCCGGCGCAAGATCCGCCTTGGTTGCAATGATCCGATGTGCCGCGGCCCATTGGGCCGCGGCCTCCTCGAACGTCGCGACGTCCAGGCCGCGCGTGAGATCGTAGGTCGCGACGACGGCGACGCGCATGCGGTGCTCGGCCAAGGTCGCGAGCTGGCGCAGCACCGGTCCTGGCATCGACAGGCCCGAGGTCTCCAGGATGATCCGGCGCAACGGCGGCAGGCCGGCGGGCCGCGGCGCCATGATCAGGCGGTCGATGGTGAAGGCGAGATCGCTGCCGACCTGGCAGCAGACGCAGCCGTTCGACAGCATCGCCAGCGGCACGTCATCGCCGCTCTCGCGCAGCAGCACGCCATCGAGCCCGACCTCGCCGGCCTCGTTGACGATCACGGCCGTGTCGGACGCCGTCTCCGCGCTCAGCACATCGCGCAGCAGCGTCGTCTTGCCCGATCCGAGGAAGCCGGTCAGGACGAAGAAGTCGATGATGCCGACGCTCATGGCGCCGCGGCATCCTTGTCTTTGTCCTTGGTCGCGTATTTCTCCGGCACGTCGCTCTCCCAGCTCGCCTTGACCAGCTCACGGACGTCGGCGAGCAGCTCCTCGGTGTCGTAGATGATGCCGTCCTTGATCGTGAATTTCAGGCCGCGATGCCACTCGACTGCATTGGTCGCATCGTTGAAGCGCATCGCGCCGGTGCCGTAGAGCAGCTTGAAATCGGTCAGCGGATTGTGGTCGTGGACCAGCATGTCGGCGCGCATGCCGATGTCGATGGTGCCGATCTCGTCCTGCAGGCCGCAGAGTGCTGCGCCCTGCGATGTCGCCGAGCGGATCACCTCCAGCGGATGGAAGCCCGCCTCCTGCAGCAGCTCCAGCTCACGGACATAGCCGAAGCCGAAGATCTGGTAGATGAAGCCGGAATCCGAGCCGGTGCAGACCCGGCCGCCGCGGTTCTTGTACTCGTTGACGAACGCCATCCAGAGCCGGTAGTTCTCCTTCCACTCGATCTCGTTCTGGGTCGACCAGCGATACCAGTACGAGCCGTGGCCGCCGCGCTGCGGCGTGAAGTAGTCCCACATCGACTTCCAAGTGTACTCCTTGTGCCAATAGGCCTGGCGCGCCCGCATCAGGTCGCGGTTGGCGTCGTAGATCGTGAAGGTCGGCACGAAGGTGAAACCGATCTCCAGGAACTGCTCCAGCACCTCGTTCCACTTGGCCGAGCCGGGCTCGGCGCCCTGCTTGAACATCTGCCCCGAGACCGAGAAGCGGAAATATTCATCGGTGTAGTTGTAGTCGAGCGGGAAGTTCTGGATCACGCGGTCTTCGAACAGCGCCTCCGGCAGGCCGTAATAATGCTCCGCGCTCGTCAGGCCCCACTTCGCCGTGGTCAGCGCATTCATGCGCGACACCGCCATCTGGGCGTGATGGCAGCCGGTGCGCAGGCCGATCTGTTTGCACTCGTCGAGCGCGGCTTCCATGATCGCGGGCGGCGCGCCGAAGAACTTGATGCCGTCGGCGCCGCGCTCCTTGACCTGACGCAGCCAGGTGCGCCCCTGCTCCGGCGTGTAGATCGTCTTGACCATGTCGTTGACGGCCGGGAAATAGGCATAGGCGAGCAGCCGCGGCGCGGCGATCGTGTTGTTCTCGGCGCGCTCTTTCTGGTCGAGCATCCAGGACAGCCCGTTCATCGAGCCCATCTCGCGCACCGTGGTGACGCCATGCGCCAGCCAGAGCTTGTAGACGTAGTCGACCGGCGGCACCCAGCCATTGGCGGAGTGATAGGCAACGCCGGCATGGGCGTGGCAGTCGACGAAGCCCGGCGTCACCCATTTTCCGCGACAGTCGATCTCGTGATCGGCCGGTTCGCCAGCGTTGCCGGCATAGCCATAGCCGACGATCTTCTTGATGCTGACGATGCGGCCGTTCTCGACGATGATGTCGACCGGCCCGATCGGCGGCGCCCCGGTGCCGTCGATGACAGTGGCGCTGCGCAGCGCCAGCCGCTTGAACGGCCCGATCCCGCGATCCCGCGTCGTCGCCTTCGGCACGATCGGCGCCGCGCCCTTGTTCCTGATGAAGGCGAGCTCATCGCCAGGGAGCATCTGTTCCGTCACGACGGCGTGTCCTCCATTTGAGACCGTAGGGTGGGCAAAGCGCAGCGTGCCCACCATGCGTCTGCTTTCTTCCAAGATGGTGGGCACAGCGCTGCGCGCCTTTGCCCACCCTACGCATCGTCTTCCCGTCATTGCGAGCGGAGCGAAGCAATCCAGGGCCAGGAAGCAAGTCTGGATTGCTTCGTCGCTGCGCTTCTCGCAATGACGGCGTCTACCGTCACCCCGCCCTGTACTTCCGCGCGAACGCGACGCTGCCGAACACCGTGAACGCCATGGTCACCGCGAGCAGCATGAAGGCGAGGGCGGCACCCATCGGCCAGTTGTTGCCGCGCACGAACTGGTCGTACACGGCAGGCGCCATCATCTTGAATCGCGGGCCGCCGAGAAGCACCGCCGTTGCATAGGTGTTCATGCACAAAACGAACACCAGGATCGAGCCGGCGGCGACGCCGGGACCCGACAGCGGCAGGATCACCCGCCAGAACACGCGCGCGCCTGAGGCGCCGAGATTGGCGGCGGCATATTCCAGGTCGCGGGGGATGCTCTCGATGACCGCGGACAGCGTCAGGATCATGTAGGGCAGCACGACGGCGATGATGCCGATGATGACCGCCTTGGTCGTGTACATGATCTCCAGCGGCGTGGAGATCAGGCCGAGCTTCATCAGAACCGTGTTGACGAGCCCGTCGCGCGCGAACAGCGCCATCCAGCCGGCCGAGCGCACGACATTGCCGACCAGCAGCGGAAACAGGGTCGCGATGACGACCAGGCTCTTCCAGCGGCTCTCCATGCGGCCGAGCCAATAGGCCGCCGGAAAGGCGAGAATCAGCGTGAGCAAAGTACACAGCAGCGCGATGCCCAGCGTGGCCAGGATGATCTGCTGGTAGTACGGATCGGTCGCGGCCTTGACGTAGTTGTCCGGCGACAGCGCCTGCACCATCAGCTGGGTCGGGCTGAACTGGTTGAGCGAGATCCGGAACATCAGGATCATCGGCCCGACCAGCAGCGCCAGGACCAGCAGACAGGCAGGAACGACCAGCAGCGCCATCGCGCGAGCTCCGATTGCAGATAAGCGGCGCATCGGCCGCGTGCTCCTGCGGCCGGTGCCGCAGGAGCGAGGTTTCGAGGCTCAGGCCTTGAACTCCTTGTTCCAGAAGTCGAGCGTGCGCTGCGCACGCCCGGCGGCGTAGGCATAATCCGGCTTCAGCAGCCGCGCACGCTCGGCCTCGGTCAGGCTGACCTGCTTGGCGAGATCCTCCGGCAGCGGCGCATCGGTGACCGTCGGGACATAGCCCATCTTGTCGGCGAAGCCGCCTTGCGCCTTGGCGTCCAGCATCGCGTCGAGATAGGCGAAACCGCCGGCCTTGTTCTTGGCGTTCTTCGGCACCGCGGCCTGGAACACGATCGCCGGCGTGCCTTCCTTCGGCACGACATGGGCGAGCGGAATGCCGGACTTCTTCCACATGAAGCCGCGGGCAAGCCACATCGTGGTGATCCAGACCTCCTCCGACTTCAGCGCCGCCGCCAGCGCCTCGTTCGAAGGATAGATCTTCACGTCGAGCGAGCGCCATTCCATCAGCTTCTTCTCGGCCGGATCGAGATTGCTGACGCCGCCGCCGCCGGCGAGCGCCGCGGCCAACGTGTTGTTGGGATAGAGGATGTCGGCGAGACCGATGCGGCCGCGCCATTTCGGATCCCACAGATCGGCGAAGGATTGCGGCGGCGTCTTCACCTGGTTGGTATTGTAGAGGATCACCTGCGCCGAATAGATGTGCGGGATCGCGATGTCGCTCTTGAGCTCCGGGAATACCTTGTCGAGCCGCTTCACCTGGGCTGCATCGACCTTTTCGAACACGTCCGACTGCGACACGATGTAGGTATCGTTGTCGGACAGGCACGACACGTCCATCGAGCCGCGGCGACTCTGCCGCTCGGCCAGCAGCTTGGTCTTGCGCGGATCGGCGTTGGCGACGTCCTGCACGATCTCGAACCCCTTCGGCGTCATGATCGGCTTATCGATGATGTCGGAGAGCAACTGGCCGTAGTCGCCGCCCCAGGTGCCGACCACGACCTGTCCGCCTTCGGCGCGGGCAGTGGGCATGCCGGAGGCCAGCGCGGCGACGCCGGCGCTGGCGGAGAGAAAATGTCGTCGCGAAATCATGGGAGAACCTCTCGCTGTGGATGGATGCGTTACGAAGATGTCTGCGGCACGAGACGCGGGACCTTGCGGTCCCACTGCAGGGACACGGGATCGTTCGGTTTGAGTGTTGCCAGCGGCTCGCTCGCGTCGGGCGTTGGCCTGACGGCCACCAGCGTCTCGTCGCCGATCGCCACCACATATTCGCTCTGCGCGCCCATATAGGTGATCGCCAGCACGCGGCCGCGCACCTCGCCGGACTCACCGACCACCACTGCAATGCGTTCAGGCCGCAGCGCGAAGGCATCGGCATCACCGCGCTCGCCGCTGGCGACATCGACCGGCAGCAGCAGGCCGGCGCTGGTACGGAAGTTATTGGCGTCCGCACGCCGGCCGGCCAGGATGTTGCAACGGCCGACGAAGTCGGCGACGAAGGCATCCCTGGGCGAATCATACAGCTCCTGCGGTGTGCCGATCTGGCGGACGCGGCCGCCCTCCATGACCACGAGGCGGTCGGCCATGGTCAGCGCCTCCTCGCGGTCATGCGTCACCATCAAGGTGGTCAGGCCGAGCCGCTGCTGCAGCGCGCGGATCTCGAGCCGCACCTCGGCGCGCAGCTTGGCATCGAGGTTGGACAACGGCTCGTCGAGCAGGAAGATGCGCGGATTGACCACCAGCGCCCGTGCCAGCGCGACGCGCTGCTGCTGGCCGCCCGACAATTGCCGCGGCAGCCGGTCGGCGAGATGCGACAGCCGCACCAGCCTGAGCGCCTCCTCGATCTTCGTCTTGCGCTCGGCGGCACCGATGCCGCGCATCTCCAGACCAAAGCCGACATTGTCGGCTGCGCTCATGTGCGGAAACAGCGCGTAGGACTGGAACACCATGCCGGTCGCACGCTTGTAGGCCGGCAGATGCGTCACGTCCTCGCGGTCGAACAGCACGCGGCCGCTCGTGGGCGGCAGGAAGCCCGCGACCATGCGCAAGGTGGTCGTCTTACCGCAGCCGGAGGGTCCGAGCAGCGCGACCAGCTCGCCCTCGCCGACGGCGAGATCGAGCCCCTCCACGCCGATCGACGTCCCGAAGCGCTTGGTCAGCTTCTCCAGGGTGAGCTGCGCCATCACACCACCCGCGACAGCTTGACGAAGCGGTCGGTCACCACCATCAGAATGCCAACCAGCGCGATCTGCACAGTGGCGACCGCGGCGAGCGTCGGATCGATGCGGAATTCGAGATAGTTCAGCATCGCCACCGGCAAGGTGATCCGGCCGGGACCGACCAGCAGCATCGACAGATCGAGATTCTCGAAGCTCTGGATGAACGAGAACATCGCCGCCGCGACGATGCCGGAGCGCATCATCGGCAGGGTGATACGGCGGAACACCGTGAACGGGCTGGCGCCGAGATTGGCGGCGGCCTCCTCGGCGGCACGGTCGAGCCCCTGCAGGCTGGCGATCACGAGCCGCACCGTCCACGGAATCGCCAGCAGCGTATGCGCGGCGACGAGGCCTTCCGTGGTTGCCTTGATGTCGCGGTCGAGCAGGTCCTCGGCGAGCACATAGAACATGTAGAGGCCGGAGCCGGCGACGACGCCGGGCACGGCCAGCGGCGCCAGCAGGAACGACGACAGCGCCTGGCGGCCACGGAACTCGCCCCGCACGATGGCAAGCGCCGCCGCAGTGCCAATGGGCACGCCGATCGCGGTCGCGAGCAGCGCGACCTGGAAGCTGGTCACGAGGCCACGCAGAAATTCCGGCTTGCTCAGCGCGTTCGCGTACCATTTCAGCGACAGGCCCGGCGGCGGAAAGCTCACGATCTCCTGCGCGAAGAAGCTGGTCACGACGATCATGACGACGGGCGCGAAGATGACGGCATAGGCTGTGACGATCAGTGTCCGCACTGCGAAATGGCCGAGTGATATTTGTCCCGTAAAACGGAACGGCATTGCAGACACCTCAACAAACAGATCAGCAACTTGTGCGGCGGCATCGTAGTCGGGAGCTCCGCTGCCGCCAAGCCTGTGCCACGAGTTATCGCAATGCACATTCGCATGGGCGCAGCGACGCGGCGATCCTGACGCGTGATGCGGCGGCAGCGCCATCTTGGCGCTAGCCCCGTGCGCACGTGAAACCGTCGCCGGCGCGCTCGATTTCCGACTTTCGGAATCTTCGAGGACCGAGCAGGCGGACTTGACGCCTGCGCGACGGTCCGTCGCAACGGCGCGGATTTGAGCAATGCGTGCTCAATTCTTGCACCGGCACGATCCAATATTTTGTGCGCCCACGGACAAGCCATCCGCGCAGGCCCGCACCTAAGCTTGCCTTCGAGCTTGGACCGGGGCGACGGCACCAATGCACCGCCGGACCAGCGCGACATCATCGTTCGAAGGAGCTGGCAACATGCAGACGAGGCTATTCACTGGAGCGCGGCGGGCGTGGCTTGCCGCGCTCGGCGTCATCATCGCGGCGGGACTTCTCGCCCCCATCGACGCGCAGGCGGCGACGCCCGCGGGCTGCGCGGCGCTGAAGGAGAAATATCCGGACTGGAAGGGCAAGACGCTGGTCAACGCGATCAATCCGCACACGCCGGGCTATGAGTCGATCGACCCGAAAGACCCGAGCAAATATGTCGGCTTCGACATCGATCTCGGCGAGGCCATCGGCGACTGTCTCGGCTTCAAGCTGACCTACAAGCCGGTGACCTTCGCCGCGCTGCTGACGACCTTGGCGAGCGGTCAGGCCGACATCGTCATCTCCGACATCTACGCCACCAAGGAGCGCGCCAAGGCCGCCGACTTCATCACCTACTCCAAGGTGTTCGACGGCGTGCTGGTCGCCAAGGGCAACCCGAAGGGCATCAACGGCATCAACCTGTCGATGTGCGGCGCGGCTGCGGCCGAGAACACCGGCTACGTCGAGGTACCGCTGATCCAGGATCTCGCGCCGAAATGCAAGGAAGCCGGAAAGCCTGAGCCGACGATCCAGCTCTACGACAACAACGCCAACTGTATCCAAGCCATCCTGGCCGGGCGCGCCGACACCTATGTCAACGACGTCAACACGGTCGACCAGGCGGTGAAGGCCTATCCGGACAAGCTCGAAAAGGCGATCGCGGTCACCATCCCCTATTCGGTCGGCATCGCCGTTCCCAAGGACAAGCCGAAGTTCCGCGACGCCGTCATGGCCGCGCTGATCGAGGTGCAGAAGGAAGGCATCCATCAGGAGCTGCTGAAGAAGTGGCAGCTCGATCCGGCGAACTTCAAGGAGCCGGATATTCTCACGGCGGACTAATGCCTCGTAATCGTCTCAAGGCGGAACCGCGGCCGCGCGCGCGCTGCGCTCCCCTCCCCCCGCGCGAAGCGGAGCTTCGCTAGGCGGGGAGGGGTCGGGGTGGGGTCCACACGATGACTCTTTGCTGGGTACCCCCCTCCCCACCCCTGCCCCACAAGGGGGGAGGGAGCGCACCAGTTACTTGGCGACTCGTGCGCGAGGCAACTTCGTAGGGCGGGCAAAGCGAAGCGTGCCCACCGTATTTCTTCCCGAACACCACGGTGGACACGGCGCGTCGCGCCTTTGCCCACCCTACGCATCCAGCAGGCCGCCCCCTCATGTCCCTCTTCCTGCACTATCTCAGCATGCCGTACATGATACAGGGCATCGAGCTGACCCTGCAGGTCACCGCGCTCGGCCTGATCGGCGGACTAATCCTCGGCCTCGTCCTCGCGGCCATGCAGCTCAGCCGGTTCTGGCTGCTGGCGGCGATCGCACGCGGCTACACCGTGATCTTCCGCGGCACACCCCTGATCCTGCAGATGGTGTTCGCCTACGACGCGCTGCCGCATATCGGCATCAAGCTGCCGGCGGTGCTGGCGGCGGGCCTCGCACTCGCCTGCAACGAGGCGCCGTTCATCGCCGAGATGCTGCGCTCCGGCGTGCTCGGCGTCGATCGCGGCCAGCTCCTGGCCGGCCAGGCGCTCGGCATGACGCCATCAGTGCTGATGCGCCGCATCATCGCGCCGCAGGCGATCCGCACCATGATCCCCGCCTTCGGCAACGAGGCGGTGAGCGCGCTGAAGAACTCTTCGCTCGCCTCCGTCATCGCGGTGCAGGAATTGACCTTGCGTTCGACGCAGCTCGCGTCGTCCACCTTCGACTTCTTCTCGATCTTCTTCGCCTCGGGTCTCATCTATCTCGTGCTGACCGGCGCGATCAGCGTCATCCAGCTCGCGCTGGAATGGCTGCTCGATCTCGACCGCACGGCGAAGCAGCGCAAGCTGGCGGACTACCTTGCGCTATTGCTACCTTGGCGCCGCATCGGCCACGCGACGAAGCTGGAACTCGCCGAGAAAACAGCCCCTGCCATCGAGGCCGCGCCGCCGGAGCCCGCCGAACTGAAAGAAACGCCGCGGCTAGCGCTGTCGATCGAGGATCGCGCCAGGCGCGCGGCGACGGTCGCCCGCAACAATGTCGCCGTCGAGGTCACCGGGCTGCGCAAGGCCTATGACGGCCACACCGTGCTCGACGGGCTCGATCTCACCGTGCGCATCGGCGAGGTGATCGCGCTGCTCGGCCCCTCAGGCTCCGGCAAGAGCACGCTGCTCCGCTGCATCAATCACCTGGAGAACTGGGATTCCGGTGAGATCCGCGTCGGCGGCCGCAAGCTCGGCTTTGACGAGGCCGGCCGCAAGCTGTCGCCGCGCGCGATCGCCAATGAGCGCGCCAACGTCGGCGTCGGCATGGTGTTCCAGCAGTTCAACCTGTTCGGCCATCTCACCGCGAAGGAAAATGTCGCAGGTCCCTTGCGCTGGGTGCACGGCCTGGGCCGCTTCGAGGCCGAGCGCCGCGCGGCGGAGCTGCTCGACCGCGTCGGCCTGTCGCATCGCGCCGATGCGCTGCCGCGCCATCTGTCCGGAGGCCAGCAGCAGCGCGTGGCGATTGCCCGCGCGCTGGCGCCGAACCCGAGCGTGCTGCTGCTGGACGAGCCGACCTCAGCGCTCGATCCCGAGCTCGTGGGCGAGGTGTTGGAGGTGATCCGCCGGCTCGCCATCGACGATGGGCTCACCATGATCATTTCCACGCATCAGATCCGCTTCGCCGACGAGGTCGCCGACCGCGTCGCCTTCCTCAACGGCGGCGTCATTCTCGAGCAGGGTCCGGCGCACGAGGTGCTCTCCAATCCGCGTCACCCGCTGACTGCGCGCTTCCTCTCGGTGATGGACGCCGAGCGGCCGAAGGATGCGGTCGCATGAGTTCATCCTTCACGTCAACATCAACAATCTCGCGTCCGATCTTTCATGAGGCCCTTGTATGAAGCACCATCTGCTGCCGGTGTCCCCGAAGACCATCCATTGGGGATATTTTTCCAAGGTGGTGACACCGGCTCTCACCTTGCGCTCCGGCGACCGCGCCACGATCGAGACGCTGACGCATCACGCCAACGACGACTACGAGCGCATGATCAAGGACGATCCCGGCGCCGAGAGCGTGTTCAAGTGGACGAGGGAGCACAAGGCCGTCGCGCGGCGCGGCTCCGGCCCGACCGAAGGCCCGTTCATCCGCGGCTCCGGCGAGGGCATCGGCGTGCATCTGCTCACCGGCCCGGTTGCGATCGAGAGCGCCGAGCCCGGCGACGTGCTGGAGGTGCGCATCCTCGACATCAGGCCGCGGCCGAGCCAGTGCGGCTGCCATGCCGGCAGATGCTTCGGCTCCAACGCCGCCGCCAATTGGGGCTTTCACTATCACGACCTGATCGAGGAGCCGAAGCCGCGCGAGGTCATCACCATCTACGAGCTGGACACCGCGGGGGAGCCGTTCGCCAGGGCGGTCTACAACTACGTCTGGACGCCGCAGACCGACCCCGACGGCATTGTGCATCCGACCATCGACTATCCCGGCGTGCCGGTCGACCACGCGACGATCAGGAAGCGCGAGAACATCATGCCGGGCATCAAGGTGCCGGCGCGGCTGCATTTTGGCACGATGGGGCTCGCGCCATCGGAAGCCGACTACGTGTCCTCGATCCCGCCGAGCTACACCGGCGGCAACATCGACGACTGGCGCATCGGCAAGGGCGCGCGGATGTACTATCCGGTCGCCGTGCCCGGCGCCTATTTCTCGGTCGGCGATCCTCATGCCGCGCAAGGTGACAGCGAGCTTGGCGGCACCGCGATCGAGACCTCGCTCACCGGCGACTTCGAGTTCATCCTGCACAAGAAGAACGATCTCGGCGGCACCCAGCTCGAAGGCCTCACACATCCGCTGCTCGAGACCAACGACGCCTGGTCGGTCTACGGCTTCACCTATCCGAACTATCTCGCCGAACTCGGCGCCAATGCGCAGACCGAGATCGCCAACCATTCCAGCCTCGACCGCGCCATGCGCGACGCCTTCCGCAAGCTGCGCCGCTTCCTGATGACGGTGCATCATCTCAGCGAGGACGAGGCGATCTCGCTGTTGTCGGTCGGCGCCGATTTCGGCGTCACCCAGGTGGTGGACGCCAATTGGGGCGTGCATGGCACGATCCGCAAGAACGTGTTCCGGTGTGAGTGAGGTCGACGTCGGGCACCCTCTCGCCCAGCGCAAGGTGCGCTCCCTCCCCCGCTTGCGGGGGAGGGTCGGGGTGGGGGCGCCCCAAGCGACACCGCCGCTGTGGACCCCCACCCCTAACCCCTCCCCGCAAGGGGGAGGGGAACAGACCGCGCGCGCGGCGACAGCGACAACGACACCAGGAGCCGACGACTGACGCGCACCGAAACGCCGATGCCAAAACGACAAACGGTCAAGCTCATCTGGCACGGGGGTTGCTTCGCGTTCCCGGACCCGGGGCGTGCCATGAGTTTTCGTCCGTTCACCAGCGAATCCTATTCCGAGGGCGAGCGTCCGGAGGCGTGGCGCGACGTGCTGAATGCGGTCGGGCTGCAGCCCGCGGCGAAGACGCCATTCTATGATGGCCATGCCACCGCCTCGCATCGCCATGCGCCGGGCATCGCGCTCTCGCGGCTGTCGGCCGGCGCGCAGGTGGTCACTGCGGTTCCGCAGCCCCACGAAGACCTGCCGATCGTGCTGCTGGCGATCGAGGACGGCGCCGTGCTCCGGAGCGGCGACAGCCACCGCATCGTGCCCGCGGGGCATCTGATGCTGCTGCCGCGCACGGGAGACTGGGGGATCGCCTTCCAGCGCGACCTGCGCGCGATCGTGCTGTCGGTGACGGCGGACGCCCTGCATGGCCGCATCAGCGGCAAGCTGAAATTGGCCAGGCCCCAGGTGATCGCGCCGAGCGGTCTTGCCGACGTGGTCTGCCGCACCATCGAGGCCACCGCGCGGGCGCTCGAAACCCTCAGCGATGCCGAATGGAGCACGGTCGCACAGAGCCTGGTCGATCTGCTGCTGACGCTCGCCCATCAACAAGCGGTGCCGGCAACGGAGGCCGGCAGCAGCGCGACGCAGGCCGCGATCCTTCACCGGATCTGCCAGACCATCGAGCGGCGGCTCGACGATGCCGAGCTGACGCCGGCGCGGGTGGCCCAGGCCGAAGGCATCTCAGAGCGCTATCTGCAGAAATTGTTCGAAGGCGCTGGTGATAATTTCAGTCACTACGTGAGGGAACGGCGGCTGCAGCGGGCCTGGACCGACCTGTCCAATCCGGCCGAAGCCAACCATTCGATCTCGGAGATCGCCTATCGCTACGGCTTCGCCGATTCGGCACATTTCAGCCGCAGCTTCCGCGCCCGCTTCGGCCTGTCGCCGCGCGAGTTCCGGCAGCAGAAGGCCGAGCAGGCGATCACGTCGGCGACTCCGCGCGGCCAGCGCGGCTGGCCGCAGGACGCGCTGGCGCAGCAGCGCGTCTGCGAGAGGCCGGCGTCAACCAGGAGCGACATCGCCCTACCCGCGCCGGCCAACGACCAGGATGCGCGGCGGCATCACCATCATCTCGCGGTGTCGGCCGAACGGGTGCATTGGGGCTATTTCAGCCGCTCGCTGCCGCCGCAGATCGAAATCGCATCCGGCGACACGATCACGGTGGAGACGCTGACCCAGCATGCCTCCGATGATCCCGAGCTGATGATCGCAGGCGATGCCGCTGCGCTCAGCGTGTTCGGCTGGACCAAGGCCAAGAAGAACGTCGACCGCCGCGGCGCCGGTCCGATGGACGCCAGCGTGTTCGGCCGCGGCGCCGGCGAAGGCTTTGGCGTCCACATCTGCACCGGCCCGGTCGCGATCAAGGACGCGCAGCCCGGCGACGTGCTCGAAGTTCGCATCCTCGACATCGTGCCGCGGCCAAGCAAGAGCAGGACGCATGAAGGCCGTGTGTTCGGCTCCAGCGTCGCGGCGTGGTGGGGCTATCACTACAACGAACTGATTGCAGCACCAGCGCCGCGCGAGGCGGTGACGATCTACGAGATCTTTGCCGGCGATCCCGAGCCGCATGCGCGCGCGCTCTATTCCTACCGCTGGGAGCCGCAGACCGATCCGGCCGGAGTCGTCCACGCGACCTACGACTATCCCGGTGTGCCGGTGGCGCCCGGCAGCATCAAGCGCCGCCACGGCGTGCTCGACAACATCCGCATTCCGCTGCGGCCGCATTTCGGCGTGATCGCGGTGGCGCCGCGCGAGGTCGACTTCGTCGATTCGATTCCGCCGTCCTATTTCGGCGGCAATCTTGACAATTGGCGGCTGGGCAAGGGCGCGACCGTGTATCTCCCCGTCGCGGTTCCCGGCGCGCTGCTGTCGGTCGGCGACCCCCACGCCACGCAAGGCGACGGCGAGCTCGGCGGCACGGCGATCGAATGCTCGATGACTGGCACGTTCCAGGTCATCCTGCACAAGAAGGCGCAGCTCGCGGGGAAGCCGTTCGCCGATCTCTCTTACCCGCTGATCGAGACCGCGACCGACTGGGTGCTGACCGGCTTCAGCCACCCGAACTATCTCGCCGAGTTCGGCGCGCAAGGCCAAAGCGAGGTCTACGCGACCTCCTCGCTCGACCTCGCGATGAAGGATGCCTTCCGCAAGATGCGCCGCTTCCTGATGCACATCAAAGGCCTCAGCGAGGACGAGGCGGTCGCGCTGATGTCGGCGGCGGTGGACTTCGGCGTCACGCAGGTCGTCGACGGCAATTGGGGCGTGCACGCGATCCTGAGCAAGCGGCTGTTCGAGGATGCGGGCTGACTCTCGATCCAATCGCCGCGTCCCGGAATTCCGTCATTGCGAGCGAAGCGACTTGTCCGCCGAAGCTCGAAGAGCGAAGGCGGAAGCAATCCAGGGCGTCACGCTCGGCCCTGGATTGCTTCGTCGCTTCGCTCCTCGCAATGACGACGGTTGTTGTGTTTCGAGCGAGCCCCGAACAAAGGACCATCCCTATGCAGTTCCACATGATCTCCGGTGCGACCAGGCCGGTGGCGCCGTTCAGCCACGCGGTCGAAACCGACGGCTTCGTGTTCGTCACCGGCCAGATGCCGGACTCGCCGGAGGCGCCGGGCGTGCTGCCGGAGGGGATCGTGGATCAGACGAAGGCGGTGATGCAGAACTTGAAGTACATCCTCCAAGGTCTTAACCTTGGCTTCGAACATATTGTGATGTCTCGGATTTACTTGACCGAGTTCAAGCGCGATTACGCGGCGATGAATGAAACCTATCGTTCATTCTTCCCGCCGGACCGGCTGCCGGCCCGCACCTGCGTCGGCGTCACCGGTCTCGCCTATGACGCGCTGATCGAGATCGATCTGGTCTGCCGAAGACCATAGTACCCATTGGTAAACATCTCCTCAACGCGAGGCCCCGTCATTCGATCCGGGCTGGGGAGCGTCCCGCTGTTGCCGATTGTGTGCCGAGGCCCGGCGGTGTCAATTCGCCGGACCATCAGGCGGGATCGGGGAGTGCCATGCCGTATCAGTTTTCCAATCGTCAGCAGATCCGCAAGCCGGCGGTGACCAGCAAGGGCGGCATTGTCGCGGCGCAGTCACGGCGCGCCGCCGAGGTCGGGGCCGAGGTGCTGGCCGCAGGCGGCGACTGCGTCGACGCCGTGGTGGCGACCGGCTTTGCGCTCGGCGTGCTCGAGCCGTGGATGAGCGGCCTCGGCGGCGGCGGCGCCATGCTGCTGTACCGCGCCAGGGACAACCACGTCGAGGTGATCGACTACGGCATGCGCGCGCCCGACAGCCTTGATGCCGCGGACTATCCGCTGGCCAATGACGGCAGCGTCGCGGCCGACATCTTTCCCTGGCCCCGCGTCAAGGACGACCGCAATCTGCACGGCCCCGGCGCGATCGCAGTACCCGGCGTCGTCGCGGGCATGGAGGCGGCGCATCGCCGCTACGCGCGGCTGCCGTGGCAGGATCTCGTCACGCCGAGCGTGAAGCTCGCCGCCGAGGGCTTGCTGGTGGACTGGTGGACCACCGTGATGATCTCGAGCTGCGCCGCCGACCTGCGCCGCTATCCCGGCAGCGCCGCGGCCTATCTGAAGGATGGCTTGCCGCCGAATCCGCAATGGGGCGCCAAGGCGGTGACGCGGCTGCCGCAGGAGCAGCTGAAGGCGACGCTGGCACATCTTGCCAGCGCCGGCGCGCGCGACTTCTACCGCGGCGACATCGCCCGCTCGCTGACCCGCGACATCCAGGCCGCCGGCGGCGCGCTCTCGGTGGATGACCTCGCCGCGTTCGAGGCGCATGTCCGCGATCCCCTGCGCATCCCCTATCGCGGCGGCACGGTGTTCGCGACACCGGAGCTGACGGCCGGCCCGACGCTGGCTCACGCGCTGCGGCTGATGCAGGCGCGCGTGACGGCATCGGGCAAGGCCCCGGATGCAAGCACGTTCATCGCCTATGCCGAGGCGGTGCAGTCGGCGTACCGCGAACGGCTGAACGACATGGGCGATGCGCCTGGCAAGCGCGCGCTCGGCGCCGAATATCTCGCGCCGGCCTGCACCACGCACTATTCGGTGGTGGACCGCGACGGCAACATGGCGGCGGTGACGCAGACGCTGCTGTCGGGCTTCGGCTCGAAATTCCAGGCGCCGCAGAGCGGCATCATGATGAACAACGGCATCATGTGGTTCGACCCGACGCCCGGCACGACGAACTCGCTGGCTCCGGGCAAGCGCTGCCTCACCAACTACACGCCGGTGGTGGCGCAGGCCGCCGATGGCCGTCGCCTCGCCCTCGGCGCCTCCGGCGGCCGCCGCATCCTGCCCGCCGTGGCACAGATGCTGTCCTTCGTGATGGACTTTGGCATGGATCTCGATACGGCGATCCACCAGCCGCGCATCGACGCCAGCGAAGGTGACGTGGTCGGCGCCGACACCCGGCTGCCGGCGGAGGTGATGGACGTGCTGACAGCGAAGTTCGAGACCGTGCCGGCGCCGGTGCAAACCATGCCGATGAAGTTCGCCTGCCCCAGCATCGTGCTGCGCCAGGGCGACGTGAACAGCGGCGCGACGGAAATCTTCCACGCCTGGAGCGATGCGGTGGCGGAGCGATGAGGAGGTCCGGGGGCCCGACGCGTCGCGCGCTCCTACCACGGCAAGTTCGTCGACCCTTTCCTCAATTCTCGAAATTCACGGCGGTGGTGTTCGCGCCGCAGATCAAGATCGCGACGCGTTCGGCCGGTGCAGGACGATAAACGCCGGACAGCAACGCGGCAAAGGCCGCGGCTCCGCCGGGCTCGGTGACGATGCGCAACGCCGTCCAGAGCGCTTGCTGCGCGGCGCGGATGGCGTCGTCGCTGACGACCGCGACATCCGGCGCGGCAAAGCGTTGGACGATGGGAAACACCCGCGCGCCGATCCGGCGCGGTGCGAGGCTGTCAGCGGCGATGCCACCGGCCGGCGCATCGACCGGATGCCCTGCCGCCAGCGCGTCGCGCAACGTCGGCGCACCCTCGGGTTCCACCGCCACAACCTTGACGCGCCCCTCATACCAAGCGGCGATGCCGGCAATCAGTCCGCCGCCGCCGACAGCAACCAGCAGCGTGTCGATCTCGGGCGCGTCGCGCTCGATCTCCAAGCCGACCGTCCCCTGCCCCAGCATGGTCTCGGGCTGGTCGAAGGCGTGGATCGGCATCGCACCCGTGGCCGCAACATGCCGTTCGCTCGAAGCAAGCGCATCGGCGTAGCGATCGCCGCCGACATGAATATCCGCGCCGCAACGCCGGATGAGATCGATCTTCGACGGCGAGGCGATGCTCGGCACGAAGATCGCCGCCTTGCGGCCGAGACGCTGGGCTGCCAGCGCCACCGCGACGCCGTGATTGCCGCCCGACGCCGCGGCCACGCCCGCTTCGGGCACCTCGCGCATCAGGAGATTGGCGAATGCGCCGCGCGCCTTGAACGAGCCGCCATGCTGCATGAATTCGAGCTTGAGCCGCAACGGGCGAGCCGAGAGACCGACGTCGCCGCCCGCGATCGTGATCAGCGGTGTGTGCCGGACATGGGGCCTGATGAGTTCGTGGGTCGTGGCGATCCGCTCCCGCGTAAACGCCGTGGACGTTTCCGACATGCCGCACCTCTCCTGCGCATCTTGACATAGCTTAGCTAATTGGCAAAGTTACAAAATGGCTCCCGACCTCGTGTTTCGCGCCCTGGCCAACGACAAGCGGCTGCAGATCCTGGAATGGCTGCGTGATCCCGCGCGGCATTTCCCGCCGCAGCGCGACGGTGACTTGGTCAAGGATGGCGTCTGCGGGCTCTTCATCGCCGACAAGCTCAGCGTGTCGGCACCGACGCTTAGCGAGCACATGCGCGTGCTGACGGCCGCAGGGCTCGTGAAGGCCAAGCGCGCCAAGGGCTGGACCTTCTACAAGCGCGACGAACAAGGCCTCAAGACAGCGCGACGCCTGCTCACCGCCGCACTCTAGACCTGGCGAGAGGCGTGACAAACGCTCTCATTGGGCGGACGCTCGGCAGCCGCGCTAGCACTGTCATACGGTCGGCGGTGACGGCACGGCGATTTGCGGAAAGCTTGCCCGCAAGAAGGCCCGCATACGGGAGCGGAACGCGGCCACGTTCAAGCCAACGAGCGCAAGCCCGATCAAGCCGCCGACGAGCAACGTCGGCAAGGACCAGGTCTGGCCCCCCACTGCGGCGAGCGCCGGACCGAACAAGCCGGCTGCGACCACCACGACAGCAATGCAGCTCGCCGGCGCCAGACAGATGTCCCACCCGATGACGGAACGCTCGGTTGCGTCGACATGCAGCCTGCCGACGACGAGGGGAATCTGAATCAGAATCAATCCGCGCGGCCGCAGCCAGATCACACGATGCCTCTCGTCCCAGTAGACGGTGCAGGTGCTGAGCTTGACTCTCCTGCCCGCCGCCAGTTCGGATTGAAGAACAAATCGATCCCGCTCCCGCCCGATCCGCAGGAAGGCTCCGAGATAGGGCCGGTAGAGGGCCATGATTGCGATCAGGTCGAAAATCACAGTGCCAAACAGCAAAGGCGCCAGCCAGGACGGCAGATCGACCGGGGTGGGAGCCGCAGACGGAGGATCGTGAGGCTGAAGAGATGGACGTCCGACCTGGTTCGGCACGGGTCCGGCAAAGCCGCGGATCTCCAGGCGCAGGATCACGCTGTCAGACGGGTCGTAGCAAATCCGGACGTAAGCACCGGGCGTGAGCGGGCCGCCGCGGGCCGCCGTCGCGTGGAAGCCCTCAATGAGATCCATGTCCGAATATTGGAACGGCACGCCCGACACCGTGAACGACTCGCTCGAACGCCGCGCGAGCGGCCCCGGCGTGAACTGCTCGACGGGCCCCTCGACCATCCGGCATTCGCCGCTCGCGGCCAGCCTGTGATGACGGTGATAGGGGACGAAGGTCAACGCAAAGGCCCCAACGGTCCAAATCGTCGCGAACACGACCGGGCCATAGCGCACGACATTCGACTTCGGGAGATACGGAATTCCTAGAGCTTGCAGCCCGCGGGGAAGCGCCGCGAGAAGTCCGGTCAGAACGATGAAGAGCAGGCCGGTCGCGGGAATCCACGAGGCCATGAAACCCGCGTCGAGGACATCGAAGACCTTGACGAACTGATCAGGCGTCATCGCTTCAGGCTCACTCTCGACCAGCAGTCTCTGCAATTGCGAACGGCGGCACCGACATCCTATCCGACCAGTGCCGTCATCAACGCGCTGTCCGCATCCGCCAGATCGTCGATCACGTCGAAATGGTGCCGGTCCGGCGCCTCGACATAAGCCGTGGATGCGCCAAGCCCCGTCCAGATATTGGCGAGCAGCTGAGCCTGGCGGCGGAATTCGTTGCGCTCGGCGCCGCCGACCCAGGCAGTGACCTTGACGTGATCGATCGGCACCAGCAGCGCGGGGCTCTCCTTCGCAGCCGTGGCGTCGTCGATGTGCAGCGTCTCGTTCATCGCGGTCCGCTGCAGCGGGCGCAGATCGTGCAGGCCGGAGATCGAGACCACGCTGGTGATACGCCCCTGTCGCTCGGGCGGCAGTGGCGCGCCACGGCAGATCATGCGGCTGACGAGATGGCCGCCGGCGGAGTGGCCAGTCAAAGCCACGGGACCTGCGACCTCGTCCATCGCGCGCGCGATGGCCTGCGCCACATCCGTCGAAATATCGGCGATGCCGACCTCGGGACACAGCCGGTACGACGGCATCGCCACGGCATGGCCGCGCGCGATAGGCCCCCGCGCAAGATGCGACCAGAAGCTCTTGTCCAGCCGCATCCAATAGCCGCCATGCACGAACACGACGAGGCCCTTCGGCGCCCCCTCCGGCAGGAACAGATCGAGGCGCTGCCGGTCATGCGCGCCATAGGCGATGTCGAGCTTGGCACGGCCCTGCCCCACCATGTCGGCGCGATAGCTCTCCGCCGGCGCCACCCACAGCCCGGGCCAGCGCTCGCCGCCGGCGATGTTCGGGCCGTTGGCGTAAGCGTTGTCCCAGTCCTTGACGGCATAGAGCATGAGGATCTCCTGATCGGATTGATGTGCGCGCGGGCTCACAGCCCGGTGCGCAGCTTCCAGAGTTCGGGGAACAAAACGATCTCCAGCATCTTGCGCAGATAGTTGACGCCGCTGGTGCCCCCGGTGCCGGTCTTGAAGCCGATGATGCGCTCCACCGTGGTGACGTGGTTGAAGCGCCAGCGGCGGAAATAATCCTCGAAATCGACCAGCTTCTCGGCGAGCTCATACAGCTCCCAATGCCGCTGCGGATCGCGGTAGACGCTGGTCCAGGCCGCCGCGACCTCCGCGCTCTCAGCGCGCGTGCCGCGCCAGTCGGTGCGCTGGCCGTCGGCGCCGGTGAAGAAGCCGCGCCGCGCCAACAGCCGCAGCGCTTCGTCGTACAGGCTGGGCTTCGCCAGGATCGCTTCCAGCTCGGCGGTCAGCTCCGGATGATGGGCATGCGGGCGCAGCATCGCGAGATTGCGATTGCCGAGCAGGAATTCGATCGAACGATACTGGAACGATTGGAAGCCGGAGGACTCGCCGAGCTTGTCGCGGAACAACGTGTACTCGCTCGGCGTCATCGTGCGCAGCACGTCCCAGGCGCCGTTGAGCTGCTCGAAGATGCGTGACACCCGCGTCAGCATCTTGAACGCCGGCTGCACGTCGTCTTTGGCGATCGCGGCCATCGCCGCCTTGATCTCGTGGATCGCGAGCTTCATCCACAATTCGGAGGTCTGGTGCTGGATGATGAACAGCAGCTCGTCATGCGCGGTCGAGAGCGGCGCCTGCGCATCGAGCAGGCGATCCAGCATCAGATAGTCGCCATAGGACATCCGACCCTTGAAGTTCATCCGCGCACCTTCGGTGGCGGGATCGTAGGGCGCGCTGCTCACGTCACGAGCTCCTTCTGGCGATAGTCGGGCCTGTCCCACAGCCTGTTGTCGAGGACCTCCGCGAGGATGCCCACGGCGCCGCGCACCTCGGCCTCGCCGATATAGAGCGGCGTGAAGCCGAAGCGCAGCGCGTCCGGCGCGCGGAAGTCGCCGATCACGCCGCGCGCGATCAGCGCGCGCATGATCGCATAGCCGTCCGGGTGACGGAACGACACCTGGCTGCCGCGCTGCGTCGCATCACGCGGTGACGCCAAGGTCAGCGACGGACAGCGCTTCTCGACCTCGGCGATGAACAATTCCGACAGCGCGATCGAAGCCGCGCGCACGTCCTGCATCGACACGCCTTCCCAGGCGTCGAGCGCCGCGTCGAGCGCGGCGAGCGCAATGATCGGCGGCGTGCCGATGCGCATGCGCTCGATGCCGCCGCCGGGGCGGTAGTCGAGATCGAAGGCGAACGGCGCCTCGTGCCCCATCCAGCCGGACAACGCCGGCGGCGCGATGTCTGCGTAACGCGGCGCGACATAGATGAAGGCCGGCGCGCCGGGCCCGCCATTGAGATATTTGTAGGTGCAGCCGACCGCGAAGTCGGCCTCGGCGCGGGCGAGGTCGACCGGCACGGCGCCGGCGGAATGCGCGAGGTCCCACACCGCGAGCGCGCCGGCCGCGTGCGCCTTCTTCGTCAGCGCGGCCATGTCGTGCATGCGGCCGGTGCGGTAATCCACCTCGGTCAGCATCAGCACTGCGACGCTGTCGTCGATCGCCGCCTCCACCTGCTCGGGCTCGACCACCTTCAAGGTGGCGCGGTCGCCGAGCATGCGGACCAGGCCCTGCGCCATATAGAGATCGGACGGGAAGTTGCCGCTGTCGGACAGGATCACGCGGCGGCCCGGATTGAGCGACAGCGCCGCGGCGAGCGCCTGATACACCTTGATCGAGAGCGTATCGCCCATCACGACCGTGCCGGGCGCGGCCCCGATCAGCCGGGCGATGCGATCGCCGACCCGGCGCGGCTGCACCATCCATCCGGCGGTGTTCCAGCCGCGGATCAGCTCCTGTCCCCACTCCGCTTCGATCATGCGGCCAACGCGGGCGGGCACGGCCGACGGCAGCGCGCCGAGCGAATTGCCATCGAGATAGATGACCCCTTCAGGTATCGTGAAGAGCGATCGGGTCCTGGAAAAATCGGTCATGCGGCTCCTGCTTCGTTCACGGCCTGAATGCATGATTCGCGCCGGGTCGGGCCAGATCAAGCCGGTCCCATCGCGACCGGCACCGCGCGGGCCGCATGGCTCGCGAAGACGTGACGATGGCGACACAATCCAGCCGGTCGATCGCCGCCGGCCGGTGACATTGACGCGCCACGGCAGGCTTGTCACGGGCGGCGCGTGGCGCATGATAGATCGATCTGAACTGCCGATGGAGCCCAAAATGCGCATTCTGGTGCCGCTCGTCCTGCTGATGGCGCTGCTGATGCACCCTGCCGAGGCTGCCGACGCCAGCGCGGCGCAGAGCGTCATTCGCGCCCAGGAACAGGCTTTGGCGCGCGACGACGGAGCGACCGCCTATGCCCAAGCCGCGCCGGAGATCCAGGCGCTGTTTCCGAGCGTCGAGATCTTCATGAGCATGGTCAAAAGCGGCTATCCGCCGGTCTATCGCCATCGCAGCTTCGAATTCGGCGCCGCGCAGGTCGAGGACGGCAGCATCGCGCAGCGCGTGCACATCGTCGATGCCGAAGGCGAGGCGTGGGAGGCTCTGTACACGTTGCGGACCCAGCCCGACGGCAGCCTCAGGATCACCGGCTGTTCGCTGTTGAAGACGGGCCAGTCGGTCTAGCGCTGAGCGGCTACGTCACGCCGAAGCGCTTCTTGAACTGCTCGACATTGATGAGGCCGCGGCCGTGGCGGCCGTCGCCGATCTTCACGTCGCCATGATAGGCCTCGACCGAGAAGCGGATGACGCGGCGCTCGACCTCGATCACCTCGGCGACCGTGCGGATGGTCGCGCCGACCGGCGAGGCCGCGAGATGGCGGACGTTGACCTCGGTGCCGACCGTGACCCAGCCCGGCGGCAGCGCCGGGTTGATGGCGTCGCCCGACGTCATCTCCATCTCCAGGATCATCATCGGCGTCGCATAGACCATCGGCATGTGCGGCACGAAATGCCCGACGGTGCGCTCCGGCGGCACCACCAGCAGGCGCTCGGCGCGCATGCCCGGCTTGATGATCTCACGTGCGTCCATGACTGCTCCGAACTGTGCTGTCGTCCCGGACAAGCGCGCGGCACGCGCGCGCCGATCCGGGATCCATACGCCGTGGCGGTCGTGATGGGCGAAGGGCCAATGACCAGCGTGCCTCGAGCCGCTCCCTTGGGGGTATGGGTCCCGGCGTTCGCCGGGACGACCGCGGTGATCGTCGAGACAGATGTCATAGCCTCGCTTTCGCCAGGACGACGGCCAACTACTTCTTCTGCTCGGCCAGGCGCTCGACGAAGGTCTTGCCGCCCTTCATCTTGTGCGTCAGCGGCGCCTCGTTGATCTGGATCACCACCGCTTCCGGATCGACGCCGAGATGCGTCACCAGCGCCTTGGTGATGTCGCGCATCATGTTGGCCTTCTGCTCGTCGGTGCGGCCGGCGGCCATGCTCACGGTGATCTCGGGCATTCGTTGCTCCCTGTTGTTGTCTCTGCTGCGTCATCGCCGGGCTTGCCCCGGCGATCCATCTTCTGAAATCGATGGCGTCGTTTGAAGAGATGGATACGCGGGTCTAGCCCGCGTATGACGAGTCTTGTTATCCCCAGCTCACGTCGTGGCGCGCGAGCACCTCGCGGACGCCGGCGACCAGTTCGTCCTCCTTGGCTGAGAATTGCGCCGGGCGGCTCTCGCGCCATTCCTGGTTGGAGGCGATCGCGGCGGCCGCCTTGGCGCCCTCGATCAGGTCCTTGATCTGCACCTCGCCGCGCGCCTTCTCGTTCGAGCCCTGGATGATGACGCAGGGCGCGTTGCGGCGATCGGCATATTTGAGCTGGTTGCCCATGTTCTTCGGATTGCCGAGATAGAGCTCGGCGCGGATGCCGTGATTGCGCAAGGTCGACACCATCTTCTGATAGTCGGCGACGCGGTCGCGATCGAACACGGTGACGACCACGGGCCCGAAGGCGGGGCGCGTGTCGAGCTTGCCGAGCATCGTCAGCGCCGCCTGCAGGCGCGACACGCCGATCGAGAATCCGGTCGCCGGCACCGGCTCGCCGCGGAAGCGCGAGACGAGACCATCATAGCGCCCGCCGCCGCCGACCGAGCCGAAGCGCACCGGACGGCCCTTCTCGTCCTTGGTCTCGAGCAGGAGTTCGACTTCGTAGACAGGGCCGGTGTAGTATTCGAGACCGCGGACGACGGAGGGTTCGACGCGGACCCGGCTGTAACCGTAACCGGCCGCGCTGCACAGCCTGGCGATCTCGGTCAGCTCGTTGACGCCTTCCACATAGGCCGGCGAGGACATGAACAATTTCCGCTGAGCAACGCTCGCCAAGACCTGGGCGTTGAACTGCAGATCCTGCTCCTCACCTTGGATTTGCGGCTCCGCGACCTTCATCTCGAAGAAGGCCAGCAGGGAGTCGATCTGACTTTCAGTCAGGCCCGCGCCCTTGGTGAAATCACCCTTGCCGACCTCGCCGCCGTCCCAGCGGCCCTCGCCGAGCAGCTTCTTGATCTCTGAAATCGGAAACTTGTCGGCCTTGTCGATTGCCCTGAGCACCGTCAGCCGACGGCCCGCGTGCTCATCACCGCCGATGCCGATCGCGTCCATCACGCCATCGAGCACCTTGCGGTTGTTCACCTTCACGACATACGAGCCGCGCGGAATCCCCAGCGCCTCCATCGCATCCGCCGCCATCATGCACATCTCGGCGTCCGCTGCCGGCGAGCCGGAGCCGACCGTGTCGGCGTCGAACTGCATGAACTGGCGGAAGCGGCCGGGGCCGGGCTTCTCGTTGCGGAAAACGTAGCCGGCGCGATAGCTGCGATACGGCTTCGGCAGCGCGTCGAAATTCTCGGCGACGTAGCGCGCGAGCGGCGCGGTCAGGTCGTAGCGCAGCGATATCCACTGCTCGTCATCGTCCTGGAACGAGAACACGCCCTCGTTCGGACGATCCTGGTCGGGCAGGAACTTGCCGAGCGCGTCGGTGTATTCGAACGCCGGCGTCTCCACCGGCTCGAAGCCGTAGCGCTCGTAGACGGCGCGGATCTTCTCGACCATCTCGCGCGTCGCGGCGATCGCCGCGGGGCCGCGATCCTCCAGCCCGCGCGGCAGCCGCGCCTTCAGCTTCTGCGGTTTCTTGGGTTTGTCGTTCATTTGATACCAGAGCGTAGGGTGGGCAAAGCGTCGCGTGCCCACCGTTGCCGGATGACGCCGCAGCGGTGGGCACGGCCCGCTTCGCGGCCCTTTGCCCACCCTACGGGATGGAATGCGTTGGCTCGGTTGGTAGCAGTCAGGGCGGGGTGCGGCAACCCGAAGCAGGGTCGGGCGCGGGACGCATCACAATGCTCGAACATGTCCGTAAGAGCCAGGATGTCGGTCGCACGGGCGGTGCGCCCCCCTCCCCCTTGCGGGGAGGGGTTGGGGGTGGGGGTCCACTCGGGCAGTCTTTGCTGAGACCCCCACCCCCGACCCCTCCCCGCAAGGGGGAGTGGAGAAGACCGTCATCGCGGTTCGACTGTGCCCAGAACTTGCCAGCCTAAGCGAGCCCAGCCCCTACTTCACATCCCGGATCCAATGATGCGGATCGGGGCTGCGGCCGTACTGGATGTCGACGAGCTGCTTGCGCAGGCCCATGGCGACCGGGCCGGCCTCGCCGCCGTTGATCAGGACGTCGCCGCTCGCCGAGCACACCTTGCCGATCGGCGAGATCACCGCGGCGGTACCGCAGGCGAACGCCTCCTTCAGCTTGCCGCTCTTGGCGTCCGCCCGCCACTGGTCGATCGAATACGCCTCCTCGCGCACCTCACGGCCGGCGTCGCGCGCCAGCTTGATGATGGAATCGCGGGTGATGCCGGGCAGGATGGTACCGAGCGGCGGCGTCGACAGCGAGCCGTCGTCGAACACGAAGAACACGTTCATGCCGCCAAGCTCCTCGACATAGCGGCGCTCGATCGCGTCCAGGAACACGACCTGGTCGCAGCCATGCGCGATCGCCTCGGCCTGCGCCTTGAGGCTCGCGGCATAATTGCCGCCGCATTTGACGCCGCCGGTGCCGCCGACCGCGGCGCGGGTGTAGTTCTCCGAGACCCAGATCGAGACCGGCGCCGGGCCGCCCTTGAAATAGGAGCCGACCGGCGAGGCGATCACCGCGAAGATGTATTCCGCCGACGGCTTCACGCCGAGGAACACCTCGTTGGCGATCATGAACGGGCGCAGATACAGGCTGCCCTCGCCGCCCGGGATCCAGGCGCGGTCGATGCGGACGAGCTGCTCGACCGCCTCGATGAAGACCGCCTGGGGCAGTTGCGCCATCGCCATGCGCTCGGCCGAATTCCAGAACCGCTTGGCATTGGCATCGGGGCGGAACAGGTTCACGCCGCCATCGTCGCGCTTGTAGGCCTTCAGGCCCTCGAAGATCTCCTGCGCATAATGCAGGACGGCCGCGGCCGGATCGAGCGGGAAGTTGGCGCGGGATTCGACCCGCGCGCTGTGCCAGCCCTTGTCCTGGCTGTACTGGACCACGGCCATGTGATCGGTGAACACCCGGCCGAAGCCCGGGTTGGCGAGCTTGGCCGCGCGCTCCTGGTCGGAGGTCGGGTTCGTCGTCGGCTTGATGTCGAATGTCAAAGTCATGTCCTTGCTTCCCCCGCTCTGATCGCCATTCGCGAGTTCTGGCGCCGACCCGTCCGATCGGGCCAGTCGGCTTTCTGAATTTCGGACCTGCCGCGACCGGCTTTGAGCCGGTCACCGGGCAAGCATGCCACCACAGGACATGCTTTTGCGCCCGGCGGAAGTCCAGTATGGTTTGCCGAAATGCCGCTCGACATCACACGGTTGTTCGATACGTCGCCCAAGGATGCCCGTCGGGGTTGCCTACGGCCCGTTGAGACACGCCTGGAGACCATTGCCCGCCGATGAAGCGATCTAAAATTTCGCAGCGGGCGATTGTTTTGTAACATTGAACCGCAGAAACGTCAATATGGCTGACATAAATTTCTCGTCTCCGACGTTGAGCCCCGAGCTGCGCGCGGCTGAGCCCTCCGCGACGGCCGGCGAGCCGCTGCGCTGGGACATCATCGAGCTCTTGTTCTTCGCCTATCGCGACTTCGTGGGCGATGCCGACCACGAGCTGGAGGCGTTCGGATTCGGCCGCGCGCATCACCGCGTGATGCATTTCGTCACACGCTATCCCGGCCTGAAGGTCGCCGATCTGCTCGACGTTCTGCGCATCACCAAGCAGTCGCTCGGCCGCGTGCTCAAGCAGCTGCTGGACGAGGGCTACATCGTGCAGAAGACGGGCAACAACGACCGCCGCCAGCGCCTTCTTTTCGCCACGCCGAAGGGCGAGGCGCTGGTCGCCAAGCTGGCCGGGCTGCAGACGCGGCGCATCGATCATGCGCTGGAGCAGATCGGGCCGGCCGGCGCCGAAAAGGTCCGGCAGTTCCTGCGCGCGATGATCGATCGCGACGATCCGGACAAGGTGCTGGAAGCCATCTTCAAGACGCCTGTCGCCGCCGCCAAGGAGTGACCGTGACGATCGCCGCCATCGCACCGCATCCGCCGCAGACGCCGGCCGACGACGCACCGCATCTCCTGCTCGTCGACGACGACCGCCGCATCCGCGATCTGTTGTCGCGCTTCCTGCGCGGCGAAGGCTATCGCGTCACCACGGCAGCGAGCGCAAGCGATGCCCGCGCCAAGCTCACCGGGCTGCATTTCGATCTCCTGATCCTCGACGTGATGATGCCCGGCGAAAGCGGCTTCGACCTCGCCCGCTTCATCCGCACGCAATCGTCGGTGCCGATCGTGATGCTGACCGCGCGCGCTGAGCCCGACAGCCGCATCGAGGGCCTGCAGCTCGGCGCCGACGACTACGTCGCAAAGCCTTTCGAACCGCGAGAGCTCGCGCTGCGCATCGGCAACATCCTCAAGCGCGCCGCGCCGCCGCCGGCGGAGGAAGTCGTCGAGCAGATCGCGTTCGGCCCGTTCGTCTATCATCTGGCGCGCGGCGAGCTGAAGCAGGGCGAGGAGATCGTCCACCTCACCGACCGCGAGCGCGAGATGCTGCGCATCCTCGCCAATGCCCGCGGCGAGACCGTGCCGCGCGGCGCGCTGACCGGCAACGGCACCGTCAACGAGCGCGCGGTCGACGTCCAGATCAACCGCCTGCGCCGCAAGCTCGAAAGCGATCCGGCCAACCCGCTGTTCCTGCAGGCCGTGCGCGGCATCGGCTATCGGTTGATGGTGACGGGCTGAGGCGGTGCAGGTGAAGGTCTCGACGTCATTGCGAGCGCGACGAAGCAATCCAGAGGCCCGCGATGACTCTGGATTGCTTCGTCGCTTCGTTCCTCGCAATGACGGAAGCAGCGAGGGCGTCCCAGCATGAGCACGCTCGACACCGGCCTCACCCTCATCCGCACCGCATCCCGCCGCGTCTCGCGCGCCAACAGCATCGTCGGCAACGCGTTCAAGGGCTGGATGCCGACCGGCCTCTATGCGCGCGCGCTGCTGATCATGATCGTGCCGATGGTGATCCTGCAGACGGTGGTCGCGGGCGTGTTCATGGAGCGGCACTGGAACACGGTGACACGACGGCTGTCCGCCGCCGTGGTGCAGGACGTCGCCGCGCTGATCGACATCTACAAGGGCTATCCGCAGGACAAGGACCGCACCATGCTGCGCCGGATCGCGCAGCAGCGGCTCAACCTTGTGGTCGACTTCCTGCCGGCCGGCGACATGCCGCCGCCGGGGCCAAAACCGTTCTTCAACCTGCTCGATCAGTCGCTGTCGAGCCAGATCGGCCGCCAGATCAGCCGTCCGTTCTGGATCGACACCGTCGGCCGCTCCAACCTGGTCGAGATCCGCATCGCGCTCGATGATGCCGTGATGCGCGTGTTCGCGCAGCGCGGCGCGGCCTATGCGTCGAACACCGACATCTTCCTGTTCTGGATGGTCGGGACGTCGTCGATCCTGCTGATCGTCTCGGTGCTGTTCCTGCGCAACCAGATCAAGCCGATCCTGCGGCTCGCCGACGCCGCCGAGAGCTTCGGCAAAGGCCGCGAGGTGCCGAACTTCCGGCCGCGCGGCGCGCGCGAGGTGCGGCGTGCGGCGCACGCCTTCCTGGAGATGAAGGCGCGCATCGAGCGCACCCTGGAGCAGCGCACGGCGATGCTGGCCGGCGTCAGCCACGATCTGCGCACCATCCTGACGCGCTTCAAGCTGGAGCTGGCGCTGCTCGGCGACAGTCCCGAGATCGACGCCATGCGCAAGGACGTCGACGAGATGTCGCACATGCTCGAGGATTATCTCGCCTTCGCGCGTGGCGACAATGGCGAGATCGCGCAGCCGACCGACATCTCCAATGCGCTGGAAGAGCTGCGGAGCGACGCCGAGCGCAACGGCCATTCCGCCACGGTATCGTTCCACGGCCTGCCGGTGGTGACCGTGAAGCCGCAGGCGCTGAAGCGCTGCCTCGGCAACCTCGTCTCGAATGCCGCCCGCCATGCCGACGCGATCGCCATCACCGGCCATCGCGACCACCGCTACCTCACCATCACCGTCGACGATGACGGCCCGGGCATCCCGGCCGACATGCGCGAGGAGGTGTTCAAGCCATTCCTGCGCCTCGACGACGCGCGCAACCAGGACGAGGGCGGCACCGGCCTCGGCCTCGCCATCGCCCGCGACATCGCCCGCTCCCATGGCGGCGACATCACCCTTGGCGACAGCCCGATGGGCGGGTTGCGGGCGAGCGTGCGCATTCCGGTGTAGCGCGCCGCATAGCTCATTCCTGCGCGATCACCGCGTCGAGCCAGGCGCAGTTCAGCGGCGGAACGCGTGGGTCCGGCACACGGACGCCGCGTGCGGCGGCGGACAGCCGCATGTCACGCATGCGCTTGCGCTGCTCGTCCGGCAGGTACAATCGCTCGTGCCCCCACAGCGACGGGCCGTCGAAGGTCTCATGCGGCTGCCACGTCGCGGGATCGATCACCCGGCCGCCCCAGCCATATTCGATGAAGAAGCCGGAGGGGGTGTTGACGTAGAACGAGGTCATGTGGTCGTTGGTGTGACGGCCCAGCGTGTAGGCCACGCGCCCGTCGTCGAGCTGTGCCAGGTCGTAGCCCTGGCCGACGTCGTCGAGACTACCTAGTTCCACCATGAAGTGATGCAGTGTGCGGCGACCGGAGCCGACCATCGCGAAGCTGTGGTGACGGCCGTTGACGTGGAAGAAATAGAGCTTGTACGGCGTCAGGCCGAAGTCGGACACCTTGAAGCCGAGCAGGTCGCGATAGAACCGCAGCAGCGGCTCGACGTCCTCGACGTTGAGCACGACGTGCCCCATGCCGAGCGGCCCGGTGCGAAAGCCGGAGATCGGACGTCCCGGCCTGAAGGGATCCGAGGCGACGGCGGCCCCCCAGAACACCTCGATCGTGTTGCCGGCGGGATCCTGAAAGCAGATCAGCTCGCTGACATGACGCTCGTCGGCCAGTGCCTGCGAACCGCGGGCCACCTTCACGCCGTTGTCGTCGAGACGGCTCGCGAGCCGCGCGAGCGCGGCAGCGTCGCCGACCTCCCAGCCCATGACGGCGAGCCCGCCATCGCCGCTGCCATCGACGATCAGCCGCTGCTTGCGATCATCCATCCGATAGGCCTGCACGCTGGCCGCGCGATCCACGCGCTGCATCCCGAGGAGCTTGGTCGCCATGCGTCCCCACTGCTCCGCTTGGGACGACTTGATGCCGATGTAACCGAGCGCCGTTATTTCCATCTTGTTTTCTCCCGAAAGGCGCGGGCGGAATTTCGTATCAGCTCCGCGCGGTCCTGCAGTAGACTGCCGCCCCTGCATCCGGCTCGCGTTCTCAAGACGGTATCGGCGGACGGAAACGAAGAACAGGGAGGATTTTCCAAGTGTCCAAGCAACGGACGCGATCTCCGCAGGCCCGTCCTGCGGAGGGTGTCCGCGCCTTCAAGCGGGGGCTCGACGTGCTGCGCGCGGTCAATCGGTCCGGGGGCATTCGCGCCGGCGACGTGGCGCGCCAGCTCGATCTGCCGCGGCCCACGGTCTATCGGTTGCTCGAAACACTCGAGGAACTCGGCTATGTCGCGCGCAGCGCCAGCGACGACCGCTTCCGGGTCACGCGCCACGCGTTGAGCCTCGGCGACGGCTATGATCCCGGCATCTTCATCTGCCAGGTCGCCGCGCCCTATCTCGCCGAGCTCAGCCGCAGCCTGATCTGGCCGGTCGATCTGTCGACTTATGAGAACGGCGCGATGGTCATCCAGGAGACCACGCATGCGCGCAGCCCGCTCTCGATCGACCGCAGCATGATCGGCAAGCGGCTGCCGATGCTGCACACCTCGGCCGGCCGGGCCTATCTGGCCGCCTGCCCGCCCGCAGAGCGGGACCTCATCATCAACCATCTGCGACGCATCGAGGATGCCGAGGACCTCTTCTTCCTGGCGCCCGAGCGGCTGCAGCGCATGATAACGGAAACGTCCCAGCGCGGCTATGCGATCCGCAACGAGGGCGAATTCAATCCGAAGACGTCGTCGATCGCGGTGCCGATCGTGCGGGGCGACGTCGTGTTCGGCTGCATTTCGATCATCTGGATCCGCTCCGCCATGACCCTCGAGGAGGCTGTCGCTCAGTACGCGGCCCCATTGCGCGACGCCGCGGCCGCGATCCCCGTCCAGGCCTGAGCGTCCGCTGCGCGGACAGTTCGTGACCGCGCCTTGAAGGTGCGAGGCGGTTGCGGAACAGATGCGGCCATGAGCAACATGGTCGCACATTCCGGAAGCTTCGACGTCGTCATCGTCGGTCGCGGGCCCGTGGGCTCGACGCTCGCCAACCTGCTCGGCCTGTGCGGCATCCGCACGCTGATCCTGGAGCGCGAAGCCAAGGCCTATCATTTGCCTCGCGCGGTGCATTTCGACGACGAATGCATGCGCGTGTTCCAGACCATCGGCCTTGCCGACGCCATCCTGCCCCACCTTACATTGAGTCCCGGCATGCGCTTCGTCGATGCGGGGGGACGATTGCTGCTCGACTGGCCGCGCCCCAGCGAGTCGACCGCGATGGGCTGGAATCTGAGCTACCGCTTTCACCAGCCCGATCTCGAAGCCGTGCTCAACACCGGCCTGGAGCGCTGGCCTCATGTCGAGCTGCGCACGCGCTGTGATGTCTTCGCGCTCGAGCAGGACCGCGAGGGGGCGCGCGTTCGCTATGAGGACCTCGGCACCGGCCGGCTCGTCGACATCTCCTGCGCCTATGTCATCGGCTGCGACGGTGCACGTTCGCTGGTGCGCCGCTTCATCGGCTCGGCGCTGGACGATCTCGGCTTTCACGAGCGCTGGCTCGTCTGCGACGTGCTGCTGAGGGAGGAGCGGCCCGATCTCGGCGATTTCAGCGTCCAGCACTGCAACCCGCAGCGTCCCGCAACCTATATTCGCGGCACCGGCAACCGGCGCCGGTGGGAGATCACGGTTCATCCCGACGAGGACGCGGTCGAGATCACCCAACCGGCGCGCGTGTGGGAGCTGCTCTCGCCCTGGCTCCGGCCCGCAGAGGCCGAGATCGAACGCGCCGCCGTCTACACATTCCACTCCGCGGTCGCCCAGCAATGGCGTGCCGGACGGTTCCTGCTCGCAGGCGATTCCGCGCATCAGACCCCGCCTTTCCTCGGTCAGGGCATGTGTGCCGGCATTCGCGACGCAGCCAACCTCGCATGGAAGCTGGCGCTTGTGATTGCCGGGAAGGCGACGCCTGATCTTCTCGACACCTATCAGAGTGAGCGCGCGCCGCATGTGCGCGAATTCATCGAGCTCGCGATCCGGCTGGGTGGGCTGATCAACACCAAGGCGGTCGAGGCGGCGCTTGCGACCGGCACGGCACAGGGCGACGGCCAGCTCAAGCTCGACGTGCAGAAGCCAGTGCTCGGCCCGGGCCTTGCCTGCGGCGAACGCAGCATGACGGGAAAGCTGGCGCCGCAATTCCGCAGCCGTGATCACGGCCGCAGCGACGACCGCGTCGGCTATCGCTTCGCGCTGCTATGCCGGTCCGGTCTCGGGACCGCAATGATCGAGCAGCATCATGCCCGCCTGACGGCCGCCGACGTCGCCGTCATTTGCGGCGAGGAAGCTGGCGGCCTCGACGGCTGGCTCGATCAGCACGGCTTCGACGCCGTGCTGATGCGCCCCGACCGCTACATCCTGGGTGCTGTCCGCACGGGCCAAGATCCCGCGGCGCTGTTGTCAGGCCTCGCCTTCCTCGCACCGCCGCCGAGCGCGGCCTGAGCGTTTCCGTTCTTTTTGAGAGGGTTCACGTATGAAGCTGGTTTCCTTTGTGATCGACGGGCGTCCCGGATACGGCGCCGTGAAGGGAGACGGTGTCGTCGACCTCGGCCGGCGGCTGCCGGCGAAGAGCCTGCGCGCGCTGCTCGAGGCGGATGCGCTTCGCGACGCCGCCGCGCTGCTCACCTCCGAACCGCCCGACTATCCGCTCGATGCGATCACCTTCGCGCCCGTCATCCCAGATCCCGGCAAGATCATCTGCGTCGGCCTGAACTATCGCGACCACGTCGCCGAGACCGGACGAACGGTCACCGAGAAGCCCGCGCTGTTCGCGCGCTTTCCGACCAGCCAGGTCGGACATCTGCAACCGGTCATTCGCCCTGGTGTCTCCGATCATTTCGACTATGAGGGCGAACTCGCGCTCGTGATCGGGAAAGCCGGCCGGCATGTCCGGCGCGAGGACGCGCTCGCGCACATCGCCGGCTATTCCTGCTACAATGAAGGCAGCATCCGCGACTGGCAACGCCACACGTCGCAATTCCTGTCGGGCAAGACCTTCGACCGGTCCGGCGCATTCGGCCCCTGGCTGGTCACCGCCGACGAAATTCCCGACCCGTCCAAGCTGACGCTGCAGACCCGCCTCAATGGCGAGACCGTGCAGCGGACCACCACGGATCTCCTCATCACCGACGTGCCCGATCTGATCGTCTATTGCTCGACGATCATGACCTTGCTGCCCGGGGACGTGATCGTCACCGGCACGCCGGGAGGCGTCGGCCTCAAGCGCACCCCGCCTCTGTTCATGAAGCCCGGCGATACGGTCGAGGTCGATATCTCGGGCATCGGCGTGCTGCGCAATCCCGTGACTGCCGAACTGGAAGCCTGACGTTTGCGCCTCGCGGAGAACCGCGAGGCGCACCAATCAAACACGACAAAAAACCAAATCTTCAAATCCGGGGAGGATCATCATGTCGCGCTGTCTCAGATCCAGCATCGCTGCCCTGCTACTGCTTGCAGGCTCATCCGCGCAGGCCGAAATCAAGGGAGGTGCCATTCGTATCGGTGTGCTCACCGACATGACCGGCATCTTCGCGACCGCGATGGGGCCCGGCTCCGTGGAAGCGGCCCGGATGGCCGCTGAGGAGTTCGGTGGCAAGATCAACGGCAGGCCGATCGAGATCCTTCAGGCCGATCATCAGAACAAGCCGGATATCGCGGTCGCGATCGCCCGGCGCTGGTTCGAGCAGGACGGTGTGCAGGCGATCGCCGACGGCGGCAGCTCCGGCGCGGCCCTTGGCGTCCAGGAGCTGGTGCGCAGCAACGGCAAGATCTTTCTCATCTCCGGGGCCGGCGCCAATCAGCTCACCGACGAGGCCTGCGCCCCGACCTCGGTGCAATGGACGCACGACGCCTATTCGACCGCGACAGCCGTCGTGTCGGGCATCATGCAGACCAGCAAGGAGCCGTGGTTCTTCATCACCGGCGACTACGCATTCGGCCATTCGGTCGAGGCGACCGCGCGCGCTCGCATCGCCGAGCTCGGCGGCACGGTCGCCGGCAGCGTCAAGGCGCAGCTCGGCACGCCGGATTACGGCTCGTTCCTGCTGCAGGCCCAGGCCTCCGGCGCCAAGATCCTGGCGCTCAACGTCGCCGGCGACAATGCCACGGCCATCAAGCAGGCCGAGGAATTCGGGCTTGCGGCCCAGGGCATGAAGATCGTGCCAATGTCGTTCCAGAACGTCGACATCGAATCCATCGGCCTCAAGGCGACGCAGGGCGATCTCATCGTCACCAGCTTCTTCGAGGATGCCTCCCCCGCCGCGCGCCGCTTCTCCGACGCATTCTACGCGCGCCGGAAGGCGATGCCGTCACAGATCCAGGCCGGGGTCTATTCGGCCGTGCGGCACTATCTGCAGGCGGTGAAGGATGCCGACAGCGACGACGGCGCAACGGTGATGGTCCGGATGAAGGCCACGCCGGTCTCGGACGCCTATGCCGACCACGGCCAGATCCGCGACGACCAGCGCATGGTGCACGACCTGTATCTGGTCCAGGTCAAGACCCCCGCCGAATCGAAGCGCCCCTGGGACTTCGTCAAGCTGGTGACGAAGATCGCCCCCGATCAGGCGTTTCGCCCGCTCGACCGCAGCAAGTGCAGCCTGGTCGGCAAGTGAGCACATGAGCGACCAAGCATGATTCCGGACGATCAGCGCGCCGTCATCATCACCGCCGCGGGCGGCCCGGAGGTCCTGTCGGAGCGACAGGACTGGCCGGTGCCGCGCCTCGGACCAGACGATGTGCTGATCGAGGTCGCAGCCGCCGGCATCAACCGTCATGACTGCAACCAGCGCGCTGCCGGGCCGTTGCGGGAGCCCAATCCCATACCGGGATTGGAAGCCTCGGGGCGCATCGTGGCCTGCGGCGCCAACGTATCCCCGGAACGGCTGGGTAGAGCGGTGATCGCACTGACCGACGGCGGTTCATACGCGCAATACGTCGCCACCGACCAGCATCTTGCACTGGACTTGCCGAGCGGCCTCGACTGGATCCAAGGCGCCGGCCTGCCCGAGGCGCTGTTCACGACCTGGTTCAACTTCTTCGAGCTGATGCGCATGGCGCCCGGCGAGACGGCCCTGATTCATGGCGGAAGCAGCGGCGTCGGCACGATCGCGATCCAGCTCCTGCGCGCGCTGGGTCATCCCGTCATGGCCACCGCCGGCACCACAGAGAAGCGCGCCCTGGCACTCGGGCTCGGCTGCAGCGCCGTGTTCGACTATGCCGATCCCGATCTCGCCGAGCAGATCCGCGCGGCGACGGGGACGCGCGGGGTCGACTGCATCCTCGACACCTCCGCCGGCGCTCACATCGCGCAGGACCTCGCGGCGCTCGCGATGGGCGGACGGATCGCCCTGCTCTCGGCCGGACATGGCAAGGAGCTGGCGGTGCCGCTGCGCAGCCTGATGGCGCGCCGGGCCAGCATCACCGGCGCATTCCTGCGGTCGACGTCACTCGATATCAAACGCCGCCTCGCAAGCAAGCTGCGGCAGCGCATCTCGCCCCTGCTCGGAACGGCCATTCGGCCGCACATCGACAGCACCTATCGCCTGTCCGAGGCAGCCGATGCGCACGAACGCATGGAGACGAGCCGACACATCGGGAAGATCGTGCTTCGCGTCCGCGGATGAACGCCAACCCACGTCTCTGCACCCGCCACACGCAACGAGCGCCCGCCTACTGCTTCACGCCCGGGATCAGGGCCTTCAGCTTGGCCATGTCCTTGACGTTCATCTTCATGCCGCCGGGCATCACGATGTCCCCGGGCTTCTGGTCGGGCTTGCAGGCGCCGAGCCATTTGGCCTCGATCGTCATCGCGGTGTCCTTCACCCCGGTGCCGGCGGCGCCGCCCGTGACGCGCGACATCGTCTTCACCGTATAGGCCGAGTTGAAGTCGCCGGTGATGTCGGCATGCGACGTCGTATTGATGCCGCCGAAATTGCAGACCGAATCGGAGACGTAGCCGGTCGCGGTCTTCTGGATGTCCTGCTTGGAGCAGACCTGCTGCGCCATCGGCGAGGCGAAGTTGTTCATCTCCTTGTCGGTGGCCGCGTCGGTGCAGTGCTGCATCGTCGCCTCCGGCAGCTGACCGCCGGATCTGATCATCTTCAGCTCCCACAGGCCGGCCTTGCGCACCGGCAGGTCGACGGCCCGTGCCTCATGGCTCGCGGTCACGCCCAGGAGGCAGCAGGCCAACAGCCCAATTGCGATGCGTGTGCAGGTCATATGCCCCGTTCCGGCTCGTTGATCGATGCCGGAGCGAATGCCGCAGAAAAGTGGCAATTGGGAGAACGGCAGTTGATGGAAGGTCAGTACAGCGTCCGCAGCGGCCGCTGCGCCGAGCCATAGGGTACCCAGCGGCAGGCGAACGAAACGTAGCCACCGTAGCGCGCATCGACGGCGCGGAACTTCGCGACCTTGCCGTAGGAGGCGCAATGATCGACCGCGAGCTGGCGCGCATCCGTGGTCTGGGCCAGCTGGAAGGCGATGATGCCGCCGGTGTCGTTGCCCTTGAAGGGCGGCACCACGTCGGCCTGGGCGGATGCCGCAACCAGCACCATCCCAGCGGCCACGAGGCCTGCAGTCTTCACGAATCCGGCCATCAGCGTCCGCATTGCATTCTCCTCGATCTGGCCCGCCATTCTAAAGGTCCTGTCCGGTCAAGAAAAGAACACCGGCCTCGCGTTAACAGGACTAATCGTGGAGTGTTGCCGCGTTGCACTTGACCTCCTGTGGCCGCCGCGGCACGGTCCACGCTCCCGGATCAGCCTTGCGGACGGCCCATGCGCGACTTCAGCTCACCTTTCAAGATGTTCGGCGCCGCCTGTGGCGCGCTGCTTGCCGCCATCGTCGCCACCGCCCCGGCTCAGGCCGCCAACCCGCTCGAGATGAACTTCTGGTTGTCCGGTCCGAAATATGAAGGCCGGGTCGCGCCTTGCGAGGCGGCCATTCCGACCATCGTCTCGCGATTCCAGGACAAGGAGAGCACCTTCTGGAATTCCTCGCTGACGATCACCGGCGTCGCCAATGTCCATGAGATCGCCTTCCGGCCCTGGCAGTCCGACAACATTCCGCGTCGCTTCTGCACCGGCAGCGTGATGATCAGCGACGGCAAGGCGCGCACCGTCAACTTCTCGATCATCGAGGATGGCGGCTTCGCCGGCTATGACCAGGGCGTCGAGTTCTGCGTCGTCGGCCTCGATCGCAACTGGGCCTTCAATCCGGCCTGCCGCGCCGCCAAGCCCTGATTTGCCTTTCCCGGCGTATCGGCCGCTCGCGCGGGCGGCCGGCTGACGAATGGCTGCCTTGGGGCAGCCATTTTTGTTCTTGAAATGTTCCCGTGTGCTGGTAGGCTCCTGGCATTTTCCGGGGAGTACGCCATGTTCGATTGCCTGTGCCGACCTGCCGTCCTGTTGTCCAGAACGATCGCCTGCTTTGCCCTCTTGCTCGGTGTGCTCACGGCTGGCGCCGCCGAGGCGCAGGACCGCCGCCAGAATGCGCCGGGCGCGTTCGACTTCTATGTTCTCTCGTTGTCGTGGTCGCCCTCGTACTGCGCCGAAGCCGAGGAGCGCGGCGGTCGCGGCAGCCGGTCCCAGCAATGCAGCGGCCGACCGTACTCGTTCGTCGTGCACGGGCTGTGGCCGCAATACGAGAACGGCTACCCCGAATATTGCGAGCAGCCGGCGCCGCGCCTGCCCCGCAACATCATGACCTCGATGCTCGACCTGATGCCGGCGCCGGGCCTGATCTACAACGAGTGGGACAAGCACGGCACCTGCGCCGGCGTGTCGGCGAAGGCCTATTTCGAAGCCATCCGCAAGGCCCGCGCCGCCATCAAGATCCCCCCGGAATTCCTCGATCTCGCGGAGGCCAAGACGGTGGCGCCGGCGGCGATCGAGGAGGCCTTCATCAAGGCCAACCCCAAGCTCACGACATCGGGCATTGCCGTCACCTGTAACCGCACCAGGCTGAGCGAGGTCCGGATCTGTCTGTCGAAGGATCTGGAGTTTCGCAACTGCGACGAGATCGACCGGCAGGCCTGCCGGCGCGACGAGGTCAACATGCCGCCGGTCCGCGGCGGCTAGCGGCTGCGAATCGGGCGACGCAGCGCGTCGGCCTGCGGCGGCGCTCATCCGCGGCTCTCCGGAGGGCGTCCGGCGCATCGACGGGGTACCCTTTTGACGCGGAACGGCGTAACCGGATGGCATGAACTACCGACATGCCTTCCACGCCGGCGGCTTCGCCGACGTCATCAAGCACATCGTGCTGACGCGCATCCTGGTCTACCTCCAGGAGAAGCCCGCCGCGTTCCGGGTGATCGACACCCATGCCGGCGCCGGCCTGTATGACCTCACCGGCGACGAGGCGACGCGCAGCGGCGAGTACCTCACCGGCATCGCCCGCGTGCTGCAGGCGCGGCTGTCGGATCAGGCCTATGCGCTGGTCCAGCCCTATCTGGATATCGTCCGATCGTTCAATCCCAAGGCCGAACTGGTCGCCTATCCCGGCTCGCCGCTGATCGCGCGCGCGCTGCTGCGGCCGCAGGACCGCATGACCCTGTGCGAGCTCGCGCCGATCCCCCGCAAGCAGTTGATCGATCAGTTGCGCCGCGACACCCAGGCCCGTGTCGTCGATCTCGACGGCTGGGTCGCCCTGCCCGCCTTCGTGCCGCCGAACGAGCGCCGGGGCGTGGTGCTGATCGATCCGGCGTTCGAGGCGAAGGATGAGTTCGAGCGGCTCGCCGATCGCTTCGCCGCGGCCTTCGCGAAGTGGACCACCGGTATCTACGTGCTGTGGTATCCCGCCAAGAGCCGGCGTGCGACGGAAGAGCTGAGCGATCGTGTCGCGGCGCTCGCAGCCGCGGCCAAGCCGCCGGGCAAGGTTCTGCGGATCGAGTTCAGTGTTGCGCCGCAGATCGAAGGCGAGGCGCTCACCTCGACCGGGCTGCTGATCGTCAACCCGCCCTGGACATTACATGACGAGCTGAAGCTCATCCTGCAGGAACTGCAGAAGCCCCTCGGCCAGGGCGGCGCGGCGCGCTTCCGACTCGAATTCCCCAAAGCTTGAAACGGCGACTGGTCGAAAAGCCGTAGTCAATCGGCGCGGAACCGTATTATTGTGTCCGATTGTAAGACTGGCTTTACGTTCCGCTTCCGCGAATGGTTGCGGCGGGGTGATCAAGGCCTAACAAGATCCGGCGATCCGGCGCGGCGAGCGCTGGGCGTTAAGGTGGCCAACGCTTTCCGATCAAAGTGATGTCCGGTCGGACGCTGCGCAGGGCGCGCAGTGGAGGAAGCATTGCGGGGGAGGAGTTTCCCGATGGCCATGACTGGGACGGTCAAGTTCTTCAACGGCGAACGCGGCTACGGCTTCATCAAGCCGGACGACGGTGGACGCGACGTGTTCGTGCACATCACGGCGGTGGAGCGCGCGGGCCTGAAGGACCTGACCGAAGGACAGCGGATCAGCTTCGAGGTCGAGCCGGACAAGAAGGGCAAGGGCCCGAAAGCGGTCAACCTGGTGCTGTCGTCTTAGGGCGAGCCCGCCTGGCGGTGGTTCACGCGCCGGCATGATTGCAGCCGGGCGCGCCTCGACGCCACCTCTTCGCTGGTTTGGAAGCTGTCGGCAGCGCCTGCTCGCGTGCACAGCATTGCCGGCTCGTACGTGCAGGCCGCGCGCAATGATGCACGTCTCCAGATTGCACAGAGCGCTCCGACAAAAAAATCCCGGCCACGCGAGCGGCCGGGAGGTTGTCGTTGGACGTTTCTTCTTCCTATTCCCTCGTTGCCATCAGAAGTGGAAGTTGATGCCTGCGCGCACAATTCCAAACCGATAGTCGTTCTTCGCCCCCGTGATCACGAAATTGCTGCTGTCGAGATCGACGTAGAGATACTCGATCTTGGCGGTCCAGTTCTGTGCCAGGCCGAACTCGGTGCCGGCACCGAGCGTCCAGCCCACCGTGGTGTGCGATTCCGAAAGACCGAAGGTCTCGGCGCGCAGGCCGCCAAAGGCGAGGCCGCCGGTGCCGTAGAACAGGATGTTGTTGAAGGCGTAGCCGGCGCGGCCGCGCAATGTGCCGAACCACGGGTTCGAGAACTTCCACGGGGCGAAGGTGTCATTGGCGCCGGTCAGGTTGATGTCGCCCTCGGCGCCGAACACCCACGGGCCGTTCTGCCAATTGTAACCCGCGGTCAGGCCGCCGGTGAGACCGGACGGCTTGGTCGGGTTGTTGCCGACGGTGCCCCATTCATAGCCCAGCGTGCCGCCGAGATAGGGCCCGGCCCAGCTGTAGGCGTTGAGGGGCTGGTTCACGGTATAGGGCGCGCCGCGCCCGTAGCCGAGATCCGCCGCCTGCGCCGAGACCGATCCGAGAGCCGCCGCGCCCAAGCCCGCCGCGGCGGCAGCACCGACCAAGAACCTGTTCATCGCTCACTCCACGCCACTCGCCGTCACCCGCCGGAGCCTGCGCCGCGCGACTGTGGTGCGCGGGCCGGCGTGGTTACGGAACTCTCGCTTCTTTCGTGAGCATTTATCGAGAGTTTTAGGTTAAGCCGTTGTTAAGCCGGGTTACCCGGCCATTAACGTGCTTAACGAAGCGTTACCGCCCTGCCCTGTGCATGGCGCCATCGCAAGCTGGCGAGACGGCGCGGCAGCGCTTAGTTTGCGGACATGACCACCCACAGCTCCGATCCACCCAAGGCGCCGACGCCCCCGAGCCGGCGTGGCGCGGCCGACCTGCCGCCCGAGACCATCGACACGCCCGACCTCGATCCCGCCGCATCGGCTGCGGACGAGGACGATGACGGCCGGCTGCCGGAGCTGGCCGAGGAGAGCCTGGAGGCGGTCGGCGAAGGTCCGCTTGCGATCGGCCACGCGGCGATCGAGAACGCGGTGCGGCTGGCGCCGACCTCGCCGGGCGTCTACCGCATGCTCAACGCGGCGCACGACGTGCTCTATGTCGGCAAGGCCAAGAACGTCAAAAAGCGCCTGTCGTCCTATGCGCGTGCCAACGCGCCGCTGCCGGCGCGCATCCTGCGCATGATCGCAGCCACCGTGACGGTCGAGATCGTCTCCACCACCACGGAGACCGAGGCGCTGCTGCTGGAGGCGAACCTCATCAAGCAGCTCAAGCCGCGCTTCAACGTGCAGCTGCGCGACGACAAGTCGTTTCCCTATATTCTCATCACCGGCGACCATTGGGCGCCGCAGATCCTCAAGCACCGCGGCGCGCAGTCCAGGCCGGGGCGCTATTTCGGTCCGTTCGCCTCGGCCGGTGCCGTCAACCGCACCATCACGGCGCTGCAGCGCGCCTTCCTGATCCGCTCCTGCACCGACTCGTTCTTCGAGAGCCGCACCCGCCCCTGCCTGCTGCACCAGATCCGCCGCTGCGCCGGGCCCTGCACCCAGGAGATCGACTTCCCCGGCTACACCGAGCTGGTGCGCGAGGCGACCGATTTCCTGTCCGGACGCAGCCAGGCGGTGAAGGCGCTGCTGGCGGCCGAAATGGAGAAGGCGTCAGGCGAGCTCGAATTCGAGACTGCCGCCGTCTATCGCGACCGCCTCGCGGCGCTGTCGGCGATCTCCTCGCAGCAGGGCATCAATCCGCGCACGGTCGAGGAAGCCGACGTGTTCGCCATCCACCAGGAGGGCGGCTATTCCTGCGTCGAGGTGTTCTTCTTCCGCACCGGGCAGAACTGGGGCAACCGCGCCTACTTCCCGCGCGCGGAGAAGAGCTATCTGCCGGAGGAGGTGCTGTCGGCGTTCATCACGCAGTTCTACGACGACAAGCCGCCTCCGAAGCTGATCCTGCTGTCGCACGAGATCGAGGAAGCCGAGCTGCTCGCCGAGGCGCTGTGCGTCAAGGCCGGCCACAAGGTCGAGGTGTCCTGCCCGAAGCGCGGCGAGAAGAAGGACCTCGTCATCCATGCGCTGACCAATGCGCGCGAGGCGCTGGGCCGCAAGCTCGCGGACACCGCAACGCAAAGCCGGCTGCTGGAGGCGATGACGACGACGCTCGGCCTGCCGCAGATCCCCCGGCGCATCGAGGTCTACGACAACAGCCACATCCAGGGCACCAACGCGGTCGGCGCGATGATTGTCGCCGGCCCCGACGGCTTCATGAAGAACCAGTACCGCAAGTTCAACATCAAGTCGGAAGGGCTGACGCCCGGCGACGACTACGCGATGATGAAGGAGGTGCTGCAGCGCCGCTTCAAGCGGCTGGTGTCACCGTCGGAGAAGGATGTCGCCCGCGCGGCCAAGGAGGACGACGTGCCGCAATGGCCGGATCTCGTCATCATCGACGGCGGCCGCGGCCAGCTCAATGCCGTCCGCGAGATCTTCACCGAGCTCGGCGTCACCAATGTCGCGCTGATGTCGGTCGCCAAGGGCCCCGACCGTGACGCCGGCCGCGAGACGCTGTTCATCCCCGAGCGCGAGGCGATCAAGCTCGAGCCGCGCGATCCCGTGCTGTATTTCATCCAGCGCCTGCGCGACGAGGCGCATCGCTTCGTCATCGGCTCGCACCGCAAGCTGCGCAAGAAGGACATCCGCGAGGCCGGCCTGCAGGAGATCCCCGGCATCGGCCCGTCGCGCAAGCGCGCGCTGCTGCACCATTTCGGCACCCTGAAGGAGATCGAACGCGCCTCGATCGCCGATCTCGGCAAGGTGCCGGGCGTGAGCGCCGAAAGCGCGCGGAAGATTTTCGAGTATTTTCACAGCAACGCGAGCTGAGCCGATCGCGGCTCAAGCCGCAGCCGGCGGCTCCTGCTTCACCGCATCGGCGAACTTCCGCATCAGCCGCACCAGCTCATCCACATCGCGGATCTCCCAGCTTTCGAAGATGGCGCGGCCGATCCGCTCGCGCGCAGCGTCGACGAGGTCGGTCATGGCCTTGCCCTTCGGCGTGATCACCGCCTCGCGCACCCGCCGGTCCGCGGCGCTGGCCTGGCGTGCCACCAGCCCGAGGCTCTCGAGCTTGGCGACCTGGCGGCTGACGGTGGTGTAGTCGCGCCCGACCCGATCCGCCATCTCGACCACACCGATCGGGCCAAATCGCTCGATTCCGACCAGCAGCGGAAACAGCGCGCGGTCGAGCGCGATGCCGGCTTCCCTGATCAGCGCCTCGTCGCGCTGCGGCCGGTTCATCACGGCCACAATGTCGAGCAGCGCCCCGTGCAGGACGCGGAGCTGCTCACTTATATGTGTATTTTGCACATTATTCCTTGGCGACATCAGTCCCTCCGGATATATGTGCATTATACACATATAATCCGGAGCTCCACCATGAAAGCCGCTATTGTCCAGAAAGCCGGGCAGCCGCCGGTCTACGCCGATTTCGCCAACCCGATCGCTGCTCCTGACGAGCATCTGATCACCGTGACCGCCGCAGCGATCAGCCAGATCACCAAGGCCCGCGCCTCCGGCACGCACTACAGCTCAACCGGCGCGTTTCCCTTTGTGGCTGGGATCGATGGCGTCGGCCGCTGTGAGGACGGCAGCCGGGTCTACTTCGTGCTTCCCAGGGCCCCCCATGGCGGCATGGCCGAAAAGACGGTGGTGCCGAAGGCGCGATGCCTCGCCTTGCCCGATGATCTCGATGACGTCACCGCGGCGGCAATCGCCAATCCTGGCCTGTCGTCCTGGGCGGCGCTGCGCGAGCGCGCACACCTCCGCGCCGGCGACACCGTGCTGATCAATGGCGCCACTGGAACGTCCGGTCGGCTCGCGGTTCAGATCGCCAAGCATCTCGGTGCGGCCAAGGTGATCGCGACCGGGCGCAACGCCGCGACGCTGCAATCCCTGACCGCGCTCGGCGCCGACGCGGTCATTCCCCTGGTCGGCGATGGCGACGCGCTGGAGGAACGTTTCAAGCCCCATTTCGCCGGGGGTGTCGACGTCGTGCTCGACTATCTCTGGGGCGCCAGCGCCGAGCGGCTGCTGATGGCAGCGGCCAAGGCGGGCGCGGAGGCGAGACCGATCCGATTCGTCCAGATCGGCTCCATCAGCAGCGGCGACATCACCCTGCCGAGCGCGGTGCTGCGCGCATCAGCCATCGAATTGATGGGCAGCGGCATCGGCAGCATTCCGCTCGAGCGTCTGATCGCGCTCACCGGTGAGTTGTTGCAGGCGGCCATCCCTGCCCGGCTCGAGATCGCGGCCGATCCGATCCCGCTGAACGCGATCGAACGCAATTGGGCCAGGGATGATGCCACCCGCCGCGTCGTGCTCACCATGTGAAAGCCGGGACAGCAAAAAAACGACGAGTTGGCAGGCTGTCGGCAAAAACAATTTACCCGGATAAAAATATACGCTAATTACCCGGGTTAAAGTGGAGCCCCACCATGACCCCCGACCAGCGCAAGGCGGCCGTCGCCGCCTATAAGGAACGCAAGACACCTGCCGGCATCTTCGCCGTGACCTGCGCCGCCACCGGCCAGCGCTGGGTCGGCTGCGCGCCGGATCTCGACAAAATCCAGAACCGGCTGTGGTTCACCCTGCGCCAGGGCGGCCACCGCCGCGGCGGGTTGCAGGCGGCCTGGGCCGCCCATGGCGAAGGGTCGTTCAGCCTGGAGGTGATCGAGACCTTCGACGACGAAACGCTGACCTTTGTGCGCGACCGCGTGTTCGCGGAACGCCAGGCGCATTGGTGCGCGGTGCATGGCGCGGAGGCGATCTGAGGCTTTCGCTCAAGCCTTCGCGCAGCCGTCACTGCACCGCAACAAGGTCCCAGCCGTGCGTCGCGCCCGCCGATCTGCGCACTGGCGCGACCGCGTCCGGTTGCTTAATGAAGCGTTGCGGGTCGCGTTGCCGCATGCGCAAGAGTTCCTATCTCCGCAAGACTTCGTTGCGATTCGCGTCATATCTGCGTCATCCTGCCGAAGCGGCTCGGCTCGGAGGTTGACGTCCGAACGGCGGCAGTATTGGTACACCGGATGAATATTGCGACCACACGCGTGCCCAGCAAGACGTCGACGTCCCTGCCGAACATCCTGACCTATACGCGCATCGCCGCGATACCGGTCGTGGTCGGCTGCATCTACGCGCAGTCGGTCTGGATGTATCCTTTGTGGCTCCGCTGGGTCGCCGTCGCGGTGTTCATTGCGGCTGGGATCACCGACTATCTCGACGGTCATTTCGCGCGGATCTGGAACCAGCAATCGGCATTCGGCCGTATGCTCGATCCGATCGCCGACAAGCTTCTGGTCGCCTCCTGCCTGCTGATGCTGGCCGCCGACAGCACCATCCAGAACTGGTCGCTGTGGGCGGCCATCGTGATCCTGTGCCGCGAGATCCTGGTGTCGGGCCTGCGCGAATATCTCGCCGCGCTGCGCGTCTCGGTGCCGGTGACCAAGGTCGCCAAATGGAAGACCACGATGCAACTGGTGGCAATCGGCTTCCTGCTCGCGGGCGAGGCCGGCGATGCGGCGGTCGCCCAGATCTCGACGGCCGTTGGCCCGATCGTGAGCGGGATCGGAATTTGGCTGCTCGGCTTGTCGGCGGTCTTCACCATCTACACCGGCTACGACTATTTCCGCGCCGGCATCCACCACCTCATCGAGGCGGACTCGCGATGAAGGTGAAGTATTTCGCCTGGGTGCGCGAGCGCGTCGGCAAGGCCGAGGAGACGGTCGAGCCGCCGGCGGACGTGCGCACGGTCAGCGAGCTGATCGCCTGGCTCACCACGCGCGGCGAGGGCTACGCCTATGCGTTCGAGAGGCCGAAGGTGATCCGCACCGCGATCGACCATACCCATGTGCAGCCGGATGCGGCCATCGCCGGCGCCCGCGAGATCGCGTTCTTCCCGCCGATGACCGGCGGCTGACGTAACGGAATATCTGTCCATGACCGCGATCGTCACCGTCCGCGTGCAGCAAGAGGATTTCGACACCGCGGCCGAGATCGCGGCCCTCAGCCATGGCCGCACCGACATCGGCGCCGTCGTCAGCTTCTCCGGCCTGTGCCGCGGCAACGACCATGACACGCCGATCAGCGCACTGACGCTCGAGCACTATCCAGGGATGGCGGAAGCCGAGATCATGCGCCATGCCGAGCAGGCGATGGCGCGCTGGCCGCTGCAGGGCATGACCGTGATTCACCGCTTCGGCCGGATACGGCCGGGCGAGAACATCGTGCTGGTGGTGACCGCATCCAGCCACCGTCAGGCGGCGTTCGAGGCGGCTGAGTTCCTGATGGATTATCTCAAGACCAACGCGCCGTTCTGGAAGCGCGAGGAAACCGAGAACGGCGGCGGCTGGGTCGAGGCCAAGAGCCACGACGATGCCGCAGCGGCGCGCTGGAAGTCGTGATGGCGAAGAAGGTCAAGACGGCAGCGCCGCGCAAGGCGGCGGCACTGAGGCTGCCGAAGGTCAATGCGGGCGAGCTGGCGAGCCTGCTCGACTACCTGCGCTACGCGGTGAGCTGCTTCCAGAACGCCGATCTGGTGTTTGCGCACGGCACCACCGATCCGGTGTCGGAGGCCGCCTTCCTGATCGGCGAGGCGCTGCATCTGCGCCCCGATCAGTTCGAGAGCTTCGTCACGGCCCGGGTCACCGCGGCCGAAGGCAAGACGATCCTCGACCTGATCACGGCGCGAATCACCACGAGGAAGCCGGCGGCCTATCTGGTCAACAAGGTCTACATGCGCGGCCTGCCGTTCTACGTCGACGAGCGCGTCATCGTGCCGCGCTCGTTCATCGGCGAGCTGCTGGAGACGCATTTCGGCGGCGCCGAAGCCGACGGCACCTCGCTGATCGACGATCCGCTGGCCGTGGACAGCGTGCTGGACCTCTGCACCGGCTCTGGGTGCCTGGCGATCCTGGCCAGCCGCCACTTCCCCAATGCGGTGATCGACGCCGTCGACATCTCCAAGGATGCGCTCGCCGTTGCGGCGAAGAACGTCGCCGACTACGACCTCGGCGAGCGCATCTCGCTGCACCGCGGTGACCTGTTCGCACCGCTCAGCCAGCGCCGTTACGATCTGATCATCACCAACCCGCCCTATGTCGACGCCGAGGGCATGGCCGGCCTGCCTCGGGAATGCCGCGCCGAGCCGGCGCTGGCCTTCGACGGCGGCCCCGATGGGCTCGACATCATCCATCGCATCCTCAGCCAGGCGCGCGACCACCTGACTGCGGAAGGAGGGTTGTTGTGCGAGGTCGGACGCGACCGTCCGCAGATCGAGGCGGCCTATCCCGACCTGCCGCTGCTCTGGCTCGACACCGAGGACTCCGAGGGCGAGGTGTTCTGGATCACCGCGCGCGATCTCGTCTGAGACGCGGCGGCCCGAGGCACACCGGCGCGGTTGGCGCGAAATGACGCAGCGACTTCCAATATGCGGCACAATCTGCTGCTGCCGTGCAGAATCCGCTCACCAGGGCAGCGGGAACGCTGGACCTTTGACATTTCCGTCCGTCCGCGAAGCTGATAGCTTGGCGGCGGCCCGGATCAGCGGCCGACAACGTCGGCGCACGCATTCAGGCCCATCAAGCACGATCCGTTTCGGCAAGCTTTTCTGGCACCGGTTCGCCACCTTTCCGGATCATGCTGCCGCCGTCGCACAACCGTCCGAGAGGTCCCCATGCTGGACAAGAGCCCCCGCCCCGCCGTCACCGTTCCGAATGATCTTGCCGCGCATTGGATGCCGTTCACCGCGAACCGCGCCTTCAAGAAGAACCCGCGCCTGCTCGCCGGTGCCAAGGACATGCACTACATCACCGTCGATGGCCGCAAGATCATCGACGCCGCCGCCGGCATGTGGTGCTGCAACGCCGGTCACGGCCGCAGCCAGATCGCCGAGGCGATCGGCCAGCAGGCCGCGGCGCTCGACTACGCACCGCCGTTCCAGTTCGGCATTCCCCAGGCGTTCGAGCTGGCCAACCGCATCGCTGATCTCGCGCCCGCCGGCCTCGACCACGTGTTCTTCTGCAACTCCGGCTCGGAGGCAGCCGACACCGCGCTGAAGATGGCGCTCGCCTATCACCAGATCAACGGCCAGGGCAGCCGCACCCGCCTGATCGGCCGCGTCCGCGGCTATCACGGCGTCGGCTTCGGCGGCACCTCGGTCGGCGGCATCGTCAACAACCGCAAGCTGTTCGGCACCTTGCTGACCGGCGTCGACCACATCCCGGCGACCTATGACCGCGAGAAGCAGGCCTTCACCAAGGGCGAGCCGGAGTATGGCGCGCACTTCGCCGACGAGCTCGAGAACCTCGTCAACCTGCACGGCGCCAACACCATCGCCGCCGTGATCGTCGAGCCGATGGCCGGCTCGACCGGCGTGATCCCGGCGCCGAAGGGCTATCTCAAGCGGCTGCGCGAGATCACCCAGAAGCACGGCATCCTGCTGATCTTCGACGAGGTCATCACCGGCTTCGGCCGCCTCGGCTACGCCTTCGCCGCCGAGCGCTACGGCGTGACGCCTGACCTTCTCACCTTCGCCAAGGGCGTCACCAATGGCGCGGCACCGATGGGCGGCGTGCTGGTGCGCGACACCATCCACGACGCCTTCATGAGCGGCCCCGAGCACATGGTGGAGTTCACCCACGGCTACACCTACTCGGCGCATCCGATCGCCTGCGCGGCCGGCCTCGCCACGCTCGACATCTATCGCGACGACAAGCTGTTCGAGCACGCCCGCGCGATCGAGCCGAAATTCGCCGACGCCGTGATGTCGCTCAAGGGCCTGCCCAACGTGCTGGACATCCGCACGGTTGGTCTCACCGCCGGCATCGACCTCGCGCCGCTGCCCGACGCGGCTGGCAAGCGCGGCTACTCCGCGATGGAGACCGCCTTCCACAACAACGACCTGATGCTGCGCATCGCCGGTGACACGCTGGCGCTGACCCCGCCGCTGATCGTCAGCGAGGATCAGGTCGGCGAAATCATCGAGAAGGTCGGCAAGGTCATCAAGGCCGTGGCGTAAGCCGCGCGCGGACATCGTCAGCCAACAACAATGGCGGCCCCGGTGGCCGCCATTTCCTTATCTGGACTGCTTCCCAGCAGCGGTCATTCCGGGGCAATCGTCAACGCGGCCACGCGTTGGCGATTGAACCCGGAATCTCGTACTTGTTGGGAAGGGACGCGAGACAATATCGGGATTCCGGGTTCAAGGCCTGCGGCCTTGCCCCGGAATAACGTTGGTTGGCATAGCTATTCATACGGTCTCGCTCTGGCTCCGCATCGGTCATGTGCCGCCATCACCTTATGAAGTCCGCTCCTACCCGGCGTGCGGGAGAGCATCCCCGATCGCAAATAGCTTGCCCTGCAAGGATTGCCGCAGAACGGCACGCCTGATTGCCGGGAACCTTCGCAAATCCTCCACGTTCATGTCGCGAGCCGGCGGTTTGCGCGCGGCGAGCGGATTGTCGGAGGACGCGCATGCTTGCACCGCCAGGAGAGCTGCTGCGATTGGGGCTCGAACAGAGGCTCAACCGCGTCAAGCGCGCCACCCAATCCTACATTCGGGATCGCGCCCGGCAGGCCACCGGAACGGTGACGTCCTACGCCGTCGCCGCCGGGCTGTTCGCCACCGCGGGCATCTTCCTGATCGCCGCCTGCATCGTCGGATTGACCGCGCTGTTCCGCTGGGTGGAAATGACCTACGGCCTGTTCACCGCGTTCGCGGTTGTCGGCGGCATCCTGGTCGCGCTGGCGGCGATCTGCGCGATCGTCGCGGCAGTCAAGCTCCGCAGCCCTTCGCCGCACTATCCGTCGCTCTCCAGCCGGTTGCGCGTGGCGATCGCAGCGCCCGTGGCCCGGGAACCCGACGCGGACGAGATCGATCCCGACACCATCCCCTTGGCACCGTCATCGACCTCCACGAATCACGCGAGCGGAGTTGCGGGCGCACTCGGACGGATCAACGTACCCGTCGGTGTCGCCGTTGCGGCACTGCTGCTCGGCGTGGCCGCCCTGCGCCGACGTCACCGCAGCACGTGAGCCTGCCCGGACAGCGACAGGCGCGGTTCGACGGACATCGAAGAATCACCGGCTCAATCGAGCTGCTAAGCAACACGCGTTGATCAGCTCATGGCACCGCACGCATGTCTAAACATGTCTGGAATCCGCGAAGCGCTTCCCCCGGTGTTCTACGGATCGGCAACACTACGATGGCACTCCGCTTTCCCACGTGAACTTGCGTAAATGACACGCAGACGAGAAATCATCGGCGTCTCCCGGTATTTGAATCCCGCCCACTATCCTCGCGAATCAACAGAAGTGCTAAGGTTGCGTTCGGTTGGGAGCGTCGCCAAGCATGATCCGTATCTCCACGATTTTCGTTGCCATTTGTATGGTTCTGGTCGCGGCCTCGCTCGGCCTGATCCTGTATTCGGTGGCCGGTATCAGTGGCTCGGAATCCGCGATCGTCGCGCTCGCCGCACTGACGTTCCTGATTCTCTACAATGCCGTGTCGATGCGACTGCGCGACCGCACCGACATCGGCAGCCAGATCGCCGATCTGTCGCGCGGCACCGCCGACCTCGCGCGTCAGGTCGCCGAGTTCGGCCGCCGCCTGTCGGCGGTGGAGGGACGCATCGTGTCGTCGAGCTCGGTCAGCGCCGATCGCCTGCAAGGGGTCATCGGCGAGATCAACGAGCTCGGCGGACTGATGAAGCAGCTCGCCGTCACCGTGGCACAGCACGAGGACCTGATCGCGGCCATCCCGCCGGCAACACCGCCGGGAGCTGGGGCCGGCACGGTTCGCGACGCCGATCGCCCGCTCCCGGCGACCGCTTCCTCCAGCGGCGCGCTCGAGATGAACGCGCTGCCGTCGCGCGGCGTCGAGCAGAAGGTGGCCGAGACCTCCGGCACGTTCAGCGCGGCACCGGCTGCCGCCCCCCTGCCGCCCAAACCGCAGGCCCCGGCGGTCACGGCCGTGCCGCGCAGCCAGCCGCAGATCCTCGCCGCCGTCAAAGGCGCGATCGAGGACAACCGCCTCGACATCTATCTGCAGCCGCTGGTGACGCTGCCACAGCGCAAGGTGCGCTTCTACGAGGCGGTGACCAGGCTTCGCGACGAGCGCGACCAGGTGGTCGCGGCCGAGGACTTCATCGGCATCGCGGAAGCCGCCGGCCTGGTCGGGCGCATCGACCACATGGTTCTGCTTCGCTGCGTCCAGGTGCTGCGCCGCCTGATGGTTCGCAACAAGGACGTCGGCATCTTCTGCAACATCTCCTCGGCGACGCTCAGCAGCCCTGCAAACTTTTCGCAATGCCTCGATTTCCTCGAAGCGAATCGCGCCCTGGCGCCGTCCTTCGTGCTCGAATTCAAGCAGTCGACCCTTCGCAGCCTCGGTCCGACCGGGACCGAGCATCTCGCGGCCCTGGCACAGCGCGGCTACCGCTTCTCGATCGACCATGTCACCGACCTCCGGTTCGAGCCGCGCGAGCTCGCCGATCGCGGAGTCCGCTTCATCAAGGTCCCGGCCGCGCTGCTGCTCGACCCGAAGCAAAGCTCGGCCTCCGACATTCACCCGACCGATCTCTCCGATCTGCTGGGCCGCTTCGGCATCGACCTGATCGCCGAGCGGATCGAAGGTGAGAACAGCGTCGTCGACCTGCTCGACTACGACGTCCGCTTCGGCCAGGGCTTCCTGTTCGCGCCGCCCCGCCCATTGCGACCCGAGGGCGCATCTGCTACCGGCGAGGCCGCCGCCGGCCCATCGGGCGGGCAGGACATCAAGATTCAGGACCCCAATGCCGCCGGCACCACCTCTCTCGACGCGTCACACACCAATGCTCCGACGCGCAGCGGCAATGCCGCCCTCGCCCGCCGTGCCGCCGGGACCCTCTGAGATCAGCCGGCTGCCATGACCGTTCTCCGCTTCGAAGAGCGGCTGCGCGATCTGGTCGGCCGCAAGCAGGTGCTGCTGAGCGACATCTGGGGCGTGGTCCATAACGGGCTCGAGTCCTTTCCCGACGCCTGCGACGCGCTGCACCACTTTCGCCGCCAGGGCGGTACGGTGATCCTGATCACCAACGCACCCCGGCCGGCCGATTCGGTCCAGCGCCAGTTGCGCAAGCTCGGCGTCGCCGACGAGGTCTACAGCGCCATCGTCTCCTCCGGCGACCTGACCCGCCACTACGTGGCCGATCATCCCGGCGGCAAGGTGTTCTGGCTCGGCCCCGAGCGCGACAATTCCATTCATCGCGGTCTCGACCTGGCGCTGTCGCCGCTCGAAGAAGCGTCCTACATCATCTGCACCGGCCTCTACGACGACGAGACCGAGACCGCCGAGGACTACCGGCCGATGCTGCTGCGCGCCCGCGAGCGCAAGCTGCCGCTGATCTGCGCCAATCCGGACATCGTGGTCGAGCGCGGCGACCGGCTGATCTACTGCGCCGGCGCCATCGCCGAGCTCTACCGCGAGCTCGGCGGCGAGGTGATCTTCTACGGCAAGCCGCACCGGCCAATCTACGAGCGGGCCATGATGCTGGCCGAGCAGCACGCCGGCCGGCCGGTCGCGCGCGAGGAGGTGCTGGCGATCGGCGATTCCGTCCGAACCGATCTCGCCGGCGCGCACGGCTTCGGCATCGACTGCCTGTTCGTGACCCGCGGCATCCATTCCGAGGAGTTCGCCGGCGTCGAGCAGCTCGACCCGGCCTCGATCAAGGAGCTGTTCGGCCATCCGCCGCGCGCCCTGATGCGCGAATTGAAGTGGTGAACGGATCCTGAAACGCAAAACGCCCGGCCGAGTGCCGGGCGTCTTTCGTTGGAGTGGATCAGGCGGGCGTCAGGCCGTTGCCATGTCCGGGAACACCGCGTCGATCTTGGTCTTCAAGGTCGCGGCATTGAACGGCTTGACGATGTAGTTGTTCACGCCGGCCTTCTTGGCCGCGATCACGTTCTCGGTCTTGGATTCCGCCGTGATCATGATGAACGGCGTGGTCGCCAGGTTCGGATCGGCGCGGACCTCGCGGAGCAGGTCGTAGCCGGTCATCGGCTCCATGTTCCAGTCGGAGATCACGAGGCCGTATTTCTTGGCGCGCATCTTGTTGAGGGCCATCGAGCCGTCGCTGGCATCGTCGATGTCCTCGAAACCGATCTGCTTGAGAAGATTCCTGATGATACGGATCATGGTGCTGTAATCGTCGACGACGAGCACCGGCATCGTCAAATCAACCGCCATCTTGACTCCCCCAGACGCGAACACAACGCGCAGACTGTTACAAAAAAGCTCATGCGGCACGGGTCGTAACCGACCCCGCCATCCGCTTTCAGCAGTAGCATCAGCCGTTAAACAGCGCGTTAACTGCGCTGCGGCTGCATGTCGCTATTGCTGCGCTGCATGAGCGGAGGAACCCCTTCGGCTTGACTTCGCGGGGCCGGCCGCCCACCGTCACGGCAACCACCGTTCGCCGGTAGCCCACCGAAATCCGCGAGATATTTCCGTCACATGCCCGATTTCAAGATCATCCGCGATTCCACCCCGCCGTCGGACATCCTCAAGGGCGCGGTGGTGGCGATGGGCAATTTCGACGGCGTCCATCTCGGTCACCGGGCCGTGATCGAGGCGGCGATCGAGATGGGCAAGGCCAAGGGGCGCCCGGCGCTGGCGCTGACCTTCGAGCCGCATCCGCGGCGCTTCTTCAGCCCCAATACCCCGCAGTTCCGCCTGACCGACGAGACCGCCAAGCTGCGACTCCTGGCCGGAACCGGCCTTGCCGGCGCCGTGGTCATGGCCTTCGACAAGGGCCGCGCCCAGACCTCGGCGCAGGATTTCATTCACCATGACCTGATCGGGCGGCTCGGGATCGCCGGAATCGCGGTCGGCTACGACTTTCATTTCGGCAAGGGCCGCGTCGGCTCGCCCAGCCTGCTCGCCAACGAGGCCCCCAAGCTCGGCATCGAGGTCGACATCCAGGCCCATGTCGACATCGACGAGCGGCCGGTGTCCTCCACCGCGATCCGCGAAGCGCTGGCGGAGGGCCAGGTCAGCGAGGCGACCGCGATGCTCGGCGGCCCCTGGTTCGTGAGCTCCGAGGTCATCCACGGCGAGAAGCGCGGCCGCGATCTCGGCTACCCCACCGCCAACATGCGGCTCGATCGCGATTGCGGGCTGCGCCACGGCATCTATGCCGTCCGGGTCGGCCGCGGCCGCAGCGCTGAGCGGGTGCTGATCGACGGCGTCGCCAATTTCGGCCGCCGGCCGACCTTCGACAACGGCGCGCCGCTGCTCGAGACCTTCCTGTTCGACTTCAAGGACAGCCTCTATGGCGAGGTCCTGGACGTCGCCTTCATCGGCTTCATCCGCGAGGAGGCCAAATTCAGCTCAATCGAGGCCCTGATCCGGCAGATGGACGACGACAGCGCCAGGGCCCGCGCTTTGCTGGCGGCCGATCCCGGCCTTTTCCCCCGGCTCGGCGAGATCGGCTGATCCTCCTGCTCCATCGGTGACGTCATTCCGGGCAGCCCGCCAGGGCTGAACCCGGAATCTCGAGATTCCGGGTTCGATGCTAGCGCATCGCCCCGGAATGACGCTGAACGACGATCCCGCAGCGTTGCTGCCGCAGGATCGCTTTGCGATTCCGCAGTCCGGCTGCTATGAGGAGGCCCCATGTTGATACGGCGCATCATCGGCATTAGCGGCCCGGCTTCCGCCTGAGCTTTGAGCTCGGCGCAAGACCGGGATGTCTCTGCTCGTTCCGCCGCCCGCGATCGAAATCGCGTCTCAGCGCCTCATCTCTCAGCCAGCCAGATCACGATGTCCGAAAAGCCGCAAAAGCCCGACGCCCAAAAATCCGACGCCAAGGACTATTCCAAAACCCTCTACCTGCCGCAGACGGAATTCCCGATGCGCGCCGGCCTGCCGCAGCGCGAGCCGGAGATCCTGAAATATTGGAGCGACATCGACCTCTACGGCAAGCTGCGCGACACCGCCAAGAACAGGCCGAAATTCGTCCTGCACGACGGCCCGCCCTATGCCAACGGCAACATCCACATCGGGCACGCGCTGAACAAGATCCTCAAGGACGTCGTGACCAAGAGCCAACAGATGCTCGGCCACGATTCCAACTACGTGCCCGGCTGGGACTGCCACGGCCTGCCCATCGAGTGGAAGATCGAGGAGGAGAACTACCGCAAGAAGGGCAAGACCAAGCCCGACTTCCGCGACTCCGCCGCCATGGTCGCGTTCCGCAAGGAATGCCGCGCCTATGCCGACCACTGGCTCAACGTGCAGCGCGAGGAGTTCAAGCGTCTCGGCGTGATCGGCGACTGGGACCATCCCTACGCCACCATGACCTATCCGGCCGAGGCGCAGATCGCCCGCGAGCTGATGAAGTTCGCCGCCAACGGCACGCTGTATCGCGGCTCCAAGCCGGTGATGTGGAGCGTGGTCGAGAAGACCGCGCTCGCCGAGGCCGAGGTCGAGTACGAGGACTATCAGTCCGACACGGTGTGGGTGAAGTTTCCGGTGACGTCGCCGGCGCATGGCGCGCTCGCGGGCGCCTCGGTGGTGATCTGGACCACCACGCCCTGGACCCTGCCCGGCAACCGCGCCATCTCGTTCTCGCCGAAGATCGCCTACGGCCTCTATGAGGTCACGGACGCGCCGGCAGACAATTGGGCCAAGACCGGTGACAAGCTGATCCTGGCCGACGCGCTGGCCGACAGCGTGTTCAAGCAGGCGCGCGTCACGAGCTACAACAAGCTGCGCGACATCCCCGGCGACACGCTCGACGCCGTCGAATGCGCCCATCCGCTGAAAGGTCTCGCCGGCGGCTATAATTTCGTCGTCCCGCTGCTGCCCGGCGACCACGTCACCGACGACACCGGCACCGGCTTCGTGCACACCGCGCCCGGCCACGGCCGCGAGGACTTCGACGTCTGGATGGCGCATGCGCGCGAGCTCGACGGCCGGGGCATCGCAACCACCATCCCCTACACCGTCGACGAGAACGGCGCGCTGACCGACCACGCGCCGGGCTTCACGGGGAAACGCGTCATCAACGACAAGGGCGAGAAGGGCGACGCCAACGAGGCCGTCATCAAGGCGCTGACGGATGCCGGCATGCTGCTCGCGCGCGGCCGGCTCAAGCACCAGTACCCGCATTCCTGGCGCTCCAAGAAGCCGGTGATCTTTCGCAACACGCCGCAATGGTTCATCGCGATGGACAAGGACATCGCGGACCAAGGTCAGGCGAAGTCCGGGGATACGCTGCGTGCCCGCGCGCTGCGCGCGATCTCGGTCACGCAATGGGTGCCGGCCGCCGGCCAGAACCGCATCACCGGCATGATCGCCAACCGTCCGGATTGGGTGATCTCGCGCCAGCGCGCCTGGGGCGTGCCGATCGCCGTGTTCGTGCGCGAGACCGGCGACGGCTCCGCCGAGATCCTGCAGGACGAGACCGTCAACACCCGCATCACTGAGGCCTTCGCCAAGGAAGGCGCCGACGCCTGGTACGCCGACGGCGCACGCGAGCGCTTCCTCGGGTCCCGCGCCAACGAGGACTGGAACAAGGTCGACGACATCTGCGACGTCTGGTTCGATTCCGGCTCGACCCACGCCTTCGTGCTCGAAGACCCCGTGCACTTCCCCGGCCTCGCTGGCATCAGGCGCAAGGTCGATGGCGGCCAGGACACGGTGATGTATCTCGAAGGCAGTGACCAGCACCGCGGCTGGTTCCACTCGTCGCTCCTGGAGAGCTGCGGCACCCGCGGCCGCGCGCCTTACGACGTCGTGCTGACGCACGGCTTCACGCTCGACGAGAACGGCCGCAAGATGTCGAAGTCGCTCGGCAACACCGTCGAGCCGCAGAAGGTGATCAAGGAGTCCGGCGCCGACATCCTGCGCCTCTGGGTCTGCGCCACCGACTATGCCGACGACCAGCGCATCGGCCCGGAGATCCTCAAGAACACCATCGAGACCTACCGCAAGCTGCGCAACAGCATCCGCTGGATGCTCGGCACCCTGCATCACTACAAGCGCAGCGACGCCGTGGCGTTTGCCGACATGCCGGAGCTGGAGCGCTTGATGCTGCATCAGCTCTCGCAGCAGGCCGAGGTCATCAGCCGCGCCTACGCCGCGTTCGACTACAAGACCGTGATCGCAAGCCTGGCGGCGTTCATGAACACGGAGCTGTCGGCGTTCTATTTCGACATCCGCAAGGACACGCTGTATTGCGACCCGCCGTCGTCGGTGGCGCGCAAGGCGGCGCTGACCGCGATCGACCTGATCTGCGATGCCGTCCTGAAATGGCTGGCGCCGGTGCTGTCCTTCACCACCGACGAGGCCTGGCGGATGTACAGGCCCGACGCAGAGCCGTCGGTGCATCTGACGCTGTTCCCGGAGGCGATGGACCAATACCGCGACGATGCGCTCGCCGCGAAGTGGGAGACGATCCGCAACGTCAGGCGCGTCGTCACCGGCGCGTTGGAGCTCGCCCGCGCCGCCAAGACCATCGGCTCCTCGCTCGAAGCCTCGCCGGTCATCTACGTCGCCGACCGCGCGCTGCTCGGCACCTTGTTCGACACCGATCTCGCCGAGGTCTGCATCACCTCGAACTACGAGGTCCGCGAAGGTGACGCCCCGGCCGATGCGTTCCGGCTCGATGCGGTGCCGGGCGTGGCGGTCGTCGTCGAGAAGGCCGTGGGCAAGAAGTGCGCCCGCTCCTGGAAGATCCTGGAGAGCGTCGGCGACGACCCTGAGTACCCGGACGTTTCCCCGCGCGACGCGCAAGCGCTGCGCGAGTGGAAGGCGCTCGGGGTCGGTATGTGACGCGTGATCGCGCGACACCCACAACTGTCGTCCCGGCGAACGCCGGGACCCATAACCACCGGCGTTCATGTTGACGAAGGACGATGACCCAGGCTTTCTCCGCCAACACACATCACGCGGTATGGGTCCCGGCGTTCGCCGGGACGACAGCGGTATTTGCCGCGAGTTGCTTGGCATGATCGCGCTCACCCCATGACCCCTCGCCTCCGCCTCGGCCTCATCGCCGGCTTCGCCACCCTGGTCATCGACCAGGCCTCCAAGCTGTGGCTGCTGTACGTGTTCGACCTGCCCAACCGCGGCACCGTCAAGATCACCCCGTTCTTCGACCTCTACCTCGCCTGGAACATCGGCATCAGCTTCGGCTGGCTGCAGAGCGAGAGCACGCTGGCGCAATATGGACTGATGGCGGTGAAGGCCGTCGCGGTGATCGCCCTCGCCATCTGGATGGCGCGTGCGGAAAGCAAACTGGCGACGGCGGCACTCGGCCTGATCATCGGCGGCGCCATCGGCAACGGCATCGACCGGCTGGCATATGGCGCGGTGGTCGATTTCGCGTTGTTCCACATCCAGATCGGCGGCACGGTTTACAACTGGTACATCTTCAACATGGCCGACGTGGCGATCGTTGCCGGGGTGGCGGGCCTGCTATATGACTCCTTCTTCGGGGCCCCCGCCGCAAAAGCGCCCTGATCCGGGTCGATACCGGCCGGTGCCGATCCTGGGTCAAGAGCCTGATGATCTTCACGTTTTCGAGATCGGCGCGATGCCTGGACGGCCCCCCGTCGAATCGAGGATCGCAATCGGTGGGTCGCGGCCGGTTCGTCGGAGCACGAGCACTGGACAAGCGAGGACAGGGAAAGCCATGCGCAAGACCGAAGTCAGCGGCCGGATCATGACCCACGCGGCCATTCGCGTCCTGCGGCTGTCCGCCGTTGCGCTCGGCATTGGCCTCGTCATGGCCGCCGGCGCCGCCCGTGCCCAGGACGACGAGGAAGACGACAAGACCTTCGAAGAGAAGATCATCGACAATCTGATGCGCGGTCTCGGCGGCACCAACATGGAGACGCCCTCCATCGAATACCGCGAGCGGTCGCCCCTGGTGGTGCCGCCCAAGCTCGATCTGCCGCCGCCCGCCGCCGCGGCGCAGGCGACCGCGCCAAACTGGCCGAAGGACCCCGACGAGCAGCAACGCCGGGCCGCGGCCGCCGCGCGCAAGAAGGAAAACAGGGATCCGGTCAATGCGGCCCGTCCGCTGACCCCGGCCGAGATGAAGATGGGGCGGACGGCCGCCGCCAAGCCGACTGAACCGATTCAGCCCGGCGTGGCCAACAACCCGATGATGAGCCCGTCGCAGCTCGGCTTCAAAGGCGGCCTGTTCGGCATGTTCAAGGGCAGCGACAGCGAAACCAAGCCGTTCACCAGCGAGCCGCAGCGCGAGAGCCTGACCCAGCCGCCGCCCGGCTATCAGACGCCGTCGCCGAGCTATGCCTATGGCACCGGCAAGCAGGAGCCGATCGGCGGCAAGCAGCTGGACATCATGACCGGCAAGGAACGGTGACGGCGGCAGCCGTTCGCCCGGAGATGCCGGCTTCGCTGGCGTTAGCGAAATTTAATGTCTCGCGGCGGCACGATGTCGCCGTTTTGTGACGTCGGGCGCCGTCCGGCGCGATGTAGCATGCTGCGCTCAAACCCGATCGCCCCTCCCTGCGGGCCTTCAGAAGGATCATGATGTCCTCGCACCGGTTCAAATCCGTCGCCGCCGCGCTCGTCTCCCTCATCGCGTTCACGGCCGGCGCTTCGGCGCAAACGACGTTCGCCTCCGAGCCCCCCGCCAGCTTCACCCTTCCCAACGGCCTGCAGGTCGTCGTGATCCAGGATCACCGCACGCCGGTGGTGACGCAGATGATCTGGTACAAGGTCGGCTCCGCCGACGAGACGCCCGGCAAGTCGGGCCTGGCGCACTTCCTCGAACATCTGATGTTCAAGGGCACCGAGAAGCATCCCGCCGGCGAGTTCTCCAAGACGGTGCTGAAGATCGGCGGCAATGAGAACGCCTTCACCTCGGTCGACTACACCGGCTACTTCCAGCGCGTGCCGCGCGATCAATTGCCGAAGATGATGGAGTTCGAGGCCGACCGCATGACCGGCCTCGTGCTGAAGGACGAGAACGTGCTGCCCGAGCGCGACGTGGTGCTCGAAGAGTACAACATGCGCGTCGCCAACTCCCCGGAAGCCCGCCTCAACGAGCAGATCATGGCGGCGCTGTACGTCAACCACCCCTATGGCCGCCCGGTGATCGGCTGGCGGCCGGAGATCGAGAAGCTCGGCCGTGAGGATGCGCTGGCGTTCTATCGCCGCTTCTACGCGCCCAACAATGCCATCCTGGTGATCGCCGGCGACACCGACGCCAAGGAAGTGCGCCCGCTCGTGGAGCAGACCTTCGCCAAGATTCCCGCGCAACCCGACATCCCCGCGCGCCGGTTGCGGCCGCAGGAGCCCGAGCCGGTGGCGCCGCGCACGGTCACGCTGGCCGACCCGCATGTCGAGCAGCCCTCGATGCGCCGCTTCTATCTGGTGCCCTCGGCCACCACCGCCGCCCCCGGGCAGTCGGCCGCGCTGGATGTGCTGGCGCAACTGATGGGTAGCGGCAGCAACTCCTATCTCTACCGTGCGCTCGTCGTCGACAAGCCGCTCGCGGTCAATGCCAACGCGTCCTATCAGGGCACGTCGCTCGATCCGAGCCAGTTCTCGATCGCGGTCGCGCCGCGTCCGGGCGTCGATTTCGCCCAGGTCGAGGCTGTCGTCGACAGCGTCATCGCCGAGATCGCGCAGAACCCGGTGCGCGCCGAGGATCTCGAGCGCGTCAAGACGCAGCTCATCGCCGAGGCGATCTACGCCCAGGACAACCAGGCGACGATGGCACGCTGGTATGGCGGCGGCCTCACCACGGGTCTCAGCATCGAGGACATCCGAAGCTGGCCCGACCGCATCCGTGCCGTCACCGCCGAGCAGGTGCGCGCCGCCGCGCAGACCTGGCTGCAGAAGAAGCGCTCGGTCACCGGCTATCTGATCAAGGACAATGCGGCCAAGCGCGAGGAGAAGCGGTCGTGATGAACACAATGACCTTCGCCCGCCGCTTCGCCTGCGTTCTCGCCGTCGGCGCCGCCGCGCTCACGATCGTTCCTGCCGCCCAGGCGGCAACCAAGATCCAGCACCTGGTGTCGCCCGGCGGCATCGAGGCCTGGTTCGTGCAGGACGCCACCGTGCCGCTGATCGCGATGGAATATGCGTTCCAGGGCGGCGCCTCGCAGGACCCCGCCGGCAAGCCCGGCGTCGGCAATCTCGTGGCCGACCTGCTCGACGAAGGCTCCGGCGATCTCGACTCCAAGACCTTCCACGAGCGGCTCGACCGCCGCGCCATCGAGCTGAGCTTCCAGATCTCGCGCGATCAATTCCGCGGCTCGCTGCGCATGCTGCGCGACAACAAGGACGAGGCGTTCGAGCTGCTGCGCACCGCGCTGACCTCGCCGCATTTCGACAGCGCCGACGTCGAGCGCATCCGCTCGCAGGTGATCTCCGGCCTGCGCCGCGAGACCACCAATCCGAGCTCGCTGGCGGGCCGCAAGTTCCTCGAGCTTGCCTTCCCCAACCACCCCTACGGCCGTCCGGCCAACGGCACGCTGGACAGCGTGCCGACGATCACCGTCGACGATCTCAAGGCCTATGTCGGCCGCGTGCTCGCCAAGGACACGCTGAAGGTCGCGGTTGTCGGCGACGTCGACCCGGCCACGCTCGGCAAGCTCCTCGATCAGACCTTCGGCAGCCTGCCGGCCAAGGCCACCTTGACGCCGGTGCCCGACGTCGTCGCCACCATGCCGCCGCAGCGCGCGCTCGTGCCGCTCGACGTGCCGCAGACCGTGATCACCTTCGGCGGTCCCGGCATCCGCCGCCACGACCCGAACTTCATGGCGGCCTATGTGGTCAACCACATCCTCGGCGGCGGCGGCCTGTCGTCGCGGCTCTACAAGGAGGTGCGCGAGAAGCGCGGCCTCGCCTACTCCGTCTACGACGCGCTGCTGTGGATGGATCATTCGGCGCTGTTCATCGGCAACACCGCCACCCGCTTCGACCGCGCCGGCGAGACCATCGCGGCCGTCGAGCAGGAGATCCGCCGCATGGCCGAGGAAGGCCCGACCCAGCAGGAGCTCGACGAGGCCAAGTCCTACATCAACGGCTCGCAGATGCTGGCGCTCGACACCTCCTCCAAGCTGGCGCAGGCGATGCTGCAATATCAGCTCGACAAGATGCCGATCGACTACATCGAGAAGCGCAGCGAGATCGTCAACGCCGTCACCCTGGACGACGCCAAGAAGGCGGCGAAGCAGCTCTGGAGCCAGGGCCTGCTCACGGCCGTCGTCGGCCGCACTCCGCAGGCCGCCGCCGAGCCGGCCCAGGCGCCGGCCACGGCGCCGGTGACGAAGACGAACTGAGCGGGGCGCGGAGCTTCTCTCTTACGAGCACGTTGTTAGTCGCTCGTCATGCCCGGGCTTGTCCCGGGCATCTACGTCGTTCCGAGGACGCTGGGCCACGTGGATGGCCGGGCTTTCGCCGCGCCGAAGCGGCTTCGGCCGCGCAGGCGGGACAAGCCCGGCCATGACGAACGATCGTGGCCAACCACCGCTGGCGCCACAAAAACAGTGTCGTCCCGGCCTTGAGCCGGGACCCAACCCCCAGGGCGATGTTTGAGGCAGCTTGGTCATTGGCATCTGCCGCCCCACCTCGGCTGCGGCGTATGGGTCCCTGTGTCTGGAAAGTCTGCCATGATGATGGTGGGCGGGAAGCCGTTGGGTCCTTGGCGCTAGACGCC
>NZ_JBNPTI010000006.1:0-348522 GCF_051167575.1 Bradyrhizobium sp. HKCCYLS3070
GGCTGCGCTTCATGTCCTGGTCCTTGTCGTGGGCCAGAACGAACTCAAAACTGGATTAAGCCCAGGGGGCAAGGTCAGTTTGACCACGGCGACTCGCTAAGCGGCATGAAGGCGACAAGCCGTCGGCAGATCACGGCGCGGCACGGTGCAAGGTGTCGCACGGCGCACAGTGTTGTCAGCTTTTCAGCAGATCGCGTCTGTTATTTCGCCTTGCTGCGCGATGACCTGACCATAGTCTCCTCGCAGATTTTCATCGGCCTGGGAGGAGTTCATCACCATGAGCGAAACTGTCTCGGCACCAAATGCAAGCGCGAGCCTGTCGATCGATCGACGATTTCTCGCGACCTCAGCCGCGCTCGCGGCAGGATGGGGAGCCCTGCCGCGGGAGCGCGCCGACATCTCGCCGCCACTCTCGGTCTTCGACCGCGAGGCGCCGCCGCACTATGCAGGCCATGCCGAACTGACGCCGCTATCCCCCCTGGACGACCGTGAGCGGCCAGTCTCCGATGATGCGGAAACGTTCGTGGGCATTGGCCTGGCGGAACAGCACAATCCTGTCGATCCGGAGCTTTGTCAGTGACAGTGCCGCGAATCTCTCCTGCAGCATCATCAGGATCGGCCGGCGCCGTTCGTCGGACAGCCGGCAGGTCAGCGTCATGTGGAAGCGGAAATCCTCCATGACATAGGGATAACCCCAACGATCGAGATGATCGCGCTGCCGTGGTGTCAGCAGATCCGGCTTGCGCCGAGCACGGTCGTCGGCCGTCATCGGAGCGCGAAATGGCTCAAAGGCCTGGACACAATCGGCCGCGAGCTGTTGCAGCGCCGGCGACGGCTCGCCGGGGATCATCGCGATGAAGCCGCTGATCGCGTCCACGATCGGACGGATGGCCGGGACGGCTCGCGGCGTGGCCGCGAACGCGGCACAGGCGCTGCGGAGCGCGGCTTCGTTCTCCGCATCGGACAGCTCGAACGGAGCCTTCAAGGTCGCGTGAAAGCCGTATTTGCGCGGGTCTGCGGTCAGCTCAGCCCAGTCTGGAACCGCGCGGACGATCTCGCTCGGAAAGCTGCGGTCATCGCCGCTCCACGCGTCGTATCCGAGCAGGCTCGCGCCGAATTCCGCCAGATCCGCCGTCGCTGGTGGAGCATAATAGATCGCATAGCGCAGAAGATTGGCCATGGTTCGCTACTCCGCCGCCATGGCACGCGCCGGCCGGGCGTTCAGCCGGTCGGTCTCGGTGAGATAGACCAGCCGGCCGGACGCGATCACGGCGACGACATGGGGGCGCAACGGCACGCGGTCGTCGACCAGAATGATATCGGCGCGGCGGCCCTCGGCGAGCGTGCCGCGGTCCGCCAGCCCGGCTGCGCGTGCAGGGCTGCCCGAGATCAGATCCCAGGCGCGCGCCAGCGGAAGAACGCCGTCGGCCGCAAGCCGGTACGCTGCCAGCAGCGGCGCTGGATAGTAGTAGTCGGAGGCCAGCACCGAGCAGAGGCCCTTGGCGATCATGTCGCTGGCCTTCGTCCACCCGGTATGGCTGCCGCCACGGACGACGTTGGGCGCGCCGAATACGATCGCGTCGTCCCCTTGAGCGGCCTCGCGCGCGGTCTCCTCATTGACCGGAAACTCTGCGATGGTCACTCCCTGGCTGCGAAACGCCTTGCGCATGGCCGGGCTGTTGTCGTCATGCGACAGCATGCGGACACCAGCCTTGCGTGCGATCTCGGCCAGCCGCGCGATCGAGGCCGGAACGGCGTCGGCGCGAGCGGCGATGCGCGCGACCAACCGGTCGAACTCCGCGCCGGGCAGGCCGGTGCGGTCGACCATGCGCTGGCGCTTGTGCGGCTTGTCCAGACTCGCCACCGTCGAATCCATGTGATCGTTGAAGGCGAACAGGTCAACGCGCCGGTCGGCGAGCCACCGGCCGATCTCCTCCTCATCGTCGAGATTGAAGGTCTCGTGACGCAGATGAAAGCGCGTGTCGGCTGCGAGCCGCGGGCGCAGCGCTTCGATCGATTCGAGCAGGCGCCGCGCATTGTCGGCGCTGCGCAGGCCCGGCTCCCATGACCAGGTCGTCGCGTGAAAGACCGTGGTGATGCCATTGCTGATGGCCTGGCGGTCGCTGTCGATCAGCGCAACGTCTGTCGGGAAATCGACCCCGGCGCGCGGCATCATCTGGCGCTCGAACGCATCGCCGTGGATGTCGACGATGCCGGGAAGCACAGTGAGCCCCTCCGCATCGAGTTCGAGACCCGACCGGCGTCCCGGTGTCCCGATGCCGGCGATCACGCCGCCGGATATGATCAAGGAAGTGTCTACGAGGTCGGTATCGACGAGGCAGCGGCCTCGCGAGATGCAGATATCGGTCATGGGGCGGCACTCTGCAGCACCGCGACGCGCGCGTCGAGGGCAGCCTCGTATTTGTCGAGAAACGCAGTGATCGCGAGCTTGCGAAAATCCGGCAGCGCCGCGCGCAGCGCCTCGTGATTCCAATCCCACCACGCCAGATCCAGCAGCCGCTGCTCGACCTCGTGCGGAAACCGGCGCTTGATCGGGCGCGCCGGATTGCCGGCGACGACGGTATAGGCCGGAACGTCCTTGGTGACGATGGCGCCAGCCGCCACGACCGCGCCGGTGCCGATGTTGCGGCCCGGCAGCACGATCGCGCCATGGCCGATCCAGACATCGTGTCCGATCTGGACATGATGCTCTCTCCGCCAGGCGAAGAACTCCGCATCGTCCGGCTCTCCTGGAAAATAGGCGCTGGCGCGATAGGTGAAATGGGCCTGCGTCGCCCGCTGCATCGGGTGGTTGCCCGGATTGATCCGGGTCATCGCCGCGATCGAGCAGAACTTCCCGATCCTCGTGTAGGTGATCTGGGAATCGTTGACCACATAGGAGTAGTCGCCCATCGTCACCTCCTGCAGGATGGTGCGGGCGCCTATCTCGCAATAGGCGCCGAGCGTCACGTCCTGGAGCTTGGCCGAGGGATCAACGGTAGGTTCAATCGAAAGCGACTTGCCGGCCATCTCGCGTCCTGTCTCTACGCCTGTGAGGGTGTTGGATCTCCCCTATGACAGAGGCGTGACATCTGCATGACTGTGACCGGCATGTGGACGGACGTGGCGCCGCAGTGTCCCTGTCACATAACTGTAGAATCCAGACGCTAGCGATAGGCCAAAGCGAGGCGTCTGGAGAATTCAATGCTGGTGGTGGATGGCCTGACGTGCCGTTTTGGCATGAAAGCCGCAGTCGACAATGCATCCTTCTCTGTTGCACCGGGCAGCTTCGTCGGCGTGATCGGGCGTTCCGGCGCCGGCAAGTCGACCCTGCTGCGGTCCATCAATCGTCTGAGCCCGGTGAGTGGCGGGCGCGTCCTCTTCAAGGATCTCGACGTGACGGCGCTGCGCGGCCGTGACCTGCGGCAGTGGCGCGCGCGCTCGGCGATGATCTTCCAGCAGTTCAATCTGGTCGGCCGATTGGACGTGCTGACGAACGTGCTGATGGGGCGACTGGCCGAAATCCCGTCGTGGCGCTCGCTGGCGCTGCTCTGGCCAGCGGAGGATGTCGCCATGGCGCTGTCCGCGCTCGAACAGTTCGACATGGCCTCCCTCGCCGCGCAGCGCGCCGATCAGCTCTCGGGCGGGCAGCAGCAGCGCGTCGCGATCGCGCGCGCGATGGTGCAGAACCCCGAGATCATTCTCGCAGACGAGCCGATCGCCTCGCTCGATCCCCGTAACACCAAGATCGTGATGGACGCGTTGCTGCGCATCAACAAGCATTTCGGCATCACCGTCGTCTGCAATCTGCATTCGCTCGATCTGGCGCGCAGCTATTGCGATCGCCTGATCGGCATGGCGACCGGACGGATCGTGTTCGACGACGTGCCGTCGGCGCTGACGGCGCAGATCGCACGTGAACTCTACGATCTCGAGGCGGACGAGGTGATGGGTTCGATCCATCCGGCACCGGCGGCAACGGTGCCGGTACTTGGCGAAGCGGCCGTGGCCTGAGACGCGGATTTCTGCAAGCTCGAGCTTCCGCATGGCGCGGGGGCGAGACCTGTTACTTACTGCAACAAGAGGGCATGTTATGATCAATCGTCGCATCGTTCTGGCGGGCGTCGCTGCGCTGGCTTTCACGGCCTCGGCGTCAGCCGAGGACTGGAAGGCGAAGTATCCTGAGCTGACCTTCGCCGTGGTCCCGGCAGAGAACGCCTCGGGTGTCACCGAGCGCTGGACGCCTTTCGTGAACTATCTCTCGAAAGAGCTGGGCGTGAAGGTGACGCTGCGTATCGCCAACGATTATGCGGCCGTGATCGAAGGCCAGCGCGCCGGCAACATCCACATCGCGAGCTATGGCTCGGCGTCGTTTGCCCGCGCCCGGCTCACCGGGGTCAAGACCGATGCCTTCGCCAACGACATCAACTCCGACGGCAGCACCGGCTACTATTCGGTGTTCTTCGTCAAGGCGAGCAGCCCGTACCGGAAGGTCGAAGACCTCAAGGGCAAGAATCTCGGCCTCGTCGATCCGAACTCAACGTCGGGCAACAACGTGCCCCGCTTCGAGCTCAACAAGATGGGCGTGACCGACGCCGAGACGTATTTTGGCAAGGTTGTCTTCACCGGCAGCCACGAGAACGCGGTGCTGGCCCTTTCGCAGGGGACTGTCGACATCGCGGCCAACCAATGGACGAGCGACAACGATTCGACGTTGGCCCAGATGCTGACCAAGGGCATGCTGAAGAACGCTGACGGTTCGCCGATGAAGAAGGACGACTTCCGCATCATTCACAAGTCGGCGCCGATCATCAACGGCCCCTACGCCTACAACACGGACCTGCCGGACGATCTGAAATCGGCGATCGCCAAGGCCTTCTTCGATGCGCCGATCAAGGACAAGGCCGCCTTCGACCGTCTCTCCGACGGCCAGAAGAAGGGCTTCCACCCTGCCACGACGAAGGACTGGGATGGCACGATCGACCTGATCAAATTCGTCGACAGCCTGCGCAAGAAGGCGTCCTGATCGACGATCCATCGATGGTGAGCCGGGTCTCGTGGGGCCCGGCTCGTCCGTTGAAGAATCCCTCGCACGTCCGAACCAAGAGCAGCACGAAGCCGATGGCTGTTGCCGTTTCGATCCTTCCGAGCCAGCAGCTTGCGGCTCTGAACGAGACCTATCGGCGGGCCGTTTCGCGCCGTCGATTGCGTCTTGCCCTGTCCGCCATGGTATTCCTGGCGGTGCTCTTCGCCGCGGCCATCGGTGCCGAGGTCAATCCGCGGACGTTCTATACCTACTTCGGCAACTTCATCAGCTACTTCGATCGCATCTTCACGCTCGACGACGGGCAGCGGGTCTGGACCAATCTGCCCGAATGGTTCTGGGGCTTCAAGAAGTGGATCAAGCTTCTGGCAGAGACGCTGCTGATCAGCTACGTCGGCACGATGGCCGGAATGCTCGTCGCATTCGGTCTCAACTTCTTCGCCGCCGAGAACACCTCGCCCGCGCCGTGGATCCGCTTCACGGTGCGCCGGCTCCTGGAATTCGCCCGCACCGTTCCGAGCGTCGTGTTCGCCCTGATCTTCGTCATTGCTTTCGGGCTTGGGCCGATCCCGGGCGTCCTCGCCATCGCCCTTCATTCGAGCGGTGCGCTCGGCAAGCTGTTCTCCGAGGTCGTCGAAAACGCCGACATGAAGCCGGTCGAGGGCGTGCGCGCCACCGGCGCGAGCTGGCTGTCCTGCATGCGCTTTGCCGTGCTGCCCCAGGTCATCGCCGGCTTCTCCAGCTACACGCTGCTGCGGTTCGAGATCAACGTGCGCGAGGCGTCCGTGATGGGCTTCGTCGGTGCCGGCGGCATCGGCCAGGAGCTCGTGGTCGCGATCCGCAAGTTCTACTATTCCGACGTCAGCGCCATTCTTGTCATGATCGTGGTCACCGTGTTCCTGATCGACATCGGTACCGGCTGGCTGCGCGGCCGCCTGTTCGGCTCGGAGGCCCGCACATGAGTATCTCCGGCTCACCCGACCCGAAGCAGCTCGCCGAGCGCTATCCGCAGATCTTCAATCGGCCGCTGTCCGCACGCCTTGCAACGCCGCTCGTGCTGGCGTTGGCCGTGGCGATCTTCGTCTTCGGTCTGGTCGATCTCGACTTCTCGCCGTCGCGGATGCTGTCCGGCCTCGGCCAGCTCGGCTGGATCGCGCGGATGATGCTGCCGCCGGATCCCGGCTCATCGCTTCCGATTTATCTCAAGGCGCTCGGCGAGACGCTCTCGATCGCGGTGCTCGGCACCACCTTGGCGGCCGTGTTCGCTCTTCCGGTCAGCCTGCTTGCAGCCAGGAATATCATCCCGTCGGCGATCTTCCGTTTTCCGGTGCGTCGCCTGTTCGACACCATTCGTGGCGTCGACACACTGATCTGGGCGCTGGTCTGGATCAATGTCGTCGGCCTCGGGCCGTTCGCCGGAGTGCTGGCGATTGCGGTCTCGGATTTCGGAGCGCTCGGCAAGCTGTTCTCGGAGGCGATGGAGAGCGCCGACCGGCGGCAGGTCGAGGGCGTTCGCGCTGCCGGCGGCAGCCCGCTGCATGAGATCCGCTTCGGCCTTCTGCCGCAGGTTCTTCCCGTGATTGCCGGCCAGGTGCTCTACTTCATCGAATCCAACACGCGCTCGGCGACGATCATCGGCATCGTCGGCGCGGGAGGCATCGGGCTGCAGCTGGCGGAGCAGATCCGCGTGCTGGAATGGCAGAAGGTGTCGTTCCTGATCCTGATGATCCTCGTTGCGGTGGCTGTGATCGACTGGATCTCAGGCAAGCTGCGCTTTGCGATCATCGGCCGCCGCGCCATTGCTTGAACAGCGCGGCATCCGAAGGTTGCGATCGTTCGCCTACGAACGATCAGGATGCAGTGCCGGCTGTGTGTGCTGCACCGACTGTCGCAAATCCTTCACGTGCCGCCTTTAGGGGAAGCTCCGGAACTGGCTGCCATGCCAGGACATACGGAGTCCGTCTTCATGAAGCTCACTCGCCTCGTTCTCGCGCTGCTCGCGCTATGTGTTGCCGCATCATGGCAGCCGGCCAAAGCCGCGGACGTCATCTGCTACAACTGCCCGCCGGAATGGGCCGACTGGGCCTCGATGCTCAAGGCGATCAAGACCGATCTCGGCTACGACATTCCACACGACAACAAGAACTCCGGCCAGGCGCTGGCGCAGATCCTCGCCGAGAAGAGCAATCCGGTCGGCGACATCGGCTATTTCGGCGTCACCTTCGGCATGAAGGCGAAGACGCAGGACGCGCTGGAGGCCTACAAGCCCGCAAACTGGGATCAGGTCCCCGCCGGCCTGAAGGATGCGGACGGCTACTGGACCACGATCCACTCCGGCACGCTCGGTCTGTTCGTGAACAAGGACGCGCTCGGCGGCAAGCCCGTTCCGGCCTGCTGGAAGGACCTGCTCAAACCCGACTACAAGGGCATGGTGGGCTACCTCGATCCGAGCTCTGCGGCCGTCGGCTATGTCGGCGCCGTTGCCGTCAACCTCGCGCTCGGCGGTTCGCAGGCCAATTTCGAGCCAGCCCTTACGTTCTTCAAGGATCTGCGCAAGAACGATCCGATCGTGCCGAAGCAGACGTCCTATGCGCGTGTCGTCTCGGGCGAGATCCCGATCCTGTTCGACTACGACTTCAACGCCTACCGCGCGAAATATACCGAGAAGGGCAATTTCGAGTTCGTGATTCCCTGCGAAGGCTCGGTGGTCTTTCCCTATGTCGTCGGCCTTGTGAAGAACGCGCCCGACAAGGACAAGGCGAAGAAGGTGATCGACTATCTGCTGTCCGACAAGGGCCAGGCGATCTGGACCAATGCCTATCTGCGTCCGGCGCGCCCGATCGAGCTGCCGGACTCGGTGAAGAACAAGTTCCTGCCGGACAGCGACTACGCCCGCGCCAAGAGCGTGAACTGGGGCGATATGGAAGCTGCGCAAAAGGGCTTCGTCGATCGCTATCTGTCCGAAGTCCGCTGAAGGAGCACCGCGCCTCCGCCGGAGACGATCCGGCGGAGGTGCACTTGATCACATGTCGCACAAATCCTTCGTCCGGCTCTGCCTGCTGCCCCTGGCGGCCGTCACCGCGGCATTCTTCCTGTTGCCGATGGCGAGGCTGCTCGCGACCGGCGCCGAGGGACCGCACGGTCTGACCGAATATCTCGCGATCATTCTCGAGCCGCGCTACCGCACGACACTCCTCAACACGCTGGCGCTGGCGGCGGCCACCACGATCGCGACCCTGGTCATTGCGACGATCGCCGGCCTGTTTCTGCAGCGCCACAGGTTTCCGGGCCGCGCGATCCTGGTTGCGATCCTGACGTTTCCGCTCGCTTTTCCGGGCGTTGTGGTCGGCTTCATGATCATCCTTCTGGCTGGCCGTCAGGGGCTGATCGGCGAGGTCTCGTCCCGGCTCACCGGCGACAAGCTCGTATTCGCCTATTCGATCTACGGGCTGTTCCTCGGCTATCTCTATTTCTCGATTCCGCGGGTGATCCTCACGATCATGGCTGCCGCGCAGAAGCTGGACCCGGGGCTGGAGGAGGCCGCGCGCTCGCTCGGCGCAAGCCCCTGGGCCGTGCTGCGCGACGTGATTCTGCCGGCACTGACCCCGGCGCTGATCGCATCCGGCGCAATCGCGTTCGCGACCGCGATGGGCGCGTTCGGAACGGCATTCACCTTGGCCACGAACATCGACGTGTTGCCGATGCTGATCTACACGGAGTTCACGCTGGCCGGAAACCTGGCCACGTCGGCGGCGCTCTCGGTCGGCCTTGGCCTGATGACCTGGCTGATGCTCGCATTGGCGCGCTCCTTCGCCGGCAGCTCGGTGGCAGCGGCAGGGTAGGCACGTGCGCGACAGAGCCATCTTCATCCTTCAACTGCTGTTCACACTGCTGGTCGCCGCCTTCCTGGCCGTGCCGGCCGGCCTTTCGATCGCCGCGGGCGTGACCGTCAACTACTTCCGCGGCATTCAATCCGGCGTGACGCTGCAGTGGGTGGCCGAGGTCTGGGAGCTCTACGCGGGCACGATCATGGCATCGATCCTGATCGCGCTGGGCACGCTGGCGGTCGCGCTCGTGGTCGGTGTTCCCGCTGCCTATGCGCTGTACGTTCGCGGCGGACGGCTGGCGCGGCTGGTCGAGGAAATCATCACCTTGCCGCTCGCGATTCCCGGGCTCGCCATCGCGCTTGCGCTGTTGCTCACCTATGGCGGGGCGGGAAGCTTCCGCCGCTCATGGCTGTTCATCCTCGCCGGCCATGTGATCTTTACGATGCCATTCATGGTGCGGTCCGTCATGGCGGTGTTCTCGACGATCGACGTGAAGTCGCTCGACGAAGGTGCCGCATCGGTCGGAGCCGCGCCATGGCGCCGCTTCATCGACGTCATCGTTCCCAACGCCGCGCCCGGCATCCTGGCGGGCAGCCTCATGGTGGTGACACTATCTCTCGGAGAGTTCAACCTGACCTGGATGTTGCATACGCCGCTGACCAAGACATTGCCGGTCGGCCTCGCCGACAGCTACGCATCGATGCGGCTCGAGGTCGCGTCCGCCTACACGCTGATCTTCTTCGTCATGATCATCCCGCTGCTGGTGGCCATGCAATGGATCGGCGAGAGAGGAAGCCTGAGGTGAGCACGATGACCCGGCATGGAGCCGCCCTCAAGGTGGAGAATTGCGGCAAGACCTTTGCTGACGGGACCTGCGCGCTCGCGCGCGCCACGCTCGACATCGCGCAGAGCGAGACGCTGGTGCTGTTGGGGCCGTCCGGCTGCGGCAAGACCACGCTGCTGCGGATCGTGGCCGGGCTCGAAACACCCGATGCGGGCGGGCGCGTGCTGTTCGGCGGCAAGGATCTGACGAGGCAGCCGATCGAGAAGCGCAACGTCGGCATGGTGTTTCAATCCTACGCGCTGTTCCCCAACATGACCGTCGCGGACAATATCGGCTACGGGCTCAAGATCCGCGGCGTGCCCAAGCCGGAGCGCGCCTCGCGGGTCGCGGAGCTGGTCACGCTGACCAACCTCGCCGGCCTCGAAGATCGGCGAATCGATCAGCTCTCGGGCGGCCAGCGCCAGCGCGTCGCGCTGGCGCGCGCGGTCGCGATACGGCCGAGCGTGCTGCTGCTCGACGAGCCGCTCACCGCGCTCGATGCGGCCTTGCGAGAGCGCCTGCGCGGCGAGCTCAACGGCTTGTTGCGCACGCTCGGCATCACGGCGATCTACGTCACGCATGACCAGGCCGAAGCCATGGAGCTCGGCGACCGCATCGTCGTGATGCGCAAGGGCGCCATCGCCCAGATCGGGACGCCGCGCGAAATCTATTTCTCGCCCGCCGATCGATTCGTCGCGGAGTTCGTCGGCGCGGCCAACATCATCGAGGCGCCGATCGACGGCGCCCAGCTCGTTCTGCCGGGAGGTCGGCAGCCGATCGCCGATCCCGGTCCACGTAACCTGGCGGTGGCGATGGTTCGGCCGGAAACGATCGGGATCGTCGACGCCGCGGCATCGAGTCTGACTGGCGTCGTCGACAGCGTCCGCTTTGTCGGCGACCGGCAGCGGATCATCGTCCGCGACGCCGCCTCAATTGCACTGACCGTGGACGCGCCGAATTCGATCAGGGTCGCTGCGGGAGAGCGGATCGGCCTATGGATTGCCCCGGACTCCATTCGGCTGTTGCCGGAGAAAGGCTGATCTGCTGATGACCAAGAGCCCCGTCGTCATCGCCCAGATATCCGACCTGCACATCAAGGCGCCCGGCCGGCTCGCCTACCGCCGCGTCAATACGGCGCGCGCGCTGGCCCGTTGCATCACGGAGCTCAACCGGTTCGAGCCGAAATTCGATCTGGTGGTGATCTCGGGCGATCTCGTCGATACGCCGTCGTCGGCCGAGTACGATCATCTCAAGGATCTTCTCGCCGAGCTCGAAACTCCATTCGTCGCCGTGCCCGGCAATCACGATTCACGCGAGCTGATGCGCGCGGCGTTTCCGGACGCTCTGCATGGTCAACCCACCGGTCCGCTGAACCGGTGCGTGGAGTTGGCCGATCTCGATCTGCTTCTGCTCGATTCCAGCGTGCCCGGCCATCCGCATGGCGAGCTCGATGAAGCGAGTCTGCAATGGCTCGACGCCGCGCTGGCCGGATCCAGCGAAAGGCCGGCCCTGCTGTTTCTGCACCACCCGCCGTTCGCCACTGGCATCTGGCACATGGACCGGCAGAACCTGCGCAACGCCGACGATCTCGCGGCCGTCCTCACGCGCCATCCGCGGGTGCAACTGATCGGGTGCGGTCACGTTCATCGCGCGACGCTGACCCGGTTTGCGGGCATCCCCTGCACGATCTGCCCGGCACCGAACCATGCCGTCGCGCTCGACCTGGCCGAGCTTCGCCCGCCATCCTTCCGGATCGAGCCACCGGCCTTTCACCTACATGCCTGGTTTCCGGGACCGGGATTTGGAACGGTCGTCACGCATCAGGTGCCGATCGGGGATTTCGACGGGCCGCATCCGTTCTTCAATCAGGACGGCACGCTCATCGACTGAGGGCGCAAGAACGAAGCGAGGCGGCGGGGTCTGGTCTAGCTCTCGACCTCGAACGTCACGCGCTCCGCCGCGAAGCGCGAGCGCTTGCTGACCAGCGGCGTCCCATCGGCATCGATGTCGGTGCTGTCGACCACCAGCACCGGACGGCCCAGCGCGAGGTCGAGCCGTGCGGCGTCGCTCGCGTCGGCGATGGCCGCCGTGATCCTGGTCGCGCCGCGGCGATAGTCGCGAATGCCGTAGTGCGCAAGCAGCGCCGTCATCGAGCGGAGCGATGCGAAGATGTGGCCGGCCTCGGGAAATCGCTCGGACGACAGCCAGGACGTGCTGACGCAGATGGGGGTCTTGTCGGCAAGACGCAGTGCCTCGATTCGGACCAGCGGCGCCCCCGTCTTCAGTCGGAGCGCGTGCGCGAGTTCGCGCGTCGCCGACTCTTCGGACGCTGCGATCAACTGTCCGCGCGGCTCGCGCCCGCCGGCGCCCACGATCTCGGAGAACCTGGTTCGCGATCTCAGGGGATATGACAGACGAGGCGCTTCGACATAAGTGCCGCTGCCGCGCTCGGCGCGCACGAGGCCGCGCTCGGCCAAGGTCGCGAGCGCGCGACGCACCGTATGACGGTTGACGCGGTAGGTTTCGGCGATCTCGGTCTCGCCGGGCAGGCGGGTGCCGGCCGCGAAGCGGCCGTCGGCGATGTCGCGCTCGATGCCGTCGGCCACCCGGCGCCACAGTGCCACGCCCGAGTCAGCGCCCTGCATGCTCATCTGCGGTTCTCCGCTGCGCGACCTGAAAATCACGCCCATGTCATCAAACAGTCATGGCGCTTCGTTACGAAGTTGTCTATTAACATAGACAACTTCGCGATAGCAAGTTCGGGGTGAAGATGGAAGGCGAGACCGCGATGCAGGACCGGCGCAGGACGGCGATGCGGGTATTGGCGCATGCCTCGCATGCGGACATCCGCGCCAGGCTCGACGGACTGGCGCTGCCTGAGTATCGCGACCTGCGTCCGGCGGAGAATGGTCTCGTGATGCTGCGGGGCCGGATCGGCGGTGATGGCGCGCCGTTCAATGTCGGCGAAGCGACGGTGTCGCGCGCCGCGGTACGGCTGGAGAGCGGCGAGGTCGGGTTCGGCTATGTGCTCGGACGAGACGCCGGCAAGGCGCGTCTGATGGCGCTGTGTGACGCGATGATCCAGTCGTCGAGCCATGCGCGATCGATCGAGACTCAGGTGGTCGCGCCGCTGCAGGAGCAGATGCGCGCATCGCGGGAGCATCGAGCGGAGGAGGCTGCGGCCACGCGTGTCGATTTCTACACCATGGTGCGAGGAGAGGGCTGATGGGTCTCGCGGCATCCGATCTGCAACACGGTTTCGCCGACAATGTTCTGTCCGCGCAATCCACCTTCCGTACCGTCATGGAGGCCATGGCGCGTCCGGGCAATGTGCGGCAGGTCGAGGGCAATGTCGGCCGGCCGTCGTCGTTGATGCCTGGTGCTGCCGCGATCGCGTTGACCTTGTTCGATCACGATACGCCGATCTGGCTCGATGCGCCGCTCGCCGGCACGCCCGAGGTCGGCGCCTGGCTCAAGTTTCACACCGGGGCGCCGATCGTCGCCGATGCCGCGCTCGCCTGCTTTGCGGTGGCGGCGGACCCCGAAGCGCTGCCTGATCTGGATTCATTCGCGCTCGGCAGTGCTGAATACCCTGATCGCTCGACGACGCTGATCCTGCAGGTGCCGAGCTTGTCCGGAGGGCCGGCGTTCAAGCTGCGCGGTCCAGGCATCGACGGGACGACATCGTTCCGTGCAACGGTCGCGCCCGCCGATCTGTTCGAGCGGCTGTCGATCAATGAGAAGCTGTTTCCGCGTGGTGTCGATGTGGTGCTGGTCGATGGCTCGTCCATCGTCGCCATCCCGCGAACGACCCGACTCGTTTCCGCAGGAGAGTGAGGCATGTATGTTGCCGTCAAGGGTGGCGAGCGCGCCATCGAGAACGCGCACCGGCTGCTGGCGCATGAACGCCGGGGTGATCGCGATGTGCCCGAACTTTCGCTGGCGCAGATCTCCGAGCAGTTGGGGCTTGCCGTCGATCGCGTGATGGCCGAGGGCTCGCTGTACGACCGCGAGCTCGCGTCGCTCGCAATCAAGCAGGCACGCGGTGATCTGATCGAGGCGATCTTCCTGGTGCGTGCCTTCCGCGCGACCCTGCCGCGCTTCGGTGCGACCGAGCCGGTCGACACCGGTGCGATGCGGGTGCAGCGGCGCGTCTCGTCGACCTTCAAGGACATTCCGGGCGGCCAGGTGCTCGGGCCGACCTTCGACTATACGCATCGGCTGCTCGATCCGCAGTTGGCGGCCGCCGCCGAGCCGGAGCCGCCGGCCCGTGCCGAGGCGCCGAATGCGCCGACGCCACGTGTCACCGATATTCTCGGCCAGGACGGGCTGATCGAGCCGTCGCCGCAAGCCGATGTTGGCGCGCCGGTCGGCGATCTCACCCGCGATCCCCTAGGCTTTCCCGCCGATCGTGATCTGCGGTTGCAGAATCTCGCACGCGGTGATGAGGGCTTTCTGCTCGCGCTCGGCTACTCGACCCAGCGCGGCTACGGCCGCAACCATCCCTTTGCCGGCGAAATCCGCTTCGGCGAAGTCGAGGTCGAGTTCGTGGCCGAGGAGGTCGGGTTCGCGGTGCCGCTCGGATCGATCGAGCTGACCGAATGCCAGATGGTGAACCAGTTCAAGGGGTCGGCCACCGAGCCGCCGTGCTTCACGCGCGGTTACGGTCTCGCCTTCGGCCAGAGCGAGCGCAAGACGATGTCGATGGCGCTGGTCGACCGCGCCTTGCGGGCGCGTGAGCTGGGTGAGGATGTGATTGCGCCGGCGCAGGATGAGGAGTTCGTGATGTCGCACTCCGACAATGTGCAGGCGACCGGGTTCGTCGAGCATCTGAAGCTGCCGCACTATGTCGACTTCCAGTCCGAGCTCGGCCTGCTGCGCAAGCTGCGCCAGGAATTCGCCGAGGCCAATGCCGTTCCCGAATTGAAGGAAGCTGCGGAATGAGCGCGCCGACCTACAATTTCGCCTATCTCGACGAGCAGACCAAGCGGATGATCCGTCGCGCCATCCTGAAGGCGATCGCGATTCCCGGCTATCAGGTGCCGTTCGCGAGCCGCGAGATGCCGATGCCCTATGGCTGGGGCACCGGCGGTGTGCAGGTCACCGCCGCCATTCTCGGTCCCGACGACGTGCTCAAGGTCATCGATCAGGGATCGGACGATACGACAAATGCGATCTCGATCCGCAAATTCTTCGCCAAGACCGCGGGCGTCGCGACCACGACGTCGACGGAAGAGGCGAGCGTGATCCAGACCCGGCATCGCATTCCCGAGGCGCCGCTTCACGAGGGGCAGGTGCTGGTCTATCAGGTGCCGATCCCGGAGCCGTTGCGCTTTCTCGAGCCGCGCGAGACCGAGACCCGCCGCATGCATGCGCTGGCCGAATATGGCCTGATGCACGTCAAGCTCTATGAGGACATCGCACGCTTCGGTCACATCGCGACGTCCTACGCCTATCCGGTCAAGGTCAATGCGCGCTACGTGATGGATCCGTCGCCGACGCCGAAGTTCGACAATCCCAAGATGGACAATTGCCCGGCGCTGCAATTGTTCGGTGCGGGACGCGAGAAGCGAATCTATGCCATTCCGCCCTATACGCCGGTCGTCTCGCTGGATTTCGAGGACCATCCGTTCACGCGCTACAAGTTCGATGCACCCTGCGCGCTGTGCGGCGCGGAGGATTCCTACCTGGACGAGATCGTGACCGACGACAAGGGCAGCCGCATGTTCGTCTGCTCCGACACCGATTACTGCGAGGGCCGCCAGGCGTCCGGACATCGTGGCGAGCAGAGCGCCGCCCCGCACAAGGAGAGCGCCCATGGCTGAGATGATCAGCGCGTCCGATCAGCCGCTGCTCGTCGCGGAAGGGCTTGCGAAGAGCTACGGCCGGTTGGCAGCCTGCCGCGACGTCTCCTTCGTGCTCTATCCCGGCGAGGTGCTCGCCATCGTCGGCGAGTCCGGCTCGGGCAAATCGACACTCCTGCAGATGCTGTCGGCGCAACTGGCGCCGACGTTGGGCCGCGTGTCCTATCGGATGCGGGACGGGGTGCTGCGCGATCTTGCCGGCCTTGGCGAGGCGGAGCGCCGTTTTCTGTTCCGCACCGATTGGGGCTATGTCCATCAGGACCCGACGCAAGGCTTGCGCATGGCGGTCTCCGCCGGCGCCAATGTCGGCGAGCGGCTGATGGCGGTCGGCTGGAATCACTACGGTCAGATCAGGCAGACCGCCTCGTCCTGGCTCGCGCGCGTGGAGATCGACGTTGCCCGCATCGACGATGCGCCGCGGACCTATTCCGGCGGCATGCGGCAGCGGCTGCAGATCGCGCGCAATCTGGTGACCGAGCCCAGGCTGGTGTTCATGGACGAGCCGACCGGAGGCCTCGATGTCTCCGTGCAGGCGCGCCTGCTCGATCTGATGCGCAGCCTCGTCAACGAACTCGGCCTCGCCGCCATCGTCGTGACCCACGATCTGGCCGTGGCGCGGTTGCTGTCTCATCGTGTGATGGTCATGAAGGAGGGGCGGGTGATCGAGACCGGCCTCACCGACCAGGTGCTCGACGATCCGCGCGAGCCGTACACACAGCTCCTCGTGTCCTCGATCCTGCCGCCATGATGCAATTGGGCCCAATGCGATGACCGTGACGATCGATGTCGAGAATGCAGAGAAGACCTTCACCATGCATCTGCAGGGCGGCATATCGCTGCCCGTGGTGCGCGGCGTGTCGTTCCAAGTCAAGGCCGGCGAATGCGTCGTGTTGTCGGGACCGTCGGGTGCTGGCAAGTCGTCGATCCTGAAGATGATCTTCGGCAACTACCGTTGCGATGGCGGACGCATCGGCGTCCGGCACCTCGGCGAGATGACCGATCTCGCCGGCGCCGAGCCGCGCCTTGTCCTCCATGCGAGGCGGCAGACCATCGGTTATGTCAGTCAGTTCCTGCGCGCGGTGCCGCGCGTCCCTGCGCTCGATGTCGTTGCCGAGCCGCTGCTCGCGGCCGGCCTGCCGCGCGACGATGCGAGGGTGCGAGCGGGGGGACTGCTGCGGCGGCTGAACATTCCCGAGCGGCTGTGGTCGCTGCCGCCATCGACCTTCTCGGGCGGCGAGCAGCAGCGGGTCAACATCGCACGCGGCTTCATCTCCGATGTCCCGGTGCTGCTGCTCGATGAGCCGACCGCGTCGCTCGATGCGGCGAACCGTGCGGTCGTGGTCGACCTGATTGCGGCGAAGAAGAAGGACGGGGTGGCGATGCTCGCGATCGTGCATGATGACGATATCCGTGCGCAGATTGCGGATCGCATGGTCGACGTCATGACATTCGCCGCGGCGGCGTAAAGGGACAAATTGCAGATGAGCGCGAACATGTCCGATCTCGTGATAGGCAATGCCAGGCTGGTCCTCGCCGACCGGGTCGTCGAGCAGGGCTGGGTGGCGATCGCCGGAGGCCGGATCGCGGAACTGGGCGAGGGGGCGGCGCCGGCCGGCAGCCTGGATGCCGGCGGCGACCTGCTGATGCCCGGGTTGGTCGAACTGCACACCGATCACCTCGAGGCGCATTTCGTGCCCCGCCCCAAGGTCTATTGGGATCCCGTTGCTGCGGTCATTTCCTATGACGGGCAACTTGCGACCGCGGGCATCACGACGGTGCTGGATTCGCTGCGGGTGTGGAGCGAGGAGGGCGCCGAGGGCGTCGACGGCCAGGCCAATGTGCTCGCGGAAGCGATCGCGACGGCGCGCGACGGCGGGCTGCTGCGGTCCGATCACTTCCTGCATCTGCGCTGCGAGGTGCCGATGCCGACCGTGGTCGAGGAGGCGCGGCAACTGGCGGGGCGTCCGGATGTGCGGCTGATGTCGCTGATGGATCATACGCCCGGGCAGCGCCAGTTTCGCGACGAAGGCAAGCTGCGCGACTACTATCGCGGCAAGAGCGGCGGCAAGACCGATGCGGAGCTCGACGTGATGTTCGCACGCCGCTTCGCCTATCAGCAGGCCTATGCGGCGCCGAACATGCGCGACATCGTTGCACTGGCGAAGACCCATGACGTGCCCCTGGCCAGTCACGATGACACGACGGAGGAGAACGTCGCCGATGCAATCAAGGACGGCATCGCCGTCGCGGAGTTTCCAACCACGATGGAAGCCGCGCGGGGCCTTCACCAGGCGGGCATCAGCATTCTGATGGGCGCTCCGAACGTGGTGCGCGGCGGGTCTCACTCCGGCAATATCGCCGCCGTGGACCTGGCGCACGAGGGCCTGCTCGACATTCTGTCGTCGGACTACGTCCCGTCGAGCCTGCTGATGGGCGCGCTGCAATTGCCGCAGCGGGTGCCGTCCATCGGTCTTGCGGCGGCCGTCCGCACCGTCACCAAGGCCCCTGCGGACGCCGTCGGCCTGCATGATCGCGGCGAGATCGCGGTGGGCAAGCGTGCGGACCTGATCCGCGTCCATGTCGCGGGCCAGTTGTCGGTCGTGCGCAGCGTCTGGCGGGAAGGACAGCGGGTGGCATGAGCGAAACCGAGGTTGCATCGGCGAAGACGCCCGCGAAGCTCGGTCCCGGCCGCCTGATCCTGGTGGTCGGGCCGAGCGGCGCGGGCAAGGACACCTTGCTCAATGTGGCGCGCCGCGAATGCGCTGGCGACGACCGGATCGTTTTTCCGCGGCGGATCGTCACGCGCGAGGCCTCGGCTTTCGAGGATAATCTCGAGATGAGCGCGTCCGCTTTTCGTGAGGCGCTCAGCGCCGGTGAGTTCGCGCTGCATTGGGAGGCCCACGGACACGACTACGGCGTGCCGCGCGCGATCAAGAATGACATCCTGGCCGGCCGCATCGTGGTCGTGAACGTCTCGCGAACGATCATTCCCGCCGCGCGGCGGGACTATGCCGACGTCATCGTCATCGCCATCACTGCGCCGGCGGATGTTCTCGCCGAACGGCTCGGCAAGCGGCACCGCCCGAGTGACGGCGATATCGGTGAGCGTCTTCACCGGGCGGTGAGCGAGGACGCCGCAGCGGACGTCACGATCGTCAATGTCGGCGATCCCGAGCCGCACGGTCACAGGCTGGCGAACATCATCAAGCGACCGATCGACGCAGAACCGATCGGATCCGAGGGAGGAAGCGGCCATGTCGATCATCACCACGATTGAGCAGCTCGAGGCGATCTATGGCGAGACGGGGCTGGCATCGACGGCGAAGGTGGCTGATCGCGTGACGCCGCACTACCGGATCATGATCGAGAAGTCGCCTTTCGTGGCGCTGGCGACGTGTGGTCCCGAAGGTCTCGACTGTTCGCCGCGCGGCGATCTTCCCGGCTTCATCCGCATCCATGACGACAAGACGCTGATGATGCCGGATCGCCGCGGCAACAATCGCGTGGATTCCTTGCGCAACGTCGTGCGCGATCCGCGGATCGCACTGCTGTTCCTGATTCCGGGATCGGGCAACACGCTGCGTGTGAACGGGCACGGTCACCTGTCGACCGCTCCCGATCTGTTGGAGTCGTTCCGGATGGAAGGCAAGCTGCCGCGCTCCGTCCTGGTCATGACGGTGGGAGAGATCTACTTCCAATGTGCGCGCGCGATCGTTCGTGCCGATCTCTGGAACCCGGACAAGCGGGTCGACCCGCAGCAACTGCCTACGCCGGGACAGATCCTTGCGGCGATGACGGCCAACGACATCGACGGCGCGGCGTACGATCGCGAGTGGCCCGAGCGTGCGCGGAAATCGATGTGGTGAATTCGGAGCGCGGCTCTTCAAAAAAGGGGAGGCCGCGCTCCTAAAGATCAGGCTGCGACATCGAGCAGGCGTGAGGATCCCCTGACGAGCACCTTGCGGCCGGCCATTGTGAGTGTTGCCGCGCCATTGTCGATGGAGGCGAGTCCAAATGCAGTGAGCTCGTCGACAATCATGCCGTTCAGCCTGCGGCGTTCACGCGCGGGAATGCGAAGCGCCTTCAGCGTCTCCCATTGGTCCGGCGTGAGTTCGTGTTCGAATTCCGCGTTCATGCTGCCTCGAATGTTGACGTCCGGCACTCGTCTTAGAAAGTCCGCGTGACGAAGATGCGACCTTCATGCATCCGTACTGATACGGTCCACGTCATTACGCTCGAACCCGCCCGCGATTAATTCAAATTTGAATGATCGCGAATGTGGTGCTGCATTGCAGCTCGCCGTGTTGGTAGCGGTGAACGATCGTCCGTCGTTAACAGATAATTAAGCCATGTGGGCAGCGCACAACGGTAACGCCGCTGTCACATCGGTGTGTCAAACGGCGCCATCGTCCTGCTCGAATCGGCCGGCGCATGTTTGAAGCGAAACACGTTGAATGGCTGACCTGACCGACGTTCCGCCGCTGCGATCGAACCGCAGAATCTGGTTGCGCAGTCTGGGCGGACTGGCCTTGAGCCTCTCGATTGCAGCTGCGGCCGTGTATGTCCTGGCACGCGCCGTCAAGAAGCTCGACCTTGCTCATGTTCTGTCGATCGTCGAGGCCACGGACCTTCATCTGATCGCGATGGCGCTGGCGTTCATCGTCCTCTCCTACGCCAGCCTCACGCTCTACGACCTGTTCGCGTTGCGGACGATCGGCCGCCGGGACATTCCCTATCGCGCCGCCGCGCTCGGCAGCTTCACGAGCTACCCGATCGCGCACGGCATCGGTGCGGTCGCGCTGGTCTCGCCGCTGGTGCGATATCGGATCTACGCGCCGTACCGGCTCGGTGCGATCGACATTGCCAATATCAGCTTCCTGACCGGCCTGACCTTCTGGCTCGGAAATCTCACCGCGCTCGGCCTGAGCTTGATGATCGATCCGGATGCCTTCGGATGGATGGAATATTGGCCGCCGGCGATCAACCGTCTCGTTGCCGCGGCACTGCTTTGCGCCGTTGCCGCCTTCGTCGTGTGGAGCTGGCCCGGGCGGCGAAGTGCGCGCTGGCCCGTTCGACTGCCGTCCGGGCCCGCCGTGCTGCTGCAGATCGTGGTCGGCCTGTTCGAGCTCAGCGCCGCGGCGCTGGCAATGTACGTCCTCATGCCGCCGGAACTCGGCATCGACCTCGCGCGGCTGATGGCGGTCTTCATTGCCGCGACCTTGCTTGGATTTGCCAGCCATGCCCCAGCCGGCATCGGCCTGTTCGACGCAACGATCCTGCTGGGCCTGGGCGGCGTTGACCAGGAGCGCCTGCTGGCGGCGCTGCTGATCTTCCGCGCGCTCTATCACCTGTTGCCGTTTGTGCTCGCCCTGGTCGTGTTCGGCAGCGTCGAGCTGTCGCGCTCCTGCCGGAGGTCGTCGATGGTGTCAGACCGGCGAGTTCAGCTTCAACCCGATCATGCCGGTGATGATCAGCGTGAGGCAGATCAGCCGTGTCGGGTCCGCCGGCTCGCTGTAGAGGATCATGCCGGCGAGGATGCTCCCGGCCGCGCCGATCCCGGTCCATACCGCATAGGCGGTGCCAAACGGCAGTGAGCGCAGCGCGAGCGACATCATCGCGAAGCTGAGCAGAATGGCGATCACGGTGGCGACGCTGGGCCAGAAGCGCGTCAGGCCGTCGGAATGCTTCAGGCCAAGCGCCCAGATGATCTCGAGAGCTCCGGCCGCGAACAGAGCTAGCCAGCCGTTCATGAGGGCCGCGCGCCCAACGGTGTAACATCGCCCACAGATCCGAGGCGGGCCTCGCGAAGCCGCGGATCGCCTGCACCGAGCAGTCCGGCCATTTCGTCATCTCCGCGCCGGTCGAACCTGCCGTCCATCTGCATGGTTTGCGCGACGCGCATATGACAAGCTGGGCGCGCGTCGGGTCTATCTCTCCTCCATCATCGTGAATACGAATCCTGTCAGCGTTGCGCCGACAGCAAAGGACAGCGTCAATACACCGACGAAGATCACGAGCGTCGCGTGCGGATCGACACTGTGGGCGATCAGGGTCGAGATGCCGAACGCATCCAGTTGGGTCAGCCCGAAGGCGAAGCCGAGCCCCATGGCGATGCCCATCAAGGTGTGGCAGGCCAGCTCGATCAGCATGGCCGGATTGACTACTGCGCTGCGTCGTTTGGGCGGCATGGGCTCGGACTCCACGCTATGGCCGATGAACGCTGGAACGGTGAACGTTGTTCCTGTGCCGGCTGGCAAAGCCGATTGCCAAACCGAGCCGACAGCGGCTACGGATGACCGAGGTTCGGTCGCGGAAAAACAAAGCTCGAACGGCCCGCAAGGGGGGCCGGCGCGCGGCCGAGCGGCGCAGCGTCGCGCGATCCGACAGGGAGGATAACCCATGACGAACGCCATTCGTTTCCACAAGACCGGCGGTCCCGAGGTTCTCGCTTGGGAGCAGATCGAGGTCGGCAAGCCCGGCCCCGGCGAGGCGCGTATCCGCCACACGGCGGTCGGGCTCAACTTCATCGACATCTACAATCGTTCCGGGCTCTATCCGGTCCAGCTTCCGAGCGGACTGGGCAGCGAGGGCGCGGGTGTGATCGAGGAACTGGGCGAAGGGGTGACGGACCTGAAGGTGGGCGACCGGGTCGCCTACGGCTCGTCGCCGCTCGGCGCCTATTCAGAGGCGCGGCTGATGCCGGCCGCGCTGCTGTTGAAACTGCCCGACGAGATCGACGACAAGACCGCCGCTGCCATGATGCTCAAGGGCCTGACCGCCCAGTACCTGATCCGGCAGACCTACCGCGTCAAGGCGGGCGAGACCATCCTGCTGCATGCCGCCGCCGGCGGCGTCGGCCTCATCCTCAGCCAGTGGGCCAAGCATCTCGGCGTTCACGTCATCGGCACCGTATCCAGCGATGACAAGGCGCAGCTGGCCAAGGCCCACGGCTGCGAGCACACCATCATCTATACGCGGGAGGACTTCGTCGCGCGCGTCGGCGAGATCACCGGCGGCAAGAAGGTGCCCGTGGTCTATGATTCCGTCGGCAAGGACACGTTCCTGAAATCGCTCGATTGCCTCGCGCCGCTCGGCTACGCCGTGCTGTTCGGCCAGTCCTCCGGCACGGTCGATCCGCTCAATCTCGGGCTGCTCGCCCAGAAGGGCTCGCTGTTCGTGACCCGGCCGACGCTGTTCACCTACGCCGCCAAGCGCGAGAGCCTGGTCGCGATGGCCAACGAGCTGTTCGACGTGGTCAAATCTGGCGCGGTGAAGATCGAGGTCAACCAGACCTATCCGCTCAAGGAGGCGGCCCGGGCTCACGCCGATCTCGCGGCACGCAAGACGACCGGCTCGACGGTCTTTCTGGTCTGATCTGGCGCGTCCTCCGGTCGCGAGATCCCGATAGGGCCGGCGCAGCCGGGTCAAACCCGCTCGTGCTTGCGCAGGTCGCGGAGGTGATCGGACCGGGCGGCCTGCAGGTCGGCGTCCCGCCCATCGATCTCGGGCAGGGCGGCTTCGGACATGATGTCGGCCGTGACGTCGGCAACCGACCGGTCGACGATCTCGTGGATGAAGCTGACGTTCGAATATTCCCCCGACGCGATGCGCGCAACGACGTCGCGCCGGGTCATCTCAGGATCGACCACGGCCTCGCGTCCGCGCCGGCCGTAGTCGATCATCACGACGAAATACTGCATGGAGCGCCGGTTCGCCTTCGGCTGACTGTGATCGCTCCATTATTTCTTTAAATCAGAATTTTGTCAAGACTGATTCGGTCCACCCTCGTCTCACCGACTCCATCCCCAGCCTGCGCGGCCGCGACCACGCCGGTATCAGCGCAGAGATAGTCCAGGCGATGTGACGTGGCGTGCGGAAGCATGTTCCCGCACGCCATGAGGACCGCGTCATCGCCCATCACTGCACGTTGAACGTCGCGCCGGGACATTCGGTGGTCACGCTGATCGGGATCGCCTGCGCCGCCGCCGCGGTCGGCTTCGGCTTCGCAACCACCTTCCAGCGGCCGGGCTTGTTCAGCCAATATCTGTGCCTCGATGTCGCAATGCGGCGCTCGGTATAGGTCGTGCCCTTCCAGATCAAAGGGCCCTTCGGCTTCGGTGCCGCGACCTCATGCCACGGTCCGAACTCGCCGAAGTCCATGAACCACAGATGCCATTCGAGCTTCTGATATTCATGATGGGACGCGACCACCTCGACGATGGGGCGACCGTTCAGCCACGACACCTCGTCCTCGAGTGGCTTGATCTGCTGGCAACGGGTATGCAACGGCTCCTGAACGCGAAGCAGATCGTCTCGCTGGCTTTGCGTGAGCATCGCCGAGGTGACGGGCAGTCCCACGTTCGGATCATCGGCCGGATATGAGCAGATCGGCACCGTCGGCGGCCCCTGGCCCGTCCAGGGATTGTTGCTGCAATAGACGCGCCTCGTCACCGACGAAATGCCGGTGGTCGCCGTTTCCTCCGCCTTTCCGGTTTCCCGGTCCCAGACACCGCTGAACGTCGTCTTTTGATTCGGCGGACAGGCCACGGTCTTGTGGGCCGTCCACCAGTGCGAAACCTCGAATTCATAGTACGAGTAGCGCGGCTCTGGATACAGCACGGCTCTGACGCTGGTCAGCGCGTGGTGCGCTTCGCACGCCGTTCCATAGGTATCCAGCCAGCACACGAGGTGGAAGTTTTCGTTCGGCCAGCATCCCGCACGCGCCGACGACGTAAAGCCGAGTGCGGCGATCACCAAGGTAAAGGCAAGAAGATATCTCCGCATGGCGTTTCCCATGATGGCGTTTCCCCCATGTCCTGCCTGTGCAGCCACAGGTTGAAGATGAGTTTGCTCCGGCGCGGCGCCTGGTCGTTGATCGGGATCAATCCGCTTGCGCGACGCCGTCAACGCCGGCCGGACGTCGGCGATGACGCGATGGCACAGCGGGTCCGCTCGCTGGCGGCCCGTGGATCGTCGGGGCGGGTCACCGCTTGGAGCCGAGATAGCGGAAGACCAGCCTGTCCCACCGCCGCCTCCGAATGCCGACTGCTACGTCCATCGCGATGAGCTGCGGGTCGAGGACTGATCCGGGCGCCGGGCGCGGCTGGTGGCAAGGCGTCACGCCCGTCGGGCGAATCAGGGTCGATGCGCCCGCACGATGGTCCGTTCATGGCCTTCGATCGCCTGCAGACGACGTGTGCGGAAACGCTTGTTTTGGGCGAGGCTTCAACGCATTGCCCCGGTCTGGCCTGCCGGGCCGAAAAATTCTTCTTTCTCTTTTTCAGAATTCATGATTGTCTACGCACATCCCGCCTCATGGAGAGAGGCGTATCGCGGTCGTCACGACACGTGGAGGCGGGGAGTGATGGGCGAGCCGGTTTGCAGCGTGGTCATTCGCGCCGACGAACAACACCGGCTCGTACGGTCAAGTCGCGTGGTCCTGATACCCCGATGCCGGTATCAAGCCTGCGCCGGCGCTGACAGCGCCGCGTGGGTGACGGTGACCAACAAGCCCGGCGCACCGGGGAGAACGCGAAGCAGCCGTGAAAACCATCGCGCAGGGAGGGCCGGATCGTTCCGGCTGGACCTGTGGTACCTGCCGCCTGCGTTTTTTGAGCAGGCGGGCCACGGGCCTCAGTCGAGGTCCGGCCTTCCCTGCACCCTCTCGTTTGAAGAGGGTGAGACCACTGTATCACTCGGACGCCTGGGCGCCGCGAGGCTAAGGACGCACATCCCCATATGTCGCTCAGAATTGTCGATCACGACGGCGCCACAGGCGCGGGGCCTACCCTCCCTTGGAGGCGGGATGCAGGGAGAACGCCGCGGCGTTCCCCCTGCATCCGGCGTCGAGTCTTACTTGTTCGCCGCGCGGGCGCGCGACTTGGCGGCCGCCTTGGCGCGGATCCGCGAGATCTGGCCGCGTGGCAGGGTGACGAAGATCTCGCCGATCCAGTCCAGCTTGACCCCCACGATCGGCTTGGCGTTGAAGCTCTTCAGATTGACCACGGACGGCGATTTGCCGCGTTCAATCGTCTTCAGGTAGCGCTCGCCGGACTTGAGGCGTACCACCGCCTCCTCGCCGTAGAAGCTCGACAGCGGGTGCCGCTGCTCGCGGTAGACCACGATCACGTCGCCATTCTCGTATTTCGGCAGCATCGAATCGCCCGTGACCTCGAAGGCGATGGTCTCCTCGGAGATCGGGAAGGGCAGGGCGACCTCGCCGAGGCCCTCGACGGGCACCTGCTCGTAATCCGGCTCGATCACCGAGCCGGCGCCGACCCGCCCCATGATGGGGACGGAATTGAGCTCCAGATATTCCGTGATGAGCGGAATCTCGGCCGCCTTGATCAGGCGCTGGCCGCCGAGGATCTCGGAGACCGCGCCCGGCCGCACGCCCATGGCGCGGGCCAACCCTCCTTTCGTCTTTCCCGGCTTCTCGAGTGCACGCTCGATCATGGCAACGTCCAACATGGCTTTGACCTCTTTTGCGAATCTCGGAAGGGATTATATGTTTCGAATAATCAGAACTCAAGCTTGACTTTTTCTTCGGAATATCGGAAGATTTGGCCGTCGGGTGAGCCGGCGGATCCGGCGGCCCCGACCCAGAAGGAAGAGGCGAGAATGCAATCCACAGATTGGCCAGACCAGCATTCCAAGATGCTGTGCGAGCTTCATGCCCAGGGGCGGTCCTATGCCGAGATCGCGCGCGCCCTCAATGCGCAGTTCGGAACCGCCTATACGCGGAACGCGACGCTTGGCCGCGGCAAGCGGATCGGGCTGGCCGCGCCGGGCGGGCCGAAAGCCGCGCGATCCGCGCCCCGGTCGATGTCCGCGGCGCCCCGAACCGGACGGCGAGGCGCCGACGCGGCGGTGCGGCCGATGCCGTCCCCGGCGAAGCCCGCCGCGGCCGTCAAGCTGCGTTGCGTCGGCATCAGCCCGCGCCTGCTGTCCCTGGACCAGCTCGAGCGCAACGATTGCCGCTACCCCTATGGCGGCGACCGGGACGACGATCCCATCACCTTTTGTGGCCATCCGCGCCAGCCCGGCTCCTGCTACTGCACGCCGCATTACCATCTCACGCGGCTTCCGCCCGAGGAGGCCGCCGTGCGTCCCGCCGGCCCCTTGATCCTGCGGCTGGTTGCGGCTGCGTAGAGCGCGGCAAACCCGACCCGAACCGACCCCATCCATTTTCCGGAGACGAGACATGGCGCGCCCCAGACGCAGCAAGCCCCATCGCATGTCCAAGACCCACGACCGCAGAGCTCACGACCTGCCGCGAAATGCAGACGTGATTCCCGTGGAGATCGACGATCCGCTGGCGCTCGAGCCCGGTGATAAGATCGTCGCGTTGCGATCGGTCCGCAGCGACCCGCTCGGCCGGCTGCACGCGCATAAGCAGCTGGATGACGCCCAATACCGGGCCGGACGGGCGTTCCAGAATGATTGGGAGCGGGCCGAGCGGGGCCCGCAGGCGATCGATCCCTCGCGCGAGCACGTCGACGGCGCCCGTGGGCGTGAGCCGGTCACCGAAGGCCAGAGGCAGGCGGTGCTGCGGCTCAACCGCGCCGAGCGCGAGCTCGGCGCCGACGGGGCGGCGATCACCCATGACGTCCTGGTGCACGGCCTGACCATGGAGCGGATCGGACACAAGCGGGGGCTCGCCAGCCAGCGCTGGAATGATTATTTCGCCCGGCGCTTCAAGGAGTGCCTGGACCGGCTGGCCGTGGTCTACGGGTTGTCCACCGACAGGATCGCCAGGAAATGCGATGGGGCCGTGCGATCGGGCCGTCGGGGTGAGAGCTAACGGCCGGCACGACCGGCGCTCGTACCGTCGTCGACGGGTACGAGCGCCGGTCGGACAATCGTTTTCCCTCAGGGATGCGGCGTCACGACATAAGTGGTGCTGTAGGGCTCGACGCGCAGCGAGGCATGCGACAGCAAACCGATCTTGGCCGAAGGCGTCATCTGCAGCTCGCCGTTCGGGCCGCGATGAACGTTGTACTGCCAGGCTGAGAGGTCGCCTTTCTGCGCCAATGCGCGCGCAACGGCGCTGGCATCGTTCCCGCCGATCGTCGCCAACTCGTCGCTATTGAGACCGATGACGATCTCGTCCTTGACGGTCACCACCTTGAACAGGGAGGTCGCGCTGTCCCCGGCGCTCGCCATCGAAGCGGTGAGCGCCAGCGCGGCGACGGCGCTGAAGAATGGGCGTGTCAGTCTGGAAGGCATGAGGACTCCTGTTGCCGACGGCATGATGGACGGCGTCGGTGTGCAGCCATTGGTTCCCGACGGGGGGCCGTCGGTTCGAAGAAATCGATGCGGCGGTGGGCTGAACCAGGGGGCGTGACGTCGCGTCTAGGCACGATTGCGGAATGCGTACGTGCCGCCGGACGGCCGGGGTGGTCCCTGAGTTGACACAGGTCAAGCTGCACGCCCGGGCATGTTGTATTTGGGAACGAGTGAAGTGAAGGGTGATGCCATGTTCAGCGGGAAATATCGATCTCCTTCGGCCGGTGGAAAAATCGCGATTGCGGCCGTCGCGGCCATCGCCGTGGTGGCAAGCGCGCCGGCGTCAGCTCATGAGCGGGCGGCGGGTCCGGCCAACAAGCCGGTGGTCGCGACGGCGACAGCCGGCGATTTGACCGATCTCAGCGCTCGCCGGCGCTATCGCCGCGTCTACAGGGGCAATCCAGCCGCCGGCTTGGCCATCATGGGTGCAATGATCGGCACCATCGGCGCAATCGCCGCGCATCAGCACGACGACTATTATTACTATGGGCCCGGCTATTATCCCGGACCCGGCTATTACGGGCCGCCACGGGTGTACTACGCACCGCGGCCATATTATGTTCGTCCGTACTACGGGCCGCCCGGTTACTACTACAGTCCGTACTGACGTGACGCGGCGCTCCGTCCATGTTGCGGTGTCGGCTCAGAAGCCGCCGGCGCTGAAACGGAGCGGCTGCACGACGTCGTACGCCGCCTTGCTGATCGGGACCGCGTAGTCGACGGTAAGCGGTCCGAACGGTGATGCCCAGGTCATGCCGACGCCGACCGAGGAGCGCAGCACGTTCCTGTTCGCCACCTGGACATTCTGGGTCGGGCCGCGATAGCCGAACACGGTTCCGGCGTCGACGAAGGCCGATGCACGCAGGCCGTATTCCTGCGGCAATCCGGGAATGTTGCCCTGCAGCTCCGCCGTGGTCGCCCAAAACAGGCTGCCGCCGACATTGTCCATCGTCGATCCTGGCGTCAGATCGCGCGGCCCAAAGCCGCCCGGCGCGAAGCCGCGCACCATGGTGGGACCGCCGAAGAAGCTGTTGAGCAGCGGCGCCTGCTGGCCGCCCCATCCGGTGATATAGCCGCCTTGCGCGCGCACCATGCCGGTCAGGTCGCTGTTGATCGACCGATAATAGCGGACGTCGCCCGTGGTCCGTAAGAAGCGAACGTCGCCGCCGAGACCGGCGAGATCCTGCGTCAACTGCGAACGAATGCCGCTGGTCGGCACCTTGTTGTTGTCGAGCGAGCTGTAGGTGACGGTATTGCCGAGCGAGGACACCGTCTGCCGTCCGGCTGCGACCGCCTGGCGAACCGGCAGGGACACCGCCGCCGGCGAGATCCCCGGCGCGAGCACCACCCTTTGGTCGTAGAGCGAATAGCGCCACAGCATGGCAGTCTGCTCGCTGACCGGCATGCCCAGGGTGAGGGCACCGCCATAGGTGTTGCTGCCGAACGATTGGAATGTGCTGACCATGCTCTGTCGCGCGAACAGCTCCATGCCGGGTGTCGTTCGGCCGAGGGCGTAGGGCGAGGTGAAGGACAGGCTGGCGCCTCGCGCGAACTGCCCGTAGGTGAAAGTGGCCTGCGCAGTGTTGCCGGTGCCGAGTACGTTGCGGTCACCGATCTTCACCTCGGCGAGCAATCCGTCCGTGGACGAATAGCCGCCGGAGACGTTGAAGTCCCCGGTCGCCTGATCGACTGCCTCGACATCCAGCACCACGCGATCCCTGGCCGAGCCCGGCCGCGTCGAGATCTTGACGGTCTTGAAGTAGTTGAGGTTGCGCAGGCGACGTTCGGCGCGGTCGATCAGCGTCCGGTTGTAGGCGTCGCCCTCGCTGACGTCGAACTCGCGTCGAATCACGTCGTCATGCGTGCGCGTGTTGCCGTGGATCTCGATGCGCTCGACATAGCTGCGCCGTCCCTGCTCGATCTGGAAGGTGACGTCGGCCTGCCGATCCTGCGCATGCCGATCGATCCTGGGCTCGACCTGCGCAAACGGAAAGCCGAGCTTGCCAAGTTCGGCCGCCAGGACGTCCGAGGTCTTGTCGATCTTGCTCTGGTCGAAGGTGTCGCCCTGCTGCGTCAGCAACAATGTGCGCAGGCGGTCGCAGGCCAGCCCCTGCACGTTGCAGGAGACGTCGACTGCGGCGAATTTATAGAGGCCGCCTTCCTCGATCGCAAAGGTGAGGTTGTAGCCGCCATTTGCCGCGTCATAGTCGACGCTCACGTTCGTGACCTCGGCATCGGCGTAGCCGTGGTCACGGTAATATCGCCGCAGCAGCTCGCGGTCCTCGTTGACACGATCTGCGTCGTAGACGTTGCCCCCGGTCACGAAGCTCAGCACGTTGGTGGCCGAGGTCTTGATCACCGCGTGCAATTGTCGGGCGCCATAGGCGCGGTTGCCCGTGAAGTTGATCGCCCTGACCGGCGTCTTCCTGCCTTCGGTGATGGTGAAGACGAGATCGACGCGGTCGTTGCCGCGATCGATGATCTCCGGGACGACGCGGACGTCGTCGCGTCCCGCACGATGATACGCCTGGATGATGCGGGCGACGTCGCCCTGGACAGTTGCGCGTTGCAGGCCGGCTCGCGGCTTTGATAGCACCGCGCCCGTAAGCTCCGCATCCTTCACCTTCTTGTTACCTTCGAAGGCGACGCGATCGAGCACTTTTGCTTCCGAGACGCGGACCACGGTCCGTCCGTCGGCGCGGCTGATCTTCACGTCGTCGAACAGTCCGCTTGCAACCAGCGCCTTCAAGCCGGCGTCGAGCGCGGCGGCGTCGTAGCGCCCGTTGGCGTCAGCGCGAAAATAGGATCGCACGGTGTCGGCATCGACGCGCCGATTGCCCTGTACTGCAAGGGCTTCGCCCGCCACCGCCGGCGGCGCGGACGTCAGCACCGACAGCGTCGCAACGATCAATGCGACGTGTCGCGATCTGCTGTCTCCGCGGTGACGGCTGTTTTGGGTCAACATGCGCGCATCTGCCTGCTCGTCATGCCGGGATGCAAAAGCCGGTGGGCGGCCAAATCATGTCGAGGCCGTGGAGACTCGGGGGCCTGCGATCACGCCTGCGAAGGGTGGCCAGCAGGGAACTGGGCGCGGCCGCAGAATCGACGCAGAGTCGATTCAAACGACGTGCAGCATCGTCCTCATCCGTACGCGCCAGCAGATGCTGATGCGGCGAACGTTTGTCGGGAGCAGACCATGCGCGCGATCGCCTTGGCCCTCATCGCTTGCACTTTCGTTCAATCAGCCCTTGCTGCTGCGGTCGTCCCAGAGATCGACCCACGCGCGTCGCTCGGTGTCGTCCAGAATTGGATCTACAACTATCGCACCAAACCCGACTACGCCCATGTGCCGGCGGCGGTCCGGGTGCTGTTTCATTCGCAGACGTTCAAGGAGCCGGAGAACGCGGGCATCTATCTCGGCTTCATCGCGGGGGCGATCGGCTCCAATCCCGCCAAGGCCGAACAACTCGTCAACAGCTTCTTTCCCGTGCCTCCCGAGGAGGAGTGGGTGGTCGTGCGTGCCATCGCTTATTCGGGTCTGCCGGATTGGCGCAATCTCATGCGCAGGGTCGCGCCGAAGATGCCGGGCCGCCGCGTGATGATCGACGGCTATCTGAGCGGCGCACAGCCGACCTTGATGGACATCCCCTTGGAGGAAACGAAGCCTGGCGTGATGGACAAGCTGCGTGGCGCATTGACGCAGAATCCGTTCAAGAAGGAGGAGCGCAAGCTCGACACGCGGCTCAGCTACGCGACCCACCAGGATCTGCTCGACATCCTCTGGGGTTATTACTTCGCAACCGGCTCGCGCGTACCGATCCAGCGCATCGTGCAGATGCTGCCGTGGTCGAAGAGCCGCGACACGGTCGACAAGCTGACGATCGGCAGCATGGCGCGCTATACGCTTGCCAGCTATTCGGTGCGCGATGCCAGCCTGCGCGACTATCTCCGGGAGGAGCTGGCGCGGCAGTCGGGACCGGTCAAGGAGCCGCTCAGGGAGGTGGTTGAGGCCGCCGATACGGTGCAGCTCGGCGCCGTCCGCAAGGATGCCGTCGCCGCCGTCGAGGAGCTGAAGACCAGGGGCTCTGACGCCCGGCGCAACATGGATTTCTGGGGACAGCTCGGCGTCGGCGCCCTTGCGCTCGGTTGTGTCTCGGCCGCCGCGCTGGGGCAGGTCGCCGTCGGCATCCCTTGCGTGATCGGCGGCTCGGCCTCCCAGGGCCTGCTCTCGTTCTGGGAGAAGCAGCAATAGGCCCTCGGTGGCGCAGCGGCGGCGTTCGTTGGCGGCCGAGGGAAGGGGAGAGCCGGTGGAGTGGACCGGCGGGGCGTCTAGCCCTCAAGGTGCTCTTGCTGCGGAAGCGGCCCGATCGCGTGCCCGATATGCACACTCAAGAGTTGTTCGGCTTTTCGTTTCCTCTACGAAAAGTAGAAAAAGCAGTCAGCGCGCAGTCACTGCCGGCACGCCTATGAAGAAATCAGGACAGGCTGGCTTTCACTGCAGCCGGATAAACCGGCTCGCGGTGAACCTCCGCGCCAGATTCGTCGACGACGACGATGGACAGCCTGCGGTCGGTGATGCGCGGGTCGTGCCGGAGGCGCCGGGCCAAATCCCGGCTGTGCTCGATCGCCCCTGCACTCGTCGCAAATTCCAGGCCGGTCCGGTCTCTGGTCGGAATGCCATCCTTCATATCGAAATAATAAGTGCGCATGGTCTTCCTGCAGCCGCTGTGTCGCGGGAGTGGGCACGGATCCCGAGCGAGATCCGCAACCCATTCTTCCCCCCAAGCAAACTATAGAAGACCTCTAATGTGGAGGACAAGCTTACCGCTGCCGTAATCCCCCCGCCTCGTTCGGTAAACGACCGTTTCCACTGGTATCGTCAGCCAGAAACTGCCAGAAGGCTCAAATTGCGACGCCGAAATCAACCAACCGGTCAGTTCGGCTTGCTGCAAGAGTTGTTCGCTGGCATACTTTCAACCTCGTCGGGTTCCGCACGGTCGATTTCCAGGCGGGCCATCCTGAGGATCAGGGTCGCAGTCGTCAGACCGAGACTTTCAGCCTCGATTGCTGCAGTATCTACCTTGCGTGCAAGGCCTTCACGTTTGCTAAGGACTGGCATTACTGTTTCCTGCCAAAGGTGCGAGATGAAGAATTCAACATTCATCGCGGAGCTGCACACGAAGCTCGGAGCCCCATCGAGCGAAGCCTTGGAAAGCCTTCGTCTGCTGAAGGCATTCCTGAAGCTGGCTCCGGGCCAGCGCATCGAGGTGATCGAGATGGTCGAGCGGTTGACCGCGGAGTCCCTTTCGGAGACCGATCGCCCTCTGTCCTGAGCTCATCCCTCCCGACTACCCGCAATGGTTGCGGGAGGTCGCGTCGCAATCGCATAGATTGCATCATCCAGCGCTTCCGATTCGTGCAGCGTCCCGGCCGGCAGCAGAATCTTGTCGCCGGCCGTGCAGATGCGCTCGCCGCCTTCCCAACGAAACGTGAGTCGTCCCTGGATCACGACGAGGATTTCGTCGACGGGGTGGGTATGGAAGGCGTGAACCTTGCCGGCCGCATCGTGCTGCAGCTCGATGCAGCCCTGCGTCGGCAACAGCGCCAGGATGTCGGGATCGATCGCGAAGCTGGTCTTCGTTCCAGCGATGATCTGGGTCATGCGGCCTGCTCCTTGTCTGCAATGGACGATGGCTTGGTCTGCGCCAGCTTGTGGAAGGGACAGGCCGGCGGCGGCTGGTTGTCGTCGTAGAGGAAGTACTGTTTGAACTCCCGGCCCTCCGGATTGCCGTAGCGTCCGAGCTGGGGCGAAGGCGCCGTCGTGTCGAACGGGACCAGCCGTTTGCGCACCTCGCCGAAGGCCTTGGCGGCCGCCTCCTCCGTGCCGAGCATCCGTTCGAACACCCAGCGCGGCTGGAAGGTCAGCATGAATGCGCTCGAGCGGCGGCTTTGCCGCATCACATGCGCGGGCGTGCTGCAGACGACGAAGATCGGCTCACCGGCAAACGAAAACTCCCACATCGGATGATCGACGGTCTCGGGAATTTCGGCGGGCCACGGCTGGCTGTCGACGCGCGCCAGCTGATCGAGGATGTGCCAGAACTTCTTGTAGTAAGAGTTGATGGTCTGGACCGGGCGCGGGCGCGTGAACAGCACCAGCGAGGTGTTGGGTCCGTGCGAGCGGCTCTCCGAGACGAACAAGGCGAGCTGCTGGCCGAGCACGTCGATGTCGATGGGGTCGAGAAACAGATAACGAAGCTGATCGTGACGATAGCCCGCGACGCCGAATACGCACGGAAAGGGTCTTGCTTCGCTGCTCATCTGAGCCTCGAATTCCGAAAACAGGACACTTTGCCAGGTGCCGGCCTGATGGCCGGATCGGGCTTCGTCCCTTCTCAAATACAAACGCGACATACTGACCCTCTCTGTTCTTATGCTTAAGTACGAAGTATCAATTTGCGCCTCATCATCAGCGGCCCAAGGAGTCCAGGAAGCGACATCAGAACGAGAATTTCGATCAGGGCTGCGTAGCCGGAATCGCTGGCGGCACTGCGCAGGCTTGATCCGATGTCGGGGTTGAGGCCGCTCGCACTCACCATGGCAAAGGCGATCACCGGCTGAGCCAGTCCGGCAAAAATGCCGGCGGCCGTCGTATTGATCGATGCGCCGACGCCGATGCGCTCCGCCGTGTAGAGATGCTTGGTGCTTTTCAGGATCAGCGGCACGGTGCCCCCGGCCACCAGACCGAGCACGGCGAACACCGCGCCGACATAGAAGAAGCCGAAGCTGTGCGCCAGTGCCGGCAACAGCATCACGACGAGCAGCATGCGCAGCAAGGTGATGGAGATCAGAGCTGCATTGAGCGACTGCATCCGGTCCGCGGCATGGCCGAGAAAGACCGATCCGATGGCGTTGCCGACCATGAAAGCGAGCAGGGGACCGCCGGCCGCCGAAGGCGAGATGCCGAAATAATGCGCGACCATCGGGATGCCCCATACCCCGGCGAGCGTGGTCACGACCGCGAAATGGGCAGCGAAGCTCATGGCGCAGCCCCAGGTCGCGGCCGATCCGAGCGCATGCCAGCTTGTGACCAGGACGCTCTTCAGCGTCCGGCTGGTGTAGTTCGCCGGTGCCGATTTCAAGGTCGCGAACGCGCAGGCAAAGTTCACGACGCCGACGCAGGCGATGAAGAGAAAACAGGCGCGCCAGCCGAAGCCGCTGACCGCAGCGGCGAGCGGGGTCGTGGCGAGGACGCCGCCGACATAGCCCGACACCTGGGAGATGCCGGACATCAGGCCGAAACGCTGGTCGGAAAAGCTCTGCGCGACGAGCTTCAGCAGCGCCGTGAACACCAGCGCGTCGCCGCAGGCCACGACCACGCGCGCGACGAAGACGTCGAGCAGGGTGGGCGACAGGGCGAAGGCGGCACTGCCGAGCACCGACGCCGTCATGCTGCACAGCACGACGCGCTTCACACCGTAGCGGTCGACCAGAACGCCCGCGGGGATCTGCATCAAGGTGTAGCCCCAGAAGTAGCTGGAGGCGAGCATCGCGACGCCGGAGGCGTCGGTGCCGAAGTCGCGCATGAAGTCGAGGCCCACGGTCTGCGGCGACATCCGCTGCAGGAAGGCGACGGCGTAGGCGAGCGCGACCGTACCCCACGCAACATAGGCGCGATCGAAGAACCGGAGCGGAGAGGATGCGACCGCTTGTTGTCCGAGCGCCGCCATCACACCCTCGCATAGCCGACGGAGAACAGGGCGTCGGCGGAATCCGGGATGATCCGCGACATCGCGGTCTCAACCAGCGAGGCCCTGCCGTGATAGTCCTGCCTGATGTGCTGGATGTGTCCGTAGGCGCCGCGCATGATCATGCGGGGCACCTCGAGCGGTTTGCCCGGATAGATCGTCGCGCACATCTCGACGCAGGCGGCCTGCAACTCGGCATCCGCCGTCTCATCGAGCAGCGACGGCGCGACTCTCTCGCAGATCTTGGCGTTGGCAGCCCACACGATCGGGTTGCGCGTACGCCATCCGTAAAGAATTTCTTCGCCGGGTGTGGCCGAGCCGGGATGCTTGAGGATCTGCGACGTAAAGAACCCATACAGGCCACGACCCTGATGTGCGGGTAATACTTCGGTCCCACTGCGATAAATGGCCGGCCGCTGCGCGATGGTCATCACGCGATAGACCGAGAACGCGACCAGTCCGACGTGATCGTAGACCAGAACGAGGCCGTATTTGCCGTTGAATGGCGACGAGGCCGCGGTCCAATGCGGTTCGATTGCTTTCCAGTTAATGGCAATGATCGAATTCATCGCATCCATGATCGGCTGCCGATCAGACAGCTCGATCTCCGACGCGTCGGAAAAGCTGTAGACGGTGTAGTCGTCCCAGGGCGAGGCGATGGTCCTGTATCGACCGTCCAAATTGCGCGACATCGCGTGAACTCCACCACTGCAAGGTCGAGCTATACAGGCGGTCCTCCGATGGCTTAAAGGACAATATGCCCTCGAATTCTGCCAACTCTCCCCGGCGTGCTGCGGTGCGTCGAGATAGTGCCGAAAGGCGGCTGGCCATCTTTGCCTTTCCCGGAGTGACGTTGCTCGACGTTTCCGGCCCGGCGCAGGTGTTCGCCGAACTCAGCGAGATCGAGCTGCCGGGGCCGGGCTATGCGCTGAGCTACGTGTCCAAGGAGGGCGGACTGGTGCCGACCGATGTCGGCCTGATGATCGACACTGCGCCACTCTCGTCCCTGAAGCCTGAGGAGGTCGATACGCTGCTGATCCCGGGGGGGCCTGGCATCTGGAAGCTGCGGCAGGACGAGACGGTGATGCAGTGGATCGGCCAGGTGCTCCCCGGTGCCCGGCGCATCGCATCCGTCTGCCTGGGCGCCTTTGCGCTGGCATGGGTCGGCGCGCTGGAGGGCAGGCGGGCCGCGACACATTGGCGCTACTGCCCCCGTCTGCAGGACAGTTTTCCGAACGTGAAGGTCGAGCCCGACGCGATCTTTGTGCAGGATGGCCGGGTCTGGTCATCCGCAGGCGTGAGCGCCGGCATCGATCTCGCGCTGGCGATGATCGAGGAGGATTTCGGCCATACGATCGCGCTCGACGTGGCGCGCCGGCTCGTCGTCTTTCTGAAACGTCCTGGTGGCCAGAGTCAGTTTTCGACCGTCCTGGCGGCGCAGGCGTCCGACGTCGAGGGTCGGTTCAGTGCGCTGCATGCCTGGATCATCGAGAACATCGCCAGCGACTTGCGGGTCGAGGCGCTGGCCGCGCGAGCCGGCATGACGCCGCGCACCTTTGCGCGCACCTATGTCAGCCGCACCGGCATGACCCCGGCACAGGGAGTCGAGGCGCTCAGGGTCGAGACGGCGCGCCTCCTACTCGAAAGCCGCCAGATCGAAAACGTGGTCGAAATCGCCAAACGGGCGGGCTTTGGCGACGACGAGCGCATGCGGCGGGCGTTCCTGCGGCATCTCGGCGTGTCGCCGTCGGAGTATCGGCGCCGCTTCTCGGGCTGAGCGGCGCTTGCCGCAACCGGGGCTGACAAGATCCGCCGGACTCGGCGCCCTTTCCTTTGCTTTCGGGTCAATCCCGCCGCTCGCTTTGAGGCCGGTGCGGCCATGCCTTATGCGAGCGCTCAAAGCCTTCCGTAAAAGGCCACGTGTATAATGCTGAAAATTTGCAGATCCGCCTCCGCCGAGGGGAAAGGCCAATGACCAACATCGTTCCCTTTCGCACGAGGACACTCTCTCCTGAGGCCGCCTTTGCGAGCGCTGAGCAGAAGGCGGTGGTTGTGGTGGCCGGTGCTGGCCTCATGGACACCGTGCGAGTCGGTGCATTCAGCGTCAGGGAGGATGCGAGAAAAACTGTCCTCCTCCTCGATCTTGCCCTGCAGCATGCGCGAGAGCTCTCGGGCCTGTTGCGGACGAGCGCGCGCGACGGATCTATGATCGTCACCTCGCTTCGATCGAATACGCTTTGCAGATTGCGCGTCAACGTATAGCCGCATTCTGACAGCCGCTGGCGGCTTTCCTCCGCATCCATTTGTACGGCGACGCAGGGAGTCGGATGTGGTAGTTGGATCTGTCGTGGAGGAAGCAACGATGACCCAAACCAAACTGGAAGTGCCCGCTGAACTGCGGGACCTGGCCGAAAAGACCATCTCGCAGGCTGAAAAAGCATTCGAGATGTTCTTCGACGCAGCCGGCAAGTCGATCGGCACAGTTCCCGGGCCTGCCGCCGACATGTCCAAGCAGGCGCTCACTCTTACCGAGCAGAACATCAAGACGGCCTTCGAGCACGCTCGAAAGCTCGTTCACGCCACCGAGCTCGAGGAGGCGATGCGGATCCAGTCCGAGTTCCTGCGCAGCCAGTTCACCAACGCCGGTGAACACATGAAGACGATCACGGCGAGCATCATGTCGGCCGCGAGCAAGGCGACCGAGCCCAAGAGCTGAAGCGCGAGCCTCGCCGTCGCAGGAGCGACGGTCTGCATGGACGGAACTCGGCGGCAGTGCTGCCGCCGAATGGATGCGAGCGGACGAGACGGGCGAAAGAGCCCAGCCCTATTTTCGCAGGCTGCCGATATAGGCGGCGATGTCGGCTGCCTCCAGCCGGTTGAGCGGGAAGCTTGGCATCTTCGGATGCGGGTCGAGCAGGAAAAACGCGACCTTCTCCGGCGTGAAATCCGTTCTCTGAGCAATCTGGGCGAAGGAGGGAACGTCCGCGCTGGCCTGCTTCTGCGTCCCCTCGATGAGGTGGCACGAGGCGCACCAGCGACGGGCCAGATCTCCGCCGTGATCCGGATCGGCGGCCCAGGCCGGTGTCGATGCCGCAGCCGCGATCGCGATCGCCATAACTCTCATCACCGAGGCGTGCATCAAGGAACTCCTGATCTTTGTCTGTTGGGTGGTGGCATACCTCGCCGGAGTGACGGCGGGTGGCTCACGAAGGAATGTTTCGCCCCGGAGAGGAGCGTCTTGGCGGCTCCGTCTCGCAGGCACGCGCGGCACGTCGATGAATCTCGACGTCAATTACAGCATGATTTGGGAAAGTGGGACAGGTCGATCCGGCTGACGATTGCCTTCAGGAGCGCGGTCGCGCGGCGCAGCCAAGACATATCGGCCGGGCGAGACACGTCGGTCGAGGCGGTGATCGTCAACTCTTCCGCAACGTAGGACATGTCGAGCCCTCCCTGTCGCTCAGCATCTTTCCGCTCAGCCTGTTGACGAGATGCGTACCGCCACATGCTGGGCATGCGGCCGCCTCATAGGCATCGAACTGGTCGGCAAGAACCGGTGCGGCCAAGTCGATCTGAACGTTCGATCCCGTCTGGGAGCAGCGAAAAACGAGAGTTTCCATCATCTGAACATGACAAATGCCGGCATCGATGCCTTGATCTGTCTCAACAGACGATGAGGCGACCGGCGCGTGCCGGACTGCCGGAGGACAGAATGTCAGGTCAGGCTATGCGATGCGGCCTTCGCCCTGCCGATCCGTTCGGCAACGTTTACCGTGGACACGGAACCCGTCTGGGCCGCACGGAGGGCCGCATCGATCTTCGACTTCACGCGCCGCGCTGCGAGCGCAGCGAGTCTGGTCTGGGTGCGTCCGGTCTTGATCTGATCGCCAAACTCGTACCGCCATTCCCAAATGTCCGGTTCAGCAGTCGCCACGACGGTATATTGAACACCTCGGTGGATCACGGAACCCCCCCTGTCAACACTTCCACTCAAAGTCAATGTCTAACCAATCTACAATCAATCCGGGCAAATACGGGACTGGAACAATTGCCAGCTCCGCGGTGGTTAGAGGGTTAACACCACCATGCCGACAATGTTCCGCAGGTGCCCGGCTTCCGTGCACACTTTTCCGGTGCGGATATCGGCCGTGCACAATCGGCGGAAATCGCGGGGCAGCCTGAAGACGCAGACGGGGGCTGCGTTCAAGGGCCCGAAATCTGCCAGAAGGGCGGACGACGCGTGTGGCGGATTCGAGTTCCGATCGATGGCCGGCAGGAGATATCAAGGCACGACATGCCGGAGTCGATGTTAGTCCGCCATCCCGAGACGAGGTCCATCTTGCTTGCCGATGATCAAGAGCTGGCGAAGACAGATAGCGTGGCAGCCGGCAACGGCAACCGAGGTCGTGACCTCCGGGTCGACGCGTTCCGGGGGCTCGCCCTTTGGTTCATCTTCATCGATCATGTTCCGGACAATTCGCTGGCGTGGCTGACGCTGCGCAACTACGGCTTCAGCGACACCTCCGAGGTGTTCGTCTTCGTCTCCGGCTACACCTGCATGCTCGCCTATGGCGGAGCGCTGCCGAAGCAGGGCTGGGCGACCACGGTGGTGCGGGCGCTGCGGCGCGCCTGGGAGATCTATGCGGCGTTCCTGGTGCTGCTGCTCGCCTATGCGGCGCTGGTCTGGGTGATCGGCGGCGGCACGCGCTTCGTCGACGAGACCAACACCGGCTTCTTCTTTCGCGAGCCCGGGCCCACGCTGGTGCATGTGGCGCTGCTGCAATTCGCGCCCGTCAACACCGACATCCTGCTGACGTTCGCAATCCTGCACATCTGCTTTCCCGTCATCCTGTGGCTGATGATCACCAGCGCGACGTTGACGCTGGTGCTTTCATTCCTGCTCTACATGATGGTTCAGCTGTTCAGCTGGCAGGTGCCGGCATGGCCGAGCGGCGAACTGTATTTCAATCCGTTCGCCTGGCAGTTCCTGTTCGTGATCGGCGCCTGGTACGGCTGTGCCGGCACCACGCGCCTGCGTCCGCTCCTCGACTCGCGAGCGCTGTTGATCGTGGCGATCACCTATCTCGCGTTCAGCCTGTTGATGGCGCTCAGCTGGGAGTTCAAGAGTCTCGAGAACCTGATCCCGTCGGCCATCAACGGCCTGATCTATCCGATCTACAAGAGCCACCTGGCGCCGGTGCGGCTCTTGCACTTCCTGGCGCTTGCCTTCGTGGTGTCGCGGCTGGCGCCGCGGGACTGGAAGGGGCCGATTCGTCCGCTGATGACGGCCATGATCAGGTGCGGCGAGAACTCGCTCCCGATCTATTGCCAGGGTGTGCTGCTGGCCTTCCTCGGCCAGGTCATTCTGACCGACGTGGCGAGCGGGTTGGCGATGCAGCTGCTGATCAGTGTCGCCGGGATCGCGATCATGACCATCGCGGCCACGCTGCTGACATGGGAATCACAGCTCGACCGGCGCGGGCCGCGGCTGTTCTGACCACCGCTCCTCAACGCCGGCGTGCGACGGTGACCCCGAGCAGGAAGGCGACGAACAGGCTCGCGAGCGGCACCTCGCGGGTGATCGCGCTGATGGTCGACAGGGCGGTCCCCGGCCGCCGCGCGGCCCTTGCCGCTTCGCTCAGTCGGTCGACGGCCGCTCCCAGCGTGCCCACCACCTCGCCGAGTGTGTGTGACATGTCCGTCGCGGTGTCGAGCGCGCGTTCGGCAACGCCCGGCTGTGGAGGTGTTTCGAACGTTTCGCTGTTCACTGTCGTTGCCTTCTTGCCGCGGCTCGTCGGATTGGCACCCCCGTGCCGACGCGATTCGGCCGAGGGCGAATGTAATGCTCCTGAAAATGCCGGCTGATGCGATTGGTTCCCATGGACCGAGACGTCGCTGGCGAAGCATGCGGTGCAAAATCGCGCTACGCTGGGCGACCGGCCGTCGATGAAAGGATTCCGTCTTGGCTTCTCCAGACCTTACAGCGCCACATCGCATCGCCGTCCTTGGTGCGCCGATCGATCTCGGCGCGTCGGTCCGCGGTACGCTGATGGGGCCTGCTGCGCTGCGCACCGCAGGTCTCGTCACCGTGCTGGAAAGCCTCGGGCTCGACGTCACCGACTACGGCGACGTCGGCATCGCCGACATCACGGAGCAGGTTGACGAGCCCCCGATGAAGGCCAAGCACTATCGCCAGATCCAGCGCTGGTCGCGGGTGCTGGCGCGTCGCAGTCAAGAGCTGGCGCAGACCGGCGCCATCCCGGTGTTCCTCGGCGGCGACCATTCGCTGTCGATGGGGTCTGTGAACGGGATCGCGCGCCATTGCCGCGAGATCGGGCGGGAGCTGTTCGTGCTCTGGCTCGACGCACATGCCGACTACAACACGCCTGAAACCACCATCACGGCGAACATGCACGGCATGTCCGCCGCGTTCTTGTGCGGCGAGCCGGGTCTCGATGGTCTGCTCGGCGACGAGGCACGCACGTCCATCACCCCAGATCAGTTGGAGCTGTTCGGCATCCGCTCGATCGACAGAGCGGAAAAGGAACTGCTGCGTCTCCGGCGTATCAGCATCGCCGACATGCGCGCCATCGACGAATTCGGCGTCGGCGTGCTGATGCGCCGGATCCTCGACAAGGTTCGTGCGCGGAACGGCGTCCTGCATGTGAGCTTCGATGTCGACTTCCTCGATCCCGAGGTCGCCCCCGGCGTCGGCACGACCGTACCGGGCGGCGCGACCTATCGCGAGGCGCATCTCATCATGGAGATGCTGCACGATTCCGGCCTGGTCCGTTCGGTCGACATCGTCGAGCTCAACCCGTTCCTCGACGAGCGCGGCAAGACCGCGCGCGTCGCCGTCGAACTGGTCGCCAGCCTGTTCGGTCAGCAGATCACGGACCGGCCGACGCCGAGCAATGCGATCGTTCCGGATCAATAGAGCGGATGCCTCCTCACTCGACCTCGGTGAGCCCGAGGCATCCGCGATCTCGGGCTCAGTAGCGGGCGTCGTACATCTTCGACTCGACGAAGCCGAGCAGATCGTTCGGCGCAGGCCCTGTGGCGAGCCCGTTCTGATAGGCAACGCCGGCCACCGCGGCGCCGATATAGGCAGACACCTCGCGGATGCGCGGCAGCGCCGGGTAAAGGCTGCCCTGCTCAAGATCGGCGCCGGTGACGCAGTTCGCCAGGGTATGCGCGGCGGCCATGAACATCTCGTCGGTCACCAGCCGCGCGCCGCTGGCGATGGCACCCAGGCCGACGCCGGGAAAGATGTAGGAGTTGTTGCCCTGGCGCGGCACGAAGGTCTTGCCGTCGAGCTTGACCGGATCGTAGGGGCTGCCGCAGGCGAACAGCGCGCGGCCCTGGGTATAGCGATAGGCCGACTCCGCGGAGCATTCCGCCTTCGAGGTCGGGTTGGAGAGCGCGAAGATGATGGGTCGCTCGTTCAGTTCGGCCATGGCCTGCAGCACTTCTGGCGTGAAGGCGCCGCCGACGGCCGCCACGCCGATGATCGCGGTCGGCTTCAGCGTCCTGATCGCGGTCAGGAAGTCTGCGATCGGCGCCTGGTCGTGCGCATAGCGCAGCTTGTGGCCGTGCAGGTTCTCTCGCCTCTTGATGACGAGGCCGCGCGAGTCCGTCAGCCAGTTGCGCCGCAGCGCCTCTGCTTCGGACAGGCCCTCGGCCATCATGGCGGAGACGACGAGATCCGCGATGCCGGTGGCCGCCTCGCCGGCCCCGAGGAACAGCACCGTCTGGTCGCGGAGCTTGCCGCCGGTGATGCGCAGCGCCGAAAACAGGCCGGCAAGCGCCACCGCCGCCGTGCCCTGGATGTCGTCGTTGAAGACGCAGGCGTCGTCGCGATATTTGTGCAGCAGCTTGAATGCGGCGTGATTGGCGAAGTCCTCGAACTGAATCAGCACGCCCGGGAAGGCGGCGCGGGCCGCGGTCATGAACTCGTCGACGAACGTGTCGTAGGCTTCGCCCGTAAGGCGCTTCTGGCGCAGCCCAATGTAGTAGGGGTCGGCCAGAAGCTCTTCGTTGTTGGTGCCGACATCGAGCATGACGGGCAGGCACTCTTCCGGATGGATGCCGGCGCAGGCCGAGTACAGCGACAGCTTGCCGACCGGAATGCCCATGCCGTTGGCGCCGAGATCGCCGAGCCCGAGAATGCGCTCACCGTCGGTGACGACGATGAGCTTGGCGCGATACGGCCAGTTGGCGAGGATCTCCGCGATCCGGCCGCGGTCATTGGCCGAGATGAACAGGCCGCGCGGACGCTGGAAGATCAGGCCGAATTTCTGGCAGGCGAGGCCGACGGTCGGCGTGTAGATCAGCGGCTGGATCTCGTCGATGTTGTCGCAGACCACCCGGAAGAACAGCGCTTCGTTGCGGTCATGCAGTGCGTTCAGTGCCACGTACTTCTCGAGGTCGCTGGACAGGCTGCGAAGATTGACCAGGATCCGCTCGGCCTGGGCCTGCATCGACATGACCCCGGCGGGCAGGAAGCCGCGCAGGCCGAGCGCATCGCGCTCCTGCTCGGTAAAGCCGGTGCCCTTGTTGAGCAGCGGATCGCGCAGCAGCGCAAGTCCGCGCGGAGAATAGGGGGGTAGCGTCGATGCGCTCATGCGTTGCGGCTGGGTCAAGGCAGTCTCCGAGGTCCTTTGTTCGAGCACCGCCATACCGGAGCGCGCCCGGCGTTGATCGGCATCAATCGCGGCGGGATGGCGGGAACGGGACTGTTAACACAGTTTACGTTCCGCATTGCACCAATGACGTTGTGCAACTGCGTTGCAGCCCACGCAGAGGAAAATGCGATGGCCGCTAGGCGCGGCCCGTGACGAATGACCAAAGCAGCGCCAGCACGGCGATGGCCATGATACCTGTCCCCATCCACCCCAGGGCGATCAGCCAGGTCCGTCCGCGGAAGCGGCCCATCAGCCTGGGATTGGACACGATCACCATCATCATCGCCATGATCGGCACGGCGGCGATGCCGTTGAGCACGGCGCTCCACACCAGCATGTGGATCGGGTCGATGCCGGTGAAGCCGAGCCCGAAGCCGATGATCGTGGCGGCAGCGATGATGCTGTAGAAGCCGACCGCCTCGTCCGGCTTGGCCTCCAGGGTCGCGTGCCAGCCGAAGATCTCGGCGACGGCGTATGCCGCCGAGCCCGCCAGCACCGGGATCGCCAGCATGCCGGTCCCGATGATGCCGAGCGCGAACAACAGGAAGGTGAAGTCGCCCGCGAGCGGGCGCAGGGCTTCGGCCGCCTGCGTCGCCGAGTCGATCTTGGTAATGCCATGCGCGTGCAGCACCGTGGCGGTCGTCACGATGATGAAGAACGCGATCGCGTTCGAGAAGATCATGCCGATCGTGGTGTCGATCCTGATCCGTCGGAGGTCGGGGTGGTCCTTCTTCGACAGCTCGCGCAAGGGACGGTCGACCTTGCCCTGGTTCATCTCCTCGACCTCCTGCGAGGCCTGCCAGAAGAACAGGTAGGGGCTGATGGTGGTGCCGAGCACAGCCACCACCGTCAGCAGATAGTTGGCCTCCGTCGAGAAGCTGGGCCAAACCGCCGCGAGCAGCGCCGTGCTCCAGGGCACTTTGACCATCAAGGCGGTCGCGACGTAGGCGAACAGGCTGAGGGTCAGCACCTTGATGAAGGGTGCGTAGCGGCGGTAGGGCAGGAATACTTGGAGCAGCGTCGAGCCGGCGGCGAAGATCAGCGCGTGCTCATGATTGAGACCGCCGATCACCAGCGACAGCGACTCCGCCATCGCCGCAATGTCGGCTGCGATGTTGAAGGTGTTGGCGCCGACCAGGAGCGCGACGAGGCCGAAGACGATGCCGCGTGGCGCAAGCGCGGTGATGTTGGCCGCCAGCCCTTTGCCGGTGACACGGCCAATGCGCGCGCTCACCAGCTGGATCGCGATCATGAAAGGCGCTGTCAGAAAGACCGTCCACAACAGCCCGTAGCCGAACTGCGCGCCGGCCTGGGAGTACGTCGCTATTCCCGACGGATCGTCGTCGGCGGCACCGGTCACGAGACCTGGACCCAACAGCCGGAATACGCTCCAGAGCGACCGTTTCGGCTTGTTCGGTTCAGATCCGATGGTCGTGGCCATGGCAGCGCTCCCCCGGCGGTGTATGTCTCTCGAAGTCGCACGACCCCTTTTTGTTCCCGGCTCCGGAACCGGAGGAGATTACCAGCGTTCCAGATCACGTCGGATTTCGACCAGGGGGAGCGCGTGCCGGACCAGCGACAAACAGGGCACGATCAGGAGCTCGGCATGGCCGAGCGCGAGAGGCTTTTTTCCGGAGGCAGTGAGCTGGCCGGACTGATGTTGCGGTTCGATTGGGAGAGCACCTCGATCGGACCGCCGGCGCGTTGGCCGCAGAGCCTGAAGACGGCCGTCAGGATCATGTTGACATCCCAACAGCCGATCTGGATCGGTTGGGGCAGGGAGCTGATCTATCTCTACAACGATGCTTACAAGACCATCATCGGCGGCAAACATCCGTGGGCTCTCGGCCGACCGATCTCTGCAGTCTGGCACGAGATCTGGGAGGACATCGGTCCGTTGCTGGCCAAGGCCGGCGGCGGTGATCAGGGCACCTATGTCGAGGCGCAACTCCTGATCATGGAGCGCAACGGCTTTCCCGAGGAGACGTACTACACATTTTCCTACAGTCCCATTCCGGACGACGATGGATCACCCGGAGGAATCTTCTGCGCGAACACCGATGACACTCAGCGCGTGATCAGCGAGCGCCAGCTCTCGTTGCTGCGCGAACTGGCAAATGCCGGGGCCGGGGCCCGCAGCATCGATCAGGCCTGCGCAAGCTGCGCGGACGCCTTGGCGCGGGAGTCGCGCGACCTGCCGTTCGCAATGATCTACATGACCGACCCGGACGGCGAGGCGGCGCGACTGGAGGCCCTGACCGGCATCGACCGCGATCATCCTGCCGTTCAGCCGAGGCTGAGAATTCAGCCGGAGGGAACGTGGCCTCTGGCTGAAGCGCTGAAGCTGCAGGATGCGGTGCTGGTTCGTGACCTTCCGCGGCGGTTCGGCCTCAGCTTTCCGACCGGCGGATGGCGTCAGCCGCCACAGCACGCCGTTGTGCTTCCGCTGCCCGCGTCGGGGGAAGCCGGACGGGGCGGATTCCTCATCGCAGGTCTCAATCCGTTCCGTCTCTACGACGAGAGCTATGCCCGCTTCCTGAACCTCGTCGCGGGGCAGATTGCAGCGGCCGTCAGCAATGGCGGGGCCTATCAGGCAGAGCGGCGTCGGGCGGAAGCGCTGGCCGAAATCGACCGCGCCAAGACGACGTTCTTTTCCAACATCAGCCACGAGTTTCGCACGCCGCTGACGCTGATGTTGAGCCCGCTGGAAGACCTGCTCGGCCGCGACGAGGCCCAACTCACCTCCGACGCGCGATCCGTCCTCAGCCTGATCCACCGCAACGGCATTCGCCTGTTGAAGCTCGTGAACACTCTGCTCGACTTTTCGCGCATCGAGGCCGGCCGCATGACCGCGCACTTCGAGCCGATCGATCTTGCGGTTTTCACGGCCGAGCTCGTGTCCAACTTCCGCTCGGCGACGGATCCTGCCGGCCTGCGTCTCACCATCGACCCCACGCCCCTGTCCGAGCCGGTGTATGTCGACCGCGACATGTGGGAGAAGATCGTTCTCAATCTGGTGTCGAATGCGTTCAAGTTCACCTTCGAAGGTGAAATCGCGGTGTCGATCGGCTTGTCCACTGACGGCAATCATGCCGAGCTCAGGGTTCGCGACACCGGCACCGGCATCCCGCCCAGTGAACTGCCGCACCTGTTCGAACGGTTCCGTCGCATCGAAGGCGCGCGCGGCCGATCCTTCGAGGGCAGCGGCATCGGTCTCGCTCTCGTTCAGGAGCTGGTGAGGCTTCATGGAGGGGAGATCGCTGTAGACAGCGAGCTCGGCCGCGGCTCGGTTTTCACCGTGCGAATTCCGCTAGGCTCGGCGCATCTGCCAGCGGGCCAGATCGGACCTTCCCGTGTCCTGGCCGTTACCAACGTCCGTGCCGAAGCCTACATCGAGGAGGCGCTCGGGTGGTTGAACGGCGGTGTGCCGTTCGAGCTTCCTCACCCGTCATCATCCGACGACCTGGGAGTTCGCTCCGCGACGGCATCGGCCCGTGATCGCGTGGTGCTCGCGGACGACAATCCTGATATGCGCGACTACGTCCGCCGTCTGCTCGGCGAGGATTATGACGTGGAGGCGGTCAGCGATGGCATGGCGGCCCTGGAGGCCGTCCGACAGCGCCGCCCCGATCTCGTGCTGACCGACGTCATGATGCCGGGGCTCGACGGCTTCGGCCTGCTGAAAGCGCTGCGTAGCGATGCGCAGCTTCGCGACATTCCTGTGGTCATGCTGTCGGCGCGCGCCGGAGAGGAGGCCAAGGTCGAGGGGCTTGATGCCGGGGCGAGCGACTATCTCACCAAGCCGTTCAGCGCGCGCGAGCTGCTGGCGCGGGTGCGCGCCAATATCGATCTGTCGCGGGTGCGGCACGAGGCCGAGATCGCGCTGCGTGAGCTGAACGAGCGTCTGGAGACGCAGGTCTCCGAGCGTACCGCGGAGCTGCAGGCCAAGGAGGCGCGGCTGCGGACGATCTTCGAGGCGAGCTACACGTTCCAAGCGCTGCTCTCGTCCGATGGGACGCTTCTGGACGCCAATGCGACCTCGCTCGAAGCGATCGCTGCGCCGCTGCACGAGGTCGCGGGGCTGCCATTCTGGGAGACGCCGTGGTTTGCGGGTACGCCCGGCATGCCCGAGGTGATCAGATCCCTGGTCGACGCCGTCGCTCGCGGCGACGGGGCGCGCCAGGAGCTGCAGCTCGAACTGCCGGTCGGCGGCTCGCGCTGGTTCGACTTCCAGATGCGGCCGGTGCGGGACGAGACCGGACAGGTGGCCGCCATCGTGCCCGAGGCGGTCGAGCTGACCGAACGGCGCAAGGCGGAGGAAGCATTCCGCCAGGCCCAGAAGATGGAGGCGATCGGCCAGCTCACCGGCGGCGTCGCGCACGACTTTAACAATCTGCTGACCGTGATCCGGTCGTCGGCCGACCTGTTGCGCCGGCGCCAGCTGTCCCCGGAGCGCATGCGGCGCTACGTGGATGCGATCTCGGACACGGCGGATCGCGCCGCCAAGCTCACCGGACAGTTGCTCGCCTTCGCGCGGCGGACGCCGATGGAGCGCCGCGTCTTCGATGCCGCGGGGCATATCGAGCGGATCGAAGAGATGCTGCAGACCGTCCTCGGAGCGCCGGCCGTGATCGAACTCGACCTCGCATTGCGGCCGCTTCCGGTCGACGTCGACATCAATCAGTTCGAGACGGCGCTCGTGAACCTCGTCGCCAATGCGCGTGATGCGATGGAGGGGCAGGGCGTCCTGACCATTCGCGGCGAGATCGTCCGAGAGGACGGTCAGTCCGGGCAGTCGTCGTTCGTCTCCATCGCCGTCAGCGACACCGGATCCGGCATTCCTCCGGATCAGATCGACCGAATCTTCGAGCCGTTTTTCACCACCAAGGGCGTTGGGCGCGGCACCGGCCTCGGCCTGTCTCAGGTCTACGGCTTCGTTCATCAGTCCGGTGGACGGGTGCTGGTCGACAGCGAGCTCGGCAAGGGCACGAAGCTGACATTGTTGCTCCCGCTGACGCACAAGCCGCTGGGACCGCGCGAGCGGAGCGAGCAGGGTCCCGAACAGCTCGCCGCGCGCTGGAATGTGCTGGTCGTCGAGGACAATCCGGAAATCGGCGAGTTCTCCACGCAGTTGCTCGAGGATCTCGGCTACCGAACGGTGCTCGCGCGCAGCGGAACGGATGCGCTGCGGATGATCGACGAGGATCCCGAGAGCTTCGATCTCGTGCTCAGCGACGTCGTGATGCCCGGCATGGACGGGGTGACGCTCGGCCAGGAAATCCGCCGGCGGCTGCCGATGATCCCGATCGTGCTCAACAGCGGCTACAGCCATGTCCTCGCCGACGGCGACCGCCACGGTTTCAGCCTGATCCAGAAGCCTTACTCGGTCGACGAGCTGTCGCGCGTGCTGCGGCAGGTCATGGCCGCGCGAGCCGCAGGCGCGAAGCCGGCGTCGTCGGCATGAGAACCGCGGCAGCTTTCCCCTGACCATGGTGGGCCTCGCGCGATCCGCACTTGAAGGATCGCGCCGGACCGGCGTATTTTCGGTCTCCGGGGGAAGTCTCATGGCAGACGAGAAATGGCGGCTGCGTGGCGGTCGGGCGCAGCGGCGGATATTCGCTCTTGTCTCGGGCGCGGCGCTGGTGACGAGCGGCGGCGCCCTTGCCAAGGACGATGAGGCGGACGCGCCGGCGCCGGGCCTTGCCAACGTCTACATCGATTTCCGCACGAACTACGCCTATGTGCCCGGCGGAGCATTGTCGACGGGCCTTGGCGACACCTCCCTGTTCGGAACTCTGTCGCAGCTCGCGACCTTGCGCAAGCTGCTCGACCGTCCAGCCTTGCCAGGACGGCCGCAACTGTCGGCTCCGACCAACCAGGGCCTTGGCGTCGACGTTCCGCTCACGGTCGATCTCGGCGACGCGTTGTCGCTCTACGCGGGCTTCACCGGCAGCACGTCGTACAACGGCCTGTCCGGCTGGTCCGACGTGGCGGTCACGAGCTGGTTCCTCGGCTTCCAGGCCGATGTCTATCAGCAGAACGGCGGCGCGCTTCCGACGCTCACCTTGCAGTCGACGCTGACCCGGTCGGTGCCGGACGCGCCGTTGGCGACGACCTCGTTCAACACCGTCATCGAAGCCAAATACGCGCTCGATCCGGATGAGATGAAAGGCTGGCTCGCCGGCGTTCAATATACCCATGTCGAGGTCGACTCAGTGCTAGCGCATGTCGGCAGCACGACGGCGGGCTATGTCGGCGGCTTCTATCAGTGGGAGAACAACTGGAAGGTCTCCGCGCGCGTCGGCCTCCAGTCGTTCGGCGGTGCGCAGCTGCTTGCTGTCACGCCGATCGCGCCCTACACGCAGCCGCTGGTCAGGCTGGATCTCGACCGCATGGACGATGACGACAACCGGCTGTTCGGCATCACCGCGCAGATCGCCTGGGCGCCGAAGCCGGTCTACCAGCTGACGGTGAGAACGCCGCTCTACGCGATCAAGAACTGACGGGTTGATCGAAGCTTCGCGCCGGCTCGTGTCAGCGCATGCTCACGAACTTGCCCCAGAGGGCGGCCAGCAACGCGCCCGTCATCATGTAGTGCGGCTTGTCGCAGAACAGGCTGCCATATTGACAGACATCGGCGCCGACCGCTCCGAGCTGGTGCTGGCTCGCCACATAGAACAGGGCGGACAAGCCGGCGAGCACGACCGCAACGACATACATCGGAAGATCTCCTCCGCCGGCCGCGCCCGACGGGCTGAAGTTGCGTTGCCGGCCGGCGCAACTATCTGCGCTTGACACGTCGGGCAAATCAGGCGCATTTTGCCATCGTCGAAGAAATCATAGAGCCCGCGCCGCGAACTCGGCAGCGGGCTTTTTGTTCGCTCGGACCGGATTTGGAGCGGCGGTTATCGAAATCGCAAGGCCTGACTGCTGCATTTCGATCAAATTTGACACGTCGGGCAAATCACCGGCATAGTGTTATTATCGAATTTTCCGAAAAGATGATGTCGGGTTGTCCACGGGCATTTGACGTGAGCAGCGCAGGCCGGCATCGGCTGTCGACCATGATCGCCGGCAATTCATCGCGCGCCGGCGCGAAGACAACTTCGAACATCCGGTTACTCGCTGGCCCGCGCGAACGGGCCGGCGCGTGGGCGTGGCGACCGTCGCTCCGCCCGCAGCGGTCCCTTGTTTGAGCCGAGGGATAGGGTTCGCGCCTGAAACGATCGCGCGTTCGGCTGCGATCTGCCGCACTTTTCCTTCGCCCAGGAGAGAGGGGAAGATGACCGCCTATCTCATCGCGCTCGCCCTGATCGGCCTGGTGATGATCGCAGCCGCCGATGCGATCTCGTGACGATCACCAACCTCGCATTCATCATCCATGATACCGGACTTGACCATGTCGAAGACGATCACCGAAATTCGCTCGATGGCCCGCAGCCACACCAAGACGGCGATCAATACGCTGGTTGGCGTGATGCGCTCGCCGAAGGCGACACATGCCGCGCGCGTGTCCGCCGCCAACGCCATCCTCGACCGCGGTTGGGGGAAGGCGCCTCAGGCGCTGCAGAACAGCGAGGACGGCGCCCTCGAGCTGATCCACCGCATCGAGCGTGTCATCGTGCATCCGGATGGAGAGGACGATGCACAGGAGGATGAGTGATCCCGGTGGTGGGTGAGGCGTGTGCGCTCGTACGATCGGAAGATCGACGTTCAATTGAGTGGCGGCTTGCTGTTCACCCCGGCTTCCGCGACGGTGGCGAAACCAGATCAAAACGCGTCGGCCCGAAATAGTGTGTCAAGACGGACTCAGCGCCCAAACAAGTAGGAAAAGTCGGAGCCGGCCGACTTGACGCCGACGCGCGTCTGTTCGAGCTTTGTTCTCGATGCGAACGTCGCCCCGCGTCGTTTCTTTCCGTGGGAAATCGCAGTCTGGATATCTTCGGGTCATCAACATGATTGCATCAGCATGGTCTCGGCCGGCGCGAGTTGTGAGTGTCTTGAAGCGGCTGCTTGCTCTCTGGCTGTTGCTCTTCGGATTATCGTGCCGCGCGGCTGTCGCAAGCGATGTCCTCATCAGCTATGCGGTTGAAGCCAAGGGAGAGACGGACAGCGGCAATCTCAACGATTGCGAAAAGGTCGGCGTATGCCGCTTCCACGCTGCCGGTCTGGACGTTGAAATCGTCCTCTATTCAGAAGCAGGCGTTGCCATGCTGGAGATGATTGTCAAAGGACCGCCTGACTGCTGTTATACCTTCGAGGCCAAAGAGCAATTTCGAGCGACCATCAAACCCGGCCTGACGCGGTTGGAGATCTATCAGCGCATGTGGTCACCGCACGATGATTTCGTCAGGACCCCATTCTCGTGGAATGGACGGATTGGAACCGTCTATCTCGCATTCTTACAAAAGCGCTTGGCGAAGTAATCGGGCGCGTGGGAGCTGGCCGTTGACAATTCCTCCGTAATCTGATGTTCTGTTTTTGTTCCAGGGGAGCTCAGCTCGTGCGACTGTCCTCGTTCGCCCCTCGCCTCAGAGGCTGGAGGCCGTCGGATGACACTTGTCGCGACGAGCCTCAGCACTTCGGTAGCCCGCATGCGTTGCGCGGTAGAGGAGGCGTATTGTGCGACCTAATAAGGGGGGACTGATCGCTTCGGCCCTCTACGCCGTGCACTTTCTGGTGTTCAGCTGCCTGTCATATTTCGCCGGCTTGAAGTCAAGCGTATTGCTGGCCGAAATGGCTGTTCTTCCGGCCGGGATGATCCTTGGTTGGTTGTGGCCAGCCTTGGGTCTTCACGATCCGCCCTTCGATATCGATAGTTGGATGAATAGCTATCTCTTCTATTTCCCCGTAAGCCTGCTTGTGTCGTATCTTTTCGGATGGATGCTTCATAGTCTCTGGCGTCTGGCTGTCAGACGCATTGGTCCTGGCCTGGACCGGATCGACGCCCGTTTGATCAAACGATTCCATCGGGATTAGTCGCACGACGCGACGACCGGTGGCCTCGTTGCGCGGCGAGCGCCGATCCGCATAGCGGCGCAGGACGGACTGCCCGCTCCAACATTCGCGGTCGCAAGATGAATGAGCCCGACGCTGAGCCGCCGGCGTCGTTCATATGGATAGCTGCGCCACCACGTCGCGTCCAACTGCGCTCGCGGCGAGCAGGCAGCGTTCATTCAACAATCTCTATCAACACAAACGGAGGCGACTATGGCCGCTCGACACTCGCTCACATTTCAGATCAATCCCGGCCTGCCGGGGCACGCCGCCGTCGTCGTCAATGATCCGACCGGGCAGGTGTATGCGGGATTCGGGCCAGAGCATCATGGTTCGATTTCTGACAAGGGAAGATTCGACGCTCATTCGATGCAGGATGGAAAGGCGCCACCGAACGACTTTTCCAGCGTTGCGGATGAGGGCCAATACGCAACGTTCACAGTTCCAATCACCGAACGGCAAGCGGATCTCGCCCGTGGGGAGATCGCAAAGCTCAGTGCCGAGCCTCTCTTTTACAATGGCTGGGATCTTGCTCGTTTTTCACAAGACCCCCGCATCTGTACTTCGATCGTGAACCGGATCACCGAAGCTGCAGGTCTCGGAAAGCACCTCTATCCGGTTCCGCAAGCCAACTACGAGTATCTGTCCGACATAGCCGACACGTTGGGGAAGGATCCAAAAGCGCGGAGATTGGCACGAACCGGATTGCCAGTTCCTGACGCCCTTCGTGGAATTCAGAAGGACTACGCCTACGTCGGCGGTGGAGCGGACACTCCTTCCGAGCGATTGGGACGGTTTCCCGGTCAATCAAACAGCGGCGCGCGATCCGTGCCCGCCGCCCTCTTCGATGAGCGGTTTGGAGACTGGATCAATCCGGTGGAAGGAGCCGCCGTGCCAAGGCAGGCCGAGTCGGGCTTCACCATCGAGGACAAGCGTCAGCCCGTACGCCGTCTTCGATCGCGGCAGTCGACTCCGACGGATCAATCCGTATTCGATGCTGGGGCTCCGCCCGTGCCCTTCCTGTCGGGCCCGTGGACCGCGCAGCCGCCCGGCAGAAGCAGGTGATCATTGTCTACGCTGAAAATCCTCACCGCAAGAGTGTTCGAGCCACTGCTCGCGCCGGCTCGCTACAAGGGCGCGTTCGGTGGGCGTGGCTCGGGCAAGTCGCACTTCTTCGGCGAACTGCTGGTCGAGACCTGCCAGGCCGAACGAGGTACGCTCGCCGTCTGCATTCGCGAGGCGCAACGCACCTTGGCGCAATCATCCAAGCGGCTGATCGAGGACAAGATCGCGGCGCTCGGCCTCGGCCAAGGCTTTCGGTCGTTCAGCGACCGCATCGCGACGCCGGGCGACGGGCTCATCATCTTTCGCGGCATGCAGGATCACACCGCGGAATCGATCAAGTCGCTGGAGGGATTTCGCATCGCCTGGATCGACGAGGCACAGACCCTGAGCGCGCGCTCGCTGGCGTTGCTGCGGCCGACGATCCGCGCGCCGCGCTCGGAACTGTGGGCGAGTTGGAATCCTCGCCGCAAGTCGGATGCCGTCGACGATTTCCTGCGCAGCCGCAAGCCGGACGGGGCGGTCGTGGTGAAGGCGAATTGGCGCGACAACCCGTGGCTTCCGGCGGTGCTTGACGAAGAGCGCCGACTCGACCTCGCGCTCTATCCCGACCGTTACGAGCACATTTGGGAGGGCGACTACGTGCGCGCGTTCGAAGGAGCCTATTTCGCCGATCTGCTGGCGCAAGCGAAGCGCGACGGGCGGATCGGCAAGCTGGCGGCGGATCCGCTGCTGCCGTTGCGCGCCTTCGTCGATATCGGGGGCGCCGGCGCCACAGCCGACGCGTTCACGATCTGGATCGTGCAGTGGGTCGGCAACGAAATGAGAGCCGATTTCCAGCACCTGCGGCGCTGGCGCAAGAGCGTGGAGCAGGCTCAGAGCTATACGTTCAAGGCCGTCATCACGGTCATCGCGACCGGTCTGATCGGTGCGATCTGGCTCGGCATCAAAGTCGTGCTCGGAAGGTGATGCCGTGCCAGCCAGGATCTCACGGCGAGGCCGCCGCTTCCGCATCAGGGAGGTCGACGCTTGCGAGCCTGACGTCCTCGACACCTTGAAGGAGCTCCATGCGCGCACATTCCTCGATTGCGCGCCTCTGCCCGATTTCGAGAGCGGACAATGGTGGATATCGACCGAGCTCGGACGGCCCGTCGCCTTTGCAGGAATGGTGCCGTCATCCCTCGGCAAAGGCATAGCCTATCTTTCGAGGGTTGGTGTTCTCCAAGAGCGATGTGGTTACGGCCTGCAGCGGCGGCTGATGCGTGCGATCGAACTGCGCGCGCGTCGCTCGGGCCTGGATTGCATCGTTTCGGACACGACCTGCAACATTGTCTCCGCGAACAATTCCATTCGGTGCGGATATGTGTTGTTCCAACCGGGCCGGCCCTGGGCCTGGGGGAACTCGCTCTATTGGCGCAAGATGATCGGCCGGTGAGCTGTCGACCGACGCCTCATGCAGATTGCATTGCGCTGCAGCAGAATTAAGCCGGTCCGACAGCTCCGACCCGGGCCTTTTTTTGCGGCCGTCGTTGAGCTAACCATGCGTTGTCGGACGTTGGAGACAAGCCGCGCCCGGCAGTTAACGGAAGATCGCTTCAGACGATCAAAGCAGCGGGAAGGACTCTGGGATGCCGGCCGAGGTCACCCTGCCAGAGCGTGCGCCACGGCCGCCTGACGCGCCAACCGCGCTGGCGGGTCTGCTGGTGATCGACTTCACGCGCGTTGTCGCAGGGCCGGCGTGTACACAGACGCTGGCCGATTTCGGCGCCGAGGTGATCAAGATCGAGCAGCCGCTCACGGGAGACGATACCCGCGCATACGAGCACGCCGAGCTCGGCGGAGAGAGCGCGGCGTTCCTCAGCCTCAACCGGAACAAGCGCGGTATGGTGTTGGATCTCACGATACCGCAGGCCAGAGACGTCGCTCGTGCGCTGATCGCCAAGGCCGACATCGTCGTGGAGAATTTCTCGTCGTCCGTCATGGAGAGGTTCGGGCTGGACTATCAAACACTGTCCAGCACCAATCCCGGGCTGATCTATTGCTCGATCTCGGCCTACGGACGCTCAGGTCCATTCGCGTGGCGATCAGGGTTCGATCCAATCACCCAGGCGGAAAGCGGGTTCATGTCCCTCAACGGTTTCGCCGACGGTCCGCCGGTGCGGACCGGTCCTCCGATCGTTGATCTGGCCACCGGCATGTCCGCCTGCAATGCCATCCTGCTGGCACTTGCCGCCCGGCAGCGGCTCGGTCGCGGGCAGCACGTCGAAGTGGCGCTGTTCGACATCGCCTTGGCGATGACGGGCTTCTCCGGAATGGCGTATTTGATGAGCGGCGTGAACCCCACGCGAACGGGCAATTCGCCGAACGACTCTCCGACGGTCGGCGTCTTTGAAGCGTCAGATGGCCCGCTCTACATCGCATGTGCCAACGATCGACTCTACCGCCGGTTGGCAACGGAGGTACTTGGTCGTCCGGATCTCCTGAGCGATCCTCGCTTTGCCACGCGAAGAGCGAGATGGGTCAACCGTGCGCAACTGCGCGGCCTCATCGCCGACATCCTTGCCGCGGAACGGATGGATGTCTGGATATCTCGGATGAACCAGGCTGGAGTTCCGGTTGGACACGTTCGAACGGTCGAACAGGCGTTCAACGCGGCCGAGGTCCGGATGCGCGACCGCACCTGTCGTATTCCGCACCCGACGGCAGGCTCGATACCCAACGTCGAGCCGGCAATCACCATGAAGCTCACACCGACCGTCGAGCCCACGGCGGCGCCGCGGCTGGGAGAGCATACGGCCGCAATTCTGCGCGACAGGCTTCGGTACACCGAGCAGGAGATCGAAGCCCTGCGTCAGGTAGGGGCGTTCGGACGCAACGATCCGGGAGCCTAAGGCATCGTCACTGGTGCCGGACACGGAAGAAGAGCGGCAGCGTCCTCAGCAGCCATCAGCCGGCTTTGGCCATCTCATCGTCTTCCGGTGAGTTCAGATACATGCCCGACATGGTGTCGACCCAGCACAGATGATCATGCACCTTCTTGACGCCAGAGATGTTCTCGGTGGCAACGATCGCCGCCTGCCGCGACCGCTCTTCGGTAATGACGCCGCTCAGATGAACGATACCGTCCTTGACGATGACGGACAATCCGAACGGGCACCAGTCGTTCTTCTCGAGGGCGTCGATCACGCGGTTGCGGATGTGATCGTCGTCGGCCGTTGGATCTGGAACCTGCCGCCCGAGCGCGGCAACCGCTTGCAGCAGGTTCGCCCGTGACACGATGCCGATCACCCGGTCTCCCTTGACCACGGGCAACCGCTTCACGTGGTTCTTTTCCATCAGTTCCACGATCTCAGCCAGCGCGGCGTCTTCGGTGATCGTCAAGGGAGACTTGGTCATCACCTCTGACACTTTGCGACCATGCTCGTGGACGAAGTCGGCGGCCGACTTTCCGGGCCCGAGAATGAATCGCAGCCAACGGCCGCGCTTTCGCCCAGTGCCGATCTCCGTTCGGCGAATGAAATCGCCTTCCGAGACGACGCCCACCAGCTTTCCGCCGGGGTCGACCACTGGAAGGCCGCTGACGTGCCGTTGAAGCATGATATTTGCCGCATCCACGATGGAAGTGTCAGGGGTCACAGTGATGACGGGACGGGTCATGATCTGATGGGCGCGCATAGCGAACTCCAATGTCAAAGGCTAAGAAAAAGTAACCCGCTGCGACGGTCTTGAATTGACGCAGGTCAAAGGAGGTGCCGCCGCCGTCATTGACGCAGCTCAAGGTCTTGGCATTGAATTGCAGCTATAAAGCATTCTGATCCAGCGAGAGGAGAGGTGCCCATGTCCGAGTTCTCCGGGACCAAGATCCTGGCCGACGAAACGGCCGAACTGTCCGAACGTGTCGCTCTCTCCAACAAGCACGCACTTGAGCTGCTAGTTGGTTCGCAGCAGATCGTCATGGAGGAGGTTCTGTTTGCCAGCAACGAAGTGCTGGATCGCGCGCGTACGGAGACGCATCTGCTGGCCGAGTTCGTGTCGAAGCTGGCTGGCGTGCATTCCGTGATGGGAATCCAGGCGATGGTTCAGGAATGTGGACGGCATCAGATTGATTTCGTCAGGCGGGATTGCGATCGACTCTTCAAGCACGGGCAACGCCTGATTGATGCCAGCGTGAATCTTATGGGGCAACGGTGGCGAAACTGAAGAGTGCGGGTGTGTCGCGTCTCGAGGCGCGGGAGCGTGAGAGAATAACCGACAACGACCGGAGCAAGGCCGTTGTCTCCGTAGAGACCTCTTTGAAGCCGGCGGGGGGGCTCGCTACATCGAACGCAAGGTCGCTCTGTCAGGAAGCCGACGCGGGCTCCGGGGCATTTCGGCGCGAGGACCACGAGCTGGACAAGGCGTTCAGCGCGATGCTGGCTCGACTCACCGCGGGGATATCGCCGGCTGCTCTGTCGATGGCGTATCTGGATTGGGTGTGCCATCTGGCGGCTGCGCCTCAGCGTCAAATCGAGATCGTCCGAGACGCCTGGAACGGCGCGAAGCTGGTTGCCGAACGGTCATTGCATTTTGCGGATCCCAATCGCGGTCCTTGGGATCTGATCAGGCCGCAGGCCAACGATCATCGCTTTTCCAAGCCGCAATGGACGGCCCAACCGTTCAACTTGTTCGCCCAGGCGTTCCTGCTTGGAGAAGATTGGTGGCACAAGGCGACCACCGGCATTCGTGGTGTCGACCCCGCCAACGAAGCCGTCGTCGACTTTTCAATTCGTCAACTGCTCGACATTTTAGCGCCATCGAACTTTGCAGCGACCAACCCGGAAGTTCTGGAAAGGACGTTTCAAAGCGGTGGCGAGAACCTGATCTTCGGCTGGCAGAACTGGCTCGCCGATATCATGCAGGTGATGCAGCCGGGAAAGATATCGAGCAATGGTGAGTTCGTCGTCGGCAAGACTGTCGCGACGGCACCGGGCAAGGTTGTGCTTCGCAATCAGTTGATTGAGCTGATTCAATACATGCCGACGACCGAGAAGGTGCGACCAGAGCCGGTCCTGATCGTACCGGCTTGGATCATGAAGTATTACATCCTGGATCTGTCGCCGCACAATTCGCTGGTCCGATACCTGACCGACCAGGGCTTTACGGTTTTCATGATCTCCTGGCGAAACCCCGGAGCGGAAGACCGGGATCTTGCGTTTGACGACTACCGCTCGCTGGGCGTCATGGCTGCCCTGGACATGATCGGAACGATCATTCCGAATACGCCGGTCCATGCCGCAGGCTATTGTCTCGGGGGAACGCTTCTTTCGATCACGGCGGCAGCCATGGCACGGGATGGCGACCAGCGTCTGAAGACAATCACGCTGTTTGCGGCCCAGACCGATTTCACGGAAGCGGGAGAGCTGACGCTCTTCATCAATGAAAGCCAGGTCGCCTTTCTCGAAGACATGATGTGGGAGCGTGGATATCTCGATACCACCCAGATGGCGGGCGCATTTCAATTGCTGCGCTCCAACGATCTGATCTGGTCTCGTGTCTCGCGCGACTATCTTCTCGGCGAGCGCGCAAACCCGAGCGACTTGATGGCATGGAACGCAGATGCGACGCGGCTGCCGTATCGGATGCACTCCGAATATCTGCGCAAGCTCTTCCTGAACAACGATCTCGCCGAGGGGCGGTATCGGGTCGAGGGGAAGCCTGTTTCGCTCTCCGATATCCACACGCCGATGTTCGTCGTCGGGACGCTGCGTGATCACGTTGCGCCTTGGAAATCGACGTACAAGGTCCATTACGAGGTTGATGCTGACGTCACTTTCGTGCTCGCGAGCGGCGGCCACAATGCCGGCATCGTGTCGCCGCCGGGCGAGCAGGGGCGCTCCCATCAGATGCGGACCAAGGCTGCCGACGCTCCTTATCTCGGGCCGGACGAGTGGCAGAGCAGCTCTCCAAAGCTGGAGGGATCGTGGTGGCCGGCCTGGACAACATGGCTCGGACAGCAGTCGGGAGCGCCGGGCGCGCCGCCGCAAGTCGGGACAGATCGTTCGAATGATCTTGGAGACGCGCCGGGCGACTACGTGCACACGTGATCGCCGCATGTTGCGGCCAAGGAGCACCATCCCGTCGGACTTAGGCGCTGGCCCGGAGCAATGAAAGGCTTCGGTCCAATGTCGTCTCAGCCGTGCCTGACGCATCGACCTGGAGCCAATCGAGACCACCGATATCGTAGTGTTCCTGATCCTCGGCAACCCCGACCGTTGCATCGGACGCATCGGCGACTCGATGGTGAATCCGCTCCTGCCGGCTGCGCAAATCTGCAACGAGGAAGAGGCCGGCAAAGGGCACCTTCAGCCGTTTCGCGAGATCATGGATCTCCTGCCGTTCATCCGAACGTGCAAACACGGCGTCGATGATCACCGTGAAACCTTGTGAGAGCACGCGGCTGGCCCGCGTCGTCAACTCTCGATAGACTCGTGCACTCGATTCCGGCGTATAGGCCTCAGCTGGGAGGCGTTCGGTTTCCTTCACGCCAGACAGTTGCTTGCGCAGCACATCGCTGCGCAACACGATTGCTCCCGGTGGAGGAACCAAGAGAGGAGCGAGAGTCCGGGCGAGCGCAGATTTCCCCGTTCCCGACAGGCCTCCGACCGCGATCATCCTCGGCTCCGCCGGCCGAATCAGGCTGCGCGCAAGTTGAAAGTAGCTCTCTGCGGTCTCGATCGTTGCGGAGCGATCTGCGTCCGAGTGTTCAGCATCAAGGCGGTCGAACCTTGCGACAAAGACTTGTGCACGGATGGCGGCCCGGATCGCCATGAACAGAGGCAGAGCAGCCAATCCTTCGGTCTGGTCGGGCGCTGCGGTCGAGAGGTAGCGGTTCAAGAGGTGGCTTGCAGCGACCGGCTGCGCGAAGTGCAAGAGGTCCATCAGTGGAAAGGCGAGGTCGTACAGGACGTCGATCGTGGCTATTCGGTCGTCGAACTCGATGGCGTCGAACAGCACCGGCTTGTCGTCAATGAGGACAATGTTGGCCAGATGGAGGTCGCCATGGCAGCGTTTCACGTGCCCGTCCTTTGCACGTTGCTCGAGCAGGGGGCGGAGCCGCGCGAAGGCCGAGTGGCAAAGGACGCGGAGTTCTTCGACCTCCGTTTCGCCAAATCGCGAGACTGTCCGAAAGCTGGCGACGAATGCGTCGATCCAGATTGGAATGGACTCCGTCCACAGATTGGAGGAGCTCCGAACGGCGACTGCATGCGACGCTGCGATCGTCTCTGCCAGACGCTCGCCCAATCCGACGTCCAACTGCTGGCGGCGAGAAAGATGATCAAGCGTCTGGCTGTCATCGAAGCGACGCATCTCGACGGCATATTCGACCGGAGTGCCGGATCCACCGACATCGAATGACCCGTCTGGCGCCTTGGTGATGGCGACGACACGCAGATAGATGTCCGGAGCAAACGGGTGATTGATCTCCATTTCCTTTACGCACGCGGCCTTGCGCCGATCGAGCGTCGAATAGTCCAGAAATGGCAGCCGAACGGCGCGCTTGATCTTCAGGGCGCGGTCGCCGATCAGAAACACGGAAGCCGCGTGCGTGTCGATCCGGCGGACACCTGGATGTCGGGCGGTATTGCCCAAGAAGGAGAAGACCAGTTCCTGATCGGATGGTGATGCCATGGGCGGTGTTGCCACGTTCAATTCAAAAGTCCGGGATGAGCACCGCCGCGCCGACGACGTCACCCCGCCTCAGGCGAGCCAGAACGTCATTTGCGTCGGACAGCGGATAGGGCGTCGTATGGGTCCGTATTTGAGCCTGCTGCGCGACTCGCAGGAAATCGAGACCGTCTTGCCGCGTCAGGTTGGCGACGGACACCACCTGGCGTTCGCCCCAGAGGAGGGAATACGGGAACGTCGGAATGTCGCTCATATGGATACCTGCGCAGACCACCCGGCCGCCCTTCCGAACAGCCCGCAGAGCGGCCGGAACGAGCTCGCCAGCCGGCGCGTAGATGACGGCCGCATCCAGAGCAACATCGGGACGCTGGCCCGCCGCTCCGGCCCATGTGGCGCCAAGTTGGCGCGCCAAATCCTGCGCAGCCTCGTCGTGCTCGCGGGTGAACGCATAGATCTGGCGCCCCTGCCAGCGGGCCACCTGGGCAACGATGTGACCGGCCGCGCCGAATCCGTAGATGCCAAGCCTCTCGGCGTTCCCTGCCATGACCAGGGATCGCCAGCCGATCAGGCCGGCGCACAACAGCGGTGCGGTGGCGACGTCATCCTCCAGACCTCCGAGCGGGAACGCATAATTTGCGTCGACGACGGTGTGGGTCGCATAGCCGCCATCGCGCGTATAGCCGGTAAACGTCGGCTGGTCGCAGAGATTTTCCATGCCACGTGCGCAGAACGTGCAGTGGCCGCATGTGTGCCCCAGCCATGGAATTCCGACGCGCTCGCCGAGCCTGTGCGTCGTCACACCAGGACCAATCTGATCGACATGACCGACGATCTCGTGTCCGGGGATGATCGGATACCGGATGTCGGGGAGCTCACCGTCGAACACATGCAGGTCAGTGCGACACACACCGCATGCCCTGACCTTGACGCGGATCTCACCGGGACCAGGATCGGGGTCCGCGAGTGTCTCGGGCTGCAGAGGCGCTCCAGGCTTTCGCAGAACCATCGCTCGCATCGGAGAGCCTCCCGGACGAATTTGCAGGGTAATAAGATAATCAGCCCGGCAATCGTTTGATGCTCATCAAGGACTTGGTTCGAATACTGCGGCCTACCGAGCAGAGCCGGCAGGTGCGGTCGGGGAACGGAGCGGTATTGCATCCGTCACTATGCTGGGATGATAAGTCGCGCTAGACCCGCTGCGGATTGAAACTAAGATCAATCTCCGGGATTCACCCGCCTTTCACCAACTGATGTTGGACGTGCAAATGTCGACCTACCGATTGCGGAACCTGCTTTTGCCTCGCTCCATCGCTCTGATCGGAGGGAGTCCGCGACCGAACTCGGTAGGGAAGGCCATTCTCGACAATATCGTCAAGGCGCGGTTCGAGGGCAAGCTTGGCCTGGTCAATTCCCGCTATCGGGAAATATCCAACATCGCAGCCGTTGGCAGTCTCGCCGAATTGGCGTTTGTGCCGGAACTTGTGGTGATCACGACGCCACCCCCTTCGATCCCGGATCTCATTCATCGCGCAGGCGCGTTGGGGACGGCAGGGGCTCTGATCATTACCTCGGGTCTCGGGCACGGAGAGGGGTCCCTCGCCGATCAGGCAGAGAAGGCAGCGCAGAAATACGGCATGCGTCTCATTGGGCCGAACTGTCTCGGCATCATGATGCCGACCATCAAGCTCAATGCGAGCTTTTCGGCGCACATGCCGGTTGCAGGCAGCCTGGCGCTCATTTCACAGTCCGGCGCTATCGCGGCGGGGATGGTAGATTGGGCTGCTCAGCGCGGTGTTGGGTTTTCTGGAATCGTCTCGATCGGCGATCAGTTGGACGTCGATCTCGCAGATCTTCTTGACCACTTCGCGCTGGACGGTGGGACCCGCGCGATCCTGCTCTACATCGAAGCCGTCAAGGACGCTCGAAAGTTCATGTCCGCGGCGCGAGCGGCGGCAAGGGTCAAGCCGGTTGTGGTCGTGAAATCGGGCCGCGGTGCCGTCGGTGCGCAAGCTGCCGCGACACATACGGGCGCGCTGGCGGGAGCGGATGCCGTCTACGATGCGGCTTTTCGCCGGGCCGGCGTTCTGCGGGTCTCCGATCTGCGCGAGTTGTTCGACTGCGCCGAAACGCTGGGGCGGGTGGAGTCGCCCATGGGCAAGAGGCTCGCCATTCTCACGAATGGCGGCGGGATCGGCGTGCTCGCGGTGGATCGACTGGTCGAGCTCGGAGGCGTGCCTGCCGCACTCTCGCCGGTCGTCCACGACAAACTCGACGCCATCCTGCCGCCGACCTGGTCCGGATCCAACCCGGTCGACATCGTCGGCGATGCCGATGCTGCACGCTACACGCTCGCGCTCGAGGCGCTGCTCGCCGATCGAGCCAACGATGCAATTCTCGTCATGAACGTTCAGACCGCGATTGCATCCGCGAGCGCCATTGCCACGGCTGTCACCGAGTTCGTCAGTACCTATCGAAAGCAGCACCGGCGCTGGGCAAAGCCGGTTCTGGCGGCATGGGTCGGTGCGGAGCAGTCGGTCATCGAGACCTTGAGCGGGGCAGGAATTCCGAACTACCCAACGGAGGATGATGCCGTTCGCGGCTTCATGCATCTCGTTCGTCATCGGGAGGTGGTCGAATCGCTTGCCGCTGTGCCGCCGGCCATGCCGAGCTCTTTTGCGCCCGACGTCGAGGCAGCCCGCAGAATTGTAGCGACAGCCCTCGCCGACGGGCGGACCTGGCTCGATCCGGTCGAGATCAGTCGCCTGCTGGAGGCCTATGATATTGCGATGGTTCCGACGTTCGCTGCGTCCTCGGTCGACGAGGCGGTCGGATATGCGGAGCAGTTGTTCGCTCAAGGCACAACTGTCGTGCTCAAGATCTTGTCGAGAGATATCATTCACAAATCCGACGTCGGCGGTGTCGTGCTCAATCTCACTACGGCCGAGGCCGTGCGTAACGCCGCGAACGAGATCATGGCCCGCGCGAAGGCCGTTCGGCCCGACGCACGGATTTCCGGCGTGATCGTGCAAGCCATGATCGTCCGCGCCAAGGCGAGGGAGCTGATCATGGGCATTGCCGACGATCCGACCTTCGGAACCGTGATCGTGTTCGGCAGGGGCGGTACCGCCGTCGAGATCATCAACGACAAAGCGCTCGGTCTGCCTCCGCTCGATCTCCATCTGGCGCGAAACCTCATCGAGCGGACGCGCGTCTCACGATTGCTGCGCGCCTATCGTGATGTCCCAGCGGTCAAGCCCGATGCAGTCGCACTGGTGCTGGTCAAGCTTGCGCAGCTTGCAGCAGACGTTCCGGAGATTCGCGAACTCGATATCAATCCGCTGCTCGCCGACGAGAGCGGCGTCATGGCCGTCGATGCGCGCGTCGCCGTCGGCAGGGTTCCGCCGAAATTCAAAGGCTCTGGTCCGTCGAATTTCGCCGTTCGGCCCTATCCGAGCCAATGGGAACGGCATCTCCAGGTCAAGGACGGCTGGCGGATCCTTGCGCGGCCGATCCGACCCGAGGATGAGCCAACCATTCATGAGTTCCTCAAGCATGTCACTGCGGAAGACCTGCGTCTTCGATTCTTTGCTCCAATGAAGGAGTTCACGCACGAGTTCATCGCGCGCCTGACGCAGCTCGACTATGCGCGCGCGATGGCTTTTGTGGCTCTCGATGAAGCGACAAACGAACTGGTCGGCGTCGTGAGGATTCACTCCGACTCGGTTTACGAGAGCGGGGAATACGCGATCCTGTTGCGGTCGGATCTCAAGGGACGCGGACTCGGCTGGGCATTGATGCAGCTGATCATCGAATACGCCAAGTCGGAGGGCCTGAAGATGATCTCCGGCGACGTCCTGCAGGAGAATGTCGTCATGCTGGAGATGTGTAGGAATCTCGGTTTCGAGGTCAAAACCGATCCAACCGAGCGCGACCTTTGCAATGTCAAACTCAGGCTCTAAGCTCAGATCTTCGGTGTCCTCTCACCCGGTCCATCGGTTCAGGTCGGATGGTGGTCGTCATTGGACGGCGGACTCGCCGCCTCGCCTTCGGAAGCGCCATGCGAGCGGAGAGTTCTGATGATCATCGTCGCAATGGGAACGATGAGCAGCGGAATGAGGCTGTTGAGCGGATGGTTGACCACGCTCGAGATTCGGGACTGCAAAGCTCGTGCTTCCAATTGCAGCGAGTCCATCGCCGAGGAGTGAATCTCGTTGGCTAGTTCGAGTTCCCGGCCGGACGGTGCACGGGATGCGATGATCAGCAGGATCGCCGCAATCGCGATATTGCAGGCTCCGAGTGCCGCGGCTGCCACGACCGCGGAGGTGACCTGGACCAATGCAAGATAGGCCGCCAGCTCGAACATCAGGAGGCCAAAGACGGCGATCAGCGCCGCAAAGGCCCGGAGGCCAAGCCCGACGAGCAAGTGCCGAAGCCTGATGTCGGCAATGACCCGGTCCGTCCGCCAGAGAAGGCGTAAATGTTTAACGACATTTTCGGTATCCACTTAAGTTCTCCGCAGCAGGAGGCCAACGGCAAGCCCGAGGGCGAAGGCCGAAGCCGTCGCCACGATCGGACGATCCCTGATCATTCGTTCCACCTGAACGTCTGTCTCGCTTAGACGCATGTCTAGCACCTCGATCGCTGCAGCGAGCATTCCGGCGGCGGCTGGTTGCGCGTCCGGGTTGTCACGCGGCGTACCCGCGCCCCGCAACAGCTGGCTTAGCTCTCGCGTCAGGCTCTCCAGCTCGGTCCGGAGGGTCGTCGGGTCGATGGCCATGTTTTGTCCTTGCGTCAAAATCACTGTAGAACGTAGCTCGGCACGATGCTTGATTTCGCTCAACCCGTTGCGCTGACGGGATTGACGCAGATCAAGCGAGGCAGATCGGCGCGATTTAGGAACGGGTGTGCCTCGGCACGCCGACTGAGGGAGACATCCAATTGCGTGCTCATCCGGGACTGACCGCGGCGACGACAGAGGATGTGCTCGAGCTTCGTCCGAGCGGATCATGGGTGTCCCTGAACGTGGCAGAGCTCGAGAGCTTGACCAGCTCTGTCGGCAACAGCATCAACAGCGCGACCGCCGTGAAGCTCGATCTTGGGGCCGTCAGCGAAATCGATACCGTCGGTGCTTGGTTGCTTGAGAAGCTCGGCCGCCGGGCTGCTGCGGGCGATCGTCGGGTCGAGATGATCGGGGTAGCAGAAAACTACGTCGGCCTCGTCGAGGAGGTCCGGCAGGTCAATCGACGAGTCGTCGAGCCGGCACCGAGACTGAACCCGATCCTCGCCAAACTCACCGACCTCGGTCGTTCGAGTCTGGGGGCCGCCCAGGACATCAAGGTGTTTCTGGACATGTTGGCCGCGCTGTTCTTTGCGCTGCTGCGCACGCTGCGCCGGCCTCAATCTCTGCGCGTGACCTCCCTCGTCTATCAGATGTACCGCATCGGGTGGCAGGCCATTCCAATCGTGGTGTTGATCACATTCCTGATCGGCGCCATCATCGCCCAGCAGGGGATCTTCCATTTTCGACGTTTCGGTGCCGAGTCTTACGTCGTCGACATGGTCGGAATTCTGGTCCTGCGCGAGCTTGGCGTTCTGATCGTCGCGATCATGGTGGCAGGGCGGTCGGGAAGCGCCTACACGGCCGAGCTTGGATCGATGAAGATGCGCGAGGAGATCGACGCGCTGGTGACGATGGGACTTGATCCTGTCGAGGTGCTGATTCTGCCCCGTATCGTTGCGTTGATCTTGACCTTGCCAATTCTCGCCTTCATCGGCTCGATGGCCGGCCTGTATGGAGGAGGGCTGGTGGCCCAGCTCTATGGCGGCATGGGACCGGCAATCTTCATCGCCCGGCTACACGATGCCATCTCGGTGACGCACTTCGAAGTGGGAATATTGAAGGCGCCGTTCATGGCCCTGGTGATCGGCATTGTTGCCTGCAGTGAGGGACTTCGTGTGAAAGGTAGTGCCGAATCGCTGGGGCAACAGACTACGACATCCGTGGTGAAATCCATTTTCCTGGTCATCGTGCTCGATGGTCTTTTCGCCGTGTTTTTTGCGTCCATTGGAATGTAGCGATGGATGATCTTGGCGTGTCCAGCGCGATCCGCGTGACCGATCTCGTTGTCGGGTTCGGCCGGCAGCTCGTTCTGAACAATCTTTCGCTCGACGTTCGTCGCGGTGAGATTCTCGGGTTGGTTGGCGCGTCGGGCGGCGGAAAATCCGTCCTGATGCGGACGATCATCGGACTCATTCCTCGGCGCAGCGGGACCATTGAGGTCATGGGGACAACCGTTGGGGGCGCCGAGGAGCGGACGACGCAGGCTGCAGCGAAGCGCTGGGGAATTCTGTTCCAGCAGGGTGCTCTGTTCTCGTCACTGACGGTCAAACAGAACGTACAGTTTCCGCTGCGCGAGAGCCTGCAGATGTCGCAGGAGTTGATGGATGAGATCGCGATAGCCAAGCTCGAAATGGTCGGCCTTCGCGCAGAGGACGGTGATAAATTCCCAGCCGAGCTATCCGGCGGCATGACGAAGCGCGCCGCGCTGGCGCGCGCCCTCGCTCTCGATCCGGCGATCGTATTTCTTGATGAGCCGACCTCCGGCCTCGATCCGATCTCCGCCGGCGACTTCGACGCCCTGATCAAGACGCTCCAGCTGACGTTGGGATTGACGGTGTTCATGGTGACCCATGACCTCGCCAGCCTCAACACGGTCTGCGACCGTGTCGCTGCGTTGGCCGATGGCAGGATCGTGGCGATTGGTCCTATGAGCGACCTCCTCCGATCAGAACATCCATGGGTCAAAGCCTATTTTCACGGCAAGCGATCCCAGATGCTGCAACCAAAAGCGAGTTGAAAGATGGAAACCCGTGCGCCCTTCGCTGTCATCGGCGGCTTCGTGCTGGCGGCCATCGTCGCGATCTTTGGCTTCGTTTACTGGCTCAACAACACCGGAGGACTCGGGCCTCGCACGACCTATCACGTGCAGTTCGAGGGCTCGGTGCCCGGCCTGCTGGTCGGGGCTGCCGTTCTGTTCAACGGAATCCGGGTCGGCGAGGTGACTGAGCTCGGTCTGGCGCCGAACGATCCGCGTCGGGTCAACGCAACGATTTCCGTGGCGTCGACGACCCCGGTGCGCGCCGACACCAAAGTAGGGTTGGAATTTCAGGGGCTGACCGGAGTGCCGGTGATCGCGCTGGAGGGCGGCGCGTCTGCAGGAGCGGCGAGTGCCGTATCGACCTTGATTGCAGAACCAGGCGCCGGACAAAGCATGACGCAGGCCGCCCGGGACGCCCTGCGGCGTGTCGACGCAGTTCTTGCGGAGAATGCCGGGCCGCTCAAAGATACGATCGCCAACCTCAAGACATTCTCGGACGGCCTCGCGCGGAATACCGGCAAGCTCGATGGAATCGTCTCGGGTCTGGAGAAAATGACGGGAGGCGGTGCTCCAGCACAGAAAGTCACCTATGATCTGAGCGCGCCAAGAGAACTGGGGCCGGTCAACAAGACCATCAAGGGTCAGCTCTCGATACCTGAGCCCACGGCCGTGGCGATGCTGCAGACTCAGCGCATACTGTTCACGCCCACAAAGGACTACCCCGGGTTCGGTGATTTCCTGTGGGCTGACAGCATCCCCAAGTTGTTGCAATCACGTCTGATCGATGCCTTCGAGAACTACGATGTGGCCCACGCTCCGCTGCGGACATCCGATTTGGGCCAGCCGGATTTTCAGCTGCTGATCGATGTCCGCCGTTTCCGGATCAATGGCGATACCGCCGCGGTGGAAATTGGCCTGTCGGCTCGCCTCGTCGACAAGAACGGCAAGGCCATCGCGTCTCGGCTGTTTGACGAAAACCAGCCCGTTGCCCGGCTTGATCCTGCTGATGCCGTGTCCGCCTTCGATGAGGCCTTCGGCCGGATTGCCAAATCGATTCTGACCTGGACGATACAGGCGCTCTGAATCGATCGGGCTATTCCAAGCTCTTCAAATACGAGAGCAGATCGTGGATCTGCGGCGGCGCAAGCTGGAATTGGGGCATGGCCGGGTGACCAGTCATGATCCCCTCCGCGAGCGCTTCGCCCAAAGATTCGATCGGGTAGCGGAGATGGAGGCTTCGGAACGGAGGAGCCGGTTCGAACGGGCTATCTCCCGTTCGACCAATGGCGTGACATCGTGCGCAGTGGGCCTTCGCGAAAGCCTGTCCGCGTTGCTGCGCCGTCGACGCCGCGTATGACGGGGTCGCTAACGCAATCGCGGCGAGAAGGTGGCACAGAACAAGCCGCTGCATTCACGATATCCATTGGTTGGGAGTGGCGGCCACGATAGGGCCCGGATTGTTGGTTCGTTTGATTTGAATCAATCGGAACTTCGAGCGTCCGTTAGAATGCAATCATTCTCTTTGCGCTTGGCCCACCGGAGCCCCCGTATGAAGACGTCTCTTGTTGCAATCGATTTCCACGGGCAGGCCTGTGCCGATTGTGCCGTGCGGGGATTCAGTGTCTGTGCGTCGCTCGACCAGTTCGAAATGCGCGAATTCGAGCACCTCAGCCGCCGAGCGCATTTTGCGACCTGCGAGACGGTTTTCGCGCAGGAAGACACGTCGTCCTGCTTCTACAATTTATTGGATGGGGTCATGAGGCTCTACAAGCTTCTCCCCGACGGACGCAGGCAGATCGTCGGATTTGCGCTCCCCGGTGACTTCGTCGGCATGACGACGGAGGAACGGCACGGATTTTCGGCTGACGCGATCGGTCCCGTCACCGTCTGCCAGTTCGCGAAGGGACCGTTCGGACGGTTTGCCGAGGACAAGCCGAATCTGCTGCGCCGGATGAACGAACTGGCCGTGCAGGAGCTGAATCAGGCGCGTGATCACATGGTACTTCTTGGGCGCCGATCAGCCGAGGAGAAGGTCGCGACATTCCTCGTTGGCTGGAGGGATCGGCTGGTGGAGCTTCGGGGACCCTCTAACATGGTACCGTTGCCGATGAGTCGGCAGGATATCGCCGACTATCTCGGGCTCACCATCGAGACCGTCAGTCGAACGTTCACGAAGCTCGAACGGGAGGGCATCATCGCGATCCTGCCCGGGGGCGTCTCGCTTCGGGACTCGGCGCGAGCCGAAGCAATGGCTGCTGCCTGACATCGTTGGCGAAATCCGCATTGCATTGATCTGGATCAAGGACTGTCGCGCAGCCCGTAGGGAACTGTGTCTCAAACTCGAACAGGGGAGAGAGACATGCCGCTCGACGCTATGATCGTCAGCTTTGCAGTTGTGGGGGTTTTTGTCGGGTTCGCTGCGGTCCTGCTTTGGGCTGATTCACAGACAAGGCATCGGGTGTGAGGTACAGGCTGCCCTTGGACTGCGGCATCTTGCGCTCAGAAGAGTAGCACTGCTGGTCCGACGGGGCGGCTGGACGACGCTCACGCGTTGCACAATGTATGCCGGCCCGTCTCGGCGGCGGAAACGCCCCCGGCGTCGATTGGCACTGGCTTCGCCGTTGAGCGTTCGCCGCATTTTCCTGGACAATCCGCCGATCTGCCGTATTCCGAGGTGCAATGAAATCGAGGATCGGTGGTCGCAAGTCCGAGGGATCGTCTTTGCTGGTGGCTGTAGGCGTGTCCATAGTCCCCTGACATTTGCGGGGCCTTGGCCACCGGCTTTGGACCTCTCCCTTGGGCGGCGGTATTCGGACGCCTGGGAGATGCGGTGTGGCTGAGGAAAAGCGGGCGAGCGTCCGACCTACCAACAACGGCAAGCTGTCGGTGCTGCGTCAGCACCCGATTTTTTGTGAACTCGAGGCTGATGCGGTCGATCAGCTCTGCCGCTACGCCAAGCCGACATCGCTCAAGCGCGGTGCAACCATCTTCTCAAAAGGCGATCCCGGCTCGAGCTTGTATGCCGTGATCAGTGGCACCGTCAAAATCAGTGTCTCGTCGCCCGACGGTCGCAATGCTATCCTGAACCTGATCAGCGCCGGCGAGATATTCGGCGAAGTCGCCGTGCTCGACGGACGAGAACGTACAGCCGATGCAACGGCCAATACGAACTGCGAGATCCTGGTCATCGATCGGCGCGAATTCCTGCCGTTCGTAAAGAGCCAGCCGGTGCTGGCAATGAAGTTCATCGAGCTGCTTTGCGATCGGCTGCGCTGGACCAGCGACCAGGTCGAGCAGGTCATCCTTCAGGATCTTCCCCGCCGCCTTGCCAGTGCGCTGCTCGGCCTGACCGACAAGCGCAAGCTGGATGCCGCGAGCCGCACCATAGCCATCACGCAGCAGGAGATCAGCGAAATGGTCGGCATGACGCGGGAGAGCATCAACAAGCAGTTGCGTGCATGGGCCGCGCGGGACTGGGTCCGCCTCGAGCACGGGGCGATCGTGCTTCTGAACCCCGAGCCGCTACGCGGATTGGCGGAGGCTGGTCAAGACGAAGACGAGTAGGGGCGGCGCGGCAGTTTCCGGCGTCCTACCTAGCCGATGATGGCCGGACCCGCTGGCCGTGGGGGATGGCCCTCACGATAGGCGATCACGATGCAGAGCAGGATCAGCGAGAGGCCGAGCAGTGGCCCCGGGAATACACCCGCCATGAACAGTGCGCTGATCGAGATCGTTCCGCCGGGCGCGAGCGCGTGAAGGACGGCGTTATGGCTTGGTGGCACCAGCACAACAGGACGGCCATCGCTTCGGGCCAGGAAGCGGCGCCGTTCTGGACGTAGCGGGTGAAGACCGCCCAAGGGATGACGGCTGAGATCAGCACGAGCGCCGTTACGCCCACGATGACGCAAGCGGGATACAGTGCATCGATCGCCCGGCGATAGAGTCCGGCCATCGTAAGCCTCTTGATCGTCCGAACCGAGCATGCGGTCTATGCGATGTCCTGAATGCGCTTGATCATTTCTTGGTACTTCGGACCGTATTTGTCCCAGACCGGCTTCACGGCCTTCTGGAACGGCGCCTTGTCGGCGATTTCGACGATCTCGGAGCCACCGGCCTTGGCCTTCTCAATCGCTTCCCGCTCGTAGGCCTTCCAGAGTTCGCGCTCCTCCATCTGCGCTTCGCGCGCGAACTTCTTGATCAAGGTCTGGTCGTCGGTCGACAGGTTTGCCCAGGACCGCTTCGAGAACACGAGGATTTCCGGAATGACGAGATGCTGGGTGAGCGAATAGTAGTTCGCGGCCGTATAATGATTGCTGGAGACGTAGCTCGGCGGATTGTTTTCGGCCCCATCGATCACGCCGGTCTGCAGCGCGCTGAAGACCTGATCGTAGCCCATCGCGACGCCGTTGCCGCCGAGCGCGTTCATCATGTCGATGAAGATGGGATTGCCGATCACGCGGATCTTGAGCCCCTTGACGTCCTCGACCGTCCTGATGGGCTTCTTGGTGTTGTAGATGCTGCGCGCGCCAGAATTCATCCAGCAGAGTGCGACGAGATTTGCGCTGGCATTGGCGCTGACGCGGTCCAGAAGGTCCTGACCGATCGGACCGTCCATCATCTTTTCAGAATGTTCGATGCTCTTGAACAGGAATGGCATGTTGACGACGTTGACGTCGTCGACGATCGGACCGAGCGCGCCGGCGCTGACCCGCAGTATCTGGATCGCCCCGATCTGGGTCTGCTCGATAGTCTCTTTCTCGCCGCCGAGCTGAGCGGAGGGATACATCTGGATCGACAGCCTGCCGTTGGTTGCCGCTGCAAGCTTCTTGCCGAGGTTTTCTGTTGCTGCAACCGTCGGATAACCCGGCGGCTGAACGTCGGATGCCTTGAACACCGCCTTCGATTGCGCAAGGGCGGCCGAGATCGGCGGCAGCGTTGCAACGCCCGCAAAGCCCACGCTCAGTCTGATGAAATCGCGTCTTTTCATGGCGTCTCTCCGACGGAATGATCGTGTCGCCGCAAGGTTCGATGCGATCATCTCGTTAGCCTGGTTGATCGAAATACTCTGGATTCTTGGTCTGAATTTCAGAGATGTCGTCGAGCAGGCGTTCCAGATGACTCGCCATGGCAGCCCTGGCACGATCCGGATCGCGCCGTTCGATGGCCTGGAGAATTGGTTCGTGCTCTGCGATCACTTCGGCCATCCGTCCGATCTGCGGCAGGGTCAGTCGACGATAGCGGTCGACGTGAACCTTGACCTGAACGATCAGCTTCCAGATCCCGGGATAGCCGGCGACCTCGGCGATGCCAGCGTGAAACATCTCGTCCGCCTGGTGGAAGGCTTCGCGATCCTTTGCGGCGCAGGCCTCGCGCTGACGTTCGAGGGTCGCATGCAGGTTGAGCAACTGGCTCGATGTCGCATGCTCGGCCGCCATCCGTGCGGTCGTCTCCTCGAGAGACTTTCGGATGATGATGGTCTCGGGGAGTGCTGCGACCGGAATGCGCGAGACGAAGATGCCGGACTGCGGAAAGATCTCGACCAGCCCTTCGTCCGCGAGTTTCAGAATGGCCTCGCGGACCGGTGTCCTGCTGACGCCATAGGCCGTCGCGATCTGCGCTTCCGAAATCGGTTCGCCCGGCAGGCGCACGAGCGACACGAGTTCGGACCTGAGATCGGTGTAGATGCGTGACGCTGCTGTCGCGCCGCGGGGGCGACCATTGCGGCGCATGCGGGCGACCACGGGCCGTGGCGCTGCGGCCAATTTCCTCGGGGGGCGACCGGACATCTTCGTTTCCTCAGCTGATATATTAATATATGAAACTGGCTTTGCAATCGAAATTGCCGTCAGCTGAGGACTCGTGATGGTGCACTGCGCTGTACGCAGGCAGCAACAACCACGAGCACGCAACAGAGCCTATCGTCTTTTCTTGCCGTCTTCATCTCGCCCCTAACGCCGGATCGGCCGTTGTCGGCGGCGACTTGTCCACATCCAGAAGCAAATCTGCGGTGGAGCAGACACGCACGAATCTCGTTCGTGCGAATGCCTCGCGAATGCTCTCGGCGGATGCATTCTTTGATGCTACCAATCGGGCATGAACCAGCAGACTCGGGTCGATATCCGCCATTCTACCTGCCCGCACGATTGTCCGTCGGCCTGCGCGCTCGACGTCGAAGTGCTCGATCGGAAGACGATCGGCCGCGTTCGCGGCTCGAAACGGCAGACCTATACGGCTGGCGTGGTTTGCGCCAAGGTCGCGAGATATGCCGAGCGGATTCATCATCCTGAGAGGCTGATGCATCCGATGCGTCGCGTCGGCCCGAAAGGCTCAGGGCAATTTGCACGCATCACCTGGGACGAGGCGTTGGACGTGATCGCCGAGCGGTTTCTCCAGGTGGAGCGCGACTTTGGCGCTCAGTCGGTCTGGCCGTATTATTACGCGGGCACGATGGGTCTCGTGATGCGCGATGGCCTCAACCGTCTCACCCATGTGAAGAAGTACTCGCGGTTCTACTCGACGATCTGCGCCAATGTCGCGCGCATCGGCTTTGCCATCGGCACCGGGAAGATTGCCGGCGTCGATCCGCGGGAGATGGCGCTCTCGGATCTGGTCGTGATCTGGGGCACGAACCCGGTGAACACGCAGGTCAATGTCATGACTCATGCGGCGCGCGCCCGGAAGGAACGAGGCGCCAAGATCGCGGCGATCGATGTCTACGACAATGAGACCATGAAGCAGGCCGACATCAAGGTCATCCTGCGACCTGGGACCGACGGCGCATTTGCCTGCGGCGTGATGCACGTGCTGTTTCGCGATGGCTATGCCGACCGCGCCTATATGGAGAAGTACACGGATTGTCCTGCCGAACTCGAAGCGCATCTGGAGACCCGGACGCCGCAATGGGCATCGCAAATCTCTGGCGTTCCCGTGGCCGAAATCGAGGCGTTCGCCCGTCTGGTCGGAGAGACGAAGCGGACCTTCTTCCGACTGGGTTATGGTTTCACCCGCAGCAGGAACGGCGCGGCGCAGATGCATGCGGCATCGTGCATTCCCGCGGTGACCGGCGCCTGGCAGTATGAGGGAGGCGGAGCCTTCTTCAACAACGCGGCGCTGTGGCATTTCGATGAAACGATCATCGAGGGCCATGATGCTGTCGATCATTCCACCCGCTTTCTCGATCAGTCGCAGATCGGGCGTATCCTCACCGGGGATCGAGCAGCGTTGTGCGGCGGTCCGCCGGTCAAGGCGATGCTGATCCAGAACACCAATCCGATGACGGTGGCGCCCGAGCAGGAGCTGGTTCGCAACGGATTTGCGCGCGAGGATCTTTTCGTCGCGGTCCACGAGCAGTTCATGACCGAGACGGCGCAGATGGCGGATATCGTGCTGCCCGCCACGATGTTCATGGAGCATGACGATCTCTATTACGGCGGCGGCCATCAGCACATTTCGATCGGACCGAAGCTGATCGACCCGCCCGGCGAGTGCCGGTCCAATCATGAGGTGCTGCAGGGCCTGGCGCGCCGGCTGCGGGCGGTGCATCCGGGCTTCGAGATGTCGCCGCGCGAGCTGATCGATGCGACGTTGAAGAAGAGCGGCCATGGCGATATCGCCGGGCTCGAGGCCGATGTCTGGCGCGACCTTCAGCCGGACTTCCGCACCTCGCACTATCTCGACGGCTTCGCGCACAGCGACGGGAAATTTCACTTCAAGGCCGACTGGGCGCATCCACCATTCGGCCGCGTCATGGGCAATCCTGAACGCATGCCGTCGTTGCCCGACCATTGGGCGGTGACCGAAGAGGTCGATCAGCAGCATCCGTTTCGGCTTGCGACCAGCCCCGCGCGCTCGTTCCTCAACACCTCCTTCAACGAGACGCCATCGTCGCAGGCGCGGGAAGGGGGACCCTCCGTCATGATCCATCCGCTCGATGCAGCCCCGCTCGGCATCGTCGACGGCGATATCGTCACGCTCGGCAACGAGCGTGGCCAGACCTCGCTTGCGGCCCGGCTGTTCGACGGAGTCCGGCGCGGGGTGCTGATCGCCGAATCCATCCATCCCAATCGCGCCCATGTCGGGGGGCGGGGCATCAACGTGCTCACCGCTGCCGACACCGTCGCGCCGATCGGGGGCGCGGCCTTTCACGACAACAAGGTCTGGCTGCGCAAATCGGCCGGGTGACGCCGACCTAGGCGGGTCATCGGAAATATTTTTTTATAATCAATGGCTTGATGCCCTGCTTGGTGTACTGGCCGCGGCCGGGAAGACTTCGTTTACCCAATCGCTCCGCCTTATCGAATTTTATTGAGCGGCGCTCATTTTTGAGATATGAATTTTGAGCGTTGCTCAAAATTAGAGGAGTAATCCCATGCAGGTTCTCAGCTTTCGCGGTCCGCAGCTTTTTCCCGTCGTCGATCTCCAGCCGTTGCTGAACGGTTTGGCTCGGGCTGCGTCTCACCTTGTGGCGGCACGCGTTGAGCGCATCGCCAACGCCTGTGACGTTGCCGGCCTGCTGGCCGCGCGGCGCGCAAGGCGGGTGCCCGGAGACCGGCTTTTTCGCGCAGCTGCTCGCGAGGGACGCCGGCCTCGCCGCGGTGGCCTGTTCGGCCGCTTCCACTACCTGAGTGAGCTGAGTTGATCACGGCTCAAATCCCCGGCTCATACGCAAGGAAGCGGTCACCATGTCCTCGCGTCCCATAACCTCCGTCCAGCTGCCCTCGGTCTGGATAAGCCTTTTGCACACGACCTTCGGGCTACTCTTCGTGCTGGTCGGCGGCCGACAACAGAACGGCAGACCGCATGACCGCGTCTAACAGGGTGCATCACCGGCACCACCTCATTTCATCACCAACCTTCAAGACTCTTGCCATCCTTGCGGCCGAGCCGCCGCAGCACACCAGGAAACGACCATGATCAAGCAGTTGATGTCGTCGCGCCGTTTTGCCCCGCTGTTCTGGGCGCAATTCTCCTCGGCGCTGAACGACAACGTCCTGAAGAATGCGCTCGTCATCATGCTGCTCTATGGCGCCATGGCCGTGCATGGCGATGCGCTGGTGACCGTGGCCGGTGCGGTGTTCATCTTCCCATTCTTCATTCTTTCGGGACTCGGCGGCGAGTTGGCCGACAGGTACGTCAAGGGCATCGTCGCGCGCAGGCTGAAGTTCGCCGAGATATTCGCTGCCGGCTTCGCGGCGCTGGGTTTCTTCATGCATTCGATCCCGCTGCTGTTCGTCGCCCTCGGCATGTTCGGTGTCATCGCCGCGCTGTTCGGCCCGGTGAAATACGCCATGCTGCCGGACCAGCTGACGGTCGGCGAGCTCGCCACCGGCAATGCGCTAGTGGAAGGTGCGACCTTCATGGCCATCCTGATTGGCACCATCGCCGGCGGCCAGCTTGTCTCCGGCTCCTCGCACATGGGCTGGGTCGCTCTCGCGGTGATCGGCCTTGCCGTCATCTCCTGGGCCTCCGCCTCGCGCATCCCGCACACGGTGCCGTCCGCGCCGGATCTGCGGATCACAGCCAACCCCTGGACCTCGACCTTGCACCTTCTGAAGTCGTTACATGCCGCGCCCCGACTGTGGGACGGCATGGTGATCGTGTCCTGGTTCTGGCTGGTGGGTGCCGTCGTGCTGTCGCTGCTGCCGGCCCTGGTCAAGGACGTCGTCGGCGGTACCGAGGGCGTCGTCACCCTGTGTCTCGCCATCTTTGCGGTCGGCATCGCGATCGGCTCGCTGTTCGCCGCGCATCTTAGCCACGTCAGGCCGAACCTCGCGCTGGTGCCGATCGGCGCCATCATCATGGGCGTGCTCGGCCTCGACTTGTCCTGGGCGATCGGCACGACGGAGATCGCGAAGGGAATCACGCCGCTGGGATTCATCGGCTCCTGGTCAGGCTCGCGCATGCTGTTCGATTTCGCCTTGTTCGCCTTCGGCGGCGGCCTCTTCGTGGTTCCTGCGTTCGCCGCTGTGCAGGCGTGGTCGGAGCCCACCGAGCGCGCCCGGGTCATCGCCGCCGGCAACGTGCTGCAGGCCGCTTTCATGGTGGTCGGCTCGCTGGGCGTGGCTGGCCTGCAGGCTGCAGGCGTCTCGATCGCCTGGATCTTCTTCGGTCTGGCCTTGGCGAGCTTCGGCGCCGTCTGGTTCGTGCTCACCAAATGGGGCAGGGAGGGCGTGCGCGACTTCGGCGCGATGCTGTTCCGCGCGCTGTTCCGCACTGAGGTGCGTGGGCTGGAGAACCTGCCGCCGGTCGGCACCCGCATGCTGATCGCGCCGAACCATGTCAGCCTGATCGACGGTCCGCTGCTCCACGCGGTGCTGCCGATCGATACCACCTTTGCCGTCGACACCGGGATCTCCAAGGCCTGGTGGGCGAAGATCTTCCTGAAACTGGTGAGCCACATCACGATCGACCCGACCAAGCCGCTCGGCGCGCGCGACCTGATCAAGCTGGTCGCCAGCCAGGAACCGGTGGTGATCTTCCCGGAGGGCCGCATCACGGTGTCGGGCTCGCTGATGAAGGTCTATGACGGCACCGCGATGATCGCCGACAAGGCCGATGCCGTCGTGGTGCCCGTCCGCATCGAGGGCGCGCAGCGCTCGCATCTCAGCTATCTCAAGGATGGCCAGATCAAGCGCTCGTGGTTTCCCAAGGTGACGGTGACGATCCTGCCGCCGGTGAAGCTCACCATCGATGCAGCTCTCAAGGGCAAGACCCGCCGCAACGCGGCTGGCGCTGCGCTGCAGGACGTGATGATCGAAGCCATGGTCAAGAACGCCATGCTGGATCGGACACTGTTCGAGGCGCTCGCCCATGCCCATCGCGACCACGACACCGGCAAGGTGATGATCGAGGATCCGCTCGGCACCAAGCTGACCTATCGCAAGCTGCTGCTTGGCTCGCAGGTGCTCAGCCGCAAGCTCGAGCAGGGCACGATGGTGGGCGAGAACATCGGCCTGTTGCTGCCGAACTCCGCCGGCGTCGCCGTGGTCTTCATGGCGCTGCAGTCGATCGGCCGCGTGCCGGCAATGCTGAATTTCTCTGCCGGCCCGGTGAACGTGCTGGCGGCGATGAAGGCGGCGCAGGTCACGACCGTTCTGACGTCGCGGGCCTTCATCGAGAAGGGCAAGCTCGACAAGCTGATCGCGGCGATCGAGGGGCAGGCCCGTCTGGTCTATCTCGAGGACGTCAAGGCCTCGGTCAGCCTGGCCGACAAGATCAAGGGAATGATCGACGGCACCAGGCCGCGCGTCGCCCGCAATGCCGACCACCCCGCCGTGATTCTGTTCACGTCCGGCTCCGAAGGCACGCCAAAGGGCGTCGTCCTGTCCCATCGCAACATTCTCGCGAACGCCGCCCAGGCATTGGCGAGGGTCGATGCCAACGCTAACGATCTTGTGTTCAATGTTTTGCCGGTGTTCCACTCCTTCGGCCTCACCGGCGGCATGATGATGCCCATGTTGGCGGGCATTCCGATCTATATGTACCCGTCGCCGCTGCATTACCGGATCGTGCCCGAACTGATCTATCAGACTGGCGCCACGATCTTGTTCGGCACCGACACCTTCCTGACTGGTTACGCACGCTCCGCTCATGCCTATGATTTCCGCACGCTGCGGCTGGTCATCGCCGGCGCCGAGCCGGTCAAGGATCGGACACGGCAGATCTACATGGAGCGTTATGGCATCCGCCTGCTCGAAGGCTATGGCGTCACCGAGACCGCGCCGGTGCTGGCGATGAACACGCCGATGGCCAACCGGGTCGGCACCGTCGGGCGCCTGTCGCCGCTGATGGAGTACCGGCTCGACAAGGTGCCGGGCATCGAGGAGGGCGGGCGGCTTTCGGTCCGGGGGCCCAATGTCATGCTCGGCTATGTCAGGGCCGAAAATCCCGGCGTGCTCGAGGCGCTGCCGGAGGGCTGGCACGACACCGGCGACATCGTCACCATCGACGCGCAGGGCTTCATCACGATCAAGGGCCGCGCCAAGCGCTTTGCCAAGATCGCCGGTGAGATGGTGTCGCTGACGGTGGTCGAGCAGATCGCCGCGACCTTGTGGCCGCAGGCGGCTTCGGTCGCGGTGTCGATCCCCGATCAGCGCAAGGGCGAGCGCATCGTGCTGATCACGACGCAGAAGGATGCCGAACGCTCCGCGATGCAGCGCCAGGCCAAAGGCCAAGGTGCGCCGGAGCTTGCGGTGCCGGCCGTCGTGATGGTGGTCGACAAGATCCCGCTGCTCGGTTCCGGCAAGACCGACTATGTCGGCGCCAAGGCACTTGCCGAGGCGAGTGCGGCAACCGCTACGACGGAGCGTGAGCCGGAGGAGCGGGAAGTCGCGTGATCGCATCGCTGCGCCGGCGTTCTCAGCACAGTGGCCCCCGCGGCGCGGGGGTTGTGCTGCTGCATGGCATCGCCGGCCGATCATTGATGCTGCGTCCACTGGAAAAGCGGTTGCAGCGCGCAGGTTTTGCGACGCTGAACCTCGACTATGAAAGCCGCAAGAAACCGCTCGAGTTTCTTGCCGACGACATCCGCCCGGCGATCGCCGATTTCACAGCCAGGATCGACGGTCCGATCCACTTCGTCACCCACTCGATGGGCGGGCTGCTGGCACGGGTCGCGATTGCGAAGCATCGGCCGGCGCGGCTCGGCCGTGTCGTCATGTTGGGAACGCCCAATGGCGGCAGCGAGCTTGCCGACCGGCTGCAGAACGTCGGGCTCTATCGCGCTTATTTCGGTCCAGCCGGCCTGCAATTGGTGACCACGAAGGACGTCACGCTCGCCTCTCTGCCACCCGCCGACTACGAGATCGGCGTGATCGCCGGCAACCGCTTCCTCGATCCGATCGCCGGGCTGTTCCTGCTGCCGTGGCCGAACGACGGCCGCGTCTCCGTCGAGAGCTGCAAGCTCGCCGGGATGACGGACCACACCACCATCAAGGCGTCGCACATGGGCCTGCTGGTGCATCCGACGTCGTTCCGGCAGACCATCGCGTTCCTGCGCACTGGCCAGTTCGAGCCGGTGCGTCCGCTGCTGCACGGGGTCATCGCCGAGATCGGCCGCCGCGCGGCCTCTTGACGCAAGTTTTCCTTGCCCGCGGCAGCTATCCCGCGACAATCTCGCATCCGACATCAAGCGACAGGCAAGGCGATGACCGACGACAGCGTGATTCTCGACAAGCGCGGGCAGGCCCTCTGGATCACCATCAATCGTCCGGAGAAGCGCAACGCGCTGAATGGCGACGTGATCGCCGGGATCTCGCGCGGCTATCGCACGGCACATGACGATCCCGAGGTGCGCGTGATCGTGCTGACCGGCGCAGGAGACAAGGCGTTCTGCGCCGGCGCCGACCTGCAGAACTCCGGCGCGGCCTTCGCGATGGATTTCTCCCGCCCGAATGTCGATTACGCGGACTTGCTCCGGCTGTCGCAGAATTCCACCAAGCCGGCGATTGCGCGCGTCGGCGGCGTCTGTATGGCCGGCGGCATGGGCTTGCTGTGTATGACCGACATGGCGGTCGCAGCCGATCACGTCGTCTTCGGCCTGCCGGAGGTGAAGGTCGGCGTGTTCCCGATGCAGGTCCTGAGCCTCTTGCAGAGTATCGCGCCGCCGCGTCTCGTCAACGAATGGGCGCTCACGGGCGAGCCGTTCGACGCCAAGACTGCACAGGCTGCCGGGCTGCTCAACCATGTCGTTCCCGCCGCCGAGCTCGACGGCAAGATGGACTGGCTGATCGGCCGTCTCGTCGACAAGTCGCCGACCGCCATCCGCCGCGGCAAATACGCCATGCGCGCCATCGCCTCGATGTCGTTCGACGAGTCCATCGCCTATCTCGAAAGCCAGATCGCGCTGCTGGCGATGACCGAGGATGCCAAGGAGGGCCTGAGGGCGTTTGCCGAGAAGCGCAAGCCGGTGTGGCCGGGGAAGTAGCTCGCTGCGGGTAGAGTGTGTGACGGCGGCTCTGTTGTTGCCGCTGTCATGCTCCGCGAAGGCGGAGCATCCAGTACGCCGAGGCCTCCCGGTTCGATGACCACGGCCTCTGGAATACTGGATAGCCGGCTTTCGCGGGCGATGACAGTGGAGGGGTGGAAAGGTTCTTTGCTCCAACAATATTTGTCCACATAGGGTGATACATGGATCCGCGATCTCGCGACGCTTCGCGTCCGAGTCTTGCGTCAGATTTCGCCCTCTGAACGAAGAGGGCGCAGGGAAGGCCGGGCGCTCGCCGCCCCCATGCCCGCCTGCAGGAAGAAAAGCAGGCGGCAGTGACCACAGGTTTGGCCGCAACTACCGGCCTTCCCTGCGCGACGGGCTTACGGCTTATACGTGATCTCCCTGGTGCGCCGGGCTTTCTGGCCACCATCCCCGCGCGAAGCAAAGCCTCGTCGCGAGTTGACATCAGCGTCGGGATGTCAGGACCACACGATTTCGCCGTCCGCCACGCCACCAGTCGTCTTGCGCAAACGCGCCTGATGCCGCGACGGCCATCGCATCACCGGCCCAACGCTTGTGACGATCGCGAGGCGCCCCTCTCGTAAGCCGCGACGCCGTGAAATGTGCAGCTGATTTGCCCGACAAGACAACACCCACCGGGGTGCGACATAGTAACCCGACGGGCAAAGTCGTGTCAGGAGTGCGGCCGAAGCCGCATCGGCTGCAGCTTGTTGTACATCAGGCTGCGCCACAGCCATTCGATGGGGCCGAACTGAAACAGCCTCAGCCAGCACCAGCTCGCGATCACCTGGAGCACATAGACGACCACGCCGATGCCAAGTGCGAGCGAGACGCTGAGCCGGCCGAACAGGCCGAGGCCATAGCCGTAGAACACGACGCCGAAGATGACGGACTGCATGAGATAGTTGGTGAAGGCCATCCGGCCGACGAGAGCCGCCCAGCCGAGCAGGCGGGCGCCCCAGATGGTGCTTGCAGCCGAAAGGATCAGCGCACCATAGGCAAGCGCCAGGCTCACAGTCGCAAGCGATGCGCCGGCGTCGATCGTGACAGCGAGTGCGGCCAGGGCCGTCAGCAGCAGCATGACGCGGTGATGCGGCATATCGCGCAGAAGGCCGGATCGCCAGATGACGATGCCGGCGAGGAAAAGTCCGAGCGTGCGCGGAAAGATCCACAAATGCAGCGGCGCGATGGCGCTGATTTCGGACAGCCGGAACACCAGGATCTGCGAGAAGTTGCCGTTGGCATAGATGCGATTGGCATCGACAACATGCTGCATCATCCAGGAGGAGCTTAGTAGCGGCAGCACGGGAATAAGCCAGCTGGTGAAGTACAGCCCGAGCAGGGTGAGGCTGCTCGCGATCACCAGCCAGCTTGGCGCGAACAGGAACGGCAGCACGAGCAGTCCGGCAAGCGCATATTCGGTCAGGATGTCACCATTCCACAGCAGCGTCAGGTGCAAAATGCCGATCGCGAGCAGGACGAGCAGCCGCCGGAGCAGCAGGGGGATACGTCGCTCCGGAGCGATCCGGTCGAACTGCATGGCCAGCCCGATGCCGAACAGCAGCGAGAACAGGGCAAGCGCCTTCATGGAGACGGCGCGCGCGAGACCATCTTCGATGGCGCGATTGAAGGGCGAGTCTCCGACGATGGCCCACAAAAGCTTGACCGTCTCCGGTGATGACGATCCGGCGAAGAAGGTCGTGCCCGCTTCGTGCGCTCTCGGCGTCGGCAGAAATTGCTGGAAGATCGAGATACGGAACTCAAATACGACGTTGATGGCCATGACGCCAAAGAGGGCGAGGCCCCGGAGGATGTCGATGGCTGGCAGCCGGTCGCCACCAGAGGCAGGCCCCGTCGGATTAGCTGATCCGATCGTCGCAGTCATAGGGCTGAGAACTCATAAGCAGGGAATGGACTGACTTCCGCGTTCACAGGCAGGCGTCATGATGGCTTGCTGTCACCTCTGTGATCGCTCCTGCATCGTCTGACTTCCAGGTCACGTCGATCGTCTGCACACAGGCTGGATTGCCCCATCGATAGAAATGGACATTGGCGGTCTCGGACGTTCGGCATGGTGCATGAATCTCTCCCAGCCGCACCACGATATGTCCGTCGCGGACGCAATCCGGGAACGGTTCGAATCCTTGCTTCAGCAGCGTTGCTGTCAACATCGCGGCTGGTGTTCCGGATGGGAATTCCGCCTGAAGGTGGGCCGTGAGCCGTTTTCCGCTCTCCACTGATTTGAGCCAGGAGTCCGCAACGTCGTTCTCGAACATCGGAGGTGGCCGTGTATTCATGAACAGCGGCGAGGTGAGTATTGAAAGAAATAGAACGGCGGCCGGTGGATTGAAGATGGCGATGAAAGCTGACCCCGTCGCGAGCAATGCGGCACTGGCCATGAGGCCACGCAGCATCCATGTCAGCCACCGAGGGCGCATGCGATCGGTTTGTGCGTTTCGTCGTATCATGGGAGATGAACGTTAGCCCTGCGCAGCGTTGTGCGCAACGATCGCAATATTCCCGCCCAAGGGCATCTTTGTTGCTGCGAAGGACGGCAGTTGGCGCTAGCGTTGTGAGATGATGCAAAGTGGCCCAATTGCAACCGACGGCCTTCTCATCCGGCCGATGCGGCCGGAAGAGATTCCGCTGGCCATCGACTGGGCGGCGGCCGAGGGCTGGAATCCCGGCCTGTCCGATGCCGCGTGCTTTTCCGTGGTCGATCCGCAGGGATTTCTCATCGCCGAACGTGACGGTGTGCCGGTCGCGACGGTGTCCTGCGTCAACTACGACGAACGCTTCGCGTTTCTCGGCTTCTACATCGTACGTCCTGATCTGCGCGGGCATGGCTACGGCCTGCGGCTCTGGCAGGCTGCGATGGCGCATGCGGGATCGCGTGTCGTCGGCCTCGACGGTGTCGTCGCGCAGCAGGACAATTATCGAAAGTCCGGCTTCAGATATGCCTATGCCAATGTCCGCTACGGCGGGAAGGCCGCTACGGTGCTGCCGGCTGCTGCGCGATCGGACTTCGTTGCGCTGAGCGACGTGCCGCTGGCCGATATCGAGGCCTCCGATGCGGCTGTGTTTCCGGCGCCGCGCCGCGCGTTCCTGCGGGCCTGGATCGGAGCCCCCGGCCATGTCGGCCGCGCTGTCATCCGCGATGGCGCGCTTGCCGCCTGGGGCGTGATCCGGCCATGCCGCACCGGCTCTAAGATCGGTCCGCTGGTCGCGCACAGCCGGGCCGATGCCGAGGCCATCGTCTCGGCGCTGCTGAGCGAGATCGGCGACTCCGAGGTCTTCCTCGATGTGCCGGCGATCAACCCGGAGGCGGTGGCGCTGGCGGAGAGTCTCGGGCTGAAGCCGGTGTTCGAGACCGCGCGAATGTACACCCGCCCGATCGCGCCACTACGCATCGAGCGGCTGTTCGGCGTCACCACTTTCGAACTCGGCTAGCTCATTTGCCGAGCGGCCGCGCGAAGCTCAATTCGTGACCGTCGGGATCGGTGAGATGGAAGTAGCGCTCGCCCCATTCGGCGTCGCGCGGCGCGGTGGAGGGCGAGAAGCCGGCAGCCAGCGCCTTGGCGTAGACGGCGTCGACGTCCGAGACATGGAAGATGATGCGGCCCCACCAGCTCCACTGCTTATCCTCGGGCACGACAATCAGGTTGAGATAGCCAGTGCCGATGCGGAAGGTCGTGAACGGGCCGTCGGCGCCGCCATATGGGATATCGTCGAAGCCGAGCGCGCGATAGAAGGCGACTGCGCGGGCCATATCGTGGGTGGCAATGGTGATCGCGCTGATGCTTTCGATGGTCATGCAGGCGCTCCGGATGGGAATGGATAGCGCGGAGCAGAGAAGCGCATCTCGCCGGTGTCACGCAAGCACCGCGTTGCAACGCGCGGCCTAGCGCCTCCCCCGCCGGCTCAGCGTCGCTCCCAGCGCAAAGAAGACAGCGGCCCCGATTGCGACGGTCGCGGCGCGGGCCACATCCCCGGGCACGAGCATCGCGTGCAGGGCCGCGCCGCGGCTGAACGAGCCGCGGGTGCGGTGCAGGCGTGTAACCGGGTGATCGAGATTGTCGGTGCGGTCGGGCACCAGCGGCACGTCGGTCTGCTGCCCGGCGATCGCCTTGGAGGCGAGGTAGCGGTCGAGCAAGGCCGGGGCGACGGCGTTGCCGAGGATCGTCAGCAGCGTCGGCCAGCCGATCCAATATTCGCGGAAGCCGCCATCGGCAACGCGATAGACGGCGTCAGCGATCACCTCAGGCTCCACCGGCCGGCCCATTGGCCGTGGCGTATGCGCAAGGTGCGCGCGAGCCCAGTCGAATTGCGGTGTGTTCACCGCGGGCAGATCGACGATGCAGAGCGTGATGCCTGAGCGCTCGTGCATCAGCTCGGCCCGCAGCGAGTCGGTGAAGCCCCGGATCGCATGTTTGGCGCCGCAATAGGCCGCCTGTAGCGGAATGCCGCGATAGGCGAGCGCCGAACCGATCTGGATGATGCGGCCTTCGCCGCGCCGGCGCATCGATCGCAGCGCCGCCATCGTGCCGTGCACGAAACCGAGATAGGTCACCTCGGTGACGCGGCGGAATTCCTCCGGTGTGATGTCGGCCACGGTCGAGAACACCGTTTCCATGGCGTCATTGATCCAGATGTCGACCGGACCCAGGCGCTGCTCGAGCCGCTCGGCAGCGTCGAACAGGGCCTGCGCATCGGCGACATCGACGGCCTCGTATTCGGCATGGGCAAACCGCGCCTGTAGCTCGCGCTGGACGTCGCGCAGCGCATGCTCATCGCGCGCGATCAGGCCGATGCGATCGCCGGCCTCGCCGAAGCGGTTCGCGATGGCACGGCCGACGCCGGCGGAGGCGCCAGTGATGATGATGGTGCGAGTTCGTCTGCGAGGCATGTCCGGTTCTCCACGCGCCCCGTCATACAAACGTGCAGCAGCCGGCAATGTTTCGGGCCGGTCAAGCCGGCCGAATGAATTCTCCGTCAGCCGCGATCTGAGCCGTGGAATTCGACGCATGATCGATCAGGCTCCGAGAGGGCGGCCAGCCCCCTCGACATTGTGGGACGGAAAAGCTCGCTGAGCTTTGCAGGTGCGACCGGAGCTCAGCCTGGATTGGCCTTGAGGCCGGCGGCCTCGATACCGGCGACGGCGCAGATCTCGTCATTGTCGGAGCTGTCGCCGGAGACGCCGACGGCGCCGACGAGCGTCGTGCCGTCCATGATCAGCACGCCGCCGGGCACCGGGACCATGCGGCCCTGGGCCAGCGTGTTCACGGCGTCGATGAAATAGGCCTGCTCCTGGGCGCGCTGGAACAGGGCGCGGGAGCCGAGGCCGAGCGCCAGCGCGCCATAAGCCTTGCCATGCGCGACCTCGGCCCGCATCAGGCTGGTGCCGTCCTGGGCGGCGGCCGCCTTCAGGCAGCCGCGGGCGTCGAGCACCATCACGGCGAGCGGCTTGAGCTTCTTCTCGATGCCCTTCGCGAGCGTGGCATCCAGAATCTTGCGAGCGGCGTCGAGCTTGAGATCGGTCATGTCCGTGTCCTTTGCGATTTGTGATGAAAAGTCGGCTCTATCATCCGTCATTGCGAGCGAAGCGAAGCAATCCAGGACGTAAGAAAAGGTCTGGATTGCTTCGTCGCTTCGCTCCTCGCAATGACGAACATTGAGGTCGCGCTCCGCGGCGTCCGGTCTCTCGTGACCTACGTTGATGCTTGCGCCCGCTCCAGGCTCATCGCCAGGAGCTGCGCGGCGTGAACGGCACCGCGGGCGGCGCCGTCCTGGATCTGGTGGCGGCAGGAGGTGCCGTCGGCAACGATGAACGTTGCGGCGTCGGCGTTGCGCACGGCGGGCAGCAGCGACGCCTCCGCCATCTGCAGCGAGACCTCGTAGGTCTCCGCGCCATAGCCGAACGCGCCGGCCATGCCGCAGCAGGAGGATTCGATGGTCTCGACCGTGAGCTCCGGAATGAGTCGCAGCACCTGCTCGACAGGCTTGAAGGCGGCGAAGGATTTCTGATGGCAATGGCCGTGCAACAAGGCCTTACCGGGCAGGGGGGCGAGCGGCAGCGCCAGCCGGCCGCTCTCCGCCTCGCGCGCCAGAAACTCTTCCAGCAGCAGCGCGTGTGCGCTGATTGTTTTCGCGGTGGCGTCGTTGCGCAGCGACAGCAGTTCGTCGCGCAGCGTCAGCAGACAGCTTGGCTCGAGGCCAATGATCGGCACGCCGCGCGAGGCGAACGGCGCGTAGGTCTCGACCAGGCGCTGCAGCTCGGACTTGGCCTCGTCGACGAGGCCGGCGGAGAGGAAGGTCCGGCCGCAGCACAGGGCGCGGCCGCCATCGGCCGGCTTGGGAAGATAGACGCGATAGCCGCCGGCGATCAGCACGCGCAGCGCGGCGTCGAGATTTTCGCGCTCATAGACGCGGTTGAAGGTATCGCCGAACAGCACGACCTCGGGGCCATCAGCCGGACCGAACGCGTCGGCGTCGACGCGGAAGGTGTCGGTGCGGAAGGCCGGCAGCTTGCGCTTGGCGCTGATGCCCGCAACGCGCTCCGTCAGCACGCGCAGGGGCGCAACATGATTGCGCAGGTTCACCAGTGGCGCGAAGCGGGCGGCGACATCGGCGTAGCGCGGCAGATAGGCGACGAGCCGGTCGCGCAGCGTGAGGCCATGCGTCTTCGCCCGTGCCGCCAGCACCTCGATCTTCATCTTGGCCATGTCAACGCCGGTCGGGCACTCGCGGCGGCAGGCCTTGCAGGAGACGCAGAGCTTCAAGGTCTCCATCATCTCGTCGGACGACAGCGCGCCGGGACCGAGCTGGCCGGAGATCGCGAGCCGCAAGGTATTGGCGCGGCCGCGCGTGACATCCTTCTCGTCGCGGGTGGCGCGATAGGACGGGCACATCACGCCGCCGTCGAGCTTGCGGCAGGCGCCGTTGTTGTTGCACATCTCGACCGCGCCCTGGAAGCCGCCGGCGGCACCCGGATAGGCCGACCAGTCGAGCACCGGCTTGATGTCGTCGACGATGCGGTAGTCCGGCGGATAGCGGAACAGCGAGCGGTCGTCCATCCGGGGTGGATCGACGATGCGGCCAGGATTGAGCACGTTCGCCGGATCGAAGCGCTGCTTGACCTCCTTGAAGTCGGCGACGATGCGGCTGCCGAACATCTGCTCGTGGAATTCTGAGCGCACGATGCCATCGCCATGCTCGCCGGAATGCGAGCCCTTGTACTCGCGCACCATGGCGAAAGCTTCCTCGGCGATGGCGCGCATCGCCTTGACGTCCTTCTCCAGCTTCAGGTTCAGCACCGGGCGCACATGCAGGCAGCCCTCGGAGGCGTGCGCGTACATCGTGCCGCGCGTGCCGTGCCTGGCGAACACCTCGTTGAGCCGCGCGGTGTAGTCGGCGAGGTGGGGCAGCGGCACGGCGCAGTCCTCGACGAACGACACCGGCTTGCCGGCCTCCTTCATCGACATCATCACGTTGAGGCCGGCGGCGCGGAAGTCGGCGACGGCGGTCTGCAGCGCAGGGTCTGATATCTCGACGACGCCGCCCCATTTGCAGATCTCGTTGCTCCAGGAGAAGCCGAGATCACCCATCAGCTCGGAGAGCTGCTTCAGCTTGGCGAGGTTCTCGTCCTTCGTCTCCTCCGCGAACTCGACCACCAGGATCGCGTCGGGATCGCCGCGCACGGCCGCCGCGATCACCGGCTGGAACATCGCGATGTCGCGGCCCAGCCCGATCATGGTGCGGTCGACCAGCTCGACCGCGATCGGCTTCAGCTTGACCAGATGCTGGGCCGCATCCATCGCCTGATAGAAGCTGCCGAAATGACAGACGCCGAGCACCTTGGTGCGGATCAGCGGCCACAGCTTGAGCTCGATCCGGGTGGAGAAGGCCAGCGTGCCCTCGGAGCCGACCAGCAGATGGGCCAGGTTGTTGGCGGCGTTGCGCGGCGTCAGTGCGTCGAGATTGTAGCCGCCGACGCGGCGCTGCACCTTGGGAAACCTGTCGGCGATCTCCGCGGCCTCGCGCTCGCCCAGCGCCAGCATGTCGCGAAACAACCTGCGCGCGCTGTCCGGCGCGCTGACGTCACGAAGGTCTCGCGCCACCTCGCCGAAATGCGCCAGCGTGCCGTCGGCCAGCGCGGCGTCGATGGCGATGGTGTTGTCGCGCATCGTGCCGTAGCGCAGCGAGCGGCCGCCGCAGGAATTGTTGCCGGCCATGCCGCCGATCGTGGCGCGGGACGCCGTGGAGACGTCGACCGGAAACCAAAGGCCGTGCTTCTTGAGCTGGCGATTGAGGTCGTCGAGCACGATGCCCGGCTCGACCACGCAGGTCCGCCCCTCGACATCGAGCGAGACGATGCGGTTCAGGTGCTTGGAGAAGTCGACGACGATCCCCTCGTTGACCGTCTGGCCGCATTGCGAGGTGCCGCCGCCGCGGGGCGTGACGATGCGGCCGTCGTCGCGGGCGATGGCGAGCGCACGCAGCGCCTCGTCCATCGTGCGCGGCACGACCACGCCCGCCGGAATGACTTGGTAGAACGAGGCGTCTGTGGCGTAGCGGCCGCGGTTGAAGCGGTCGAAGAAGACGTCGCCTGTCATCTCGGCGCGGAGCTTCTGTTCGAGCCTGGACGGACCGGCTTTGGCGTTCGGCATGGTGATCCCTGGTGGGGCCCGGCTGTCGTCCGGCGGGCGCTGTTCCGCCCGGTGTCATTCATTTCCGCAAATGCGTCAATCTGATTGCATGCAAATTTGCGCAATCCCCGGCGTTATTCGACCTTGTCTGGCTTGGCTGCCGCCAGCGGCGGCTGGCTCTCGGCGAAGTACGCGATCGCAGCCGCGCCCTTGTTGCGCAGATGCTGGAACAGGATGTCGGACAGCTCGCTTCCGGCGCGCCGGCGCAGGGCATCGAGGATCAGCTCATGCTCGCGCATGGCCTCGCTCCAGCGTTCGCGCTTGCGGGCGAAATTGGCCGAGAAGCGCACCCGGCGGATGCGGCCCGCCAGGCTCTCATAGGTCGCATGAAGGGTGGCGTTGGCGGCGGCGTCGACGATCGCCCGGTGGATCAACTGGTTCATGCGGAAATAGCCCTGCATGTCCTGCCGCATGTAGAATCCGTACATATCATGATGAAACTGCTCGATTTCCGCGATCGCTTCATCTGAAATCTTCTCGCAGGCGAGGCGTCCGGCGAGGCCTTCCAGGCCTCCCATCAGGTCGAACAATTCGTGGATGTCGGCGGCGCTGAGCGGGCGCACCCGGGCGCCGCGATTGGGCAGCAGCTCGACCAGCCCCTCGGCTGCGAGCACCTTGAGCGCTTCGCGCAAGGGGGTGCGGGACACCCCCAGCATTTCGCAGAGCTGGCGCTCGGACAGGCGTCCGCCGTCGGCGACATGGCCCTCGACGATGTAGTCGCGCAGCCGCGCCAGGATCTCGTCATGCAGCGAGGTCTCGTCCCGCGCAGGCACGGATCGACCGCTTGGCCCGGCCAAGGGTGGCGTCTCGATATCGGGAATCGTGGAATTCATCTTACGCATTGTAGCGGTAGTTACAGATGTGGTCGACCTCGTACGTGCATGCGCTTAAGCTCTTGCACGCTGAAGAATTGAATGCAATCATGGGTGCCAGAATGCCGTCGTCGCCCGGAGCTCTGTCGTGACCCGTCCCCAAGGCCGTCATTTCTTGCATATTCCGGGCCCGAGTCCGGTGCCCGAGCGGGTGCTGCGGGCGATGGATATGCCGGTGATCGATCACCGCAGCGCCGAGTTCGCCGAACTCGGCAAGGCCGTGCTCGGCGGCTCGCAGGCGATCTTCAAGACCACGAGCCCGGTGATCATCTATCCGTCCTCGGGCACCGGCGCATGGGAGGCTGCCATCGTCAACACGTTGTCGCCGGGCGACAAGGTGCTGATGGTCGAGACCGGCCACTTCGCCACGCTGTGGCGGCAGATGGCGGCGCGGTGGGGAATCGAGGTCGACTTCATTCCCGGCGACTGGCGCCGTGGCGTCGACCCTGCCGTCATCGAGGAGGCGTTGGTTGCCGACGCCGGTCATCGGCTCAAGGCGGTGATGGTCGTGCACAACGAAACCTCGACCGGCGCGACCAGCCGGATCGGTGAGGTGCGCGCCGCGATGGACCGCGCCAAGCATCCTGCGCTGCTGATGGTCGACACCATCTCCGGTCTCGCCTCGGCCGACTTCCGCTTCGACGAGTGGAAGGTCGATGTCGCCGTGTCCTGCTCGCAGAAGGGCTTCATGCTGCCGCCGGGGCTCGGCTTCAACGCCGTCTCGGACAAGGCGCGCCTTGTTGCCAAGGCCAACAAGATGCCGCGCTCGTTCTGGGATTGGGAGGACATGCTGAAGCTGAACGCGAACGGCTTCTTCCCCTATACCCCGGCGACGAACCTGCTCTATGGCCTGCGCGAAGCGATTGCCATGCTGCTCGAGGAGGGACTCGACCAGGTGTTCGCGCGCCACCAGCGGCTTGCGGCCGCGACCCGCGCCGCGGTCGAGCATTGGGGTCTCGAGGTGCTGTGCCAGGAGCCGAAGGATTTTTCCCCGGTGCTGACCGCCGTGCTGATGCCGCCGGGCCACGACGCCGATCAGTTCCGCCGGGTCGTGCTCGACAATTACAACATGTCGCTCGGCTCGGGCCTGTCCAAGGTCGCGGGCAAGGTGTTCCGCATCGGCCATCTCGGCGAGTGCAATGCGCTGAGCCTGATGGCGGCGCTGAGCGGGGTCGAGATGGGGCTGCGTGCGGCCGGCGTGCCGCATCGCGCGGGCGGCGTCGATGCCGCGATGGTGCTGCTGGATGAGCCATCGCAGGGCAATGCGCCGCGCCAGCTTGCGGCGGTGAAATGAGGCCAAACCGCGTGCAGCAAGCTGGGGCGTCCCGCTATGCCGCACTGCACAGAAGAAGGGGGTTTGTGTGCATCTGAGGGATGTCGGCCCGAAGCGATCGGCGCTTGCGTCTTCTTTGTTGACGCCAGCGGTCCGGCGGGAGAAAAGCGCGGCCAGCGCGTGGCATGCCACGTCCGCGCACCAACCAAATGACCGGGGATGGACGCCAATGACTGTGCACACGGGACGGCATTTTCTTCAGATTCCGGGGCCGACCAACGTGCCCGACCGCGTGCTGCGCGCGATGGACATGCCGACGCTGGACCACCGCGGCCCCGAGTTCGCCGAGCTCGGCTTCGCCGTGCTGGCGGCCAGCCAGCGCATCTTCCGCACCAAGCAGCCGGTGATCATCTATCCGTCGTCGGGCACCGGCGCGTGGGAAGCCGCGATCGTCAACTCGCTCGCGCCCGGCGACAGGGTGCTGATGGTTGAGACCGGCCAGTTCGCTGTGCTGTGGCGGGGCATCGCCGACAAGTTCAAGCTCGACGTCGACTTCATCCCCGGCGACTGGCGTCATGGCGCCGACATCGCGGCGATCGAGCAGCGTCTGGTCGACGACAAGGCGCACAAGATCAAGGCCGTCTGCGTCGTGCACAACGAGACCTCGACCGGCTGCCTGACGCCGCCGCTCGAGGTGCGCAAGGCGCTCGACCGGTCCGGCCACCCGGCACTCCTGATGGTCGACACCATCTCCGGCCTCGGCTCGATGGAGTATGAGCACGACGCCTGGGGCATCGACGTCTCCGTCGCGGGCTCGCAGAAGGGCCTGATGCTGCCGCCGGGCCTCGGCTTCAACGCCGTCTCGGAGAAGGCGCTCGCCGCCGCCAAGGCCAATCCCGGCATGCGCTCCTACTGGGACTGGCAGGAGATCATCACCTTCAACAAGCTCGGCACCTTCCCGTACACGCCGGCCTGCAATCTGCTGATGGGCCTCAACGAGGCGCTGAAGATGCTGGAGGAGGAGGGGCACGAGAACGTGTTCGCCCGCCACCGCCGCCACAGCCTTGCGACGCGCGCCGCCGTGAAGGCGTGGGGCCTCGACACGCAATGCGCCGATCCGCAGGCGCATTCGCCGGCGCTGACCGGCGTGGTCATGCCCGAAGGCCATGACGCCGATCAGTTCCGCAAGACCGTGCTGGAAAACTTCGACATGTCGCTCGGCACCGGCCTCAACAAGATCAAGGGCAAGGTGTTCCGTATCGGCCACATCGGTCATTTCAACGACCTGATGCTGATGGGGACGCTCGCCGGCGTCGAGATGGGCCTTGCGCTCGCCAATGTGCCGCATCGCGCCGGTGGCGTGCTCGCGGCAATGGACGTCCTGAAGGCGCGCGAGGCGGCGCCAATTCCGAAGGTGGCCTGATGACCGCGCCTGTGACCGGCTCCGACGATCTGATCTATGCCGTCGACGACGGCATCGCCAAGATCACCTTCAACCGGCCGCAGGCGCGCAACGCGATGACCTTCGCGATGTACGACCGGATGGCCTCGATCTGCGAGGCCATCAACGCCGATCGGTCGATCAAGGCGCTGATCCTGACCGGCGCGGGCGACAAGGCTTTCGCTTCCGGCACCGACATTTCCCAGTTCCGCGCCTTCAAGACCGCGCAGGATGCGCTCGACTACGAGGCGCGGATCGACCGCGTGCTCGGCACGCTGGAGCTGTGCCGTGTGCCGGTGATTGCGGCGATTGCGGGCGCCTGCACCGGCGGCGGCGCCGGCATTGCCGCCTGCTGCGACATTCGCATCGGCACCGAGACGACACGTATCGGTTTTCCGATCGCGCGCACGCTCGGCAACTGCCTGTCGATGTCGAACATCTCGCGCGTGGTCTCCTTGATCGGACCGGCGCGCACCAAGGATCTGATCTTCAAGGCACGGTTGGTCGAGGCGCCGGAGGCGCTCGCGCTCGGTCTGCTCAACGAGATCGTGCCTGACGTCGAGACGCTGCAGACACGCGCGCTGGAGACCGCGAGGCTCATCGCCTCGCACGCGCCGATCACCCTCGAGGTGACCAAGGAGGCGGTGCGCCGCATTCGCCGGACTCTGTCGCGGGACGAGGGCGAGGATTTGATCCTGCGCGCCTATATGAGTGAGGATTTCCGCGAGGGCATGGAGGCGTTCCTCAACAAGCGGACGCCGAACTGGAAAGGCAAGTAGTCCGATGCCGTGCTTGCGACCTTATGCCGAGGAACATGAGGCCGCATCATGCTTGTGTTCTTGAACTGACCACAATAAGCCAGCAGTATCCTGGTAGGATGCAAGCTGGCGCTTCGAACGGGGAAGAAACACGTGCGCAAACTCATCAAGATCGCGGCCGCAACGGCGGCCTTTTTCGCAACTGCGCCCGCCTTTGCCGGCTGGGAGCCGACCAAGCCGGTCGAGATTGTCGTCGCCGCAGGCGCCGGCGGTGCATCAGACCAGATGGCGCGGATGATGCAGGCTGCCATTCAGAAGAACAATCTTCTGAAGCAGCCGGTTGTCGTGTCGCTGAAGGGCGGCGCGTCGGGCGCCGAAGCCCTGATGTACATGAAGTCCAGCGACGGCGATCCGAACAAGATCCTGATCGCCTATTCGCTGATCTACATGCTGCCGCTGTCGGCCAAGCTGCCGTTCGACTGGCACGAGCTGTCGCCGGTCGCGGTGATCGCACTCGATCAGTTCGTGCTGTGGGACAACGTCAACGGCCCCAAGACGGTGAAGGAGTTCATCGAGGCTGCCAAGGCGTCGAGCTCCCCGTTCAAGTTGGGCGGCACCGGTTCCAAGCGCGAAGATCACGTGCTCACGGTCTTCATGGAGAAGAAGACCGGCGCTAAGTTCTCCTATCTGCCCTACAAGTCGGGCGGCGAGGCCGCGACCCAACTGGTCGGCGGGCACACCGAAGCGAACGTCAACAATCCTTCCGAGAATCTCGAAGTCTGGCGCGCCGGCCAGGTGCGTCCGCTCTGCGTGTTCGACAAGGAGCGCATCTCCTACACGACCAAGGTCACGGAGACGCAGTCCTGGAACGACATTCCGACCTGCAAGGAGGAGGGGCTGGACGTGCAATACCTGATGCTGCGCGCGATGTTCCTGCCGGGCAAGGTGACGCAGGAACAGCAGGAGTTCTACATCGACCTGTTCAGCAAGCTGGTGCAGACACCGGAGTACAAGGACTACATGGAGAAGCAGGCGCTGAAGCCGATCTTCCTCACCGGCAAGGACATGCTGCAGTTCCTCGAAGAGGACGGCTCGCTCAACAAGCAGCTGATGACGGAAGCCGGCTTCGTCGCCAAGTGAGGCTGGGCGGGGCGAGGGGATGAGGAGGATCGATGTCCAACGCTGAGCTCGAGATTGCCGTCGACGATCCGACCGCGCCGGAGGAGAATTCTCCGGCCGTCACCTCCACCCGGACCGTCGACGTCGCGGTGTCGCTGCTGCTGCTCGCGCTCGCGGCCGTACTCGCCTGGGACAATTGGCGGACCGGTGCGTCCTGGGACTCGACCGGTCCGGAGCCCGGCTACTTTCCGTTCTATCTCTCGGTCATCCTCGGCGGCGCCAGCCTTTACGGGATCGGCGCGGCGTTTCTGTCCAGCAAAGAAGCGGTCGAGACTTTCGTGACGCGCGCGCAACTGCGGCGCGTGATGGCGGTGTTCGTGCCGACCCTGTTGTTCTGCATCGCGATGCAGTTTCTCGGCATCTATGTCGCGAGCTTCCTGCTCATCGCCGGGTTCATGCGTCTCGTCGGCAAGATCGCGATCTGGAAATCGCTGCTCACGGCGTTCCTGTTCAGCGCCGTGATGTTCGTGACGTTCGATGTCGTGTTCGACGTGATCATGCCGAAGGGCCCGCTCGAAGCGGCGTTCGGGTACTGACACCGGTCTCTCCCCCGTCATTGCGAGGAGCAACGCGACGACGCAATCCAGGGCTGCGCACTCGACTCTGGATTGCTTCGCTGCGCTCGCAATGACGAGGAAACAGTTGGAATGAAATCATGGAAGCCTTGGGTCTGCTGCTGCACGGGTTCGCGGTCCTCCTGACCTGGAAGACGCTGCTGCTGATGATGGTTGGGCTCGTGCTCGGCGTCTTCGTCGGCGTGCTGCCCGGGCTGGGGGGGCCCAACGGCGTCGCCATCCTGCTGCCGCTGACCTTCTCGATGGACCCGACCTCGGCCATCGTGATGCTGTCCTGCATCTACTGGGGCGCGCTGTTCGGCGGCGCCATCACCTCGATCCTGTTCAACATTCCCGGCGAGGCGTGGTCGGTGGCGACCACTTTCGACGGCTATCCCATGGCGCAGCAGGGCAAGGCAGCGGAGGCGCTGACGGCCGCCTTCACCTCGTCGTTCATCGGCTCGCTGGTCGCGGTGATGCTGATCACCTTCCTGGCGCCCTGGATCTCGTCGTTTGCGCTGAAGTTCGGTCCGCCTGAATTCTTCGCCGTGTATCTCCTGACCTTCTGCTCGTTCGTGGGCTTGGGACGCGAGGACAAGCACAAGACGGTCATTGCGATGGCGCTCGGTCTGCTGCTTGCCGGCGTCGGCATGGACACCGTGTCCGGTCAGTTGCGGATGACCTTCGGCTCGACCGATCTGTTGCGCGGCATCAATTTCCTGGTCGCGGTCATCGGCCTGTTCGGCATCAGCGAGATCCTGCTGACGATGGAGGAACGCCTGGCGCTGCGCGGTCACGCCGCCGCGATCTCCTTGCGCACGGTGCTCGCCGTCTGGAAGGACCTGCCGAAATACTGGATGACCCTGCTGCGTTCCTCGGTGATCGGCTGCTGGCTCGGCATCACGCCGGGCGGCGCGATCGCGGCCTCCTTCATGGGCTACAACCTCGCCAAGCGCTTCTCCAAGAATCCGGACAGTTTTGGCAAGGGACGCATCGAGGGCGTGTTCGCGCCCGAGACCGCAGCGCATGCCTCAGGCACGGCGGCGCTGCTGCCGATGCTGGCGCTCGGCATTCCTGGCTCGGGCACCGCGGCGATCCTGCTCGGCGGCCTGATGGTGTGGGGCCTCAATCCCGGCCCGCTGCTGTTCGTGGAGCACAAGGACTTCGTCTGGGGCCTGATCGCCTCGATGTATCTCGGCAATGTCGTCGGCCTCGTGCTCGTGCTTTCCACCGTGCCGATCTTCGCCTCGATCCTGCGCGTGCCGTTCGCGGCCGTGGCGCCGATGATCGTGGTGTCCTGCGCCATCGGCGCCTACGCGATCCAGAACGCGATGTTCGACGTCTGGCTGATGCTCGGCTTCGGCGTCGTCGGCTATGTCTTCAAGAAGATCAAGATCCCGCTGGCGCCGTTCACCTTGGCGCTGGTGCTCGGCAGCCGTGCCGAGGACGCGTTCCGGCAGTCGATGATCATCTCCGGCGGCAACATGAAGGTGTTCTGGGCGAACGGGCTGGTGGGCACCATCACGACGCTGGCGATCGTGCTGCTGTTCTGGCCGCTGATCGATCGTGCGATCGCGACCTTCAGCAAGTCGGGAGCGCCGGCCGCGAAGGCCGAGGCTTAGTACGGTTGTCGCTGATCACCCGTGCCCTGCCAGCTGGACGCCTGCGCTCGATCGGCTACGCCGCTCCTACCACGAGTAGCGCACGCTGCCCTTGCCGGCATAGGAACGGGTGACGCTCGAGAACTCGCCTTCGAACGTCGCCATGGCGCTCCAGCCGTTCTGCCAGCTCATCTCGACCGAGGTCGTCGTCAGCGCGGAGTCGCGCGCCTGCGCGGCGCCGTTGACGACGAAGCTTGCGCCCGGCAGCGTCTGGAACGTCGCCGCGACCGAACGATCGGGATTGAAGTCGTGCGCCCAGGCGAGGCGGCCGCGCAAGGTGAGGGCGCCGTCTGCCAGCGCATGGGACTTGTCGGTGCGCAGGCCGAACTCGGTGCGTGTGTCGGTGACGGTCTTGCCGGTGTAGCTCAGCGCGAAGGTCGACGTGCCGGAGATGGCCTGCTCCACATAGGCCGGTAGGCGCAGGCTCGTCACCTGCGCAGCCGCGTAAGGCGTCAGGCCGATGCCGCCGATGGGAGCGACGAAGCGCGTGCCGCCCTCGATGCGGCCGATCCAGGCATTGGCTTGATAGGTCGCGCGCAGCCGGTCGACACCGGAGATGGTGACGGTGCGATCCGCGGTGACGTCCTGCCAGCCATAGGCCAGGGCCGCTCTCAGATAGCTCGGGCCGATATGATGATGCAGATAGGCGCCGGCCTGGAACAGGTCGGAGCGGCCGGAGCCGAGGCCGTTGACGCTGAAGCTGGTGCCGCCGCCGCCGAGCGCGAAGCCCGCAATCGTGCGCGGTGCGATCCGGTAGTCGGCGCCGACGGCGGTGCCGGCGATGCGGCTGGTGGTATCGTTGGAGCCGACGACTGCATTGCCGCTGGTCGTTTGCGAGCCGCCGAAGCCCGCCGCCCAGACATTCCAGCGCTGCGCAAACTCGGCTGGCCTGTCGTCAGTCAGCATCGCGAAAGCATCGGTGCGCTTGCGGGATGTGTCAGCATAGCTGATCGCGCCCCCGCCGCTGGCTTGACGTTGTGCGAAGGGATCGGTCAGCAGGCTGGCGAACTGGCTCATGGCGTTGAACGTGGTCTGTTGCACGCCGGTGGCGCTCTCGCCGGACGCCTGCGTAAGGCCCGCCTGGTTCAACTTGCCGAACACGACGGGAATATCGCCGGTGCGATCGAAGAACGCCGACAGCGTATCGCCGACCGTCTTCTGATTGCCGTTGAGTCCGCCGGGCACGGCGAAGGCGAGGATCAGATCGAGATAGACGTTGTTGGCGTCGTAGCTCAGGCTGGTCTTGAAGCCGGAGGGCAGGTTGGTCTTCACCACCGATCCGAAGCCGCCCGAGATGCCGCCGCTCGTGGTCAGGATGGTGTAGCGCTTGTCGATATAACCGCCGCCGGTGCCGAACACGGCGTTGACGGTGGCGCCGCCGAGGGTGGCCGATCCGGTGACGCTCGCGAATGAGGCCGTGGTCGGATCGAGCTGCACCAGATAGTACGCACCGGACTGGAAGGCGAGATTGCCGACGATGGTCATCGACGAGCCGGCGGTGCCATTGCCCGGCGCCAGCGTGCCGCCGGCATTGATGCCGACCGTCATCGGCGGATCGACGAGACCCGCACCCGTCAGGGTGCCGCCGGCATTCACGGTCACCCCAGAGGTGTTCGTGATCGCACCTTCGACGTCGAGCACGCCGCCGTCGATGGTCGTCGCCCCGGTGTAGCTGCTGGTGCCTGACAAGGTCAGGATGCCTACGCCGACCTTGGTGAGCCCGCCCGTGCCCGAAATCGTCCCGCTGAGTGTCGCGTTGTTGCCGTTGGTATCGAACGTGCCGCCGCCGGCATTGAGGGTCACGGTCCGGCTGGAGCTGAAGCCGGCGAGATATTGCAGCGTGCCGCCACCGAACGACACGCCGCCGGAAGCATCGCCGAGATTGGCATCTGATGACACCGCGAGCGCGCCCTGGTTGATGCTCCACGGCGTAACCTCGGTCGTCGTGCCGGTCAGCGTCCAGGTCGCGGTGCCCGTCTTCACGAAACTCGAGAAGCCCTGGTATTGCGCGGTCGCGCCGATCGTGGAAACGTCGAAGCTGCCGTTCGCGGCGCCGCCGAGCCGGAACGTATCGGTGCCGGTGCCGACGACATTGCCATTGATGATCGAGCTCGCCCAGATCTCCAGCACGTTGCTGCCGCCGGTGAAGCTGATGGCGGCGGGGGCTACGAAAGATCCAAAGCCGTTACCGCGCGAGATCGTGCCGCTGTTGATGATCGCGAGATTGGCGCCGATGACGCCCGCACCGGCCCTTCCAGCCGTGCCGGAGTGACTTGTATCCGTCGCGCCGGCCACGCCTGCGTCGCCGCCGGTGATGGTGCCGGAGTTGATCAGCGTGCCGTCCGCGGCGAAGGCGACGCCGGCGGCACCACTACCACCGTCGCCACTCGCATTCGGTTGGGTGCTGGATGGCGCGTCACCACCATTTCCGCCGCCACCGCCTTTGATGGTGCCGGCGTTGGTCAGCACGACGCTGCTTCCCGTCAGAAAGATACCGTAACCGCCCTGGCCGCCATTGCCACCCCAGCCATTCACGACGACATTTAGCGAGGCAGCCGCGCCGCCATTGCCGCCCTTGCCTCCCGTGATGCTGCTGCCATTGCTGTAGGTGAGCCCGCTGCCATCGACGACCACCCCGTATCCGCCGGCGCCGCCGCCGCCACCGCCGAAATCCCCGGTGGTGGCGCCGCCACGTCCACCATTGCCGCCGGACACCGCTGCGGAGTTGCTCGTGTCCGTGGTTACGACGGCGCCATGTGCGCCACCGCCACCTCCGCCTCCGCTGTGAATCGAGAAGCCGCTTTGACCGCTTAGTCCGTTGGCGCCCGGACCGATCCCGCCGCTGCCACCCGGTGCGGCACCGGTCGAATCGCTGCCGCCGGCCCCGCCGAGTGTGCCGGCGCCGCCACCGCCGCCGCCTCGGGTAGGAATAGGTGCATTGGCGCCGACATTTCCAACGGCCGTGGCCGAGCTGGCACCGCCATTGGCGAAGGTGTCCTGGCTGCTGCCGCCGGCGCCGCCTCTGGTGGCCTGCGCAATGGCTGGCGCCGCCGCAAGCACCGGGGTGACCAGCGCGGCCGCTGACAACCAGCACAACCGCCTCGAGCGCGAGACCGTATGGGGACCGGATCGGTTTGCGATCAGCACGTCAGCCTTTGCATCTTCGCGATTGAATCCATGTCATGCAGGCGCCGTCAGGCGCCTCCAATCGTGCCAGACCGCATATCGCAGCCAAGATCGCCTCGGCGGGTACTGTGATTTTTTGGGTGGATTTCGAGATGGCCTAAGTTCGTCGCTGCCTGTGACCGTCGTGCAACATTCGATACGAACCAGCCTCCGCCTCCGGTTGTGCGTGGTCGTTCCGCAACCGAATGGCGCGCATGCGGCGGGCTTGTGCAGCATGGGCTGTGGCATCAGCGATCCTGCCTCAAACGCTGCGGATAGACCGCGACGAGCACCTGAATTGCCCAGATTCTCCCTGCGCGTCAGCCTCGCGGACCGAGCCGGCCAAACGCGGCGGGTGAACAGGCCACAGGCTGAGGCTCCCACGACCATCGGCATCAGTTGCGAGTTTCTGATTGGGACCATGCCGTAATTGGTTCACGGGTTGTGGTGGATAGGGCTTGGCTGGGGATACCAAAACAATCGTACCGATGTTCGAAGCCGTCCGGCGCTTCTCCAGAGGTTGTGTCTTTGCGATGACAGCATTTTAGGCAGAGCGGTGATAGGCTCCATTCATGGGCAGATATCGTTCTGCTCACGCGCGGTGCCTGATCTCTGGTCATCGCGCCCTGATGTTTCCTCCCGAGACGATCACCTTGCCCGGCGCGTGCGTCGGGCTTTTTTTTTGCGTTCGGCGGATCAGAGTTCGCAGCTCATCCCGCCGCCCTCGAAAAGAAAAAGCCTCCGTCCGGCTTTCGGAACGAAGGCTTCGAGCAAAGATGATTCAGGTCAGCGAGCGCGCGGACCCGAGTTAAGTCAGCCTCAGTGGGCCTTCTCCGCAACCGGCATGTGGTACCAGTCGGACTCGTTGTCGAGCATCGTTTCGTCGAACGGCAGAACGCCGACGTGATTCAGAGCGGCCGCGTTGACGTCGCGCACCATGTCCATCGCCGTCAGAAACTCGTTCAATTCCGTCGCGCTCATGGAAGGCTACTCCTCACACGCGCGGGCCGAAGGGGTCCGCGATCAACTGATGCGAAGAGATTAACGCGGTCTCGCTCTGGCCTCAATCCCGCCCAGGTCGAAGTTCCAACGTGGTGACATCTGGGCCACAGCGGCGGGATGCCGCAGCTTGGTCATATTGCACCTGCTCACACGACGCGGTGCAGCCGCAGATCGGCGATCTCGCCATCGGTGAAGCCGAACTCGGAGAGGATCTCCTCGGTCTGCTCGCCGAACTCCGGCGGCCGTGCCGCCATCCGGCTCGGCGTGCGCGACAAGGTGAAGGGCTGCGCCACCAGCGTGATGTCGCGGCCGTCGTCGCTGGCGACCTGCTGCGCCATGCCGAGATGCTTCACCTGCGGGTCCTCGAACATCTGATCGATCGCGTAGATCGGCCCGCAGGGCACGCCGGCGGCATTGAGCTCGGCGACCCATTGCTCGCTCGTCTTCGCCAGCGTGCGCGCATTGATCTCGGCGTTGAGCGCATCGCGGTTCTTGGAGCGCGCCGGCGCGGTCGCGTAGTCCGGATTGTCGATCCATTCGGGCGCGCCGAGCGTCTGGCACAGCCGCTCCCAGATCCGCCCCCCCGTGGCGGCGATGTTGATGTAGCCGTCGGAAGTCTTGAACACGCCGGTCGGAATGCTGGTCGGATGGTTGTTGCCGGCTTGAGGGGCGACCTCCTTCTCCATCAGCCAGCGTGCGGCCTGGAAGTCGAGCATGAAGATCTGCGCCTGCAACAACGACGTCTGCACCCACTGGCCCTCACCGGAGACCTCGCGCTCGAGCAGCGCGGTGAGGATGCCCATCGCGCAGGACAGGCCTGCGGAGAGATCGGCGATCGGGATGCCCGCGCGCATCGGGCCCTCGCCGGGCGCGCCGGTGATCGACATCAGCCCGCCCATGCCCTGCGCGATCTGATCGAAGCCCGGCCGCTTCGCATAGGGGCCGTCCTGGCCGAAACCGGAGATGCTGCCATAGACGATGCGGGGATTGACGTTGCGCACGGCCTCGTAGTCGATGCCGAGCTTGGTCTTCACATCAGGGCGATAGTTCTCGATCACGACATCGGCCCGCTTGGCCAGTCGCATGAACACGTCGACGCCCTTTGGGTCTTTCAAGTTGAGCGTCATCGCGCGCTTGTTGCGATGCAGGTTTTGGAAGTCGGAACCGCGGCGCGGGCCGCCCAGGGCCTCGCCACCATCCTCCATCATGGCGTCGATCTTGATGACGTTGGCGCCCCAATCGGCGAACTGCCGCGCGCAGGTCGGGCCGGCGCGCACCCGCGTCAAATCGAGGACAGTGAAGCGGGACAGGGCTTTGGACGCGCGCGGAAAGGCCATGCGGACGAACTCCGAGAGAACGTGACATGGCTGTATAGGAGAGCGCGCGGGAGGCGACAATTGCGTGCGGGTGGTGCGGGCCGCCCCGCTCATGCCGCTGGCGCAGGGCTTCCTGCTACGGGAACAACGCGAGGACTTCACCGCTCGTCGGCGATCACCTTGCCGTCGTTGGGCAGCGTGCCCGGTGCGATCAGCTCGATGCTGCCGCCGAGCTTGGTGATGCTGCGCAGGCTGGCGGCGAGCGCGTCCTGCAGGCCATCTGATGGCGAGGCGCATTCCGCCTTCAGCGTCATCGCATCGGTCTCGCCGGCGCGGGTGACGACCAGGCGGAGGCGGCCGAGCTCCGGGTGGCGCTTGCCGATCTCGGCGACCTGCTCGGGGCGCACGAACATGCCCTTGATCTTGGTCGTCTGGTCGGCGCGGCCCATCCAGCCCTTGATGCGCATGTTGGTGCGGCCGCAGGCGCTGGTGCCGGGCAGGGCGGCGGTGAGGTCGCCGAGGGCAAGGCGAATCCAGGGATGGTGGGGATCGAGCGAGGTGACGACGATCTCGCCGACATCGCCTGGCGCCACCGGATCGCCGGTGCCGGGGCGGACGATCTCCAAGATCAGGTCCTCGTTGACGACCATGCCGTCGCGCGCTGCGGTCTCATAGGCGACGATGCCAAGATCGGCGGTGCCGAACGCCTGATAGGCATCGATGCCGCGCGCCTTCATCTCGGCCTGCAGTGACGGCGGGAACGCCGCGCCCGACACCAGCGCGCGCTTGAGCGAGGACACGTCGCGGCCGGCGCTGGCGGCGCTGTCGAGCAGGATCTTCAGGAAGTCGGGCGTGCCGCTGTAGCCGATCGGGCGATAGGCCTCGATCAACTCGAACTGCGCCTCGGTGTTGCCGGGGCCAGCCGGGATCACCGCGCAGCCGAGCGCGCGCGCCGAGGCGTCGAAGATGAAGCCGCCGGGCGTGAGGTGATAGCTGAAGGTATTGAGCACGATATCGCCGCTGCGGAAGCCCGAGGCGAACAGGGCGCGGGCGCCGCGCCAGGGATCGCTGTGCGCCGCCTCCGGTTCGAAGATCGGCCCGGGCGACGTGAACAGACGCGAGAACGCGCCGGGCGCCTGCGCGACGAAGCCGCCGAATGGCGGGGCCGCCTTGTGCAGGGCAGGCAGCTCGGATTTGCGCAGCACCGGCAGTTGCGCGAGCGCAGCGCGCGTCGTGATGTCCTGGGGATCGATGCCCTGCAGCAGCGCGGCATAGGCCGGCGCCTTCATCGCCGCGTGCAGCACGTCGGGCAGGCGGCCGAACAGATCCTGCTCGCGGGCTGCGGGATCACGGGTTTCGAGGGCGTCGTAGTGGGTCATCGTACCCAGTCCTTGAATCTTGCGGTCGTCATGCCCGGGCTTGTCCTGGGCATCCACGTCGTTCATCGTTGCGGCTCGTGCGTGGATGGCCGGGTCAAGCCCGGCCATGACGAGGAGAGAGTTCGGCTACAGCCACCGCTTCCGCCGCTTGAAGCTCTTCAGGTTCTTGAAGCTCTTGCGCTGGTCGCCGGCGCCGCCGAGGTAGAATTCCTTGACGTCCTCGTTGTCGCGCAAGCTGTCGGCGGTGCCGTCGAGCACCACCTTTCCCTGTTCCATGATGTAGCCGTGGCTGGCCACCGACAGCGCCGCGCGCGCATTCTGTTCGACCAGCAGGATGGTGACGCCGAGATCCCTGTTGATCTCCTTGATGATCGCGAACACTTCCTTCACCAGCAGCGGCGACAGGCCCATCGACGGCTCATCCATCAGGATCATCTTCGGCCGCGCCATCAGCGCCCGTCCGATCGCCAGCATCTGCTGTTCGCCGCCGGAAAGATAACCCGCAAGGCCGGTGCGTTCCTTCAGCCGCGGGAAATAGTTGAACACCATCTCGATGTCACTGTTGACCTCGCGATCGGATCGCGTGAACGCCCCGAGCTTGAGGTTCTCCAGCGACGTCATGTCGGAGACGATGCGGCGGCCCTCCATGACCTGGAAGATGCCGCGGCGGACGATCTTCTCCGGATCGATGCCGTCGATGCGCGTGCCGTCGAACATGATCTCGCCGCGCGTGACCTCGCCGTCCTCGGTCTTCAACAGGCCGGAGATCGCCTTCAGCGTCGTCGACTTGCCGGCGCCGTTGGCGCCGAGCAGCGCAACGATCGCGCCCTTGGACACGTCGAGGCTGAGGCCGCGCAGCACCAGGATGACGTCGTCATAGACGACCTCGATGTTGCGGACGGAGAGCAGGGGGGCTGCGCTCGCGGTCGCATTTGCATTGGGCTTATCGAGGGTCTCAACCATATCCGTTCACCTCACTGTCGTCCCCCGCGGGAGGCGGGGGGCCCAGTATTCCAGAGCCGCCGATGCTCGGTGGAGAAGCCGCGGCGTACCGGATCCCCCGCTTTCGCGGGGGATGACGATGGCGTGCGGAGCGGCTGCTGAGTTGATTCAGCGGCCGCCTGGCAACCTACCAACCCGCCCATTCCGCCTTGCGCGGCAGCTCGATGGTCTTGACCTTCTCGAGCTTGATCGTGCCCTTGGCCATGAGATCGTTGAGGTCGCCATCGGTCGGGCCGGTCACCTTGGCGCGATAGAGGTCGACCTTCATCGTGCCGCGGTGATCCTTGTCGGTCCAGGTCGAGGGGCTGCAGACGCCTTCCATCCCTGCGGGCACCCAGTCCTTCTTCTGGTAGAAGCCCTTGGCGACGTTCTCGCCGGTGGCGCCGCCATTCTTCGCAGCCCACTCGATCGCCTCCTTCATGTAGAGCGACGAGCAGACCGCGGCGACATAGTGCACCGGTCGATAGACCTTGCCGGTCGGGTCGGACATCTTGGAGATCTCCTGCACCGTCTTCATGCCCGGCGCATCGCCGCCCCAGGCCACCGAGGTGCGCAGCGGAAAGACGACGCCGTCGGCGGCATCGCCCGCGGTCTTGGCGGCGTTCTCGTCCATGCCCCAGACGTTGGACAGGAATTGGACGTCGACGCCGGCATTCTTGCAGGCCTTCATCACCGAGATGTTGGAGGCCGCGGTGTTGCCCAGATAGGCGTAGTTGGCGCCGGAGCTCTTCAGGCTCAGGCACTGCGCGCTGTAGTCGCCGGGCGCCAGCGCGAACACCAGCGGCGGCAGCACCTCGAAGCCGAGCTCGGTGGCGAGCGCTTCGCCCGCGGCCTTCGGCGCGTTGGGATAGGGATGGTTGGCGCCCATGTGCACGAATTTCGGCTTGCCGGGCTTGCCCTTGGCCTTCCAGTCCTCGGCCGCCCAGGTCAGCTCGGCGCGCAGTGCGTCCGAGTAGCTTGGGCCGTAGAAGAAGTTGTACGGCGCGGCCTTGGCCTTGCCGCTGGTGCCTTCAGGGTCGGTCAGCGCGGCGGCGTAGGAGCCGGACATGTCAGGGATCTTGTCGTTGGCGAGGAAGCCGGTCAGCGCCTCGGTGTCCGCGGTGCCCCAGCCCATGATCGCCGCGACCTTGTTGTCCGGGGCCGACCACTTCTTGTACAGCGCGATCGCGCGCGGCACCTGGTAGCCGTAGTCGTTGCTGTCGACCGCGAGCTGCTTGCCGCCGATGCCGCCGTTCTTGTTGACCCAGGCGAAGGTGTCCATCACGGCCTGGCCATAGGGCGTGCCGACGTCGGACGTGCCGCCCGAGAGATCCTGCAGATGTCCGATTGCGATCTGCTGCGCCTGCGCCGTTGAGGCGAAGGCGCCTGCGAGCAGCGCCAGCGCCGCCGAGCCGAGCAATGATTTCATCGTCATAGTGCTTCCTCCTGTGATGCGTTCGGGCCGGATTGTCGCCGGTCCCTGTTGGTTGAGTTCAATGTGAGAACGGATAGAGCTTCCAGTATGTCTTGATCTGGCGCCAGCGATGCGCCAGCCCGTCGGGCTCGAACATCAGGAAGGCGATGATGATCAGGCCGATCGCGATCTCGCGCAAAAAAGTGATGTTGTTGTTGAGCGCGAGCGCCTTGTCGATCGCGCCGCCCTTGAGGTGGTGGCTCAGCCATTCCATCGATTCCGGCAGCAGAACGACGAATGCTGTCCCCATCAGGGTGCCCATGATCGAACCGGTGCCGCCGATGATGATCATGGCGAGAAACAGGATCGAGCGCTCGATGCCAAAGCCTTCCTGCGAGATCACCAGCTGGTAGTGCGCGTAGAGCGCGCCGGCAATGCCGGCGAAGAACGCGGCGAGGCCGAACGACAGCGTCCGGTACTTCGTCAGGTTGATGCCCATGATCTCGGCCGAGAGATAGTGGTCGCGGATTGCGATCAGCGCGCGGCCGTCGCGGGTGCGCATCAGGTTGGTGACCAGGAGGTAGCACACCACGACATAGGCCAGCACGACGTAGAAATATTGCCGGTCGCCGCGCAGCGTATAGCCGAAAATCGAGAACGGATTGGCGGAGGCCGGCACCGAGCCGCCGGAGAACCACTCGGCGCGGGAGAAGAAGTCGAGCAGGATGTATTGCGCGGCGAGGGTGGCGATGACGAGATAGAGACCCTTCAGCCGCGCCGCCGGAAGTCCGAAAATCAGCCCGACGAGTGCTGTGATCACCCCGGCGAGCGGGATCGCGAAGAACACCGGGATCGCGTAGGTGTTGTTGATATAGGCCGAGGTGAAGGCGCCGAGCAGGAAGAAGCCGGCCTGTCCGATCGAGATCTGGCCGGTGAAGCCGACCAGGATGTTGAGGCCTAGTGCGGCGATGGCGAAGATGCCGATCTGGATCGAGACCGACAGCCAGTATTCGGAGAACACCTGCGGCGCGAAGCACAGGAGGATCACGCCGGCGATCGCGAAATTGCGGCTGGTTCTGGTCGGGAAGATCGTGGTGTCGGCCGCGTAAGAGGTGCGGAAGTCGCCGGCGGGTATCGTGGAGCGCGCAACCATGATTCAGATCCGCTCGATGTCTTTGGTGCCGAACAGGCCGTAGGGCTTGATCATCAGGATGATGATCAGCACGTAGAATGGCGCGATCTCGTACAGATTGCCCCAGTGCAGATACTGGCTGTCGACATACTGCGCGATGTTCTCGAGGAGGCCGATGATGATGCCGCCGAGCACGGCGCCACCGACCGAGTCGAGGCCGCCGAGGATCGCCGCCGGAAAAACCTTGATGCCGTAGGCCGACAGGCCGGAGGAGACGCCGTTGACCACGGCGACGACAACACCGGCCACGGCCGAGACCGTTGCCGAGATGGCCCAGGCCATCGCGAACACGTTCTTGACGGAGATGCCGAGCGACTGCGCGACCTGCTGGTTGAAGGCGGTCGCCCGCATCGCCAGGCCATATTTGGAGGCCTTGAAGAACCAAGCCATGCCGAGCATCATCAGGACCGATACCACGAGGCTCATGACGTAGACCGTCTGGATTTGAAGTCCGAACAGGTCGACGGACGTGCTGGCGAACACTGGCGGGAACGGCTGGGGGTTGACGCCGAACATCCATTTCAGCGCCGCCTGAAACACGGTCGAAAGGCCGATCGTGACCATGATGACGGAGATGATCGGCTCCCCGATCATCGGACGGAGGATCACGACCTGGATCGCGATGCCGAACGCGAACATGAAGACCAGCGTCAGCGGCATGCCGACCCAGAACGGCACCTGATATTTCGTCAGCAATGCCCAGCACACCCAGGCGCCGATCAGCAGCAGCTCGCCTTGCGCGAAATTGACGACCTGGGTCGCCTTGTAGATCAGCACGAACGACATCGCGACCACGCCATAGAGCGTTCCGACGACGAGGCCGTTGACCAGGAGCTGGATGAGGAAGGCGGTGTTCATGATCGTTCTCACTCGTCACCGCCGGGCTTGACCCGGCGATCCATCGCGAAGGAGATTTTCGGAAGAGGATGGATGCGCGGGTCAAGCCCGCGCATGACGACCTCATGTGGCAGAAGGCGCATCACTCCGCGGCCTCCGCCATGGCGCCATGTCCACCCAGATCCACCACCTTCAGCGTCGTGCGGATGCGCTGGGTGGTGCCGTCCTGGAAGCGGATGACGGTATCGACGGGGATGGCAGGCTTGCCGCCATAGATGCCGTCGATGATATCGGCGTACTTCTCGTTGATGACGCTGCGACGCACCTTGCGCGTACGTGTGAGCTCGCCGTCGTCGGCGTCGAGCTCCTTGTAGAGCAGGAGGAAGCGGGCGATGCGCTGCGCCGGCGGCAGGTGGGCGTTGACGGTCTCGACCTCCTTCTGCAACAGCGCGTAGACCTCGTTGCGCGAGGCGAGATCGGAGTAGGTGGTGAACGCGATGCGGTTCTTCTCCGCCCATTTCGAGATGATCGAGTAGCGGATGCAGATCATCGCGGCGAGATGCTCGCGGCCGGCGCCGAGCACGACGGCCTCGGCAATATACGGCGAGAACTTCAGCTTGTTCTCGATATATTGCGGCGAGAAGCGTTCGCCGCGCGCGGTCTCGGCGAGATCCTTGATGCGGTCGATGACGACGAGCTGCTTCGCCTCGTTGAAATAGCCGGCGTCGCCCGAATGCATCCAGCCGTCCTTGACGTCGGCGGCCGAGGCTTCCGGGGCCTTGTAGTAGCCCAGGAACATGTTCGGATGGCGTACCAGGATCTCGCCGATCCCCTGGCTGTCGGGCTGGTCGATCTTGATCTCGATGTCCTCAGCCATCGGCACGCCCGTCGTGTCCGGATCGACCTTGTCGGCCGGGTGCAGCGTGTAGGCCCCGAGCAGCTCGGTCTGGCCGTAGAGCGTGCGCAAGGGCACGCCCATGGCGCGGAAGAACTTGAACGTGTCGGGCCCGAGCGCGGCGCCGCCGGTGGCGGCCGAGCGCAACCGGGTGAAGCCGAGCCGGTCGCGCAGTGCCCGGAACAGCAGCATGTCGGCAAGGCTCGAATGCTGGCCCCTCTCCAGCGCGGCAAGGCCGGTCGACATGCCCAGATGATACAGCCGCTGCTTCAGCGGCGAGGCGTCCATGACGGCGGCACGGACGTCGGCCGCGATCTGCTCCCACACCCTCGGTGCGAACAGCACGAAGGTCGGCGCGATCTCGCGGAAGTCGTTCATCATCGTATCGGGCTCTTCGACGAAGTTGACCTTCATCCGGCAGAGCAGACCTTTGCCGAGCACATAGACCTGTTCCATGATCCAGGGCAGCGGCAGCACCGAGACGTATTCGTCCTCCGGTCCCTTGGGATCGAAGGCGAGATAGGTGGCGCAATGCTTGAGCACGCGCGCGGCCGAGAGCATCGCGAGCTTTGGATGCGAGGTCGTGCCCGAGGTGGTGCAGAGGATGGCGACGTCGTCGCCGACGGTTGCATCGACCATGCGGTCGTAGAGATCGGGCTCGCGCGCCGCCCGGTTGCGGCCGAGCTCGGCGAGCTTGTCCGCCGGCAGCAGCCTGGGATCGTCATATTTGCGCATGCCGCGCGGATCGGAATAGACGATGTGCTTGAGCGCCGGCACGCGCTCGGCGAGGTTGAGCAGCTTGTCGACCTGCTCCTCATCCTCAGCGAACACCAGTCGCGCCTCGCCGTAATTGAGCAGGTAGGCGGCCTCGTCGTCGAGCACGTCCCGATAGAGCCCGAGGCTCATGGCCCGGATCGCATGCGTCGCGACCTCCGCGGCAACCCAGTCCGGCCGGTTGTCGCCGATGATGCCGATCACGTCGTCCTTGCCGAGGCCGAGCTCCACCATGCCGAGCGCGAAATCGCGCACGCGCGCCTGGTAGTCGGCCCAGGTGAAGGTGCGCCACAGCCCGAGATTCTTCTCGCGCAGCGCGATCTCCGTCCCGTGCTCTTTCGCGTTCAGCCGTAGCAGCTTCGGATAGGTGTCGGCCTGCTTGACGCGACCCGCATAGTCCATCATGCCGCGTCCTCCGCGATGGACGGCGCCTCGTCGGGATCGACCAGCAGTTCGTCCTCCTCGCCGAGATAGGCACGCTTGACGTGAGGATCGGCGAGCACGGCGGCCGGGTCGCCCTCGGCGATCTTGCGGCCGAAATCGAGCACCATGACGCGATGGGAGATGTCCATGACCACGCCCATGTCGTGTTCGATCATCACGACCGTCATGCCGAATTCCTCGTTGAGGTCGACGATGTAGCGCGCCATGTCCTCTTTCTCCTCGAAGTTCATGCCGGCCATCGGCTCGTCGAGGAGGATCAGATGCGGCTCCAGCGCCATGGCGCGCGCCAGTTCGACGCGCTTGCGCAAACCGTAGGAGAGGGTGCCGGCGGGCGCCTTGCGCACCGACTGCAGGTCGAGGAAGTCGATGATCTGCTCGACCTTCTCGCGATGCTTCAGCTCCTCGCGCCGCGCGCCGGTGAGCCAATACAGAGAGCCGGTGAGGAAATTGTTCTTCAGCAGGTGATGGCGCCCGACCATGATATTGTCGAGCACGCTCATGTGGTGGAACAGCGCGAGGTTCTGGAAGGTGCGGCCGATGCCGATGTTGGCGCGCGCGCTCGGTGGCAGGCCGGTGATGTCGCGGCCGCGATGGAACAGGCGGCCCTCGGTCGGCTTGTAGCGGCCGGAGATGCAGTTGACGATCGAGGTCTTGCCGGCGCCGTTCGGGCCGATGATCGAGAACAACTCGCCCTCGCGCACGCCGAAGCTGACGTCGGTCAGGGCTCGCACCCCACCGAAACGCAGCGACACTCCGCGCGCTTCCAACGTATAGTCCAAGTCGTCCTCCCGAACTGTCTTCGGCGCTTGGCGCGCTCTTCAAGGCATCGTGTCGCGCGACGTTGAGTTCGTCGCATTGGGTGCAATCCTATCCCGGGCATCGGTTCCGCGCCATCCGACGAATGACGGGCCACCCGGGCGGGCGCATTTTGCCGCATCTCGATGCGCCTCGTCCGTGTCCAGAGGCGCGAGTCGAAGACGGTGGTCCTCGATAGGGGAAAGCGCTATCAGGAATTGTCTTGCGCCTGACAATTCCCAGGCAATATTCACTGCAGGATTGTTGCGATGCAATATGGTCGCCGCGAGCTTCGACGAGACGAGATGCCGGCTTGATCTCTCCCGATACCCTTCTGCGCATCGCGCCCTGGTCCCGCCATCTGAAGCCCGAGGAAATCGACACGGCTGCGGCCGGCATCGTCGAGCGGTCGTTTGCGGCCAACGAGCACATCTTCCTTCGCGGCGATCAATTCGACTACTGGACCGGGATCGTCACCGGTCTCGCGCGGATGAGCACGGTGTCGCGCGGCGGCAAGGCGACGACATTCGCCGGCATGTCGGCGGGCGCCTGGTTCGGCGAGGGCAGCGTGCTGAAGAACGAGCTGCGCCGCTATGACGTCGTGGCGCTGCGCGATACGCGCGTCGCGCTGATGGAGCGGCCGACCTTCATGCGGCTGTTCGAGAACAGCGTCGGCTTCAACCGCTTCCTCGTCACCCAGCTCAACGAGCGGCTCGGCCAGTTCATTGGCCTCGTCGAGGTCGGCCGCACGCTGGATGCGACGGCGCGGCTCGCCCGCAGCATTGCCTCGCTGTTCAATCCGATCCTCTACCCGAATACGACCCGCCATCTGGAGATCACCCAGGAGGAGATCGGCGCGCTGTCGGGCCTGTCGCGGCAGAACGCCAATCAGTGTCTCAAGACGCTGGAGCGCGAGGGCCTGCTGCGGGTGGAGTATGGCGGGGTGACGGTGCTCGATCTCGACCGCCTGCGCTGCTACGGGGATTAGGTCCTGCTTTTCGTTGCGCCGATACGGGATTGATCCAACGCCTGTTTTCCGTTGAGCTTGACCGGCGGCTTCGGCTGTGGACTGCTCGCCGGGAACTTCGGCCCGAGGGGGCGCGACGGTGTTGGAGTGAGCATGGCGGGGAAGGATTGCAGCGGCCGCGTGGCGCTGATCACGGGCGTCACGGGCCAGGACGGCGCGTATCTGGCCGAATATCTGCTCGGTCTCGGCTACACCGTGCACGGGATCAAGCGGCGGTCATCGTCCTTCAATACCGCGCGGATCGACCATCTCTACCAGGATCCGCACGAAGGCAACGTGCCGTTCCTGCTGCACTACGGCGACATGACCGATTCCACCAACCTGATCCGGCTGGTGCAGCAGATCCGCCCCGACGAGATCTACAATCTCGCCGCCCAGAGCCACGTCGGCGTCAGCTTCGAGAGTCCGGAATACACCGCCAATGCCGACGCGCTCGGGGTCCTGCGCTTGTTGGAAGCCATTCGCATTCTCGGCATGGAGAAGCAGACGCGCTTCTACCAGGCCTCGACCTCGGAGCTGTACGGCCTGGTGCAGGAGATCCCGCAACGGGAGACCACGCCGTTCTATCCGCGCTCGCCCTATGGCTGCGCCAAGCTCTACGGCTACTGGATCACGGTGAACTATCGCGAGGCCTACGGGATGTTCGCCTGCAACGGCATCCTGTTCAACCACGAGAGCCCGATCCGTGGCGAGACCTTCGTGACCCGCAAGATCACCCGCGGCGTCGCCCGCATCGAAACCGGCCTGGAGGAGACGATCTATCTCGGCAATCTCGAGGCCAAACGCGACTGGGGCCATGCGCGCGACTATGTCGAGGGCATGCATCGCATCCTGCAGGCCGATACGCCCGACGATTTCGTGCTGGCGACCGGTGAGACCCATTCGGTGCGCGAACTGGTCGAACTCGCCTTCGCCGAGGTCGGTCGCCGCATCGAATGGCGCGGCGAGGGGGTCGAGGAGACCGGGATCGACGCCAAGTCCGGCAAGGCGGTGGTGCGGATCGACCCGACCTATTTCCGACCGACCGAGGTCGACCTCTTGATCGGCGATTGCAGCAAGGCGCGCGACAAGCTCGGATGGAAACCAAGGACGAGCTTCGCCCAACTGGTCAAGGAGATGGTCGCCAGCGATCTGTGCGCCGCGCGGCGGGAGGCGAGCAGTGGCCACGCCGTTTGATCTCCGCGGCAAGCGTGTCTTCGTCGCCGGCCATCGCGGGATGGTCGGCAGCGCGCTGGTGCGGCGGTTGGCGAGCGAAGGCGTCGAGTTGCTCACGGTGCCGCGTGGCGAGGTCGATCTGCGCGACCAGGCGGCGGTGTTCGCATGGTTCGCGCGCGCCAGGCCGCAGGTAGTGTTCCTTGCTGCGGCGAAGGTCGGCGGCATCGTCGCCAACAACACGCTGCGCGCCGAGTTCATCTACGACAACATTGCCATTGCTGCCAATGTCATCCACGCCGCGCATGTGAATGGCGCCGAGAAGCTGATGTTTCTCGGTTCCTCCTGCATCTATCCGAAGCTTGCCGCGCAGCCACTGCGCGAGGACGCCATGCTGACCGGGCCGCTGGAGCCGACCAACGAGCCCTATGCGATCGCCAAGATCGCCGGCATCAAGATGGTCGAGGCCTATCGCAGCCAGTACGGCGCCGACTTCATCAACGTGATGCCGACCAATCTCTACGGTCCCGGCGACAACTACCATCCTGAATACAGCCACGTCGTCGCGGCGCTGATCCGCCGTTTCCACGAGGCCCGGCTCGCCGATGCGCCCGAGGTGGTCGTCTGGGGCACGGGAACGCCGCGGCGCGAATTCCTCTATGTCGACGACATGGCGGATGCCTGCGTGCACCTGATGAAGACCTATTCCGACGCCGGGCTGGTCAACATCGGCACCGGCGAGGACATCACGATTGCCGATTTCGCCCGTGTGGTCGCGGCAACGGTCGGCTATCAGGGACGGATCAGCTTCGACACCTCGCGGCCAGACGGCACGCCGCGCAAGCTGCTCGACGTGTCGCGCCTCGCCGCGCTCGGCTGGCGCGCGACGACGTCGCTGAAGGACGGCATCGCGCGCGCGTATCAAGCGTTCCTGCAGGAGAGGGGGCACGCGCAAGCGTAACCCTCCGCTGTCGTCCCGGCCTTGAGCCGCGACCCATAACCACCGAATGCTGTGAGACGCGCGGAATGTGCCGTTTGCCCATGTCAGACATCACGCGGTACGGGTCCCGGCGTTCGCCGGGACGACACCATTAGTTTGGTGAAGCGCGTGGCACTTTCACGCCCAGCGCCGTGGCCATCGCCGAAATCAGCGGCTTCATGAAATAGGCCTCGCCCGCCGGCGTGATCGACGGCGCCAGCCCATGCGCAGCCAGCTCCTCCGTCACCACGGGCCCGACCGAGGCGATCTGCGTGCGTGCCAGCCCCTCGCGCAGGCGTGCCTCGACGCCGTGCGCCCTGGCCACGTCGAACAGCCGCCGCGGCTGGCCGGAGCTCGTCAGCGCGATCGCATCGACCTTGCCGGCGATCATCTCGTCGATCGCGGTGAGGATGTTCGCATCCGCCGCCTTGGCGTCATAGACGTAGGGCAGCACGGGATCGACCTCGGCGCCCGCGGCCTTGATGGCGCCGATCAGTGCCGAATGGTCCTTGTCGGGATAGAGCTGCAGGCCGAGCCGATGACCCTGGAGATCGTAGCGCGACAGCAGCTCAGCCACGCCTTCGGATGTCGGCTTCTCGGTCGTGACCTGCGGCTCGAGCCCGAGCTCGCGCAAAGCGCGACCCGGCTTCGGGCCACGGGTGAACTTGCGTGTTTTGCCGAGCGCGGCGATGAACTCCGCTTGGAGGCCGATCCGGCGCACCACGGTCATCAGCCGCCGCAGGCCTTCGCCGGTCATCAGCACCACGTCATCGAACGGCCGCTCGATGCAGCGGCGGATCCAGGCCTCGATCGGCACCGGGTCCGGCGCATCCTCGATCGTGAACATCGGACATTGCAGCACGTCGGCGCCCTGCTCGGCGAGCAGTCGCGAGAACTGCGCCTCCTCGCGGGTTTCCAGGATCAGGATGCGGTTGCCGGTCAGCCTGTCAGCCATGGCGATGCTCGAAGTTTGAGAGTTGATGTTTTGTTCATCCTGCCCCCGCGCCGGGCGTTGGCGCAAGCGCGCGGAGGGTGATAGAGCAGGGCCCGAACGGGCGCCAAGCCTGCCGCATCATTCACCCCTTCGTCATCCGCCCGGTAACGTCACGCCATGTCCGACCACCAGTATGTCCTGACCCTGTCCTGCCCGGATCGTCCCGGCATCGTCTCGGCCGTCTCCACCTTCCTCGCCCATAACGGCCAGAACATTCTCGATGCCCAGCAGTTCGGCGACTTCGAGACGGGTCACTTCTTCATGCGCGTGGTGTTCACGGCGGCCGACCTCGCGGTCAACCTGCCGGCGCTGCAGACCGGCTTCGCCGCGATCGCCGAGCGGTTTGCGATGGACTGGCAGATGCGCGACCGCGCCGGGCAGCGCCGGGTGATGCTGCTGGTGTCGAAGTTCGACCATTGTCTGGTCGACATCCTCTATCGCTGGCGCACCCGCGACCTCGCGATGATTCCGACCGCCATCGTCTCCAACCATCCGCGCGAGACCTATGCCGGGCTCGATTTCGGCGACATCCCGTTCCACCACATGCCGGTGACCAAGGACACCAAGCGCGACCAGGAACAGGCGATCCTGAAGCTGGTCGATGAGACGAAGACCGATCTCGTCGTGCTGGCGCGCTACATGCAGATCCTGTCTGACGAGATGTCCGCCAGCCTGTCGGGCCGCTGCATCAACATCCATCATTCGTTCCTGCCGGGCTTCAAGGGCGCCAAACCCTACCACCAGGCCTATGAGCGCGGCGTCAAGCTGATCGGTGCGACCGCCCATTACGTCACCCGCGATCTCGACGAGGGCCCGATCATCGACCAGGACGTCGAGCGCATCAGCCATCGCGACACCCCCGACGATCTCGTGCGCAAGGGCCGCGACATCGAGCGGCGCGTGTTGGCACGGGCGATCCGCTATCACCTGGAGGACCGTGTCATCCTCAACGGCCGCAAGACCGTCGTCTTCATGGATTGATGTCGTCACCGCTTGTCAGCGGCCGGGGACGGTCGCCTGCGCGTTGGCATTGGACTGCGTCTCCTTGTCGCGTTCGGCGGCCGGCATCTGCCGCTGCCGCTCGCGCTCCTGCATGAACCGGTCGTATTCGGCGGTGCCCGGCCGGGGTGGCGCGTCGGCCGGCAGACCGCCGGCCCATTGCGGCATCAGATCGCCCATCCCCGCGCCGACCTTCTCATTGATCGACGAGCAGCCGGAAAGGATCGGCCCGGCCATGGCGAGAAGCATCATCGCGGCCGGAAACAGTCTGGTCCGGTGGGGGTGTCTGGCCGGCATTGATGGGTGACCTTTCGTGCTGCGGGCGACCCGCGGCCTGGACCCTAACGACTTGCCATCAATTGGCAAAATTTGGCCGTTCGATGATTTGGGTATTAATATACCAATCACGGATTGGTGGTCCGTTGCGGAAACCTACCGTTCACGAAGCCTCCCATGATCGCCATTGACAACGGGGTCCCGAGTCCGCAGCGATGCGCCCGCGGTATCGTGAACGAGATCGCACGGTTAAGACAACAATGGCCGGGGGCTGCGGTCCTGATCCGACCAGGGAGGTAGTTTCAATGTTCGTGCGAAGCAAGACACTGACGCTCGCCAGTGCGGCTCTTGCCGCGGCTGCGCTCGCGTCGGGTGCGGCGCGGGCCGAAGACGTATTCAAGATCGGCCTGATCGTGCCGATGACCGGCGGCCAGGCGTCGACCGGCAAGCAGATCGACAACGCGATCAAGCTGTACATGCAGCAGAACGGCGACACCGTCGCCGGCAAGAAGATCCAGGTCATCCTCAAGGACGACGCGGCGCTGCCCGACAATACCAAGCGTCTGGCGCAGGAACTGATCGTCAACGACAAGGTCAACGTGATCGCCGGCTTTGGCGTGACGCCGGCGGCCTTCGCCGCCGCGCCGCTCGCCACCCAGGGCAAGATCCCGGAAGTCGTCATGGCGGCCGGCACCTCCATCATCACCGAGAAGTCGCCCTACATCGTCCGTACCAGCTTCACGCTGCCGCAGTCCTCCACCATCATCGGCGACTGGGCGGTCAAGAACGGCATCAAGAAGGTCGCCACGCTGACCTCGGACTACGCGCCCGGCAACGACGCGCTGGCCTCGTTCAAGGAGCATTTCACCGCTGGCGGTGGCGAGATCGTCGAGGAAATCAAGGTTCCGCTGGCGAACCCCGACTTCGCTCCCTTCCTGCAGCGCATGAAGGACGCCAAGCCGGACGCCATGTTCGTGTTCGTGCCGGCCGGCCAGGGCGGCAACTTCATGAAACAATATGCCGAGCGCGGCCTCGACAAGAGCGGCATCAAGGTGATCGGACCGGGTGACGTCACCGACGACGACCTGCTCAACGACATGGGCGACGCCGTGCTCGGCGCCGTCACCGCGCACATCTATTCGGCGGCGCATCCGTCGGCGAAGAACAAGGAGTTCGTCGCGGCCTACAAGAAGGCGTTCAACAGCCGTCCAGGCTTCATGGCGGTCGGCGGCTACGACGGCATCCATCTGATCTACGAGGCGCTGAAGAAGACCGGTGGCAAGACCGACGGCGATTCCCTGATTGCTGCGATGAAGGGCATGGCGTGGGAGAGCCCGCGCGGTCCCATCTCGATCGATCCGGAGACGCGCGACATCGTTCAGAACGTCTACATCCGCAAGGTCGAGAAGGTCGACGGCGAGCTCTACAACGTCGAATTCCAGACCTTCGACGCCGTCAAGGATCCGGGCAAGGCCAAGAAGTGACGCGATAGGCGTCATCGAGGGACGCGCGGCACGACAGGTGCCGCTCCCTCTCCCGCTTGCGGGGGAGGGCTGGGGTGGGGGCGCCCCACGGCGCGCTGGTCGTGTGCAGAGAGATCCCCCACCCGGATCGCATCTTCGATGCGATCCGACCTCCCCCGCACGCGGGGGAGGCGCAGACCGAGCGAAGCGTGACATGTGTGCCCTTCCCTGGAAGGGATAGGACCGGGGACCGACTTACACTTCAATGACCGCCATCCTCACCAACCTGTTCGACGGCGTCGCCTACGGCATGCTGCTGTTCGTGCTGGCCTGCGGGCTCGCCGTGACGCTCGGCCTGATGAACTTCGTCAACCTCGCCCATGGCGCCTTCGCCATGGCCGGCGGCTATGTCTGCGCCGTGCTCGTCAACCGGATGGGATGGCCGTTCTTCGCGGCGCTGCCGCTGGCCTTCGTCGCGAGCGCCATGATCGGCGCGCTGCTGGAGCGGACGCTCTATCAGCATCTCTATGCGCGCAGCCATCTCGATCAGGTGCTGTTCTCGATCGGGCTCGTCTTCATGACGGTGGCCGCGGTCGACTACATCATGGGCTCCTCGCGAATCTTCATCAATCTGCCCGACGTGCTGCAGGGCCAGTTCGACGTCTTCGGCGTCGGCATCGGCCGCTATCGGCTGATGATCATCGTGATCTGCGGGCTGCTCACGGTGGGGCTGCAGCTGGTGCTCTCCAAGACCCGGTTCGGCAGCCGACTGCGCGCCGCCGTCGATGATCCCCGCGCGGCGAGCGGCCTCGGCATCAACGTGCCGCAGGTGTTCGCCTTCACCTTCGCGTTCGGCTGCGGGCTCGCTGGCCTGGGCGGCGCGCTCAGCGCCGAGATCCTCGGCCTCGATCCGTACTTCCCGCTGAAGTTCATGATCTACTTCCTGATCGTGGTCACCGTGGGCGGCTCGTCCTCGATCACCGGGCCGTTCCTGGCCTCGCTGCTGCTCGGCATCGGCGACGTCGCCGGCAAATACTACGTGCCGAAGCTCGGCCCCTTCGTCATCTACACCATCATGATCGTGATCCTGATCTGGCGTCCGAACGGCCTGTTCGGTCGCACGGCGACGCGGTGAGGATCGCATGACCACGAACGCACAAGCCGAGGTCGGATTTCACGCCAGGCAGCATGGCCGCTGGCACTGGAGCGAGTTCGCCTTCTGGATCGTCGTGCTGGCGGTCGGACTGGCGTTTCCCTCGCGCTACCTGATCATGACCGAGATCCTGCGGCTGGCGCTGTTCGCGCTCTCGCTCGACCTGATCCTCGGCTATGCCGGCATCGTCTCGCTCGGCCACGCCGCCTTCTTCGGCGTCGGAGCCTATTGCGCGGGCCTGCTCTCGGTGCACGGCATCATCAACGAGCCGGTGCTGGCGCTGATCGTGGCCGGCCTCGCCGCCACCGTGCTTGGCTTCGCCACCAGCTTCCTGGTCATCCGCGGCGTCGACCTGACGCGGCTGATGGTGACGCTCGGCATCGCGCTGTTGATGGAGGCGCTGGCGGAGCGCTTCTCCAACATCACCGGCGGTACCGACGGTCTCCAGGGCATCGACATCCAGCCGATCTTCGGCGTGTTCGCCTTCGACATGTTCGGCAGGACCGGGTTCTTCTATTCGCTTGCGGTGCTGTTCGTGCTGTTCCTGCTGGCGCGGACGATCGTGCATTCCCCCTTCGGTCTGTCGCTGCGCGCGATCAAGAACAATCCTTTGCGCGCGGCCGCCGTCGGCATTCCCGTCAACAAGCGCCTGATCGCGATCTACACCGTGGCCGCGTTTTATGCCGGCATTGCCGGGGCGCTGTTCACCCAAACCACGGCACTGGCCTCGCTCGACGTGTTCTCGTTCGAGCGCTCCGCCGATCTGGTGCTGATGCTGGTCATCGGCGGCTCCGGCTATCTCTATGGCGGGCTGATCGGCGCCGCCGTGTTCCGGATGCTGCAGGAGCTTTTCCAGTGGATCACGCCGCAATACTGGATGTTCTGGATCGGCCTGGTGCTGGTCGTCATCGTGCTGGTCGGCCGCCACCGCATCCACGCCTATGCGCTGTGGCTGCCCAACCTCGTCCTGCGCCAGATCGCCGGCCGCAAGGCCGCGGTGGCCCTCACCGATAACGAGGCGCCATGACCTACGCATTGGAGACCCGCGGCCTCGACAAGCATTTCGGCGGCCTTCACGTCACCCGCGACCTGTCGCTGCAGATCGCACCGGGCGCGCGCCATGCGCTGATCGGTCCGAACGGCGCCGGCAAGACCACGGTCATCAATCAGCTCACCGGCGTGCTGGAGCCGAGCGCGGGCCGCATCCTGCTCGAAGGCCAGGACATCACCGATCTGCCGGTGCACAAGCGCGTGCTGCGCGGCCTGTCGCGCACCTTCCAGATCAACCAGCTGTATCCCGACCTGACGCCGTTGGAGACCATCGGGCTTGCGGTCTCCGAGCGGCTCGGCGGCGGCGGCAATTGGTGGCGGCGCATGGGCACGCGCGACGACATCAATGCCGAGATCGCCGAGACGCTCGAGCGCTTCCGGCTGCTCGACGTGATGAACGACCGTACCTCGACCTTGCCCTATGGCAAGCAGCGCCTGCTGGAGATCGCGGTCGCGATCGCCGCGCGCCCGCGCGTGCTGCTGCTCGACGAGCCCGCCGCCGGCGTGCCCGAGGGCGAGCGCAAGGACATCCTCGCCGCGGTCGCCGCGCTGCCGCGCGACGTCACGGTGCTGCTGATCGAGCACGACATGGACCTCGTCTTCTCCTTCGCCGACCGCATCTCGGTCCTGGTCTCCGGCGCTCTGCTGGTCGAAGGCACGCCCGACGAGGTCGCGCGTGATCCGCAGGTCAAGGCGGTCTATCTCGGCGAGGCTGCGTGATGACCGATCTGCTCGCGATTGAAAATCTTCGCGCCGGCTACGGCCAGGCGGTCGTGCTGCCGAACATGTCGCTCAAGCTGCCCGAGGGCCAGGTGCTGGCGCTGCTCGGCCGCAATGGCACTGGCAAGACCACGTTGATCAACTCCATCGTCGGCGTCACCCGCCGCTTCTCCGGCAAGCTCGCGCTCGCCGGCACCGACATCACGGCTCTTCGCGCCGACCAGCGCGCCCGCGCCGGCATCGGCTGGGTGCCGCAGGAGCGCAACATCTTCCGCTCGCTCACGGTGGAGGAGAACATGACGGCGGTGGCGCAGCCGGGACCCTGGACGATCGAGCGCGTCTACCAGATGTTTCCGCGGCTCAAGGAGCGACGCAACAATTTCGGCAATCAGCTCTCCGGCGGCGAGCAGCAGATGCTGGCGATCGGCCGCGCGCTCACCCTGAATCCCAAGGTGCTGCTGCTCGACGAGCCGACCGAGGGCCTCGCGCCGATCATCGTCGAGGAGCTGCTGGCCGCGATCGGCACGATCAGTCGCGCCGGCGGGCTGTGCTCCGTGATCGTGGAGCAGCACGCGCAGAAGCTGCTCGCGCTGGCTGACCGCGTCGTCATCCTGGAGCGTGGCACCATCGTGCATGACGCGCCGTCGAGCGCCTTGAAGGCCGATCCGGCGCCATTGGAGCGGCACCTCGGCGTCGCGAGCGCGGCGGCGCATTGACCTGATCGTCGGGCTTGAACGCTACGGGGCGAAGCGTCATCCTTGGTTGCAGGGACGGTGTGGCTCGCGCAGTCAGCGTGAAGGCCATGCCGGAAGATCCGGCGGTATGGTGCGGCCGCCGTGGACACCGGTATGCAGGATCCGGTCGTTACAGCAGGAAGGCTGGCCAGCGCCGTTGTCGCGATGGCACTTCACCTGGAGGCGGATTTGATGGGTTCACCTCAGGATGCCCCATTGAACGAGGTCAGGGTAGGTCAGCCCATTGCTCGGGCCATGGATTGCGCCATGCCCCTCCACGATCTCTCCTCGATAGAATTGTATACCGACCGGATACGGGGTAGGGGATGGACCCAGTCCATCACGCTTTGCCCAGGTAACCAGCCAGGACAGATCGCAGCCGGTCCAACAACCCTATCCAACGAATCGACGCCTTCCAAGGAGTGAGCACATGCAACGCACCAAGCCCCCATTCCGCGCCGACGAAGTCGGCAGCCTCTTGCGGCCGCAGAAGATCAAGGAAGCCCGCGCCAAGCTCGAGAAGGGCGAGATCTCGGCCGACGATCTCCGAAAGATCGAGGACATGGAGATTGAGAAGGTCGTGCATCGCCAGGCCTCGACCGGTCTCAAGCTCGCCACCGACGGAGAGTTCCGTCGCTCCTGGTGGCACTTCGACTTTCTCGCCAAGCTGACCGGATGCGAGCTGTTTCACCCGGACACCGGCATCCAGTTTACCGGCGTGCAGACCCGTCATGACGCGGTGCGCGTGATCGGCAAGCTCGACTTCCCGGATAGTCATCCGATGCTCGACCACTTCCGCTTCCTCAAGAAGCACGCCGACACCGCGCATGTCACGGCGAAGATGACGATCCCATCACCGGCGGTGCTGCACTTCCGTGGCGGCCGCAAGTCGATCTCCAAGGACGTCTATCCCGATCTCGACGCCTTCTACGAGGATCTCGGCAAGACCTATCGCAAGGCCGTGAAGGCCTTCTACGACGCCGGCTGCCGCTACCTGCAGTTCGACGATACGGTCTGGGCTTATCTGTGCTCGCAGGACGAGCTCAAGAAGGCGCGCGAGCGCGGCGACAATCCCGACGGTCTGCAGCAGATCTATTCGCGCATCATCAACTACGCGATCGCCGAGCGGCCCGCCGACATGACGATCACCACGCATGTCTGCCGCGGCAATTTCCGTTCGACCTGGATTTCCTCGGGCGGCTACGAGCCGGTCGCCGAGACCATGCTCGCCAATACCAATTACGACGGCTATTTCCTGGAGTATGACAGCGAGCGCGCCGGCGGCTTCGAGCCGCTGCGCTTCCTGCCCAAGGGCAACAAGGTCGTCGTCGTCGGTCTCGTGACCTCGAAGGTCGGCGAGCTCGAGAAGAAGGACGACATCAAGCGCCGCCTGGAAGAGGCCTCGAAGTTCGCCCCGCTCGACCAGCTCGCGCTGTCGCCGCAATGCGGCTTCGCCTCGACCGAGGAAGGCAACATCCTCTCCGAGGAAGAGCAGTGGGCCAAGCTGCGCCTCTGCGTCGAGCTTGCCGAGGAGATCTGGGGGAAGTAAGCGCGCCGTGAACACTGCACGCCTCGACATGGGGCGTGCTGATCAGTGATGCGGAAGCGGGGCGGGAGCAATCCGCTCCGCTTCTTTTTTGCGCAGCAGCGCGCGGCGGATCAGCCGCTGTGCCGGGGCCTCGAACCCGGAATAGGTGAGATACGCCGCGGTCAAGGTCAGCCCCATGAAGCCGACCCAGAACGAGGGGCTGCCGTAGGGGATCGCTCGTCCAAGCGCGCCGAAAGCCAGCGCGATCGTGAGCTGGATCGGGAAGTGCAACAGGTAGCACGAATAAGTCATGTTGCCGGCGGCCTGCAGCAGGACTTCGGTGCGCCGCGGCAGCGTGATGGGCGTCGCGCAGACGAACAAGAGGATGGGTGTATAAACGAGCAGGAGCGCTGCGGAGCGCTCGGCAAGCTCAACGCCGGAGAGCCAGAGGGCCGGCGGAATTGTAACGACGGCGCACGCGGCGAACGCTTCCAGCCGCGCGCGGTACGGGGCATCGGCGACGCTCTGCCGCACCATGGCGGCCAGTCCGCCGGCATAGAAGAACACGAAACACTTGCCGACCAGTGTCCCGCTCGCGATGCCGGCCAGGATCATCGCCAGGTTCAACAGCGGTGATGTGGTGACGAAACGCAGCGCCAGGAAGAAGGCCGCATAGACCAGAACCTCGATCGAGACCGACCAGATCGGGCCGTTGAAGCTGACCCCGGTCGGCGGCAGCCAGTCGCTCGCCATGAAAAGCTGGGTGACGAAATGAGCGAGATCGTTGCTCTGGTAGACGAAGAAGACGCCGTGCTGCGCGGCATAGAGGGCCTGCAGCCCCGCGACCAGCAGCAGCGTTGCGAGATGCAGCGGATAGAGCCGCGACACCCGGTTGACGAAGAAGGTCCAGCCATCGACCGTGCCATCCGGGATGATCGCGCTGTACTTCCAGAAGAAGATGAAGCCCGAGATGCACCAGAAGATCACCACGCCGTATTCGCCGAGCTCATAGAACGGAAACAGGACATTGTAGAACGGCAGCTCGCTGCGGACGAGATCGACAGGGGCATCGGCGATGTAGGCGAAGTGCGGGTAGTGCCACAGCAGCACCGAGATCGTGGCGAGGAAACGCAGCAGCTCCAGTCCGAGCAGCTTGTGAGTCCCAGGCGATGTCGATGTGTGAAGCGGGGCCATGCGGTGATCGTTAACCGTCTCGACGGGATGTGCGCCCCCATCCTAGCCGGCGCGAAGTGAAGGATTGTTTTCGCAGCCTGCGGGATCAGCGGCAGGCGAGCTCGGTTCCCTGCAGGATCGCCTGGTCCCAGGACCGATAGCCCATGGCATTCAGGTGGATGCCTTCGAGCGTGAACGGCGATTCCATCGGCGGCAGGGGCAGGAAGGTCGCGCCGGTGCGCCTCGCGAGGTCCGGCAGCATGGCGCGATAGCCGGTGATGTTCGCCATGGCGGCCTTCTCCATGGCCGGCGTGAATGGCCCGCGCGCCTCGACGGAGGGAAACTCGGTGACGAAGATGCGCGTGGTGAGGTTTGATAGCTCGCGCAGCAGGGCCTCGTAGCGCCCGGCGAAGGCCTCGCCGGAGTCGGACTTGGCGGTCAGCGCATCGTTCACGCCGAGGGAGACGATGATCGCGAACGGCCGTTTCGGGCCGAGTGCGGGCTTGAGCCAGCCGGCCAGGTCGCTGCGCGTCCCGGCGCCGGCGAGACCGGCGTTGACGATCGGATGTCCGCAGGCGCTGGCCGGCAGCGTCGCCGCCTCGACGATGCTGTCGCCGAGCACGACGATCGGGTCATCGGAGCGCGCCATCAGGTTGTAGTGGACGATGAGCTGGCGAACCGTGCGGTGGTCGCTGCCCGACGGCGTCGCGGAGCGGCGCGCCAGCACGAACGTCGCGGCTGCTGCGGCAATCACCGCAAACAGCACGAATCCCAGCCGCGCCTGCGTCTTTGCTGCCATATGGACGTCGATGCCTTGATGCGACCCGACCGTAGTCTGAATTCGCAAACGGAGCTCTAATTCGCCCGCGTCCAGGTCGAGGAACGGCAGATGACGCCGCCAAAGGCGCAACCGGCGGTCGTCAGGGTGCCGCCGGTGAGCGTCATCTTGGCATCATAGGTCTTGCCGTCATCGGGATTGCTGTAGCTGCCGGCCCAGGCATTGGGGCCGGTCGGCTTCATCCCGGAGAACAGCCGCTGTCCGACCTTGGCGGGAGTGTCGGTGCCTTCCTTGATCCAGACCAGCGTGCCGCAGACGGCGCCGCCGCAGGGCGCGAATTTGACCTTGGAGGCGCCGCTTTCGCGCAGCCAGACGCCGGTGACATCGTCGGCGAGCGCCGGGCCTGCGGCCAGCACGAGTGACAGACCAAGTCCAACAACGAAACGACCGATCATGCGAGCCTCCCTGATCCTTCGAGACGAGCTTGTTGCCGGCGGATCGTGTCGGCGATTGGGCGGGCCGACGGCGATACGCTTCGTCTCCATTGTGCGGCAGCATATCAGGATTCGGGCATGCTGCACCTGACTCCCCGAGGGCCGTGACGGTCGGGCTGGAGCAGCGCCTGCCCAGCCGCAGGTCTATCTCGCCGCCAGATAGACCTCACCGAGCAGCGAGGAGTTCGACCACGGCACCTGCTTGTTCTTGGTGCCGGCCACGACCTCGGCGCGAACGCGCGTCAGCATCTGCTGCACCTCGAGACCGGGCGTGCCGATGTGGCGGGTCAGCGCCGCCGAGAACGGGCTGTTGTCGCCGTCGCCGTCGAGCGCGACCTTGCCCGGCGCCGTCGCGAACGCGATCAGCGTGCCGGCCCCGGACGTCGCGCCGGTACCGAGCGACGTTGGTGCGGCGAGCCCGCTGGCGCTGAGACCCCGGCCGGGGCCGGCGCCTGCCGTCTCCGGCGGGGCGAACGGATTGTTGCGGCAGGCATCGAGGATCAGGATGTTGGTGCGGACCTGGTCGTCGAGCCCGGCCAGGATCTGGTCCATGTCGACCATCGCCGTGACCACGTCGCTGCCTGCAGACGGCGCAATGTCGGTGGGGACGAGATAGTTGCGGCCGTCGATCTGCACGCCGTGGCCGGCATAGAACACCACGGCGACCTGCGCCCGCGCCGCCTCGCGCAGGAAGTCGCGCGTCTTCGCCTGCATCGCCGCGCGGTCGAGATCGAGGCCCTCCGTCACCGTGAAGCCGATGTCGCGCAGGCTCCTGGCGATGGCTCGCGCGTCGCGCGGCGGATTGGGCAGCGGCTGCACGTGCGTGTAGGCGCCGTTGCCGATGACCAGCGCCATGCGCTGCCCGGTCGGCACCGCTGCGGCCGAGGAGGGGGCCGGGGATTCCGGCCGCTGCTGGGGGCGCGCCGCCGGCTCCGACAGCAGCGACAGCCGCACCCTGGCGGTGGCCTGGCTGGCCTTGCTGCCGGCATCGGATGCGGTGGGCTTCAGCGCCGCGGCGTAATCCGCCTTGGCCGCATCGAACTCGCCCTTGGCCTCATAGGCCAGCGCGCGATGCACGTGGGCTGAGATGACGACGCTCCCCGGCGGTGTCATCACGTTGGCCGGCGGATTCTGCGCCAGCCGGACCGCCTCGGAGGCGTCGGCAACGGCGCGGTCGAGATGGCCCTTGGCGCGCCAGATCACGCTGCGGTTGATCAGCGGCGAGGCCAGCGCCGGATCGAGCCGGATCGCCTCGTTGATGTCGCCGAGCGCGTCGTCGAGGTCGCCGGTCGCTTCCTTGGAGATGCCGCGATTCTGCCAGGACAGCGCGGATTTCGGCGTCAGCCTGATCGCCTGGTCATAGTCGGCAATCGCCCTGGCGTAGTCGCCGGTGCCGCGATAGGCGTTGCCGCGGTTGTGGAAGAGCGTGCCGCTCGGCGCGCCGCTCTTGATGGCGTCGTTGAAGTCGGCGATCGCGATCTCGTACTCGCCCTTGTCGTAATAGGCCGAGCCGCGCAGATTGTAGATCGCCTGCGCCGGCTGCAGCCGCAGCGCCTCGGTGGCATCGGCGATGACGTGGGTGTAGTCGCCCTTCTTGTTCCAGCCGACCGCGCGCCAGAAATAGATCGTGGCGAGCTGGCTGCCGGAGAACACCTTCAGCGCGATGATCTTGGTGCAGGCGGCGATCATCTGGTCGGCCGGCGTCGTCTCGGTGGTACAGAGGGGGCCAAGCTGGGACTTCGACTGGGCGAGGCCGGGAGACGCCCAGAGGGCAGCCAGCAGCGGTATCAGCAGCAGGAGGGAGCGGCGCATCGGCACGGACCGTGGGGGACGAGAGGCGGGAACCTATCCGGTTTGTTGCGTCCGGAAGGTTCCGGGTTCAGGCTCTTTCCAATGGTGGGCAGATGGTGCTAGGAGGTTGGGCCAAGGGCGCGTTGCCCACTCCTATTTCCCACCCGTCGGGCCGAATGAAGAACGACCAGCTGCTCGCCCAGATCACGGAGTTCTGCCGCCAGTCGGACATGGCGGAATCGACGTTCGGCCGGCGCGCCGTGAACGACGGCAAGCTCGTGCAGCGGCTGCGCGAGGGCAAGCGCATCACCATCGACACGCTGGATCGCATCCAGGCCTATATCGCGGCCTCGACTGGCACGCTGCCGCCGCCGCGGCTCGACGTCGTGCCCGAAAAGCGCGATCCCAAGAGCAATTTCCGCTTCTTCGAGAACCGTCAGAAATACCTGCTGTTCGTGCACACCTGCAGCGAGAAGCGGGTGGTGGCCGAGCGCGTCGGTCTCGAACTCGCCAGCATCCATCCGCGGCCGCCGGCGCTGCGGCTGTTCGACGCCGGCGTCGGCGACGGCACCGTGCTGTCGAAGGTCCTGCGCACCATGCACGGCCGTTTTCCACACATTCCGTTCTATGTGGCCGGCAAGGAGCTGAGCCTCGAGGATGTCAGGCTGACACTGGAGAAGGTCCCGGACCGGCTGTTCGAGCATCCGGCCAGCGTGTTCGTGTTCACCAACATGAACTATGCCGAGGCGCCCTGGCTGACGCCGGCGTCGCCTTCGGTAGCCGCCTCGATGATCTGGCACGAGGTCGTGCTGCAGGGCGATTCGTCCGGGGATTTCGAAGCCCAGATCACGGCGCTGAAGCCGTTTCTGGAGCAGAACTGGCGCGCCAACGTCTCCCCGCGCACCGGCATGCCGGTCTATGAGCGGCCGATCGCCCTGGTGCTGTATCGCGAGGATCACCGCTTCCTGCTCGACGGCATCATCCCGCGGGCCGGTCGGGTCGAGGCCAATTTCGACCTGATCATCGCCTCGCAGCCCTACCGGGCCCGGTCCTCGGTCAATTTCCGCGCCAAGCGCATCATCGCACCGCTGGCGCGGGCGCTGAAGCCGGGCGGCCGGCTGATCGGAATCCACTCCCACGGCCAGGATCCGGGCCTGGACATCATCCAGGCGGTCTGGCCGGGAGAAAATCCTTTCTCGGTCAGCCGCCATGAGCTATTGCGCGCCGTGAAATACGAGCTCGGCTCCAGTGGGCGGGACTTAAATTTTAACGCCTATGCGGACAATCGCTCGATTTTCAGGTATGAGATGGAGGCTCTGCCCAACGAGGTCACCGGTGCGATCGGAACCTCGACGGCCTTTGCAGCCTGGAACGCGGCGGTGTATGTCGCGCAGATCGAGGAAGACCGCCTGACCGAGGTGGCCCACTCGTCCCGCGCGCTCGACGCCGCCAGAGAGGTTCTGCGAAAGCACAACGGGCTGTGGTTCTACGATGAATCCTACGTCATCTCGCGGCGTCGCGACTGACATTCCTTAGGGATCAATACAAACGACCGCCGTGGGCGGCGAAGAAGGGGTTGCTTGATGCGCGCGTCATATCTGTTCACCTCGGAGTCGGTGTCCGAAGGCCACCCGGACAAGGTCTGCGACCGTATTTCCGACGAGATCGTCGACCTGTTCTACCGTGAAGGGCCGAAGGCCGGCATCGACCCCTGGCAGATCCGCGCCGCCTGCGAGACGCTCGCCACCACCAACAAGGTCGTGATCGCCGGTGAGACCCGCGGCCCGGCTTCGGTCACCAACGAGCACATCGAGCACGTCGTCCGCGAGGCCATCAAGGACATCGGCTACGAGCAGGAAGGTTTTCACTGGAAGACCTGCGATATCGAGATCCTGCTGCATCCGCAGTCGGCCGACATCGCCCAGGGCGTCGACGCGCTGCAGCCCGGCGAAGTCAAGGAAGAGGGCGCCGGCGACCAGGGCATCATGTTCGGTTACGCGACCAATGAAACGCCGGATTTGATGCCGGCGCCGATCTTCTATGCCCACAAGATCCTGCGGCTGATCTCGGAAGCCCGCCACGCCGGTGTCGAGAAGGTGCTCGGTCCGGATTCCAAGAGCCAGGTCACCGTGCAGTATGAGAACGGCAAGCCGGTCGGCGTGCGCGAGATCGTGGTGTCGCACCAGCATCTGGTCGAGGACATGACTTCGGCGCAGGTCCGCGAGCGCGTCGAGCCCTATGTGCGCAAGGCGCTGCCGGAAGGCTGGATCACGCCGAAGACGATCTGGCACATCAACCCGACCGGCAAGTTCTACATCGGCGGTCCCGATGGCGACGCTGGTCTGACCGGCCGCAAGATCATCGTCGATACCTATGGCGGTGCTGCCCCGCATGGCGGCGGCGCGTTCTCCGGCAAGGATCCGACCAAGGTCGACCGCTCCGCCGCCTATGCCGCGCGCTACGTCGCAAAGAACATCGTCGCCGCCGGTCTCGCCGATCGCTGCACATTGCAGCTCGCCTATGCGATCGGCGTGGCGCGGCCGCTGTCGATCTATATCGACACCCACGGCACCGGCAAGGTGCCGGAGGAGGTGCTCGAGAAGGCGGCCGCTCAGGCGATGGACCTGACGCCGCGCGGCATTCGCACCCACCTCGACCTCAATCGCCCGATCTATGCGCGCACCTCGTCCTACGGCCATTTCGGCCGTACGCCGGACAATGAGGGCGGCTTCTCCTGGGAGAAGACCGACCTCGTCGAGGCGCTCAAGCGTGCGGTGTAGCTCTTAGTGCCGTCATTCCGGGGCCGCGCGACAGCGCTGAACCCGGAATCTCGAAGTGATGGATTCCGGGTTCGCGCTGACGCGCGCCCGGAATGACGCCTTTTACAGACAGGAACCCCACATGACCGCCAAGCCAGGTTTCAACGACTACATCGTCAAGGACATTTCGCTCGCCGAGTTCGGACGCAAGGAGATCTCGCTCGCTGAGACCGAGATGCCCGGCCTGATGGCGACGCGCGAGGAGTATGGCCCGAAGCAGCCGCTGAAGGGCGCGCGCATCGCAGGCTCGCTGCACATGACCATCCAGACCGCGGTGCTGATCGAGACGCTGAAGGCGCTCGGCGCCGACATCCGCTGGGTCTCCTGCAACATCTATTCGACCCAGGACCACGCGGCGGCCGCGATCGCCGCCGCCGGAATTCCGGTGTTCGCCGTCAAGGGCGAGACGCTTGTCGACTATTGGGACTACACCGCCAAGCTGTTCGACTGGCACGGCGGCGGCCATCCCAACATGATCCTCGATGACGGTGGCGACGCCACCATGTATGTCCATCTCGGCCTGCGCGCGGAGAACGGCGACACCGCGTTCCTCGACAAGCCGGCGTCCGAGGAAGAGGAGGTGTTCTTCGCGCTGCTGAAGAAGCAGCTCAAGGAGAAGCCGAAGGGCTACTTCGCCGAAATCGCCAAGTCGATCAAGGGCGTCTCGGAAGAGACCACCACGGGCGTGCACCGCCTGTACGACATGCAGAAGGCCGGCACGCTGCTGTGGCCCGCGATCAACGTCAACGACAGCGTCACCAAGTCGAAGTTCGACAACCTCTATGGCTGTCGTGAGTCGCTGGTCGACGGCATCCGCCGCGGCACCGACGTGATGATGTCGGGCAAGGTCGCGATGGTCGCCGGCTTCGGCGACGTCGGCAAGGGCTCGGCCGCCTCGCTGCGCCAGGCCGGCTGCCGCGTCATGGTGTCCGAGATCGACCCGATCTGCGCGCTGCAGGCGGCAATGGAGGGCTATGAGGTGGTGACGATGGAGGACGCCGCGCCGCGCGCCGACATCTTCGTGACCGCCACCGGCAACAAGGACATCATCACCATCGAGCACATGCGCGCGATGAAGGATCGCGCCATCGTCTGCAACATCGGCCACTTCGACAACGAGATCCAGGTCGCCTCGCTGAAGAACCTGAAGTGGACCAACATCAAGCCGCAGGTCGACGAGATCACCTTCCCTGACGGCAAGCGCATGATCCTGCTGTCCGAAGGCCGCCTCGTGAACCTCGGCAATGCGATGGGCCACCCGTCCTTCGTGATGTCGGCGTCCTTCACCAACCAGACCTTGGCCCAGATCGAGCTCTACGCCAACAACAAGGACGGCAAGTACAAGAAGGAAGTCTACGTGCTGCCGAAGTCGCTGGACGAGAAGGTGGCGATGCTGCATCTCGCCAAGATCGGCGTGAATCTCACCAAGCTGCGCCCCGACCAGGCCTCCTACATCGGCGTCAAGCCGGAAGGCCCGTTCAAGTCGGACCACTACCGCTACTGATATCCGGCGCACCGCGCGGCTGACATGGCGAAGGCCGGGGCATTGCCCCGGCCTTTTGCTTGCTTCGGCGTAGTTGTGAGTTGAATCTGCGCCTGCCTCCGATCGGCATTGCGAGCCACCTTGTCCCCGCAGGTGCGCGGCCCGATGACAAGCTCCGCGAAGCAATCCAGAGTCGTGGACGGGACTCTGGATTGCTTCGTCGCTTTGCTCCTCGCAATGACGGAGATCGCGGCGCACTCTATGAAATCAGCGGAACGCCGCGACCTGCGGTGAACGTGACAATCAGCTCGTTCGCCGCGAGGCCAGCGCCGACGCGCGGATCGCCTTCGCACGCTTCGCCGCATGATGCTCAGGCCGTGCCGCGATCCGCTTGTGCTTCTTCGTCTCCGCCGCTGCCACCTTCACGGCCGGCGCGCGATGCTTGGCATATTCCTCGCCGTCGACCGGGCCGACATGCGGCGGGTCGTGATCGAGATAGGGCCGGCCGATGCCGAACGTCTTGCCGTTGGCATCGACCCATTTCCACAGCGCCTCGGTCGCCACCCAGCGCTGTGCGCGCGTCGCGCCGTTGACGCTGACGATGTCGGCCGCGAGTCCGTGGCCGTAGCCGCCGCGCAGGCTGCCGCCGTGATAGGAGCGGTTGCTGGCGGCCTTCAGGCCGCTCGCGATCTCCTGCCGGTAGTCGTCGCGGAAGCCGCTGGTGATGCCGGGCGCGAGCCCTGCGGCCTCGGCGGCATGCAAAGTGTGAAACAGCTTCAGCTTGAAGCCGCGGTCCATGCCGCCGATCACATACTCCATCATGCTGCGGCCGATGCGCTCGGCCGCCTTCGGATCCTTCCAGGTGAAGTCGTTGTCGACGAGCTTGGTGAAGCTGCGCGTCACCTTCACCATGCGTCCCTTGCGCTTGACCGTGACGACGCGGCGCTCGGTCTCGCGGATCTTGTCGAGCTTCGGTGCGCGCTCGTACAGCGCCCACAGATAGCGGTCGATGCAGGCATCGATGTCGGGGCACTCGTCGAGGATCTCGATGCGGTCGGCGCTGGCGACAGTGGGCCGGGGCGGTTCGGTCGCCGCGCCGGGCGCGGCCTGTTCGTCCGCCGGCAGGACAGCCGATGGAGTGATCGACGCGGTCGTCAGCGCAGTCTCGGCTGCGGTCGGCTGCGGCGACGTCGCGATCGGCTCCGCGGCGACGGGCGGCGTCGCTGCCTCGATCTCGGCGGCGGACGCGGGCCAAGCCGCCGCACAAGCTACCAGGACAACGGACCGACACAACGCACGCGTCAGAAACTGCTGCGAGCTCATCATCCGGCCTCCCCAAAATCCGAGCCCCTGCTGGTGAGGGGCGGTCAGGCATCCGAGACCTGCGATTGTTCGGCGCAAGACGGCCCGGCGCAATAACACACCTCCGCACCCGTGCAGCTTTTGCGAGAACTGTGGCCTGCGTGCAACGATCGTGAGTTCCGTGTGTGGCGCGACTCGCTGCGAACGATCGTTCAGCGATGACAGGTGGCGGAGACCGCAGGGCCTTCGGCCGACGCTCGGTTGCCAACGACAGCCGCGCCGCGTACTCTCTTGGAACTCGTTCGTGGAGCTGGCTACATGAGCACCATCGAGATCATCGTCGGCGGCACGAGGTTGATCCGGGACTACGCGCCCGAGGACTCGATCTGGTCGCTGCCCGAGGAAAAGCGCGAACGCAAGGCGCTGGCCGATGCGCAGCGCGATCTCGCCGTGGGGGCCGACCATCTGGCGCAGACGCGCTACGCCGTGCGCGGCTGAGCCGCCCGGTCAGCGCGAGCCGCGCCGCAGCAGCTTGCGCCCCGTCAGCATGGCGCGGGCGAGATTCTCGCGCTGCAGGCGGCTCACCAGCACGACGCCGGCGACATGCAGCACCACCAGCGGGATCAGGAGATATGACGTCACCTCGTGGGTGTCCTCGACCCACCAGATGCCGAAGAAGCGCACGGTCACCTGCATCGCGCCGGTCATCGCGGAGACTATGAGCAGAAGCAGCAGTGCGAGCTGCATCGCCGTGCCCGCGGGATTCAGCCCGAGATAGCGCCCGGTCTTGCCGCGCCGCAGATTCCACAGGTAGGCCGGCGTCGCGCGCAGCCGGAGCTTGAGACTGCGGAAGCGCGAATGGCGGGTACCGATGATGCCCCAGATCAGGCGAAAGGCGAGCAAGCCGAGGATCGCGTAGCCCGCGATCCGGTGCAGGCCGTCATGGACGTTCGGCGTCACCCAGGCGATGAGCACCAGCACGACCAGCATCCAGTGCCACAGCCGCAGCGGCAGGTCCCAGACCTGCACGGTGTCGGCGGTGTCCTGGCGTTTCAGGCTGGCTCGGGGGGCTGTGCCGTGCATGGCTCTCACGTCACGTCGTCCAGCACGCTGGCCGACGCCTGCGCCAACTACTTGGCGATCGTGTGCTTCAGGCTGAGATCCTCCGGGCTGTAGAACAGCTCATGGAGCTTGCCGCCCTTGACGCCGTAGACCTCGTAGCAGGAGCCCTCGACCTTCGAGCGGCGCACCTCGTAGCCCGCTTCCTTGGCCTTGGCTTCCGCCTCGGCGGCCGGCTTCCACTGGGCCTTGTCGAGCTTGGTGCAGTCCTTGTAGCCGTCGGCCAGAGCCGGCGAGATGGCGAAGCCGGCGAGTGCGGCACCGAGCACGGCCGCGATGGTCAGTCTCATCAATCCCTCCAATGAGCAAATTCAAATACGATGCATCGTGGGATCAGTGGAGACGGCAACCGCCCCGATGTGTCAACGGAGCGGCGGCTGGAATCGCTCTTAGAGCTTTTCCAAGTTCGTGAGAGCGGCGATTTCGGCCGAGAATCGCAGACGGCGTGATGCGCGACGTTACGTCTCGCTCGTGCCGCTCGTCGCGACGCCGTGTCGTCTGGCGCCCGCTCTCGCCCTGTCCCGCTGGCGGGACAGGGCGAGATGCCGGCGTCAGAATTCCAGGTTCGCACCCAGATAGAACGAACGTCCGGGGCCGGGAACGGCGGTGCCCCACATCGTCGCGGTGCCCGATACGCCGCCGCCGGTGGCAGCGACGGTGCCGGCCTCCTTGTTGAACGACATCGATGCGCCCTCGCCGATATAGGCGCCGCCGAGCGGCAGGTAGTAGAGCTTGTTGAACAGGTTCTCGACGCCGAAGCTGATGCGCAGCCTCTGCCAGGTGTAGTTGCTGCGCAGGTTCACCAGGCTGTAGCCCGGGGTCTTGAGCTCGTTGCGCGCGACGGAGACGTCGGACTTGCGGCCTACCATCACCAGCTCGAGGCCGCTGTCCCAGCCGTCGAGCCGGTGCGTGAGCGTCAGCTTGCCATTGATCGGCATGATGTTGTAGAGGCCGCTCCCGGTGTCGAGGTTCCTGCCGTTGGTGTAGCTCAGGACTCCCTTCAGGCCGAAATCGCCGATCGACGTCGTGCCCAGCGGCACTTTGCCGGACAGATCGAACCCGTACAGCCGCGCCTGCTGGTTCATGTATTTCATGATTACGAACTGGTTGGCGACGGCAGGCACGGCGGCGGTGTTGGTGGCGGCCTTCCACTGCACCGCATCGATGTAGTCGCGCACATGGGTGTAGTAGGGGGTGAGCCGGAGCTCGGCCTCATGGTCGGCGCTGTGCCAGGCGCCGGTGAAGCTCACGGTATGGGCGACCTCGGGTCTCAGATTGGGGTTTCCGAGATAGCCGTTGCCGTCGCCGACGAAGTTGTTCATCTCCAGCGCCATGGTGTTGCGCGACCAGGAATAGCGCTCGTAGAGATTCGGCGACCGGGTCTTCTGCATCGCGCCGAACTCGAAGGTGAGATGGGCGCTCGGCGTGTTTCGGAACAGCGCCGTCAGATCGACATTGTTGTCCTTTCGCGAGCGATCCATGGCGTTGAACGCCGCGCGGGAGCCGACCGAGCTCGTCTCGTACATGCCGGACATGAATCCCGATGTCAGCGGCGTGGTGCTGGTGTTGTAGCCGACGACCGGTCCGGTGTCGGTCTCGACGCGTTCGAACCGCACGCCCAGCAGCGACAGCCAGGACGGGCTCCACTTCGCCTCCCACTCGCTGAACACGCCGGCCCGGTCGCGCTTGCCGCCGTTGATGTTCCAGAACGTCAGCGGCGCCATGCCGCCGATGCAGTTGCCGACGCCGCAATCGGGGGCCGGCGGCCACCAGTCGTCGAGACGGTAGGTCTGCAGGTCGACGCCGACGCGGACCACGTCGCGGGACGACGGCGTGATGTCGGCCTTGGAGGTCAGGCCGTTGGTCTTGGTGCGCGTATACATCGGCATGCCGTTGACCGGATAGCGCGCACCCGTCGTGTTCGGCGGGCTGAGTGTGCCATACGAGAACAGCCGATCACCGCCGAAGTTCATGTAGTGATCGACGGACTGGTGATAGAGGCGGGTGTCCAGATCGCCCCAGTCGAACCGGCCGAGATGGTGCAGGTTGAAGCTGTAGGCATCGTTGCCCAGCATGTCCATGCGCTGGTTCGGGTAGAGCTGATAGGGCACCTCCTGCACTCCCGCCTTCAGCTCGATGAGCTGGCCGTCCTTGCTCCAGGCGATGCCCATCAGATGATTCCTGGTCTCGTAGGCGGACGAGCCGACCTGATCGAGGGGAAGCACCGGCGTGATCGAACTCCTCAGGGTGAAGTTCTTGAAGTTGCCGCCGGCCGTATAGTTGTCGGCCTTGACCGCAGCGCCGCTGTAGCTGACGCTGTAGTTCTCGGTGGCCATGGTGGCCGACAGGTTGACGCCGCGCACGTTGCCGTTGCTGCGGTAGAAGGTGCCGATGCTGCCTTTGGTCAGCAGGCTCTGCCCCGGCGCCGCGAACAGAGCCGCCGGCGAGCTGACGGCGACGGTGCCGCCGATCGAATCGCCGCCGACGCTCACGGGCGTGATGCCCGCCCAGACCTTGGCCGCGGCGACCTGGGCCGGATCGATGTAGGACAGCGCCGGGTTCATGTGATTGGGACATGAGGCGATGGTGTCCATGCCGTCGACCTTGATGCGCAGGCGGTCGTCGGCGAGGCCATGGATCGCCGGCAGGCTGGAGACCCCTCCGGCCGAATAGAGGCTGACTCCGGGGACATCCGCAAACAGCGCAGCCGTGTCGTTCGTGGTGGCCCGCTTCGCCAGGATGTCATCCGGTGCAACCGAAGTGGCGCCGGGAGGCGCGCCGACGCCGTCGGATGAGGCCGCCTGCGGCGGTGGCGCGCTGGCCGGATTGGTCGCCGCATGTGCGCCCCTGCGGCGGACTGCCGTTCGGGCGGCCGGCCGGGGCTTCGGGACAGCGACCGTCACCTGCGGCAGCGTGGCGGCGGAGCGAGCCTGCGATGGGTCCTGCGCGAGCACGGGACTCGAAAGGGCGAATGCCAGCAGCGCCGGCGATGTGAGCACGGTGGTTGAGCGGAGCAACCGCTGCCGGACGGGTGTCGAACAATGGTCCATGAGGGGATCTCGGAATAGGAATGGGAGAGGCGCCCGGCTGCGAGCGCGCCGTGGCCTCGTGAACATGTCGCGACGAGGCGGCTCCGGGCACGGCTGCGGCGACCGCCGGACGGCAGCCCACAGCGCGCGCGGACGAGACCGGCCGCATCGTGACGGGATGAGATGTCTGGAGTATCGGCCTAGAGGGCCGCCGGTGGTCCGCGAGCGACCGGCAGTTCGAGCGCAGGCCGAGGCGCCGCAACGAGGTCTGTCCGCTCGATCAGGATCGCCACGACCACCGGCATCGGCCGCGCCACGGCGGGGACGTGCGGGACAGTGACGCCGCGCCCGAGCGCACAGAACGGACAACTCGCGCATTGCTTGGCCGCAGTGCCGATGTCGTCCGACGTTGGATCGTCGGCGGAGCTCTGACAGATGATGGCGACGGCATCGGGGGCCGCAACCGCAGCGCTCATCGCGGAGAGCGCCAGCGCGGACTGGAAGATCAGGGCCCATGCCGCGAACCAGACGAGAGCGCCGCCGAGCCGCGACAGCGCTGCGCGCCGCCGCGCCGAGCGCATGCGCGCCTCACGTCGTCCTGATGCGATGCCTTGTAGTTGACGCCCTTGACGAGCCACCGACTGACGCCCCCGTCCCTCGCAACTACCTACAGGAGCGGACATCCGGTTGGCAATGGACGACACGCGGCCGGCTCGACTCCCGTCGCAGTGGATCAATTCGGCCACAGTGAAGTGACTTCAACTCATTCGCGAGCGGCCGGTGCGACTGAAATGCGCGCGGGCCATTCTTGCGAGTCGAACTCAATCGCGGCGCGGTCTCGCGACGGATGACGGCCGGGCCTGGACGCCGTCAGCGACATCTGTCAAATATATCCTCATGACCTTCCGCATTCGCATCGCAGGCGCTGCCGTCAGCAGCCGAATTACCGACCCGGCCTGATCCGTCGGGCCGGGCGCTTCTGCCTGCGAGAATTGCCTGTGAATGTTGTTGGCGCCCGAAAAGGCGCTGTATGCGAGGTCTGTATCCGTGTCTCCCAACCAACCGACGCTGCACCTCGTGTGCGGCAAGATCGCTGCCGGCAAATCGACGCTCACCGCGGAGCTCGGCCATCGCCCGGCCACCGTCGTGGTCGCCGAGGACGACTGGCTGTCGCGGCTCTATCCTGGCGAGCAGAGCAGCCTGGCGGACTACGTGCGCAATTCGTCACGGCTGCGCAGCGTGATGGGGCCGCACGTCGTCGCGTTGTTGCGAGCCGGCGTTTCGGTCGTGCTCGACTTCCCCGCCAACACGCCGGCGAGCCGCGCCTGGATGCGCGGTCTGTTCGAAGCCGCGGGCGTGCCGCACCAGCTGCATCACCTCGACGTCCCCGACGAGGTCTGCAAGGCACGGCTGCGCGCGCGCAACGCAGAAGGCCGCCACGCCTTCACCGTGACCGACGAGGAGTTCGACCTGTTCACTTCATACTTCGTGGCGCCGACCCCGGAGGAAGGATTCGACGTGATCTTGCATCGGCCGTGACCTTGCGGCGGCGACTGGGACTGCTGTCGTCCCGCTGGCTTGTTGGCGGCAATCCTGGCGGTGCGCGTCGCCGCGCAACCGTCAGCCGTGCCGCGGCGATCACCGCCTGGTCTCAGAAGATTGCGTCCAGCGCGCTTTCGGCAGCGGAGATGAGCTCGCGCACCTTTGCGCTTTCAGACAGCAGCGCGGCGAATGACGGGGCCGCGCCGATGTGCTGATCCAACTCATCCAAGGCGTTGCGCCACTGCTGCAACTCTTGCTGGAGGCGTTCGGTCTGGGGACGCAGGAGCGCCCGACAAGCCGCCACGGCGTGCTGTTCGACGAATCGCGAGGAATCGGGAGCAGGAAAATGAATGATGTCGGCCACGGTCTTCTCGTCAGCGCCTTCTTGTGAACGCCCGCATTCGATCGCCAATGGGGCGGCGGCCCGCCGGGCTCCGCCGCCCTGGTCGCGCGCAGCTAAGGCGCGGTCCGGGCGGCCAAGGCCTGAGCTTCGGCTGCGGCGCGGGCCATGCTGGACGACATCTCGTTCGTCACCGTGCTCTGCTCTTCCACCGCCGCCGCCGTCGAGGTGACGTATTCGCTGACGCTGTTGATCGCCTGCTTGATCGAGTTGAGCGCCGTCACGACGTCGCCCGAGATGCCGTTGAGGTTCTCGATTTCCTGGGCGATCTTGTCGGTGGCCTGCTTGGCCTGGTTGGCGAGGTTCTTGACCTCGGCGGCGACGACCGCAAAGCCACGCCCGGCTTCGCCGGCGCGGGCGGATTCGATGGTGGCGTTGAGCGCGAGCAGGTTGATCTGCCCGGTGATGTTGTTGATCATCTCGACGATGCCGCTCATCGCCTGCGTGGCTTCGGACAGCCGTTGCGCCTGGCCGTCGGCGGATGCCACCTGACCGACGGCGCCCATCGCCGTCTCGCGGGACTTGGTCATGGCTTCGGAAATCTCCCGCACAGACGCGTTCAACTCCTCGGAGCCCGCTGCGACGGATTCCATCATCGCACGGACGCGCTCGTTGCCTATGCGCACCAGCACCTGCCTGGTGACGTCGGTCGCATACTTCACGACCTTGAACGGCTTGCCGTTGAGATCGAGGATCGGATTGTACGAGGCCTGAATGTAGACCTCCTTGCCGCCCTTGCCGATGCGTTTGTATTCCGCCGCCTGATACTGCCCCCGGTTCAGGTCGGCCCAAAACTCGCGATAGGCGGCACCATCGCGCTCCGAAGGCTCCACGAACATGCTATGATGTTTGCCTTTGACCTCGGCCAGGGTGTAGCCGAGCACATGCAGGAAATTGTCATTCGCGGTGATGATCGTGCCGTCCATGTTGAACTCGATCACAGCCTGCGACTTGCCGATCGCATCGATCTGGCCGGCCAGATCCGCGTTCCTGAGCTTCTGCGCGGTGACGTCGGTCGCGAACTTGACCACGCCGAACGGCTTGCCGGCGGTATCGAGCATGGGATTGTAGGTGGCGAGAATCCAGACCTCCTTGCCTCCCTTGCCGATGCGCTTGTATTCGCCGCCTTGATATTCGCCGCGATTGAGGGCCGTCCAGAACTCGCGATACGCCGCGCTGTCGCGCTGTGACGGCTCGACGAACATGCTGTGATGCCGGCCCTGGATCTCGTCGAGCCGATAACCCAGAACGTCGCAAAAGTTCTGGTTCGCCGTCACGACCGTTCCGTCCAGCTTGAACTCGATCACGGCCTGGGCGCGATCGATGGCAGCGATCTTGGAGCCGTCCGCCATGCTGCGCAGCTTTTTCGCGGTAATGTCGGTCGCGAACTTCACCACCTTCACCGGTCGGCGGTTGCCGTCGAGAACCGGATTGTAGGACGCCTCGATCCAGACCTCGCCGCCGCCTTTGGTGATCCGCTTGAATTCTGCGGCTTGGAATTCGCCGCGGTTGAGAGCCGCCCAGAACTCGCGATAGGCCGCGCTGTCCCGCTCGGCCGGCGCCACGAACATGCTGTGATGCTTGCCCTGGATCTCATCCAGCCGGTATCCGAGCGTATCGAGGAAGTTCTTGTTTGCCGTGATGATCGTGCCGTCCATGTTGAACTCGATCACGGCCTGCGAGCGGCTGATCGCGTCGAGCATGGCCTGTGCGTCACCCTTGGCGTGTCTGCGGCCGAACATTCTCTTTCCTCTCTAGGTCTGCTCTGCCGGGGTTTCGGCACATGCACGTCTGTCGATTTCCAGGACCTTGGTTCGCTGGGGCCAAACGCCGCCGCGAGGCCCGACTCTGGTCCAGAGTGAGCGGATCGTAGTCGAATCGAATTATCCAAGTATTTGTCCGATCCCCGACAGATCGGCCGTATGCTGCCGCTCCGATGACCCCGATACCCATCGCATTTGGCCGCTTGGTCCGTCGTTGTTCCGAGCGAGCCATTGGACGACCCGGCGCAGACCACGGCCAGCCCCGCGAGGCAGCATTCTGTCCGTAACAATACGGGGTGTTCGGTTATCACCGCGAAAATCGTACGCTCCCTCGCGCCGGGACGTTGTCCGAACCGTGGAACTGAATGAAATTCGTGCTTGCCACGTGCCCTAACGCACGGCCTTGTGCTCATGCGCCTGACGATTGCACAAGGGTTGACCAGGTGGTGATGCCGATCGGGCGGAGGAGCTGTTTGGGTCAAATCTCATATCTCGATCGATATCCGCTGTTTCGCTCGCGTGATCGCGAGTTCGCGCGCGATCGCTTGTTCAGCATCTACGCCGTCGATCGTTTCGACAGCTCCGACTCCAGCTTCGGCATCGAGGCCAATCTTGCGCGGCTCAGCACCGCGGGGCTGGCGTTCTGCTCATATGCGGGCGCGGCGTCGGTGTCGTTTCCGGAATCGACGATCTACAGACAGTTCTTCTCGATCCAGGGCACTGCCGGATACAGGACTGCGCGAGGCCACCAGGCGATCGTCGCCTGGAGTCCCCTGATATCCGGGGATTCAAGACTGGATCTCGAATTTCCTGCCGGCTACTGCCAACTGGTGGTCAGGGTCGAAAGCGCGCCTTTGCACCAGCTGTTGAGAGCCATGCTCGGCGATGACAGAGATACGAATCTGACCTTTGACGAAGGCCCAACCGATCCTGCTGTCATGGCTCTCGTCCGCCAGGACGTTTTCAGGCTTGCCGGTGAGTTGCAGATGTTCGGAGCGGACTACTCGCCGATAGCCATTGCAGAGCTCGAGCGGAGCTTGATGATCCGGCTCCTGCTTGCAAATCGGCACAGCTTTAGCAGCCGCCTGCTGAATGCGCCCCAGCGAGTCAACCGTATGGTTGTCGATACCGTCGAGTCCTATATCGAGGCACATTGGGACGAGCCTCTGGACCTCGAGAAGATCGCCGCGGTCGCGGGGGTCAGCGTCCGGTCGATTTTCCGCGAGTTCTCGGAGTCGGGACGCGGATCACCCGGCCAGTTTGCCAAGCGCGTCCGACTTCAGCGGGCATCTGAACTTCTGCGACGGCCCGATGCCAACACAAGCGTCGTGTCGGTCGCCTTCAAATGCGGCTTTGGCAATCTGGGCCGCTTTGCCAGCGAGTACCGCCAGATGATGGGTGAGTTGCCCTCGGAGACGTTGCGGAACGCAAGGAAGACGTGAGCTTCCATGGGATCACGGACGCGCCTGCGCTACAATCGTATCGGACGTCGAGCGATGATATACGCGTTTGACAATGTGCATTGCGACGCCGGCCGTTTCATCGCGAGCCGCGCGATTCTCAAGCCGTGACGAATCCGATCCTCAACCGCCGATTCTGCCGGCCCTTGTTGTCGACCTTGAGAATGCGGATGCGCCGCGCCTGCGCCGTCGAAACCAGGTGCGTGCCGCCGCAGGCCTGGCGGTCGAGGCCGTCGATGTCGACGATGCGGATCAGGCCGTCGGCCTGGCGCGGCGGGGCGACCGACTTGGCGCGAAACAGTCCCGCGGTCGCCTGCGCGTCGTCATAGGGCATGTCGAAGGCACGCACCGGACGATCGTCCGAAATCGCGGCATTCACCGCATCCTCCACCGCGCGCAGTTGCTCCGGTGTGACCTTGGGCAGGTCGAAATCGACGCTGAACTCGTCGGTCTCGGTCATGCGGACGCCGGTCAGCAGCGCGCCGTCGAACAGGGTGTAGACGGCGCTGTTGACGAGATGCGCCATCGTGTGCTGCTCGCTCATGCGCTGCCGGAACGCCGGATCGACGCGCAGCTCGATCGCCCCGTCCGGGATGGCGTCATCACCGATCAGGTGCCAGATGCCGTCGGCGGTCGGCTCGAACCCGGTGACGTCGCGGACGATCCCGTTCCACGCGATCGCGCCGCGATCCGGCAACTGGCCGCCGCCGCCGGGATAGAACGGCGAGCGCGCCACCAGCACCGCGCCGGGGCGCGCGTCGAGCGCGGTGATGTCGAGATCCAGCACGTCGGGACGATCGACAGCGAAAGGGCGGGGCAGGAAGTCGGTCATGCAGAACGGCTCGCAATCGCATCGCCCGGATGAGCGGAGCAACATCCGGGTTCATCGAGACGGCGCGTGAGGCCCCGGATATGGCTGCGCTCATGCGGGCCACGAAGCTACGACGATACGCAGCATCGCCGCGCTGCGCAAATGGCCGTTCCTGTCTCGGCCGCAGCGCCGGGTCTCAACGGCATGCGGCCACCGTGAACCACGCCATGCGAAACGCGCCATCGCCGAGGCGCAGGCACACGGTGTCGCCCGGCTGCAACCTTTCGTACAGCGCCTGCGCAACATGTGCATCGGTGGCTCTCGCGAACGGGCCCCACGGCTCGAGCGTCACCTGATGCGTGGCGAGCCGGCTGTGGCCGAGATGCTTGGCGAGCACACGGCTGCGCAGCAGCGCCGGCGCCGAGCGGTCGAGTGCGGTGTTGAACTGGCCAAGCGTCCCGAACGCATAGGCGGCGACGAACAGAGCGGCGAGCAGCAACCGCCAGCCGCGGCGGCGGAGCTGGGTTTCGAACCGCGCCGCGACGATGAGGAAAATGATCGCGACCGCGGTCGCGAAGGCCGTCAGCGGCAGCCAGTCGACGAGGTTGATGTCCGACAGCGTGCGCGCGGCGAGCGTGCCGGCCGCCACGATGCAACCGGTGCCGAGATTGGCGCCGTAGCCGGAGCCGAGGCCGATGCGGAACCGCCCGGGAAAGCGCAAGGTGAGGATGAGCGCCAGCAGCGGGATGACGGTGACGACCGCGATCAGCTGGCCGGCCGGAAAGCTCGGGAAGAGCGACCAGGCTGCGAGCCCGATTGCGAACAGCGAAAAGCCCAGGGCGATGCGCTGCGACGGCGCGCCACTGCCGTCCCGGCTGTCGCTGTCGCCGGGCCTGTCGTCGCGCGGGTGGGGAGCGTTCATCACCGGATCCGTATCGAGGGTGTTTCCCGCTGATAGCGGAGGAGGGTTGACCGACGACGAATGCGCCGGCGATTTGACAGCGACGAGCCGGGTTGCGACTGTCCGCAGCCAGAGCAAGAAAGCCGCACCAGGAAACGCCAGGAACACCTCATGTCAACAGAGCATGTCGACGTGCTGATCGTCGGCGCCGGGCTGTCCGGCATCGCCGCCGCCTATCATCTGCAGCACAAGTGCCCGGGCAAGCGCTTCGCGATCCTGGAGGGGCGAGGCGCGATCGGCGGCACATGGGACCTGTTCCGCTATCCCGGCATCCGCTCCGACAGCGACATGTACACGCTCGGCTATTCGTTCAAGCCGTGGACCGATCCGAAGGCGATCGCCGACGGGCCGCAGATCCTGAAATACGTCCAGGACACCGCGACCGAGAACGGCATCGACCGCCACATCCGGTTCAACCATCGGGTCCGGCGCGCGTCGTGGTCGAGCGCGGACGCACGCTGGACCGTCGAGGCCGAGCGCCGGACGGAGCAGGGCACGGTCGAGACCGTGCGGATGACCTGCGGCTTCCTGTTCATGTGCTCCGGCTACTACCGCTACGAGTCGGGCTATCTGCCGGACTTCAAGGGCATGGCCGATTTCAAGGGCCGCATCGTGCATCCGCAAGCCTGGCCTGAGGATCTCGACTATGCCGGCAAGCGCGTCGTCGTGATCGGCTCCGGCGCGACCGCGGTCACATTGGTGCCGGCGATGGCCAAGTCCGCCGCGCATGTGACGATGCTGCAGCGCTCACCGACCTATGTGGTGTCGCGCCCGGCGCAGGACGCGCTCGCCAACAAGCTGCGCCGGCATCTGCCCGCTGGCCTCGCCTATCACCTGATCCGCTGGCGCAACGTGCTGTTCGGGATGTATTTCTTCCAGCTCAGCCGGCGCAAGCCGCAGCGGGTCAAGCAGCTGATCCTGGGAGGGGTGCGCGCCGCGCTGGGCCCCGATTACGACGTCGCCACCCATTTCACGCCGCGCTACAACCCGTGGGACCAGCGGTTGTGCCTGGTGCCGGATGGCGACCTGTTCAAGACCATTCGCGAGCAGCGCGCCTCGGTGGTGACGGCCGGGATCGAGACCTTCACCGAGCGCGGCTTGCGCCTTACCGACGGCCGCGAAATCGAGGCCGATATCGTGGTCACCGCGACCGGGCTGGTGCTGCAGGTGCTCGGCGGCATCGAGGTCGTCGTGGATGGCCGCACTGTCGATTTCGCCAAGACGCTCAACTACAAGGGCATGATGTATTCCGACGTGCCGAATCTGGCGGCGACGCTCGGTTACACCAACGCGTCGTGGACGCTGAAATGCGATCTCACCTGCGAATATGTCTGCCGGCTCCTGAACTACATGGACCGGCACGGCTATCGCCAATGCGTGCCGCACAATGACGATTCCACCGTTACGCCGCTGCCGTCGCTGAGCTTCAGCTCCGGCTATGTGCAGCGCGCGGTCGCCGACCTGCCGAAACAGGGCTCCAAGCGGCCGTGGCGGCTGTACCAGAACTACGCGCTGGATATCGTCTCGCTGCGCTTCGGCAAGGTCGACGACGGCGTGATGCGGTATTCGTGAGGGCAGGGGGCACGAGCGGCGCTCGCCTCTATGACGTCAGCTTGGGGCGGCTCTCTCCACATCGTCATGGCCGGGCTGGATCCGGCCATCGATGTCGTTGGGCTTGGAAGAACGCGGATGCCCGGAACCGGTCCGGGGCATGACGGGTAAGCAACCAGCAGTTTTGCTTGGGCTTACCGCTCCGCCGCCCCCTCCCGCAGCGGCGCGCGGCTGAGATCGTTGCCGGCGGCGATCGCCTTCTGCATGAGGCGGACCAACTCCTTCGCCTCGGCCTCGCTGAGGCCGCGCACCATCAGCCGCTGCGCTGCCTCGACCGCCGGCGTGATCGCCTCCAGCGTCCTTCTCCCCTCATCGGTGATCAACAGCTCCCGTGACCGGCGGTCGCGCGCGCTCGCACGGCGGACGACGAGGCCCTTCTGTGCGAGCCGGTCGATCACTCCGGTGATCGTGGTGCGGTCATAGGCGATCAGGCCAGCGAGCGTGATCTGGTCGATGGCCGGGTTGGCCGCGATCGCCGCCAGCGCCGCATATTGCACCGGCGTCAGGTCGAAGCCGGCCGCTTCCACCTCCGCCAGGAACACCGCCACGGCGATCTGCTGAAACCGGCGCGCCAGGTGCCCCGGCATGTCCCGCATCTCGGTCAATTCGAATCTCCTGTCACCAGCTTGACAAGCATACTGATGATCAGCATACTGATCAATAAGAATGGCGAGGGAGGGTGGTCACGTGCAGTTTCATCTCAACGGCTTCCAGCCGGGCGATCCCGAGATCTTCGACGCGGCCGAACGTGTCGCGAGCGCCGGCGCGACCGGCCCGCTGCCGCCCGAGGCCGATGTCCTCATCGTCGGCTGTGGCCCCGCCGGGTTGAACCTCGCTGCCCAGCTTTCCGCTTTTCCGGACATCAGGACCTGCATCGTCGAGCAGAAGCCGGGCCGGCTGCTGCTCGGCCAGGCCGACGGCATCGCCTGCCGCACCATGGAGATGTTCCAGGCCTATGGTTTTGCCGAGAAAGTGCTGAGGGAAGCGTGCTGGATCAACGAGACCACGTTCTGGAAGCCGAGCGACCAAGACAGCAAGCATATCGCGCGCAGCGGTCGCGTGCAGGACGTCGAGGACGGCCTGTCGGAGATGCCGCATGTCGTGCTCAACCAGGCTCGGGTCCACGATTTCTTCCTGGACGTGATGCGCCGTTCGGCCGCGAAGCTCGAGCCGCACTACGCGCGGCGACTGCGTGATCTGCGGATCGATCCGGCCGCGGGCATCGACGCGCACGGCGTGACAGTCAGCTTCGATCGCATTGATCCGGAGCATGAAGGCCAGGTGGAGACGGTGCGCGCGCGCTACGTCGTCGGCTGTGATGGCGCGCGCAGCGTCGTGCGCAAGGCGATCGGCCGCGAGCTGCACGGGGATTCCGCCAACCACGCCTGGGGCGTCATGGACGTGCTCGCCGTGACCGACTTTCCCGACATCCGCTTCAAGTCGCTGATCCAGTCCGCCAAGGACGGCAGCCTGCTGGTGATCCCGCGCGAGGGCGGCTATCTCGTCCGGCTGTATGTCGAGCTCGCCAAGCTCGAGGTCGGCGAGCGCGTGGCCGGGCGCAACATCACCGTCGACGAGGTGATCGCCAAGGCGCAGCGCATTCTCGCGCCCTATACGCTTGAGGTGAAGGAGGTCGCGTGGTGGTCGGTCTACGAGATCGGCCAGCGCATCACCGACAAGTTCGACGACGTGCCGGAGGCCGAGGTCGCAACGCGGCTGCCGCGCGTCTTCATCGCCGGTGACGCCTGCCACACCCACAGCCCGAAGGCGGGGCAGGGCATGAACGTGTCGATGCAGGACACGTTCAATCTCGGCTGGAAGCTCGCCGCCGTGCTGGGCAGGCGTTGCGCGCCGCAGCTCCTGCACAGCTATTCGGCCGAACGGCGGGCCATCGCCCAGGAGCTGATCGATTTCGATCGCGAATGGTCGGGAATTCTTGCCTCCGCCGCCAAGCAGGGCGGCGCCGATGCGGCCAGGACGCAGGACTATTTCGTCCGTCACGGCCGCTACACGGCGGGCACCGCCACGCACTATCGGCCCTCCGTCCTCACCGGCGACGACACTTTCCAGCCGCTCGCCACCGGCTTCGTCATCGGCAAGCGCTTTCACTCGGCGCCGGTCATCCGGCTCGGCGACGCCAAGCCGGCGCAGCTCGGACATGTCGTGCAAGCCGACGGCCGCTTCCGCATCTTCGCTTTCGCGGCCGCGGAGGATCCGGCCGCGCCGGGGTCCGCGATCCGCCGCCTGTGCACATTCCTCAGCGAGGATTCGGCCTCGCCCGTGCGCCGCCACACCCAGGTGGGCGCCGACATCGACTCCGTGATCGATCTGCGCGCGGTGTTCCAGCAGGGGCATCGCGAACTCGCGCTCGAACGAATGCCGGAGCTGCTGCTGCCGCGGAAGGGCCGTTACGGTCTTATCGACTACGAGAAGATGTTCTGTGCCGATCTGAAGAGCGGCCAGGACATCTTTGCGATGCGCGGCATCGATCGCGCCGCGGGCTGCATCGTGATCGTGCGGCCCGATCAGTATGTCGCCGACGTCCTGCCGCTCGACGACGTCGGGAGGCTGTCGGCGTATTTCGATCGTGTGCTGCTGCCGGTCCGCTGAGGGATGCAGAGGGTAAACGAAACCCAAATCCGGTCGCCGGATTTCCGGGCTTGGCGCTAGCCAGATCCCAAGGTTTCCTCGCTACAAACGAGGTCTCCGGATTGGACGATTGAGTGGGTGAGACGTCGAAATGTTGATGTTGGCGAACCGTCGCAAGAGTGAACGTCGGCTGTGCAGGAGGATCGCGAAGATTCACTATGGCAACGGCAGCCTGCCGCGGGACTGCACGGTCACGGATATTTCCGACGGCGGCGTCAAGGTGATCGCCGAATTCGTCGAGATTCCCCCGCAGTTCACCATCGTCTTCGCGCCCGACCACCAGCGCAAGTGCCGGCTGGCCTGGCGCATCGGCTGCGAGTTCGGCGCCGAATTCATCGATTGAGCGGGCCGGCCGCGCCCGCTTAACGGGACCTTAGGGTTAATCTGCCAGCGTGCAGATCATCTGGTCCCGAAGTAGTTCAGTTGCATGCGTACGCGGCCCCTTCGCTCTCTCCCTCTGCTCCGGCCGGCCGCGTTCGCGCTGTCGTTCACGGCCGTGCTGCTCGGTCTCGGCGCCTGCCAGACCACCGATCTCAGCGAGGTCACGGGGGCACTGGGCGGCAATCCCGAAAAGAGCCGCGCGGCCGCCGCCGACCCGCGCGCCGAGATCGACCAGCTCCGCGAGCGCTTCCGCGCCAATCCCAACGATCCCGAGGTGGCGCTGCGCTATGGCAGCGCCCTGCGCGGCACCGGCCAGCGCTCGCAGGCGGTCGCCGTGCTCGAGCAGGCGACGATCGCCAATCCCGGCAACAAGGCGCTGCTGGCGGCCTTTGGCCGCGCGCTTGCCGACAATGGCAATTTCCAGCAGGCGTTCGACGTGCTCAGCCGCGCGCATTCGCCCGAGGATCCCGACTGGCGCATCCTGTCGGCGCAGGGCGCCACGCTCGACCAGATGGGGCGCAACGAGGAGGCCCGGCAATACTACATGACGGCGCTGAAGATCGCCCCTGACGATCCTTCCGTGCTGTCCAATCTCGGTCTCTCCTATGCGCTCTCCAACGAACTGCCGAAGGCCGAGGAGCAGTTGCGCAAGGCCAGCGCGCACCCCGATGCCAGCCCGCGGGTCCGGACCAATCTCGCCGTCATCGTCGGCCTGCAGGGCCGGATGAGCGAGGCCGAGAGCATCGCGCGTTCGGGGCTGCCGCCGGAGCAGGCCAGCGCCAGCGTCGCCTATGTCAAGCGCATCCTGGAGCGCCGCAAGATCGCGCAGCGCGAGCTGTCGCCGCGCCGCGACCGTCCGGTGGCCGGCGAGCCCGACAAGGCGCTGGCGCGGGCACTCAGCCGGTCCGACGACTAGAGCATGATCCGGAAAGTGGAAACCGGTTTTCCCTCGCGACAAACGCCAACGGCATTTACGCGGAGATCATGCCCAAACAAAGAGATGAGATCATGATGCGAGTCCCTGGAATCGCATCATGATCTCAGGCGCTATTTCGCGCCGAGCAGTTTCGCGATCGGCGCCAGCAGCGAGCCGCGCTGCGGCTTGTGGTCGATCCGTCCGGTGAGCCGGTTCGCGATGTCCTGGAACAGTTTTGGCGTGCGGCTCAGCCCCGATATCTCCGCGATCATCTGGCCGTTGTTGGCGGCGGTGCCGAACAGTTTGCAGTCGAACGGGATGACCGCGACCGGCTCGGCCTCGACGGTCTTGGCGAAGCGCTTCAGGTCGATCTCCGGCCGCTTGGGCATGCCGACCTGGTTCAGGCAGTACAGCGGCGGCCGGTCGTTGGGACGGGAGGCCTTGAGCACGCCGAGCAGGTTCTTGGCGTTGCGCAGGTTCGCCAGATCGGGCTCGGCGACCACGAGGATGTCGTCGGCATTGATCAGCGCATGCCGCGTCCAGGCCGACCATTGGTGCGGCACGTCGAGCACGATGCATTGCTGGGTCATGCGCAGGGTGTCGAAGATCGCGTCGAATGCGTCGGCGCCGAAATCATAGACGCGGTCGAGCGTCGCGGGCGCGGCGAGCAGGTTGAGATTTTCGGTGCATTTGGCGAGCAGGCGCTCCATCAGCGCCGTATCCGGCCGGTCCGGCTGGAACACGGCGTTGGCGATGCCCTGCAGCGGATCCTGGTTGTAGTCCAGCCCCGCGGTGCCGAACGCCATGTCGAGATCGATCACGACCGAATCCAGCGTCAGGTCGCGCGCCATGCTCCAGGCGACGTTGTGGGCGACGGTGGAGGCGCCGACGCCGCCCTTGGCGCCGACCACGGCGACGATGCGGCCGGTGATGACGGCCTCCGAGGCCGAGAACAGGCTGCAGACCGAGCGGATCACGTCGATGGTCTCGACCGGGCCGAGCACGTAGTCGTTGACGCCGCGCCGGACCAGCTCGCGATAGGCGACGCCGTCGGACGGGCTGCCGATCAGCACCACGCGGGTGCCGGGATCGCAGACGCTGGCGAGATCGTCGAGGCCGCCGAGAATGTCGCCGCCGGGCCTGGTCTCGATCACGATGACGTTCGGCGTCGGCTGCGAATGATAGGTCTCGATGGCGCGCGGCATGCCGCCCGCCTTGATCGTGATGTGCGCCTTGCCGAGCCGGCGGTCCTGGCTCGCGGCGAGGATCGCGGCCGAGGTCTGGTCGGTTTCGCAGAATGCCTGCACCGAGACGCGCGGGACCGGCGCGATGTGATCGTCGAGGGCCGGGCCGGTGGGGCCGGGCTGCTCATCCTGGCTCTGACGGGACGCGTTGATCATTTGCCTGTATCGCTGAGCTTGGCCTTGTCGGACTCCGGATACGCCACCGCCGTCGACTCGCCCTTGCGGTACTTCTCGAACAGCGCGGAGCGGCGCGGCGTGTAGGCGGCCATCTCCGAGCGCGGCTGCTCGAGATCGGCCGGGTTGTCGATCATCGCAGCGAGGTTGCGCTGCGTGGCGCAGCCGAAATTCTGATAGTGCTGGTTGCTGCTGTAGCCGGGATTGCTGAAGTTCGGCCCGAGGTCGTCGGGCCACAGCCCGCAGGGACCGGCGACGGCGGCGATCTTCGGATAGCTCAGCCGGATGACGGCGAGCTGCCGCGGATCGTCGGGCATGGTGTTGCGCAGGGTGATCGCGTGCGAGGGAACGCCGCCGGCGGTCAGCACGGCGCGGATCTCGCGGTAGGCGTCGGCCGCGGCGCGCGCATTCGACGTGCCTGTCGGCACCTCCGCCATGATCCCGCCGGTGCCTTCGCGCAGCCATGAGCGCGCGAGCCCCGCGACATCCACGCGTTGCTGGTAGGTCAGGCCGCCGCGGCCGCTGCCGATGAAGACGACGGTCGACTGCCGGCCTTCCTCGATCGCGATCGGATGGCGGATCTTGTAGTCGTCCGGGATCGTCGCGACGACCTCACCGGTGGTGGTGTTGCAGGCGCCGAGCGTGAGCGCCAGCCCCGCGATGGCGACGATCCGGCGCAGCGCGCGCCTGCCGTCTGGTATGGATGTTGCCGACATGATCGTTCCCCCGTGCCCCGTCGTCCCGCAATCTCAGTCGATGATGAAGCCGAAGCCGGCCGGCTGCCCCGTGGCCGCGTCGACCCTGGCGGCGATGCCGTACAGCCGGTTCATGCGGCCGAGCAGCGCCGACTCTGAGTCGGTGGCCGGCGCGAAGCCGTCGTCCGGACGCGACAGCTCCTTCTGGGCGACGGCGCGCACGACATAGGGCGTCACCAGCACCATCAGCTCGGTCTCGTTGTTGACGTAGTCCTGGCTGCGGAACAGCTGGCCGAGCACCGGCAGCTGGTTGAGCCCGGGCAGGCCGTTGATCGCCTGCTTGGTCTGGTTCTGGATCAGGCCGGCCATCGCCATCGAGCCACCGGAGGGGATCTCGACCGTCGTCTCGGCGCGGCGGGTGCGGATCGCGGGGATCGTCACCGACGAGGTCGAGGCCGAGGTCAGCGCATAGGAGACCGTGATCGCGTTGTCGTTCGACAGCTCCGACACCTCCGTCATCACCCGGAGGCTGATGCGGCCTTCGCCGAGCACGACGGGCGTGAAGTTGAGCGAGATGCCGAACTTCTTGTAGGTGATCGACGTGCTGCAGACCCGCGTGGTGGGATCGCAGGAATAGCCGCCGGGAATCGGGAATTCGCCGCCCGCGATGAAGGTCGCGGATTCGCCGGAGATCGCGGTCAGGTTCGGCTCGGCGAGCGTCTTGACGACACCGGCCGTCTCCATGGCGCGCAGCGTCGCTGAGACCGACGACAAGCCGCCGCCGGTGGCGGAAAGGCCGTTGGGGCCGACCAGCGACTTGCCATAGGCGGTGAACGGGTTGGTGTTGTTGAAGTTCACCACCGCGGTGCCGTAGTTCAGGCTGGCGCTGAGATCGATGCCGAGCTGCTTGACGATCTCGCGCCGGACCTCCGACACGTTGACCTTCAGCATCACCTGATCGCGGCCGCGCACGACGATCGAGTTGACCACCTTGTCGGCACCGCCGACCAGGCGTGCGGCGATCTCGCCGGCCTGCTGCGCCTCGACCGGGCTCGACACCGATCCGGTCAGGATCACGCCTTCGCCGACGCCGTCGATCTTGACGCCGGGAATGCTCTGGCTCAGCGCCTGGCGCACGCCGTTGAGATCGCGCTTGATCGCGATGTCATAGGCGGCGACCTGCTGTCCCTCGCCGTCGAAGAACACGACGTTGGTCTGGCCGACTGCGGCGCCGATGATGTAGGCGCGCCGGGCCGAACGGACGACCGCGTTGGCGACCTTGGGATCGGCGACCAGCACGTCCTTGACGTCCTGCGGGAAGTCGACGACCACCGACTTGCCGATGCCGAGCGAGAGGAAGCGCACCTTCGACGAGCCGACCGAAACCACCGGCGTCTCCAGCCTGTCGTCGGCCGCCTTCACCGGCGTCAGCGCCGGATTGAGCGCAAGCCCGATCACGGCCGATGTCGATAGCGCGCGGACGACCCACGTCCCGAACTTTGCGCGTTGATGCCCACCCATCATCTTCCTCGTCCTTTCGGTCACTTCTGCGCCGTCAGCGAGCTCGTGATCCCATAGCGAATGATCTCGATGGCGCTGCCCCGTCGCGCCATCTGCTGCTGCTGTTGCTGCGCCTCGGTCTTGTTGCCGTCGGCGGCGTTCACGTCGGCGATGCTGCGCAGCGCCAGCGCCAGCGAGCCGGCCTGTCGCGCGCGCGCCAGGGTCTCGGCCTGCTCGGGCCTGAGCTCGAGCGTCACCGTCTTGCCGACGACGGTGTTCTGGCCTTCCTTCTCCTTCGGCGCCTGATCGATCGCGAGCACGCGGACGTTGGAGAGAATGATCTCGGAGCTGACGAAGTCGGCGGCGCCGGGCTTGTCAGGGTTCTTGTCGCGCTTCGACAGGATGACGTCGACGCGGTCGTTCGGCAGGATGAAGCCGCCCGCGCCGGTCTCGGGTGAGATCTCGGTGGAGATCGCGCGCATGCCCGCGGGCAGGATCGCCGCCATGAAGCCGGAGCCGTCCGCCTTCACCAGCTTCTGCTCGCGGATCGGCTCGCCGATCACGAACGGCGAACGGGCGATGGTGCCGACCAGCTGATTGGCCGCCTCGGGACGGTCGCCGCGCCGGATGAAGATGTTGCTCGCGGCCTCGGGCCAGGTCTGCCAGATCAGGTCGCCGGGCTTGATCGCCTGTCCGAGCCCGATGTCGGTCTTGGCGACCAGCACCTCGACCGTCGGCAATTGCACGACCGGCGCCGCCGGCGTCTGCCGCTGGCCGTCGGAATTGCTGACCAGATAGGCCGCAACGCCGCCCGCGCCGAGAGCGATGGTTAACACCACGATGCGTGCGGTCATCATACGCGTGACTACTTTGCTTACTCATACGCCTGGGGCGACGCGCGAGCCGACTGACAGCCGTCCCCCTCACTTACGACTAAGCGGCAATAGTATAAGCGAAATTGAACGGCATGGGCTGCAGCAGCTGCCGTGCGGACCGATTGCGCAAGTGGTGAACAGGTTGTTAGCAAGCAAATAGCGAAACGACGCGAATGTGTTAGCTGTTTGCTCGCAGCGCGGTTGCGCGCGCTGATAGTTGCTCACCAGATTGAATGAAATTGTGAGTTGCATCCGCGCCTCGGTGGTCGCGCGTTAGGATGAATCATTGACTAATCACGTTGGACGCGAACGCACGGTCATCGTGAGACGGTGTGCGTCGTGGCGCGATGGCGCCGCGGCTGATGCGATCAGCCGCTCGTGCCCGCGACGAACAAGTGCCGCGCCGCACCGTAGTCCGACGGGCCGGCATTTTTAGAAAGCGGAAACGGGTTGGACATACGATTCCGTTGAGCGGGATTTCCGTCTCGGATTCAGATTTCCTCAACAATTTGCGCGCACGGTCCGGGCATGGCGGCTTTGCCCAATTCGATTTAGTTCGACCGAAAATGCACGCAGAAATTGTAACAGGCATATCGTGCCGCGGCGTCGGCCGGGCCATCGTCGGGGACAGCATGGGTTCGGGGGGAGACGTGCAATGTCGGTTGCTCGATTCCTGAAGCAGCGCGCGGTCAGGATTCAGACGGTCGGGTCCTACACGCTTCCGAACTGGTATTCCCCTGAAGGACGGCTGCGGTCTTTCGCATGCCGCACCACGCGGGTGTCGCCGTTCCGCGCGCTGCTCGAGGTGCCCGTGGTCGGCAAGGTCGGCGATCGCCTGACCTCGTATTTCCGCGACTTCGGCAAGTTCGAAGGCGAGATCAGCGACACCGTGCATGGCGGCTTTCTGCTCGAGCTGGAGATGACGCGCGCCGAGCGCGCCAAGCTCGCCGAGAAGCTGGTCTGGCTGGAGAAGAAGCAGAAGGATCCGTCGATCCGCGATTCCCGCCGCGATGCGCGCTTCGTGCCGAACTCGCCGCATTCGGCGCTGACGCTCGCCGACGGCAGCTGCATCCCGTGCTTCGTGATCGATGCCTCGATGTCGGGCGCCGCGGTCTCGGCGGAGATCCAGCCGGAGATCGGCACGCCGCTGGCGGTGGGCAGTTGCATCGGCCGTGTCATCAGGCATTTCCCCGACGGCTTCGCCGTCCGCTTCGTCGACCAGTTGCCAGGCGCCAACGAGCTCGAACGGCGGGTCATCACACCGCCGGTGCGCCCGATGCGGCGGCAGCTCGTGGTGCACGGCGATGACCGCCTGATCGGGGCGCCGGAGGACTTCTTCCTGGTGTGACGGCGGCGCTCCTGCGGCGCTCGACGGCGGCCGCTCCGGCCTGCGCGGTTTCGCGTATGGAGCGGCGGCAGGAATCGCGGCATGGGAACCGGCGGCCGTCCGCACGGTTAACGCGATGTTAATCGGCATCGTGACAGCTTGCGCGTGCCGGGTGCATTGCCAGGAGGACCAGTCCCATGGAGGCCCAGAAGACCGCGGTGGATGCCATCGTCGTCCTGACCGGCTGCGACCGCGACGCGGTGGCCGCCTTCATCCGCCGCATGTATCTGGCCGGCGTCCGGGACCCCAAGCGGCTGACCTTCAAGGGCCTGCAGGAGCTGACGCGGGCTTAGCGGGATCGAGAGCCGGGGCCGGCGGCTGTTGCAGCCGGGTCACGCCGCAGAACTTTCAACCCCGATTCCCGTTCACAACCCTCGTGCGAAGGGATGCGGCCGGTCGCGATTGCGGCTAAATTGAGGCCCTTGGCCGGCATCAGAGCACCCCTTCGATCTCGCCCAGAAGGCGACACATCTGCGCAACACGCTCTGAGCGGCCGGATCATGGGTCCCGGACATGCTCAGACAGCTCTTCGCGCCACAGCTCATCGGCCTCTACATCCTGATCGGGGCCACCATCTACGTCCACTTCCGCGGCAAGCAGCGGCTGCGCTTCGCCCGCCAGCTCGGCGACCACTCCACCTATCTCGCCCCCTACAACGTGCTGATGTATGCCGGCTCGGCTGTGCCCAACACGCCGGTGATCCCGGTGGAGCAGTTTCCGGAGCTCTCGAGGCTCACCGACAACTGGCAGGAGATCCGCGAGGAGGCCGTGCGTCTGTTCGACGAGGGCTTCATCCGCGCCGCGGCGGCGAACAACGACTGGGGCTTCTACTCGTTCTTCAAGAGCGGCTGGAAGCGCTTCTATCTGAAATGGTACGACGACTTCCTGCCGTCGGCGCGCACGCTGTGCCCGAAGACGGTCGAGCTGCTGAACGCCATCCCGAACGTCCATGGCGCGATGTTCGCGATGCTGCCGCCCGGCGGCAAGCTCGGCGCCCACCGCGATCCCTTCGCCGGCTCGCTGCGCTATCACTTGGGGCTCGTCACCCCGAACTCCGACAAGTGCCGTATCCTGGTCGACGGCGTGCCCTGCGTCTGGCGCGACGGCGAGGCCTTCATGTTCGACGAGACCTTCATCCACAGCGCCGAGAACGCCACCGACGTCAACCGCATCATCCTGTTCTGTGACGTCGAGCGCCCGATGAAGCTCGGCTTCATCGCCGCCATCAACCGCTGGGTCAGCCACCACATCGTCAAGGCCTCGGCGACCCAGAACGTCGAGGGCGAGCATGTCGGCGTGCTGAACAAGGTGTTCGGAAAGCTGTATGAATTTCACTTGGCCACGCGTAAGGTGAAGGCGTGGAACCGGACGGTGTATTATGCGGCGAAGTACACGTTGACGGTGGCGATCGTCGGCGCCATCGTGGTGTCGGCGTTTCGGTGAAGGGGAGTAGGACGGATTGGCGGAATGCAATCCGCCGTTCTTCGGCAACAAGGAACGCGGCCAAGCATGCATACGCCCTTCGATTGTCGCGTCTATGCGCAGCATTCTATGACGACTCCGCAAAATCGTACTCGAAGGCAAAGTTGTAGTCTGCTCGAATTTGCGCGGCCATACGCCTTAACTCGATTGCGTCAGGTGCAAGAGTTTCAGCTAGCTCTGCTTCGACCTCCAATGCTTTGGCGTATAGGATCCATTCCTCCGGTCCTTTTTCTGGAAGCTTATCTAGGAGTTGTCTTGCATCCTTCGGTCGCTTCTGTTCAATCAGCAGGCTTGCGTCGAGACTAACCACTGCATCGCTCGACCCTGGAAAGCTCTTGACAAAATCGATATCCCTTCTCGCGACGTCGTACTTGCCGTGTTTTGCTGCGCAAACTGCTCGAATGGAGCGAACTCGTATGCTGTCGACGCTTTCGGTCGTAAGCAAATGATTAAGTATCTCCAATGCAGCCTTGAAGTTCTGCTTCTTCATAAGCAGTTGCGCCATGCGTATGTCTGATTGACCGTTATCATCAGGCATCTGTCGAAGTCCACGAATCGCTGCTTCTGCTGCAGCGAAGTCATTTCGCGCTAAATCTACTCCGATCTGAAAATCAGCAAACATCGCGCTATCGCGTATTAAGTCAGAATTGTTGCGGAGCAATTTTCGTAAGTCCGCTAGTCGGCCAGATTTCTTATAGGCAAGAGCTAGTTCGTGGACCGCCGATCTATTCAGTTTTTTGTCTCGTGCCGCTTCGATTAGTAGTTCTATCGCTTTCGAATACTTTCTTTGTCGTCTAAGCGAGTGTCCACGTAAAAAGGCAACTGACCGGTAGCGCTTTTTCTGCATTGTTTCGATAATCTCATCCGCATCTAAGTATTTTCCGAGCCGAATATTGGCGCGGGCGACGGTCGATAGCACCTCTTCTCTAGCGGCCTCGCTCATCTTCATTTGATCGGAAAGATGACCCCACCGGATTACGAGGTTAAGTTTTTCAGGGTCGTCTTTTCCGCGAGCGTACGTGTCTCTCAAAACATCTACTAGCATACCGGGAGTCAGTAGAGGGCGAAGTTCGGGCGGAAGTGATGATCCCTCCAGGGAGTGCATAAAAACGAACGCCTCGAAAAGATCGTTGTTAAACTTCCCCTTTGCCTGCGCTTCTTTCCATTCTGCGGACATCTGCCTTGCGAACTTCTTCAGGAGTTCGGGCGAAGTAACATTGAATCTGCGATAGAGGAAGCGGATGGCTGGCGATATTGAGTATAGCGGTCCTGTCGCTGTAATAAGGCAGCCAAGGACCAAATCGTCGACGGCTTTGAAAAAACGTTCGTGGCTAATGTTGTTGTCTGATGTAAGTATTCTCTCCAAAAGCCCTCCATTCAGGGACGGTACCCAGCTTAGCAGAGAAAGTATTTTGCGTTGATCGTCAGAGAGTGCTTCGGACTCAATGTTTTCACCGAGTATAGTGTTTTGAATATTGAAGAGTTGGCGAGGGTCGCGCTCTAGAGTGTGTGCTCCTTTGATTGCCGCCAGTCGGATCGCTGCGTTTGCAACGTCGGCATGTCCGCCGATTGCACGAATAAGCTCATTTGAAATCGACATATTCTGTAAGCCGAATCGCTCAGAGGTTCTAATCATGAGCGCTCGGATATCTTGATCATCTAGTTCTTCAACTCGCATTTGTACCACATTGTCGGTCGCTTCGACGGTCTCGTGCGGAAGTTGGCGGTTGCTGATAGCGAACAGAAGTGCCTCTTTAGGTATGGCTGAAAGCAGTGGAAGTACCCAGTCTTTCGGTGCTCCTGAGTCTTCAAAAAAGCCGCCGGCCGAAACAACCGTAACGGCTTGTCCAAGGCGACTAAAGTGATCGATTAATCGGATGACTTCTGCAACTTGATTTGCAAGGCTCAGATCTTCAAATGTCTTCCGTTCTCGTATAGCTTCTGTCGTTGGAATAACGGGCGAGATCTCCGTTCTGAGCGACTGAAAAAGGTCGATTAAATCAGCTGAACCCGACAGAGCTAGGGTGGGTCCAAAAGTTAGATTGGCATCAGTGGAGAGTGCGCTGCGCATAAAATACGCGGCAAATGTCCGCCTACCCACCCCACGGAAGCCAGTCAGAAAATATGCATTCGGACTTCTGCGCTTGCGCGCAACGTGGTCAGCAGCGATTCTTTCAAGCCTGTCTAATGTCTTGCCTCGACCAATTACCCTGGGGGCTCCTGGTGAAAGCCCGACGTTTGGTTCCAGCAGGATGCCTGTGATGTATCGTGCTATGTCAGCCTCAGACCAGCCCGCTCTCGGTATCCAGTAATTTCGGAGCCACTCAGGTAGGTCTGAAAGTTGGACGTCGTGGTCAGTAGGAAATACGAGGATACGATGGTTCTTCTTCTGTATTTGCTGTAGCCTTGCAACGTCGATTTCAAAGCCAACCCAAGGTGATTGTTGGCTGATCTTTGAGGCAAATAGTACGAAGATAATGGAATCTTGTACGTACCTCGCCATTTCTTCGAGGAGGCGCTTGCCATTGCTGAAGCTCTCTTCGTAGAAGTAGGCTAATCCGGCTGGAAGTCGGCGACGAACTGCGGCTACAAACTCTTTGTCTACATAAGATAGGGAGAGAAACACCTTTGTGCTCATGAATGCCTCACAAGTTGTTGTTTCTACTCAATTCGGAATTGCGTTGGAAAAATCGAAGTCGTCGTGCTGGGCGTGAATCGGGTTATGATATACGTTTACGAGTGGATTGTTTAGAAACAATCGGGTGACTTCACTTGGGTTCCGGGCTCGTCATCCGCATTGCTCTAGATCTTCGCAGACTCGTCAAGTGTTCGGTAAAACATTAGCCTCTTGACGTATTCGCCAAATCAGCATTAGAATATTACCCATCCCGTTGCACGGTAGGGGACGGTTCGCGGTCGTCACGGACGTTGGCAAGGGGATGCGGTGGACGCGGGCGGCGGCGTGTGATGAGCACGGACGAGCGCTTGGCTCGCGGACGGTGAAGGCGCGTGGTTCTGATACTCCGATGCTAGTGTCAACGTCGCGACGAGGCTATGCCTCGCGCGGGGGATGGTGGCCAGAAAGCCCGGTGCACCAGGAAGAGCGCGCTATAGCCTGTTAAAACCATCGCGCGGGGAAGGCCGGGTGTATTCGGCCAGACCTGTGGTGACTGCCGCCTGCTTTTTTTCTGCAGGCGGGCCACGGGCGCGGCCAGCGCCCGGCCTTCCCTGCGCCCTCCATCTGGAGAGGGCGGGAATTGGAGCATCACTCGGGCGCGGGATGCGTCGCGAGAGCGTGGGTGCTCGTCTCTTCCTTGATGCTGTTTGAGATTGTGGATCAGTGTTGCCGCTCGGCCGGTGCCCACCCTCCCCTGGAGGGGGAGGGTCGCTCGCGCGCGAAGCGGGCGAGCGGGGTGGGGTGATCTCTCCACGCGCACCGGTGCCAGAGGAGAGATCACCCCACCCCGCCTCACGTGTCGCTTCGCTCCTCGTGAGGCGACCCTCCCCCTCCAGGGGAGGGTGAACCAGTCCTCGGCTGCGATTGGGCTTCAATGAAGGAAAGCCGTTCAGGGCGCGGACTGCGTCGCGAGAGCGTGGATGCTCGTCTCAGCCTGAACGCTGTTTGAGATTGTGGATCAGATGATGTCGCAAAGCAGGTCTGACCCTCCCCCTCCAGGGGAGGGTGACCCCGGTGCTTGGCTGCGATCGGGCGCCAGACCGAAAAAAGCCGCGCAGAGCGCGGCCTTTTTGGAAGTGTTGCGAGGGACCGTGGGCGCCGCTTACGCCGCCGCAGGCCCGATCGAGACCTTCAGCGTGCCCACGCCGTCCACGCCGCATTCGATCTTGTCGCCGGGGACGACCGCCGCGACGCCGGCCGGCGTGCCGGTCATGATGATGTCGCCGGCGGCGAGCTCGACCTGCTGGGAGAGCTTCCAGATGATCTCCGGCACGTTCCAGATCAGCTCGGAGAGGTCGCCCTTCTGGCGCTCGGTGCCGTTGACCGACAGCCAGATCTTGCCCGTCGCGGGGTGGCCGATCTTGGCCGCGGGCACCACCGCCGAGCAGGGCGCGGAATGGTCGAACGATTTGCCGACCTCCCAGGGGCGCTGCATCTTGCGGGAGGCGAGCTGCAGGTCGCGGCGGGTGAGGTCGATGCCGACGGCGTAGCCGTAGACGTGGTCGAGCGCCTTGTCGGTGGGGATGTTGAGGCCGCCGCTCTTCAGCGCGACCACCAGCTCGACCTCGTGATGCATGTCCTTGGTCAGCGGCGGGTAGGGGATCACGGCGCCGTCCGGCTCCAGCATGTCGGCATGCTTGGCGAAGAAGAACGGCGGATCGCGCTCGTCATTGCCCATCTCGCGGATGTGCTCGAGATAGTTGCGGCCGACGCACCAGATGCGGCGAACCGGAAAGACGCTGGCTTCGCCGACAACGGGAAGCGAAGGCTGCGGGAAGGCCGGGATGACGGTGGAGGCGCTCATGAAATGGATCTCGGGTGCGGTGAAATAAGCGGGTCAGGACGTCGCGGTCATGGGGATGACGTTAGGCCCCATGTCGCGCTGTTGCAGGCGGAAGAACGAAGCATAGCGGCCGCCACGGCGCAACAGATCGTCATGCCGGCCGCGCTCGACGATCTCGCCGGCCTCGACCACCAGGATGGCGTCGGCGTTCATGATGGTGTGCAGGCGATGCGCGATGACGATGGTGGTGCGGTTCTGGCAGAGATGCTCGATCGCCTCCTGCACCTGGCGCTCGGATTCGGAATCCAGCGCCGCGGTGGCCTCGTCGAGCAGGATGATCGGCGCGTTGCGGATCAGCGCGCGGGCGACCGCGATGCGCTGGCGCTGGCCGCCGGAGAGCTGGGTGCCGTGCTCGCCGACCGGCGTGTCGTAGCCGAGCGGGAAGCTCATGATGAAGTCGTGCGCGCAGGCCGCCTTCGCCGCCTCGATGATCTCGGCCTCGGTCGCGCCCGGCTTGCCGAAGGCGATGTTGGCGCGGATGCTATCGCGGAACAGGTAGACGTCCTGGCCGACATAGGCGGTCTGCTCGCGCAAGCTGCGCCGCGACACCTGCGCGATCGACTGGCCGTCGATCAGGATGTCGCCCGCGGTCGCCTCGTAGAACCGCAGCAGCAGCGCCAGCACCGTCGACTTGCCGCCGCCGGACGGGCCGACCAGCGCGGTGACCTTGCCGGGCTCGGCCGTGAAGCTCATGCGGTTGAGCACCGGTTCGTTGTCGCGATAGGCGAAGGAGACGTCGCGCAGCTCGATCTTCGCCTGCGTCAGCTTCAGCGCCGGCTTGTCGTCGTCGGGCTGCTCGCTGGCGGGGCTGTCGACCACTTCGAGCAGCATGCGGGCGCCGACGAGCTGGCTGTTGAGATCGATGTTGAGCCGCGCCAGCCGCTTGGCCGGCTCGGTCGCCATCAGGAAGGCGGTCATGAAGGAGAAGAACTGGCCGGGCGTGGCGTTGAGCGCGACCACGGCATAGCCGCCATACATCAGGCAGCCGGCGACCGCGAAGCCGCCGAGCATCTCCATCAGCGGGTTGGAGCGGTTGGAGACGCGGGCCATCTTGTTGGCGTTGCGCTCGACCACCGCGATGTTCTCGTCGATGCGCGCGCGCATCGCGTCCTCGAGCGTGAACGCCTTGACGGTGCGGATGCCCTGCAGCGATTCCTGCATGGTCTCCAGGATGTCGGCATTGCCGGTGAACTGGCTGTGGGCGAGGCCCTTGATGCGCTTGACCAGCTTGCGCAGCACCAGCATGGCCGGCGGCACGACGACGAGGCCGAGCAGCGACATCCAGGGGTCCTGCGCGACCATCACGGCGATCATGCTGATCAAGAGCAGCAGGTCGCGGCCGATCGCGTTGATCAGCATGGTCAGGACGTCGGTGATGGACTTGGCGCCGGCGGTGAGGCGTGCCAGGAACTCCGACGAGTGCCGCTCGGAGAAGAAGCCGATGCTCTCGCTCATCAGCTTCGCGAACAGCGCGCGCTGGTTGTTGGCGAGGATCGCGTTCGAGATCTTCGACAGGATCACCGCATAGCCGTAGGTCGAGACGCCCTTGACGAACAGCAGCAGCACGGTGACGCCGGAGAGCACCGCGATGCCGGGGATGCTCTTGTCGACATAGGCCTTGTTGATGACCTGGCCGAGGATGTAGGCGGCGCCGGCGCTGGCGCCGGCCGAGACCGCCATCAGCGCGAAGGCGGTGAGATAGCGGCGCCAGTAGAGGATGCCCTGTTCCATCACGAGGCGGCGGATCAGGATCGCGGCGCCATAGGGATCGTCGGTGATCTTCTTCGGAAATTCGGCCATTCTGGTCCCTGGCCGCCGGGACAAATCGCCGGGCGGACAGCAGTGCTTGCCCGCTCGGGGCGGCTTTTTCAAGCCCCCCGGCGTCCGGCTAAGTCGTTGATTCTAGGCCGAGGCCCGCTGCAGCGTGCCGCTGTGGCGTTCCAGGAACAGTTTCTCCTCCCAGGCCAGCGCATGGGCGGCGATCGTTTCCAGATCGTCATAGATCGGCGTCCAGTCGAGCAGCGCCTTCAGACGGCTGGTGTCGGCGACCATGCTCATGATGTCGCCGGGGCGCCGCGGCGCGTATTGGACGGGAATGGCGCGGCCGGAGACGCGCCGGACGGCCTCGATGGTCTCGAGCACGGAATAGCCGCGGCCGTACCCACAATTCAGCGTGACCGAGCTGCCGCCGGCGCGCAGATAGGCCAGCGCGGAGCGGTGCACCTGGGCGAGATCGCAGACATGGATGAAATCGCGGATGCAGGTGCCGTCGGGGGTCGGATAATCCGTGCCGTAGACGTCGATCTTGGCGCGCTGGCCGGTGGCGACCTCCATCGCGATCTTCATCAGGTGCGTCGCCCCGACGGTGGCAAGCCCGGCTCGTCCGAACGGATCGGCGCCGGCGACGTTGAAGTAGCGCAGCACCACGTAGTTGAGGTCATGTGCCGAGGCCACGTCGTGCAGTATGATCTCGGCCATCAGCTTCGAGGTGCCGTAGGGCGAGGTCGGACGGGTCGGCGCGCTCTCGGGCACCGGCACCTCGTTCGGATTGCCGTAGACGGCCGCGGTCGAGGAGAACACGAAGCGGCTGACGCCGCGCTTGACCGCCGCATTCAACAGGCTGCGCGTGGTCATGGTGTTGTTGCGGTAGTAGAGCAGCGGATCGCGCACCGATTCCGGCACCACGACCGAGCCCGCCAGATGGATGATGCTGTCGACGCCGTGCTGGCCGATGACGCCGTCGACGAGATTTTCATCGCCGGCATCGCCGATGAACAGCGGCACGCCGTCGGGCACGAAGGCGGAAAAGCCGCTCGAAAGGTTGTCGATCACCACGACGCTTTCGCCGGCTTCCGCCAGCGCGAGCACCATGTGGCTGCCGATATAGCCGGCGCCGCCGGTCACGAGCACGGTCATTGTTTGACGCGATCCCTGTTTGTTTCCGGCAGACTAACGCCCGCGAAATGAACGACCTGTTGCGTGCATAGCGAACTGGCGGCGATGCTTAATGTTGCGTATAGGGAACCGCTGCAATTGGAGTTGAGTGTGCAAGCCGAGCCGTTTTCCGCCGCAGATCTCGACGTGATCGTGCCCAACCTGCACCGGCGCTATTCCGGCGTGACCGCGACCAACCGGATGGTGGCGCCGAAGCTGGCGAGGCTGGTGCGCGCGGCGTGGCTCGGCTCCTACGCGCCCGAAGGGATCGCGCGGATGCGCGCGAGCGATCTGTTCAAATTGTGGGGCCGGCGGCGGCCGCTGATCTGGCATGCCCGCCGCAACGACGAGATGATCGTCGGCGTGATCATGCGGGCGCTCGGCTGGCCGTTGAAGCTGGTGTTCACCTCGGCCGCGCAGCGCCATCACAGCTGGATCACGCGCTGGCTGATCCGCCGCATGGACGCGATCATCGCGACCAGCGACATCTCGGCGTCCTATCTGAAACGCGAAGCGACGGTGGTGACGCATGGCGTCGACACCGACGTGTATTCCCCGCCGGCGGATCGCGCCGCGGCCTTCGCCGAGAGCGGACTGCCGGGCAAATATGCCATCGGCTGCTTCGGCCGCGTCCGCGCGCAGAAGGGCAGCGACGTGTTCGTCGCGGCGATGTGCCGGCTGCTGCCGCGTTTTCCGGATTTTTCCGCGGTGCTGGTCGGCGCCGTGACGCCCGAGCAGATGCCGTTCGCGAGCGAGTTGAAGAAGCAGATCGCCGCCGCGGGCCTGGAGCAGCGCATCATCATCACCGGCGAGCTCGACATCGCCGACGTGCAGCGCTGGTACCAGCGTCTCACGATCTACGCCTTCACCTCGCGCAACGAAGGTTTTGGTCTCACGCTGATCGAGGCGATGGCGGCAGGAGCGGCGCTGGTCGCGGCGCGCGCCGGCGCGGCGGAGATCGTGGTCGAGGATGGCGTCACAGGCGTGCTGGTCCCGCCCGGCGACGTCGATGCGCTGGTCGCAGCGCTCGAGCCGTTGATGCGGGATCCGGATGCCGCACTGGCGATGGGCGCGCGGGCGCGGCAGCGGGTGGTGGAGAGGTTCAGCCTCGAGGCCGAGGCCGACAAGATCGCAGCCGTCTATCGCGAACTGGTCTGAGCGATGATGTCGGCGACGAACGCATCGAGATCGCCGCCGGCGAACAGGAAGCCGGGCAGGCCGGCGGCTTCGGCCGCCGCGATGTCCGAGGCGCGGTCGCCGATCACGAAGCTGCCCTCGCGCCTGATGGGCCAGTGCTGCATCAGGTCGAGGATCATGCCGGGCGCCGGCTTGCGCCAGGGATGCTCGCGCAGATAGCGCTCGACCGAGCCTTCGGTGTGGTAGGGGCAATAGCGGACGTCGTCGATCACAGCCCCCTGCGCCGCGAGCTCGGCCCGCATCCAGTCGTGCAGGTCCGTGACGTCATCCTCCGAGAACAGCCCGCGCGCCACGCCGGACTGGTTGGTGAACAGGAAGACGTGATAGCCGGAGTCATTGAGCCGCCGGATCGCCTGCGCCACGTTCGGCATCCAGCGGATGCGCTCCGGTGAGCCGATGTAGTTGTCGTCGTGATTGATGACGCCGTCGCGGTCGAGAAACGCCGCCGGCTTGAGCTGAGCGGTCGTCATCTAGCCCTCGTCCTGCATCAGCGCCGCCTCGATCATCTCGCAGATGCCATGCGCCGTCGCGAGATGGATCTGCTGGATCAGCGGCGTGTCGTCGCTCGGCGCCACCAGCAGCTCGTCGCACAATTCGCCCATCGGGAGGCCCTTGGCGCCGGTGAAGCCGACCGTGACCAGTCCGCGCTCGCGCGCCTTGCGCAGCGCGTTGAGGATGCTCGGCGAGCGGCCGGAGGTCGAGATCGCCAGCAGCACGTCGCCCGGTGTACCGAGCCCTTCGACCTGGCGGGCGAAGACGTGATCGAAGCCGTAGTCGTTGCCGATCGCCGTCAGCGCCGAGGTATCGGTCGTCAGCGCGATCGCGGCATAGGCGGGCCGCTCCTGCCTGTAGCGGCCGACGATCTCGGCGGCGATGTGCTGCGCGTCCGCCGCGCTGCCGCCATTGCCGACGATCAGCAGCTTGTGGCCGCGACGCAGCGCAGAGATGATTTTCGTTGCGATCCGCCCGGCGCTGGCGAGCATCGCGGCATCGTCGGCCGCGCGTTCCATGGCGGCGCGGGAGCGGGTGAGATGGTTGGCGATCGGGTTGAGGGCGCGGGTCACGCGGGCGGCTCAGGTTACGTCAGGGCCGGTGTATGGGGCGCGGTGTCGCTTCGCAAGCTGGTGCACGACCGGTATTGCCGCGTCGGCAAGGACCTGCTGGGCGATGGCGGCGACATCGGTCGCCGGAATGTCGCGCATGCAGCGGTGGTCGTTCATCCGGCAGACCGGCCGGTGGCAGGGCTGGCAGGGGACCTGTGTCCTGGTCTGGACCGTCGCCGCGAGGCCGTTCAGCGGCGCCCAATGGTATGGGCTGGTCGGACCGAAGATGCCCATGGTCGGCGTCCCCAGCGCCGCGGCGATGTGCATGAGCCCCGAATCATTGGAGATGGCGACGCTGGCCGCCGCCATGGCCAGGATGCCGTTGCGCAGGTCGGTTCCGGTGAGGTCGCGGACGTCCGGGCCGCCAGCGGTGACGATCTCGGCGGCGAGCGCCTTCTCGCCGGGGCCGCCGACCACCCAGACGTCGAGGCCGGCCTCGCGCAGCAGCCGGGCCGCCTCGCCGTAATAGGGCCAGCGCTTGGCGGCACCCACCGATCCCGGTGCCAGCGCCACGGCCGGGCGGTTCCCCAGGCCATTGGCCTCGCGCCAGTGCGCGACGTCCTCAGGCGGCACCCGCAGCTGCGGGAGCGGCCATTCCGGCGGCAGCGGCGCCCCGTCGGGCAGCGCCAGCGCGGCATTCTTGTCGATGAAGCGGGGCAGCGCCTTCTCGCCCCAGCGCCAGCGGTTGAGCAGGCCGAAGCGGATCTCGCCGACGAAGCCCACCCGCTCGGGGATGCCGGCCAGCGCCGGTGCCAGCGCCGATTTCCAGGTCCGCGGCATCACCAGGGCGGTCCGATAGCGACGTTCGCGCAACATCGCGGCGAGCTGCCATTGTCGGCCGAGCGCCAGCCGGCTGCGCGGCAGGTCCCAGACGATGCCGGAGCGGACCCCGGGCATGTAATCGACCAGCGGCGCGCACAGCGACGTCACCAGCAGGTCGACCGGCCGATTCGGCCAGCGCTCCTTGAGCACCCGCACCACGGTGTGGCCGCGCACGAAATCGCCGATCCACATATAGGGAATGATCAGGATCGGGCTGGTGTCCGCCGCGTCCACCTCGACCTTGGCCGAATTCGAATTCATTCTTTGTCTGCCTAGCTCAGGCGCGCTGGTAGCCGCTCGGCCGCCGCAGGTAAAGTGGGCCGAGCGGGCCGTCACCAAAGCGCTTACACTTTGCCGCCGCATGCGCTACGCGAGGGCCGGGGTTTTCGGGATCAGGACGGGTTGCGGAATGTTGCTGGTGACCGGCGGCGCCGGGTTTATCGGATCGAATCTGGTCGCGGCGCTGAACGACGCCGGCCGGACCGATGTCGTGGTCTGTGACACGCTCGGCAGCGAGGGCAAGTGGCGCAACCTGGCCAAGCGGCAGCTGGCCGACGTCGTGCCGCCTTCCGATCTGGACGCCTGGCTGAAGGGTCGCCGGCTCGAGGCCGTCCTGCACATGGGCGCGATCTCCGCGACCACGGTGGTCGACGGCGATCTCGTGATGGAGCGCAACTTCCGCAGTTCCTTGCGCCTGCTCGACTGGTGTACGGCCAACACCACGCCGTTCATCTACGCCTCGTCGGCGGCGACCTATGGCGACGGCGCGCAGGGCTTCGTCGATGAGCCGTCGCTGGCGGCGCTGAAGACGTTGCGGCCGATGAATCTCTATGGATGGAGCAAGCATCTGTTCGACATGGCGGTGGCTGCGCGCGCCGAGCGCGGCGAGAGGCTGCCGCCGCAATATGCCGGGTTGAAGTTCTTCAACGTGTTCGGTCCCAACGAGTACCACAAGGGATCGATGATGAGCGTGCTGACCCGCCGCTTCGACGACATCAAGGCCGGACACACCCTGCAACTGTTCAAGTCGCACCGCGAAGGCATCGCCGACGGCGACCAGCGCCGCGACTTCATCCATGTCGACGACGTCGTCCGCGTGATGCTGTGGCTGTTGGCCTCTCCCTCCGTCTCGGGCCTGTTCAACGTCGGCACGGGCCAGGCGCGCAGCTTCAAGGACATGATGCTGGCGGCCTATGCTACGCTCGGTGCGACGCCGCGGATCGAGTACATCGACATGCCCGAAGCGATTCGCGGCAGCTACCAGTATTTCACCCAGAGCAAGGTCGACCGGCTGTTGGCGGCCGGCTACAACGGCGGCTTCACGTCGCTCGAGGATGCGGTCGCTGGCTATATCCGGAACTATCTCGATTCCGCCGACCGCTTCCGCTAGACGATCTGGTTCCGACCATTGCACCGAGACTGCCGCTGATGTTCGACTTTGACGATCTCTCGCAAGCGATCGCCCGCCAGACGGTGCTGTGCATCGGCGACCTGATGCTGGACGAGTTCGTCTATGGCGAGGTGTCGCGGATTTCCCCCGAGGCGCCGGCGCCGGTCATCGCGGTCCAGCGAAGCGAGACCAATATCGGCGGTGCCGGCAACGTCGCGCGCAACATCGCCGCGCTCGGCGCCCGCTGCATCTTCGTCGGTCTCGTCGGGCAGGATGCGGTCGGCGACCAGCTGGAGGCCGAGCTCGCCAAGGAGGGCGGCATCGAGAGCGTGCTTGTCCGTGATCCTTCGCGGCCGACGACGCGCAAGGTGCGCTTCGTCTCCGAGCATTTCTCCACCCACATGCTCCGCGCCGACTGGGAGCGCGCCGCACCGGCGGCCGGCGAGATCGAGCAGAAGCTGATCGAGGCCATCCTGCCGCTGATCGCGCGGGCCGATATCGTGCTGCTGTCGGACTACGCCAAGGGCGTGCTCACGGCGCGCGTGTTGCGCAACGTGATCGACGCGACGCGCAAGGCCGGCAAGCGCGTCATCGTCGATCCCAAGAGCGCGAATCTCGCGATCTATCGCGGCGCGAGCGTGCTGACGCCGAACCGCAAGGAGTTTTCGGAAGCGACCCGCAGCCGCGCCGAGACCGAACAGGAGATCGCCGCGGCCGCGCAGGACGCGATCTATCTCGCGGACTGCGAGGCGATCCTGGTGACGCAGAGCGAGCGCGGCATGACGTTGGTCCCGCGCGAGGGTGATCCGATTCACGTGCCGGCCTATCCCGTGAAGGTGCGCGACGTCTCCGGCGCCGGCGACACGGTTGTTGCCGTGCTTGCCGCGACGCTCGCGGCCGGCGCCGCCTGGGCGGATGCGTTGCGGATGGCGAGCGCCGCGGCGGCGGTGGCCGTCAGCAAGCACGGCACCGCCAGCGTGACATCGGCCGAGCTGCGCCGAAAGATCCTGCCGCATGCCTATCGTGCCGCTGAGGAGAAGATCATCGAGAGCGATGACGAGCTCGCCGCCCGCGTCGAGGTCTGGCGGGGAGAGGGCCTGCGCGTGGGCTTTACCAATGGCTGCTTCGACATTCTGCATCCCGGCCACGTCAAGGTGCTGACCGCGGCGCGCGCCGCCTGCGACCGGCTCGTGGTCGGGCTGAACAGCGATGCCTCCGTCAAGCGGCTGAAGGGCGAAAGCCGGCCCGTGCAGGACGAGCGCGCGCGCGCCGAGGTCCTGGCCGCGCTCGAGGCGGTGGACCTCGTCGCCATCTTCGCCGAGGACACGCCGCTCCGCTTGATCGAGCTGGTCCGGCCGAGCGTCCTGGTCAAGGGCGGCGACTATACGCGCGAGCAGGTGGTGGGGCATGAGGTCGTCGAGGCCGGCGGCGGCGAGGTGATCCTGATCGACATCCTGAAAGGGCACAGCACGACCGCGCTGGTCGATCGCGCCCGGAGCGAGGCGCGATGAGCGCGCTGGCAGGTCATCCCGGCCCGGCGCTGCTGGCGCGCCGCTGGCGCGATCCGGCGGCGTGGCGGACGACGGTCGATGTCGTGGCGATTCTGCTGGCGGCCTCGCTGCCGTGGTCGACCTCGCTGGTGTCGATCCTCGGCGTCGTCATGCTGATCACGATGGTGCCGTTTCTCGATGTCGAGCGTCTGCTGCAGGTCCTGAAGCGGCCGATCTCGCTGGCGCCGATCGCGCTGTTCCTGCTGGCACTGGTGGGAACGCTGTGGTCGGACGTGGCATGGGGCTCGCGGTTCTACGCGGTGGGACCTGCGGCCAAGCTTCTGGTGCTGCCCGCGCTGCTCTACCATTTCCAGCGGTCGGAGCGCGGCCTGTGGGTCTTCACCGCGTTTCTCGCCTCCTGCGTGCTGATGGTCGTGGTGTCGACCGCGGTCGCGTTCAATCCTGCGCTCGCGCTCAAGGCCAATGCCGATCGCGGCATCTTCGTGAAGAACTACATCGACCAGGGCCAGGAGTTCTCGCTCTGCGCCGTGGCGCTGGCCTATCCGATCGCCCAGTTGCTGCGCGCCCGCCGCTTCCTTCCGGCCGGCCTGCTCACTGCGATCATGATCGCGTTCCTCGCCAACATGATCTTCATCGTTGTCTCGCGTACCGCGCTGGTGACGATCCCGATCCTGCTTGCGGTGTTCGGGCTGATCCACTTGAAATGGCGTGCCAACCTGCTGATCGCGGCCGTTGCCCTTGCGCTGGGCCTCGCGGCATGGACTGTGTCCCCGCAATTGCAGGGCAAGGTGGCGACGTTCACGAGCCAATATCAGGACTACAGGAACGATCGCGCGGTGACGTCGATCGGCGAGCGGCTCGAGTTCTGGCGCAAGTCGTTGCGGTTCCTGGCCGACGCGCCGCTGATCGGACACGGCTCGGGCTCGACGCGTCATCTGTTCGAGCTGGCCGCGAGCGGGTCGCGCGACCTCTCCTCGAGCCAGGTCGTCAGCAATCCGCACAATCAGACACTCTACGTGGCGGTCCAATGGGGGGCGCTCGGGATCGTGATTCTCTACGCGATGTGGGCCGTGCACCTTCTGTTGTTCCGCGGCGACGGGCTGGTGCCCTGGATCGGGCTGCTCGTCGTCGTGCAGAACATCTTCACATCGCTGTTCAATTCCCACATCTTCGATTTCCACGAGGGGTGGATGTACGTGATCGGCGTCGGCGTGGCCGGCGGAATGGTGTGGCGATCGCGGACGCCGCCTGATGCTGGGCAGGGGACGCTCGAACCATGACGCGTCCGTCTCAACTGACCTACCGGAATATGCTGATTGCCGCGCATGACCTCCTGGTCAGCGTCGTCGCGCTGTTCGCGGCGTTCTATATCCGCTTCGAAGGCGCCAGCACCTTCTGGGAGCGGGTGCCGCTGCTCTTACAGATCCTGCCGTACTTCATCGCCTTCAGCTTCGTCGTCTTCTACTTCTCGAGCCTTCTGACGACGAAGTGGCGGTTCATCTCGCTGCCGGACGCGCTGAACATCGTCCGCGTCGCGACCGTGCTGACGCTGGCGCTGCTGGTTCTCGACTACATCATCGTTGCGCCGAACGTCCGCGGCACCTTCTTCTTCGGCAAGCTCACGATCATTCTCTATTGGTTCCTGGAGATCTTTGCGTTGAGCGCGCTGCGTTTCGCCTATCGCTACTTCCGCTACACGCGGGTGCGACGGCACGCGCGGTCCGAGGACGCTGCCCCCGCGCTCCTGATCGGCCGTGCTGCCGACGCCGAGGTCGTGCTGCGCGGCATCGAGAGCGGCGCGGTCAAGCGGATCTGGCCGATCGGCATTCTCTCGCCATCGGCCGCCGACCGGGGGCAGTTGATCCGCGGCGTGCCGGTGCTGGGCGGCATCGACGATGTCGAGGATGTCGCGGCCGACTTCGCCCGCCGCGACCGGCCGATCGCGCGCGCCCTGATGATGCCGACGGCGTTCGATCCGGACTGTCATCCTGAAACCTTCCTGATGCGGGCGCGCCGGTTGCGCCTGATCGTGAGCCGCCTGCCGTCGCTGGAGAGCGGCGATGCGCCGAGGCTCGCGCCGGTCGCGGTCGAGGACCTCCTGCTGCGGCCGAGCGAGAAGATCGATTACGGACGTCTCGAAGCGCTGGTGCGTGGCAAGGCGGTGGTCGTCACCGGCGGCGGCGGCTCGATCGGGGCCGAGATCTGCCAGCGCGTCGTGGCATTCGGCGCGGCGCGGCTGCTCATTCTGGAGAATTCCGAGCCGGCGCTCTACGCGATCACCGAGGTGCTCGCGGCCGATCCCGAGGCTGCCGTCGCCGTCGAGGGGCGCATCGCCGACATCCGCGATCGCGACCGGGTGTTCGCGCTGATCGGCGAGTTCAAGCCGGATCTGGTCTTCCATGCCGCCGCCCTGAAGCATGTGCCGATCCTCGAGCGCGACTGGAGCGAGGGCGTCAAGACCAACATCTTCGGCTCGATCAACGTGGCCGATGCCGCGGTGGCCTCAGGGGCCGAGGCCATGGTGATGATCTCGACCGACAAGGCGATCGAGCCGGTGTCGATGCTCGGCCTCACCAAGCGCTTCGCCGAAATGTACTGCCAGGCGCTCGATCGCCAGCTCGCCGACCGGCCGGTGGGACGGCCGCCGATGCGGCTGATCTCGGTGCGCTTCGGCAACGTTTTGGCGTCGAACGGCTCGGTGGTGCCGAAGTTCAAGGCCCAGATCGAGGCGGGCGGTCCTGTCACGGTGACGCACCCGGACATGGTGCGCTATTTCATGACCATCCGCGAGGCCTGCGATCTCGTGATCACCGCGGCCTCGCATGCGCTGGCGCCGCAGCGCCCGGACGTCTCGGTCTATGTGCTGAACATGGGCCAGCCGGTCCGCATCGTCGAACTGGCCGAGCGCATGATTCGCCTGTCCGGCCTGCAGCCGGGCTACGACGTCGAGATCGTGTTCACGGGCATCCGGCCCGGCGAGCGCCTCAACGAAATCCTGTTTGCGAGCGAGGAGCCGCCGGTCGAGATCGGTGTCGCCGGCATCATGGCCGCCAACCCGAACGAGCCGCCGATGCCGACGCTGAAGGCCTGGATCGCGGCGCTCGATCAGGCGATCGCGCGCAATGATCCAGTGACGATCAAGTCGGTGCTGAAGGATGCGGTGCCGGAATTCGGCTCGAGCGCGGCCTGAGTCTTCAATGGCGCCGCCGCGAGAAGCGGCTCAGCACCCAGGTGACGGCGCCGAGACCGAAGATGAGCAGGATGGCGTCGGCCGTCATGGAACGCTGCGCGACCGAGATGGCTGCGAGCGTCGCAAGCACGACGTTGAGGATGAACACCTCGCTGACGACGCGCGAGACGGTGAAGCCGTTATCGGTGGCCTGTTGATAGAAATGCGTGCGGTGCGCCGCCCAGAATGGCTCGCGCTGCGCCATCCGCCGCAACAGGGTGAAAGTGGCGTCGATCAGATAATACAGCGGCAGCAGCAGCGCCGCTGCGACGTCGCCCTGCCAGGCAAGATGGAGCAGGCCCCAGCCGAGCAGCAGCCCGATCGGCAGGCTGCCGACATCACCGAGAAAGACCTTTGCGACGGGACGGTTGAAGGGCGCAAAGCCGAGCATGGCGCCACCCAGCGCCGCAGTGATGGTGGTCGCCGGCCAGGGCAGTTCACCGGAGAGGCCAAACAGGACGAGCGCCGCCGTGATCGGCACCGCCTCGGCCACGGTCATCAAATCGAGCCCGTCCATGAAGTTGACGAGGTTGACGAACCACAGGCCGGCGATCAGCAGCAGCGCGCGCTCGACCGCCAGCGGGATCGGAAACAGCCTGAGATCGTCAGGCGCGGTGAATACGACGAGGCCGACGGCCAATCCCTGCAGGACCAGGCGCGGCAGCACCGGGATCGGCCTGATGTCGTCGATCAGGCCGACCAGCGCCAGCATCGGCACGGCGATGAACAGCATCAGCAGCGGCGCGAAACCGGCCACGGAGGCGAACGCGCCGCCGACAACGATCGTGGCGCCGATCACGGCAATGCCGGCCCCCTGCGGCGTCGGGATCTTGTGCGACGAGCGCGCATTCGGCCGCGCCAGCGCGTAGCGTTGGAGCACTGGACGCAACAGCACGATCAGGATGGCGCACATCGCGGCCGCGAGCACGGCGATGGCGGCAAGGACCGCGGTGGGATCGGCGATCATCCGCGGACCTCTGCGGCCGAGATGAGGCGATCATAGAGCGCCACCACCGAACGGCCAATGATCCTGGCCGAGAGCTTGTCCTCGACCAGTTGACGGGCCGCCGCGCCATAACGTGCGCGCATCTCGGGCGACGCCGCCAGCTGCGCCATCGCCTGCGCGAGCGCCGCCGCATCCTCGACCGGCACGGCGAGTCCGGTCTGGTCGTGGATCGCAATCTCGCGGCAGCCGGGTGCATTGGTGGAGATCAGCGGCCGGGCGCAGGCGGCGGCCTCCAGCAGGCTGACCGGAAGTCCTTCGCGATGCGACGGCAGCACGGCCACGTGGCAGCGGCGCCAGAGCTCGGTGATGTCCTTGATCTGGCCGAGCAGGGTGATGCCGGGTTCCTTCCGCCAGGCCTCGACCTCCTCGGCCGAGACTGAGGCAGGATTGGCCGGATCAGGCGAGCCGGCGATCAGCAACTGGTCGTCGCGGCCCTGCTGGCGCAGCATGCGGTGCGCAGCGACCAGGGCGCGGACGCCCTTGTCGGTCAGCAGCCGTCCTGCGAAGCCGAAGGTGATCGGCCCGTCCGGTTCTGGCAGCGGCTGGAAGCGGTCGGTATCGACGCCCGAGCCCGGGATCAGCGTGATCTTGTCGCCCCGGACGCCCATGGCTTGAAGCGCCTCGCGATCGTCGGGATTCTGGACCAGCACGCAGCTCGGTGTCCGGTTCATGAGCTGCGGCAGCAGCCACAGCAGGCCCTGCTTGAGCAGACGCGAGCGCCAGCTCGCCGATGTGAACACATAGCCGAGGCCGGTCATGGCGTTGACGACCGGAGTGGTGCGTCCAAGCGCGGCGAGCGAGCCGAGCACGCTCGACTGCAATCCGGAATGATGCACCACGTCGGGGCTGATCGCAGCCTCGACGGCGCGGATCGCGCGGATCGTGGGCAGGGCTGATGACGGCGACAGCCCGCCGCGTTGGAACGGGATCGGATGCAGCACGAACCGCTCGGCGGCGATCGCGGCGGCGCCGGCATTGACGTTGGTCGCGACATGCACCTCGTAGCCGGCCTCGCGCGCCGCGCGCGCCATCGGCAGGCGATGCATCAGGAAGGCGTAATCCTCGTTGGCCACGTAGAGCAGGCGGCGCGGCGAAGCGGAGCGGGGCGGGGGCATCAAACTCACGGTGTAGGATGGTCGAAGCGCCGTATAGGGCAAGAGCGGCCCTCGCGCGAGCCGTTATCTGTCCTGCGGCGGGCGGAAACCGCCCGCCGGGCACCCTTCGCCCGCCGAATGGCGGAGACGACGCCTCGAATGCCGCCGGTCTCAGACCAGATGGAAGCTCGACAGATGAGACAGCAGCTCGGCCGTCGACACGTGCTGAATCGTGATGGTGTCGAGTGCCGGATCGGTGATGACGGCGTTGCCCGCGGCGTCGTCATGGATGGCGGCCTGCAGCGTGGACGGGTCCGCGAAGATGCTCTGGCTGAACACGATCTTGTCGGTGCCGACCGCAAAGTCGGCGATGTTCACCTGACCGAAATGCTCGGCGAACACGAAGGTGTCGTGTCCCTGCAGCGACACCGATGAGGATGCCGCGCCGGAGATCGAGGTCCCGGAGATCAGAGTGCCGCCCTGGCCGTCCGCTGCGAAGTGAAAGCTGTCCTGCGACAATGGGCCGACGAAGTGCAGCGACGCGCTGTTGGGCCCGTCGCTCAGCGACAGCATTCCGCTCGTCTCGTCGAAATGCGTCTGAAGCGATGTGAATGCGATGCTCTTGAGATCGATCTGAGCGGCGGTGCTACCGAATCCGATGAGATTGCCGCTGAAATCCGCCGACGCTGTCAGGTTCTGACCGCCGGCAGGCGTTGCCGATTGTGGAGCTGCCAGCAGCGGGCTGTTGGAGGAGGGAACACCGATCGTGCCGTCGCCGTTGAAGTCCTGATGGAATAACGTTTCGAGGTTCTCAGCCGTCGTACTTGTCCCTGATACCCACCCGCTGAGGTTCGCCTTGTAATTACCATCTCCATCTGCGGTTGTGAAGGTGAATTGACCGGTGGTCGGATCTTTCCAGGCAATGTCGTAGCCCGATCCGATCTGAATAGCGCCGATCGGAATCGTGTTGCCGAGTTGGCCGACGACCACCGGCGCGCCGCCGATCTTGATCGTCGGGCCGGACCCACCGGTGTAGAGACCATAATTGTTGTCGATCTGGACCAAGCTGGTCGATCCATCGGTCTGAATGACCATTGGTGCGGATATGCCGATCACACCGTCGCTATTGAAGTCCTGGTGAAAGGTCGTTTCGAATGTTTTGGCCGTCGCGCTCGTTCCCGACACCCATCCGCTGAGGTTGGATGTGTAGTTGCCGTTGCCGTCGGCAGCAGTGAAGGTGAACTCGCCGGTCGTCGCATCCTTCCAGGCAATATCGTAACCGGACCCGACCTGGATGGCGCCGATCGGGGTCGTGTTGCCGAGCTGGCCGACGACCACCGGCGCGCCGCCGATCTTGATCGTCGGGCCAGAGCCGGCAGTGTAGAGTCCGTAGTTGTTGCCGACCTGGACCAGGCTGGTCGATCCGTCGACCTGGATGACCGTAGCGACCGGCCCGATCGTGCCGTCGCCGCTGAAATCCTGACCGAAGACGATTTCTTCGGACATCGCCGTCGCGCTACTCCCGGACACCCATCCGCTGAGATTGGACGTGTAGTTGCCGTTGCCGTCAGCAGCAGTGAAGGTGAACTGGCCGGTGGTCGAATCCTTCCAGACGATGTCGTAGCCGGACGAGGTGTGAATCGCGCCGATCGGGGCGGCATTTCCCAACTGGCCAACAACGACGGGGGCACCGCCAATCTTGATCGATGGACCCGAGCCGTTGACGTACATGAAATATTGGTCGGCGATCTGGAGCAGACTCGTGTCGCCGTTGGCGTGGACAAGCGACGCAGTGACTCCGACGGACCCGTCGTGGTTGAAATCCTGCCCGAAGGTTGTTTCCTGGAGTTCAGAAGTCAAACTATTTCCCGAGACGATGCCGGAAATGTTCGACGTGTAGTTCCCGTTATTGTCGGCGGTCGTGAAGGTGAACTGATTCGTACCTGCGACCTGCCAAGCGATGTTGTATCCGGAGCCCGTCTTGATGGCGCCTACCGGCGCGACGCTGCCGAATTCACCGACCGTGACGGGCGTGCCCCCGTACTTCATTTCAGGGCCGGTTCCGGTCGTCCTGCTGATGAGATAATAGCGGTTTCCCACCAACGTCAGGCTGGTGTCGCCGTTCGTCTGGATCACCGTGCCGGACGAGCCGGTCAGGTGAAACCCGAGTGCATCGAGCTGCTTGAGATCCACCGCCGTCAGCGTCTGCAGCGTGCTGTAGGTGTAGAACTCGTTGAACGGATCGTTGCCGCCCTGCACGCCGCTGTTCAGGAAATCGCTCGGGTCGGACGACTGGCCGTAATCGGCGAGCTTGGTATAGCCGCCGTCGAGGGAGAAATACGCGGTCGACGCCGTGGCGCCGCCGGTCATCAGGCGCGCGCCTGGGCTCGAAAAACGATAGAAGTCGAAAATGTCCGGCTGCGGACCGTAGGGGACGCGGCCGAACGCATGCGTGAGCTCATGCAGGGCCACGCCGACCAGCAGGCTCGAATTGATATCGGTGGCGAACGTCGCGCTGCCGTCGTCGGTGGTGGCATCGTTGGCGCCGAGGCCGCCCCACAGCTTCAGCTGCGAATTCCACACCGCGACGTAGGACTGTCCCTGGATGCTGGATCCCGCCGGCAGGGCATTGAAGGTGGTATCGCCTGGGCTGGCATAGTTGATCAGGTTGGACCTGACGCTCGAATAGCTCATCCACTGGCCGCCGTCAGGACCGGCCGCCGCGCCGCCGCCGACGCCGCTATAGTCGATCTTGATGTTGACGGTGATATGATCCGAGATCATCGAGGTGAGGATCGCGGCGGCCTGCTGAATGCCGGCGCGAAAGCTCGCCGGTGCATTCATCGCCGCCGTGTCGAACAGCAGATTGATTGTCAGTCCGCCGGCGCTCACCGCGGTGACCGCGCCGATCCCGCCGAAGTCGCCCTGCGCGAGCTGGGCCTGGACCGCCTCGTCGGGCAGCTCCACGGGATTCGACGGCGGAGGGACCCCCGCGTCGTACGGAGGTGAGGTCGTGACCGACTGTAAGGTGGACACTCCGGGCATTGCCTCAGTTCCGGCTAATCGCATGAGCGGCGCATGGCTCGACCGTATCGACGCGCTGCCGAGCCGAATCGCGACCATCCCAAGTTACAGGGCATCGATCTTGCTCGGAGGTTAACGGGAGCCCCGAAGCACTGGAAAACGACCCGCGATGGCCGTCGCGGGCGTTGATCGAACCGAGGCCGGGTTACGCGTTCAATGCAGCAGCTCGGGCAGACGGTCCAGGAACGCGGGGACCGGTAGCGCAGCACCAAAATTGTAGGGGTTGCTGCTGAGCGCTGCGCGATAGCGATCAAGCTGCGGGCCGCCCTCACGCAGGGATCTGCCGGTTCCGTCCAGGCAATCGAGCTTGTAGCGGACGGCTGCCGTGATGTCCTGTGCGGTATTGGGGTGGATTTCGAGCCCGTGACGGGCCAGCACGGCGGTGTCGATCAGCAGCGCCTGCAGCGGCTGGCGGTAGGTCTCTCGCAGCGAGAGGTAGCGCCGTCCACGCCGGTCATAGACCGGCCGCACGGTGAAGTCGGTGCGGTCATGCCAGAACTGGCAGTCGTTGGAGATGCAGTTGACCAGCAGCATCGGCGTTCCCAGCGCCTGCACGGCCGTGGTCAGGCCCGATGTCGTGCCGACGAACAGACGAGCTGCGGCGCAGAGATAGAGGTCCATCTCCGCCGATTTGATGTCGCTGTGCGCGTAGTCGAACACGCCGGCCATGCCGCGCAGCGGCGTCATGCTGCGATCGCCGAGCCTGACCACGGCGCCGCCGCGTGAGGTGATTGCGGCGATGGCGTCCAGGTAATCGCCGACATTGGCGGAGCGATGCTGGCGCGTGGTGCCTGGTCCGTCGCCATGATAGCCGCCCTCGCGGATGTGCATCGCGACGAACCAGTCCGCGGTGACACCTGCGGCGCGCAGCCTGGCAGCCCCGGTGTCCATCAGCTCCGGTGGGACCTTCACGATCGGCAGCCGCCGCTGTTCGGCCCAGGCGACCTGCGCGCGCGACGCCGCGTGGGCCCATGGTTCGGCCAGGCCGCCCTTGCCGCGGACGGCGATGAACTGGTCGCCGACCAGCCGCTGATAGGGCAGCAGGTCGTGGACGAGAGCAGGGTCCTCGACGATCGTGACATGCGGCGCGAACAGCCTGAGGAACGGTTGGTTGACCACCTTGCTCGCCGGAGCAAGCAGGACGTAGTTGGCCCGCGGCAGCATGCCGAGCGCGGCCATGCGCAAATGGCAGTCGATGAAGCCGATGTGGCCGATCAGCGTCACCCATTCGTAGCCGAGCAGCCGGACCGGGAGCGCGGGATCGAAGATGCTGCTGGCGCCGGCAATGCGCCGGATCAGCGCGTCGGGAATCGACCATTTGGCCGCCAAGGCGTCCTGATGGTCGAGCGCGGCCTGATAGCAGCGGAACGTGTCCTCGTAGCGGCCCTGGTGATAGAAGTTCTCGCCGAGCTGGATCAGATTGTCGTAGATCAGGAGCTCGCCGGCATGCTCCAGCTCCCAGGCGCTCGGCGTGTAGGTCGACGGATCGTAGCCGCCGGCATAGTTCTGGTGCGCCATCACCGAGCGGGGATCGCGTGCGACCGACGCCTCGAAGCAAGCGGCGGCCTGGACGTGGTCGCCGGCCAGGGCATGGACGGCGCCGAGCTTGCGCAGCGCGTTGCCGTCGCCGGAGGCCGCAGCCGCTGTCAGGAAATGGGCCGCGACCGGCAGATTGCCGCGATACATGTGGGCGACGCCGACCGCGAAATTGATCGCGAAGCTGTCGATCGTCTCCGGCTGCGGCACGTCGCGCACGATCCGGTCATAGGCGCTGCACAGCGCCAGCGTGGTGAAATAGGCCTGCGCGCCCACACCGGCCCGCGCGCGCACGTTGCTGCGGAAGATCAGGTTCAAGATCCGCACCGCACGCAGCGCACTCGGCTTGCGGCTTGCGGCGAGATGAACCTGCGCGGCGGCGGCCAACGTGGTCGAGGTCGTCAGCGCCAGCAAACGGCCGAGGCGCGATCCCCTTGCCAGTTGCCGGTCCATCAGCCGGAGCAGCGTCGCCCCGGCCGGCGCAACGATGAGCCTGCTGTCGACGATGTTCGCGGCGCGAGTGGTCAGCGGAAGCAATTGCCGGCGCCGCGCGCTCAGGAACGCATAGAGACGAAATGCGGAGGCCGTCAGCCACGTCCGCGGCGACCAGCGGCTGCGCGGCGCCTCCGGCGATGGTGGCGCCGTCGGCGTCGCGCGGATCGGCGCAGGCGCCGCCTTCGCACCGAGGCGGCGCCGGAGCGAGCCGAAGGGGGCGCGGACCGTCATGACGCGCGATAGCCGGGCGTGGCGGACAAGATCGCCCGTCGTGTGGCGGTCTGGGCGAGCAGGCGAGACAGCGACATCGGCCGCGTCCGCAACGTGATCCAAGCTAGCGCAGCAAGGCGGCCGCTTGAGCCGAGGCTCAACATCAGCCCAAGCAGGTGCGTATCGAGCGCATTGCCGTCGAGCAAGGCGGATACGCGCGCAGCCTTGGCCGACGCTGCCGTATCGCCGCCCAGTACCATTCGCGCGGCGCCGAAGCGATTGCGCCGGGCGAACACATCCTCATACCCCTTTGGGAACAGCCTGCTTTGCGCAATCAGCGCGCCGATCTCCGCGAGCTTGGCGTTGAGCGAAGCCGGATCGGTTGCGGTCGCCGTCGAATAGTTCTGGCCGTGAATCCGCCAGTAGCCGAGCGCCTCGGCGATGAAGCAGCAGCCATAGGTCAATGCCAGCCGCCGGGCGAGAAACGCGTCCGAGAACGAGCCGAGCTTGACGTCGAATCCGCCGAGCGCCTGCAAGGCCGTGCGGCGGTAGAGCGAGGTGGTGCCCGAAAAGTAGTTGTCGCCAAAGCGCAGCGCGTGGCGAACGTCGGCCGGCGCCAGCATCGCCGATGCGGAAGCCGGCAGCATCACCGGCCGCAGGATCCGTTTTGCGGACGGTCCCTGAGGGCCGATGATCTCGCAGCAGGCGAAGACGAAGCCGGCTTCGGGATGGGTGGCCGCCTGCGCCATCGCCTTTTCGAGATAGGCCGGATGCAGCGCGTCGTCGGCCCCGAGAAAACCGATCCATTCGGTGTCCGCGATCGCCAGCGCCTCGTTCTGACCGCGCACGACGCCCTGGTTGGTCTCGTGGCGGATCAGTCGCCAGCTCGGCCGGCTCGCCACGAAGCGTGAAATGACCGCGATGCTGTCATCCGTCGAGCAGTCGTCGATGATGATGACGCGGTCGGGGGCGCGGGTTTGGTTCGCGATGCTGCCGAGCGACTCGGGCAGGTAGTGGGCGTGGTTGAAGTTCGGGACGACCAGCGTGACGGTCGGGGAGGCAGCGCGGGCGGTCGTCGTGGTCATGGTTCAGCGAGCTTCCTGCCGCATGCTGTCGAGCCCGGCCGCTCAAACCTTGGGCAGCTCTTTCAGAACGTCGTCCAGGGCGCCGAAGGCCCGCACGCGGCCGCCATCGAGATAGAGCCCGAGATTGCAGGTGTCGCGCAGCAGGCCATGATCATGGGTGGCGAGCACGACGATTCCCGAGCGCATCGTGATGTCCTGCAGCCGGCCGTGAGTCTTCTTGCGGAACTGCGCGTCACCGACCGCGATCCACTCGTCCATCAGGATGATGTCGCCGTGAATCGAGGCTGCGATCGAGAACACGAGACGCAGTAGCATGCCCGAGGAATAGGTCCGGATCGGCAGCTCCAGATAGTCGCCGAGCTCGGCAAATTCGGCGATCTCGGGCACGCGCTGCTCGATCTCCTCGGGCGAGAGCCCGAGGATGAGGCCGCGGGTGCGAATGTTCTCGTAGCCCGAGGCCTCTTCGTCCATGCCGAGACCGATGTCGAACATCGGAACGTTACGCCCTACGGTCCGCAGCGAGCCGCGCGTCGGCTCGTAGATGCCGGCGAGCACGCGGATCAGCGTGGTCTTGCCGGCGCCGTTGTGGCCGATCAGGCCGAGCCGGTCGCCCTGCTTCAGGGTGAAGCTGATGTCATCGAGCGCCTGGACGAACTGGAACGAGCCGTCGCTCTTCGAGACCCGGCCGCCGACGCGCGAGGCCGCCTTGATGGCCAGATGCCGGAATGATCGTGCGTTCGGCGGCGCGACCGGAAATTCGATGCCGATTTGCTTGGCTTCAATGAGAGTCATTCGAGGCGGATCCAGAGCTCCCGGCCATGATGTCAGGCCCAATACACGACGCGCGACCGATAGCGCGTGTAGATATAGATCATGGCGGCGGTCAGGACCGCGACCGATCCAATGGCACCGGCCCAGGTCGCAAGGCCGGGAACGTCGCCCATCAGCGGACCGCGCGTGACCGACAAGAGATAGGCGATCGGATTGAGCGTGACGATGAGCTCGCCGCCGCGGATACTCGACGGTTCCCAGATGATCGGAGAGATGAAGAACAGGAGCTGCAGCACCGCCGCCATGACGGGCGGCACGTCGCGATAGCGCACGCAGATCATCGAGACGATCACCGAGGCGCTGACGACGAAGACGTAGACGATCATCAGGCCGAGGATGGCGAGGACCATTCCGAACCCGACCGACCATGGATAGACGAGCCAGATGAACGGGATCACCGCGATGTTGTGCAGGAAGATGATCAGGTTGCGCTGAACCATGCGCATGACATGGATCAGGATCGGCATGTCGACGGCTTTGATCATGCCGCCTGCATTGATCATCGTGTAGCAGGCCTCGCTGAGCGAAGACGAGATGAAGCTCCAGATGGTCATGCTGACCATGAAGTGGGGCAGGTAGGTCTTCATGTCGGCGCCGAGGAAGCGGCCAGCCACCGTGCCCATGATCAGGGCGGTGATCGCGTTGGTGGCCGTGATCCACCACGGGCCCAGCATGGTGCGGCGGTATTTCGATCGGATGTCACCGGCAGCGAGCGCGCGCCAGGTGACGTGACGGGTGATGAAAGGCGCGATGTCCTCGCGGCAGCGCGCCCAGGAGATGCGACGCCGATCCGCAACCACGAACCGCTCGACCTGTCCATCGGTCAGGGTGGTCATCCTTGTACCTCACGAGAGCCGTAAGTGTTTGTCTTACCAGCTGAATGCGGTTGGACGCCCGCCACGCCGGCGGCCAATCGCCGGGGCTTGCTGGACCATGTTACGAGGGCACTGTCAACCGGTCAGCTCAGGCCGCCGCCGCGGCTCAGATCGCGACCGAGCCCGAGGCGTCGACGATCCGCGGCTCCGGCAGCGGCACCAGGAATCGACCGCCTGCGTCCAGGTAGGCCTGGTTGCGCTTCAGGATCGGGTCCGCATAGATCCAGGCGAGGATGACGACGATGTCGGGCTTGCGCGACGCGAGCTCGCTGGAGGGCAGCACGGGGATGTGGGCGCCCGGGCTGAAGCGGCCGTGCTTGAGCTGGTTGTCGTCGACGATGAACTTGATCCGGTTCTCCAGCTCGAAATGGTAGAGCAGGGTGGTGGTGGTGGTCGAGGCGCCGTAGGCCGCGACCAGCTTGCCCGCGGCGATGGCCTCGTCGAGCGTGGCGAGCACCCGGCGCTTGCAGTTTTCGATGGCGACGAACCAGTCACGGTAGATCTGCGGCTTGGTGACGCCGCGCCGTTCCTCCTCGGCGATCAGCGTCGACAGCTCCGCCGAGCGCGGCCGCTTGCCGGTCGATTTCGGCTGCGCAAAGGCGCGGATCGAGCCGCCCTTGGTGCCGGTGCGTTCGACGTGGAACAGCGTCATGTCGTGCCGGTTCAGGAAGGTCTCGAGCGGGATCAGCGCGTGATGCGAGACGTGCTCGTGGTAGATCGTGTCGAACACCATGTTGTCGATCATGTCGACGATGTAGGAGACCTCGAACACGAAGGCGCCGTCGTCGGCGAGCAGGAGGCGGATGCCCTTCACGACGTCGGACATGTTGTCGATATGCGCAAACACGTTGTTGGCGCAGAACAGCTTGGCTTCGCCCTGCTCCGACTTGATGCGGGCCGCCAGCGCGCTGGTGAAGAAATCCGGGATCGTCGGCACGCCTTCCTTGGTGGCGGTCGCCGCGATGTCGCGGGCGGGGTCGATGCCCTGCACGCGCATGCCCTCGTTCTTGAACGCCTTGAGCAGCGAGCCGTCATTGCTGCCCATCTCGGCGACCAGGCTGCCCTTGGGGATGGCGAGCGAGGACACCACCGATTGCGCATAGCGCTTGAAATGCTCGACGAGGCCGAGCGAGACCGAGGTGCGGTAGGTGTAGTCGCGGAACAGGATGTCGGGATCGACGACGTCGAGATTCTGCAGATGGCCGCAGTCGAGGCAAAGATAGCAGTCGAGCGGGTAGAGGTCCTGCTTCTCGCCCAGCCGGTCCGCCGTCACGAACGCGTCGCCGATCGCGGAAGGCCTGATCGGCAGCACGTGATCGAGCGAGGTCGAGCCGCACAGGCGGCAATCGGTCTTGTGCTTGACGTGCTGCATGAGGTGTCGATCCTGGGTTGGCGATCCCGCAGGCGGGACGGTCGGCCGAAGAGGAATTTGCGGCGGGTTTTACAGGCCGGCGAAGCTCTTGGCGACCTCTTCTTGCCAGACTGTGGACACTCCGCCATCCAGAAACAGGCTCTGCCCGTTGATGAACGAAGCGCGCGGGCTGCAGAGGAAGTCGAGGGCGTCGGCGCATTCCTCGGCCGTCCCGAGCCGGCCCAGCGGGACCAGCTTGCGGTAGGTCTCCATCAGCTTCTCGTTCTGCTCATAGAAAATGCGCGATTCGCGCTTCAGATAGGTCAGCGGCATGATCGCGTTGACGCGGATGCCGCGCCGGCCGAGCGTCGCGGCGTAATGCCGGACCATGGCGTTGAGGCCGCCCTTCACGACATGGTAGCCGACCGGCTGCGAACTGCCGACGAATTCGGCATAGACCGAGCTGACCACGCCGATGGCGCGGTCGCCATCGTCAGCGAAATGGCCGGAAAATCCCTCGATCAGGTCGCGCGAGGCGGTCAGGCCGACCTGGATTTCTCCGGCCCAGGGATCGCCCTGGCCGCGAAAGCGCTGGCTCAGGACGAGGTAGCGGACCGGGCCGTTGGCCTCGGCGATCTCACCCCAGAGCCCGGCAAAGCTCTCGCTGCGCTCGAGATCGGCGGAAAAATGCTTCAAGCCGGGCTGATCGGGAAAATCGGCCGGGCGCTGCCGCGACACGACGCTGACGGCGCAGCCGCGCGCCAGGAAGCGTTCGACGACCACGCGGCCGAGGCCGCGGGTGCCGCCGACCACGACGGCATGGCTGGTCATGCGGCAACGCCCTGCCGTGCGGCGACACGCCGGACGAGATCGGCCTGATAGGCCTCGGCCCCGGCGGCGTCGCTGTCCTCGGGCGCGAAGTCGGCGAACACGCTGGCGCCGGGGCGGAACGGGCCGTTGGTGATCTCGTGCACGATCAGCAGGTCGCTGCGGATGATCAGGGTGTGAAAGAATGCATTCGACATGCGATAGTAGAAGGGGCGCGCACCGCCCGGCGGCCCCAATTCGACGACACGCTCGATCTGGCCGTCATCGTCGAACACCACGATATCGACCTCGCCCTCGATGATGTGGAACGCCTCGCTCTTGCCCGGGTGCTTGTGCGGACGGATGTAGGAGCTGGAATCGATCGCGATGATCATTTCATGCAGGCTGTCATCGCCGTCCGGATGGGCGTTGATGCGGGCCCGCCGCTTCGGGCTGGCCTTCACCGCGGCCTTCAGGGTGTCGATCTCGGCCGCGCCCACCGATGAAATGGGGCCCTCGGCCAGGAATACCTCGGGTGATTTTTGAACGAGGCTCATGGAGCGAGGTCCTTCGTGATTGCGTTGTCGAGCGCGGCGTAGATCGAGCGGAATTCCACGCCCCGCGCAGCGAGGGGAGCGAGCTTCTCGCGCACCTTGCCTTCGATGTGAGGTGCCACGGCAAACAGGCAGGTGGTGATCTGCCCATCAGCCAGCAGGCGATCCGATCCTACCACGGGGACGGCGAAACCCGGTGGAAAAAAGCCCGCTTTGTCGGGGTCGTCATCGACGGCAAGCGCGAACATGTCGGCCACGCCGAAGGCGTTGGCGAACATGATGGCGTGATGTCCGATGCCGAACAGAGCGATTCGATCCCCGTCCGGCCCGGCGAGGGTCGTCAGTTTCCCGCGCAACCGCGCCCGGGTGGGAGCAAAATCGTCACGATAGGCTTGGAACAGGCTGGAAGATCCCCGCCGCGGTGAGACCGCTGCCGGAGGACTGCCCGCGGGGGTCAGGACGGCCGCCAGCGCATCCTCCAGGGCCCCCGGATAGCGTAGCAGGGCCAGCACGCGATAGCCGCTCTCCTCGGCCAGACGGCGCAGCGTTTCCTCGACGAAATAGCAGCTGTGCTCTTCCCATAGGAAACAGTAGTCGCGCGCCGCGAGGAATTTGCTGCTGTCGGGGACCTCGATCAGCAGAAGGCCTTGGGGCGAAAGCAGGGTCTTGAGAGCCTGCAAGGCATCGACAGGGGCTGACGTGTGCTCGATGAGATAGCGGCAGGAGACGATGTCGAATGTTCCGAGCGAGGCGGCTGGAGCTGCGAGATCCGCCGCGTTGAGGCGGGCCTGCCAGGTTTCAAGATAGGGATAGCGCCCTCCGCAACCCTTCTCCTCCAGATCGAGCGACTCGATCTGCAGACCTCGCCGAGCCAGGCGGGTGAGAAGCGGCTGCTCGAAGGGGCCTGTGCCCAGCGCGCGCCCCGCAAGGGGTCTGAACGAGACGAGTCGTTCGACCAACGCATCGAGGTGGCCTTCCGGTTCGCGATATCTGATCCACGGCACCGCCGGAGCAACGATCTCGGGAGGCGGAGACTCACGGAGCTGAACAAGTTGGCAAGCTTCGCATTCGACGACGTCGAGCGCCGACGAGTGATCGACGCGGCCGTCACGCGTGAAGCGGTTGCAGACGGGGAGGACGCCGAGCGTGAGAGGCTGCGTCGTGATCGGCTGGCCGCATAACCGGCAGCCGAACGAGGATCTGGTGGGCATTGGTTCGGCTGGACCGCGAAGGGATATTGCCATTCGGAAGGAGCCGCAATAGCAGTGCAGTTGCGAACAATACAACGTAAAATGTTCAGCTTGCAACAGATGCGCGAGGGGCCAACGGTCGCGGATGCCTGGCTCGCGGATGCTTAGCTATTGGCAAACTCCGTGCCGGAGCTTGCTATTGCGGTCGTTTTCTGGATACCAGATTCGGAATCGCGCCCGGATGTATTCATCGTCGAACTGGTCAGAAAGCTGCGAACCTTCCTGATCAATTTGCCTGGTCGTCACGGCGAGATGCTACATGCGATGCTCAGGGGCTCTTGGCGGCTGTTGCTCCGCCATGCGATTTGGGATTGGCAAGAGGGGGCACGTGCGTGAAAAACATGTTTCTGACGCTCCGGACGATCCTGCGGATCGTCTGTGTGAGCACGGTCTACTTCTGTATTTTTCTCGCGCTCGGCGCCGGATTCCTCTACTCCTTACTGGCGGGGCTGACGGCTTTCGTTTTCCTTGCGGTCGGACTGGGACGGATTGTGCTTGAGCAGCTGGCGCTGTGGTCCACAATTCTGTTCGTTGTCGATAAGTCGGGGTTGTTGCCGATCACCCAGTGGCTGCATGGGATCATTGCGATCATCAGTCGCGGGTTGACTTGACGGTCAGACCGAGATGCCGCCTACGCGTGTGGCTATGATTCGGGCGTCTTGGACGTCCTGCGTGATCGCCTTCCTCGATCTGGATTGTTCCCATGCATCCGTGGAACCGCGAATGGGTTTGAGGGGTTCAAGGAGGCGGAGGACGGTTGGCCGATGCAGCGTTTCAAGGCTTCACTAAGTGTGCTGAGTCCGATGCGCAGATCCGGTATGTTCCAGCCGCCGCCCAGGCAACGCGACCTGCTGGCCGGAATTGCACGCCTTCGAGAATTGACTTTGCTCCAGCCGCAGCGTGCGGCGCGCGCCCTCATCGCAGCGGCAGGCCGGATTCTGGGTTTGCTGCCGCCTCGCCTGGCCTTTTTGATCCTGCTGTTTTCGGAGATCGGGCAACTTCGCGGGCGGCGTCTGCTCGAAAGGGCCTATCAGGTCCATGTGGCTGCATTGCGGGCGAAGAATCCGGGCCAGCAATTCTCTGGACGGCTCGGGTGGTACTTTCCGGTCGAGGTCGCGGAACTTCTGCTTCGGATCGGTGCTGATCGCGAAGCCTATGATCTCATCGTTCAGGATGGGCTCGTCAAATATTCGCCCGCGCTGACCAACATGATGATCCGGTCGCTGTTCGAAGTCGGCGAGTTCGACAAGGCGCATTGGCTGGCATCGCGGCGGCCTCTGCGAGCGGAATCGGAAGCGGAGTGTCATCTCGCTTTCTTCAAGGGGGTGCTCGATATCATCGCGGGGGATGAGGCCGGCGCGATTGAAAGCATGTCGATTGCATGCCGCGGCTTCCCCGGCTACATGCGTCCGCATCAAAACATGGCTTCGCGCCCGGCGCTGAGTTACCAGCCCAACCCGCTCGACTTCGCCTGCGGTGCGGCGGGCAGGCTACATGATCTCTGTAATTTCGCCGGCCAGCGAGTCACTCACGTCGGCCGGGGTGATCTCGGGATTGGATTGTTCACTCGCGCGCTCGCCGCGCAGGAAGATTTGCGCGGCCAAGGATCCCCGGCCGTCTCGGCAGAGGTCAGCCATCTGCTTGGCAGGCTGAACATTCCCCTGGATCAATTGCGGATCCTACCCGAGGAGTGGTCGACCCAGATCGGTCATCTCGGGATGCTCGACATCCTGTTTCGAATGCGCGAGCTGGGGTGGTGGTCCGGAAAGCCACTGATGGTCGTGCGTTTGAACCTTGTCGCCAACAAGCCGTTCATCCGGCTGTTCGAGAGATTTGCCGATATCGTCGTCATCGGGGAGACGGTCTCCGAAGCCGTGGGCGAAGAATTGCTATCCCTGCAGCGCTGGTACGGCATGAACTTCAACGTCTTTCGGCTGCCGAACGGTGAGGTGGTGCCGTGGCAGGAGGCCGGCGCGCTTGCAATCACGCAGTGGGAGCTGGAAGGCCGGGGCCATCCGTTGCGAGACGAGTATGATCGGATCTATGGGGCAAAGCTGCAGGTGCAGCACGATTTCTGGCGGATGCGCAAAGCCTGGGGGATGAAGCCGGACGATTGGTATGTATGCCTGCATACGCGTGATGCTTCCCACTATTCAGAGACGGACGGCACCGGCCAGACCCATCGCAATTCGCCGATCGGAACGTATCTCGACGCAATCCGCGCGATCACGTCCAGGGGCGGCTGGGTCATCAGGCTCGGCGGTCCGAACTCGCCGGCGCTGCCATGCCTCGAGCGCGCGATCGACTATCCGCTCAGCCCATTCCGCTCCGAACTGATGGACATTTGTCTCATTCGGAACGCCCGGATGTTCATCGGCACCACCTCCGGGCTGACGAACGCCGCGATCAGTCTGGGCATTCCAACCGCGCTGCTGAACTGCATCACGACGGACCAGCAGTTGTGGAGCAGTGACGTCCGCTTCGCACTGAAGCCGGTGCGTCTTGCCAACGGAACCATCCTGACCCAGGCGCAGCTCACCTCCAGTCCGTGGCGCTGGCGCCTGTTCGATGCCGGTGTTCTGAGCCGCAGCGGAGCTCAGCCGCAGAACAACACGTCGGACGAGATCCAGGCCGTCGCAGAAGAAGTGCTCGATCTTGCCTCCCGATGCCCGAGGAGTCCCGAGCCACAACTTCTGGCGCGCTGGAAGAGACAGCTTTCAGTATCACACTATTATGGCGCGGGCAGCATCAGCGCCTACTACCTTGCCAAGTACGAGAATGAATTTCTGGCGCCGGACAAGGTCTCGAACTGACGGATTTCCGCGAGCGCTCTCGCATCGATATCTTCGATCCCTTGCGGAATCAGGCCGCGCGCTCTCATACAGACGCCGATATCGAGCTCTCAGGCCCACTCATGGTCGTAGCAAGGTGCTGGCCGTCGCGAGATGTCGATCACGTCGAACTCATTCGCCCCTCAGCAGGTCGCTCGCGTACTTCTCCAGAAAATACCGGCTTGGCCGCGAACTGCCGAAGAAGCCCGGCACCTGGACGTGAGGTTCCCAGCTGCCGTCCACGCCAGGAGCGGGTCCTTTCCGCAGGGGATCGGAGATTTCGAGCACCTCGCGCACGGTTTCCAGAATTTCGTCGGAACTGCTCTCGCTCACGACGAGCTCGGCGCGCGCCACGGATTCATGGGTCGGATAGGCCCAACGATACCGTTCCGAGGTCCATTCGCTCAATGACAGCATCCGGCCATCGGCCCTGTGCACGGGCTTCAGCGCAAAGCGGGTGTCCCTCGACCACAACAGCCCGATCGAACTCAACGCATTCACCATGGCGGTCGGAATGCCGAAGCTGCTTGCCACATAGGCAAAGCCGGAGGTGGTCCCGATGAACATGCGCGCACGGCGCATCAAATGAATGTCCATCTCCGGAAATGCATCGTCGCTGCGGGCATAGTCCACCACACGTTCCATTTGCGGGAACGGGGGCACCTTGCCACCGCCCATCCGGATAACCCAGCCGCCGCATCCGGTGATGTGACGGACCGCATCGAGATAGCTCGCCAGCGATGCGTTGCGGATGGATTCGCCGACCCCGTCGGTATCATTCCGGGTCTGGGCGTCCCGCACGTGCAGGCAGACGAACCAGTCGCCGTCCGCCATGCCCCATCTGCGACGGTAGTCCTGGTAGGTCAGCTCGATGCGGTTGTCGGCGAGCAGCCGGCGGTCGTAGATGTCGCGCAGCGGAAAGGTTCGCTGCCGGCTTTCCCACTGCTTGAGCGCCAGTGACCCCGCATCGTTCCAGTACACCGCACGTCCGTCCTCGAAGCGGAATGCCTGGTGGGAATCGCCGATGAAGGGCGTGAGGCTGGCGAGCTCGTGCCACACGCCGGTGCTGACGTTCTCGCCCAGCGTGAGCGTCGGACAGATGTCCGAGAACAGCGACAGGAACGGCTTGTTGGCTATCCGGTCCTTGTAGGCCAGCAGCAGCGGCTGGCCCTGCCACCACCCCATCTCGCGCATCATCAGATGAACGTTGAGGTGGCCATTATGGCCGATCAACGCGCTCCAGTCCGGAGAGAGCAGCTTGACGTCCGACAGATCGGTGTCGAGCTTCTTGAGAAGGGCCTTGAGCTGAGGGCTGGGAGCGGGAAGGTGGCGGCGCAGGCGCTTCTGTGTCTCCGTCAGCTTGGTGTAGACCTGGGGGACGTGGAACCCCTCGCCGCTGTGGTATGTCGTCAGCAGAAGGTTGCGATAGGCGTAGAACAGGTTGATCTCGGACAGCACCTTGCGCTGCGGATGGTCGGCGGGAAACCGTTCCCAATATTGGCCGCGGTCCTCGCGTGCGGCGAGGATATCGTCGTAGCGGGCAAGGTTCAGCTCAGTGACCAGGGTCTCGATCAGTTCCTTGTCGCAGAAATATTCGTGGACGTAACGGTCGAGAGGGGCCTCGAGCGGCACGGGATCGCCGTCTCTGCGAGCATCGTATTGTCGTCCTTCGAAGGACCTCTGTTCATAACGGAAGTTCCGATGCTCCAGCATGACGTTGATCAGTTCGGCAAACCGACGCAGGTCCCGGGGGCGAAGGGCGATCCAATCGATCGTGTGGGCCTGCGCCAGCAACTCCATGAAATAGCCGGACGTCAGCTTGTTCGTCAGCCTGCCAATCGCCTCCATGAACTCATCGTCAACCCGTCCCCAGTCGATGTTGGGAAACAGCTGGAGAGCATGCTTGTCCTTTTCGCACATCAGAAGGAAGAGGATCAGCTCATTGCAGTATTGATCCGAACGGGGACTGGCGAGCACCCATCCCATTTCCTTGTCCAGATCGGGTCCGCAGAAATAGCGAAACTGCCGGTCGAACTCATTTCGATGTGCATAGCGGTGAAAAACGAGTGCGACCATGAATGCCTGGCGGAACGGCAACAGCGCAAAGATCAGGTCCTTGAGGGATTCGGCCCGCTCGCCGACGACGTTCAGGTACCAGCTGATCGCCTTTACGCCACGCTCAGCCAGGCTCGATTTCAGTGATCGGATCATGCCCTGCCGGCGTGGCGCGGGTTGGCCGGCCGGATCTGGATGGATGGACTCGAAGGACATTCTGGAGCCCCATGCCCGACCGCGACGGCTGCGCAGCTCATGACTATACTGCTCTTCGAATATAGTTCTATTCAGCCGGCCGCAAGCCGTTGAGCGAGCGGCGCTCCGGAGGGGTGCGAGAGGCGGGCGGCATGTAGAACAGCCGACTGACCCGAGGTTGTGATCTCGGTTCGTTCGATGTCGTCGCTCTTGTCAACGAACTGGACGACAGATAGCCTTTGTCCGCATTTTCGTGCGTGATTGTCGATCTGGAGGTGTGACGCAGATCGTGGACCTTCGCAATGGCGAGGCCGCCACCCATGCGAGCCGATCGTAAGCGAAGGGGATGGCGAGGGCGCCTTGAAGACCGTCGACGTCCTGTAGACCACCAACGCGAGGCTGGTCCCGTTGTCAGCGCGTTGCGTGCCATCGGACGGCCGGTGAGGTCCGGGAAAAACTTGTGAATATCTCCGAATTTGTCGGCAGCCGGCGGCCTTACTGCTACGTCCTTTGGACGGATTCAGCTTTTCTGCCGAAGCTGTCCTGGAGCGCCCCGAGCCGATGAACTTTGTCCAGCCGAACCTTGCCCGCGACGAGGCCCGCGCGACGCCCCTCGGTTATCGCAAGGATATCGACGGCCTGCGCGCGGTCGCCGTGCTGCCCGTTCTGCTCTATCACGCATTTCCGACCACCGTTCCCGGCGGCTTCTACGGCGTCGACATCTTCTTCGTCATCTCCGGCTACCTGATCACCGGCATCATCCACAAGCAGATGCTGTCGGGCAGGTTCAGCGTCGCCGACTTCTATGCACGCCGCATCCGCCGCATCTTTCCCGCGCTGATCATCGTCGTGCTCGTCACCTTCCTGATCGCATGGTTCGTGCTGCCGCCACGTGAGATGAAGTCGCTCGGCACCAATATCGCGGGCGGCGCGATCTTCATCCAGAACTTCATCCTGCTCGGCCAGGTCGGCTATTTCGACCTCGCCGCGGACAAGAAGCCGCTGCTGCATCTCTGGTCGCTGGCGATCGAGGAGCAGTACTACGTGGCCTGGCCGCTGTTGCTGATGCTGATCGGCGCGTGGCGGCGCAGGAGCTTTGCGATCACAATGGCGCTCGCCGCGGCCTCGTTCGTCGCCTGCGTTGTCGTGCAGCCGCGGGCGCCCGATTACGCGTTCTATCTTCCGGTCACCCGCGCCTGGGAGCTGCTGGTCGGCTCGGCGCTCGCGTTGTGGGTCGGCGGCAGGGGCGCGGCCAATGCGCCGGGACCGGCGGTGCTCATCGGTCGCGAAATCGCCGCCTGGGCTGCGTTGCTGGCGATCGGCGCGGCGTTCTGGCTCTATGATCGCAAGCTGCCGCACCCCGGCTTCCTCACGCTGGTTCCGGTGCTGGCCGCCGCCGTGCTGATCGGGACCAGCGGCACACTCGTCCATCGCCTTGTGCTGGGCGCGGGCGCCAGCGTCTTCGTCGGCCTGATCAGCTATCCGCTCTATCTCTGGCACTATCCGCTGATGGCCTATGCGCGGACCCATTTCGTCGATGGGGTCGCACCTTCGGTGATGTGGGCCATCATGATCGCCAGCGTCGTGCTGGCCTGGCTGACCTATCGCTATATCGAGCGGCCGATCCGGTTCGGGCGGCGGCTGGTGCTGCTCAAGATTGGAGCTCTTGTGGGCGGCATGGCTGCGCTCGGATTGGTCGGACTGTCCGTCGATCGTACCAATGGCTTCCCCGGTCGGATCCCAGAGAGCATTCGCAGCTACATGCTGACCGGTGGGGAGACATCGATCCACTGGCGTCAGGGCAAGTGCCTGCTGCTACCAGACCAGAGCGCGGCCGATTTCGCCGCCGAATGCGCGGGGGAGGGGCGTCATCCGCTCGTGCTTGTTTGGGGTGATTCGTTCGGCGCGTCTCTCTATCCTGGGCTCAGATATCTTGGTGACGAGCGACGGTTCGACGTGGCGGAATACACCGCTTCTTCCTGTCCACCGCTGATTGGCTTTGTTCAGACGGACAGACCGGGCTGCAAGGGAGCGAATGATTTCGTCGCCGACCGGCTCGCTGAGCTCAAGCCCGAGCTGGTGCTTCTGTATTCCACCTGGAGTTATGGGCCAACTGAATCGGTTCGTGACGGGCTCCAACGAACGGTGTTGCGATTGAAAGCCGTCGGCGTTCCCAAGATCGTTCTGCTGGGGCCTCCGGCCTCTTGGTTAGGCGACGGCTTGCCGACCAATCTTCTTGAGTATTACTTCCGAACTCATGACCTGCTGCCGGCGCGGACGTGGTATCGCTCCAACGATAACTGGACACGCGCTCAGGAGGCGTTTCTCGAGAGCGAAGCAAAGACACTGGAGATCCAGTACGTCTCGACCCGCCAGATCATGTGCAACAATGACGGGTGTCTCGCCCGCATCGGGAAGGATGGATCAGAACTCACGAGCTATGACATCGGCCATCTGACTTATCCCGGCGCGATCTTCGTGGCCGGACGGGCGCTGGACGCTGTGCCCGGTTTTGAAAAATAGGCATGTTGGCCGATCGCCCGGGTCACTCGATGAATCGTCGGACAGAGGAAGCGGGTCTTCCAAGCGGGGATGTGGGCCAAGGCGAACCGGGCCGCGCCGGCCGGCGCTATCTGGGTTGCCTGCTCGGACTGACCGTCGCGATGCTGGGCGGCCTGTCGCTTTGGTTCGCCGTCAAGGGCGGCGACCATTTCAGCGCGATCAGCAGGCCGGGCGACGCCGCGTGGTATCGCGACTTCGGTGGCGACGGCGTCACCGAGATCCAGGACCAGGATCTGTTCTTCCACAATATCGGCCGCTCGATCGAGCATGCGCGGCAGGCGGACATCATCATCCTCGGCTCCTCGCTGGTGTCGTTCGCGATCGATGGCAACGTCATTCGCGACCGCCTCGAATGGACCTATGGCCTGAAATTCTACAACATGGCCTTCGTCGGTGTCGCCAGCGGCGAGTTCGCGCGGCAGGTCGCCCTCAAGCATCATCTTCATCCGCGCCTCTGGATCGTGAATGCCGATGACGGTGGCGGCGGCGGCAGCTTCTTCCACCGCAACCTGACCCGCTCCTTCGGTGCCGACGTCCGTCCGATCCCGAGTACGACGCTCAGCCGCTTCGGCGCACGTTACGAGGTGGTCCGGCGCAATCTGCGCTGGCGGTTCGAAGACGCGACGCGCGATGTCCGCCGCGCCTTTGCGGCGCCAAGGGCAAACGCGATTCCGGCGTTCGAGCGCGACGACCGGACCGGTGCGGCCGACATGCGCGGGTTTCCGCGTTTTCTCGCCGATGGAAATCCCGGCGTGAAGATGACGCGCGATCCGGACTGCCACGCCACGCCGGATCTCGTTGCCAATGCGCGCGATCTGGTGCAGTCGCTCGGAGCGCCCGTCGTGCTCACCCTGGTGCCGAATTTCCACGGCTGTCGGACTCAGGTGCGCGAAATCGCTGACGCCGTCGGCATCGAAACGGCGATGCCGGCGCGCACCGACTATTCGAGCTGGGACGGCGGTGGCCATCTCGATCGCAGGGGCGCCGGCGACTTCACCCGCGATCTTATCAGCGCTCTGGAGACGACCAGTGCGTTTCAACGGATGCGCGAGAATGACGATCGTCGGCAGCGTTGACCACCGAACCGACGGCAGCGTCTCGTCGCCGCAGGCGACCACGGCGCATGCGTTGAAGTACTGGCCAGACATCGACGGGCTGCGTGCGATCGCGGTGATCGTCGTGCTCATCTATCACGCCTTCCCGCAGCTGCTGCCCGGCGGCTTTGCCGGCGTCGACGTCTTCTTCGTGATCTCGGGCTATCTGATCACGGGCATGATCGACCAACAGCGCGCGGACAAGAGCTTCAGCTTCGCGACGTTCTACGCCCGCCGCATCCTGCGGATCTTCCCGGCCCTGATCACGGTGGTACTGGCGACCTTCCTGATCGCGTGGTTTGTGTTCCCGGTGGCCCAGATGGAAGCACTCGGGTCCAACATCACGGGTGCTGCAGCGTTCATTGAGAATTTCATGCTGCACGAGCAGATCGTCGGATATTTCGATCCGGGCGCCGAGCGTCTTCCGCTACTGCATCTTTGGTCGCTCGGCATCGAGGAGCAATACTACATCCTGTGGCCGGCTGCCTTCGTGCTGATCGCCCGCAGGCCGTCGCACAAGGTGGCCATCGTTGCAGCGCTGGGCCTTGGCTCGCTTGCGGTCTGCCTGGCGACCCCCGCCGAGCAGGCGGCCTGGGCCTTCTACGCGCCAACCACGCGAGGCTGGGAGCTGTTGGCCGGATCGCTCCTGGCGGTGTGGTTGCCGCAGCGTCCCATCCTTCGAACGACGGCGGCGAGCGGAAGCCTGCTCGCCGCGATCGCGGCGGCAGGTCTTTTCGCGGCATTCTTCAGCTTCAGCGCAGCCTCGCCCTGGCCGGGCGTCCGGACCATCATTGTCGTGATTTCCGCCATGCTCTTGATCGCAACCGGCGACACGCTGGTTCACCGGATGTTGCGCTGGCCTCCGCTGGTCTTCGTCGGTCTCATCAGCTACCCGCTCTATCTCTGGCACTATCCACTCCTCGTCTTCACCAGGCTGCATTTCGCCGGCGCGGCCCCGGAATGGGCGCTGTTCGCTGTGCTTGGGCTCAGCGCCGTGCTGGCCTGGGTCACGTGGCGTTCCATCGAGCGGCCGCTCAGGTTCGGAGCGGCCCCGGTCGCATGGCGGGTCGGGCCGTTGCTGGCCGCCATGACCATGGTGGGGGCGGTCGGCATCACTGCGACCACCACGCGCGGATTGCCGGTTCGGTTCGCCCCGGAGATCAGGGGATTCATGCTCTCGGGCAGCGAGACGACGTCGCACTGGCGCCGTGGCCGCTGTCTGCTGATCCTGCAACCCGCATCCGAGTTCGGCGCCGACTGCGCGGGGCAGGGAGGCCGGCCGCTGTTGCTGATCTGGGGCGACTCCTACGGGGCCGCGCTGTATCCGGGGCTGCTGCACTTCTCGCCGGAGCGCGGCTACGACGTCGCCCAGTACACGGCCTCCGCCTGCCCGCCGCTGATCGGCTACACGCTCGCAGCGCGCCCATTCTGCAAGAGCATCAACGTTGACGTCGTGCAGCGGATTGGTCGCTTGCGTCCCGATGTTGTCATCCTCGATGCGACGTGGGGCCACGGTGAAGCCGAGCTGCGCGAGGATCTACCGCGCACGGTCGAGCAGCTCCGGGCGCAAGGGGTCGGTCGTATCGTCGTGATGGGTCCGCCGCCCGGCTGGCAAGGCGTTGGTCTGTCGCACAACGTGCTGGAGTACTATCGGCAGACCGGGAAGATATTGCCGGAACGAACATGGTTTCGTTCCAACGATGAATGGACGCGCGGGCGCGACGCGCTGCTTCGCGCGCTCACCCGCGAGCTCGGGATCGATTACATCTCGGTGCGTGATGTCTTCTGCAACGACGAGGGATGTCTCAGCCGCATCGGCCCCGGCGGCTCTCAACTGACGGCATTTGATGCCGGGCATCTTACGGTGCCCGGTTCCATCTTCCTGGCGAGCGACACCCTCGACCGCCTGCTCGGTCCGTCCCGGCAGCGGTCTCGTTGAGCCGGCTATTCCGGGTCCGCCGGGATGCCGCGATAGGAGTGGATGATGAAGCGCTTTCCGGCGATGGAGTAGTCGCCGCAGTCACTGGCTTCAATGTCGAACTCTGCGACCAATTCGCGCCAGGCTCGGCGTTCGCCGGTGCTTGGAAGCGCGCGATTGGCATTCCAATCGTCGAACAGAAGCGCCGCCCCCGTCGAGACCATCCCGCGCTGGAACAGCGGCACCAGGGCGTCCATCGTCGACTGATAGAGATCGCCGTCGAAATGGATCAGCGCAAAACGCGTCTCCGGCGGCAGTGTCTTGACCGTGTCTGCAAACCAGCCGTCATAGATCTCGAAACGATGGGGCGGGATGATCCTGCCGATCCGCTCGCGCAGCTCCGGTGCGGCCAGCACTTTGCATCCGCCCTTCGCCCACGCCCCGGAGACCACATGGGGAGATGACAGGTCCACAGGAGACGTGATTTCCGGCAGTCCCTCGAAACTGTCGAACAATCTCAGAACGCGAAAGGGATTCTCGCCGGATGCGCTCTTGCTCAGCGGCTGACGTTGCAGGTCGAAGACCATCGATGTGGCAAGAGCCTTCGCGGTGAAGCCTCCCATGGTGCCGAACTCGGCGACGTCGCCATAGACGTGTGACCCATTGATGTACTGCACGGAAAGCGTCAGCATCTTTGCTATTTCCTGTGCCGCAACGATGAGAACGTCTTCGTAGGTATAGTAGGAGTCTGGCGAAGGAAGCTGGTGAAGCTTGTATCTCTCGAGTGCGATGTCCTGTATCGGCCGACCATCCTCGCTCGGAGCGGGGGCAGCGATCACAGGCGGGGACGACGTGTTCGTTCCAGGCTCCTGATGGGGGCCACCCGGCCAGGGCAATGGGGGCTCGGACATGATTGCGCGCTTGACCGAGCGCAGCCAGTAGAGCGCCGCCGGCGAGAGTGCATTTGCAAGCCCATTCTTCAACGGGGTAAGCATTCGAATATCTCCGACGCGGTGCAGCCCAGGCGCCATGCGACCTCGAAAGAAGCGGTCATCAAGACCGTTTCGGCCCGGCTATCCCGCTTAACGTTCCCGCGATGGCTGTGCAAGGAAAAGGTCGGTCGGCGACGCCGAGCAGTTCCGTGAAGGCGAGCGCATCATCTCCACGGGGAACAGCGTTGGACGTCGATCTATCAGCGGTCACGATCGGCTGCTACACGGTCCGAGCGTTGGACAACGTGTCGGAGACCTGCCACAACTTACAGGTTCTGTGCGTAGATGCTGGGGATGGCAGATGGGACTGGTCACGGCTGGGAAAGGTATCACCAACCAGATGTTACGCTCGGTTGGTTTGCAGTTGGTGCGAACTGAGACGATCGATCGGTTGGTGGCGGCTCAGCGCGCGGCAGCGTCCGCAGCGCCTCCTGCCCGGGGACCGGACCCGGTCCCCGCTGAGGTGCCGGCCGTTGCGGACCCTGTTGCCAAGCAGGTGGAGGCCGCTTTTCGGAGCAGCGTTGAAGCCAACAAGTTTCGCATGGTGCCACGCGATGGTGAGCCGGTAGAGACGGTCAGCCGGGCCTATCTCACGACGCTGCAGCGTGAATCGGCTGCGCTCCGGGTCCAGGGAGACGAGCTGGTGCAGCTACGCCGCACCGTCGAATTGCTGTCGGCCGGGGGAGCGGCCGTGCAGCAGTCACCGCCGCAGTCCGGACAGGAGGCGCCGGCGGGCGACGGCATCTATGTTCCGATCTACGATTTCGATGGACTGCGCAATGATCCCCACGTGATCCACAATCACGACTTCATGCGCGAGCCGCGCTTCGTTGCCGCCTACAAGCGCGCGGTGCAATCGACGGTCATCGACCATCGCTATTACTGGCGTGTTCACGTCGCGCTGTGGTGTGCCAGCCTCGCCCTGCGGCTCGAGGGGGACTTCGTCGAATGCGGTGTCTGGAAGGGTCTGTTGAGCACGGCCATCGCCTCCTATTTCGATTGGAACAGCGTCGGCAGGAAATTCTTCCTGTTCGATACGTTCCGAGGGGTCGACGAAACGCAGTTGGCGGACGAGGAGCTGATCAACATTCCGCATTTCCGGATCGGCTACGGGGAGGATATCTACGACCACGTCGTCAGGAACTTCGCGGAGTTCAAGGATGTCGTGATCACCCGCGGCAGCGTTCCGGAGACGCTGACCAGCGTCGACATCGGCAAGGTTGCCTACCTCTCGATCGACATGAACAATGCGGCCCCCGAGATCGCCGCCGCGAACTACTTCTGGGACAAGCTGTCGCCTGGCGCTCCGATCCTGCTCGATGATTACGGCTTTGTCCGCTACGAGGCCCAGAAGGCAGCGTTCGACGCCTTCGCGGCCGAGCGCGGCGTTGCGATCCTGGCACTGCCCACCGGACAGGGCCTGATGATCAAGCCTGACGCCTTATGAGAGGCGCGAGCGCATCCCAGCCCCTGCCTCCATTCCTGGTGCAAGCGGGCGGCCATGCGTCAATAGAGGCTGGCAGCCCGGCGTCCGTCGGCCAGCGCGTCGTGGACGTCTGCGGTCCGCTCCTTCGGCAGCTTGACGAAGAACGGGTCCGCCGGCCAGTGGTTCATGCCGGCGACCATGATCGTCATCTCCTCGTCGGGCATGCGGGGCATGAATACCAGATCAATCGCGGAGCGTGTCTTGTGCGACGGCGGGCTGCCGCGATGCATGAGGCGGGTTGCGTCGAACACCAGCAGATCACCGGTCTTGCCCAGAACCGTGTGCTCCCGGTAATTGGCGTCGCGATACTGGAAGGGACCGGTCTGCTCGTCGACATCGCAGAGATAGAGCACGCCGCGAATGACGCCGGCGGGACAGTGGTCGCTATGCCATTCCTGGGGGCCGACGCCCTCGGTCACATGCGGCTTCGAGCGCACCAGCCGGACATTGGCGACCTTGGCCGGGCAGCCGAGCACACCGCGGAAGAAGGAATCGAAATCGCCGCCGCTGAACAGCGCGTGCAGATAGTCGACGAGGGCGGCCGACGGCATCCCGGTCTGCAGATCCTGCGTGTAGGAGGCGACGCTGTTGCCGGCCCAGTCCCACGCCGAGTGGCGATTGCTGACGTCGCGATCGAAGCTCTCCGTTTCCCGGAACATGGTCGCCTTTTCCGGATTCGTGCTGATCACCGTGACGCCGTTCTGCTGGAACGCGACGATCTTGTCGGCGAGCTGGCTCGGCGTCTTGTGCGGATCGAACTTCGGCGCATGGGCCGTGCACAGCGGCGGGGCGCTGTTCGCGGCCGGGAGCAGCGTCAGCCGGCGCGGCTGCGCCGTGCCGTTCTTGTCTGCGGGGGCTGCGTCAGGACTGAGATGTCCATTCAGGCGGTCGAGCGTGTCGGCCCGCACCAGGCGGTAGCCGAGAGCGCCGAGCGCCTGGTTGACGCCGCCCTTGAGCCGCTGCTTGGCGGTGCTGATCATCGATCCCAAGGCCATGCTGTCCTCATGCTGCGTTCGGCTTGGTCGGCTGGAACGGGTCCAGGCCGCACGCCATTCGATAATACAGTTCGTATCGCGGATGATTGGCGACGAGGCCGCGGCTGTCGATCGCGTGATCGATGAGCGCCTCGAGCAGGAGACGGGCGCCCTTCGGCGGCAGATGCACCCCGTCGAAATCGAACTCCGGACGCAACAGATCGCCGTCCGTCAGGTCTGACCAGCGGTCGATCATGAACAGGTTCACCGAACGCACCTTCTGCGCCAGCTTCCAGTTGAACGCCTGGACCAGCTTGGTGCGCACCGACACCGGGCAGTCGTAGTTCTGCAGTTCGCGGATGCGCGCTTCCTGCCGGGTCGGAGGAACCACGCTCTGCACGTAGACGCGCTTGAAGCCGGCTTTGACCAGCTGATCGAGCCCGGCGACGAGCGGCCCGAGCCGGGCTTCGATCGCCTCGTCGATGAGATCCCACGGCACCAGCGGCTTGTCGAGCAGAGGCAGCGTCGTGGCGAACGGCGGAACGAAGTCGTGGGTGTCCTTGAGGAGTTGCAGGAGCGGACCGCGAACGTCGATCTCGCCGACGGTGATCATGATCAGCGGCGGCCGCACGGCCTGGCCGACCGCTTTGGCAATGGCGAAATCGACCTCGTCCATCGACAGATGCGTCGCGCGTCCGTTGCGCACCAGGCCTTCATATTCGAGGAAGGCGATGAAGTCGGGATGAAACTCGCCGGTGGCGGGATCGTAGAACTCCCGCGCCGTGGCGCCGGGGATGTACTTGGTGCGGGCCATCACCCAGGCGCCGGTCCAACGCTCGCGGAACACCATGTTCCGATACGGCAGGGAATGGCTGTCGCCGACGATATAGACCGGCAGAACCGCTTCGAGCTCGGTGTCCACGCTGATACTTCCCCTCACATCACAGGCTCGGCCGCAGCCGCCGCTCGTCCTCAGTTGTTACGGCTCGCGGCCAGTGCGCGGTAGAACTCGTCCTCGTCGCAGATGATCTGCGGCGCGGTCGGAGGAGCCGCCGGTTGCATTCGTTCGTCATCACGTGCGGATCGCACCTCTGCGCCAGCGTCCTCGCCGGTGAACTGCGCGAAGAACAGCTTCATCGCGCGCGCGACGCCCTCGGACGTGACCGAGCGCGCATCGTCGGCGAAATACGCTCCCGCGTTCTTCGCATTGGTGATGATCTCGTAGGATGCGAAGTAATGCACGTTGTCGTAGCGCCGGACCATCTCCTCCGCGGCGACGCGCAGCACGCTCTTGGAATAGGCCGTGGCCTGCAGCACGTGGCGCGGCTCCATGGTGGCCGCAAGCGGGACCGGCGAGACCGTCAGGATGATCTGCAGGCGCGGATTGGCTGCCGACATCAGGTTGATCGCCTCGGCAAGATAGCCGGTGGTCTCCATGACCGAGAGATTGTGGAACGCGTATTTGGCATCGTCGAAGTCGCCGGCGCTGCCGCACCCCGGACAGGTCGGATACACCGTGCCGTCGAGCTTGGACACCCAGCTCTCGGTCAGACCGAGCGTGAAGATGAAGATGTCGGTGGTTTCGAAGAGCCGCCGCACCGCCTGCAAATGCTGCTTCAGATCGACTTCGGCCTCGACCATCGAGACGTAGCCGCGCGGCGTGATGCGGGGGCGCAGCAGATCGAACACCCAGCCGTCGCTGTCGGTCCAGAACTGATCGGCCGGTTGGAAAGCTCCGAACGCCCGCTGCAGCAGTTGCAGCAGTTGCAAGGTGCTGTAGACGTTGCCGTAGCGCGCGGAGAACACGCCATAGCCGAAGCGCTCCTCCTGCTCGGGCGTGAGATGCGGCGGTGCGGGCTCGGTGACATGGTAATTGTAGCCCCGCTCCTTCAGGGCGCGCGAGATGTGCTGCGCGAAGCAACTGCCGGCCGAGGCGACGCGCTGATCTGGACCGAAGCGGAGCCGCGCGGTCAGATGAGGATCGAGATCGGATGGGCTGCGCTCGGCAACGGCCTGACGCCAGAAGCTGCTCGCGGGCAGCGTGGTGTAGGGACAACTCATGCATTCACCCTCTGACCGCACGGGGCCGCGACGCAATGAAAGCGAAGCGCATGCTGCTCAAGCCCTCGGCTTCATTCCGAGATAGGAATGAATGATGAACTTGGTACCCTGGATCGAGTAGTCGCCGGAATGGCTGGCGACGATATTGAAGCGGCTGACGAGGTCGGCCCAGGCCTTGCGCTCGCCGGCCTCGGGGTCGGCCTCGTTGCAGTTCCAGTCGTCGAAGCAGAGCACGGCGCCCTTCGAGATGAAGCCGCGTTCGAAGCACGGCACCAGCGCGTCCATGGTTGACGAATACAGGTCGCCGTCGAAATGGATCAGCGCAAAGCGCGTGTCGTCCGGGAGCAGCTTCACCGTGTCGGCGAACCAGCCCTCATAGATCTCGACCCGGCTGGGCGGGATGATGGCCTCGACCATGGTCCGCAGATCCGCGGCGCTGAGAATCCGGCAGCCGCCCTTCGACCAGGTGCCCGATTTCACGTGCTGCGACTCGAGGTCGACCTGCGCCGTGATTTCCGGCAGGCCCTCGAAGCTGTCGAACAGGCGCAGTTTGCGCAGCGGCTGGTTCGGCTGATAGCGCGGGTCGAACACCATCGCGTTCGCCAGGGTGCGTGCGGTGAAACCGCCCATGGTGCCGAATTCGGCGATATCGCCTTTGACGTCGGCGCTGTTGATGTACATCACGCTCAAGGTCAGCGTGCGCGCGATCTCCTTGGCGGGGAGGATAAGGACGTCGTCGATGTCGAAGAACAGGTACGGTGCGCTGATTTTGTGGGCGTCGAGCCGTTCCAGGGCTTCGGTCTGCCGCGTCCGCGGCTCCGACACCGCTTCGACGACCGGCGCGGGGGCCGGTTGAGGCTCGGGCTGGGGCTCTGGCTCCGGAGCAGCCTGCGGCCGTTCCGGGGGCGGCTGCCCCATCAGCGCGCGCTTGATCGAGCGCAGCTTGAACAGCGTCTGGGGGGGGAGGCCTTCGGCAATCGCCACCTTCAATGACTTGGTCATGACAGCCCCGTTCCCCGCCGTTCGCGATGTCCGCCGCCAATTTGTAGATACATTTTGCAAAGATCGCAAAAGCGGCATGCGGGCTCTGCACTCGTTTTGCGTGGGTGTCGGCCGGCGAGGCGCCGCTGATGGTCGAACCGGTCCGGCGTGCGCGTCAAAGACGAATTGGTCCGCATCTTCAGGTGCATCACCCCTGTCCAGTCCTGCCGGGAAAGATATTCTTCTTTCGTTTTATCGGAAAATATGGTTCTCTCGCGTCATCCCGCCTCATGCAGAGGGACGTACGCGTCGTCACGATACGTGGAGGTGGGCTGCGATGGACGTGACGGCTGCGCCAGACGAGCGCAATCGGCGCGGACGGCGAAGTCGTGTGGTCCTGGCCTCTCGACGCTGAGGTCTGCGCAACGCGCCAAAGGCGCGTTGTCGCAAAATGGGGGCAAGAACGCCGATCCCCAGGGAGAGCACGGAGGACACCGTTAAAACCAGTCGCGCGGGGAAGGCCGGGATGTCCCAGCCGAACCTGTGGTACCTGCCGCCTGCACTTCTTTCTGCAGGCGGGCCATGGGGGCGGCAGGCTCCCGGCCTTCCCCGCGCCCTCTCGTTCGAGAGAGCGATCGTCGACTGATAGCTCGGATGCCAATGCGTCGCGAGAGCGCCTGTCGACGCTCTCAGCTCACACTCATTCGAAGAAGATGAATTCGTGGTCGCCGGTGTAGCCGGAGCGCTTGAATTCGAAGGCCCATTCCTCGGGGGTGTGGAAGATGCGGCAGGTGAGCTGCCAGTACATCAGGTTCACCTTCTCGCGCTCGTTGCGGTAGCCCTCGACGCAGAGATACTTGGCGCCGCGGCTGACGCGCTCCATCTCGCGCAGGGCGGCATCGAGATCGTAGTTGTAGAGGTTGTGCAGCGTGTTGATCGAGATGACCAGATCGAAGTGCTTGTCGGGGTAGGGCAGCTTGGCCGCGGTGCCGACCTGGCAGAACGGCTTCACGCTCTCCATCGTGTGCTCGATGCCGTAGGAGGAGACGTCGATGCCGGCGACCTCGAGATCCGGGATGGCTTCGCGGAAATCGTGCAGGATGAAGCCCTTGCCGGAACCGACGTCGAGCACGCGCATGCCGGGCTTGATGCCGTAGGTCGCGATCATCGCATCGGCGACCTTGCGCCAGCGGCCGTCATATTTGTAGCCGCCATAGCCGGTCTCGCGGCTGCCGTCCCAGTAGTCGTAGTCGTACTTGATCGCCATCTCCGCGACATCGGCCTTGTCGCGCTGGGTAACGCGCGCGAGATAGTCGCGCTTGGTCGATTTGTGGACGAGACTGACGAACTCGCGATAGGCCATGAAGATCTCCGGGCGTTACGATGTCGGTTAGTCGGATGTGGCGCCGATGAGGTCGAGCTTGGCGTCGGCCTTGGCGAGCTGCGCGGCGCAACGCTGCGCCCAGGCGCCTGTGTCGGCGAAGGCGCGCCTGGTGGCGCCGAGCGGCAGGAAGTCGTTCAGGATGATGCAGGTCCACTTGACCTGGTAGGCGTCGAGCAGGAGCCGGCAGCGCGCGACGCTGGCCGCGTCCAGTCCGAGGCCGTCCGTGAGCCGGTCGATGAAATGCTCGTGCACCGCCAGCGGCACCGGCACCTCCGGCTGGCAGAAGAAGTCGGAGACGAGCTTGGCCGGATCGTCGCGGCCGGCATATTCGAAGTCGAGGAAGGTGAGCTTGCCCTGGTCGTCGATCAGTGCGTTGTGGAAGCCGAAATCGGACGGCGACAGGCAGACCTGATCGGCGGGGATGGCGGTCTCGAAGGCGAGCCCTTCGGCCGCGGCGCCGCGCAGAATGGTCGCCTTCACCTCTGCCCAGGCCGGCTGCAGCCGTGCGGTCACGAACTGTCGGGCGTCGGCCACATGGGGCACGTCGCCATCGAGCGTCGCCAGCCGCGCCACCCGGCGCTCGACGGTGGCGAGGTGCTCGGCGAGGGAGAAGCAGGCCTCGGATCCGGCCGCCAGCGCCGGGCGGGGCGGAGCATTCACGGCGAGCACGAAGTCGATCGCGGCATCGACATGAACGGGCGCCAGCTCCGCGACCGTCAGCTTGCGTCCCTCGACGAAGCTGTACAGGCCAGCCTGTTCGGCGCGGTCGCAGGCCAGGGGCTCCGGCACGACACGGACCCCGTGCGACCAGGCATGGCTGACAAAACTCCATTCGGCGCCGAGCCGGTCGCGGGTGTCGCGAGCGTCGGTGAAGTAGCGCTTGAGGACCAGCGGGCCGTCGGCCGTGTCGAGACGGAAGACCTGGTTGTTGCGACCGCCGGCCAGCCGCGTCAGTCCCGTAGGGCTGGCCTTGCCGGCCTGCGCGGCGAGGCGCTGGGCGAGCGCCAGCAGGGCGGCGTCGGCGTTGGCCTCAGCCGCGGTCACGGACGACATCCGCCGCGATCTCGGCCCACGAGGCGCGGCGCTCGTAAGGGACGGCCGTGGTCGCGAACTGGTTCTCCGGGTCGAACAGCACCTTGCGCATCCCTTGCGGGAATCCGGTCATGCCCAGGATCTCCGGCAGGTCGTCGACGAACACCTCGCAGGCCAGCGCATGGGCGCGGGCGACCTTCTCGTCCTTGGTCAGCTCGAAGAACACCCTATCAGGCGCGATCTGGCTGGCGGCCGATCCCATCAGACCGCGGTCGGTCAGGAAGCCGCGCGCCGCGGCATGCATGTCGTGCTTCGGCCCGAGAATGGGGTGCTTGGTCTTATGGCTGACGATGAACAGGTCATGGCCGGCGGCGCGGGCCGCGGCGACGAACTCCGCGAAGCCGGGGTAGGGCGACACCAGGTCCATGCGGGCGCCGTAGACGTAGCCCTGCAGCTCGGTGAAATCGTCCTTGCGTCCGGAGCCGTTGAGATGGTCGCGGACGCTGTTCTTGTCGCGGCCGAGGTCGGCCGGGATCAGGCCGCGCTCGAGCGCGGCCGCATGAAACACGCCGTCATAGCAGGCGATCGTGTTGTCGAAGTCGATCCCGATCCGCATGGCTTGTACTTAAATGGCCTGGGCTTAACGCAAGGACATGTCGATCAGCGGACGGCCGACCTTGCCGGCGGCGAGATCCTGCAGCGCCTGGTCGGCCTGGGCGAGGCTGTAGGGCTTCGACAGGAGGTCCCGCACCGGGAAACGGCCCGAGCTCAAGAGCCGCCCGTAGCGCCCGTAATCGCGATCCGGGACGCTGTCGCCACCCCAGGTGCCGAGCAGGCTCTTGCCCTGGTTGAAGACGCCGGGATTCAGCGTGAGCGCCGCACCGTGCTTGGCATTGCCGATGACGACCGCGCGGCCGCCCTGCTGGCGGGTGGAATTGATCGCCTGATCCATGACGCCGGGAATGCCGGAGGATTCGACCGCGAGATCAACGCCCTGCGGCACGATCTTCTTGATCTCCGCCAGCACGTCGCCGGCCGCGTCGATGACGTGGGTGGCGCCGTAGATCTGCGCGAGCGCGCGTCGGGTCGGGTTGGGATCGATGCCGATCACCGGCATGGCGCCAGCGAGGCTTGCCGCCATCAGCGCATTGAGGCCGATGCCGCCGGTGCCGAACACGGCGACCGCATCGCCCGGCTGCACCTTCAGCACATTGTAGACCGCGCCCATGCCGGTCGGGGCGGCGCAGCCGAGCAGCACCGCGACATCCATCGGCAGGTCGGGCGGCAGCAGGGTCAGGCGATTCTCGCTGACGACGGCATGGCGCTGGAAGGTGGTGACGCCGCCGGCGTTGACCTTCTTGCCGTCCCAATCATAGACGGCGCCGCCGGCCTCGATGCCGGTGCCCTTGATCCAGGACAGCACGACCTTGTCGCCGACCTTGACCTTGGTGACGGCGCTGCCGGCCTCGATCACGGTGCCGGTGCCCTCATGGCCGAGGCAGTGCGGGACCCATTTGTCCTCGCCCTTGTCGCCGCGCCACTCCATCACCTGCGTGCCGCAGGCGCCGGAATAGGCGATCTCGACCAGGACCTGCCCGGGCTTCAGGGCCGGGGTCTCGATCTCGGCCAGGACGAGCGGCTGGCCGGTCTGGACCAGGAGGGCAGCTTGGGTCTTCATGTGATGTCTCAGCTCAACGCGTGGATGATCTTGTCCGCGATCTGGTGGCCGGTCAGTCCCAGCACCTCGCGGGCATATTCCTGTTCGCCTGACTTCTTGAAGAAGGCATCCGGCGTGCCGAAGCGCAGAAACTTCTGGTGCTTCGTCTCGGTATCGGCGAGCCATTCGGACACGGCGGAGCCGAAGCCGCCGATCAGCGAATGCTCCTCGATGGTCGCGACCAGCTTGAAGCGGCTGAAGGCCTGCTTGAGCTTGTCCTCATCCAGCGGCTTCACGGTGTGGAAGCTGACGACCTCGGCGGAGATGCCCTTCTCCTTCAATCTATGTGCGGCTTCAATGACTTCGGGCAGCATGTTGCCGGTCGAGAGCAGGCAGACGTCGCTGCCTTCTTCGATCGTGATCGCCTTGCCTATCGTGAAATCCGTGAGGGGGCCCTTGTGAACGACCGGCTCACCCTTCTTGCCCATGCGGATGTAGACCGGACGGTCCTGCTGCATCGCCGCGCGCAGCGCGCCGCGTACCTCGAAGGCGTCGCCCGGGCAGATCACGACCATGTTCGGGATCGAGCGCAGGAACGAGATGTCCTCGCAGGCGTGATGGGTCGGGCCGAGGCCGGAATAGGCCAAGCCAGCGCCGACCGCGACGATCGTCACGGGCGCCTCGTGATAGCAGACGTCGGTGCGGATCTGCTCCAGGCAGCGCGTCGTCACGAAGGGGGTGATGGTGTAGGCGACCGGGCGCAGGCCGTTCATGGCCATGCCGGCGGCGACGCCCATCATGTTGGCCTCGGCGACGCCGCAGTTGAAGAAGCGGCTCGGGTGCTTGTCCTTGAACTTGTCGAACAGGCGGTTGCCGATGTCGCCCGACAGCATGACGACGCGGGCGTCCTCGTTGCCGAGCTTGGTCAGTTCGTCAGCGAAAGCGTTTCTCATGACAGGCCGAGCTCCTTGAACGCCTTCGTGACTTCGTCTGCAGTGGGGGCGCGATAGTGCCAGTTGTTGTCGTCCTCCATGAACGACACGCCCTTGCCCTTCACGGTGTGGGCGATCAGCGCCACCGGCTTGCCCGAGCCGTTCGGAATGTTCTGCATGGCTTCCGCCAGCGCGCCGACGTCGTGGCCGTCGATCTCGTGCGCATCCCAGCCGAAGGCGGCCCATTTGTCGCGCAGCGGCGCCAGCATCAGGGTCTCGTTGGAGCGCGCGGTCGCCTGCCACTTGTTGTAGTCGACGATGACGCAGACATTTTCGAGCTTCTGGGCGGCCGCGAACATCGCCGCTTCCCACACCGAGCCCTCGTTGTTCTCGCCGTCGGAGAGCAGGGCGAACACGCGGTAATTCTCGCCCTTGATGCGGCCGGCCAGCGCCATGCCGCAGCCGAGCGGCAGGCCGTGGCCGAGCGAGCCGGTGGCGGCCTCGACGCCGGGCAAGAGGTTCGCCGGCGGATGCTCGGCGAGCCGGCCGCCGTCCTGGCAGTAGGTCTCGAGCTCCTCGATCGGGAAGTAGCCCTTCATCGCCAGGGTCGCGAACAGCGCCGCGGCGGCGTGGCCCTTCGACAGGATGAAGCGGTCGCGCAGCGGATCCGTCGGGTTCGCCGGGTCGATATTCAGCACGTGCCAATAGGCTGCGGTCATCGCATCGGCGCAGGACAGCGACGAGGCGAGATGGGCGGCCTGGGCCTTGTGCGACATCTCGATGATCTTGCCGCGCAGCTTTGCCGCCTGCGCCTTCAGGGCGGCGGCGTCAGGCTTGGCCGCTGGGCTCCGGACTGCCACGTTCATCGTGCTCTCCAGTCGCGCTCCCCCGGGGAAGCGCAGGGTCTCGATCAGGGTTTATGTTCGTACTTGGTCGGCAGCTTGGCCATGACATCCTCGAAGCGTCGCGCCCAGGCGATGACGTCGTCGATGCCCTGTTCCAGCGAGAACGTATCGCGCCAGCCGAGCTCAGTGCGCAGCTTGAAGCTGTCGAGCGTATAGGCGGTATCCTTGCCGGGACGCTCGGGTCCGATCTCGACGCAATCCTCGAACGACTTGCCGAGCCTGGCCAGGATCATCTCGACCAGGGTGCGGATCGAGACCAGCTCATAGCCCGAGATGTGATAGGTCTCGCCGAGCTTGCCGCTGCGCCCGATCTTCACCGTCGCGTCCGAGACGTCGGTCATGTGGATGAAGACGCGGATCGACTTGCCGCCGCCGTCGAGCCGGAGCTTCTGCCCGGTCATCGCGGCCACGATGGTGCGCGGCACGATGCGGTAGAGCTGCTGACCCGGACCGTACACGTTGGCGGCGCGCGTGAAGACCACCGGGAACTGGTAGTTGGCGAAATAGGTCCGCAGGCTCATGTCGCCAGCCGCGCGCGACACCGCGTAGGGCGTCGACGGATTGAACGGCGCGTCCTCACGGACCCAGCCCTCGGTCGAGCCGTAGACCTCGGGCGTCGTGACGTGGACGTAGCGGTCGAGGCCGTCATAGTTGCGCAGGATGTCGTGCAGCCGGACCGCGGAGACGACGTTGGTCATCATCCAGTGGTCCGGATGCAGCCAGCTCTCGCCGACCATGCTCTGCGCAGCGAAGTTCACGACGTGGGTCGGCCGCTCGGCTGCCAGCAGCGCCTTCAGCGCATCGAGATCGTGGTTGAGGTCGACGCGCTGGAAGCGGACCTTGCCGGCCCGCTTCTGCCATTTGTACGGCAGGAACGCGTCATGCGGCTCGTCCGAGCGGCTGGTCGCGATCACGTCGTGACCGGCCGCAGCCAGGAAGTCGACGAAGGTTGCGCCCGAAAACGAGTTCGAGCCGAGGATCAGGTACTTTTCGTTCGCAGCCATCGTCCTTGCCCGTCAGACCTCGCGCGTCGTGATGATGTCGCCGCGCTGGGCGTACAGCCACTGCATGATCATGTGGCCGATCACCATCTGCGCGTCCTCGGCGATCTGCATGTCGTCGACCGCGAAGTGGATCGGAACGTCGGCGAGCGCCTTGGCCTTGCCGCCGGAGAAGCCCAGCACGGCATAGCTGGTCATGCCGATCTTCTTGCCTTCTTCCAGCGCCTTCAGGATGTTCGGCGAGTTGCCGGAGCCGGAGAAGGTGATCAGCACGTCGCCCTTGCGCGCGAGCACCGCGAGCTGCAGCGAGAACACCTGGTCATAGCCTTCGTCATTGGCGAGGCAGGTGATCACGGACGGGTTCGACGACAGCGAATGCACGCGCAGGCCGGAGCCGGGCGTCTTCGACAGCGCGTAGAGGAAGTCGTTGGCGAGGTGGTTGGCGTTGCCGCCGCTGCCGCCATTGCCGCAGAAGAACACCTGCCGGCCGGTCTGCCAGCAGTCGCGCAGATCATAGGCGAGCTTCTCGACGGGGCTCCAGTCGAAATCCTTCAGCACGGTGCTGAAGCGGCTGGTGTAGTCGGCGAACAGGCTGCCGGGGGTCTTGAAGGCCAGGACGTTCATTTCACGACCTCCTTCTCCATCCATTTCAGATTGTACCAGCGGTCGTCGTTCTTGAGCTGGCCTTGCGAGTACATGCCGATGATTTCCTTGATCGCGTCCTCCACCGTCTTCTTCGGCCGGAAGCCGGTCGCGAGCAGGCGATCGGAGTTGACGCGATAGCTGCGCGGGTCGTTCGAGGGCGTCACGATGACCTCGGCCGGCACGTGCTTGGTGACGAGCCTGGCGATGTCGAGGATCGAGATGTTCTCGAAGCCGGCATTGTAGATCCCGGTGTGCTCAGGATGATCGAGCAGGAAGAGATACAGATCGGTGATGTCGTCGATGTGAATGTTCGGGCGAGTCTGGTCGCCGCCGAACACGGTGATGCGGCCGTTCATCAGCGCCTGCATCGTCAGCATGTTGACGGAGACGTCGAGCCGCTGGCGCGGAGAGTAGCCGCAGACGGTCGCGGGGCGCACGATCTGCACCACCATGTCGTCCTTGTAGGACAGCACGATGCGCTCGCCGCACATCTTGGTCTTGTTGTACTCGGAGATCGGCAGCAGCTCGAGATCCTCGGTGACCTGCTCCTCTTCCTTGACGCCGTAGACGCTGCCGGAGGAGGCGTAGATGAAGCGCTTGATGCCGTGGCGATAGGCGCGATCGGCGAGCTGCATCGTGGCGAGGCAGGAGATCTCCCAGGTCAGCTTTGGGTCGAGATCGCCGCAGGGATCATTGGCGACGCTGGAGAGATGAATGATGGCGTCGACCCCGGTCAGGTCGATGGCGTCGGGATTGCGGACGTCGCCCTGGACGACGGTGAGATCCGGATGCGGCTCGAGAAAGTTGCCGAACCACATGATGTCGAATGCAACGACCTTATGGCCGGCCTTCAAGAGCTTCGGCACGAGCACGCTGCCCTTGTAGCCGCACGCTCCGGTCACGAATATCTTCATCTGAGCAATCCCCGTGGCTCGCCTGTCGTGTCGCCGGCTGGCGCGTCGCGCGCACCTTTATACAAATTGGCAGAAGAAGGTGACCAGCCCGGCGGCGAAACCCGCCCGTCAAGCGTCCCCGCCACGGCGTGGTTCGTGATTAAACTCCAAATGGGCCCGGCGCAAGCTTTCCGGGTTGCCGATGTCCCGATGATAACCGCTGGTTTCCACGCAGAAAATGCGTCCCAAATAGTTGGGGATGATTTCCGTGGAGAGATCGACGATCGGCTTTCCCAGCGCGGCGATGTCGGCGATGACGGCGGGATCGAATACATAGACCGCGCCATTGGCGAGGTTCCCGGGCGGATTCTTGACCTTCTCGTGGAAGGCGATGACCCTGTGCTGATCGTCGAGCTCGAGAATCCCGCACGAGCTCGGATCATCGGTGCGGAATGCGAGCATCGTCATGATGCAGCCGGGCGGGCGGTTGCGATGGGCGGCGAGCAGCCCCGCGACGTCGAAATCCGTCAGATTGTCGGCGTGAGCCACGAGGAAGGGCTGGTCGCCGAACCAGGCGCGGTTGGCAAGCACGGTGCCGCCCGTCCCGAGCAGTTCATCTTCGTGAACAAGATCGATGCGGTCCCGCCAGCGCGATTGCGCCACGTGGGCGCGCACCTGTTCGGCGAGCCAGTGTGTGTTGAGCAGCGCGCGCTCGATGCCGCCTTCGAACACGAGATCGAGCCAGTAGTCCAGCAATGGACGGTCGTGCACACGCACCAGGCATTTCGGCGTCGTATTGGTCAGCGGGCGCAGCCGGCTTCCGATCCCCGCCGCGAGCAGGAGGGCACGCATGACGACATCCTACTCCTGGCTGAATCCGGTCTCGTCGATTTCCCGCACCAATTCCGCCGTCGTCAACGGCAGATTGCCGACGCGGGAAACCTGGAGGGCAGCCGCCAGCGATCCGAGATAGGAGGCCTGCCAGATATCGGCGCCCGCGCGCAGGCCCATCGAGCAGGCCATGAAGAAGCTGTCGCCGGCACCGGACACGTCCTTCGGGGATGGATTGAACGCCGGCAGGCGGTCCGAGGTGAAGGTGCCGTCCGCCATGGTGTTGATCAGCGCGCCCTCGGCGCCGAGCGTGATCACGAGATTCTTGGTGCGGGCCCGTTCGACCAGCCGCTCGCTGATCACGGCGAGACCCGAAATGAAGTCGTTCAGTGCGACGCGCGCCTCCCGCTCGGTCGGCGTCAGCAGGGTCATGCCCTTGAAGCGGGAGACGTCGCCGGTCTGCGACGACACCTGGCTGTCGGCCGCCATCATCACGCCCTGGGCGCGGGCGCGATCGGCGATCGCGTCGACCAGATCCTGCGGCAGGCAGCCGTAGTTGAAGCAGGAGAACAGCAGCAGATCGCAGGTCTTCAAGGCGCGCTCGACCGAGGTCAGCATCTGCCGCTGCAGGTCGGCATCCGACGCGTGCTGGCGCAGATGATTGACGCGCAACAGCGTCTTGTTGAGCGCGCGAAAACGCTGCTTGCGCGTGGTCGGCCGGCTCTGGTCGGTGAAGGCGTTGAAGTTGACGCCATGCTGTTCGAGCGTGTTGCGGGCGAACCGCGCCGCTTCGTCGTCGCCGACCAGGGTGAAGAATTTCACGTCGGCGCCGAGCCCGTGCGCATGCGCCGCAACCGCACCCGCGCCGCCGACGAAGGTGCGGGTCATCAGCGGCGTCACGACGATGGTCGGGTCCTCCTGGGACATGCCGACCGCATCGCAGGTGACATATTCGTCGACGATCAGGTCGCCGATGACGGCGACCCGCATGCCGGACAGCTTGCGGAGCAGATCCTTCAGATTCGCGATCTCGAAGCCGTGGCGCCTGGGAAATTCCTGCGGCTTGCGGACCGTGGAGATGTCGATGTTGGCGTCGCGTTCCAGCAGCGACAGCGACGCAAAGCGCAATTCACCGGACGAGAAGATCAGCCGTCCGCCATAGGCGTCCACGGCCTCCTGCTCGGGATTGGCGCGATCCTCGAACTCCTTGCCCTTGACGACGACCGTCGGCTTCAGATGCGCGATGAAGTCGGACGCCGATGTTTCCAAGCGCACGACATGGTGCACAAAGGCGATGGAACGCACATTTTCGAGGCGCATGTCCTGCGCCAGGGTCACGCCAGGCGTCGAATCGGGATTGACGCCCACGACCAGCACGTCGGCCTGCTCGGCGGCGAACTTCAAAAGCCGTAAATGTCCGGGGTGCACGACGTTGAAGTTGCCGGACACGAACGCAATCGTCTGCCCGGAGTCGCAGGAGGCGCGAACAGTCTGACAGGCCAGATCCATCTCACTCATATCGATCACCTGATCCAAGGAATTCGCCTCCGGTTCGATCGGGCTGAGGTCGGATAATCGGCCACCGTGTCATTCGCGGGCCGAGGAACTCCGATGCAAAGCGTCGCTGTCGCCCGGCACATCTGCACCGCGAATCCCGTTCCGATCTGCATCTTTCATGCTCGACATTGATTTCGTTGCGAAAAAACAAGCACGGTCCCCCGATCGGAGCGATGGAGGGGCCGGCGGCGGTCATTTCCAGCGGTCTCTTTATCAGGTGTGCGCAGCAGCACAAACAGTCCTGTTAGCTTACGGTTGTGTGGTCGCGTTGGAATGCGGCTTCCGGAGAGCTCATCATCCTTTCTCCGCGATGCTCAGCATCTTTGCTGACGAATCAGGCGGAGGATGGATCCGAGGATGCTCCGACGAGAGACGAACTGCTTCGCTGGTGGGCGGGCCAATCGGAAAAGCCTCGGAGGACGCAAGTCTCTCGCAGCATGCCTCAGTGATAGAGATCGAACTGTTCACCCTGTCCCTTTTCGAGATCGGCTGCCAAGGCGCTGCGGTCGATCCGCGGAAACAGCTTGCTGAACTCGGTCCGGTCCAGCAGGGCGAGGTAGGTCTTGAGCATGCCCCTTTCCGAGGGATGCGCGGGATCGAAGAAGTTGCCGGAATCGCGCGATATCTCGGTGCGGCTCATATCGAAGAACTGGATGCCAAGCTGCGCAAATCTTTCGACGGTCTGTGGACTCCTGATCTCGCGCCAGTGACCAGAATAGGGCCGGTAGGCTTCATCGGTATCGAGGAAGGCTGCCGCGCTTTCCAGGAACGGATATTGGATCGCAACCACCGAAAAGCCTCGTTCGCGAGACAGTCGGGCCAAGCGATCGACTTCCAGGAACTGCCTTTCGCTGAGGTGGGATGTACCCCAGAACGACAGGATGTATTGAGCGCCTCTAGACATCGTCTCGGCCCATGCGCTTCGATAGGGTGGGGCAACTATGACCGAGCCGTCCTTGCGGAATCCGAACTTCCCGCGAATCGCCTCTGGACCGACCAGTTTGTTGTTGTCCACAGGATCGAACTGCGGAATCAAGAGCGCGGACCGGATTGCTTCGATGTTTCCCCCAGTCCGGATCACGAACTCTACCACGCTGTGCAACTCTCGCCGGTGTGCATCGAGCCCCTGTGCGAAGTCCATCGTGCGTTCCTTTGTCCAGGCATCGGCAAGGGAATCGTCGAACAGGAAGTAATCCAGCGCCACGACGACGACGCGCGGTTTCGCAGCTTTGGTCGCGCGATCGACGAAATCTACGACGTGCGCGAGAGGCCAAGCCGTCAGGCAGGCGTTATAGCTGCGATAGGGGCGAAACATCTGTTCGCGGGCTTGGCCGCAGCGGGAACTTCCCACCAGCAAGATCTCAGGGCGAGTTCGCCTAATTCGCTCCAGCTTGTAAGCGGCATAGTCCTTGAACGTCCCAAGCCAGACGAGCCGGTCGCTTTGTGACTGCTCCGCCGCGATCACTGAAAGCGGAACCGTGGCGCCCAATTGCCAGCCCGCCCATTCCAACATCGCCAGCAGCGGCACGAACGCGGCAGCGAACAGCGTTATGACTATCGCGATATACCGGGTCACGGGCTTGTATCCATTCCGTCTCCTGCCGCAAAGCTCGGCCATCTTGGCCCCCAACAAGCAACATTCGGACGTTGACTGTCCACGTGTCGAGCTGACGACTCAGAGGTGCTGGCCAAAGAGCGTTGTATGGTGCTCAGGTTTGCGGTGAAGAAGCGAGTGATCGCCGGATCTCTGAGGGGTCGATCCTCGGAAACTCAGCTCCAAAATCCGGATCATTCAGCAAATGCAGCATCGTTCGGGCGGCGCCGGCCTCCGCCAAATGGTAGGCGTCCACGAAACTGGCCGTCTCATGCTCCATCGTTAGGCGCGCCAAATCGAAGAAGCGGATTCCCATCTCCTGCATCCAGTCCCGAGTTTGCTTGCTCGCGAACTCTCGCCAAGCACCGAACCTCTGAGGACCGTCCTGTTCGCGATCTAGAAGATCAACGCCAGCCCGAATGAACGGCAACTGAACGCCAATGAGCTTTACCTTGCGAGATTTCGCGATTTCCGCGAGTCGAGCGATCGGCTGTTTCAGCCGTGACGACACGCCTGGCGCGCGAGGAAGGCTCCCGGCGAGCGTTTCGGCATTCAAGTAACGTGAGCGCGCATCGGCAATATGTGCCGGTGAATAGAGGTAGGATCCGTCACTGCGGAAGCCTTCCCCATGAAGGATGGACTGGGTGCCGACGAAGGCCGTCGGCGAGCTGGCGTAGTTCCGGAATGGCGCCGGATTGCGCGCTGCCGTCCGCGCGAAATCCAAAAGGCTTGATCTCACATAGGTGAGCGCGAGATCGTAACGCATCTTTCGTGGAAGAGCGAACCATTCTTCCCAACGCTCGGCAAACAAGAAGTGATCCAGTGAGAGAATGGCGACCCGGGGAGGCGCGAACCGTGTGGCGCGCTCGAACAGATCGACCATCTGGTCAGTCGTCCAAGCCGTGAACGAGAGATTGTAGAAGCTGTATGGAACAAAATGGGCGGAACGAAACGACCCTGCGCGCGATGAACTGATCCAGATGACTTCGGGACGCTCCTGCTCGAGCCTCGCCAACTTGAACGCTGCATTGTAGCGCAGATCAAAGGGAAGCACGATTTGCCCGGGGTTCTTTCGCTGGGACTCAGCCAGATCCTGCAGAGTTTTCGTAGCGCCGAATGGCCGGGCTAGTTGAAAAAGAGTCGCGGGAAGCAGGTAGCCGGCCAGCGCGGAGGTCGCCAGAACCGTCGTGACGTAACGCCGCGTGCAATCCATCGACTGCACTGAAAGCGGTGGCCGCGGTTGATCATCCATGCAGCGGTCGTCTGAAACCATGCTCATTAACATCAGCGCAAAGCACTGCGGTGCACGCGGTGATAGCTTAGAACTGGAAGTAGAGGAACTGGGAGGTGTCTCCGGCGATGATGTTCATCAGAACCGCCGCCACCAGCGCGATCGAAGTTCCGATGGCCCACGGCAGGGACGGTCGCCACTTCAGGTTCAGAATGCTCCAGGGACGAGGGTTGTGGTAGGTGTCCAGTCCGACCTTCCAGCGCTCGAACATCGTGTTCACGTTGGGCAGGGTGAAACAGGCGACATAGCCTGCCAGGATTGCGATCATGAGGCGCGGATCGACGAGGTTCGTTGCCGTGATCTTCTCCGGGTTGGACAGGGCGAGCATCCCCTTGATGAGCCTGACCGCGGCATTCGGATTGTCGGCCCGGAAGAAAACCCACGCCAGAACCACGACGAACTGTGTCAACAAGAGCGCCGCCACCGCATACCAGGCGGTCGCCGACAGGCGGGTGAGGGCCGGTCGCTGTGCGACGAATTTGCCCCAGCGATGATTGACGATCAGAAACAGCCCGTGCAGCGCTCCCCATATGATAAAGGTGAAGCCTGCTCCGTGCCAGAGACCGCCGAGCAGCATGGTGGCGAAGAGGTTGGCGTTTCTCCGGTGCTCGCCGTAGCGATTGCCGCCAAGCGGGATGTAGAGATAGTCGCGGAGGAAGCGCGACAGCGAGATGTGCCAACGGCGCCAGAACTCGACGATGCTCAGCGATTTGTAGGGGGAATCGAAGTTGAAGGGCAGCCGGATCCCGAACATGATCGAAATGCCGATCGCCATGTCGGAGTAGCCCGAGAAATCGAAGTAGATCTGCAGCGAGTAGGCGAGCGCGCCGCCCCAGGCGTCCATCAGGTGAAGGTGGCTCGAATTGGCGGCGTGGAACACGGGATTCGCGATCAGGCCGAACCCGTCCGCGATGAACGACTTCTTGAAAAGTCCGATGGTCAGAATCGTAAGGCCGACCGCGACCTTCTCGATGGAAATCCGTCGGCTCTCCTCCGAGCCGAATTGCGGCATCATCTCGCGGTGATGGAGAATCGGGCCGGCGACCAGATGCGGAAAATACGTGACGAACAGGCCGTACTTCACAAAGCTTCGTTCATCGGAATACCCGCCATAGACGTCGGCGAGGTAGGCGATCTGGGTGAAGGTGAAAAACGAAATGCCAAGCGGGAGAACGATCGCAAGCGAGGGGTGCTTCGACGCGGTGATCGCATTGAGGATCTGGATGCCGAAATTCGTATATTTGTAGAACGCGAGCGCGGCCAGGTTGAGCGTGATGGCAGCGGAAAACAGGCCGGTGCGGAGCTTTCCGGTCTGTCCGGCAATCAGCAGACCCATCGTATAGTTGAAGGCGATGGAGATTAGGATGATCGGGACGAAGTGGATGTCCCAATAGCTGTAGAAGGTGAGCGACGCCGCGGCGAGCCAGCTGAGGCGCACGACAGGGGCGGCGAAAAAGCGAGCCAGCAGAAAATAACCGACCAGAGTCACCGGCAGGAACAGGAACAGAAACTCAAACTGCGTGAAGAGCATAACAAGTTTCTTGATGTTGCTGCATATTGCGCTGCTTTATCAATGATTGAGGGCGCTGCCAAGTTGCGTGCGCCTCTCCAACTGCGAATTTCGGGGGATGCCGCCTGCTGACGGTGGCGACGTGCGGCCGGCCTCTCGAACAGGGCGGACCCTTTTCGATCAATGATTCTTCTGCTATGGCAGCTCAAAATTCGACCCAACGACGCCAATCCAACGCCGCCGTGACGGGGGGCGCGCAATCACTCTTGCCGACGACCGCAGCGGCGAAGAAACCCCTCGATGGATCATGCAGATGACATCCCGATAGGTCTGCGCTCCCGCGCAAAGCAAACTTGGGAGGAGTGGGAAGCCCTCTGTTCCACCGGCTGACGTCGTGTCTAGACTCTCGTCGTCGGAGCCGAAAGCAGCTGCCACGACACCCACCGAGACAACCTATCGAGCGGAAATTGCGTCATGTCGACAGTCGGCCGGTCTGCACCGGAAAAGTCAGCTGAACCGGCCGGATTCGGGCGCTATCTCATCGCAGTCGGAATTGTCGGCCTGGCGGCCGCGTTCGCGTTTTCGCTCGGCTTGTCGCTCTTCTCATTCGACGCGTGGACGTTGCGCGATGGGCTGTTGCAGATTCCGCGCCAAAGCGACACCAACTGGTATCGTGATTTTGGAGGCCGCAGCATTCCGCAGATCCAGGACCAGGATATCTTCTACAGCAATCTGGGAGGATCGGTCGGAGCCGCCGAGCAGTCTGACATTGTCTTTCTCGGTCCGTCCTTCGTCAGCTATGCCGTAGACCGGCAGACGCTCGCGCAATCGCCGGTGCTCGGTCGATTGGGGATCTACAACATGGCCTTCGTGGGCATTCGCGGCGGTGAGTTCTCGCGGCTCGTGATCCAACGCTGGAAAATCCGTCCGCGTCTGTGGATCATCAATGCCGACGATCAGTTCGTGCACTTCTTCAGCAACGACCTCAACGTCACTCTTGGTCCGCAGAAGCAGCCCATTGCCGCCGTCCAGCGCAACCGACTACGGGGGTACCTGACGGTGGTCGGCCGCAATCTGCACTGGCGTATCGAGGACTTGATTGCGGCGTATCAGAACGGCCATTTCTCGCCCACCGGCCTCTATCGCAACATCGCTGATGGTGACATGGGGCTGGATGACAATCCGGGCTATGTCGCCTTGGGCAACAAGCCGATGCTGTCGGCCCGCGATCCCGACTGCCATACGACCCCCGCGATTGTCGACTATGCGAAGAGATTTCTCCAGGAAGTGGGCGGAGAGGCCGTGCTCACATTGGTCCCGCATAGCCAGTCCTGCGTCCAGCAGGCCGCAGAACTGGCGAAGGAATTGAACATCGAACTGATCGCGCCGCCATTCGATGGCCTGACGACGATCGACGGCGGCGGCCATTTGGACAGGCACGGAGCGCAGATCTTTACGAGCTATCTCGCTCGCGAGATCGTCAAGACGGCGGCTTTCAAGCGGGCATTTCCCGTTGGAGTTGGCGACGGCAAATGATGCCGATTTTGCTGAATTCCAACCAAGGAGGAGCCGCCGCCTCCACGCGGGGTCGTCCGACACGCTTCGTCCGAGCCCTCGCTCATCAGGTGGGACTCCCCGAGACCAATCGGCGCCGGGCTTAAGATTCTGAATCCTCATTTCATCCGGTTTTGCTCGCGTTCATCCCCATGTTCGGCTTGGAAAATTCCCGGGACCTCTGTTATAGCTGCGATCCAATCGGCTCAATCCTTGGTTGGCATTTGCGGCGGCGATGTCTCCACGGGGAATTCTCCCATTGGACCCGGCGAGCGTATTGTCCTTATCCTGAGACGTGATCCTTGGCGCGCAGGCGACTTGAATGGCCGGTCGTCCAGGCTCCGCCTTGATCCGAACGCGCGGAATCCGGGATTTCAAGGTTGTGTGGAACTTGGTCGTATGAAACTGCAAAAGCAAAGGCCGATGCGCGGCGGCCGCCGACGGTTTGTCTACCAGGTCTTCGTCATAGTCGGAGCGACCCTCAATCTGCTGCCGCGACGCGCGGTGTTCCTTGGTCTGGTCATCGCTTTCGCCGCGAGACTTCCACTCCGGCGGCGCCTTGCTCAGGCCTATTTTCCCTATGCGACGTCGCATCTTGCAGCTCGGCCGGAGTTTCGTTTTTCGACGGCTCTCAGCCGATATTTCCCCGGCGCTTCGATTCAAGCCCTGAGCAGCATCGGTGCCTATCGCGAGGCGGCCGGGACTGTCGGCCGCGAAACCTTGGCGTTCGATGATGCGGACACCAGATACGCGCTGGTTCGATCCTTGTTCGAACTGGGCGAGTTTTCGGAAGCGCGCGATGCCGCGGCGGGAGCGAAGCCCGAACAGCTCGAAGCGATGGTCGATCTCGCCTTCTACAAGGCCATGGTCGACGTGATCGAAGGGGATGAGGCGGCGGCGCTCGACGCGATGTTCTGGGCGGGTCGGAGCAGCCTGCATTTTTTCCGTCCCCACCAGAACATCGCAGCTCGGAATTCACCGCGCTATGTTCCCAACAGCCTCGATTTCCTCTGCGGCGCTCCCGGCCGGCTGTTCGACCTGTGCAACTTCACGGGCCAGCGCGTGATGCATGTCGGTCGCGGCGAGATTGCAATTCGGTTGTATGAGCGCGCCTTGGATGCGCAGCGGGAACTGCGGGCATCGCCGCCACCGCTTTCTGATGAGTTGAAGCGTCTGCTCGACCGGCTCGGCCTCACCTTCGATACGCTGCGGCTCGTTCCTGAGGAATGGGCGACGCAGATCGGCCATCTCGGCATGCTCGACATTCTGTTTCGGATGCGAGAGCTGGGCTGGTGGTCAGGCGAAGCCGTGATCGTCGTCCGTCCCGATAGCATCGCCAACGCGGTCTTCTTCAAGCTGTTTGAAGGTTTCGGCAAGGTCGTGGTGATCGGCGAAACCGTATCGGAGCGACTGGGTGAGGAGCTGCTGTCCTTGCAGCGCTGGTGCGGGTTGAACTTCAACGCGTTCAGGCTGCCGGATGGGCGGGTCGTGCCCTGGCAGGACGCGGGTGCGATCGCCATCGAGCAATGGGAGCGTGAGGGCAGAGGGCATCCGTTGCGTGATGCCTACGACCGGAGTGCGGCCGCCGCTGCGGCTCGCTTCGATGCGTTCCGTTCCAGGTACGGCATGAAGCCCGACGACTGGTATGTGTGCCTGCACACCCGGGACGCAGCGCATTATTTCGAGTTCATGGGCACAGGGCAGACCCACCGCAATGCGCCGATCGAGACGTCTTTGGACGCCATTCGTCTGATCGCCTCCCGTGGCGGATGGGTCATCAAGCTCGGTGGTCCGAACTCGCCGAGGCTTCCGCCGATGGCTCGCACGATCGATTACGCGCTGAGCGAATTCAGATCGGAGCCGATGGACATCCACCTGATCCGCCACGCCCACGCCTTCATCGGGACGACGTCCGGGTTGACGAATGTCGCTGTCAGTTTCGGCATTCCTTGTGCGATCGTGAATGCGATCACGACCGACGCCCAGCTATGGAACAGCAACGTCCGTTTTGCCCTCAAGCCCGTCAGACTGGCAGACGGCACCGTGCTGACGCAGCACCAACTGACGACGTCGCCCTGGCGCTGGCGCGTGTTCGATGCGGCCGTGCTGGGCCGGAGCGGCGCGCATCCGGAGACCAACTCGGCGGACGACATCCGCCACACGGCGGATGAGGTCCTGGCCATCGCCGACGGTCGGTTGGCTGAATTCGAAGGCGATCACGATGGCGCACGACTGCTGTCGCGCTGGAGGCGTGCGCTGGGGCTGCCCTATTACTACGGCACCAGCCGTCCGAGCCTCGGTTTCCTGGCCAATCATGAGACGGAATTGCTGCACGACGCTGGTGAGGGTCACTGAGCCATGCAGATGGGGGACGAAGCGGCGGAGAGGGGACCATGTGCGGCATAGCCGGCCTGTTTCGCCTCGGCGGAGCCGACCAGGCCCAACTGGCCGGGATCGTCGAACGGATGACGGCAGCGCTGGCGCATCGCGGCCCCGATGCGTCCGGCAGTTGGATCAGTGCTGCGAAGGGGCTTGCCTTCGGACATCGCCGTCTGGCGATCCTCGATCTCTCCGAGGCCGGGGCGCAGCCGATGCACAGTGCCTGCGGACGCTACACCGTCACCTTCAACGGCGAGATCTACAACCATCTCGATGTCCGTGCAGAGCTGGAGGCCGCCGGCGCCGCGCCGAATTGGCGCGGTCATTCCGACACCGAAACGCTGCTCGCCGCGATCAGCCGATGGGGCGTTGAGCCGGCGCTTCAGCGCCTGATCGGCATGTTCGTCTTCGGGCTCTGGGACGCCGAAACTCGGCAGTTGATCCTGGCGCGCGACCGCTTCGGCGAAAAGCCGCTGTTCTACGGCTGGAGCGGCGCCGATCTGGTGTTCGGCTCCGAGCTCAAGGCGCTGGCGGCGCATCCCTCCTGGGCGCCGTCGCTCGACCGCGCGGCGCTCACGGCGTTCATGCGCTATTCCTACGTGCCTGCGCCTGCCACGATCTGGACCGGCATCCGCAAGCTGCCACCGGCGTCGTTCGTGAGCTTCGCCTTGGATGCGGCTCCCGGCGGCTGGCCACTGCCGCAACCCTATTGGTCGCTGCGCGATCGCGTCGCTGCCGCCCAGGAGGATCGCATCGCCGACGAGCGCGAGGCCGTCGATCGGCTGGAGCAGTTGCTGTCGGTCGCCGTGAAGCGGCAGTGCCTGTCGGACGTGCCGCTCGGCGCGTTCCTGTCCGGGGGCGTCGACTCATCGACCATCGTGGCCTTGATGCAGGCGGGGGCGAGCCAGCCGGTCCGCACCTTCAGCATCGGCTTTGCCGAAGGTGGCTACAACGAGGCCGAGGACGCCCGCAGGGTTGCCCAGCATCTCGGCACGGATCATACCGAGCTGTACGTCGATGCGCGGACCGCGATGGACGTGGTGCCGAAGCTGCCGCGGATCTATGACGAACCGTTCGCCGACTCCTCGCAGATCCCCACGCATCTGGTCGCGCAGCTCGCGCGCCGGCATGTGACCGTCGCATTGTCAGGTGACGCGGGCGACGAGCTGTTCGGCGGCTACAACAGGCATGTCTGGGGCGGCGCGCTGCAGGCGCGTCTTGGTCGCGTGCCGATGCCGCTGCGGCGTGCCATTGGCGCCGTTCTCGGCGCGATCGCCCCAGAGCCGGCCGAGACGGTTCTCAGGGCGCTGCAGCCGGTGTTGCCGGCCCGATTGAAGGTTCGGCATGCCGGCGATCAGGTGGCCAAGCTCGGCCGCGTCATTGCCGCCGACGGCTTTGATGGCCTCTACCGGGCGCTGTGCTCGATCGATCAGGATCCGGCCGGGACGGTGGTGGGTGGCACGGAGCAGGAGAGTTGGGCGGGGAGCGAGATGCGGCAGCTCGCGGCGCGGCTCGATCCGCTCGACCGCATGACCCTGGCGGATTCCCTCAGCTATCTCAGCGACGACATCCTGCAGAAGGTCGATCGCGCGGCGATGGCGGTTGCGCTGGAGACGCGTGTGCCGTTCCTCGACAAGGACGTCGTCGAGTTCTCCGCCAAGGTGCCCGCCGGCATGAAGGTGCGGGACGGCCGCGGCAAATGGCTGGTGCGGCAGGTGCTGTATCGCCACGTACCGGCCGAGATGATCGATCGGCCGAAGACGGGCTTCAGCATTCCGCTCGACGCGTGGCTGCGTGGGCCGTTGAAATCCTGGGCCTCGGACCTGCTGTCGCCGGAGCGGCTGAGGCGGCAGGGCCTGTTCGATCCGGTGCGGGTGACGCGCATGTTCGACGAGCATCTCAGCCGCCGCCACAATCATTCCTACTGGCTGTGGAACGTGCTGATGGCGCAGGCCTGGCACGACGAATGGGCGCGCGCCGCTTAGAGCATGATGATCCGGAAAAGTGGAAACCGGTTTTCCGAAAAGATCATGCTCAAACAAAGAGATGAGATCATGATGCGATTCCGTGGAATCGCATCATGATCCAGGTCAGTCTTCGACCGTCGCGGGAACGGCGAGGCGGCCGGCGCCTTTTTCGGCGCTGAGAATCCACACCAGCCCGCCCATGCCGCCGACGATGAAGTAGACCGCGCCGAACAGGATCGAGACCACGGTGCCGTCCGCCGGCGCCAGGCCGGCATAGCCGAAAGCCACCATCATCGTCGCCTCGCGCACGCCCCAGCCGGCGATCGAGATCGGCAGCATCGTGATCAGCATGATCGGCGGGGTCAGCAGGAACAGTTGTTCGAATGCGGCTGGCGCCGCGATGGAGCGCACCGCGCACCAGGCAATGACGACGGCCAGCACGTGAATTGACAGTGACAGCGCGGCGATCTTCGCAGCCGTGGTTCGGCCGAAGATCACCTTGTTCGCGATCACCGAGCAGGCATAGACGTGACGCGTCGGCCACCACGCCTTCATCCACGCCGCCGGCAGATGGCCGATGGTGAGGAAGCCGACGCCGGCCGCCAGCGCGGCGGCGTCGACCAGCACCAGGGCCAGCCGCCCGTGCTCGTCGGCGATCATGCCATAGCTCCACGGCAGGCTCGAGACGATGATCAGCGCCAGCGCAATGAAGCCGACGGCGCGGTCGGTCAGGATCGAGTAGCTGGCCGCGCGCCAGCCGGCGCCGGTGCGCCCGATCAGCCAGAGACGCACGGCATCGCCGCCGATCGAGGACGGCAGGGTCTGGTTGAAGAAGGCGCCGATCATGTTGTAGCGGAACGCCTGCAGGTCCGTCAGCGGCGCGCCGCACAGCGCGGAGATCTCGCGCCACCGCAGGGCGCCGATGAAGATCTGCACCAGCGTGATGGCTACCGCCAGCCCGATCCAGCCGATGTTGATCTGGCTGAGCCGTTCGCGGATCGCCGCAAAGTTGATCCCGCGCAACGCGAGATACAGCAGGGCCAGCGACACCACGATCCGGAGGAGAAGAATCAAAAACGCACGCATGCCAGGCTGGCTTCGCTCTTGGTTGAAACGGTCCAAGCCGAGTGCGATACGCGCAACTCCCGTCCTGGCAAGGCCGGACCCCGGTCGAGGGGGAGCCTTAGCCGCCCCTTGCGGTCCTGATGCACCGGTGGCTAAACAGTCGCAGGGGTGGCGTCAATGGCCTCCGAAACGACCGGAATATCAATTTATGTCTCATGGCCGGAAGATTGCGGTGATAGGCCTTGGCTATGTCGGCCTGCCGGTCGCGGCTGCGTTCGCGCGGACAGGCTGCCCGACGATCGGGTTCGATATCGATGCGGTCCGGGTCGCGGAGCTGAAGGATGCAAGGGACCGGACCTGCGAGGTCGATGCGGCCGACCTGCGCCGGCCAGGCCTGCGCTTCACCAGCGAGCCGGATGATATCGCGACTGCCGATTTTTTCATCGTCACCGTTCCGACCCCGATCGATAGCGCGCGGCGGCCCGATCTCGGCGCCATGCTGGCCGCGACGCGCACGGTGGGGGCCGTTCTGAAACGCGGCGACATCGTCGTCTATGAGTCGACCGTGTACCCGGGCGCCGTCGAAGAAGACTGCGTCCCGTTGCTGGAGAGCTGCTCGGGACTGAAGGCGGGGACGGATTTCAACGTCGGCTATTCGCCGGAGCGCATCAATCCCGGCGACAAGACGCATCGCTTCGAGACCATCACCAAGGTGGTCTCGGCACAGAATCCGCAGACGCTCGCGATCGTCGCCGCCGTCTACGGCTCGGTCGTCACCGCTGGCATCCATCGCGCGCCATCGATCAAGGTCGCCGAGGCGGCCAAGGTGATCGAGAACACCCAGCGCGATCTCAACATCGCCTTCATGAACGAGTTGTCGCTGATCTTCCAGGCACTGGAGATCGATACCGGCGACGTGCTCGCGGCTGCCGCGACCAAGTGGAACTTCCTGCCGTTCACCCCCGGCCTGGTCGGCGGCCACTGCATCGGCGTCGATCCCTATTACCTCACCTACCGCGCCGAGAAGGCGGGCTACCATCCCGAGGTGATCCTGGCGGGCCGCCGCATCAATGACGAGATGGGCCGGCGCATCGCGCGCGAATGCATCCGCGGATTGCTGCGGCGGAAGGGCCGGGGGGGCGTCGTCACCATTCTCGGCATGACGTTCAAGGAGAACGTGCCGGACATCCGCAATTCGCGGGTGATCGACATCATCAGCGAATTGCAGTCGTTCGGCGTCGAGGTGCAGATCGCCGATCCCCTCGCCGATGCAGCGGCGGTGCACGAGGAGTATGGCATCGGCCTGACGGCGATCGAGGCGCTGCGCCCAGCCGACGCGGTGGTGTTGGCCGTGTCGCACGATCAGTATCTCGCCGGAGGCTGGGCTCTCGTGCAGGGCCTGCTGCGCGAGGAGAGCGGCCTCGTGCTCGACGTGAAGATGAAGCTCGACCGCGCGAGCAAACCCGCCGCCATCGAACTGTGGCGACCCTGACGGAGCGACCATGGCAGATCATCCCATCCTCGTGACCGGCGCCGCCGGCTTCATCGGATTCCACCTGTCGCAGCGGCTGCTTGCGGAGGGGCGCCGGGTCATCGGCATCGATAACGTCAACGCCTATTACGATCCGAAGCTGAAGGAGGCGCGCCTCGAGATCCTGAAGGCGCAGCCGGGTTTCGTTTTTCATAAGCTCGATCTCGTCGACCGCGCCGGCATCAAGGCGCTGTTCGCCCAGCATCGCTTTCCGGTCGTGGTGCATCTCGCCGCTCAGGCCGGCGTGCGCTACTCGCTGGAAAATCCGCACGCCTATGTCGACGCCAATCTCGAAGGCTTCATCAACGTCCTCGAAGGCTGCCGCCATCATGGCTGCGAGCATCTGCTGTTCGCCTCGTCCTCATCGGTCTATGGCGCCAACACCAAGCTGCCGTTCTCGGTCAAGGACAATGTCGATCATCCGATCAGCCTCTATGCGGCGAGCAAGAAGGCCAACGAACTGATGGCGCATTCCTACAGCCATCTCTACCGCCTGCCGGCCACCGGGCTGCGCTTCTTCACCGTCTACGGCCCCTGGGGCCGTCCCGACATGGCGATGTTCATCTTTGCGAAGGCCATCCTCGCCGGGCAGCCGGTCAAGCTGTTCAATCAGGGCCGGATGCGGCGTGATTTTACCTATGTCGACGACATCGTGCAGGCCATCGTCCGCCTGATCGGCCGCCCGCCCCAGGGAAACCCGGATTGGGATGGAAACAGGCCCGATCCGTCGAGCAGCCGGGCGCCATGGCGGATTTACAATATCGGCAACAATCATCCCGAACAGCTGATGGACGTGATAACGTTGTTGGAGAAGGAATTTGGGCGGCCGGCCATCAGGGAAATGCTGCCGATGCAGCCCGGCGACGTCGAGGCGACCTATGCTGATGTCAGCGACCTCGAACGCGACATCGGCTTCCGGCCGGCGACGTCGATCGCCGACGGCATCGGACGTTTTGCGAAATGGTACCGCGACTATCACCGAATTTAACGGGTTGATTCATGACCGGACGCATCATTCCTCTCATCATGTGCGGCGGCGCCGGGACCCGGCTCTGGCCGGCCTCGCGGGAGGTTCGCCCGAAGCAGTTCCTGCCGCTGTTCGGCGCCCGTTCCACGTTCCAGGACACGCTGCTGCGCGTATCCGATGCCGACTTGTTCGAACGGCCGATCATCATCACCAATCTGGCCTATCGCTTCATGGTGCTGGAGCAACTGGCCGAGATCGGCATCGAGGCGGACGTGCTGCTGGAGCCGATGCGGCGCGATTCGGGCCCGGCCATCGCCGCCGGAGCGGCGTTCGCCCAGTCGCGCCATCAGGACGCTGTCGTGCTGGCACTCGCGGCCGATCACGTCGTCCGTGACACCCCCGCTTTTCTCGCGGCGTGCCGGCAGGGGCTCGCGGCCGCCGAGGCCGGCCGCATCGTCACCTTCGGCGTCAATCCGGAGCGCGCGGCCACCGAATATGGCTATATCAGCCCGGGTGCATCGGTATCCGGGGAAGTGCGGGCCGTCGCGAAGTTCGTCGAGAAGCCGGATCAGCCGACCGCCGAGCGCTACATTCGCGAAGGCTATCTCTGGAACAGCGGCAACTTCATGTTCCGCGCGTCGGTCCTGCTCGATGAATACCGCAAGTTCGATGCGGGCAGCGTGCAGACGGTGATCGACGCTGTCTCCAAGGCCGGCCGCGACCTCGGCTTCATCATCCTGGACTCCGATGCCTTCGCGGCGGCCAAGCCGATCTCGATCGACTATGCCGTGATGGAAAAGACCGAACGTGCCGCCGTGGTGGCGGTGTCGTGCGGTTGGTCTGATGTCGGCTCCTGGCATGCGGTCTGGGAACTGTCCGACAAGGACGAGCAGGGCAATGCCGCGCGCGGCACCGCCGTGTTCGAGGATTCCCGCAACTGCAACGTGGTCACCGACAAGGCGCTGGTCGCGCTCGAGGGCGTCGACGATCTCGTCGTGGTGGCGGCGCAGGATGCCGTGCTGGTGTCGCGCCAGCGCGATGCCAACGGGTTGAAGCGGCTGGTCGCCAAGCTCAAGACCGTCGCGCCCGAAGTGACCGAGGCGCACATCAAGGTGCATCGGCCCTGGGGCAGCTATCAGTCGGTCGACAATGGCGAGCGTCATCAGGTCAAGCGCATCATCGTCAAGCCCGGCCAGCGGCTGTCGCTGCAGAAGCACTATCACCGCTCCGAGCACTGGATCGTAGTGCGCGGCGCGGCGCGGGTCACCGTGAACGAGACCGTCAAGACCGTGCACGAGAACGAATCGATCTACATTCCGATGGGCGCGGTGCACCGGCTGGAGAACCCGGGCAAGATCCTCTTGGAACTGATCGAGGTCCAGACCGGGTCCTATCTCGGCGAGGACGACATCATCCGCATCGAGGACGATTACCGCCGCGAGTAGGGCGGGGTCTCGCCGCGAATCACGCGAGCCGTGCTAGACAGCCCCGGACGTCGTCCGCCGGAGAGCTTCCTTGCAAAGCACGATCGGATCGCGCGCGTTCCAGAACGCGCGCCTGCAGAAGAAGAACCGCAAGCAGGCCGACGGCCTGCTGCCGAAGGCCGTCGAGGCCTACCGGGCGGGCCGGCATGCCGATGCCCAGGCCATCTGCGGTCAGGCGCTGGCCCTCGTGCCCGATCATTTCGACGCTCTTCACCTTCTCGGCGCTTCCGCGCTCGACAGCGGTCGGCTCGACCTCGCCGAGCAGGCCCTGACCCGCGCCGTCGCGGTGGAGCCGCGCAATGCCGAGGCCCTGGCCAATCTCGGCCTCGTGCTGTTCAGCATGAAGCGCTACGAGGAGGCGCGCGCGGTGCAGGAGCGCGCCGTCACGCTCAAGCCCAATTTCGCCACGGCGTTGACGAGCCTCGGCAACACCCTGATGAACATGCAGCTGTTCGCGCAGGCGATCGAGGTGCATGACCGCGCCATCGCGCTGAAGCCCGACTTCGCCGACGCCTACTGCAATCGCGGCATGGCGCAACTGCTCCTGCTGCGCAACGAAGAGGCGAGACAGAGCTTCGACCGCGCCTTGGCGCTGGCGCCGCGGCACATGCAGGCGACCTTCGGCAAGGGGTTGGTCAGCGTCAATCTGCGGCACCTCGAGCAGGCGCTCGCCGCCTTCAACGCCGCGCTTGCCATGAAGCCGGGCACGGCGGCTGTCATCGCGCAGCGTGGCCGCCTCTATGTGCAGATGGGACGGTTCGCCGAGGCCGAGGCCGATTTCGATGCCGCGCTGGCGACCGACCCCGGGCTCGAGGCGGCGCTGCTCGGCAAGGCGCATGTCTGCGTGCTCACCGAGCGGATCGCTCCGGCGATGCTCGCCTGCAAGCGGGTGCTGGAGCAGAATCCGGCGTCGGAGGTCGCGCTGATCTGGCTCGGCACGTGCCTGGCGAAGCAGGGCGACACGGCCGGCGCCATCCAGCACTTCGACCGCGCCCTCGAGATCAAGCCGGATTTCGAGGATGCAATGATGAAGAAGATCTTCGCGCTCGATTTCTATCCCGGCGCCGACGTCGCCGTGCATCAGGCCGTCCGCCGCGAATGGTGGGAGCGGATCGGCGCGCACATCCCGCAGCGCCAGCTCGCCGCCGTCGACCGCGATCCGGATCGCCGCATCACGGTCGGTTACGTGTCGTCCGACTTCCGCAGCCATTCGGCCGCGCTGACCTTCCTTCCGGTGCTGCGCCATCACGACCACGCGGCGTTCAAGGTCATCTGCTACTCGTGCTCGCCGCTGGTCGATTCGGTCACCGAGCAGTGCAAGGCGGCGGCCGACGGCTGGGTCGACGGATCTCAGCTCTCCGACGATGAGTTGGCCGATCGCATCCAGGCCGACCAGGTCGACATTCTCGTCGACCTCTCCGGTCATTCGGCCGGCAACCGGCTCACCGTGTTCGCCCGCAAGCCCGCGCCGATCCAGGTCACCGCATGGGGCAATGCGACCGGCACGGGATTGCCCACGATGGACTACTTCTTTGCCGATCCGGTGACTGTGCCATCGGCGGTGCGGCCGCTGTTCGCCGAGCAGGTCTACGATCTTCCGGCGCTGATCACCACGGATCCGCTGCCGGACGCGCAGCCGACGCCGCTGCCGATGCTGCGCAACGGCTACGTCACCTTCGGTGTCTTCAACCGCGTCGACAAGATCTCCGACGAGGTGCTGAGGGTGTGGTCGGCGCTGCTCCAAGCGTTGCCGGACGCCCGCGTCGTCATCAAGAACGGCGCGCTGGAGGATGCATTCCTGCGCGACACGCTGATCGCCCGCTTCGCCGCGCACGGCGTCGGCGAGAGCCGCCTCACCTGTCTCGGCGCTTCGATGCGCCATGAGCACATCGCGGCGTTCGCCAACATCGACATCTCGCTCGATCCGTTCCCGCAGAATGGCGGCGTCAGCACCTGGGAATCGCTGCAGGCCGGCGTTCCCGTGGTTGCCAAGCTCGGCAACAGTGCAGCGTCGCGGGCCGGCGGCGCGATCGTCAAGGCGATCGGGCTCGACGACTGGGTGGCCGAGGACGACGAGGGGTACATTGCGATCGCCCTGAAGCACGCGGCGCGGCCGGCCGAGCTCGCTCAGCTCCGTGCGGAGCTGCCGATGCGGGTGGCCAACTCGGCCGCCGGCAACGTCGAGACCTACACGCGCAAGGTCGAGGGGGGGTATCGCCAGTTCTGGCGCCGCTATTGCGCTACTGGCGGCTGAGGCCCATCCGTCGCGGCCTGAAGCAAGGTCGCGCGTGAACAAGCCCGATATGTAGATCCACGCGTTATTCGGAGGCCGTCTTTGGCAAGCGATGTCGGTTCCCGTGCGTTTCAGAATGCGAGGCTGCAGAAGAAACACCGCAAGCAGGCCGACGCGATGATGCCCACGGCCGTCGCCGCCTATCGCGGTGGTCGGCGGGCCGAGGCCCAGGCGATCTGCGGCGAGATCCTGGCGTTGCTGCCGGACCATTTCGATGCCCTGCATCTGCTCGGTGTGACGGCGCTCGACGGTGGCCAGATCGATCTCGCCGAGCAGGCCCTGACCAGGGCCGTGGAGATCGAGCCGCGGCATGCCGAGGCGCTCTCCAATCTCGGTCTCGCGCTGTTCAACCGCAAGCGCTTCGAGGAGGCGCGCAAATGCCAGGAGCGCGCCGTCGCGCTGAAACCGAATCTGCTCGTGGCGCTCACGGGCCTCGGCAACACGCTGATGCGCCTGGGCCGGCCGGAGGAGGCGATCGCGGCGCATGACCGCGCGATCGCGCTCAAGCCCGACTATGCCGACGCCTATTGCAACCGCGGCATGGCGCTGCTTCCGCTCAGTCGCAACGCGGAGGCCAACGAGAGCTTCGACCGCGCGCTGTCGCTCAATCCGCGCCACATGGAGGCGATGTTCGGCAAGGGGCTCGCCAGCATCAATCTGCGTCACGTGACCGATGCGCTCGCGGCCTTCGATGCGGCGCTCGCCATCAAGCCCGGTGCACCGCAAGTGCTCGCCCAGCGCGGCCGGCTGCATCAGATGGCCGGGCGTTTCGACCAGGCGAAGGCGGACTACGAGGCGGCGCTGGCGCGTGATCCGATGCTGGAGATGGCGTTGCTCGGCAAGGCCCAGCTCGGCCATTTCAAGGACGTCGCCCAATCCGTCGACGCCTGCCGCAAGGTGCTGGAGCAGAATCCGCGCTCCGAGGAGGCCTGGCTGTGGCTCGGCGTCTGCTATGGCAAGCAGGGCGAGGTCGCCTCGGCCGTCGCACATTTCGATCGCGCCCTCGAGATCAGGCCCGATTTCGCCGAGGCGATGACCGCCAAGATCTTCACGCTCGAGTTCATGCCGGAGGCCGATTTCGCGCTCCAGCAGGCGGCGCGGCGCGAATGGTGGCAGCGGATCGGCGCCCACATCCCGCGCCGGCCGGCGGCCAAGCGCGATCTCGACCCGGAACGGCGCCTGACGATCGGGTACGTCTCGTCCGACTTCCGCAATCATTCGGCCGCGCTGACATTCCTGCCGGTACTCAGGCATCGGGATCCGCAGAATTTCGCGATCGTCTGCTACGCCTGCTCGCCGGTGCAGGACGGTGTGACCGCGCAATTCCGTGCCTGCGCCGATCTCTGGGTCGACGCCGTGCAGATGTCGGACGACGAACTCGCCGACCGCATCACGGCCGATGGCGTCGATATCCTGGTCGATCTCTCCGGCCACTCCGCCGGCAACCGGCTGCCGCTGTTTGCCCGCAAGCCCGCACCTGTCCAGGTCACGGCCTGGGGCAGCGGCACTGGCACCGGCCTGCCGACCATCGACTATTTCCTGGCCGATCCGGTGACGGTGCCCGACGCCGTGCGTCATCTGTTCGCCGAGCAGGTCTACGACCTGCCGGCGGTGATCACCACCGAAGCGTTGCCTGACATCGCGCCGACACCGCTGCCGATGCTCAATAACGGCTTTGTCAGCTTCGGCGTGTTCAATCGGCTCGACAAGATCTCCGACGCTGCGCTGATCGTCTGGACCCGCATCATGCAGCAGCTGCCGGACTCGCGCATCGTGATCAAGAGCAGCTCGCTCGATGATCCCTTGTTGCGCGATCGTCTCCTGGCGCGCTTCGCCGCCCATGGTGTCGTGCCGGAGCGCGTCGTCTGTCTCGGCTGGTCGACGCGCGAGCAGCAGATCGCGCAGTTTGCCGAGGTCGACATCTCGCTCGATCCGTTTCCGCAGAATGGCGGGGTCAGCACCTGGGAATCGCTGCAGGCCGGCGTGCCGGTCATCGCCAGGCTCGGCTGCAGCGCGGCGTCGCGCGCCGCAGCCGCGATCGTCACGGCGGTCGGGCTCGGCGAGTTCGTCGCCGAGGACGACGAGGGGTATGTTGCGCTCGCCGCGAAGTGGGCCTCTCAGCCGGCGGAGCTCGCCAAGCTGCGGGCTGCTCTGCCGGCGATGGTGGCAAGCTCGGCCGCGGGCAATGTCGAGACCTACGCGCGCAAGGTCGAGGAGGGCTACCGCCTGTTCTGGCGCCGCCATTGCGCCGGATAGTTCTTGTGTCGCGGCATCCGCTCGTGCCGCATGTGAGTTCACCGCGTTCCCGCGATCTGCACGCTCCTCATGGAGGCAAGTCTTTTGGCAAGCAATGTCGGCTCTCGCGCCTTCCAGAATGCGAGATTGCAGAAGAAGCATCGCAAGCAGGCCGATGAGCTCATGCCGCGCGCCGTGGCGGCGTATCGTGCCGGCCGTCACGCCGAGACGCAGGCGATCTGCGGCCAGATTCTGGCGCTGCTTCCCGACCATTTCGATGCGCTGCACCTGCTCGGCGTCACGGCGCTCGACGGCGGCCAGCTCGACCTCGCCGAGCAGGCCCTGACCAGGGCCGTGGAGATCGAGCCGCGGCATGCCGAGGCGCTCTCCAATCTCGGTCTCGCGCTGTTCAACCGCAAGCGCTTCGACGAGGCGCGCAAATGCCAGGAGCGCGCGATCGCGCTGAAACCGAATCTGCTCGTGGCGCTCACGGGCCTCGGCAACACGCTGATGCGCCTGGGCCGGCCCGAGGAGGCGATCGCCGCGCATGACCGGGCGATCGCGCTCAAGCCCGACTATGCCGACGCCTATTGCAATCGCGGCATGGCGCTGCTTCCGCTCGCCCGCAATGCGGAGGCCAATCAGAGCTTCGATCGCGCGTTGTCGCTCAACCCGCGTCACATGGAGGCGATGTTCGGCAAGGGACTCGCCAGCATCAATCTGCGCCATTCCGACGAGGCGCTCGCGGCATTCGACGCCGCGCTTGCGATCAAACCCAACGCCGCGCAGGTGCTGGCGCAGCGCGGCCGGCTGCATCAGCAGGCCGGACGTTTCGACAAGGCGATGCCCGATTTCGAGGCCGCGCTGGCGCTCGATCCGCGGCTGGACGTCGCGCTCCTGGGCTTCGCGCAGCTCAGCGCCATCAAGGACAATATCGCGCCGGCGATGGATGCCTGCCGCAAGGTGCTGGAGCAGAACCCGCAGTCGGAGGTTGCCTGGACCTGGCTCGGAGAATGCTTCTGCAAGCAGGGCGATCTCGCGACGGCCTTGCAGCACTTCGAGCGTGCGCTCGAGATCAAGCCGGATTTCGGTGATGCGATTACCGCGAAGATCTTCCTGCTCGACTTCATGCCGGATACCGATTTCGCTCAGCATCAGGCGGTACGCCGGGAATGGTGGACCAGGATCGGCAGCAAGATCACGCGCCGGCCGCCGCCGGTCCGCGACCGCGATCCGGAGCGGCGGCTCACCATCGGCTACGTCTCGTCCGATTTCAGGAATCACTCGGCTGCCCTGGTGTTCCTGCCGGTCCTGCGCCACCACGACCATCAGGCGTTCAGGGTCGTCTGCTATTCCTGCTCGCCGCTGCAGGATGGCATGACCGAGCGATGCCGTTCCGCCGCCGACCTCTGGGTCGACGCCTGGCAGATGTCCGATGAGGAACTGAGCGATCGCATCGAGGCCGATCAGGTCGATATCCTCGTCGACCTCTCCGGCCATTCCGCCGGCAACCGGCTGCCGGTGTTCGCGCGCAAGCCGGCGCCGGTGCAGGTCACGGCGTGGGGCAGCGGCACCGGCACGGGGCTTCCGACCATCGACTACTTCTTCGCCGATCCGGTGACGGTGCCGGAGGCTGTGCGTCCGCTGTTTGCCGAGCAGGTCTATGATCTGCCGGCCGTGATCACCACCGATCCGTTGCCGGGATGGCAGCCGACGCCACTGCCGATGCTGCGCAACGGCACCGTCACGTTCGGCGTCTTCAACCGGATCGACAAGATCTCCGAGCCTGCGCTCGCGCTCTGGTCCCGCCTGATGGGCGCGCTGCCGGGCTCGCGGATCGTCATCAAGAACGGCGCGCTCGATGAGCCCTTGCTGCGCGACGGCCTCGTCGCGCGGTTCGTGGCGCATGGCATCGCGCAGGAGCGCATCACCTGCCTCGGCCTGTCGACGCGCGACCAGCACATCGCGCAGTTCGCAGGCATCGACGTGTCGCTCGACCCGTTCCCGCAGAATGGCGGCGTCAGCACCTGGGAGTCGCTGCAGGCCGGCGTCCCCGTCATCGCCAAGCTCGGCCACGGCGCGGCGGCGCGCGCGGCGGCGGCGATCAACACGGCGGTCGGGCTCGGCGACTTCGTGGCCTCCGACGATGACGGCTACATCGCCATCGCGCTGAAATATGCTGCCGCACCCGCGACGCTGGCGAAGCTGCGTGCTGAACTGCCGGCCATGGTTGCCAACTCGGCCGCCGGCAATGTCGAGACCTACACGCGCAAGGTGGAGGAGGGCTACCGCCAGTTCTGGCACCGGTACTGCGCCTCCTCCTGACCGCATACTACAATCGCGCCGCGCCGACGATGCGCCCGTCCGCCGCTTCGAGAATCACGGCGGCATCCTCGCCCTCCGGCATGGGTTCGGTGAGGCGCAGCGCGGTGCCGCTCCAATCCCCGAGCGGACGCACCGAGCGCACCACGTTGAGCTCCTCCAGCGTGCGGCCGCCATTCTCGCCGCGGCGGATCGCCGTTTCATGCCGATGATCGAAGCCGACCAGGAGGAGGCGTCCGCGTCCTTCGCCGCCGTCGACCTCGACCGTGAGCCTGTCGCCATCGCGCGCGAGCTTGAGCCGCGCCGCCGTCGCGCTCGCGCCCCTGGCGCGATCGATCGCGGCTCCCACCTCGGCCCTGTTGGAGCCGACATGACCCGTCACCCCGTCGACGACGATCTCCGGCGTGTAGGAGCCGTCGCCGAAGCGGCTGCCGTAGCGGGCCTGGCGATCGGTGGCGGCCGGCAACGAGAACGGATCCTTCCAGCCGAGCCGGTCCCAATAGGTGACGTGAAAGGCGAGCGGCAGCACGTCGCGGCGCTGCCGCACCAGCTCGTTCAGATAGGCATTTGCAGGCGGGCAGGAGGAGCAGCCCTGCGAGGTGAAGAGCTCGATGACGACAGGCCGATCCACCGCGGCCACCGACGGCGACCACGGAGCAAGCGAGGCGAGCAGCACGGCGAAGGATGAGGCGTAGCGGAGCGAGGCAAGGCTGAGGGTCATGGGTGTTCTCCCGCGATGTGACGTGATCTCCTTCGCCGGCGGGATCCACCGTGTTACCTCCCGCCGTAGCCAACACGCAGGCGTGAAGACGCATCGACCGTTACCTTCGCGGCCTGTCGTGACGCGTGAGCAGGGCGCTCGCCACACGTGAAGGGCATCGTGCACGCCGTTCAAAAGACAGCGCTTTTCGTCCGCACCCGATGTAACTTTCTGAATCAAATCGTGTCCTGAAAAGGGTTTCCGCATTCGCCTCGCTTCAAGCGGCATGCTAGGAGAGCTTCGACCGGTGATTTGCCGTTCGTTAACCGTTGCGGCCAATCCGTGACGTCGCAATCCGGGGACATTGATGGGGTCGATGACATGAGTTCCAAGGGGGCGGGCCACAAGGCCGAGCTGAGGCAGGCGCTGCGAGTCGGCGTGATCGGAGCCGGCGTGATGGGCAGCAATCATGCCCGCGTGCTCGCCGGTCTGCCCGACGTGCACCTCGTCGGCGTCGTCGATCCGCTGCCGGCGCATCGCAGCCGCGTCACCGAGCTTGCGAACTGCCCGACCTTCGAGACGCTCGATGAGCTCGTCGCCGAGGGCGTCGACGCCGTGACGATCGCCGCTCCCACCCATCTGCATCACGAGCTCGCGCTCGCCTGCATCGCCCGCAAGGTGCATCTGCTCGTCGAGAAGCCGATCGCCTCCACGGTCGAGGAAGGCAAGGAGATCGTCTCGGCCGCGCACCGCGCCGGCGTCACCCTGATGATCGGCCATGTCGAGCGCTTCAATCCGGCGGTTGCCGCGATCAAGAAGGCGATCGCCGGCGAGGACATCCTGTCGATCGCGATCACCCGCGTCGGCCCGTTCCCGCCGCGCATGTCCAATGTCGGCGTCGTCATCGACCTCGCCGTGCACGACATCGACCTGATCCGCTGGTTCACCGAGTCCGACATCATCGAGGTGCAGCCGCAGCTCTCCAGCGCGGTCGCCGAGCGCGAGGACATCGCGCTTCTGCAGTTCCGCACCGCCTCGGGCGTGCTGGCCCACATCAACACCAACTGGTTGACGCCGTTCAAGGCGCGCAACGTCACCGTGGCGACGCGCGGCAAGTACATCATGGGCGACCTGCTCACCCGCCAGGTCACCGAATGCTTCGGCTTCAAGCCGGACGGCAGCTACTCGATGCGGCATCTCCCGGTCGGCCATGACGAGCCTCTCCGCGCCGAGCTGATCGCGTTCCTGCATGCGGTGCGCTCGGGCACGTCGCCCGCCGTCACCGGCGACGAGGGCGTCGCGAGTCTGGCGATCGCCACGCAGTGCCTGGAAACCTCGAGCCATCGTCCGGCCGAGGCCGCCGCCACCAAGCTGCGTGCGGCCGGCTAGCCGGCCCGGCCTTCGCTTCATCCTCATTTCCGTTTGCGAACATGTGTCAGAGCTCATGAACCAGCACCTGCGTCATCAGCCCATTCCGTTCATCGACACCGCCGCGCAGCGCCAGCGGCTCGGCAAGTCGCTCGATGACGCCGTCGCCCGCGTGCTGGCGCATTGCCAGTTTCTCGGCGGCCCCGAAATCATCCAGCTCGAGAAGGAGCTGGCTGAATTCTGCGGCGCCAAATACGCCGTGAGCTGCTCCAGCGGCACCGACGCGCTGCTGATGGTGCTGATGGCCCAGGGCATTGGCCCCGGCGACGCGGTGCTGTGCCCGTCCTTCACCTTCTGCGCCACCGGCGAAGCGGTGGCGCTGACCGGCGCCACGCCGGTGTTCGTCGACGTGCTGGAGGACACCTTCAACATCGATCCGGCCTCGCTCCGCCGCGGCATCGCCACCGCGAAGCGGCTTGGCCTGAAGCCGAAGGCCGTCATCCCAGTCGACCTGTTCGGGCAGAGCGCCGACCACGATGCGGTCGCCGCGATCGCGGGGGACGAATGCCTGTTCGTGCTCGACGACGCAGCCCAAGGTTTTGGCGCCAGCTACAAGGGCCGCCGCATCGGCACCTTCGGCCTCGCCACCGCCACCAGCTTCTATCCGGCCAAGCCGCTCGGCTGCTTCGGCGACGGCGGCGCCATCCTCACCGACGATGCCGGCCTCTTGGAGCGCCTGCGCAGCGTGCGCGCCCATGGTGGCGGCAGCGACAAATACGACAATGTCCGCCTCGGCCTCACCGCGCGGCTCGACACCATCCAGGCTGCGGTGCTGATCGAGAAGCTCAAGATCTTCGAGGACGAGATCGCCGCGCGCAACGCGGTGGCCGAGCGCTACACCGCGGCGCTGGCCGACGTCGTGAAGGTGCCGCGCCTCGCCGAGGGCTGCACCTCGGTCTGGGCGCAATACACCATCCGCCTGCCCAAGGGCGTCGACCGCGACACCTTCGCTGCCGCGCTGAAGGCGCAGGGCATTCCGACCGCGATCTACTATCCGAAATCGATGCATCAGCAGACCGCCTACCGCATCTTCCCGAGCGCCGATGGCGGCCTGCCGGTCAGCGAGCAGCTGTCCAGCGATGTCATCAGCCTGCCGATGCACGCCTATCTCGACGAGCCGACGCAAGGGCGCATCATCGACGTCGTCCGCGGCGCCGTCCGCGCCTGAGGCCTTACGCATCCTTGACGTCACGCCGCTTGCTGCGGCGCGGCTCACAGCGCCGCGGGCGATCTGCCCCGTTGGCAGCCCCAAATCACACTGTCGTCCCGGCGAACGCCGGGACCCATACCGCGTGATCTCTGAAACGGGCAGGCGGCCCGATCCACGCGCCCCATCGGCCGCACGGCGTATGGATCCCGGATCAGCGCCCGCCGCCGCTTTGCGTCGGCCGGCTTGTCCGGGATGATAGCGGAGTGCTTGGCACGCATCTCGCTCCTTCTCCGGTGTTGTTCGTGCTGACGCCGCATCGACACACTCATCGTCATTGCGAGCGAAGCGACTTGTCCGCCATAGCCCGAAGGGCGACGGCGGAAGCAATCCAGAGCCCCGGGTGGGACTCTGGATTGCTTCGTCGCTTCGCTCCTCGCAATGACGGCGGTGAGACATAACTCCGCTCTCTCGCGGCGCTGATCGCGTCCGAGCTTTGCTGTTCGTCCTGCCCTCTCCTCGAAGAGGGCACGGGGAATGCCGGGCGCTGGCCGCACCCATGGCCCGCCTGCGAAAAAAATGCAGGCGGCAGGAACCACAGGTTCAGCCGAGACATCCCGGCATTCCCCGCGCGATGGATGGAACGGCTGCTTCGCGTTCTCCCCGGTGCTCCGGGCTTTTTGGCCACCGTCATCGGCACTGCGCTTTGCGCATCAGCACCAACTTGGCATCAGCGTCGGGATGCCAGGACCACGCGACTTGACCGTGCGCATCGACGTCGTTCGTCGGCATGGAGAACCACGCTGCAATATCGACACGCCCACCGCATCCCGCCTCAACGTCCGTGACGACCGCGAAGCGCCCCTCTGATCGAGACGGGACGGCGACATACAATCATGATTTCTGATAAAAAGAAAGCGGAATATTCTTCCGGCACGGGGCGGATCGGGGGATGCGCTTGAAGTGGTTCGCGAAATGAGTTTTTTGGCGCGCGCGATTTGGACGACGCAACGCGGGTTCAGCAGGCGGGGCGATAGACCGCATCGCACTATCAACCGAGTTGGCTGGAAAGCTGGTCCCCTGCTTTGGCTTTCCTCGTGTTAGCCCGCTGACTGACCTGCCTCCAGCCTCGATCAGCATGTCACTCAGGCTGCCATCTGAATTCCGGCGGGACAGATCCGGTCCGCTAGTTCACCCCTGCGTGCTGAGACGCCCCATGCCGGAGCGAAAGCCGCACGCTCGGCGCTAAGGATGGATCGGACGGGCCGTCGAGCCTGCATTGGGCGAATATTGGACTCCAAAGCGGCATCTCATGCTACCTTAGGATGATGGTCGCAGAGGAGGGACGCATGCCGTGGAAGCTCACGACAGTCGCTGATACCCAGGTGCCCAATGGGCAGATCCTGCCTGGCTTCAACCTCCAGCAAGAGCGAAAATCCCCGTCCGTAAGGCCACACTTCGAGGATACGACGAAGGCGAGCAAGGCTCGCGACCTGATGCAACAGATTCTCGATAGCGAAATCGCTCAACGCTTCCGCGGCCTGAAGTCCTCGAGTGACGTCTCTCTCGTCCGGATGCCGGTGCAGCTATGAAATTTCCCACGAAGTGGCTTACCTACAAGCAGCGTATCCAGGCAGACGTGCGAGAGGCGCTCACTCAACATGGGGCCGACGACTTCTTCGATCATTCGTTCGTAGAAGCCATTGCTGGACAGGTAAAGCAGCAGGAGGAATGGCTTCTAAAGCTGTTCGCGCTGCAAGCTGCCGTCATCGCCTTTTTAATTGTAGGCTTCGTGTCTCCGGATGCCAAGAGCTCGCTCTTCAGCGTTGAATTGAAAAGCATCCAAGGAATTCGTGAAGTACTCTTGGCGGTCTCTTCCACCGCGGCTGTCTTCATGGCTGCACTGACTTACTCGCGAGATGCTGCGCTACATGTCGCTTCAGCGGTAGCCGAAGGAACCGTAGCATCCGAACTAAAGCACTTCGGCGTGTTTATCATCCCAACCGCGTTCAACGTGAGGATCTACATTCCGCGCGAGCACGACCGCTGGCAATTTGGATTATGGCACGGAAAAGCGTTTGTCATTGTTGCTGCGCTTCTCATAGTTGTAATGGTTTGCATCGCGATCGCAGCTTCCTTCGCGGTTCATTGGGCTCTCATCTATGACATTTGGCAGCATCCATCCCTTGGACGTTGGTCCACAGTGGCACTGATTTATGTGTTATTGACCTACGTCTTCAATCTCGTTCTCATGCTCCGGATGACGTTACCCTTCCCGTACGTCGACAAGGGGGCGCTGAAAGCGAGGCGCTGATGCTCGCAGCGAGTAGGGCGGATGGCAATTCGCCCTACGGGCTACTCCAGTGTCTTGCTGCGGCGATGGGGATCGCATGAAAATCTTGAAACTCTTCTGGCGGCAGCAGCAAGACGGCGCATACGCCATTGTGGATATGAAAGGGCTGGATCTCTTGGGACCAGAACGATCTGGACAGGAGTTTTTTGCTGTTCGTGACGACGTTGTCTTAACCCAAACACCCCCTGTCGGCGGAACGATCAGGTCCGCCTTAGGCGAAAGCATTGTGCCGGTCGTCGCCGTCGCCAATGGCGAACGTAGAGTACGATGCGTAGGCACTGCGTTCTTCATTAGTTGCTCAGGGTTGTTGGTCACCGCAGCGCATGTCATCACCGATCCGATTGATCGACGGTATGGAAATGTGCGCGAGGCTGAGGGGCAAGTCATTGAGACGCAAGGACTCGCTTTCGGCGTGCTCGTGCCGAACAATCCGCTGTTCCAAGCCCCAGGCTTCGCGTTCTATCCCTTCGAGTGGTCGATGCTCATGGCGCAGTCTCGCGACGCGCCATTCTCGTTCAGAGGTGTTGATGTCAAAATCACTTATGACATTGCGATATGTAAGGTGCCGGCGCGGACAAACACGAATTATCCGCACCAGCCTTTGACGCTCGTGCAGTCGGGCGTGATCGGCGTAGGCATGCGCGAAGGATCGGAAGCGCATGCGCTTGGTTATGCAGACATGTCGGATTTCGAACTCAACGTGAATGCTGCAGGGCAGATTTTCATCTCACAGCCACAGTTCGATCTGCATGGCTCGGTGGGCAAAATCATTCAGTTCTTTCCGGACAATTTGATCAAGCGGGATGTATCGACGCCGGGGCCATGCTTCTCATTCGGCGCCAAAATTCCAGGTGGCATGAGCGGTGGCCCAATTTTCGATAAGGAAGGCGTTTATGTCTATGGAGTAATTAGCAAGGGCTGGGAAAATCAAGAAGGGCCTGAGAATTTCAGCTTCGGGTCGATGCTGCGCCCCTCGATGGGTATCCCAATTGCGAGAATGGGCGGGAAGAGCCTCGACGCAATGCAGATGGCTCAGGCGGAAGGGATAGCCGTCCTGCGTGGGGCAGGTATGTAGTGTTGTACGGACTTGAGCTGGCTGAAAAGAGGCCGCCGGGGCTGAAGCGAGGGGCAGCCATACCTCGTTTCATGATATGCGATTGTCCTGCCGCGAGCGGGGAAGGTTTTGGGCCGACGCCCTCGCAGGTGGGAGATGATCTTAACCAGCCTTGGGCTCGCAAGCGGGCAGAGGGGGCCAGCTGCCGTGTCGCCACACTTTGGCCCCAAGCGGCCATCGCCCACGTTCTCCGCTTCAAACTCTCCCCCCAATGCTCTAGAAGCCCCCCATGCTTGGACGTATCTTCACCGTCGGCGGCTATACGCTGCTGTCGCGCCTCACCGGCTTTGCCCGCGACATCATGCTGGCGGCGATTCTCGGCGCTGGGCCGGTGGCGGATGCGTTCTTCATTGCGTTCCGGCTGCCTAATCATTTCCGGGCGATCTTCGCCGAGGGGGCGTTCAACGCGGCCTTCGTGCCGGCCTATGCGCATGTCCATGGCGAAAAGGGGCCGGCCTCGGCGAGCCTGTTTGCCGACCGCATCTTCACCCTGCTGCTGGCCTCGCAAATCGTGCTGCTGGTCCTCGCCTGGGTGTTCATGCCGCAGGCGATGACGATCCTGGCGCCCGGCTTCACCGACGATCCGGCGCAGCGGGACCTGGCGATCACGCTGACCCGGATCACCTTTCCGTACCTGCTGTTGATCACGCTGGTGACGCTGTATGGCGGCATGCTCAACGTGATGCAGCGTTTCGCCAGCGCTGCGGCGGCGTCGATCTTCCTCAATCTCGCGATGATGGGGACCTTGGCGCTGGCGGCGTTCTTCCCCGGCGTCGGTCATGCCGCGGCCTGGGGCGTGCTGATCTCGGGCTTCCTGCAATATTTCCTGCTCGCCGGCGATCTCGCCCGTCACGGCGGGCTGCCGCGCTTCGCGCCGCTCAAGCTCGACGACGACATCCGCGCCTTCTTCAAGGCGCTGGGGCCGGCCACGCTCGGCTCGATGGGCACGCAGGTGGCGATGTTCGCCGACACCATCATCGCGACGTTCCTCCCCGCGGGCGCGATCTCGGCGCTGTATTATGCCGACCGTCTCAACCAATTGCCGATCGGCGTGATCGGCATCGCCATCGGCACCGTGCTGCTGCCGGAAATGTCGCGGCGGCTGACGGCGAACGATCATGAAGGGGCCATGGAGCAGCAGCGCCGCGCCTTCGAGTTCACGCTGCTGTTCTCGGTGCCGTTCGTCGCCGCCTTCCTCGCGGTGCCCGACGTCATCACGCGGGCGATGTTCGCGCGCGGCGCCTTCACCAAGGGCGATGCGGCGGCGGCGGGTGCGACGCTTGCCGCCTATGCCGTCGGCCTCATTCCGTTCGTGATGATCCGCAGCGCGGTCTCGACCTTCTACGCTCGGAAGGACACGGCCACGCCGGTGAAGGCCTCGCTCACCGGGCTGACCGCCAACGTCGTGCTGAAGGTGCTGCTGATGGGCTCGCTGGCCCAGGTCGGCCTCGCGCTGGCGACGGCCGTCGGCGCCTGGATCAACCTGCTGCTCGTGCTCGGCTTCGCCGTGCACAAGGGCTATCTGCGCTTCGATCGGCGGCTCACCATGTCGCTGCTGAAATTTGCCGGAACCGGCGTGGTGCTCGCGGCGGCGCTGTGGGCGACGGCGTTGGTGGCATCGGCCCATCTCGCTTCGCTCGGCCGCTTGCAGGACGAAGCCGTTCTCGGCCTGTTGATCGTGGTGGGGGCCGTCATTTATGCCGGCGCCATTCTGGTGCTGTTCGGCCCGCGCTGGCTCAAGGCCCTCGTGCGGCGCTGATGTTTGCGCTGCAGCATCGAGCTGGTGGCATGCCTGCGGAGAGTTGACCGCACGTGGGTCCAGGGGCGGCCATATGGCGTTTGCGCGAGTCTTCGTTCCGCTGCAATATGCCGTCCAATATTTGCGACAATGCAAGCGGGAAGTGAAACCAGATGGCAGCTCCTATCAAGTTCGGCGTCGGACAAAGCGTTCTCCGGAAAGAGGACGACGCGCTGATTCGCGGCAAGGGCCGCTATACCGATGATCTGGCGCCGGCTGCCGCCTTGCATGCGCTGGTGCTGCGCTCGCCGCATGCCCATGCCAAGTTCACCATCGATGTCACCCAGGCGCGGCTCTTGCCGGGCGTGGCGCTGATCCTGACCGCCGCCGACACCGCGGAGCTCGGTGGGCTGCCCTGCCTGTTCAATCTCGAGACCGATCCCTTCACCGCGCCGCCTTATCCGATCCTCGCCAAGAACGAGGTGCGCCACGTCGGTGACGCCATCGCCTTCGTCGTCGCCGATACGCTGGATCACGCGCGCGACGCGCTGGAGGCGATCAAGGTCGAGTGGACGACCTTGCCGGCCGTGACCGGCGTCGTGAACGCGATCAAGCCGGATGCGCCGCAGGTGTGGGCCGAACACAAGGGCAATGTGCTGTTCGACGTTTCGATCGGTGACAAGTCCGCGACCGAGGCGGCCTTCGCGAAAGCGCATGCGGTGGCCGAGATCCGCATCGTCAATCCGCGCGTGGTGGCGAGCTTCATGGAGACGCGCGCCGCGGTCTGCGAATACGACACCAAGCGCGATCATCTGACCCTGACGGCGGGCAGCCAGGGCAGCCACCGGCTGCGCGACATCCTCTGCCAGAACGTGCTGAAGATCCCGACCGAGAAGATGCGGGTGATCTGCCCCGACGTCGGCGGCGGCTTCGGCACAAAATTGTTTCCCTACCGGGAGTATGCGCTGCTCGCGGTCGCCGCGCAGCGGCTGCGCAAGTCGGTGCGCTGGGCCGCCGACCGCTCCGAGCATTTCATGGGCGACGCGCAGGGCCGCGACAACGTCACCACGGCGAAGATGGCGCTGGCCGAGGACGGCAAGTTCCTCGCCATGGACGTCGACCTGATGGGCGACATGGGCGCCTATCTCTCGACCTTCGCGCCGTACATCCCGCATGGCGGCGCCGGCATGCTGCCGGGCCTCTACGACATCCAGGCGTTCCACTGCCGGGTGCGCACGATCTTCACCCACACCGTTCCGGTCGACGCCTATCGCGGCGCGGGCCGCCCCGAGGCAGCGTACGTCATCGAGCGCCTGGTCGATGCCTGCGCGCGCAAGCTCGACATGAGCGTCGATGCGATCAGGCGCAAGAACTTCATTCCGCCGCGCGCGCTGCCCTACAAGACCGCGACCGGCAAGGTCTATGATTCCGGCGACTTCAATGCGCATCTCAAGCGCGCGATGGAGATCGCGCAGTGGAAGGAGTTTCCGAAGCGCGCCAAGGCTGCGAAGAAGCACGGGCTGATCCGCGGCATCGGGCTCGCGAGCTATGTCGAGGTCTGCGGCACCATGGGCGAGGAGACCGCGAACGTGCGGCTCGATCCCAACGGCGACGTCACCATCCTGATCGGCACGCAGTCGAGCGGGCAGGGCCACCAGACCGCCTACGCCCAGATCGTCGCCGAGCAGTTCGGCCTGCCGCCGGAGCGCGTGCACATCCACCAGGGCGACACGGCCGAAATCGCGACCGGCCTCGGCACCGGTGGCTCGGCCTCGATTCCCTCCGGCGGCGTCAGCGTGCAGCGCGCCACCCATGAGCTCGGCGACAAGCTCAAGCAGATCGCGGCGGAAGCACTCGAGGCCGGCCTCGGCGATCTCGAGATCGCCGACGGCGTGATCCGCGTCGCCGGCACCGACCGCGCGATCTCGTTCGCCGATCTCGCCAAGCGTCCGGGCACAGATCCCGCCAAGCTCAACGGCAGCGCCACCTTCGCCAGCGCCGATGGCACCTATCCGAACGGCACGCATGTGGCCGAGGTCGAGATCGATCCGGCGACCGGCATCATCAAGATCGTCAACTACGTCATCGTCGACGATTTCGGCGTGACGCTGAATCCGCTGCTGCTGGCCGGCCAGGTGCATGGCGGTGCGGTGCAGGGCATCGGCCAGGCGCTGATGGAGCAGGTGGTCTACAGCAACTCCGACGCTCAGCTCGTCACCGGCAGCTTCATGGACTACGCGCTGCCGCGCGCCGCCGACGCGCCGTCCTTCACCTTCGAGACCCACAACGTGCCCTGCAAGACCAATCCGATGGGCGTCAAGGGCGCCGGCGAAGCGGGCGCGATTGGCTCCTGTCCGGCCGTCGTCAATGCGATCGTCGAAGCCCTCTGGCGCGAGTACAAGATTGATCACATCGACATGCCGGCGACCCCGGAGCGCGTCTGGATCGCGATCCGGGAGCAGCATCGCCGTCATAGTCTCTGAGTACTCTCCCTCCGGATCTCCTCCGATATCCGCCTCAATTCCGGAATAACCCGCCGGCTGAGGGGTTGACCACCCAAGCGACCCGTCCAGGTGGGCTGGACGGGATTGTGACAACAAAGGAGCGAATTGATGAAGCGGACTGTCGTGGCTGTCGCAGCTTTGCTGCTAGGGGCCGGCGCCGTGATGGCACAGCAGGATCTGGTCAAGCATAGCCAGGACACGATGAAGGCCAACGCCAAGAACCTCGGCGGTGTCCTGATCGCGATGGTCAAGGGCGAGAAGCCGTATGATCAGGCCGCCGTCAATGCCGCTCTGGCGCAGCTCGAGGAGACCGCCAAGAAGCTGCCGACGATGTATCCGGCGAGCCTGAAGGGCGCCAAGTTCGAAGGCGACTACGGTCCGTCGCCGAAGATCTGGGAAGACCAGGCCGGCTTCAAGGCCAAGATCGAGACCTTCGGCAAGGTCGTCACCGAGGCCAAGGCCAAGATCAAGGATCTCGACAGCCTGAAGGCGACCGCGCCGGGCATCGGCAAGGAATGTGGCGGTTGTCACGAGACCTTCCGTCTCAAGAACAGTTGATCTGACCAGCCATCAACGGGGGCGGACGCGACATGGCGTCCGCCCCCGTTTGTTTGCGCCGCGCGGGCGTCCTGACGTATCACGGCGCCGCCGAGCTCCGGTGATGATCGCCGGGCCGACGATATCCTCCTGCTGTGACGGAGCCACCATGCTACGCCGCCTCCTGCTTGCTCTCTGCGTGCTCGGCGCCGCCGGCATGGCGGTGTTCTGGTGGCTGACCCAGCCGTCGACGATCACGCTCGCAGCGGCGACGCGCGCGCCGGATCTCGCCAACGGGCAGGAGATGTTCAACATCGGTGGCTGCGCGTCCTGTCACGCGGTGCCGAACCAGCCGGATCGACTGAAGCTCGGCGGCGGTCTGCCGCTGAGCTCGCCGTTCGGCACCTTCTATGCGCCCAACATCTCGCCCGACCCCACTGACGGTATCGGGCGCTGGAGCGAGGCCGAGTTCGTCAATGCGGTGGTGAGCGGCGTGTCGCCGGACGGCAGCCACTACTACCCGGCGTTTCCCTATCCCTCCTACGCGGCGGCGAAGATCGACGACGTCCGCGATCTCTTCGCCTACATGAAGACGCTGCCGCCGGTCGCCGGCGCCTCGCGCGCGCACGACATGCCATTCCCGTTCAACATCCGTCGCACCGTTGGGGTCTGGAAGCTGCTGTTCTTCGACGACAGGCCGTTTGCCGCCAACGCCGCGCGCCCGGCGGAGTGGAATCGCGGCGCCTATCTGGTCAATACGCTCGGCCATTGCGCCGAGTGCCACAGCCCGCGCAACGCGCTCGGCGGCATCGTTTCGGCGCAGCGTCTGGCGGGTGGGCCGGATCCGGAAGGTCAGGGCTTCGTGCCGAACATCACCCAGAAGGGCCTGGCGGACTGGAGCGAGAGCGACATCAGCTATTTCCTCGAGACCGGACAGCTGCCCGACGGCGACAGCGCCGGCGGCTCGATGGCGCGGGTGATCCGCAACACCTCGCAGCTCACGCCCGAGGATCGCAAGGCGATGGCGGTCTATCTGAAATCGCTGCCGCCGGCGGAAGGCCCGCCGAAGCCGAAGAAGCCGGCAAGCTGATCAGTTCGGCGAGCGCGCGCACGCAGGTCAGATCGGCTTGAAGCTGCCGTCGCTCTGGATCACCGTCAGCGATACCGGCGGTGGATTCTCCTTGCGCGCGTTGCCGAAGCTGACCACCAGTCCGCCGATGTCGAACTGGCCGACCTCGTTGATGATGCGGAGCAGCTCGGCGCGGGTCGGGTTCGGCCCGGTCATCGCCAGGGCGCGGGCCACCAGGCGGCCGGTGATGTAGCCCTCGAGCCCGATGAAATCCGGCGTCTGGCTCGGATCGAGCGTCTTCATCGCGGCCTGGTAGTCGGCGACGACGCGGAGGTCGGTGTCCCACGGAAACGGGACCACCTCGGAGACGATGACGCCGCGTCCCTCCGGACCGAGCTCCTTTGCAAGGGCATTGCCACCGACAAAGGACACCGCCGAGAACGTCGGGTTGAAGCCGCTGCGATGCGCCATCTTGATGAACTCGGCGCACGGGCCGTAGGTGCCGACCAGGATCACCGCTTCCGGCTCCGCGCGCCGGATGACCTTGAGCGCCGCGCCGACCGCGCGCGTGTTGCGCTCGAACGTGCCTTCGGCCGCGAGCTCGAGGCCGCGGCGATCGAGATGCGTCTTCACGCCGGCCAGCACGTCGCGGCCGAACGAGTCATCCTGATAGAAGATGGCGATGCGGGTGAGGTGAAGCTCTTCGGTGAGATGCTTGATCGTGGCTTCGGCCTCGGCCGCGTAGCTTGCGCGGATGTTCACGACGTTCTGGAATTCGGGCGCCCGCAGGAATTCGGCGCCCGAGATCGGCCCGATGAAGGGGACGTCGTTCGACGCCGCGATCGGCGCGGTGGCCATCGCGGTCGGGGTGCCGACGGCGCCGATCAGCGCGAACACCTTGTCCTCGTAGATCAGCTTGATGGTCTCGACCACCGAGCGATCGGGGTCGTAGCCGTCATTGCGGCTCGCCAGCTTCAGCCTGCGGCCGTAGACGCCGCCCTTGGCGTTGAGCTCGTTGAAGGCCGCCAGCAATCCCTGGCGCGCCGCCTGGCCCAGCGCGGCCGACGGGCCCTCCAGCGCCGCCACCTGGCCGAACATGATGGAGTCGTTGGTGACGCCGAGCTCGTCGGCGCGCGCAGACCCGGGCGGGAGCACGCCGGCGATCAGGGCGAGAACGATGGAGATCCGAAGGCTTGAAAACCAGTTCATTGCGATCTTCGATGCACGAGTACGCTTGATGACAACTCAGTCTAGGCGTGTTGAATGAAGACCTCGCTAAAGACGTGGCCCGCGCTTGATCGCGTTTTGGGCGGCCCTCAACAGTCAGCCGTTAACCAAGCCCGGTTTCTGGTACGCCACGACGGATCATCTTTGACCGTCCTTAACTTACCGCGGCCAGCATCGGCCGCATCGTGGTGAGGGGCAGCCGTTTGGCGGGGGCCATATTGCAGGTTGAAGAGTACAGCGCACCGACGCTGCAGGAAAAGGATGATGCTCGCAGCGGTAGCGGGCGCGAGAGGCTGCGCGCGTCGCTATCGCGATACCGGCTTTATCGCCCTGCGATCATCGCGGCATGCGTCGGCGTCGTGCTGTCGGTCGTCGGGACGGTTGCCGTGGGACGCTGGGAAAACCGGCTGGCGCGCACCGATTTCGAAGGCGTGGCCGAAGCTCAGGCGATCCTGGTCCAGAACGGCGTCAACGAATATGTCAGCCGGCTGACCGCGCTGCGCACCCGCTTCGAATCCGCCAACGACGACATCACCCGCAGCGAGTACCAGACCTTCAGCGCGCGCCTGTTCGAGGCGCATCGCGGCATGCTGCGCCTGGCGTGGCTGCCGCGGATCAAGCGCAAGGAGCGCGGCGAATACGAGGCGGCGGCGATCACCGATGGTGTTCCCGCCTTTCGCATCAAGTCCTACCCCGACGGCACCGTGGCGCCGGAGAGCGACGAATATTATCCGGTCTACTTCTCCACCGAGGCGAAGACCTCGCCGGTCTACGGTCTCGATTATTGGAGCATTCCCGACCATCGCGCCGTGCTGGAACAGTCGCGCGACTACGACGTGATCGGCGCATTGCGCACGCGTCAGAACCTGATCAATCAGAACGAGCGCAACAACGCCGTGATGATCGGCATCCCCGTCTACGCCAAGGGGACGTCGCGCACGACGGTCGCCGACCGCCGCCGCAATCTCAGCGGCTTCATCATCGGCGTATTCGACCTGCCGACGCTGTTGCAGTCGGTGCGCGCGAACAATCCCAACAGCCCGGCGCTCGCGATCAACCTTCTGCCGCCCGAGCGCGTGATCAACGCCTCCGGCGTGGACCCGCAGCGCTGGCCCGCGGACCCCAGCATCTGGTCGACGACCTTGCGCATCGGCGATGCCGACTGGGTGTTCCAGGCGGCGCCCGCCGGTGGCAGCCTGATGGCGAGCCACAACCGCGCGCTGGCGCTGTATGCGGCCGGCATGGCGACGACGATCTTCCTCGCCGTGTATCTCGCGCTGTCGAGCCGCAACGCCCTGCAGCTCGCGCTCGCCAATCGCCGCGTGCTCGAGCTGGCGCAGACCGACGCGCTGACGGGCCTTGCGAACCGCGCCTTCTTCCTCGAGGAAATGGAGCGCATCAACGACGAGAAGAGCGGCCGCTTCACCGTCTTCCTGCTCGACCTCGACCGCTTCAAGAACGTCAACGACTCGCTCGGCCATGGCGCCGGCGACGAACTGCTGGTGCAGGTCGCTCAGCGGCTGAGATCGCAGCTGCGCGACGAGGACGTGCTGGCCCGGCTCGGCGGCGACGAGTTCGCCCTGATCCAGGCCGGATCCGCCGACCAGCGCGCCGCCGCGATCGAGCTTGCGCAGCGCATCACCAAGCTGATCGCCGAGCCGTTCCAGCTCGGCGGGCAACGGGTCGAGATCGGCACCAGCATCGGCATCTCGCTCGCGCCCCAGCACGGCCGCGACCAGGAGCACCTGCTCAAGAAGGCCGACCTCGCGCTCTATCGCTCGAAATCCGCCGGCCGCAGCTGCTACACGCTCTATGACGATGCGATGTCGGCCGAGCTCGAGGCGCGCAACACGCTCGAGGGTGATCTGCGCGACGCCATCGCGCAGTGCCAGTTCGAGGTGCACTATCAGCCGTTCTACGACGCCGAGACGCGCGAGCGCCGCGGCGTCGAGGCGCTGGTGCGCTGGCGTCATCCGGTCAAGGGGCTGGTGCCGCCGGACAAGTTCATCCCGCTTGCGGAGTCGACCGGCCTGATCGTGCCGCTCGGCGAATGGATCATCGGGCGCGCCTGCGACGACGCCACCGCATGGCCGGACGACGTCAAGATCGCCGTGAACCTGTCGCCCGTCCAGTTCAAGCAGGCCGAACTGTTCGACGTCATCCAGTCGGCGCTCGCGAGGTCCGGCCTCGATCCGAAGCGTCTCGAGATCGAGATCACGGAGTCGGTGCTGCTGGAGCGCGCGGCCGAGAACGAGAGCTTCATCGACCGGCTGAAGGGCCTCGGCATCTCGCTGGCGCTCGACGATTTCGGCACCGGCTATTCGTCGCTGCGTTCGCTGACGGCGTTCCCGTTCAACAAGATCAAGATCGACAAGTCCTTCGTCGCCAATCTGAGCGTGCGCGACGAAAGTGCCGCCGTCATCTCCTCGGTCGTGACGCTGGCGCGGGGGCTTGGCATCCAGATCACCGCCGAAGGCGTCGAGACCGAAGAGCAGCTGGTGCAACTTCGCGCGCTCGGCGTCAACTTTGCGCAGGGCTATCTGCTGGGCCGGCCGATGCCGGTCGAGCAGCTCGAGCAGCATCTGGAGATCGCGCGCGCTGCGTCCGATGCCGACGAGCCGCAGCCGGCCGAAGACGCATCTGAGGACGACGCATCCGGGGACGACGACCCGCACTCGGCGGCCGTCGTCGCGCTCATTCCCCGGTCCGGGGCGCTGCTATCCCTCGCATCCAACGGCTGAGCGGCGAGGCGGTTTCGGCGTCCGCGTCGACCGGCAGGCGTGGCGAGCCCAGCATGGCGGCCTCGCGCGCGGCGCTCGGCGTGATGCCGTAGGCGGCCTTGAACAGCCGCGTGAAATGCGCATCGGTCCCGAGCTGCCAGCGCCGCGCGACCTCGCTGATGCGCTGCGTCCGCGATCCCGTCCCGGCGAGATCGAAGAATGCGCGGTGCAGGCGGCGGCTGCGGATGTAGTCGGCGATGCCGCCGATCGGCGCGAACAGGCGATAGAGCGACGCGCGAGACATCCCGAAATGCAGCGCCACCGCGTCGGCGCTGAGTTCAGGGCTCGACAGCCGCGCTTCGATATATTGGCGGACGCGGAGCAGCGAGGCGTCCGGCGTCACGCTGCGGTCGGCATCGCGGCGTTCGAGCTCGCCGCGCAGGCACGCCGAGATCAGCGCGATCGTGCCCTCGACCGCGGCCTGGCACTCGTCGAAACTCATGCGCGGCGCACAGTCGAGCAGCGCGCCGAAATGCCGCGCCAACAGCGGCGCCAGCGCGCCGCTGCGCGGCAGCACCAGGCCGTGCAGGTCGTCGACCTGCAGCAGGCGCGCATCGAACATCGGACGCGGCACCACCAACGTGACGTTCTCGAACGGTGTCGCGCGCGTTTCGAGTGTCTGGGCGAGATCGAGCACGCAGAGGTCGCCGGCCTCGACCCGGATCGGCGAGGCGCCCGCGACGCCCTCATAGCTGCCGTTCACGTAGAGCTGCAGGATGATGTGATCCACGCCGCTGCGGGCGACGGTTTCGGCCGATCGCCGGAACCGCTGGCCGCTCGCACGGGCCGATCCCAGCAGCACGGAGCCAAGCGCATAGGACAGCACGTCCGCTCTGAACGGAGCGGCCTCGCCGGCCGCGAGCTGGTCGACCTCGAAGAACGTCGACGTGGCCTCGCGCCACGCCGCAATGTTCGCCTCGGTGTCCATCTGCTCGGCGCAAAAGCCGTAGCTCGGCAGCAGGGACGAAACGGCTTTGATCTCACTCTTCACGCGGCGCCGCAGTCATTCTTGAGTTTTCGTCTCAACTTCTTGATCGACCGTATCGGATCGGCCGCCCGCCTTGACCCGGTGCTCCGCGTACCCGCTATAGAACGCCTGTCGCCAAGTTGCCGAAGGGAAAGCCGGGCCGTTCGACGGTCCCCCCATTGCCCCTCACGATCGAAAGGTCCGGCTTTCCGGCCCACTGGTGCGAATTGGCGGACAACGGTCTCCGGCCGCCACCGTCTTTCATGACGAAACCATGCTTGACCCATTTTCAGGACCTCGGCGCCCGTCGGTCACGACGGGCGCCTTTGTCGTGAGGCAGGTGTTGAGGCAGGCGCCCGACGGGCAGGCCGCGCCGGGTGAGAAAGCGCCTCGTCAGGTGGCGCCGAAGGCCTTGAACGTGATGATGGTGTGGGTGTCCTGAATGCCGGGCAGGATCTGGACCTTCTCATTCACGAAGTGGCCGATGTCGGTGGCATTGTCGACGTAGAACTTCACCAGCAGGTCGTAATTTCCCGCCGTCGAGTAGATCTCGGAGGCGATCTCGGCTTCCGCCAGCGCATTGGCGACCGTGTAGGACTGGCCAAGCTTGCACTTGATCTGGACGAAGAAGGGAACCATTGCGGGCTGTCTCCGGAAGGCATCTTTCGCCTCAATATAGCGTTTTCCGACGAAGTCGATACGCTTTCTCCGGTGGGCCGGCCTGCTTGCCGGGCGCGGCCGGCCCGCGCTAGGAAGGGGGCATGAGCACCCCCGTCGCACTCACCATCGCCGGTTCGGATTCCTCCGGGGGAGCCGGTATCCAGGCCGACCTCAAGACCTTCGCGGCGCTCGGCGTCTATGGCGCCTCGGTGCTGACGGCGCTGACCGCCCAGAACACCAGGGGCGTGACCGGCGTGCATCTGGTGCCGCCCGATTTCGTCGCCGCGCAGATCGATGCGGTGTTCGATGACCTCGCGGTCGGCGCGGTCAAGATCGGCATGGTGGCGCAGGCGCCGATTGCCGACGCCATTGCGGCAAGCCTCGCGCGCTGGCGGCCGCGGCACGTGGTGCTCGATCCGGTGATGGTCGCAACCTCGGGCGCGCGGCTGTTGCCGGAGGATGCGATCGACGCGCTGCGCCGCGGGCTGATCCCGCGGGCGTCGCTGATCACGCCGAACCTGCCCGAGGCGGCCGCGCTGCTCGACGAGCCGGTCGCGACCTCGGACGAGGCGATCGCGGCGCAAGGCCGCCGGCTGCTCGCGCTCGGCTGTCCGGCGGTGCTGATCAAGGGCGGCCACGGGCAGGGCGCTGACAGCACCGATTACCTGATCACATCAGCAACCAGCATCCCATTGCCGTCGCCGCGCATCGACACGAAGAACACCCACGGCACGGGGTGTTCGCTGTCGTCGGCCGTGGCCGCAGGGCTGGCGAAGGGGGAGAGCCTCGAGGCGGCCGTAGGCAACGCCAAGGCCTTCATCTCCGGCGCGATCGCGGCTGCCGATCGCTTCACGGTCGGACACGGCCACGGCCCGGTGCATCATCTCCACCGCTATTATTGAGGTCACTCATCTTTGAGGTCACTTCCCGTGGGAAGTCCGCTTAGCTGGCGACAGCCGAAATAGCTGGGGTGGGCAACGGCTGCATCATATCTGCGCCCCGGGGGAGATGACGGAATGATGACGCGTTTCGCCGCGGTGGCCGCGGTGCTGTTCGCCACGGTCGCAACACCGGTGCTGGCTCAGCGGGCCTATTCGGCCCAGGAGGAGCGCAACAAGGCGATCGTGCTCGACTTCTATGAGCAGGGCCTCAATCGCAAGGATTTCGAGGCGGCGTCGAAATATCTCGGCACCTACATCCAGCACAATCCGAACGCCGAGGACGGCCCGGAGGGATTTCGCAAGTTCATCGAATTTCTGAAGGCCAAATTCCCACAGTCGCACAGCAGGATCACGCAGGTGCATGTCGACGGCGACTTCGTCGTGCTGCGCGTTCACGCCGTCCGCGAGCCCGGCACACGCGGCAACGCCATCGTCGACATCTTCCGTCTCAAGGACGGCAAGATCGAGGAGCATTGGGATTCGGTTCAGCCCGTTCCCGAGCAGTCGGCCAATCCCAACGGGATGTTCTGAAGAACGCGTCTGAAGCCGTCTCCCGCCGGCGGATCATGGTCCGCGCGCGACAGCGACTTCCCGCCGCACGCCCTCCATCAGCCGCGAGCGGTATTCGCCCGGTGATTCGCCGAACCAGCGATTGGATGCGCGGAAGAAGGTGCTCTGGTCGGCATAGCCGAGCAGATAGCCGATGTCGGTGAGCGTCATGCGGAAATCGGCGAGATGGCGCTGGGCGAGCTCGCGCCTGACATCGTCGACGAGATCGCTGAAGGAGAGGCCTTCGTCCGCCAGCCGGCGCTGGAAGGTTCGGTCGCTCAAGCCCAGCTCGGCTGCGATGGCCGAGCGCAGCGGGCTGCCGTCGGGCAGCAGCCTGACGATCGCTGCGCGGGCGCGATACGCAGTGTCGGCCTTGACCAGACGCTCCAGCGCCTCGTCGGCGATCCGATCGTGGATTGCCGAAAGCTCGGGCGCAGAGGTCGTCAGCTTGCAGGCGAGATCCTGATCCGACACCAGGAAGCCGTTGAATGGCGCATCGAATTCGAGTGGGGATTGGAACGCCCTGTTGTAGCACGCGATCGACAGCGGCACCGCATGCGAGAAACGCGTGGCGAGCGGCGTCAGCGGACGATCCAGCATCCACCGGCATAGATTGAGCAGATTGACGACGCCGTAGTCATAGCGCTGCCGCGGAATCGGGCATTCACCGCCGAACACGTCGGTCCGCACCCAACGGCCGCCATTGCCCTGCTCGAGCGTGATGGTCACCGCGTCGCTCACCAGGCACATGTAGCGGATCAGTCGCGTCAGCCCGGCGAGCAGCGTGGGGCTCGACATCATGGCATAGCCGGCGACGCCATAGTTGTCAGGTCGCGGCGCATCGAGCTTTGCCAGCCCGATGTCCGGATTGCCCGAACGCTCGGCCGCCAGCATCCACAACCGGCTCAGCGCCTCGGTCGGCCAGCGGCGATCGCAATCGTCGAGATCGTCGATCGAGAGGCCTACGTCGGCGAACAGCGCGGCCGCATCCAGACCTTGCTCGTTCAGCGTCGTCGCGACGCCGCGCATCCAGGACGACGATGTGGTTCGAATCTGCTGAGCCATCCCTTGGCCTTCTGGGGCCAGTGCTTTGGCCTCCTCGGGTCATTGTGCAGATGCACATGAGATTGCATAGCACCGGGTATTGGCGATCGCGACACGAAATTCGTTGGTGCGACCGCATGGCTGGCGCGCAGGAGAAAATCATGCCCGTTCTGAAAACCAATGACGGCACAGAGATTTACTACAAGGATTGGGGCTCCGGCCAGCCGATCGTGTTCAGCCATGGCTGGCCGCTGTCAGCGGATGATTGGGATGCGCAGATGCTGTTTTTCCTCAATCACGGCTTTCGCGTCATCGCCCATGATCGCCGCGGCCATGGTCGTTCGGCCCAGGTCGCCGACGGTCACGACATGGACCACTATGCCGACGATCTCGCGGCCTTGACCGCGCATCTCGATCTCAAGCGCGCGATCCATGTCGGCCATTCCACGGGCGGCGGCGAGGTGGTGCATTACCTCGCGCGCCATGGCGAGAGCCGCGCGGCCAAGGCTGCCATCATCGCCGCGGTGCCGCCGCTGATGCTGCAGACCGCGGCCAATCCGGGCGGGCTGCCGAAGTCGGTGTTCGACGACTTTCAGACCCAGGTCGCCACGCGCCGCGCGGAATTCTATCGCGACGTCGCCGCTGGGCCGTTCTACGGCTACAACAAGCCTGGCGCCAAGCCGTCCGAGGCCGTGATCCAGAACTGGTGGCGGCAGGGCATGATGGGCAGCGCCAAGGCGCACTACGACGGCGTCGTCGCCTTCTCGCAGACCGATTTCACCGAGGATCTCAAGAAGATCACCTTGCCGGTGCTGGTCATGCACAGCGAGGACGACCAGATCGTGCCTTACGCGGATTCCGCGCCGCTGTCGGCCAGGCTGCTGAAGAACGGCGTGCTGAAGACCTACAAGGGCTTTCCGCACGGCATGCCGACCACGGAAGCCGAGACCATCAACGCCGACCTACTGACCTTCATCAAGGGCTGATCAGAGGAGGCTTGCATGACCTGGGGAATTCCGACGGCCCTGTTTCTTCAGATCCACGTGGTGCTGAGCCTGATCGGAATCGCGACCGGGCTCGTCATGCTCGCCGGCATGCTGGCAGGCCGCCATCTGGCGGCCTGGGCGGCGCTGTTCCTGGTCACGACCTTCCTCACCGGCGTGACCGGCTTTCCGCTGCCGCCGTTCGGTCTCGACCCGCCGCGCATCATCGGCATCATCCTGCTCGCGCTGTTGATTGCGGCCAGCGCCGCACTCTATGCGTTCGCGCTGTCGGGATGGTGGCGACGGGTCTACGTCGTCACCGCGCTGCTCTCGCTCTATCTCAACGTCTTCGTCGCGATCGTGCAGTCGTTCCAGAAGATCGGCGTGCTCAATGTCCTGGCGCCGACGCAGAGCGAGCCGCCGTTCGCCGCAGCTCAGCTCGTCACGCTCGCTCTGTTCATTGCTTTCGGTGTCTTCTCGTGGCGGCGTTTCGCGCCAACCACGCTGGCGCCGCGAGCGTCTCTCACCTGATCGATTCGACCCTTCAAGGAGAACCTCGTGTCCAAGCTCGAAATGCTGACCCCGCAGAACTGCGCCGTGGCGCTGATCGACTATCAGCCCGCGATGTATCAGGGCGTGCAGTCTCATGACCGCCTCGGCGTGTTCAACAACATCCAGATCGTCGCCAAGGCGGCCAAGCTGTTCAAGATTCCGACCGTGCTCACCACAGTCGCCAAGGACTCGTTCTCCGGTCCCTTCATGCCGGAGGTGACCGAGCTGTTTCCAGAGCACGACATCGTCGACCGCACGGCGATGAACTCCTGGCTCGATGCCGGCTTCCGCAAGCAGGTCGCTGCCACCGGTCGCAAGAAGTTCATCATCGCGGGACTCTGGACCGAGGCCTGTGTGCTGTTCCCGACGCTCGACATGCTGCGCGAAGGCTATGAGATCTACATCCCGGCCGATGCCTGCGGCGACCTGTCGCTCGAAGCGCACAACAGGGCGATGGACCGCGCGGTGCAGGCCGGCGCGGTGCCGATCACCTCATGCCAGTTCGCCTTCGAGCTGCAGCAGGACTGGGCGCGTGCCGAGACCTATGACGGCATGATGGAGATCCTGAAGGCGCATTCGCCCTACGGCATCCAGATCCGCTTCTCCAAATGGGCGCTTGGAGAGCACGCCTCGGAGGGCGGGGCCAAGTAGTCCCGGGACGAACGATGAAGATCTATCTGTTTTCGCTCGGGGCAGGGCTGCTGGTCGGCGTGATCTACAGCCTGCTTCAGGTCCGCTCGCCGGCGCCGCCATTGGTGGCGCTGGTCGGCCTGCTCGGCATCCTCGTCGGAGAGCAGGTGATCCCCGTGGGCAAGCAGCTCCTGAACGGGACCACGCTTGCTGCCGCGTGGCAGAAGGCGGCCTGCGCCACGCACATCTTCGGCCTGCTGCCCGGCCACCACGGCCGGGCAGAGACGACCAATTCTACCGCCCAGAATGAGAAGGCCTCATGAGCGATTACCCCGATCTCATCCTCCATCACGGCCTGTTCACGACGCTCGATCGGTCCAATCCCACGGCGAGCGCGGTGGCGATCAAGGACGGCGCCTTCACCGCGGTCGGCCACGAGCAGGACGTGATGAAGCTCGCCGGTCCCCGAACGAAGATCATCGATCTCAAGGGCCGTCGCGTGCTGCCGGGGCTGATCGACAATCACCTGCACATCATCCGCGGCGGGCTCAACTTCAACATGGAGCTGCGCTGGGACGGCGTGCGCTCGCTCGCGGACGCGATGGCGATGCTCAAGGCCCAGGTCGCGATCACGCCGCCGCCGCAATGGGTGCGCGTGGTCGGCGGCTTCACCGAGCACCAGTTCGCCGAGAAGCGGCTGCCGACGATTGACGAGCTCAACGCCGTCGCGCCCGACACGCCCGTGTTCCTGCTGCATCTGTACGACCGCGCCATCCTGAACGGCGCCGCGCTGCGTGCCGTCGGCTACGACAAGGATACGCCGCAGCCGCCAGGCGGCGAGATCGCGCGTGACGCACAGGGCAATCCGACCGGCCTGCTGCTCGCCCAGCCGAACGCCGCGATCCTCTACGCGACGCTGGCCAAGGGTCCAAAGCTGCCGTTCGACTATCAGCTCAACTCGACGCGGCACTTCATGCGCGAGCTGAACCGGCTCGGCGTCACCGGTGCGATCGATGCCGGCGGCGGCTTCCAGAACTATCCGGACGACTACGCCGTGATCCAGAAGCTGGCCGATGACGGCCAGCTCACGATCCGGCTCGCCTACAATCTGTTTACCCAGAAGCCAAAGGGCGAGAGAGACGACTTCCTGCGCTGGACGCAGAGCTCGACCTACAAGCAGGGCAACGACTATTTCCGCCACAACGGCGCCGGCGAGATGCTGGTGTTCTCTGCCGCCGATTTCGAGGATTTTCGCGTACCGCGGCCGGACATGCCGGCCGAGATGGAAGGCGAGCTCGAGGAGGTCGTGCGCATCCTGGTCCAGAACAAGTGGCCGTGGCGGCTGCACGCGACCTATGACGAGACCATCTCGCGCGCGCTCGACGTGTTCGAGAAAGTCAACCAGGATACGCCGCTCGAGGGTCTGCACTGGTTCTTCGACCATGCCGAAACGATCTCGGACCAATCGATCGACCGCATCGCGGCGCTCGGCGGCGGCATCGCCGTGCAGCACCGCATGGCCTATCAGGGCGAGTACTTCGTCGAGCGCTACGGCTTCGGCGCGGCCGAGGCGACGCCGCCGGTGAAGAAGATCCTCGACAAGGGCGTCAAGGTCTCCGCCGGCACCGACGCGACCCGCGTCGCTTCCTATAACCCCTGGGTGTCGCTGTCGTGGCTGGTGACCGGCCGCACCGTCGGTGGCCTGCGGCTGTATCCGCAGCGCAACTGCCTCGATCGCGAGACCGCGCTCAGGATGTGGACCGAGAACGTCACCTGGTTCTCCAACGAAGAAGGCAGGAAGGGCCGCATTGCGGTCGGGCAGTTCGCCGATTTGATCGTGCCGGATCGCGACTTCTTCTCCTGTGCGGAGGCCGAGATCGCCGACATCACCAGCGACCTCACCATGGTCGGCGGCCGCATCGTCTACGCCGCCGCCGCGTTCAAGCCGCTGGACGACGCGGCTCCGCCGCCGGCCATGCCGGAGTGGTCGCCGGTGCGCCGCTTCGGCGGCTACGGCGCCTGGCTGGAGAAGGACGATCACGGCGGCGTCCGCGCCCAGGCGATGCAGATGTGCGGCTGCGCCAGCGCATGCGGCGTGCATGGCCATGACCACGCGCGGGCATGGTCCTCCAGCCTGCCGGTCTCCGATCTCAAGAGCTTCTGGGGTGCGCTCGGCTGCGCCTGCTGGGCGGTCTGAGATGGCGGGGATGTCCGACACGCCACGGCCGATCGCCGCGGTGCTCGACTGGCGCTGGCTGTGGCACGCGGCGCGGGTCGCGCTGGTTTCAGCCTATCTGATCGGCGGCGTCCAGAAGTTCATGGACTTCCCGAGCGCGATTGCCGAGCAGGCGCATTTCGGCCTGGAGCCGGCGGCGCTGTGGGCGGCGGCCGCGATCGCCGTCGAGCTGATCGGCTCGGTGCTCGTCATCGCGAACCGGTTCGTCTGGCTCGGCGCCGGCGCGCTCGGCGTGCTCACGCTCGTTGCGATGCTCGCCGCCAATGATTTCTGGCACATGTCCGGCCATGACCGGTTCATGGCGCTGAACGCCTTCTTCGAGCATCTCGGCCTGATCGCCGGCCTCGTGCTCGTCTCGATCATCTCCTGGCGCACGCACCGCGCTTGATCCACATCTGCTCATTCGAGGTCGTCATGGTCCGTTCCTGTCATCTGCTCGGCGCCGTCATCGCCACCACGCTGCTCGCCGCGCCCGCGTTCGCCAAGGACGCGGCGCCGCTGATCGGCGTGGGCGCGCAATACGACACCACGCATGTCTATGTCGCGCCGGACGACGTCGAGAAGTTCGCCACCAGCTTCCTCGCCACCTTCGGCGGCCAGAGCACCAAGCAGGTGGTTGCGACGGTGACGCCTGCTCCGAGCAGCACGACCTCGCAGCTGTTGCAGACGCCAGTCGGCACGGTCTCGCTGTTCGGCTTCAAGACCGGAATTCCGTATCCGTTCGGGGCCGAACGCACCGGCTATCTGGTCACCGATCTGGACGCGGCGATCGAGGCGGCCAAGGCCGCCGGCGCCGACGTGCTGGTCGCGCCATTCCCCGATCCGATCGGACGTGATGCCGTGATCCAATGGCCGGGCGGCGTCAACATGCAGCTGTACTGGCACACGACCAAGCCGTCCTATCCGGCGTTCGACACCGTTCCGGAGAATCGCGTCTATGTGTCAGCCGACCGCGCCGAGACCTTCACGCGCGCCTTCCTGCGCTTCTCCAAGGGCAAGGTCATCTCCGATGACACCAGGGCGCCGGGCGTCGAGATCGGCCGTCCGAATGATCACTATCGGCGCATCCGCATCGCGTCGGTGTTCGGCCGCATGACCGTGCTCGTCACCGACGGCCATCTGCCGTATCCGTTCGGACGCGAGACGACCGGCTACGAGGTGACTGATCTCAAGGCGACCCTGGACAAGGCAAAAGCAGCGGGCGCCACTGTGCTGGTCGAGCCGTTCAACTCGGACAGGCGCGAGCAGGCGGTGGTGCAGTTTCCCGGCGGCTATGTCGCGGAGATTCATGCGCCATTGAAGTAGGATGCTGCGGCGATTCCTGAGAGGTCATGGATGGCGTGGCTCCTGAGAAAGACCCTGGTCGCGAGTACGCTGCTCAGCGCGCTGTGTGCAGCCACGCCAGCTTTCGCCGAGGACAACGCCTCGCGTCCGGCGATCCGCACCAACCGCTGGCAGGAGGACTGGTCGGTGCTGGCCGATCCGGCGCTGCGCACGGCGCCATCAGATCCGATCAAGTACATCCCGCTGCAGCAGGACCATCCGCAGAGCTACGTCTCGTTCGGCATGAACCTGCGCGAGCGGTTCGAGAGCCTGGATGCCGCGAGCTTCGGCATCGCTGGAACGAAACCCGATCAGCATGTCCTGCAACGGCTGCAGATCCATGCCGACGCACATCTCAACGAGAACTGGCAGTTGTTCGTCCAGCTGGAGGACGACCGTGCCTTCGGCAAGGCCAAGATCACGTCCGTCGACCAGGACCCGCTCGACCTCCGGCTCGCCTTCCTCGCCTATGTCAATACGACGGAGAGCGGCACGTTCAAGGCCCGGGTCGGGCGGCAGGATTTCGACTTCGACCTGCAGCGCTTCGTGTCGTCGCGCGACGGACCGAACGTGCGCCAGTCCTTCGATGCGCTGTGGGCCGACTGGGAAAGCGGCCCATGGCGCTTCATCGGCTTCGTCAGCCAGCCGGTGCAATATAATCTGGTGCGTCCGTTCGACGACACGTCGAACGGATCGTTCCTGTTCCACACCTTCCGCGTCGAGCGCCAGGTGCTCGGCACCAACGAATTGTCGTCGTATTATTCCTACTATCAGCGCGACAATGCGCGTTTCCTCGACGCAGCCGGCCTCGAGCAGCGCCACGTGCTGGACATCCGCTTCGCCGGCAAGCTCGCGGGCTTCGACTGGGATCTCGAGGCGATGGGGCAGGCGGGCTCGGTCGGGGCGAAGCAGATCCGCGCCTGGGGCGCCGGCGCCCGCGCCGGCTACACCTTCGCCGACCTCGCCTGGCAGCCGCGCATCGGCCTTCAGGTCGACGGCGCCTCCGGCGACCGCCATCCCGGCGACAACAGGATCGAGACGTTCAATCCGCTGTTCCCGAACGGCTATTACTTCACGCTGGCCGGCTTCACCGGCTACACCAACCTGATCCATCTCAAGCCGTCGCTGACGGTGAAGCCGACCGCCGCGCTGTCATTCATGGCCGCGATCGGCCTGCAATGGCGCGTGACCGATGCGGACGCGATCTACGTCCAGCCCAATGTCGCGGTCGCCGGCACCGCGGGGCAGGGCAGCTCGTGGTCCGGCGTCTATGCGCAGTTGCGCGCCGACTATCGCTTCAACGCCAACCTCACCGGAGCGTTGGAAGCCGTGCACTATGAGATCGGCCAGACGCTGCGCCGCGCTGGCGGCCATGACTCCGACTACATTGGCATCGAATTGAAATACGCGCTCTGAGCAACGAAAGTAGGACGACATGTCGCAATTCGAGTCCCGCAACGTGGTGCCGCTGCTGCTCAGCGTCAATGCCGGCTATGTCGACACCGCCGGGTTCCTGGCGCTGCAGGGCCTGTTCACGGCGCATGTTACCGGCAACTTCGTGACGTTCGGCGCGGCGCTGGCGCTCGGGACCTCGGGCGCGATAGCCAAGCTGCTGGCGCTGCCGGTGTTCTGCGTGGTCGTGATCGCGACGCGGCTGACCGGCACGTTGCTGTCGCGGCGGTGGTCACGCGCCTTCGAGATCCTGATCGGCGTCAAGCTGGTGCTGCTCGTCCTCGGCGCCGTGCTCGCCATCCATTTCGGCCCGTTCCACAATGGCGACAGCCGCGAGGCAATCATCACCGGCATGGTGCTGGTCGCGGCGATGGCAATCCAGAATGCCGTGCACCGGATCCATCTGCCGAGTTCGCCGCCCTCGACCCTGATGACCGGCACCACCACGCAGGTGATGATCGACCTCGCCGACAGGATCTATGTCGGCGACAAGGGCCAGGCGTCGCCGCCGGCGCGGCTCATGCAGATGGCCATCAACGTGCTCGCCTTTGCGCTCGGCTGCGGCGCCGCCGCGCTGCTGTTCGTGCGGCTGGGCAGCTGGTGCTTCGTCGTGCCGCCGGTCATCGGCGCGCTGGCTCTCGCCGTGCGTCTCGCCGGGCCGGAGCCGGCGCGCTGAGAACGCCGTCAGGGGCCGGTGCCGCGCGCCGGCCGGACGTGCGGTGCCGGCGCCGCCGGCGGCAGCCGTGTGCGCGTGTTGTATTTGCCCGAGTTCATCGAGCCATCGCGATGACGTGAGACTGCAACCGCGGCGGCGGAACGCAGTTGACGTTGCTGACGGCGGACCGCGGTGAAGGCGCAGCGGAACGCGCGCCGGCGGCCTTCAATGACGAAAAGTTTAGCCGTCCGCATCGCGGCTCGCCATTGCGTCCCACCTGCCTTACGCCCAATTATAGAAACGAAACGGTTCCGTTCTATTCAAGGAGACGTGATGACACGGCAAGCTCTGTCGTCGGCCGAGGTCCCATCGGCGGCCAACGACGATCCGGCGGTCTCGGCCCGCGATCGGGCCGTGCAGCAATGGCGCGGGCGGGCCTCCGGCGAGCCTCGGCAGCAGGTCGAGGCCAAGATGCCGGCGGCGGAGCCCGGCCCGCCGCCGACGGAGCACGGGGAGCGCCAGGAGGGGTCCCGGAGGAGCCTGATCCGGCGGCATCCGCTCGGGGCAGCGCTGGGTCTCGTGCTGCTGCTCGCCGTCGGCGCCGGCGGCTACGTCTACTACGATGCGGCCGGTCACTATGAGACCACCGACGACGCCTTCATCGCGGCCCGCCAGTTCTCCATTGCGCCGAAAGTCTCCGGCTACATCACCGCCGTCCCGGTCACCGACAACCAGCACGTCAAGGCCGGCGACGTGATCGCGCGCATCGACGATCGCGACTACAAGACCGCGCTGGCGCAGGCCGATGCGCAGGTGAAGTCGGCGCAGGCGGCGATCCGCAACATCGATGCGCAGATCGACGTGCAGCAGGCGCAGATCACCGCGGGCCAGGCCCAGGTCGAGCAGGCCCAGGCCGGGCTGACCTTCGCAGAGCAGCAGGCCAAGCGCTATCAGGACCTCGCCCGCACCGGCTCCGGCACGGTGCAGAGCGAGCAGCAATACACATCGCAGCTCCAGCAGCAGAAGGCGGCGCTGACCTCGGCGCAGGCCAACCTCTCGGTCGCGCAACGCCAGTTGGAGTCGCTGAAGGCGCAGCACGAGAGCGCCGACGCCAATCTCGCTCAGGCGCAGGCCCAGCGCGACCAGGCCCAGCTCAATCTGTCGTACACGACCGTGACCGCGGCGCAGTCCGGCCGCATTGTCAATCTCAGCGCCGCCGATGGTCAGTTCGCGGCACAAGGGACGGCGCTTTCGATGTTCGTGCCCGATGACGTCTGGGTGACCGCCAATTTCAAGGAAACCCAGCTCGACGAGATGCGACCCGGCCAGCCCGTGACCCTCGAGATCGATGCCTATCCGGAGCGCGAGATCCGCGGCCACGTCGCGAGCGTGCAGTCCGGCTCGGGCCCGGCATTCTCGCTGCTGCCGCCGCAGAATGCGACCGGCAACTACGTCAAGATCGTGCAGCGCGTGCCGGTCAAGATCGACATGGACGATCCGCCGACGGACGTCGCGCTCGGCCCGGGCATGTCGGTGGTGCCGACCGTTCGCGTCGATCCCAAGCCGTCGCTCTATGAGCGGCTGAAGGCCGTGCTGTGAGAGAGGTCGGCCATGAGTGAGGCTGCTCCTCTCGCCGCGTCGCGATCCGCAGGCAGTCCGTGGATCATCGCGGTGCTGGTGGCGCTCGCGACCTTCATGGAGGTGCTGGACACCACCATCGCCAACGTCGCACTGCCCTATATCGCCGGCGGCATGGGCGTCAGCCAGGACGAATCCTCCTGGGTGGTGACGACCTATCTCGTGTCCAACGCGATCATCCTGACCGCCTCGAGCTATCTCGCCAAGCGCTTCGGCCGCAAGACCTTCTTCCTGCTGTGCCTCGGCCTGTTCACCTTGAGCTCGGTGCTGTGCGGCTTCGCCTGGAATCTGCAGGTGCTGCTGCTGTTCCGGATCATGCAGGGCCTCGGCGGCGGCGGCATGGTGCCGGTGGCGCAATCGATCCTCGCCGACTCCTTCCCGCCGGAAAAGCGCGGCCAGGCGTTCGCGCTGTTCGGCGTCGCCGTCGTGGTCGCGCCCGTCGTCGGTCCGACGCTCGGCGGCTATCTCTCCGACAACGTCTCCTGGCACTGGTGCTTCCTGATCAACGGCCCCGTCGGCGTCGCCGCGATGATCCTGATCGGGCTCATCCTCAAGGAGCCAGAAGAGGTCACGGCCGAGCGGCGCAAGCAGGCGCATGGCTTTGACGTGGTCGGCTTCGTGCTGGTCGCGACATTTCTCGGCGCGCTCGAGCTGATGCTGGACCGTGGCCTGGAGGACGACTGGTTCGACTCGCGCTTCATCATGGTGACCGCCGCGGTCTGCGTCGCGGCCTTCATCGCGATGATCCCGTGGGAGATGAACCAGAAAAATCCGACGGTCGATGTCCGCATGCTGGCGTCGCGCCAGTTCGGCGCCAGCTTCCTGGTGATGCTGGCGACCGGCGCGATCCTGCTCGGCACCACGCAGATGCTGCCGCAGATGGTGCAGCAGGATTTCGGCTACACCGCCACCTGGGCCGGCCTCGTGCTGTCGCCGGGCGGCCTCGTCACGATGGCGATGATGTTCGTCGTCGGGCGCCTCTCGGGCAAGGTGCAGCCGAAATACATGATCATGACGGGCGCGGCCGTCGTGGCGTTCGCGATGTACGACCTCACCCGGGTCTACGCCAATGTGGATTTCTGGTTCTTCGCCGAATCCCGCATGCTGATCGGAATTGGCCTGCCGCTGATCTTCCTGTCGATCACGACCGCGTCCTACAACGGCATTCCGCCTGAGAAGACCGACCAGGCCTCGGCGCTGATCAACGCCGCGCGCAACACCGGCGGCTCGATCGGCGTGTCGCTGGCCGCCAACATCCTGGCGCATCGAGGGCAGTTCCACCAGAGCCGGCTGGTGGAGAATGCGATTCCATCCAATCCGGCCTATCAGGACACGCTGCACCAGGTGACCAATTACTTCACCGCGCATGGCAGCTCGCTGGTCCAGGCGCAGCAGCAGGCGCTCGCCTGGATCGGCCAGACCGTGCAGATGCAGTCGTCGCTGCTCGCTTATGTCGACGTCTACTGGGCGCTGATGCTGATCTCGCTGTCGGCGATTCCGCTGGCGCTGACGCTCCGCAAGGTCAAGCTCGGCGGCGGGCCGGCGATGGCGCATTGAGTAGGCACTGTTGTTCGGCTGTCATTCCGGGGCGATGGCAAGCATCGAACCCGGAATCTCGAGATTCCGGGTTCAGCCCTGACGGGCTGCCCCGGAATGACGGTCAAGAACATCAGGGGCGCTTACACCGCCTCGTCGGCGATGCCGTTCCGCAACAGCCCGATGCGGTCGATCTCGACCTCCACCACGTCGCCCGGCTTCATCCACAGCGGCGGTGTTCGGCGCGACCCCACGCCGCCCGGCGTCCCCGTGGCGATCACGTCGCCCGGCTCGAGCCGGGTGAACGACGAGCAGTATTCGATCTGGCGCGGGATATCGAAGATCATCTGGCTGATCGTGGCGTCCTGCACCACCTCGCCGTTCAGTCGGGTCTGCAGCCGCAGCGGACCGAGATCGTCGATCTCGTCCGGCGTGACCAGCCACGGGCCGAACGCGCCGGTCGCGGGAAAATTCTTCCCCGGCGTGAACTGGTGGGTGTGACGCTGGAAGTCGCGCACGCTGCCCTCGTTGTAACAGGCATAGCCGGCGATGTGCTGCCAAGCCTCGCTGCGCGGGATGTAGCGGCCGGGCTTGCCGATGACGATGGCGAGCTCGCCCTCGAAATCGAGATCGGTCGAGACGCGCGGGCGGATGATGTCGGTGAGATGCCCGGTCTGGCTGTTGGCGAAGCGGCCGAACACCGTGGGGTTCTCGACCTCGGAGCGGCCGGTCTCCTTGCGGTGCGTCTCGTAGTTCAGGCCGATGCAGAGGATCTTGTCCGGGTTCGGAATCACCGGCAGGAAGCTGATGGCCGAGAGCGGATACCGCCTTGCGCCCGAGGCCGCTGCAGCCGCTTCCTTCAGCGCGTCCGCTGCGATCGCCGATTTCAGATCCGGGAAGCGGTCGCGCAGGACAGCACCGAGATCGGCGATGTCAGTGCCCTCGACCAGTCCCCAGGTCGGCGCATTGTCGATGGTGAAGCTTGCAAATCTCATCCGATGTCCTCAGGTCGAAACCGCCGCTACGGCGGAGGGAGAAGCCGGTTCTTGCGCCGATTTCGCGAAGCGCGCGATGGTGCGCTCCGGGAAGATCAGCGCGAAGGCCGAGATGGCGCCAACGATCAGCACGCCGGCGGTGAAGGTCATGGCGTGGGCGTAACCAAGCGGCGCGTTGCCGCCGGCCTCGCCGACGATCCAGCCGGTGAGCGCATTCGACACCAGCGCGGATGCCGCGTTGCCGGAATAGATCACGACGATGAGCCGGCCGCGCTGGATCGCCGGCGCCACGGCGCCGAGCGCGACGGGGCCGAAGATCGTGGTGAGGCTCGGTGCGGCGAAGGCGATCGCGATACAGGCGAGCTGCAGCGGGCCCGAGGTGACGATGCTCAACAGCAGTGCGCAGCCGGCGGCGAGCAGCGCGAGACCGGAGGCGTGGCCGAGGCAGGCACGCAAGCTGAAGCCTTTGCGCTGCAGAACTTGCGTCAGCCAGGAGCCGCCGAGCAGCAGCGGCGACTGGAACAGATAGATCCCTGAGATGATCCAGCCGACATCGACCTGCTTGTAGCCGAGCCCGAGCTGCAGATAGGGCGGCAGCCAGGTCGCGGACATGCCGACGATCCAGTACGACGCGGTCGACATGATGATGACGCCGATCACGGTCGGATCGGCCCACAGCACGCGCGCCGGCAACGCCTTGTCCTTGGCCGCCGCAGCCTCCGGCGCATGGGCGGAGTAGGGTCCTTCGCCGCCGATGAAGAACCAGCCGAGCATCCAGGCCAGCCCGAGCAGGCCGCAGAACAGGAAGCCGGTGCGCCAGCCATAGCTCACGATGACATAGGTCAGGATCGGACCGCCGGCCAAGAGGCCGACGCTGATGCCCTGCAGCACCACGGCGCTCGGCACGCTGCGCCGGTCGGCGGGAAACCAGTTGTAGCAGGCGTGCAGCGCGGTCGGCAGCCCAGGCCCTTCGCCGGCGCCGAGGATGATGCGGCAGATCACCAGCACGGCGATCGAGCCGGAGAAGAAGATCGGGATCTGCGTCGCCGACCAGACGCCGGCCATGATCAGGAGCAGCCATTTCACCGGGAAGCGGCCGACGACGAACATGCCGACCGCCATGCCCGACAGCGAGAACAGCAGGAAGAAGCTGCTGCCGATCAGCCCGAACTCCTTCGGGCTCAAGCCCAGCTCCTTCATCATCGGCACGGCCGAGAGGCCGAATACCAGCTTGTCGAAGAAGTTCAGCGTCTGGAACAGGAACAGCATGATGAGGACGGCGATCGCGCGTCCTCCCACATTGGGTCTGGCGGTGTCCGATGTTGTCGTCATGGCGTTTCCCCGTTTGATAGTCTCTTGTTATGATGAGTGCAGTCGTTGGTTCAGCTCGCTCAGCAGCGAGGCGAGCCCTGGCGCGTCCGTCGCGACGCCGTAGACATAATGGTCGGGTCGCACCAGCGCGGCGCCGCAGCCGTGGCGTTCGAACCAGCGTGCGACGACGGCGCTCTCCTCGTGCAGGCCGTGACCGCCGATGGCGATCAGACTGATGCCGGCGTCGCGGGTGGCAGCGTCGATCGCGCTCGAGTTCAGCGTGCCCCGCCCGTCGATGACCAGCCGCCATCCGGTGCCGGCGACGGTATCGAGCAGGGCACGCCCGCCATCACCGACGATCCAGGGCTGCGGAAACAGCGTGCCGTTGGCCGCATTTGCCTTGGTCGCGAGCAGTCCCTGCGTCAGCGGCGGCACGATCTCCTGCCGGGTGATGGTGCGCGGCGCGCCGCCGCCTTCGGCAAGGATACGCGCGTCGCGTGCCGCTGCGGCCTCCGGATCCTGCTCGCAGATGACGCGGCCGATCGCCTTGATGCGCGTGGTCAGCTCGCGCACATGCGTGCTGCGCTCGATCTCGTAGCTGTCGAGCAGCGCCGCGGTCGATTGGCCGCGCAACACGCGCGCGAGCTTCCAACACAGATTGGCTGCATCGCGCAGGCCCTGGCACATGCCCTGGCCGATGAAGGGCGGCTGCTGATGCGCGGCGTCGCCGGCGAGCAGGACGCGCCCCTGGCGCCAGCGGCGTGAGACCAGCGCATGGAAGCGATAGCTGGCCGCGCGCCACAGCGTTGCGTCCTCGGGCCTGAGCCAGGGTGAGAGCAAACGCCAGACCTGCTCCGGCTGCTCCATCGCGTGGCGGTCTTCCCCCGCTCGCAGCATGATCTCGAAGCGGCGATGGTTGCCGGGGCCGATAATGTAGGTGGTCGGACGCGCGGGATCGCAGAATTGGGCCGCGGTGGCCGGAAGCTTGCCGACACCGCCGTCATTTACGAGAAGATCGACCACCAGCCACGGCTCGTCGAAGTCGAGATCGTCGAAGCTGATGTCGAGCTGCTGGCGCACGGTGCTGGAGGCGCCGTCACAGCCGATCACGTAGTCGGCGGTGACCTCGCGAACTGTACCGTCCGCCCGCTGCAGCACAACGGTCGCCGCCGTCGCATCCTGCCGGATCGTGACGAGGGTCGTGCCGAGCTCGACCGTGACGGAAGGACAGCGGCGAGCACGATCGCGCATCACCTGCTCGACCGGCGGCTGGGTGAACACCATGCTCGGCGTGTAGCCGAGGGGATAGGGCTCGCCGACCATGTCGATGCGGCGGATCAACTGCCCTTGGGCGCCGAAATGCTCGGACGCCGGGAACGGCGCGACGTACCGGCTGACTTGTTCGGCGATACCGAGATTGTCGAACAGCCGCATGATCTCGTGATCGAGCGCGATCGCGCGCGGCTTGTCGTAGATCTCGACAGCGCGGTCGATCGCGAGCGTTTTGATGCCCTGCATGCCGAGCAGGCTCGCGGCGATGGCGCCGGTCGGACCGAAGCCGACGATCACGGCCTCGAAATGCTTGTGATCTGACGTGGCGGACATGGATCTGGAAACTCTGGAGTTGGAAAACGAGTCAGGCGGCGTAGCCGACCGCGAGCTGCGCGGACTTGACGTGCTCGGCCTTGGGCGGAGCGATGCCCCATTGATCGGTGCGGCCGGGCGGCCAGACCCAATGCTCCGGGCCGCGCACGACGTAGTCGTCGTCGACCTGCAGCACCTCGGCGGTGTATTCGATCACGGTCCCGACGGGATCGATGAAGTAGGCGAAGACATTGTCGCCGGGGCCGTGGCGTCCGACGCCCCACGCGATCGGATGGCCGGCATCGATCATGCGGCCCGCACCGCGCATCACGCCTTCCCAGGTCGGCATCAGGAAGGCGACATGGTTGAGCCCGTTGACCTTCGCCGCAGCGATCACGACGGCATGGTGGTCCGAATTGCAGCGAACGAAGGCCATCGCCGCGGAGCGGTCGGTCAGGCGGAAGCCGAGCGCCTTCTCGTAGAAGGCCGCCGAACGATCGACATCGGTGCTGTTGAGATTGACGTGGGCGAGCCGCTCCGGGAGCTCGGGCCGCGGCGGCCTGGCGTCGTGCCTGATGTCACCATGCACGAAGCGCAGCACGCCGCCCTCGGGGCCGCGCAGGCTCATGATCACGCCGCCGTCGGGGCCGGGGTTCGGCGCCGGCGCTGCGATCAGCGTCGCGCCTTCATGGATGGCGTTGCGGCTGATGGCATCGAAATCACTGGACTCGGCGAGGCGGAAAGTCACCGCCTGCAGCTCGGTGCGCTCGCTCTGGTGCAGCGCCACGACATGATGGTCGCTGCCGGTCGCGCGGAGGTAGACGATGCCGGGGGCTTCCGCGACGCGCTCCAGCCCCCAGGTCTGTCGATAGAACGCTTCCGAACGCGCGAGATCTGGCGTGCCCAGATCGACGCTGCGCAGAGCCGCGACCGGAAACCGGGTCATGAGCGTGTCCTCCTGCGCGATGCCCGGGTGAGGACGCGCGACGTTTCTGTTCCTGGCCGGCGAAACCGGCTCGCCCCTTTTATTACATAAAAAATCGAAATCAATCAGAATTTATAAATTTTATGTTCTGCAGCCTCGCTCTATACATGTCGTCTGATTCAGAGGAGATCGGGCGTGGATGCGGTTTTGGAGGCCGAGGGGCAAGGCCCGTCGACGCAGGCGAGTCATGTGTATGACCGGCTGCGCGAGGACCTGCTGTCCGGCCGGCTGGCGCCATCGCGCAAGCTGCAGATGCGGTTTTTGACCGAGACCTATCAGACCGGGCAGACACCGCTGCGCGAGGCGCTCAACCGCCTGACTGCCGACGGACTGGTAGAGGTGCGCGAGCAGCGCGGCTTTTACGTCAAGGACATCAGCCGCGCCGAGCTCGCCGAACTGACCAAGACGCGCTGCTGGGTCGAGGCGCTGGCGCTGCGCGAGTCGATGGCGGCGGCGACGCCCGATTGGGAGGAGCAACTGGTGCTGGCGCAGCATCGGCTCAGCCGCGCGCCGCGCTCGCTCAGCGCGACGACGTTCGAGGACAATCCGGAGTGGGAGAGGCTGCACCGGATCTATCATCGGGTCCTGATCTCGAACTGCGGCTCGCAGTCGCTGATCGCGTTCTGCGGCCAGCTTGCCGACCAGCTCTATCGCTACCGCCGGCTGTCGATCCGCAAGGCGTTTCCGTCACGCCCCGTCGGCGACGAGCACGCCGACATCGTGAACGCCGTGCTCGACGCCGACACCGAACGCGCGGTTGCGCTGCTCACCGCGCACTATCAGCGCACCGCGGACGTGATCCTGCAGGACGAGACGATCTTTCCGGAGCTGCGCAAGGACAGAAAGATTTAGGATCACGTCGTCGCGGCGAGGAAGAAGTCGACGCGCTTCTCGACATGCGCCTGGGCTTCCTTCTTCAGGGCGCGCATGTCCTCGCCGAGCAGGCTGCGGATCAACACGGCGAACACGACGAGATCGAGGAAGATCCGTGCGCTGTCCTCGATGCGGTCGGCCGAGAACGCGCCCTTGCCGGCGAGACCTTCGGCGCGCGCGAGCTCGCCGATCGCGTGGCTCACATTGCAGGTGGCGCGCTTGCGCGCCGTGTCCTGGATCTCGAGCGTCAGCTCGGGAAAGCGCGGACTTTCCGCAATCGCGGTGCGCATCAGGCCGATCGTGTCCTCGACGAAGGCGCGCTCGATCAAGGTGAGCCCGAGGCTGATCAGCCGGGCGCGGAAGGTGCGGCCCTGCGGCACCAGGTTCTCATACTGCGTGTTGCGCGCGGCCTGGCGGCCGATGACGGCCGCGAACAGCGCGGCCTTGCTGGGAAATCGCGCGTAGATGGTCGGCTTGCCGGCGCGCGCGGTCTGCGCGATTTCGTCGACGCTCGCGCCTTCGAAGCCGTTTGCGAGGAACACCGTCTTTGCCGCGTCGAGAATGCGCTCCTCAACCTCGCCGGCACGTTCGAGCGGAGGCCGCCCCACCTTGCCGCGCGCCGTCCTGGAAGCAACCATTCGATCCGCCATGGCTTTCTTTCGAGGCCTTTGTGTTCCCGTCCTGTTTGGCACAGGGGTCGGGATTGTTCAATCAACGCGGCCGGGGCCGCTGCTCATGCCTGGGGTGTTAATGCGTTCCACGGAATATCAGCTTGCCCGTGGGGTCTCGAACACTGAGACTGCACATAAGGAATTAGGAGGAAAACCATGGGACGGACATTCGTTCATTTGGCGTTGCTCGCCGTCGCCTGGGTCGCGGCCGCGCCGATGGCTCGCGCCGAAACCGTCATCTTAAAGTCTGAGCTCAAGGCCGCCAACGAGGTGCCGCCGAACGCATCCGCCGCGTCGGGCGCGGCCGAAGCGAGCTTCGACACCGCAACCAAGACGCTAAGCTGGAAGGTTACCTTCTCCGGCCTCAGCGGGCCGCCGATCGGCGCGCATTTCCACGGTCCTAGCGAGCCCGGCAAGAATGCCGGCATCGTGCTGCCGTTCAAGAGCCCGGAGCCGCCGATCACGGGCTCCGCCGTGATCACCGATGCGCAGGCGGCCGATCTGCTGGCCGGCAAATGGTACGCCAACGTCCACACCCAGGCGAATCCGGGCGGCGAGATCCGCGGACAGATGACCCGGCAGTGAGGCGCGTGCCCGACGCGCGCGGGCTCGCCGTCACGCGGCCAGTTCCGGCTCGCCGGCCTGGCCGGGAACGGCCGAGGCCCGGCGCACGTCGAGGAACTGCTTGAAGCGGCCGAGCGACAGCGGCGGCGCGACCAGGTAGCCCTGGCCTTCCTCGACGCCGCAGGCGATCAGCGCATCGACCTGCTCCTGATGCTCGATGCCCTCGGCGACCACGGACATGTCGAGCTCGCGCGCCAGCGCCACCAGCATCTGCACCACCACGATGGCGGACTGGTCGCGGGTGATCGCGTCAACGAAGAACTTGTCGATCTTCAGGATGCGCGCGCCGAGCCGCTGGATATAGGACAGGCCACTATGGCCGATGCCGACGTCGTCGAGCGCGACGCGGAAGCCGAGTTCGCTGAGCTCCCTTACGACATCAGTCGCCTTGGCGAGATCGGCGAGCTCCTCGCGCTCGGTGACCTCGAGCACGACCTGGCGGGTAGAGACCGACGACGACGCGACCGTCTTGCGCAGATCGTCGATGAAGCGGTCGCCGAGCAGATGGCGCGGGGTGATGTTGACGGACAGCTTGAACAGCTTGTCCTGCTTCATCTCCGGCTGCAGTTCGCGCAAGGCGGTCTTGAGAAGCTGCCAGGTCAGCTTCTCGATGCGGCCGGTGGTCTCGGCGAGCGGGATGAAGCTCATCGGCGGGATCAGCCGGCCGTCCGGCTTCTCCCAGCGTGCCAGGATCTCGCAGCCGACGATGTCGCCGGTCTTCAGTCGGAAGGTCGGCTGTACGTAGGGCTTGAACTCGTTGGCCGCGAGCGCGCGGTCGAGCTCGGCGACCGGGTCCACCGGCCGGCTGAGATAGCTCGCCAGCAGCAGGCCGAACATGCCGCCCAGCGTGCCGGCGGCGAGCATGGTCAGGAGATAAGCGAGGTCGCCGCGGGTGCTCAGGCTCTGCGGCCGCACATGGATCGTGGCCTGCAGCGGATAGCGGTCGGACACGGTGGTGAACGCGACGGTCTGCGCCGGAGACTTGGCGGATGCATCGGGATGATAGCCGGCCACCTGCTCGCCATCGGGCAGGGTCAGGGTGACGTTGCTCTCGGCGCGCAGGCCGACCGGCATCACGTCCAGCAGGTTGCCATCGAGGCGCAGGATCGCAGCCAGAGACCGTTGCGCGTCGATGTCGCGCATCACGCCGAACGCGGCGCCGGTGAACTGCTCGACGCGGAACAGCCGCAGCTCTCCGTCGGCGGACTTGAACATCTCGTCGCGCCGCGCCCAGCCATTGTCGAATTCGAGCGTTTCGGAATAGGCCGCACACTCGACCGCGCCGTCGCGGTCGACGGTGCGGATGTCCTTGATGATGGTGCCTTGATAGACGTGAAGGCGCAGCGCCTGCAGCGCGACGGCGCTGCAGTCCATCGGACCTTTCGCGATCAGGCGGTTCAGGATCGATCCGGCCGAGTCGATGGCCGCCTCGGAGCGGCGCAGCGCCACCTTGCTGAGCTCGCTGAGCTGCCGCGCGGTCTGGTTGCCGATCAGCGCGGTCACGGCGAAATCGGCGCCGGCCAGGAAGATCCCGACGCAGGCGGCCACCGCCCCGACGCGAAGCATGTGTTTGCGCTGCAATGCCATCGTGTCGTGAATGACCCCCGTATGACCACGGGTATCCTTCAATCCAACCTTCAACTTTCCGTATATGCGCTCATGGATGCCCGTCCGCAGCGGCACGGTGAGCGGTGGGCGCAGAAAGCTGGTTAAGAAAGGGCTACCGGCTCAAGCCGCCTTGTCGGTGGTGTCGAGCGGCACCGCCGTCTCGGCGCGCTCGGCCGGCAGCAGCATCAGGGCGGCGAGCGCCGACAGGCTGAGGCTCGCCGACACGATCAGCACGCCGCGGCCGAGCCCATCGATCAGCAGGCCGAACAGCAGCGGCGCGAAGGCCTGGCAGATCCGCGACGGGGCCCCGATCAGGCCGAGCCGGTAGGCGTAGTTGACGGGGCCGAAGATGGCGAGCGGCAGGGTGCCGCGAGCGATCGTCAGGATGCCGTTGCCGGAGCCGTGCAGCAGCGCGAACGCCGCCGCGGCGCCCCCGCCGAACAGCCCGATCGTCACGGCGCCGATCGGATGGGTGATGCAGGCGAGCCGCGCCGAGGCGAGCGGATGGAAGCGGCTGAGGAAGCCGGCCTCGAACACGCGCGCCGCGACCTGCGCCGGCCCGATCATCATGCCGGCGAACAAGGCTTGCGCGGGCGTCGCGCCGAACGCCTGCATCAGCCGCGGCAGATGCACCGCCATCGCCGCGGTCACGGTCCAGGCCGCCGCCATCGCGAACGCGATCAGCACCATCGGGCGGTCGAGCGGGATGTTGGGCTTGCCCGTCGGGATATCGCCGGGCGCCATCACGGTCGCCCGCGGCAGCGACAAATTGAGCGGCAGGCCGATGACGAGATGCGCGATCGCCCAGGCGAAGCAGGTCTCGCGCCAGCCGATCGTCGCGAGCCCCCATGTGCTCAGCGGCCAGCCGACGGTCGAGGCGAAGCCCGCGATCAGGGTGATGCCGGTGATCGCGCCGCGCGCGTCCTTGCCGTAGATGCGCCCGAGCGCGCCGAACGCGGCGTCATAGAGGCCGAGCCCCATGCCGACGCCGAGCCACAGCCACGCCAGCGCCATCACCCACAGCGAATGCGACAGGCCGAGCAGTGCGAGCCCGATCGCCAGCACGATGTTGGAGGCGCACAGCACCTGGCGGCCGCCGACGCGGTCGATCTGGCGGCCGATGCGCGGACCCAACAGGCCGGAGATGATCAGCGAGGCGGAAAAGGCGGCGAAGAACCAGTTGTTGGACAGGCCGAGATCCCTGGCGATCGGGTCGGCGAGGATGGCGGGAAGATAGTAGCTCGATCCCCAGGCCAGCGTCTGGGCGGTGCCGAGAGCGATGACCACGCCCAGCCGTCTTGCCTGCATTCCCGTCGACCTCTCCTTGGCTCGGCGTCATGAGCAGCCGCAGCCGCTGCGGCCAGCCAGCTTGGCTTTGGCGTCATCGGCACAGCAACTGTCTACGCCCGATGGCGCCGGTCCGCCACAGCAGCCGGGCAGGGCTGCAATGCTCTCCACTCCGCCGCGGGTGCAGACGCCGGTCTCCGGCAGTTTCAACTCGACACGATGCGCGGCGGCCTTGTCCCCGGCGATGTCGGCGGTGATCGAACGGACCTGCTCATAGCCCGTCATCATCAGGAAGTTCGGCGCGCGGCCATAGCTCTTCATGCCGGCGAGATAGAACCCGGGCTCGTCGGCCTGCGCCAGCTCGCGCGCGCCATGCGGCCGCACCGTGCCGCAGGAATGCTCGTTCGGATCGATCAATGGCGCGAGCGCAACAGGAGCCTCGATCGCGGGATCGAGCCGCAGGCGCAGCTCCGCGAGCAGCGACAGATCGGGGCGGAAGCCGGTGGCGACGATAAGCTCGTCGGCGGTGATGCGGCGGTCGCCGTCCGCGGCGATCCGCAACCGGCCGTCCTCATCGGTGATCCCCGTGACGCCGAAGCCGGGCTCGAGCCGGATGCGGCCCGAACGTACCAGCGCGGCGAAGGCCAGGCCGAGTTCGCCGCGCGCGGCGAGCTGGTCGGCGCTGCCGCCGCCGAACGCCTTCGCGGGATCGTCGCCGCGCAACAGCCAGATCGCCTGCGTGCCCGGCGCGACCTCGGCCAATGCGGCCAGGTCGATCAGGGTGCCGATCGCCGAGTGGCCGGCGCCGAGCACCGCGACCGTCCTGCCAGCATAACGGCTGCGCTGCGCGCCTCGGACGTCCGGCATCGCGTAGGCGATGCGCGCCGCATGCGCGGCTTCGCCGAGCGCGGGCAGTCCGCTATGGCCGGCAGGGTTGGGCGAGAACCAGGCACCGGAGACATCGATAACGGCGTCGGCCTGCAGCGCCGCCTCGCCCTTGCCGTTGTGGATGCGGATCTCGAACGGCGCATCGGCGCGTCCCTTCGACGTGGCCTTGTCGAAGCCGGCCCGGCTGATCGCGGTGATGCGATGCGAGGTCCTGACGACGTCGCGCAGCGCAGTGCGCGTCGCCAGCGGTGCCAGATATGTCTCGATCAGCTCGTGCCCGGTCGGATAGGCCTCGGGCTCGGGCGAATTCCATCCCGTCGCAGCGAGCAGCCGTGCCGCCGCGCTATCGATGTTGTACTTCCACGGCGAGAACAACTGGACGTGCTGCCATTGCCGCACCGCATGCGCGGCTTCCGGACCCGCTTCCAGCACGACCGGGGTCAGGCCGCGCGCCAGCGCATGGGCTGCTGCCGCCAGCCCGACCGGGCCGGCGCCGATGATTGCGACCGTCTTGGCGTCCGTCATGTACTTCCTCCTATATTTCTAGAAGTATCGAATTAAAGGGCGAAATCATCAGGCCGCCGGCCTCGCGGTGCCGCAGTCGCGCTCCTCGACGCAGCATTCGGAAACCAGAAAGCCGAGCAGGGAGCGCATCACGTCATATTCGGCATGGCAGACCAGCGTCGTGCCCTCGCGCATTTGCGAGATCAGCCCGACCGCGACCAGCGTCTTGACGTGGTGCGACAGCGTGGAGGCCGGGACCTTCAGCCGCTCCTGCAGCCGGCCGACCGGCATCCCGGCATGCCCGGCGCGCACCAGCGCGCGGTAGATCTTCAGGCGCGTGGTATTGCCGAGGGCTTCCAGGCGGGCAGCGGCGTCATCGAGCTTCATGGTGTGGAGGATGCGGCATGCGGCCCGCCGGAGTCAAACGATATTTCTAGAATATTGGAAATATCCATGAGTGCGCGCCGCGCGCGGTCGGTTGTCCGGCGCGCTATCGCAGCCGGTAGCCGGCATGGCAGCCGACGCAGGCCGCCATCGTCTCGCCGAGCGCCTTCAGCGCCGGCTTGAGGTCGCCGGTCACACCCGCATTCTGCGCTTCGATGGCGAAGCGGCTCGCCGCTTTGTGCATGGCGGTGCCGGCCTCCTGCATGCCCTGGGGCATGAACCCGGCGACCTCGGCGGCGCCGTGCAGGCGCAGTGAGCTCATGCCCAGGCGTTGCTCGGCGATCTGGCCGGCTTTGTCCGGCTCGCCCGCCGCAAGCGCGTCGTTGATCTGCTGCAGCGCCAGCAGATGGTCGCGCATGTTGGCGAGGGTGTGCTCGGCGAGATCGGGCGGAAACGCCACCCGCTCGCGCTGGTCTGGCGGAAGCGCCCCATGGCTGCCGTGGTCGTGATGGCCGTGGTGCTGCGCCGTGGCGATGCCGGCGGACGCAACAAGGGCCAGCGTGATGGCGGCGAGACGCAGGCGCATGAGGACCTCCCATTCGGGCGAACGCGGTGGCGTCTTCCCTAGACCGCGCAGCCGGGCGGCGCATATGATCCTGATCATATGCCGAGGACCTTCCATCTCTCGCTCGAGGGCACGCGCCCGTCGCTCGACTGGCGCGCTCTTGCACGGCTGTCGCCGTTGCTCGCCGCGCTGCCCGCGGCCGCGCGGTTGCAGGCCCGGCGCATCCAGGTGCCGCGCCAGGGCACGGTGTTCTGCCGGGGGGATCGGCCGCGGGCGATGTTCTTCGTGCTGACCGGCGAGGTGAGGCTGGTGCGCCGCTCGCGCGCCGGCGACGACATCGTCCTGCAGCGGGCCCGCCGGGGCTTTCTCGCCGAGGCCAGCCTCGATCAGTCAACGTATCATTGCGACGCCGTCGCGACACAGGACTCAGCGCTGCTCGCGATCGACCGCGAGGCCTTCGCCGAAGCGTTGCGTCGTCCCGAGATCGGGGACCGATGGTGCGATCATCTCGCCCGCGAGTTGCGCAAGGTCCGGGCGCAGTCGGAGCGGCTCAGCCTGAAGACGGCGCGCGAGCGGATCGTGCATTTCATCGAGACCGAGGGGGAGGGCGGCGAGGTCGAGCTCGGCCGGTCGAAGAAGGACTGGGCCGCCGAGCTCGGCGTCACCCATGAGGCGCTCTATCGTGCGCTGGCACGCATGGAACGGGACGGCGAGCTCACCGTCGATGGCACCCGCCTGCGCTTGCGGTGAGCCTTCGGGCGCCGCGTCTCCCGATCGTCGACACGGACCATTCGAACTCGTCAGCCTTGACGCCGGATCATCATATCGATAGTTCTGGATATATGGAAAACGAGCAAGCCGTTCTGGCCTTGGCGGCGCTGGCGCAGCCGACGCGCCTGCAGGCCTTTCGCACCCTGGTGCAGCACGAGCCCGACGGTCTGCCGGCCGGCGAGCTCGCACGTCTGCTGGAGGTGCCGCAGAACACGCTGTCGGCGCATCTGTCCGTGCTGGCGCGCGCCGGCCTCGTCAGTTCGATCAGGCACAGCCGCTCGATCGTCTACCGGGCCGATCTCACGCAGTTTCAGAAGGTCGCGCTGTTCCTGCTGCAGGACTGCTGCGGCGGCCGGCCGGAGGTCTGCGCGCCCGTCATCGCAAGTCTCACCCCGTGCTGTCCGCCGAAGCGCAAGGAGAAGAGCCGTGTCTGACCGCATCTACAATGTATTGTTCCTCTGCACCGGAAATTCGGCACGCTCGGTGCTGGCCGAGTCGATCCTGCGCAAGGACGGCGCGGGCCGCTTCCACGCTTTTTCCGCCGGCAGCACGCCGAAGGGCGCGGTGCATCCGTTGGCGCTCGAGACGCTCGCGCGCATGGACTATCCGACCGACGATCTGCGCTCGAAGAGCTGGAGCGAGTTCGCCGCCGCCGGCGCGCCGGCAATGGATTTCGTCTTCACGGTCTGCGACAACGCCGCCGGCGAGGCGTGTCCGATCTGGCCGGGGCAGCCGATGACTGCGCATTGGGGCATCGAGGATCCGGCGGCGGCCGAAGGCACGGAGCTGGCGAAGCTCGCGGCGTTCACGACCGCCTTCCGCTATCTGAAGAACCGGATCGACGCCTTCGTCAATCTGCCGCTCGGTCGCATCGATTCGATGTCGCTGGGCACGCGGCTGCGCGAGATCGGGACGGGCGAGGGCGCAACGTCGTTCCGCTCCGACGTGGCCTGATCCGATGACGATCTTCGAGCGCTATCTGACGGTCTGGGTCCTGCTCTGCATCATCGTCGGCATCGGTCTCGGCCATCTCATGCCGGGGCTGTTCGCGGCTGTCGCGTCGGCGGAGTTGGCGCGCGTCAATCTGCCGGTCGCGGCTCTGATCTGGCTGATGATCATTCCGATGCTGCTGAAGATCGATTTCGCCGCGCTCGGCAATGTGAAGGAGCATTGGCGCGGCATCGGCGTCACGCTGGTCGTGAACTGGGCGATCAAGCCGTTTTCGATGGCTCTGCTCGGCAGCGTTTTCATCGGCCACGTGTTCGCGCCGATGCTTCCCGCAGGCCAGTTGTCGTCCTACGTGGCCGGTCTGATCCTGCTGGCGGCGGCGCCGTGCACGGCGATGGTGTTCGTCTGGTCGAATCTGTGCGACGGCGAGCCGCACTACACGCTGAGCCAGGTCGCGCTCAACGACGTCATCATGGTGTTCCTGTTTGCGCCGCTGGTGGGCCTGCTGCTCGGCGTCGCCTCGATCTCGGTGCCCTGGACCACCCTGCTGCTGTCGGTGCTGCTCTATATTGTCGTGCCGGTCATCGTCTCGCAACTCTGGCGCCGGGCGTTGCTGCGTAGCACGGACGGGGCATTGGAGCGCGCCTTGCGGGTGCTGCAACCGGTCTCTCTCGCAGCGCTGCTCGGTACGCTCGTGCTGCTGTTCGGCTTCCAGGGCGAGCAGATCCTCAAGCAGCCGGTCGTCATCGCGATCCTTGCCGTGCCGATCCTGATCCAGGTCTATCTGAACGCGGGGATCGCCTATTGGCTGAGCCGCCGGCTCGGCGTGGCCTGGTGCGTCGCGGCTCCGGCCGCCTTGATCGGCGCCAGCAATTTCTTCGAACTGGCGGTTGCCGCCGCGATCAGCCTGTTCGGGCTCGACTCGGGGGCTGCGCTCGCGACCGTCGTCGGGGTTCTCGTCGAAGTCCCCGTGATGCTCTCGGTCGTGCGCATCGTCAGGGCGACGCGTCGCTGGTACGAAGCGGGACTGCCGGCTTAGCTCCGGTCAGTGCTTCGGCAGAGCCGGTTTGCCTCACCGCCGCGACTCGTCCTGATCGTCGTCGTCGCCTTCGCGCTCCCGGCGGGCCGGCTCGTAGCTCAGCGGCTCGCCTTCGGCCCGCGCATGCAGCGCCGCAAGATGCGGGTAGGCTCCAAGACCAGCTCCAAGACCGCCGTCAACGGCACGGGCCACCGGCACCAGCGTGGGCGCTGCGTTCCGGCTGGCTTGTGACATGGCCAAGAGGCCGCCCAGCCCCGCCAGCACGGCTGCCAATGTCATCGTCTTACGCATTCTCGTCTCCGAACTCACCGCGCCCCCGGCTCGCTCCGTCCGGACGCGATGATGTCGCAACGAGCGTGACAGCATCCTGTCAGGTTGAGTCAGCGAGACGTCAGCTTGTCTCGGGCAGGATGCCGATCCCTTGGAGTTTCCCACCCCCGCATCGGCCTGAGCGCAATTCCGACATCGGAAGTTCAAACTAAAATCCGCACCAGCTCCTTAGCATTTGCGAACGCTCCGCAAGTCGACCCCCGCAAGTCGACCCCCGCAATTCGAACCCAGTGGCGAGAGCGCAACAAATCACGACGAGCTTTGAAGATCAGAGCGTCAGGCCCCGGGAAGATCATGCATTTGCCTCAAATCGGACGGTTCATGCGCATCACGGTATTTGCGATGCTGATCTCGACGGCGGCATCCGCGGCGACGGTGGCGCGCGAGGACGATCGCGAGCGCCGTGACGCCGTGCGCCGCGCCGTCGAGGCGGGCGACGTCCTGCCGCTATCGGAGATCCTGCCGCGATTGCGCGGCCGGGTCGCCGGCGACGTGATGGGAATCGATGTCGACCGCCAGCGGGGCCGCTGGCGCTATGAGTTTCGGGTGATCGGCCGCGATGGCCGCGTGCGCGAGGTCTATGTCGATGCGCGCAGCGGCGAGATCGAACGGATCGAGGAAAAATAGATGCGAGTGCTGCTGGTCGAGGATGATCCGCGGCTGGCGTCCGACCTGGCCCGGACGCTTCAGGCGGCGGGCTATCTGGTCGAAACGTCCGACAACGGCGAGCAGGCCTGGTTTCTCGGCGACACCGAGGACTATGGCGCCGTGATCCTCGATCTCGGCCTCCCCGGCATGGACGGGTTGTCGGTGCTGAAGCGCTGGCGCGGCGCCGGGCGGCACGTGCCGGTGCTGATCCTGACCGCGCGCGCGAGCTGGGCGGAGCGGGTCGATGGCATCGATGCCGGCGCCGATGACTACCTGCCGAAGCCGTTTCGCAATGAAGAGCTGTTGGCGCGGTTGCGCGCGATCGTGAGGCGCTCCGCCGGCCATGCGGCGCCGGTGCTCTCGTCCGGCGATCTGGCGCTCGACGAGCGCCAGATGAAGGTCAGCCTGTCCGGCGTGCCGGTGACGCTGTCGCAGCTCGAATACCGGCTGATCGCCTATCTGCTGCGGCAGAGCGGCCGCGTCGTGCCGCAGCATGAGCTGGAGGAGAACGTCTACGGCCTCGGCCACGAGCACGACTCCAACGCGCTCGAGGTGCTGATCCGGCGCGTCCGCAAGAAGCTCGGCGCCGAGATCATCGAGACCCGCCGCGGCTTCGGCTACATGATCCCGGAGACGGCGGAGTGAGGCTCGGCTCGCTGCGGCTGCGGCTGGTGGCGGCGGGCACCATCGCGCTGCTGGTCGCGCTCGGCGTCGCCGGCTTCGGCATGGTCGTGCTGTTCAAGCGCCACGTCGCGCGGACGCTCGCCTCCGATCTCGACATTCACCTGCGCCAATTGCTGAACGGCCTCGAGGTCGATGCGGAAGGGCGCATCGTGGTCGCGCGGCCGCCAGCCGATCCGCGCTTCGTGGTCCCGCTGTCGGGGCTGTACTGGCAGATCTCGGACGATCACGGCCAGTTGCTGCGCTCGCGCTCGCTGTGGGACACCATCCTGCCGCTGCCGATCGACGAGCCCGGACCGAGCGACGTGCATCAGCATGAGCTCGCCGGGCCGGATGGCGAACACGTGCTGGTCGCCGAGCGCGGCATCCTGATGAATCCGGAAAGCCAGATCCGCGTGCGCGCGGCCGTGGCCTACGACCTCGACGGCGCCACCAGCGCGGTGCGGACCTTCGCCAAGGATCTATCGATCGCGCTCGCCGTGCTGGCCGTCATCCTCGCCGTCGGCACGTCGGTTCAGGTCACGCTTGGCCTGCGTCCGCTCGGCGTGCTGCGCCGTGGCGTCGCCGAGATCCGCAGCGGTCGGCGCCAGCATCTTCCCGTGGACGTGCCGACCGAGGTGGCGCCGCTGGTCGACGAGGTCAACGCGCTGCTTGATGCGCAGAGCCGCGAGATCATGCGCTCGCGCAGCCGTGCGGCCGATCTCGCCCACGGCTTCAAGACGCCGCTCGCCGCACTCGCGGCCGACGCCGCGCGGTTGAGGGAGCTCGGCCAGCTCGAGCTGGCGCGCAATGTCGAGGATGTCGCCGAGGCGATGAGCCGGCAGGTCGATCGCGAGCTGGCGCTGGCGCGGCTGCGCGGCAAGGCCCGCGGCGGGCCGGAGGCCGCGACCGAGCTGGCGCCCCTGGTGAATGCGCTGCTCGGGACCCTCGGCCGCACGCCGGCGGCCGCCCATGTCAGCTTCGATGGCCAGGTGCCCCCAAGCCTGCGCGTCGGCATGGATCGGACGGATCTCGCCGAGGTGCTCGGCAATCTCTTGGAGAACGCCGCGCGTCATGCGGCGAGCACGGTTCGCATCGTCGCCAGTGCGACCCCTCTGATCGTCACTGTCGAGGACGACGGTCCGGGCATTCCGGACGCGAAGATCGGCCGCGTGCTCGAGCGCGGCGGCCGCCTCGACGAGCAGGGGCCGGGCAGCGGGCTGGGGCTCGCGATCGTGCAGGACGTGCTCGAAGCCTATGGCTGGCGGCTGCAGATCGGCCGTTCCCAGCTCGGCGGCGCCAGGATCACGATCGCGCCGGCCATCGTCTCGGCACTCCGCTGGCCGCAGCCTGCGACGTCCCAGGCCACCCCGGCGCCGTCCATTCTGACAGCAGGCTGACATCCCGCGTCAGCGGCGCGACGCCCCCGGTCAGCTATCTCCTCCGGTCCTACCACCCCGCGCTCCGGCTTGCCGGCAGCGGGGCCAAATGGCCGAAGGAAGCTGATCATGCGTATTCGAAACTCCGCCAAGACGTATGGCTCCGTCGCGATCGCACTGCACTGGATCGTCGCCGTGCTGGTGCCGGCGGCCTGGATCTCAGGCCATCTCGGCGACATGCTGCCGCGTCCCTCTCATGATACGGGCCTGTTCATGCACGTCTCGCTCGGGCTGGCGATGCTGGGCTTCGCGCTCGCGCGCCTGGCCTGGCGTCTGGCCGATCCGCCGCCGGCGCCTGAAGCGACCAAATTCGGCCCGTGGACGGTTCATGTCGGCGAGATCACGCATCTGCTGATCTACGGCATCATGTTCGCCATTCCGGTCCTCGGCATCGTCACCCAGTTCGCCCGCGGCTACGGCTTGCCGGTGTTCGGCCTGTTCGAGATCGCCTCACCCTGGGTCGGCGACCGCGGCTTCGCCCACGACATGAAGGAGATGCACGAGGCGCTGGCCAATGGCCTGATGATCCTGATCGGCCTGCACGCGGGCGCTGCCTTGCTGCACCATTACTGGCTGCACGATCGCACCCTGCGGCGGATGGTGCCGGGACTGCGGTGATCGCTCCTGTCATCCGGGCCTGCTAAAAGGCCTCCGTCGATCGCGCCATCGGAGGCCGCCATGCCGGCAACGCCGCATATTGAAAAGCACTTCACCGCGTCGGAGGTCGTCCGCGACGTGGTCATCGGCATGGCCGACGGGCTCACCGTGCCATTCGCGCTCGCCGCTGGTCTTTCGGCGGCGGTCGCCAAGACCGACGTGATCGTCACGGCCGGCCTCGCCGAGGTCGTCGCCGGCGCGATCGCGATGGGGCTCGGCGGCTATCTCGCCGCCCGCTCCGACGCCGAGCATTATGCCGCCGAGGAGACGCGGGAGCACGACGAGATCGAGAAGCTTCGCGGTCGCGAGGTCGAGGAGGTCGCGGCGATCTTTCGCGGCTATGGTCTCGAAGGCCAGGCCTTGACCACCGTGGTCGACGCGATCGCGTCCGATCGCAAGCGGTGGGTCGATTTCATGATGCGCTTCGAGCTCGGCCTCGAACGCCCGGATCCCAAGCGCGCGCCGGTCAGCGCCGTGACCATCGGCGGCTCCTACGTGATCGGCGGCCTGATCCCGCTGATCCCCTACATGTTGGCGCCTGACATCTCGTCCGCGCTCCGGATCTCCGTGATCGCGACCGGCATCGCGCTCCTGATCTTCGGCGCCATCAAGGGCCACTTCACCGGTGTCAACAAGATCAAGTCCGCACTGCAGACGGCGCTCGTCGGTGGCCTTGCCGCCGGCGCGGCGTTCTGGCTGGCGCATCTGTTCGGCTAGGGCGGGCAGGATTGCGGCTGCGACATTCGAGAGCCCGTCACGGGCCTTAGTGGTTCCGCCTGCCATGCGGCGCAACGCCTCCGCACGTTGCTTTGCCCACGGCAGCGGAGATATCTCCCGATGTCAATCCGGGGCATCGCGAAGCGATGAGCCCGGAATCCATAACCACGAACTGCTGAGGAGTGCGCGACGGCGGCGACGAGCTTCTCGGGCCCTACGGCCATCCTGAGTATGGATTCCGGGCTCGCGCAGACGCGCGCCCCGGAATGACGACGAGGAGGGAGTTGCGAAGCGCACTTGCATCCGTGCGTGAAGCACCATTCCACGTAGATCGTCGGTCGAAAGGGGGTGAGGAAGCGTACGCGTCGCATCGCGCCCACCGCGATTCGGGCGGTGGCGATGGTGGGCTTTACCAGCTCGACGCACAGTCACGATTGATGGCGCGCTGGATCAACGAGGGACCGTAGGGTGGGCAAAGGCGCGCCGGCGTACGGCCTTGTCGGGCGAGCTTTCGCGCGCGCCGTGCCCACCGCCCGCACCCAGCGCCACCGATGGTGGGCACGCGCCGCCTTTGGGACGAGCAAGCTCTCGCGATCGCTCATGATCTCGAATGGCGAGTCATCGAGAACTACGAGATCACGACCCATCATGAATCGCGGCATTGCCGAAGCGCTGGAGACATATTGGTACGAACGAGCGGCGAAATCTCGATAGCCCTGACTTCTTCTGCTTTGGGCCAAAATCTGCCCTCTAGCGGTCGAGGAAGGCCGGTCGGTTTCACCCAGGTGGCAGACATCGGCGGAGGCCCCCGATCAGCTTCGGGCCATCGGCGGGCTTGTGCACCGGAGCAAGAGATGGTCACCCGACGACGCGAATACCGAAACCCGCCGCGCCTGCCGATCAAGCCCGCGTGGACGTGGCCGCGGCACACCCTTTCGGATTGGTCAGCCTCATGCCATGATGTGTGATGATGCGCGCGCTTCTCCTCATGACTTCGATCATCGTGCTTGCAACCGCTCCAGCCGCAGCTCAACGGTTCGATGGCAATGATCCGGTGTGCCTCCAGACATGGGAATGGGGCGGGTCCAGCACAATCTCGTGCCAGTATCGGTCGTGGGAGGCGTGTAGAGCGGGGGCTGCGGGCCTTTCGGCCATGTGCTTGCCGAACCCCTATGCACAACGCCCGTCTGAGCCAAGCCGCCGTCGGCCTCCCCGGTAGGCGCCCATTGCGATCTGACAACACCCCAAGCTTCAACGGAGCTGGCACGTGCCATCCGATGTTTGCTCGGGCTGATTGGATCCGGTCTTCGTTCTGAGAAAAATAAATCGATTGCTATTTTTCAGAATACATGCTTGATTGTCGCCGTCCCGTGCTCCTCGAGAGGGGCGCTTCGCGATCGTCACGGAACGTTGGGCGCGGGATGCGATGGCTGCAGGATGCCGCAGCGTGGGGCGACCCGCGCGGACGAACGGCAGCTTGCGGACGCGAAGTCGCGTGGTCCTGGCGCCCCGATGCTGGCGCCAAGTCGTCGGGCGATGATCCCGAGGGCGACGGTGGCTACCAAGCCGGACACCGGGGAGATCGCGAAGTAAGCGTGAAAACCATCGCGCGGGGAATGCCGGGATGTCTCGGCTGAACCTGTGGTGACTGCCGCCTGCTTTTTTTCTGCAGGCGGGCCATGGGGGCGGCCAGCTCCCGGCATTCCCTGCGCCCTCTGCCTGATCAGGGGGCAACACCGATGACATCACTCGGGCGCATGGCGCCGCGAGAGCAGTGACGCACGTCTTCATGGCGATGCCCAGGGGGGGAGGGAGCCGGTCGCGGGAACCAAATTCCGCAGCCAAGGTTAGCTGGCATGCAGGAGGACTCCCGATGCGCCGTCCGAAGATTCAGCCGTCCCGCAACAAGCTCGACATGACCGATCAGGCCCAGGTCCGCGTGGTGACCAAGCGGCTGAAGATGTCGCCCGGGGAATTGACCGAGATGGTCGAACGCATTGGCAACTCCATCGCAGCCATCACCAAGGAAGTCGCGCAGCAGCGGGCCGCGAAGGCTGCGCCGGAAGGAGCTGTGATCGCCTCGGTGACGGTGACCGAGACCAAGGCGGAAGTCATCGTGCCGGACGAGACGCCAGCGGCAACCTAGCCATCGACGCTGATCATCGAGACCCCCGGCAATCGATCTGGGGAATCGGACGAAGGGGGCAAAGGATGGACCAACGCACCGACCTCGGTGACGCTTTGACGCAGGCGGCGTTCAATCTGCGCAAGACCAGGATCAGCGAAGGCCGTCCGTTTCCTCTCGGCGCGACCTGGGACGGGCTCGGCGTCAACTTTGCGATCTTTTCCGCGCATGCGACCAAGGTCGAGCTGTGTCTGTTCGACGACACCGGCGAGACCGAGCTCGAGCGCATCGAGCTGCCCGAATACACCGACGAGGTCTGGCACGGCTACCTGCCGGCCGCGCGGCCCGGCACGGTGTATGGCTATCGCGTGCACGGACCCTACGAGCCGGACGCCGGTCACAGGTTCAATCCCAACAAGCTCGTGATCGACCCCTATGCCAAGCAGCTCGTCGGCAACCTGCGCTGGGGGCCGGAGCTGTTCGGCTATCGGCTCGATCATGCCGACAAGGATCTGTCGTTCGACGACCGAGACAGTGCGCCCTTGATGCTGAAGTGCCGGGTCATCGATCCCGCCTTCACCTGGGGAGGCTCGCGCAAGCCGGAAATTCCGTGGGAGCGGACGATCTTCTACGAGATGCACGTCAAGGGGTTCACCAAGCTGCATCCAATGGTGCCCGAAGCCGACCGCGGCACCTTCGCCGGTCTCGCGCACCAGGACATTCCGGCCTATCTGCGCTCCCTGGGCATCACCTCGGCCGAGCTATTGCCGATCCACGCCTTCATCGATGACAGCTATCTGGTCGAAAAGGGCCTGCGCAACTACTGGGGCTACAATTCGATCGGATTCTTTGCGCCGGAGCCGCGCTATCTGAAGACGCCGTTCGCGACCGAATTCAAGACCATGGTCAACCAGTTCCACGCCAACGGCATCGAGGTGATCCTCGACGTGGTCTACAACCACACCGCCGAAGGCAACGAGCTCGGGCCGACCTTGTCGTTCAAAGGCATTGACAATGCCAGCTACTACCGGCTGATGCCGGACCAGAAACGCTACTACATCAACGACACCGGCACCGGCAATACGGTGAACCTGTCGCACCAGCGCGTGCTGCAGCTCGTCGCGGACTCGCTGCGCTATTGGGCGACCGAGATGCGGGTGGACGGCTTCCGCTTCGACCTCGCCACCATCCTGGCGCGCGAGCCCTATGGCTTCGACGAGGGCGGCAGCTTCCTGGATGCCTGTCGTCAGGACCCGGTGCTGTCCAGCGTCAAGCTGATCGCAGAGCCCTGGGACATCGGTCCGGGCGGCTATCAGGTCGGCCAGTTTCCGCCGGGCTGGGCGGAGTGGAACGACAAGTTCCGCGACACCGCGCGGGCGTTCTGGAAGGGCGACGGCGGCACGCTCGCCGATTTCGCCAAGCGCATCTCGGGCTCGGGCGACCTGTTCAACAAGCGCGGCCGAAGGCCCTGGGCGAGCGTGAACTTCATCACCGCGCATGACGGCTTCAACCTCAACGACCTCGTCTCCTACAACGACAAGCACAACGAGGCCAACGGCGAGGATAATCGCGACGGCCACAGCAACAACCACTCCTGGAATTGCGGCGTCGAAGGACCGACCGACGACCCCGAGATCACCGCGTTGCGGGAGCGGCAGAAGCGCAATCTCCTCGCCACGATGCTGCTGTCGCACGGCACGCCGATGCTGCTTGCCGGCGACGAGTTCGGCCATACCCAGAACGGCACCAACAACGCCTATGCGCAGGACAATGAGACCACCTGGCTCGACTGGATGGGCATCACGCCGCAGGGGCGGGCGTTGCGCGAATTCACGCGCAAGCTGATCGCCATGCGCAAGGCGTTTCCGATCCTCTATCGCAGCCGCTTCCTGATCGGCTCGCACAATGAGGACCTCGGCGTCAACGACGTGACCTGGCTCGACCCGTCGGGCGAGGAGATGACGACGGAGCAGTGGACCGACGATCACGCGCGTTGCTTCGGCATGCTGCTCGACGGCCGCGCCCAGGAGACCGGCGTCAAGCGGCGTGGCTCGGATGCGACGCTCCTGCTGGTCTACAACGCGCATTTCGACGTCGTGAACTTCACGCTTCCGTCCGTGCCCGAAGGCCACAATTGGCTGGCGCTGCTCGACACCAACCAGCCGGATGCTCAGCCGCAGTCGTTCCCGTTCGGCCACGTCTACGCGGTGACCGGGCGATCGCTGCTGGCCTTCGGCCTGTCGTCGGAGCAGCAGCCGATGCGCGGCCTGCGCCATGGCCTCGGCGCGCTGCTCGACGTCGCGGAGGCGCCGCTGGGGTAGGATGTTCGGCGGATTTTGCGGTCAGGCACCGCGGGCGTATTTCGCAAGCCTCGCGTCGAGCACGCCGAGCATGGCCTCGCGCGCCGGATCGCGCGAGCCGCGCAGCCAGACGGCCGCGAGCGGAAGCCGTCCGGCGGTGCTGCCGCGTGTCATCCGCAGCGGCACGAAGCGGACGCCGGAGACCGCGAGCCGCGAGGTCCAGCGCGGCACGATGGCGATGCCGAGCCGCGCGGCGACGAGATGCACGATGGTCTGCTTCTCATCGGCGAACTGCGCGATAGCCGGCGACAGCCCGGCCTGTGCGAACAGCTTCATGGTGAGGTCGTGGCTGTGCGGCCGCGACCGGCGGTCCGGGACGATCAGCGGCTGGTCGGCGATGTCGGCGAGCGAGACCACAGCACGCGAGGCCAGCCGGTGCCGCTGCGGCAGGGCCACCACGGCGCTCTCGCTGAGCAGCGCGCGGAATTCGAGCCTGATATCGGTGCGCTCGGGCGGCCTGACAAAGGCGAGGTCGAGCGCGCCGGACAGGATCCTGGGCAGCAGCCGGATCGTCTTCTCCTCCGTGAGCTGCACCGCGATGTCGGGATGCCGCTCGCGAAAATCGTGCAGCAATTGCGGCAGCAGCCCGGCGGCCGCGCTGTCGATGGCGCCGACGCGCAGCCGCTGCGCCTTTGTGCTTCGGGTACGGCGGCGGAAGCCGGTTTCGACCGCCTCGACCCGGGCCAGGATCGCCCGGGCATCGCGCAGCAAGGTCGTGCCGTGCTCGGTCAGCGACACCGCGCGCGTCGTGCGGGCGAACAGCGGCGTCGCGAGGTCTTCTTCCAGCAGCTTGATCTGGCGTCCGAGCGCCGAGGGCAGCATCTGCAGCCGCTGCGCCGCCTTGCCGAAATGCAGTTCCTCGGCGGCGGCCACGAAGCAGCGGAGCTGATGCAATTCCATGGTGGGGTCCTGAAGAGGCGATGGGCCGGATTATATCATTTTTTTGTATAATGATGCGAGCATTGAAGCCGGCCCGGTTCGCCGCCTACGCTTGTCAGATCAACGACAAGACGGGACAGGGAGGTGACGATGGCCGGAGAGCTGGAAACGCGCGTGCTGCGCAGGGTCACGTTGCGCATCGTGGCCTTCATCATGCTGCTCTATTTCGTAGCCTTCATCGACCGCGTCAACGTCGGCTTCGCAGCGCTGACCATGAACAAGGACATCGGGCTGTCAGCCTCGGCCTATGGGTTCGGCGCCGGCATCTTCTTTTGGGGCTATTTCCTGTTCGAGGTCCCCTCCAACCTTGCGCTGGACAAGTTTGGCGCGCGCATCTGGATCGCGCGGGTCATGATCACCTGGGGCCTCGTCTCCGGCGCGATGGCGTTCGTGCAGGGACCGACGAGCTTCTATGTGCTGCGCTTCCTGCTTGGTGCTGCGGAGGCAGGCTTCTTCCCCGGAATCATCCTCTATCTTTCCTACTGGTTCCCGGCGCGCCAGCGCGCAGCCGTCACCGCGCTGTTCATGGCCGCCGCGCCGCTCTCCACGGTTCTCGGCTCTCCGGTTTCCGGCGCGCTGCTGGAGATGGACGGCATTCTCGGCTTCAAGGGCTGGCAGTGGCTGTTCCTGATCGAGGCGCTGCCGGCGGTGCTGCTCGGCTTCGTCGTGCTCGCCTACATGACCGATCGTCCGGAGCAGGCGCGCTGGCTCGCCGACGACGAGCGCGACTGGCTGGTGCGCACCATGAATGCAGAGGTGGCGAGCAAGGCCGCCACCGCGAGCCACAGCATCTGGCGCGGGCTGGCCGACATCCGCGTGCTGGCGCTCGCGCTGGTCTATTTCGGCACCTCGGCCGGCCTCTACACGCTCGGCGTCTGGGCGCCGCAGATCATCAAGCAGTTCGGCCTGTCGTCCTTCACCGTCGGCTTCCTCAACGCGGTGCCACCGACCGTGGCCGTGGTCGTCATGATCCTGTGGGCGCGCCATTCCGACCGTACCGCCGAGCGCACCTGGCACGTCGTGCTGGCCTGCGTGGCCGCAGCCGTCGGGCTCTGGTTGGCCGGGCTGTCGACCAGTGTCGCCGCCGTCCTCGCTGCGCTCACGCTCGTCAATGTCGGCATCTCCTCCTCGAAGCCGCCGCTGTGGAGCATGCCGACCATGTTCCTGTCCGGCTCGGCCGCCGCGGCGGGCATTGCAACCATCAACTCGATCGGCAATCTCGGCGGCTTCGTCGGTCCCGCGATGATCGGCTGGATCAAGGACCAGACCGGCAGCTTCAATGGCGGGCTCTATTTTGTCGCCGGCCTGCTGGTGGTATCGGCGGTGCTGACCCTGTTGCTGTCACGTTCACAAAGTGCGAAGGCCCAAGCTGCCACGCCGTCCTGACCTCATCAACGGAGCTCTTTCATGCGCACCCATTCCATCGCCGCCATTCCCGCCGACGGCATCGGCCCCGAGGTCATCTCCGAAGGCGTCCGCGTGCTCGAGGCGCTCGCCAAGCGCGCGGGCGACATCAGCTTCAACGTCAAGACCTTCGACTGGGGCTCGGACTACTACAAGAAGCACGGCGTGATGATGCCGGCCGACGGACTCGCGGAGCTGAAAAAGTTCGACGCGATCTATTTCGGCGCGGTCGGCGCTCCCGACGTGCCCGACCACATCACGCTGTGGGGCCTGCGGCTGCCGATCTGCCAGGGATTTGATCAGTACGCCAACGTCCGTCCGACCAAGATCCTGCCCGGTGTGGCCTCGCCCTTGCGCAATGTCGGCGTCGGCGATCTCGACTGGGTGATCGTCCGCGAGAATTCCGAGGGCGAATATGCCGGCATGGGCGGCCGCGCGCATCGCGGCCTGCCGGAGGAGGTCGGCACCGAGGTCGCGGTCTTCACCCGCGTCGGCGTCACCCGCATCATGCGCTACGCGTTCAAGCTGGCGCAGTCGCGCCCGCGCAAGTTCCTCACCGTCGTCACCAAGTCGAATGCGCAGCGCCATGGCATGGTGATGTGGGACGAGATCGCCGCCGAGGTGGCGCGGGAATTCCCCGACGTGACCTGGGACAAGATGCTGGTCGATGCGATGACCGTGCGCATGACGCTGCAGCCGAAGAGCCTCGACACCATCGTGGCGACCAATTTGCATGCCGACATCCTGTCCGATCTCGCCGGCGCGCTGGCCGGCAGCCTCGGCGTGGCGCCGACCGGCAACATCGATCCGGAGCGGCGCTTCCCGTCGATGTTCGAGCCGATCCATGGTTCGGCGTTCGATATCACCGGCAAGGGCATCGCCAACCCGGTCGCGACGTTCTGGACCGGCGCGCAAATGCTCGAGCATCTCGGCGAGACGGACGCGGCCGCGCGGCTGATGGCTGCGGTCGAGAAAGTCTGTGCAGCCGGCATCCTGACCCCCGATGTTGGCGGCACGGCGACGACCAAGCAGGTGACCGACGCCGTCATCGACGCGATCCACGGCTCCAACGCCTGAGGCGTGCTGTTCTCTTGCACAATTCTGGCGTGTTCCGTGTCGCGCTTGCAATGGACGCTGCGGGGCGTATATCAGCGCTTCCGCTGCGTCCGCGCATGCCAATCACATGCGTGTCATAGAGACGCGAGACACGGCTTAAGGAGAAAGGACACATCATGCGTCGTCACCGTCGAGCCAAGATCGTCGCGACTGTCGGTCCCGCGAGCAATTCTCCGGAGATGCTGAAAGCGCTGTTCCTCGCCGGTGTGGACACCTTTCGTCTCAACTTCAGCCACGGCACCCAGGCCGATCACGCCAAGGTCCATGCCGCGGTCCGCGCCCTCGAGAAGGAAGTGCAGCGGCCGATCGGCATCTTGATGGATCTGCAGGGTCCTAAGATTCGCGTCGGCACGCTGCGCGACAAGAAGATCCAGGTCGAAGCCGGCGAGACGATTCGATTTGTTCTCAACGGCACCGAGGGCGACAAGACATCGATTCCGTTGCCGCATCCGGAAATCTTTGCGGCAGTCTCGCCCGGTCACGATCTTCTGATCGATGACGGCCGCGTGCGCGTCCGCGTCACCGGCCTCGGCGACGACTGGATCGAGGCCAAGGTGATCGTCAGCGGCGCGATCTCCAATCACAAGGGCGTCAATCTGCCCGGCACCATTCTGGAGCTATCGCCGCTGACGGCCAAGGACCGTTCTGATCTTGCCTTTGGGCTCGACCTCGGCGTCGACTGGGTGGCGCTGTCGTTCGTGCAGAAGCCGTCCGACGTGCTGGAGGCGAGGGGCCTGATCAATGGCCGCGCCGGCATCATGTCCAAGATCGAGAAACCGGCGGCGCTGGAGCGGATCGACGACATCATCCAGCTCTCTGACGCGATCATGGTTGCGCGCGGCGATCTCGGCGTCGAGATTCCCAACGAGGACGTGCCGGGCAAGCAGAAGGAGCTGGTGCGCGCCTGCCGGCTCGCGGTGAAGCCGGTGATCGTCGCGACGCAGATGCTGGATTCGATGGTCGCGACGCCGACGCCGACGCGCGCCGAGGTCTCCGACGTCGCGACCGCGATCTATGACGGCGCCGACGCGGTGATGCTGTCGGCGGAATCGGCCAGCGGGCAATATCCGCGCGAGGCGGTGGCGATGATGGACAGCATCATCAAGGCCACCGAAGGCCACAAGATGTACCGCTCGATCGTCGAGGCGACGCAGCCGGGCGAGGAGCAGACGCCGCCGCATGCGGTGGCGACCGCGGCGGCCGATCTCGCCTCGGCGATCCACGCCAAGGCGATCGTGGCCTATACGTCGAGCGGCACCTCGGCCTCGCGCGTTGCGCGCAAGCGGCCGAGCCTGCCGATTCTGGCGATCACGCCGAATGAGGACACCTCGCGGCGGATGTGCCTGCTGTGGGGCGCGCACAGCGTGCTGTCGCAGGACGTGCAGAGCTACGAGGAGATGGTCGAGCGCGCGACCTTCTTCGCCGTGCAGGAGGAGTTCGCTGAAGCCGGCGACCTGCTCGTCGTCGTCGCCGGCATTCCGTTCGCGCAGACCGGCACCACCAACAATCTGCGCGTCGTCACCGTGCCGAGATAGGAGGCTGATTTTCCCTGTTCGCGCTGCCCGCCTGTCGCCTGATTGTCGCACCCCGCTGGTATCGCGGGGCAGTGACGAGGGACATCGCGAGTCGTCAAACGAGCGGTGTCCGGTCGCGGTCCGGCAGGATGGGTTCTGCCGGTGCGGCGTTTCGTCATCGCGGTGTCATCAGGGACTGTTAGGTGGGCGCGCATGGGACTTGAGACTGCTGGTGAAGAAAGCCCGGCTCGGCGCTTTCGGACGTTGTTCATCTCGGACGTTCATCTCGGAGCCCGCGGCTCGCAGGCCAATCTCCTCGTCGATTTCCTGCGTCACCATGATGCCGACACGATCTATCTGGTCGGCGACATCATCGACGGCTGGGCGCTCAAATCGAGCTGGCATTGGCCGCAGTCGCATAACGACCTGGTGCAGAAGATGCTGCGCAAGGCCCGCAAGGGCGCCAAGATCGTCTATGTCCCCGGCAATCACGACGAGTTCCTGCGCGGCTATTACGGCACGCATTTCGGCGGCATCGACGTCGTCGAGAACATCTTGCACACCGGCACCGACGGCAAACGCTATCTGGTGATCCACGGCGACATCTTCGATCTGGTCGTGCAGAATGCGCGCTGGCTCGCCCATCTCGGCGACAAGGCCTATGACTTCGCCATCCAGATGAACCGTCTGGTCAACTTCTTCCGTCGCATGTTCGGCGTTCCCTATTGGTCGCTGTCGCAATGGGCCAAGCAGAAGGTCAAGAACGCCGTCAACTACATCGGCGCGTTCGAGACGGCGCTGGCCTCGGAGGCGCGGCGGCATGGCGCTGATGGCGTGATCTGCGGCCACATCCATTGCGCCGTCATCCGCGACCAGGACGGCATTCGCTACATGAATTGCGGCGACTGGGTCGAGAGCTGCACGGCGCTGGTCGAGCACGAGGACGGCCGTTTCGAGATCCTGACCTGGACCGATCCGCAGCGGCAACCCGCGCCGGTTCCGCAGCTGGCCGCCCGCGCCGCCTGACACCGGTTCCCTTGCCTCTCGGCAATCGGGCGCGGTAAAATAGGGGTATGACAGCTCATTCCCCGATCCTGCCCGTGACCGCCGCCGACATCGAGGCGGCGGCACGCGTCCTCGCGCCCGTGGCCGTGCGGACTCCGCTGCTGCCAGCCCCCGTGCTCAACGAGCGGTTCAAAGCGAACGTCTTCGTGAAGCCGGAGGTGCTGCAGCGGACCGGCTCGTTCAAGTTCCGCGGCGCCTACAACAAACTGGCGTCGATCCCGCAAGCAGCGCGCGGCAACGGCGTCGTCGCATTCTCCTCCGGCAATCATGCGCAGGGCGTCGCCCATGCCGCCACATTGCTGGGCATGGACGCCACGATCGTGATGCCCTCGGATGCGCCAGCGGCCAAGCGCGAGCGCACCAAGGCGTTCGGCGCCGACGTCGTGCTCTATGATCGCGATCGCGAGGACCGCGAAGCGATCGCGCGCGATATCGCAGCAAAGCGCGGCTCGACGGTGGTGCCGCCCTATGACGATCCCTACGTCATCGCAGGGCAGGGCACCGTCGGTCGTGAAATCGCCGAAGATCTCGCGGCGCTCGGCCTGTCGCCGGATCTGGTGATCGTCCCGGCTTCGGGCGGTGGACTGCTTGCCGGCGTCTCGACCGCGGTCAAGGCGCGCTTTCCCAACACCCGGATGGTCGTGGCCGAGCCAAAGGGTTTTGACGACCATGCGCGCTCGCTACGGGCCGGCCACCGCGAGGCGCACGACGCAAAGGGCCGGACCATCTGTGACGCGCTGATGGCGGCGATTCCAGGCGAGATCACCTTCGCCATCAACAGCCAACTGCTGTCGGCCGCGGTCGAGGCTTCGGATGAGGAGGTGGGGCGCGCGGTCGGCTTTGCCTTCCGGGAGCTGAAGCTCGTGGTCGAGCCCGGCGGTTCGGTCGGGCTTGCAGCATTGCTGGCCGGCCGGCTGGATGTGGCGGGCAAGACGGTGGTGATCGTTTTGTCCGGCGGCAATGTCGATGCTGAGCTCTACGCCAGGCTGATCGCCTGACGATCAAGCCTCAGTGAAAGCTGAGGCCGCCTTTTGCAAATCCCCCGCCGCCCATCCGCAGTCCGGACTGCGCGACGTGCGGCGTGCTCCGCGCCGGGCCGCCCTGCATCCCGCCTTGGCCACGCGCCATCGACGGATGCGACGCGTTGATGTTCGGCTTGAACGGTCCGGAATTGCCGGGGAAGGGACGCCGCACTTCGCGGGCGTCGAATGGCCGCCCAGGACTGCGCTTCAGTGGATCGCGCTGGATTTTCGTAGCCACGGGCGGATTTGTCGGCGGCACGATCCTGTCGCGCAACTTGGTCTGAGCGATAGGCCCGGGATCGACGACCTTGTTGGGACCCGCGTTGTTGATGGCATTGCCTTTCGTGACCACCGTTGGCGGCAGCGGTCCGTGCGGCACGGTGGCGGCCGGCAGCGTCGGTTGCGGGGCTGGATGGCTCTGGATCTGCGGACCGGGATTGAACGGTCGCGCGATCGGTGCCAGTTGCGGTGGCATCATGAGACGGCTCGGTTGCAGCACGGGGATGGGCCGAGGCTGTCCCTGCAGCCGCAGTGCGACCGGCGCATATGGGCTGTCGGCATAGGATTCACGGAAGCTCTGATAGGCGGCCGGCGAATTCGCCAGCACGGCCTGGTGCCACGCCGCGGCCTGCACGAGGCCGGCGAGCAGTGCGCGGATGCGGTCGGCGAGCGGATCGCGCGGATACAGCTCGATGAACTCGCGATAATATTGCGGACGGTTCTCCGACAGCACGTAGTCATAGGCCTGCCGCACGGAACGGCTCGGCAGGTTGGCCGCCATCTGGATCACCGGCGTATTCTCGGCAGGGCGCGCCGCCGCGACCAGCGTATCCCCGAAGAAGGTGAAATCACTGGTCAACGAGGAGCTTTCCCATGGCGTCTGTCGTCCGTCGGTGCTCTGGTTCACCTGTAGGCGAATGCGCTTGAACAATTGCTCGATCGGCAGGTTCGGCTGCCGCGCCAGGTTCAGGAACGCCTGCGCGTACGGGCTGTGCTCGCCACGCCCGTCGAGCGCCTCCGCGCCAGGCGAGGTCGAGTATCCGAGGATCGAACCGTTCGGCGCGTCGACGATGGCAAGTCCGCGTCCGGCATCGTTGATGGCAGGGAATGGATTGTTGCGGCAGGCGTCCAGCACGACGATCCGCATCCGGCTCGGGATGGCGTCGAGCGTTGCCATCAGGTCCACCAGACGGATGGTCCCCGTCGTCAGGTCGGAGGGCGCTGAGATACGGGCATCGATCGGGATCAGATAGTTCTCGCCCGCGAGCTGAACCCCGTGGCCGGCGTAGTAGACCATTGCCACGGTGTTCGGGCCGTGTGCTGCCACCCGGCTCGAGAAATCCTCGACGACCTTGAGCATCTCGTTCTGCGTCAGGTCGGTCGCCGTGATCACCTCGAAGCCGGCTGAGTTCAACAGCTTGGCAACAGCATGGGCGTCGTTGTCCGGGTTCTCCAGCGGCGGCGCGTTCTGATAGCTCGCATTGCCGATCACGAGCGCGACGCGTGGCTCGGCTCCTTGAGGGATCGCGGCGGGCGTGTTGCTCTCTTTTGCCGGTGAGGGAGCTGCCAGCGCGCGCGGTGGTGTGTGAAGGATGTCGAGCTCACTGCCGGCGGCGAACGCCGAGTCCGGGCCGACCCAGGCCATCAGGCCCAGCAGCGCGGACATGAGCAGGGATTTCCAGGCGGATGTTACAGCGCGAAATTTCGGAACGGACACGGCGTTCTCCTCGAGCATGCGCAAAGCGAATGGCTTGAGGATCAGGCTACGCAGATCACGCAGCAGCGTACGTGATCCGCGTCACCCATCAACGCGGCACCTTTCGGTGCTCAGTGATCGAGGTTCAACAGGAGGCGGCCGAGATGCACTCGCCCTACGAGAAGAATGCGATCTTCTCAGGCTGGGTCATGCGACGGATCGGCGCCAACGAGTCGTTGGCGGGTGCCTGCGGCCGCTGCAGAAGGCCGTTCGACAGCAGCGTCGATCCCAGCGACGGCTCGTAGGCAGGCTTGGGCATCGCGGACGCGCTGGTGCTGTGAGCCGCGGCGGCGGTCGGGCGGACCTGCTGGATCGGCGCAACGTCGGCCTTCGGGGCCGCTGCGGGAGATTGAGCTGCGACCGCAGCCGCCACGGCGGCCAGGGTCTCGATGGTGATCGCCTCCGGAAGCGGTGGCGATACGGGCACGCTGGGGACCGGCGCCGGGGCTGCAGGCGAGGCCATGCGCGGGGGCGCCGCGGGCGGGGCTGGCATCGGAGGGGAAGACATCGGCGGAGCCGACATCGTGGGCGCAGCGGGAGCCGGCGCTGCGCTGGCAACTGGGGCTTCTGCCGTGGTCAGCACGAGATCCGGCTCCGACGGCGCCGTCTCGCTGAAGCTCGCGACGATGTCGTCGTCGACCGAGGTCGGCTCCTCAATATCGAAGCCGAGCGTCCTGGCCCGGCTGAACTCCTCATCGTCGATCGGATCGGGGGCACCCATCTCCGCCGCGACCAATTCCAGGATGGCTTCGTCGTGGGCTTCTGCGGCGACGGCGTCATCCAGGGCCGCCGCGGCGTGCTGCTCGATCTCGAGCAGGGCTTCGTCCACCGACGGCTCGGTCGCAGCTTCCGGGGGCTGCACCACCGCCGAAGCGGCGGTGTCGACCATCCTGGCCTCAACCGCTGCAGCCGCCATGATCACGGCATCAGCGCCGGAGGATGTCTCGACCGATTCGATCGCGGCCACTGCGGCAACGAGCGGAATGGTCATCTCGAGCCCGGCTTGGGCCGCCTCCATCTGTTCCGGCACGGGCTGCGGCTCCGGAGCCACCTGTGGCTCAGCCGAGACCGTCGCCGCCGCAGTCGGACCCGATGCGACATCGGGTGTCGGCGGGGCCGCAGCCTCGGTCGCCGGTTCGATCTCGTCAGCCGCGGGCGGAATGCTTGCTTTCTCCGCGTCGAACTCCTTCAGCCGCGTCTTGATGATCTCGAAGGCCGCAAGCAGCGCGACCTTGGGGTCGGCGCACGCAAGCTGGTCGCAGGCGGCCTCGATCGACGTGACCTGTGAATCGATCAGGTCGCAGATCCGCGAGTCCGCACCGATCTCGCGCCAGCGCCAGGAAATTTCCTTGATGATTCGGATGCCCTTGCGCACCGGCGCCAGGTTCTGCTCGAGGGCCATGCTGTCGACCGCAGTGGCGGCGGCGAGTGCGGCGTCTTCGACCGTGGCGCGGATCGCGGCCAGCGCTTCGGGCAGTGCCTTGCTGTCGGCCTGCTCGAACTCCTGCTGCTGCTGACGCTGTGAGGCCAGCGCATGCTCGATGCGGGCCACCGCGTCGAGCACCATGCTGGTGTCGGCATTGCGGTTGCGCTTGGCGTATTCGCCAAGGAACCAGCGGCCTCGGGACGTCTCCATGAAGGCGTCGCGGATCGCCTCGTAATCGGCCTCGTTCGGCTGAGCCGCACGGGCGGATATCGGCGAGAGGGCGAAGACTTCATCGACCATGGCAAACCTATCGCGCACATTGCTGCGCGTTGGCATAACGATCACCATGATATTGATCGAATCGCAATTGAATTGATGCCACTGTCCCGACAAATCTCCACCACATCGCCGGTATTGTCGCGCCGATTCGCGGACAGGTTGGGGCTGTTCTATGGCGCTGTGTTCGTGCTCTCGGGCACGCATCTGCCGTTCTTTCCCGTATGGCTACGGGCGATCGGCCTGGATGCCGCATGGATTGGGGTCATCGTTGCGGTTCCCGCCGTAACCCGCTTCACCGTCCTGCCGCTGATCACCGCGGTTGCCGAGCGCCGGCAGGCCCTGCGCGCCGCGATGCGGCTGACCACCTTCGCAACGGCATCGGGCTTTGTGGCTCTTGCCTTCCAGCGCGAACCCTGGCTGGTATTCCTGGTCTACGTGGCAACCTGCTGTCTCTGGACACCCGTTGTCCCGCTGACGGACGCTTATGCGCTCCGTGGCGTGATGAGCTATGGCCTGAACTACGGTCGCCTGCGGCTGTGGGGATCGGCCGCATTCATCGCCGGAACGCTGCTGTGCGGCGGGCTGGTCGACCTCGCGCCGTCGTCCGAGCTGATCTGGATCATCGTCTCGGTCGCGCTGTGCGGTGCGGCAAGCAGCCTGCTGCTGCAGGCGCTGCCGCCGCTGCCGCATGGCGCCGGCCTGGCCCGGGACGGGCGCAGTCTGCTGGGCAATCCGAGCTTCCTCTGCATCATCGCCGCTTCGGCGCTGATCCAGGCAAGCCATGCGGCCTACTACACGTTCTCCGCCATCGAGTGGAAGGCGCAGGGCTTCAGCGGGCTGACAATCGCTTGGCTCTGGACCATGGGCGTGCTGGCCGAGATCGTCGTGTTCGCCCTGTCGCCCCGGTTCACGCTGGCGCCCGCGAGCCTGGTCATGATCGGCGCGATGGCGGCCGTGCTGCGCTGGAGCCTCACGGCCCAGGAGCCCCATGCGGGTGGGCTCGCCGCGGTCCAGATCAGTCACGGCTTCACCTTCGGGCTGACCCTGGTTGGAACCATGGGGCTGTTGGTCCGCCAAGTGCCGGCGCAGCTGACGGCGCGCGGGCAGGGCTATTATGCGGCTGCGAGCGGCGTGGTCGGCTCGGCGGCATCGGCCCTCTCGGGGCCGGTCTATGCGGCCTATGGACCCGGTGTCTACTACGTGATGGCCGCGATGGCCGGAGCGGGCGGCGTCCTGATGTGGATCGCGCACCGAAGCCTGTCGTTTCAGCCCCACAACGCCTGATCGGGCGGATAGACCAGGCTGTCCTCGTAGTGCAGGCCGTGCTCGCAATCCTCGGCGAGCAGCAGCGGACCGTCCAGATCGACGAAACGGGCGAAAGGCGTCAGCAGCATGGCCGGTGCCATCGACAGCGATGTCGCCACCATGCAGCCGACCATGATGTCGAAGCCGACCGCGCGCGCGGCTTCGACCATCGCAAGCGCCTCGGTTAGTCCTCCGGTCTTGTCGAGCTTGATGTTGACGGCGTCATAGCGTCCGCGCAGCGCTTCGAGCGAGTCGCGGTCATGCACGCTCTCGTCGGCGCAGACGGTGAGCGGGCGCGCGATCTTTCCGAGCGCTTCGTCTTTCCCTGCGGGCAGCGGCTGCTCGACCAGCGTGACGCCGGCGATGGCGCAGGCTGCGAGATTGGATTCCAAATTCGCTTCGGTCCAGGCCTCGTTGGCGTCGACGATCAGTTGTGACTGCGGCGCCGCCGCTCGCACGGCTGCAATCCGCGCAGGATCGCCGTCGCCGCCGAGCTTGATCTTGAGCAGCGGGCGATGCGCGGCCTTGGCCGCAGCTTTGGCCATCACATCGGGGCTCCCGAGCGAAATCGTGTAGGCCGTGACGCACGGTGCCGGTGCGCGACGTCCGAGCAGGTCCCAGATGCGCCGGCCGCTCCGCTTGGCTTCGAGGTCGAGCAGCGCGCAGTCGAGCGCATTGCGCGCCGCGCCCGGCGGCAACGCCGTCTGCAGGGCGGCGCGGTCGAGACCAGAGGCGACCGCATCGCGCATCGCGAGCAGGGCGCTCAGCGCCGCATCGGGCGTTTCGCCATAACGCGGATAGGGCACGCATTCGCCGCGGCCAACCATCGTCCCGTGTCGCAGCTCCGCGATCACTGTCACGGCTTCGGTCTTGGCGCCGCGGCTGATCGTGAAGCTGCCGGCGATCGGCCAGTGGCCGATCCGGGCGTCCAGTATTGGAAAACCGTTGGAAGTCATTTGAAAGTCTGGCGCTTTGTGAACCGGAATGAGGCGCTTGGGACTTGCGCGATCTGACCGACTATGGCTGTTGATAGTGGTCTCCGGCAAGGTGGTAGCGACGCGGTGGGATTTTTCTCGTCAAGGAGCGGACGTCCAAGGCTCCGAGGATGGCCGTCGTGAAGGGCGGCCCTGATTTGCAGCGCAGTGGCGATGGCAACGCGCTGTCGCTGCGCGCGACCGGCGCCTGGACTGCGCCCTTTGCGCCGTCGCTCGAACGGCTCGTCGCCGATGCCGAAAAGCTCGCCGGCAAGAAGATCGATGTCTCCATCGACGTCTCCCAAGTCTCCAAGCTCGACACGTTCGGTGCCTGGCTGATCGAGCGGCTGCGCCGCAGCTTCACGACCGGAACCGTCGAGGTCCGGATCGATGGGCTCTCTGCGAACTACGCCAGCCTGGTCGACGAGGTTCGACGCGTCAGCACCGCGCCCAATGGCGACGCGACGATGGTGACCATCACCGGCATGCTCGGCCAGATCGGTCTCAGTGTCGCCGGCATCTTCGGCACGATCGCCGCGCTGATCGACATGCTCGGCGCCGTGATCGTCGCCAGCGGCCGGGTCCTCATTCATCCCCGCAGCTTCCGATTGACCTCGACCATCCATCATCTCGAGCAGGTGTGCTGGCGCGCGGTGCCGATCATCGTGCTGATCACCTTCCTGATCGGCTGCATCATCGCTCAGCAGGGCATCTTCCATTTCCGAAGGTTCGGCGCCGACATCTTCGTCGTCGACATGCTCGGCGTGCTGGTGCTGCGCGAGATCGGCGTGCTGCTGGTGGCGATCATGATCGCGGGCCGGTCGGGTAGCGCCTACACGGCCGAGCTCGGCTCGATGAAGATGCGCGAGGAGATCGACGCGCTGCGCACAATGGGCTTCGATCCGATCGAGGTCCTGATCCTGCCGCGCATGCTCGCGCTGGTGATCGCACTGCCGATCCTGGCCTTCCTCGGCGACATCGCCGCGCTCTATGGCGGTGGGCTGGTGGCTTGGTTCTATGGCGGCGTCGATCCCGAGGCCTTCCTGCTGCGCCTGCGCGATGCGATCTCGATCGATCATTTCAAGGTCGGGCTGCTCAAGGCGCCGGTGATGGCGGCGGTGATCGGGATCGTCGCCTGCGTCGAAGGACTGGCAGTGCAGGGCAGTGCCGAGTCGCTGGGGCGCCACACCACTTCGTCGGTGGTGAAGGGCATCTTCTTCGTCATCGTGATGGACGGCGTGTTCGCGATCTTCTTCGCCGCGGTCGGGATGTGAGCTGAGATGACGCAGGAGGTCTCCGATCCGATCATCCGCGTGCGTGACGTTACCGTGCAGTTCGGCAAGACGCGCGTGCTCGACGGGCTCGACCTCGACGTCAAGCGCGGCGAGATCCTGGGCTTCGTCGGTCCATCCGGCGCCGGCAAGTCGGTGCTGACGCGCACCATCATCGGCCTCGTGCCGAAGCTGTCGGGCAACATCGAGGTGTTCGGCGTCGATCTCGACGCCGCCGATCGTGCCGGCCGCCGCGCCGTCGAGCGGCGCTGGGGCGTGCTGTTCCAGCAGGGCGCGTTGTTCTCCTCGCTCACCGTGCGGCAGAACATCCAGTTCCCGGTCCGGGAGTATCTCAAGGTCTCGCAGCGTCTGCTCGACGAGATCATGATCGCAAAGCTGGTGATGGTCGGATTGCGGCCCGATGTTGCTGATCGTTTCCCGAGCGAGCTGTCGGGGGGCATGATCAAGCGCGTGGCGCTGGCACGCGCGCTCGCGCTCGATCCGGAGCTGGTGTTCCTCGATGAGCCGACCTCGGGGCTCGACCCGATCGGCGCCGGCGATTTCGACGAGCTCGTCCGGACCCTGCAGCGCACTTTGGGACTGACGGTTTTCATGGTAACCCATGATCTCGACAGCCTGTATACGGCGTGCGACCGCATCGCCGTGCTGGGCGACGGCAAGATTATCGCCGCGGGATCGATGGCCGACATGCAGGCCTCGGAACATCCGTGGCTCCGACAGTATTTCCACGGCAAGCGTGCCCGAGCCGTGATGGGGTAGCGCGACGCGCCCCAGGGACGATTTTTGTGAGCGGGAGTGGGGACTGCCGCGACAAAGTTGATGGGGTGGGTGCCGCTGTCCGGCGCCAACCGACAGTGCACGGAAGCGGGGGCCGGATGACCACCGCGACGTGCCGGTACCGGAGTTGGTAATGGAAACGCGGGCGAATTACGTCCTGATCGGGTCGTTCACGCTGGCTGTGATTGCCGCGGCGATCGGATTTGTCCTCTGGTTTCAGAGCCTGCACACGACCAAGCAGCGCAGCCCGCTGCGGGTCGTGTTCGAGGGTCCGGCCGCGGGTCTGCGCAACGGCGGCAGCGTCAACTTCAATGGTATCCGGGTCGGTGAGGTCATCTCGGTCAAGCTCGACAATCCGCGCCGCGTCGTCGCGCTGGCGATGGTCGAGAACAACGCACCGATCCGCAAGGACACCCTGGTCGGGCTCGAGTTCCAGGGCCTGACCGGCGTCGCCGCGATCTCGCTGAAGGGCGGCGAGGAGGCTGCGCCGCCGCCGCCGCTCGACGAGGATGGCGTGCCGGTGCTGCGTGCCGATCCGACCCGGCTGCAGGACGTGACCGAAGCGATCCGAGCCACCTTACAGAACATCAACAAGGTGGTCGCGGACAACCAGGACGCCGTGAAGAACTCGATCAAGAATCTCGAGGTGTTCACCCAGTCGCTGGCCCGCAATTCCGAGCGCATCGATGGCGTCATGAGCCGTGTCGACGGCATCATGGGCAAGGCCGATACCCTGATGCTCGGTCTCAACACGCTGGCCGGCGGCAAGGATGGCGGCGAGCTGTTCCTGACGGTGAAATCGATCCGGGAGCTCGCCGAGGATCTGGACAAGCGCTCCGGCGCGCTGATGGCCGATGGACGGCGCACGCTGTCCGACATCAGCCGCGCCGTGAACAATTTCGACCGCAATCCGACCCGGGTCCTGTTCGGGGCCAGCAACGCCAGCCCGAGCAACGCCCAGGCCTCGCAGCCCGCGCCCGCGGCGCCCACCAGCGGGCGGCGGTGAGGGAGGCGGGCGGGCGCAGGGCGTAGCGAGAGGCAGCGCCTCGGTGCCCTCCGCGGCGATGCACCGATTGCTCCACGCTCGGCTTGGCATTGTCCCGTCTCATGCTGACTGGCATCCCGGGCGCCTGCAACGACGGCTGCCGTGCCGGTCGGGCCGGCGACGGGCAAATCCGAAAACGCTTCACTGGACCCCGATAAGCGAAACGGAGGCCTCGCGGCCTCCGTTCTCTATTCTCATCGCGGTCGGCTCCTCGCCATCCGCTAGTCGCTGTTCGCTGCTCCCGTCACGCCAGCCTTCCGGCGGCGTGGGCGAGCAAGGTGTAGACCAGCCCGGTCTCCGAGGTGAGCTGGGCACGCAGCGCCTGCGGATTGCGGTCGTCGCGTGCGACCTCGTCGAGCAGCCGCTCGAACTCGGTGATGTAGCGGTCCACCGTCTGCTTGAAGGTACGGTCGGCGCGGTACTTGCGGGCGACCTCGTCGAACGCCTTCTGGCCGGCCGGGGTGTAGAGACGCTTGGAGAACGCCTTGGTCTCGCCCCGCTGGTAGCGGTCCCACATCTCGGCCGCGAGATTGCGGTCCATCAGCCGTGCGATGTCGAGCGACAGCGACTCCAGCGGATTGCCCGACTGCTGCGCCGGACCGCGGCCACGCGGCGGCTGGGGCTGGCCGGCGGTGCTGTTGTCGGCCCGGTTGAGCAGGTCGGACAGCCAGTTGTCGCTGCGCTGATCGGCGACCGGACCCATCGGCGGCGCCTCGACCCGGCGTGGCTGCGGCGGCGGGGCCGGCGGCTGCATGCCGAGATCCGGCGGCGGCAGGTTGGCGACGCTGGTCGCAGCCGGCTCGCGCAGGCGCATGTCCGGCCGGCCGCCGACGGCTGCGGCGACGATCGGCTCTTCCTGACGGATCACGGCCGCTGGCGCCGCGACCGCGGCGGGACGCGACGCGCTGACCACGTCGAGACCGCGGCCGTGATGCGCGACGATCCGGTTGAGTTCGGCCAGCGCCTCGATCTGGTCGACGATGACCTTGCGCATCTGCGCCGTGCTCTCGGCGGCCTCCTGCGGCATCTCCAGCACGCCGCGGCGCAGCTCGTTGCGCGTCGCCTCGAGCTCGCGATGCATCTCGGCGGTCATCTGCTTCATGCTCGACACCAGCGTGGCGAACTTCTCCGCCGACTGCTTGAACATCGCATCGGCTTCCTGCGTGCTCTGCTGGTAGATCTCCTGCATCTGCGACGTGGTGAGGCGGCGTTCCTCCTCGGCGTTGGCGCGGATGGCCTCGAACTGGCGGCTGAGCGCGGTCGAGCCGGCCCCCGCCGTTTCCGCCACGACCCGGGCGATGTCGCGGGCGCGCTCCTCGGCGGCCGCCAAGGACTCGTCGAGCAGGGTGGTGAAGCGCGTCAGACGCTGGTCGAGATCGGCGGTGCGCAGATCGATGGTGGTGACCAGCGATTCCAGCGTCGTCTTGCGATCCGAGATCGAGACGGTCGCATCGCGGTTGCTCTGCTCGACGATGGCCGCCGCCTCGATCAGCGCCTTGCCATGCGCGTCGAACTGGCCGGACAGCGAGTTTAGATCCTCCAGCGCCCGCGACGTCTTGGAGTTGAACACGTTGAGCTGGTCCTCGAGCGTCTGCGTCGCGGTGCCGTTGCGCGCGGTGACGTCGTTCATCGCGGTGACGAAGTCGGCCACCCGGGTGACCAGCGCCCGCTCCAGCGAGTTGAGGTTGTCGTGGGCGCCGGTCAGGACCTCCTGCAGCAGGATGTTGCCCTCGCGCAGACGTTCGAACAGGGCGACCGTGTCGGTGCGCAGGATCTTGCTCGTCTCCTGCATCTCCGTGACCGCAGCCACCGAGACCTGGCGCGACTGCTCGATCGCCGCGCGCGAGGCCTGCTCCAGCTCCTTGAGCGACTTGGTGATCGCGGTGGTCGCGAGCTCTCCCGCCGAGGTGATGGTGCGGGCGACCTCGGAGCCGTTGCCATTGACGCTCTGGGCGAAGTTCTGGCCGCGGACCTCGATCGCCTTCAGCGCGTCGGTGGTGACGCGATCGATCTCGATCGTGAGCTGGTTGGTCTTCGAGTTGAGTGCCTCCACAAGGGTGCCGCGCTTGCCGTCGAGCATCTGCGACAGCCGCTCGCTCTGCTGCTGCACATAGGTGACGATCTCGTCGGTCTTGCCGGTCATGGCCGAGCCGAACGAGTTGCCGGCGGCGAGCACCGAGCGCTCGATCTCGGTCGAGGTCGACTTGACCCGCGTGGAGACCTCGTTGGAGGCGGCGACGAGCGCGCTCTGCGCATTGAGCGCGCTGCTCTGGATCGCATCGGTGGTGTTCGCCGCGACGGAATTGATGACGCGCTCGATCTCCGACGACATCGCCTTGAGCTGGCCCGCGGTGTCGGTGGAGGTGGCGGTCAGCAGGTTCTGTGCCTCGCGCGCGCCGCCGACGATCACCGCGACCGTCTCGGTCGTGGTCGTCGTCAGCACCGCCTGGGCTTCGCGTGCGCTGCCGACCAGGGTGGCCGCGGTGTCGGCCGACGTGGCGGTCAGCGACATCTGCGCCTGGCGCGCGCTGTTGAGGATCGAGGTCGCGGTATCGGCGCCGACGGACGACAGCGTCCGCTCGACGTCGACGGCCAGCGACTTGACGTGCTCGGTTGCTTCCGTCGAGGCGGTGACGAGCTTCGACTGGACGTCGCGGGCGCTGTCGACGATCGCTGCGGCCGTGCTGGTTCCGACCGCGGCGAGCGTGCGCTCGACGTCGGCCGCCAGCGACTTGACGTGATTGGCCGCTTCGGACGAAGCGCTGATCAGCGTGCTCTGCGCTTCCCGGGCGCCGCCGGTGATCGTTTCCGCGGTGGTCGTCCCCGCGATCGACAGCGAGCGCTGGACGTCGACGGTCAGCGCCTTGACCTGTTCGGCCGCTTCGCTCGATGCCGCGAGCAGGGCATGCTGGGCATCACGGGCGCCCGCCGTGATGGCTTCGGCGGTTTCCGTCCCGGCACTGGTCAGCGAGCGCTGCACGTCGGCTGCGAGCGACTTCACGTGCTCGGCCGCGTTGGAGGAGGCGGACACCAGCGTGTTCTGGACCTCGCGTGCACCGGCGAGGATCGAGGCTGCCGTGGCCGAGCCGGCGGCCGTCAGCGCCTGCTCGACGTCGACGGCGAGCGACTTGACGTGGGTGGCGGCATCGGAGGAGGCGGACACCAGCGTGTTCTGGGCCTCGCGCGCACCGGCGAGGATCGAGGCTGCGGTGGTCGAGCCTGCCGCCGTGAGCGTGCGCTCGACGTCGGCCGACAGCGACTTGATCTGGTCGGCGGTCTCGCCGGAGGCCGCGACCAGCGTGGCCTGGGCCTCCCGTGCACTGGTCAGGACGGCCTCGGCCGCGCTGCTGCCTGCGTTCGACAGGGCACGCTCGACCTCGGCGGAGGTGTTCTTCAACTGCGATCCGACGTCGGTCGAGACGTTGAGCAGCGCCTGCTGTGCCGAGCGGGCCCCGGTCTGGATGGTCTCGCTGGTGTTGACCACGAGGTTGGTCAGCGCCCGCTCCGCATCTTCCACATGCGACTTGATGCTGGCGGACAGCAGCTCGGCGCGCGTCATCAGTTCGTCGCTCGCCTGGCGGCCGCTGCTCTCGATGCGGCCGGCCACGGCCTCGACGCGCGAGCCGAGCAGGTCCTCGAACTGCGACACGCGATGGTCGATGTCCTTGGCGATCGAGCCGACGCGGGTCTCGATGCCCTGATGGATGTCCTGGAAGCGCGCGGTGACGGCTTCGGTCAGCTCGTAGCTGCGGCCGTCGATGATGTTCGACAGGCTGTGGATGCGCTGATCGATCGCTTCGAGCGCCTTGTCGGTGCCGTCAGTCAGCGAGGAGGTCAGTATGTTGAGGCGGGAATCGATCGACTGGATCGCCTGCGCCGAGCCATCGGTCAGCGAGGAGGTCAGCACGGTCAGCCGCGAGTCGATCGCGTGCAGCACCTGGGCAGCGCCGTCGGTCAGCGAGTTGGACAGAGTGCCGAGGCGGCCTTCGATCGTCGAGGTGACCGAGGTCGCGCGGTTGTCGAAGTTCTCCTCGAGCGACTTGAGGCGGCCCTCGACGCTGTCGTCGAAGGTCTTGATCTTCGCATCGAGCGAGGTGTCGAGGGTGGTGATGCGGGCCTGCAGATTGGTCTCGAACTGGTTCAGCCGCTGATCCAGCGTCGCCGTGATCTCACCGCTGTTGGACGACAGCCGCGTATCGAACGTATCGACATAGGACTTGAGATTGTCGGAGATTTCCTGGGTCCGCTGGCCCATGCGCTCGACGATCTCGCCGCCATAGGTCTTCACCGTGCGGTCGAATTCGGTGATGTGCCGGGTGATCAGCGCGCCCAGCGTCGAGCTGTCGCGTGCGAAGCGCTCGGCGAGCTCGGTGCCCTGGTTCTTCACCAGCTCGTCGAAGGCGCTGATCTGGATCGACAGCGTGTCGTGGGTGCTCTCGGTCTGGCTCACGACCTTGGCGACCAGTGAATTGACGGTCGCATCGAGCGACTCGCTCGCCTTCTCGCCTGACGTGACGATGTGGCCGGACATGCGCTGGCTCGCCTCGTCGATCTTGGTGACGAGATCGCCGCTGCGCAGCTCGAGCTCCAGCAGGAGGGACTCGCCGGACGCCTTGAGCTGGTCGTGAACCTGCTCGGTTCGCACCGAGATGCCGTCGACGATGGCCGCCGTGCGCTGCTCGAACTCGCTGGTGATGCGGTCGATGCGCTCGTTGAGCATCTCGTGGACTCGGTCCGACAGGTCGGCGAACTCGTCGTGGACGTGGCCGGTCTTGAAATTGAGGCTGGTGGTGAGCCGCTCCGAGGCGTCGAGCACGGCGCGGGTGGTCTCGGCGCTGGCCTCTTCGAGCCGGTCGAGCAGATCGCCGCCGCGCTCGCCGAGCGCGAGGATCATGTTGTCGCCGGCGTTGCCGAGCGCGGCCGTGATGTGGGCGCCGCGCTCTTCCAGCGCGCCGGTGATGCTCTTGGCGACCTCGTCGACCCGCGAGGCGATCGCGTCCGAGATCAGCGCGATGTCGTGGCGAAGGTCGATCTGGACGCCCGAGATGGCGCTGCGGACCTGCTCGGCCTGGCCCACGAGGTTGTCGCGCTGATGGGCGATGTCCTGGAGCAGGGCGCGGATGCGGACCTCGTTGTCGCTGTAGGCGCGCTCGAGCGCCGCAACCTCGTTGGCGACCAGCATCTCGAGCTCGCCTGCGCGAGCGATCGCGCGCTCGACGCCGTCGCCCATCGCCGCGACCTCGCGGCGGATGGCCTGGCCGACGGTCACGATCGAATCGCTGACGGCGCCTTCCGGCTCGGAGAAGCGGATCGCGACCTGCGCCATCGACTGCGCGATCATGCGCAGCTCCTGGCCGCGCCAAGCGAGGCTCGCGAGGAAATAGAACAGCAGAACCGGGGCAAAGAACACTGCGGCGAGGCCTGCCATGACCAGCACGCCGCCGCTCTGGCCGATCAAGGTCTGCAAAGCGGGCAGGAAGCCGATGGTCAGCAGGACGCAGCCGACGATCCAGATGCCTGCAAAGGCGGTTGCCAGCGTGTAGACGCCGCGTGACGGGCGGCCCTTTTGGATCGCCTGCAGCAATTGGCCGATAGTCTCGCGGTCGTCATTGGCCGGGCGGCGCGCGGCGAGCGGCGGCGGCTCGATCTCGTCAAGGCTGCTGCGGTCGATGCCCGGACGGGAGTCGAACGAATCCAGACTGGACACGCCGTTCGGCATGACGGGCGGAGCCCCGTCAGCGTGGACCGAGCCCTGCGAGTCCGTGGGCGCGGACGAATCGCTGATGTTCAAAGCCTCCTGAATGGCGGACAGCGCAACTTCAGTCGGGTCTTTGACCTTTTTCGGAGTGTTCGCCATGTTGAGTCCGAGCCCTCGTCTTAATTTCGATCCGGCGAGCCGCGTACGAGTGCCCTCTCGTAACGCTCGAACCGGACGTCATCCCTCGCAGGCACCAGGGGTGGCAAATTCCGCCAGGTGACCCACTCCATCCGGGCATCATCCTATTGGCTGTGCCTGTTGAAAGAAATGGCCGTGGTTAAGAGATTCTTAATCATCGTTAACAGCAGCCGCCGTTAACACTCTAGAAGTTCTGCGAATTCCCGTTTCTGCCGTGATTGGGGCAGAGCCGGGCCCAAATCGCGGCAAACCCGCGGCAATTGGGCCGGTAACAATGCATTAACCATTGTCGTGCTTGGCTTACCATAGGCGCGCGAGGCGCGCCCGGACCGGATTGCCGCCATGATTCCCGACCTTTCACGGATCGAATGGATGCCCTCGCCCCCGCTGGTTCCCGATGACGGGCCGATCAGCCTGGACCTGCTGCGCCGGATGACGCTCGGCGACAGCGCGCTCGAGCGCGAGGTGCTCGCCATGTTCTCCAGCCAGGCCGTCCGCCTGCTGGAGCGGTTGCAGGTGATGCCCGAGGATGCCGCCACCGTCGCCCACACGCTGAAGGGCTCGGCCCGCGCCGTCGGCGCGCTCGACGTCGCCGACGCGGCGGAAGGGCTCGAAGCGGCGCTGCGGGCGGGCGATCCGGCCGATGCGCTGGCCTGGCTCGGCACGGCGATCGCGCAGGCCCGCGCGGCGATTTCGGAGATGCTCGGCGCGGCCTGAGCGGCCGGCGGCAGCACTAGCGCGGAGCGGAGCGGTCCGTTATAGGACAGCCCGACCTCATTTCCTGCGCAGCACGAGCACACATGGCCAAGATCACCTTTGTCGACCATACCGGCGAATCCCGAACCGTTGACATCGAAAACGGCGCGACCGTGATGGAAGCGGCGATCCGCAACGCCATTCCCGGCATCGAGGCCGAATGTGGCGGCGCGTGCGCCTGCGCGACTTGCCATGTCTATGTCGACGAAGCCTGGCGCGAGAAGGTCGGCCCGCCGACCCCGATGGAAGAGGACATGCTCGATTTCGGCTACGATGTCCGGCCGAATTCCCGTCTTTCCTGCCAGATCAAGGTCTCCGACGAACTCGACGGCCTCGTCGTCGCCACCCCCGAGCGTCAGGCCTGACCGTTCGCCTCGCGCCCTCATCGCCGCGCTTCGGCTGATCGCCGCCAGGCCTATGCCGGCGGCGCGATCGCCATGCCGCGGCGGACCCAGGGCTGTAGCGCAGCAACGAGATTCGGCGTCAGCGGCGCCGGTTTGCGCGTCACCTCGTCGATCAGGACCATGACCGCGGTGGCCGACGCCACGCAGCGCCCGTCCGAGAACACGACCTGCTCGCAGGTCACCGACGTGCGCCCCAGCCTCACGACCCCCAGTCCCAGTTCGATCGTGCCCGGCCAGCGCAGCTCGGCCCGGAAATGCATGTCCAGCCGCACCATGATCCAGGCCAGCCCGTCCTGGGTCAGGCCATGGCGCGGGTCTTTCATCAAGGTCACCCGGCCGGTCTCGAAGTAGGTCGCGTAGACCGCATTGTTGACGTGCTGGTTGGGATCGAGGTCGCCGAAGCGGACATTGTCCGCGAGGCGGTAGGGAAAGTCCTCCAGGCGTGGCGCGTGGTCGCGGCGGGCCGTCTCTGTCACCGATTGATCTCCATCATTCATGTCCCCTTCAAACCCGGCTAAGGCCACCGCTGCAAGCCGCGCGCGAGCCAGGGGCGGCTTTTGTGCCTTCCCTGCGACCACACCAATGGCTACAAATTCGGAACCGCCATCTGCCGCCATCCGTCGAGCGGCGCCTCCAACGAGAAGAGCGACATGAGCGAAGCGATCAAGACCGATGTGCTGATCATTGGCGCGGGCCCTTGCGGACTGTTTGCCGTTTTTGAACTGGGGCTGCTCGACATCAAGGCGCATCTGATCGACATCCTCGACAAGGTCGGCGGCCAATGCGCCGAGCTGTATCCGGAGAAGCCGATCTACGACATTCCCGGCGTGCCGATGGTGACGGGGCAGGGCCTCACCGATCAATTGATGGAGCAGATCAAGCCGTTCAGTCCGACCTTCCATCTCGGCGAGATGGTCGAGAAGGTCGAAAAGATCGGCGATCCCGGTTTTCGCGTCACCACCGATGCCGGCAAGGTGTTCGAGTGCAAGGTCGTGGTGATCGCGGCCGGGGGCGGCTCGTACCAGCCCAAGCGCCCGCCGGTGCCGGGCATCGAGGCCTATGAAGGCACCTCGGTATTCTATGCCGTGCGCAAGATGGAGCAGTTCCGCGACAAGAATGTCGTCATCGTTGGCGGCGGTGACTCCGCGCTCGACTGGACGCTCAACCTGCACCCCATCGCGAAGCGCATCACGCTCGTTCATCGCCGCGACGACTTCCGTGCCGCGCCCCACAGCGTCGAGCAGATGCGCGCGCTCGTCGCCGGCGGCAAGATGGATCTGCGCATCGGCCAGGTGACGGCGCTCGAAGGCGCCAATGGCCAGCTGTCGGCTGCGACGATCAAGGGCAACGACAACGCGGTCGAGACCGTCCCCTGCGAGATGATGCTGCCATTCTTCGGACTGACGATGAAACTCGGTCCGGTTGCCGAGTGGGGCCTCGCGCTCGAGCACAATCTCATTCCGGTCGAGACCTCTGCCTTCGAGACCTCCGTGCCCGGCATCTTCGCGATCGGCGACATCAACACCTATCCCGGCAAGATCAAGCTGATCCTGTGCGGCTTCCACGAGGGCGCGCTGATGGCGCAGAAGGCGCACCGCTACGTGTATCCGGAGAAGCGGCTGGTGTTCCAGTACACGACGTCGTCGTCGAGCCTGCAGAAGAAGCTCGGCGTCAACTAATTTGTCGGCGGTATGGAACCTTCCGCCGCCGGACCAACTCAAATGTGAAGAAATGTTTCCTGCGCGTGCCGGTTTCACCGGCGCGCCAGACCTGTTATGGGGCTGGAACGATGCATGAAACGGCCGTACTGTGCGGCCATTCATTTTGTGACTTGGTCAAGGTGAGATGATGATGCGCAATGCGTTTCCCCGACTTCGGCTGGTGCCTGGTGTGACGAAGCTCGCGATCGGCGCGCTCGTCGTTGCCGGTGCTCTGCTGACGCGGCCTGCGCTCGCGGCTGAGCCGACCGCGGCCGGTCTGTGGCAGAAGGTCGAGGATGGCAGGCCCGTCGGCTGGTTTCTCTTCATCGACCACGACGGCGTGTTCGAGGGCGTGATCGCCAAGACGTTTCCGCGTCCCGGCGACAATCCGAACGAGGTCTGTTCGAAGTGCAGCGATGACCGCAAGAATGCGCCAGTGCTCGGCATCTCCTTCGTGCGCGACATGAAGCGCGAGGGCCTGAAATACGAAGGCGGCAACGTGCTCAATCCGCGCGACGGCAACATCTGGAAGGCCAATATGCGGGTCAGTCCGGACGGGCAGACGCTGATCCTGCACGGCTATCTCGGCATCTCGCTGTTTGGCAAGGACGAGACCTGGACCCGCCTGCCGGACAGCAACATGGCGCAGATCGATCCTGCGATCCTCGCCAAATATCTGCCCTCGCAGGCGACGACGGCAACCGGCTCCGCCACCAAGCAGGCGCCTCCGATGATGAAGAAGCCGGCTGCAGTCAAGTAGACTGCTTCCGAACTGCGACCGTCCTCGCTCCTGGCCGACAAGGGATCGCGATCTCGGACACCGCGTCGGCGAAAAGCTTGATCCAGATCAACCGCGTGGTCGAGGACAAGGTCTCCATGATCATTCGAGCGTTGCTTGCCGGTGATCGTGCAGGCCATTGGCCGCAGCGGTTGGAATTCGACGAGGGAGCGATACTGATGCTGCGTTGGATCATCGCGGGGAGCGCGGCCATCTCCATGATCCCGATCGCCGCTGCTCAAACCTATGATTCCAATTATCCTGTCTGCCTACAAAGGTGGGAATGGGGTGGTAGCACCTATGTCGAATGCACCTATACGTCCTGGGATCAGTGTCGAAGGGCAGGCCGGGGCCTCGCGGCAATGTGCGGGAACAACCCATATTGGGCACAACGACAATCAGGATCGCTTGGCGGTGGTCGCCGTCGATTTGCGCGCTGAGCGTTGGGACGGCGAGGCCGACACGTTCTTCCAAGGCGGCCCGGCTCTCCATCCGCTCCCAACTCACCATGAGGTCCGCGATCTCGCCGCCCCGCAGCCCTTGTTCCTGAGCGCCCGCTCACGGAGGGGCGTCCCGAAAGACGGTGAGCGGAGCGGAGCGCTTCAGGCCGTTCTTCCTCTGCGATCCCTACCCGAATGGCCGACTACTGCCTCACCACGCCCGCCGGCGGCAGCGGCTGGCTGGTGACGTTGGGCTCGGCCGCATCGAGGTTGAGCACTTGCGCCGCGGCCGGAAAGGCGGCGTCGGCCATCACGGCATGGCCCTCCGCCGTCGGATGCACGGCGCCGCCATAGACCGCGGATAGCACGCCCCAGCTCGCATCGTGGATGTCGGACGGCTGCATCGCCGCCGGCAGCCCTTGCGGATAGGTCATCGCCGAGAAGTAGCTGTCGTTGGCATCGCGGATCCAGCGCGCGCGCGGCAGATAGGGACGATACTCGCTGGCGCCGCGGCCGCACAGCAGCGGCTCGTTGGCGGCGCTGACGATGTTCGGATCGAAGCTGGCGCCGTCGGCCGAAAAGCATTCGCGGTCGAACGGCGGATCCTGCGTCGAGCGGGCGCAGAAGCCGTGATCGGCAAACGCGGCCTGATGCGCATCGACGAAGGTCATGCGGTCGGCCTGCGGATCGCGGCACAGGACTCCCGCGGTACATTGCGCCAGTCCGCGCAGTGACGGCAGGAACTCGTTCTCGACGAAGCCCGCGACCTTGGCGAGCCGCTGCGGATTGGCATTGAACGATGGGTGGACCTCGAAACCGGCCGGACCACCCGGGCAGGGCGTGCCGGGGCCGCTCAGTGCCGGGTTGCCGTAGGAGGTGTAGATGACGTGCGAGAGGTCGCCGACCAGCGGCTTCAGCGCCTCGCGCAGCTTGGCAAAACCCTGCGGCAGGTCGCGTGCCAGCTCGCTGCGCGATTCCTCCACCGAGCCGATCACGCCTGAGCGCTTGAACAGCGTGCGTTCGGTCGGCGTATCGACGATGACGTCGGCGACGAGACCGGAGAAGTTGATGTCGTTGGCGCCGATCGACAGCAGAATCAGATCGAGCTTGCGGTCCGGCTGGCGACGCTTGGCCGCGGTCAGCGCCTCGCGCAGCTCGCCGAGCTGGCCGTTGACGCTGCCGGCGCAGGTGGTCGCGGCGCGGCCCGGCGTGCATTCGCGTGCGCGCTGGCTGCCGAACAGGCCATCGGCGATGGTGGCGCCCGTGCAGGCGAGCGGCAGGTAGGTGACCGCGACATGAGGATAGCGCACCGCGAGCGCCAGCGCCGTGCGGGTCTGGTAGCTGTAGAGCGAGCGGTGGCAGGCGGCGTTGAGCCAGACCGCGCTGTGCTTCTGCCAGTTCTGCAGCGTGTCCGGCGCCTCGCAGGCGCGGCCGCCTTTGAAGCCGGCCCGGCTCGGCCGATAATATTGCGCCGTCGGACCGCCGAGATAGGAGCGGAAGCAGAAGCCGTCGTCGGCGAGCGCGATCGGGCGGTCCGGGTTGCCCTCGCCGGAGGCGATGCTGTCGCCGAGGCCGGCGATCAGGACGTCGCGGACCTGGATTCCGGTCGACACCTGCTGCGTGCCTTCCGGGCTGGCGACATCGACGGATGCGACGGTCTGGCGGCCGTAGCGGACGCGCAGGTTGACCGGTTCGGCGCAGTCGAATGTCGAGGTCTGCGGCCCGTCGCCGTCGTCGAACGACCACGCGCAGGTGGCGCCGACCGGGACCGGGCCGGTCAGGCGCACGGTGATCGGATGGTCGATCGGCGTGAGATAGCTTTCCTTGACGTTGTCGCGCGTGCACGGCTCGTTGATGCGGCCGGCGAGGTCGATGCAGAGCCGGTTGACGACGTTCCGGGCCCAGCCGCGGCCGTCGCTCTGCACCGCCAACGCCTGCTCGGCGGCGAGAATGGAGCGGTCGCGCGTGCTCTCGGTATGCAGCAGGAAGTCGCGCTCCTCCCGGAAGAGACGGAAGCGGTTGCGCACCTCCCAGCTGATCTGCAGCGGCGCTGCGCCGAACTGCGCGGCCGCCTCGGTGGCGGCGAGAGGGGCGAGCAGGCCGGCCAGGACGCAGGCGGCGAGCAGCGGACGAAGGGGCATTCGGGTCATGCGCAAGGATTCACGTCAGGGATGGGGCGGAAATAAGAGGATCGCACGCGAGTTCAACCGGTCGAGGGTCGAACCGTCGCGTCATCCGCGAGACGATTGCTGCTCAGCGCTGGGAGTGGCGCTTGATGCGCTGGGGAACCGCGGCGGGCGCCGTGGCCGCGGCGCGCTTGGCGGCGACCTCGTCCTCGCAGGCTGAGTTCAGCCGGCGCCGCTCCTGCCACGGCTTCACGACGTTCAGCCAGAGTTCCCTGATGCCCATGATGGAGATCGCCGTCGCGAACGGGATCACGAAATACAGCACGCGGAAAACGAGCAGGGTGGCCAGCAACTGCTCGCGCCCGAACTGCGGCAGCGCCACGAGCATCGCGGCATCGAACACGCCGATGCTGCCGGGCGCGTGGCTGGCGAAGCCGAGCAGGGTGGCGAGGATGAACACCACCGACAGCGACAGGAAATCGATCGGCGGAGCGGCGGGGACGAGGAGGTACATCGCCAGCGCGCAGAAGCCGAGGTCGACCACTCCGATCAGGATCTGCACGAGCGTGAGCTGCGCCGAGGGCAGCACCACCTTCCAGCCGTTCTGGCCGAGCTGGCGCCGGTTCTTGCCGGCGGTCAGCCAGCCGAGATAGGCGAAGATCGCCCCCAGGATGCCGATCGCGATCAACTGGTTCACCGCCGGGGGCAACTGGTCCATCGCGGTGGCGGCGGCCGGATGCAAGGTCATACCGATGCCGAGTACGAACAGATTGCCGAGCCAGAAGGTCAGGCCTGACAGGAAGCAGATCTTGGCGACGTCGATCGCGGACAGGCCGTAGTCGGAGTAGATCCGAAACCGGATGGCGCCGCCGGTGAACACGGTGGCGCCGATGTTGTGGCCGATCGAATAGCTGGTGAAGGCGCTCATCGCCGCGATGCGATAGGGCACGTGTTTCTTGCCAATCGTTCGCAGTGCAAAATAGTCATAGAAGGTCAGCGTGCAGAACGCGCCGACCACACACAAGGCCGCGAGGGCGATGTGACCGGGCGGGATTTCGGTGAGCGCGGTCAGGATGACGCCGGCATCGACGCCCTTCAGCGTGCGCACGAGTGTCGTGATCGCGAAGGCGATGATCGCAAGGCTCGCTGCAATCCCCAGCCGCTTCCAGCCGATCCATTTCTTGAAGCCACGCCCAAGCGTGGTCAGCAGGCGCTGCATTCATCCTCCCGGCGGGGCGGTACTAGATCTTGGAAAAGAGGCGAAACCATTGATCGATGGGGCGGGCAATTCGTGACAGCCTGTTCCTTATGCTAAAATGCGCGCCTTGTGCAGTCCTTGACACAGCTCAGCTCCGACCCATGCGGCGCGGGTCTGTCACACTCCGGTCACATAGCTGGCGGCCCGTCCGCCTCAATTCGGTCCAACTGGTCGCCCGCGCGGTTCACGAGAACCCTCGTCCCTGCGACCGGTTCGGCAGGGGCGGTACGCCGGAACAACCGCCGTAGCCGCCGGTTAGCGCACAGCGAACATGGCGACGATCGGTCAGGGGAGGGACCTGCCATGTTCCGAACCGAGAGGACGTGAAACAAATGGGACTGTTCACCAAGGACATCAAGACGATGAACGATCTGTTCGTTCATCAGCTGCAGGACATCTATTACGCCGAGAACCAGCTCGTCAAAGCGCTGCCGAAGATGGCGGACAAGGCGACGGATCAGAAGCTCAAGCAGGGCTTTCTGACCCATCTCGATGAGACGAAGACGCATGTGACGCGTCTCGAACAGGTGTTCAAGATGCACGGCATCGCGGCCAAGGCGGTCGACTGTCCGGCGATCGACGGCATCATCGAGGAGGCCGACGAGGTCGCCGGCGAGGTCGACGACAAGGCGGTGCTGGACGCAGCGCTGATCAACGCCGCCCAGGCGGCCGAGCACTACGAGATCACGCGCTATGGCAGCCTGATCGCCTGGGCCAAGCAGCTCGGCCGCAGCGACTGCGCCGCCGTGCTGCAGAAGACGCTCGACGAGGAGAAGGCGACCGACATGAAGCTGACCAAGCTCGCCGAGAGCGGCGTCAACCTGCGTGCTGCGAGCTGATCGCGTCACCAGAGCCGATGAGACAAAACGCCGCGCGGACATCCCGCGCGGCGTCGTCGCATCCGGATGCCGCGCGTCAGCTCTTACGCAACGCGAAATTGGCGCCGCAGAACGCCATCAGGGCGCCGAGGCAGAGCGCGGCGAGGCCGGCCAGCACACCCGAGGCCGACGGCACCGGGCTCGGGCCGGAGATCGCCTGGCCGATGCCGGCCAGCATCAGCACGCCGACCACGACCAGGAAGTTGCGCATCCGCTGCGGGATCTCGCCCGATACCGCGCTGTGCATGATGTTGGCGATGAAATAGCCCGAGGAGAAGCCGACGGTGGCGATCAGCCACCAGGCGATCGCCGATCCCGCCGGCATGAAGGCGCCGCTCTCGGTCTGCCACAGGCCGCCGAGATCGAGGCCGTAGCGGGCGCCGAGCATGTGCACCGCCAGCGCCAGCAGCACGCCGGCGGCCATCGCCCCGGCCAGGATCAGGTGGCGCGGAAAATAGATCGTTTCGCTCATGCTCCGTTTGTAGGATAAGGCGCGCGCCACACGCAACAGGACCGATCCATTTCCGAGCGCACCACCACGGCCGGCGATGATGCGATCCGCTACGCCTACAAGGCGTCGCTGATCGGGGCCGCGCACCAGTTCGAGCTGACCGGGCAGGGGCTGTCGTGGCGGTTCGCCGGCCGGACCGGCCTGTGGCCGTACGCCGACATCGCCGCGATCCGGCTGTCCTACCGACCGGTGTCGATGCAGGCGAAGCGTTTTCGGGCCGACATCACCCATCGCGATGGCCGCCGCCTCAGCATCATCTCCGTCTCGTGGCAGACGGCGGCCCTGATGGCGCCGCAGAGCGAGGCCTATCGTGCTTTCATCCTCGGCCTGCATGCGCGGCTCGCCTCGAGCGGCAGCAACGCGCGGCTGACTGCGGGCCTCGGCCGCTTCACCTACGGCGCGGCGCTCGCCGCGATTGCGCTGCTCGCCGTGGCGATGGCCGGGCTTCTGGTGCGCGCGCTCGTCATCGCCGAATGGTCGGGCGCGTTGTTCCTGATCGGCTTCGCCGCGCTGTTCGCCTGGTATGTCGGCGGCTTCATCACCCGCAACAGGCCGCGCAGCTACACGTTCACGGAGATTCCGGCCGCGCTGCTGCCGTGATCACGCAACCTCATCGCCGGTCACCGAATGTGATCATGCAGATTTCGCGCGCCATGCCAGACTGAGCGAGTCGCTTTCGGAGAGGACCGATGCAGGATCGCGCGCTGCGCAGACCGGATGACGCCGAGATCGCCGCGGTCAACGCGCGGCATTTCGCCGATACGCCGCTGCGGCCGGCCGATCTCCTGTTCGTGTTCGGGACCCGCGTCGACGAGGAGCTGCGTGCCGAGACGGCGGTGAAGCTGTGGCAGCAGGGCTACTTCCGCCACGCCATCGTCAGCGGCGGGATCACGCCGGGCGCTGATCTTTCGGAGTGTACGCTGATCAAGGCCGCCATGGTGAGGCGCGGCATTCCGGCCGAGCGCATCCTCGAAGAGCACCACGCCACGAATACCGGCGAGAACGTCGCGCTCGCGCTGCCGGTGATCGACGCCGCGCTCGGCCTCGCCAATGTCGGCAGCGTGATCTGCCTCGGCAACAGCTGGACCGCGCGGCGCTACGCGATGACCCTGCAGCGATACTGGCCCGAGGTGGAGAAGATGCTGCTCACGGTCGACGGCTTCGGCATCCCGCGCCATCTCTGGCACACCCATCCCGAATTCCGCCGTCGCGTGCTCAGCGAATGGGACAAGATCGAACCTTATAAGGCGAAGGGCTTCATCGCGGAGTGGCCGTGATCTCAGACGAAGCCGGAATGGCAGCAACAAGCTCCGTCATTGCGAGGAGCGAAGCGACGAAGCAATCCAGAATCTTCGCGGAGCCCTGGATTGCTTCGCTTCGCTCGCAATGACGGTTAGCACCAAATTGAATCCATTAAACCCGACATGCAGAACGTTTGGACGCCTGCACCGTTACGGGCCAGCATTCACTTCAGACCAAAGAGGGAGCTTATATTTGCGAGCGCCGTAACGATAGTAGGCCGCTATGATCAAGCCGAACAGAACCCCGGCAACGACGGCTCCGGTGATCGCCACGACACCGGACCCGCTCACCTTGGACCAAACGAATATCCACATGATGGCTCCCCAGGCGGTGCCAAACCACGCCGCCGTAAAGGCGAAGTTGAAGCCGAAGCTGGCGAAATGCGGTGGTGGCAAGGGCAATCCGAGGCGCCAGAGCAAGCGATAAAGCGGAGGCTCGTAACTGCTTCGCCACATGCCGGTTGCAGCCAGGATGGCCAATGCGGAATCCAGTCTTGACGGGGAGCTCATGGGGTATCTGCACTCGAATTCGCAACCGACCGTTTCATCTGCCGAGCTTAAGGAACCCGTTTGCGTCAGCCAAGTCTTGATATCAGCCAAGTCTTGATATCGAGGGGAGCTGACGCTCAAGGCCTCACCACCAGCACCGAGCACTTGGCGTAGCGCACGACGTGGCCGGCGTTGGAGCCGAGGAAGTAGGTGCGCATCGCCGGGCGGTGCGAGGTCATCACGATCAGGTCGGCGTTGACCTTGGCCGCCTCCTCGAGGATCTCGTGATAGATGCCGCCCTGGCGTACCGTGTAGCTGATGCGCTCGGCCGGGATGCCGGATTCGCGCGCCACGATCGACAGCGCTTCCTCGGCGGTCTCGCGCTGCTGCGCATCGAAATCGGCCGGGACGTATTCGGCGAGCATCACCGGCGTCATCGGCATCACGTTGAGCAGATGCACCGTGCCGCTCCAGGTCTGCGCCAGCGTGGCCGCGGTGGCGATGGCCGGCTTGGCGAGGTCGGTGTCAGCCAGATCGATCGGCACCAGAATCGAGTTGAACATCGAAGGTCCTCCTCTGTCCGCCGGCATTACGCGCCGGACCCGACCTGCCTGTCAATCGACCGAGCCGTGCTTGAGCAGCTTGGGCGTGACGAACCTGAGGAGATGGCCGCGGGTGAAGCTGATGTCGCCCCAATCGTCGGTGTCGAAATCGAGCACCGCGAGTCCCGCGGTCGGCATGTTGCGCATCAGCTCGTGGCGGGCCTCGGAATCGCCCTCGCCGGTCAGTGCCAGCGCCAGCTCGTGCATGCCGGGATTGTGCCCGACGAGCAGGAGCTGCTTCGGATCACGCGCTGCCGCGAGGCGGATGTGATGCAGCATCTGCATCGGCTCGGCGCCGTAGAGCTCGGGAACGGTCTCGACCTGCGGGGGCGGGACGCGGTCCTTCATCGCCGCAAGCGCGAGGTCCCAGGTCTGCTGCGCCCGAACCGCGGTCGAGACCAGCACCAGCTCCGGCACCGGCGGGTGGCTGGCGATGAAATCGCCGATCATGGCGGCATCCTGGTGCCCGCGCTCGTCGAGACGGCGGTCCTGGTCGCGGCCGGTCGGCGCGTCAGTCTCGGTCTTGGCGTGGCGCAGCAGCATCAATCGGCGCATGGAATTCCGTCTCGAATCGTTCAGGCTGGGTCAGCCTGTACCACGTCTCTTTATCGCCATTAAAAGCGTCATGACGTCCGGCGCAGGGTTCGCTAAGAAAACGCCATGAACGAGACTTCCACAAGCGTGAACGATGACGCGGATGCCGCAGGTGCACACGGCCGCACCAGGCTGAATTTCGACCTCGATGTCGACGTCTGCGTCGTCGGGGCGGGATTGGCCGGCTTGACGGTAGCGTTGTGCGCGGCCCGGCAGGGGGCGAGCGTCGCGGTGCTGGAAGGCCGCCAGGTCGGATGGAACGCATCCGGTCACATGATCGGCACGGTCATGCCCGGGTTCGACCTGCCGCTGCCGGATCTGATCGAGCGCGTCGGGCTCGCGCATGCCCGGGCGCTATGGGCGTTGTCCTGGTCCGGTGCCGAGTTCATCCGCGCCCAGGCCACCGCGGCGATGCCGGGCATCGGGCTCAGCGAAGGCGCGCTCGAAGTCTCCAATGTCGACGCCGGCGACGCCTTGATCCGCCGCCTCCAGATGCTGCACGAGGATTTCGACACCGAGGTCGAGGGCTGGCAGGTCGAGCGCGTCAGGACCGAGCTCAAGACCGACCGCTACTTCCATGGCGTCCATTACCCCAAGGCGTTCCAGCTCGACGGCCGCAGGTACGTTCACGCGCTGGCGCGGCTCGCGCACCGGGCCGGGGCAAGGATCTTCGAGGACACGCCGGTGGTCAGCATCGACGCGTCGGGCGTGCGCAAGCGCATCGTGACGCCGTCGGCGCGGATGCGCGCCTCGCACATCGTGCTCGCCGGCAACATCCATCTCGGCGCGCCGCTGCAGAAGCTGTCCGATACGCTGCTGCCGGTGTGGCGCTATGGCGGCGTCACCGCGCCGCTCGGCGAGCGGCTGGCTGATGCGATCGCCTTCCGGGGCTCGGTCAGCGACACCGACGGCATCGATCATTTCCGCGTCGTCCACGGCGACCGGCTGATGTGGGCGAGCCCGGAGACGACCTGGGACGCCCGGCCCAGCGGATTTGCCGCGGCGCTGCAGCGCCGAATCCGCACGGTGTTCCCGCAACTCGGCCGCGTCGAGATCGCCGAGACCTTCGGCGGTGTCACCGGCCAGACCGTGCACGGCATGCCGCAGATCGGCCAGCTCCGCAAAGGCCTGTGGGTTGCGAGCGGCTTCGGCCGGCAGGGCCTCAACACCTCGGCGATGGCCGGGCAGTTGATCGCGCAGGCGATCCTCGCTGGCGACGACCGCTGGAAGCTCTTCTCGCCGTTCGAGCTGGTCTGGGCCGGCGGCGTCAGCGGCCGGGTCGCCGGCCATGTCGTCAATCTCTGGATCCGCGGCCGCGCCGCCGCGGCCGGGACGCTGGCGCGGCACCGCGAGCGCGTCCGCGCGCAGGAGCGTGTGCGCGAGATCAGGGCGGCCGAAGCGCGGCGCCGGGCGGCCGAGCGGCCCGGCTCGCGGCTGCCGCTGCGGCCGCAGCCGTCCGATCTGAACCGCCGTCCCGACGCCGGGGAGGGCTGACACCTCGCAAGAAAGTGAGCCGTCGCGCCCGCGCCCGACGTAACTTCGCGGGATCCCGTCCGTAGATCCGGTAACCCATCGCCGCACGGAGACGTCCATGATCAACCGCCGCATGATGTTCACCACCGCCGCCGGATTGTTCGGCTTCGCCGCCCTGCGCTGGCTCGGCGGTTCCGCGCCGGCCCGCGCCGCCGAGAAGTTCGAGATCGAGAAGACCGAGGCCGAGTGGCGCGCGCAATTGACGCCGCAGCAATACGAGATCCTGCGCGAGGAGGGCACCGAGCGGCCCTGGACCAGCCCGCTGCTGAAGGAGCATCGCAAGGGCACCTTCGCCTGCGCCGGCTGCGACCTGCCGCTGTTCTCCTCCGACACCAAGTTCGACAGCGGCACCGGCTGGCCGAGCTTCTTCAAGCCGCTCGACAATGCCGTGGCGACCCGCCAGGACAAGACCTACGGCATGGTCCGCACCGAGGTGCATTGCCGCCGCTGCGGCGGCCATCTCGGCCATGTGTTCGACGACGGCCCCAAGCCGACCGGCCTGCGCTACTGCATGGACGGGCTCTCGCTCACGTTCCACCCGGCAAATCCGTCGTCGACCTGACAGGAATTTGCGCCAGGATATTCCGGCTCGTCCGTTCAAGGCTCGATGGGGGTCTTCAGGACGCGCCGGCAGCCGTGACGAGTGGTCGTGCCGGAGCGCGATTTGGCGCGTCCGGCCCGGCAAGAACTGCCGGCTCGGCAATTGTTCACCAGTTTTGACGCCGCTTTTTTTACGTTGTTGTTTTCCAACACGCTGATTTCACAGCATTTTCGCATCTGGCACAGCGATTGCGACAGCTCTCCACGAAACGCGGTGCGGGCCGACCCGCCACCGGCATCACAGTGGAGAGATTGGTATGGGTATCTTCGACGCGATGAACACTTCGGTGAGCGGTCTGTCCGCTCAATCATTCGCGCTGCAGAATATTTCCGGTAACATCGCGAACGCGTCGACCGTCGGCTACAAGGGCATCGGCACCAGCTTCGAAGACCTCATTCCCAACGCGACCAACCCGACGCGCCAGAACGCCGGCGGCGTCACCGCCTTCGCCAAGGCCACCATCACCACCCAGGGCACCGTCTCGACGTCCTCGGTCGCCACCAACATGGCGATCAACGGCGACGGCTTCTTCAACGTGCAGAAGGCCTCCTCGGTCGTCGATAACGTGCCGGTCTTCACCGGCGTCACCAACTACACCCGCCGCGGCGACTTCCAGCTCAACGCCAACGGCAACCTGATCAACGGCGCCGGCTATTACCTGATGGGCGTTGCGGTCGATCCGAAGACCGGCAACGCCACCGGCAACGTGCCGACCGTGCTGCAATTCGCCAACAATTTCGTGCCGGCGCAGGCGACCACCGCAATCCAGTACGCGGCCAACCTGCCGACGCAGCCGAAGACCGCCGCGAGCGGCAACGCTGCGACCGGCACGCTGGTCGCGGCCGGCGGCCTCAACTCGGCCGACCTCTCCAACGTGCCGCTGCCGGTCGGCACCAATTTCTACGCCGACTCCACCGTCACCGGCGCCACCGCCGTGAACAAGGTGCCGGCGCAGATCACGACCTCGACATTGTTGAGCGGCGCCAGCGGCGACTCGATCTCGAGCAATTTCACCACCGGCGACACCATCACCATGACCGGCAGCGCCGGCGACGTCGTCACCTTCACCTTCGTCGCCTCCGGCGCCTCGGGTACCCAGATCAATGTCGGCGACTCCGTCGGCACGCTGCTGGCGAAGATCGCGGCCGTCACCGGCGTGCAGCCGACCATCACCGCCGGCAAGATCACGCTGCATTCCGGCAGCGGCGAGGACTGGAACTTGAGCAGTGCCTCGCCGGGTTTCACCGCGCTCGGCCTCACGTCACCCGTGGCACTGACGCGCACGGCGAGTCCCGGCACCGGCATCGTGATCGGCAACGATCTCACCAACTTCAACAACGAGACGATCTCGGGCGGCGCGGTCACGGCCTACAACTCGTCGGGCACGCCGGTGAACGTGCAGCTGCGCTGGGGCAAGGTCGACAGCTCGACGCTCGGCACGGGCCACAAGGACACCTGGAACCTGTTCTACCAGACCAACTCCAGCGCCACTGGCTCGACCGTGGCCTGGCAGAACGTCGGCACCAATTTCACGTTCGCCTCCGACGGCTCGCTGGTGTCGCCGACGACCTCCAACATCTCCATTCCCAACGTCGTGGTCGACGGCACCACGCTCGGCACCGTCAGCCTCAACATCTCCTCGGGCGCGCTGACGCAATATGCGAGCACGATCGGCTCGGCGACGATCAACCAGATCAATCAGAACGGCTTCGCCGCCGGCCAGCTGCAGTCGGTCGCCGTCAACAACAGCGGCGTCGTCACCGGCACCTTCTCCAACGGCCAGACCATCAACCTGGCGCAGGTCACGCTGTCGCATTTCAACGGCACCAACTACCTGAAGGCGCTCGACGGCGGCGCCTACGAGGCGACCGACCAGTCCGGCCAGGCCATCATCGGCGCGACCGGCAAGATCTCGGGCGGCTCGCTGGAAGGCTCCAACACCGACATCGCCGACGAGTTCACCAAGCTGATCGTGACCCAGCAGGCCTATTCGGCCAACACCAAGGTGATCACGACGGCCAATTCGATGGTGCAGGATCTTCTGAACGTGCTGCGCTGATCGCGCTGAGACGTGGCAGTTGAATTGACATAAGGCTACCGAACATGGGTTTGAGTTCTGCCCTCGCCACCGCGATGTCCGGCCTGCGCTCGACGCAGGCCGCGCTCTCGATCATCTCATCGAACGTCGCCAACGCGAACACGCCCGGCTACGTCGCGCAGAACCCGAACCAGATCGAGGTCGCCAGCGGCGGCTTCGGCTCGACGGTGACGACGACGGGCGTCAACCGTCAGCTCGACTTGTTCGTCCAGAACCAGCTCCGCACCGAGACCTCGGGTGGGACCTATGCCAATCAGATGGCCAACATCCTGAGCCAGCTGCAGACCGTGTACGGTACGCCCGGCGGCAGCGGCACGCTCGAGACGGCGCTGAACAATTTCACCACGGCGCTGCAGTCGCTGTCGAACAATCCGAGCAACCAGTCGGCGCAGTCGGTGGCGCTGTCGGCGGCGCAGGGCGTGGCGCTGCAGCTCAACGCGACCACCAAGGGCATCCAGACCCTGCGCACCAATGTCGAGCAGGACATCGGCAATTCGGTCACGCAGGCCAACGCGGCGATCAAGCAGATCGCGACGCTCAACACGCAGCTGCAGGGCCTCGACAGCTCCGACCCGCTGGCGGCGACCCTGCAGGACCAGCGCGACAACGCGATCAACACGCTTGCCAAATATGTCGACATCCGCGTCGTGTCCGACCCGACCAACGGCACGAGCATATTCACCAATTCGGGCATCCAGCTGGTCGGCGCGGGCCTCAGCTCCGAGTTCACCTTCTCGTCGCCGGGGACGCTCGACGCCACCTCGCTCTACAACAGCGATCCGACCAAGACCGGCGTCGGGCAGCTCAACATCAAGCTGTCGAACGGCGTGTCGCTCGACGTCGTGTCGAACAATCTCCTGAACTCGGGTCAGATCGCGGCCGACCTCAAGCTGCGCGACCAGACCCTGGTGCAGGCGCAGACCCAGGTCGACCAGCTCGCGGCGACGATGGCCTCGGCGCTGTCCGACAAGACCACGGCGGGTACCGCGGTGGCGGGACCTCCGGCCGGCTTCGACGTCTCGACCAGCGGGCTGCTGGCGGGCAACACCATCAACCTGACCTACACGGATTCGAGCAACGTCCAGCGCCAGGTCAAGATCGTCAACGTCAACGATCCCGCGGCGCTGCCGCTGAAGAACGCCTCCGGCGCCAACCCGTCCTATGTCGGCGTCGACTTCTCGCTCGGCATGGCCTCGGTGGTGTCGCAGCTCAACAGCGCGCTCGGTGGCGCGCATCTGCAGTTTTCCAATCCCTCCGGCACCACGCTGCGGATCACCGATGACGGCACCAGCCAGGCGGCGGTCAAGGCGGCCTCGGCCACCACCACGGTGCAGACGCTCGCCAGCGGCAACGCCCAACTGCCGGTTTTCACTGACGGCGGCGCGCTCTACACCGGCGCAATCACCTCGACCGGCTCGCAGATGACGGGGCTCGCGGGAAGGCTCAACGTCAACCCGGCATTGCTGAACGATCCGACCAAGCTGTCGACCTATTCGACCTCGCCGCAGACCGCGGCCGGCGACGCGACGCGACCGGACTTCCTGTTCGCGCAGCTCACCTCGGCGACCTTCAGCTACTCGCCAACCACCGGCCTCGGCTCGGCGGCGCAGCCATTCGAGGGCACGGTGTCCGGCTATCTGCAGCAGTTCGTCAGCCAGCAGGGCAGTGCCTCGACGCTGGCGACCCAGCTCAGCCAGGGCCAGGCCGTCGTGGTCAGCACGCTGAAGGAGAAGTTCCAGGGCACGGCGGGGGTCAACATGGACAGCGAGATGTCCAACCTGATCCAGGTCCAGAACACCTATGCGGCCAACGCCCATATCATGTCGGTCGTGCAAAGCATGATGCAGAGCCTGCTCCAGGCATTTTAGTGAGGCGCGTGTAAGATGTCGATCAGCAGTGTCAACTACGGAAATTCTCTGCTCGGCCTGTCCGTGCGGAACATCTCGAACCAGCTCGCGGACCTTTCCACGCAGCTCTCGAGCGGCGTCAAGGCGAACAACTACGCCGGCATGGGCCCCGACGAGGGCTTCGCGATCGCGGCGCGGGCGCAGCTCTCGAACATCTCGGCCTTCACGCTGACGATGACCCACGTCAATACCGTGATCGGCGCGGTCAATACCTCGCTGCAGTCGCTGTCCAAGATTCATGACCAGGTCCAGAGTGGCGCCTCGGCGACGCCGCAGAACCTGACCAGCACCGGCCAGACCACGGGACAATTGACGGCGCTGTCCAACCTGTCGGCCATCACCGGCATCCTCAACACCCAGGTCGGCGATCGCTACATCTTCTCCGGCAGCGCCACCGACCGGCCGGCGATCGCATCGGCCGACGACATCCTGAACGGCACCACGACGCAGGCCGGCCTGAAGCAGGTCATCGCCGAGCGGCAGCAGGCCGATCTCGGGCTCAACGGTCTCGGGCGTCTGAACCTGTCGGCGTCGGCCACGATGCCGATCACGCTGGCGGAGGACGTCGCCGGCTCGCCGTTCGGCTTCAAGCTGAGCGGCGTCACCTCGTCGCTGACCAATGCCACGGTGACCGGACCGTCCGGCTCGCCCGCGGGCATCTCGGTCGATCTCACCGCCGGCAATCCGAATGCGGGCGACCAGATCAGCTTCACCTTCAAGCTGCCCGACGGCACCTCGGAATCGATCAAGCTGACGGCGTCCACCACGACGCCGGCGCCGACCAATACGTTCGCCATCGGCGCGACGCCGGCGGCCACCTCCGCCAATCTCAATGCGGCGCTCAACACGGCGCTGTCGACGCTGGCCAATACCTCGCTGACCGCCGCCTCGGCGGTCGTCGCCGGTGACAACTTCTTCAACACGGCGAGCGCCGTGTCGGGAACGGTGGTCAACAACAAGCTCGCAACGCCGGCGCCGATCACGGGAGCGACGCTGCTGTCGGGCGGGGCGGGCTCCGACTCGATCGCGACCAGCTTTGCGACCGGCGACACCATCACCGTCAACGGGCAGACGCTAACCTTCGTCGCCTCCGGCGCCAGCGGCAACAACCAGATCAATGTCGGCGACAGCGTGCAGACGCTGCTGTCGAAGATCGATACGCTCAGCGGCACGTCGACGCCGTCGACGGTCAGCGGCGGCGTGATCACCTTGCGCACCAACGACGCCGCCGGCTTCTCGGTGTCGAGCTCGAACGCGGGTGCGTTCGGGGCGCTCGGCTTCTCCGGCACCGTGACGGCGCCGACGCCGCCGTTGCGCGTCTCCGGCTCGCCGCTGGGGTCGGCGACCAGCCTCGTCAACGGTTCGGCCAACACCGTCGCCTGGTACACCGGCAACAGCGGTCCCGGCTCGGCGCGGTCGAGCGCGAGCATCCGGATCGACACGGCGCAGAGCATTCAGTTCGGCGCCCAGGGCAACGAGTTCGCGATCCGCAACCTCGTGCAGCAGACCGCGGTCTATGCCGCCGTCAACACGCCGCCCGCGGGAGCAAATGCCCCGCAGCAGATCGGCGCGCTCAGCCAGCGCATCGCCGCCAACCTGACGCCGCAGCTCGGCCAGCAGGCGATCTCGGACATCCAGACCGAGTTCGCCAACGCCCAGACCACGATGAAGGACGCCACGGCGCGCCAGACCCAGGCCAAGGCGGCGATGCAGTCCATGGTCGACCAGACCGAGGGCATCTCGCAGCAGGAGGTGGCGAGCCAGATCCTGCAGCTGCAGACCAACCTCCAGGCGTCCTACCAGACGACGGCGATGCTGGCCCAGCTGACGCTGGTGAAATATCTGTAGCGCCCCGGGGGCGGCGGTTAGGTTTTCGTTAACCACGTCTCTTTAGCTTTTGTTCAGATCTGGGGCGAGAGCCTCTTTGTCTGGAGGCGGACGTGAGTGACGGAACCGACGAGCGCATTCATCTGGTGGTCGCGACACCATGCTTCGGCGGCCAGGTGTCGAGCATCTATGCGAGCTCGATCTTCGCCCTGCAGCGCGAGTTGCGCGCCGCGTCCAACGTCGACCTCACCGTCCACATGCGCGACGGCGATGCGCTGATCACCCGTGCCAGGGCCAATCTCGTCACCCTGTTCCTCAACGATCCCTCGGCTACGCATCTGCTCTTCGTCGATGCCGACATCGGCTTCACGCCGAAGCAGGTGTTCCGGCTGATCGCGTCCGGCGGCGACATGGTCGCCGGCGTCTATCCGGTCAAGAAGATCAACTGGAACAAGGCGCGCCGCGCCATCAATTCCAACCGCATGGACGTGCCGGCGGCATCGCTCGACTACGTGCTGGAGATCGACAATCCGGACCACGTTGCGGTGGTCAACGGCTTCACCCGCGTGCGCTATGCCGGCACCGGCTTCCTGATGGTCCGCCGCCGCGTCATCGAGACGATGATCGCGCATCCGGCCTACGCCCCGCTGCAGTTCTTCCGCGAGCATTCGCAGGATGCGCTGGCCGGCAGTCCGAACCGCTTCGCGCTGTTCGAATGCATGATCGACCCGGCGACCGGGACCTATCTCAGCGAGGATTTCGCGTTCTGCAAGCGATGGACCGATCTCGGCGGCGAGATCTGGGCCGATCTCGACAGCCGGCTCGATCACGTCGGTCCGTCCGTGTTTCACGGCAATGTCGCCTCGCAATTCGCGTCGGCGGTGGCGGTTCCCACCGCCGCCGCGGCCGACGCAGCCTGACGATCCGCGCGATGACCCCGGCGGTAACCCGGTCGCAGATATCCCAATCATCCCGGATCGACCGGCGCGAGCAGGGCCCTGCGACCGGACTGCGCGATCTCTTTGCCTTGCTCGGCGATCTCCTGATCGATGGCGGCGATACCCGCCTGGCGCTCGATCGCCCCTGGGGCCGCAACGTCTATGGCTGCGGGCCGTCGCCCGAACCCGATGTGCTGTGCTTCGCATCGAGCACGGCTTCGCCGATTTCAGAACGCGCCTATGCGCGCGTCGAGCTGGCGCGCGAGCAGCTGATGCATGCGGCGATCTCGCTCGGCCTCGACGCCGCGCTCGACCGGCGCACCGAGGAGATGCGCTGCGAATTGCGCGGATATCTCGGCCTTGCCGACGAGATCGACATCGTGTTCTCGCCGTCCGGCACCGACTCGCAACTGCATGCGCTGGCGCTGGTGCGGGCGGTGCTGGGCGAGGCCGTCACGAGCATCGTCGTCGGCAGCGACCAGACCGGAAGCGGCACCGCCGCGAGCGCCCGGGGACACCATTTCAGCACGCGGACGGCGAACGGTCTGGCGGTGCGGACGAACACGCCGATCGAGGGGCTCTCGGGCGACGCCGTGTCGCTGCCGCTGCTCGACGGCGCATCGATGCAGCCGCGCGTTGCTATCGATGCCGAGATGCTCGACAGCGTCGAGGCGCTGGTGCGAAGGGGCCGTGGCGTCCTGCTGCAGGTCATGGATTCCTCCAAGCTCGGCTGGCGCGCGCCGGACATGGCCTGCCTGGACGAGGTGGCGCGGCGCTGGCCGGGGCGCGTGCAGGTTGTCGTCGATGCCTGCCAGATGCGGCTCGGCGCGGCGCGGCTGCGCGATCATCTCGAACGCGGCCATCTGGTGCTCGTCACGGGCTCGAAGTTCTTCGGCGGCCCCGCCTTCAGCGGCGCGCTGCTGGTGCCCGCGGCCGCATCGGCTGCGCTGCGCCGCGGACATCCGATCGCGCCCGGCCTGTTCGACTATGTCAATCGCAGCGATTGGCCGCTCGCCTGGACGGATCTGCGCGCGCGCACGGCGCCGCGCGCCAATATCGGCCAGTGGCTGCGCTGGGAGGCCGCGCTGGAGGAGATCGCCGCGTATCACGCCGTGCCCGAGACGTTCCGCCGGATGGCGATCCGGCAGCTCGGCGAGTCCATCGAAAGCCTGCTGATGCTGTCGCCGGTGCTGCGTCCGATCGCCGCCCGCGCGCCTGCGCCGGATGGGAGCGATGGCGAGTTCGGCTTTCCCACCATCTTCCCGTTCGCGCTCCAGCGTGACGGCGGCCCGCTCGGCCTCGGTGAGACGCAGGCGGTGTATCGCGCGCTGCAGCGCGATCTCGGCAGCCGCTTCACTGGACGCGCAGCCGAGATTGCCGCGCGCCAGTGCCTGATCGGCCAGCCGGTGCGGATTGAACGCGCGGGCGAGGCGCCGTCGGCCGCGCTGCGGCTGTGCATCGGCGCGCGCCAGGTGACAGACGCATGGTGCGACGACGTCACCGCGGCCCGGGTCAATCTCGAATCCGACATCGACCGCGTCGCCGACATCGTTGCCAAAACAGAGCTGCTCGTATCGGATCTGAGCAGCCAGGATCTCAGGGACATCTGCAATGCCGACTGATTTGCTCGCGCTGGCCGACGCCACCGACGCAGGATGTGCCGACCGGATCGGCATGGCCAAGCTCGCCAAGGCCGCCTTCGACGGCCAGGACCTGAAACCGATGTGGGCCGCCTTGCTCGCCAAGCTGCTCGACGGCCGCGCGGAGCCGGGCGAGGGGCTCGATCTCGCGCTGATCGCGCAGCTCATCGGCGAGAAATCGTCCGGGCTCGCGATCCAGCACGACGTTCTGCAGTCGCAGCAGCTCTACCGCGTTGCCTGCAACAGCGCGACGCCGCGGCTGCGCGTGCTCGCGCTCGCGGCGGCCACCGACATGGGCAGCAACACGCCGATCGAATTCCTGCTCGAGGACACCGACTTCGAGCTGCTGCTGCTCTATGTCGTTCCGGGCGCGGACCTGCTGGCGCCTTTGCCCGCTCATGACGTCGCCATCGTCATCGCGTCCGATTCCGAGGATTGTCAGCACGCGCTGCGCGAGATCGATGCCGTCGCGGCGCGCTGGCCGCGTCCGCTGCTGAATCCGCCGGAGCGGATCTGGCATCTCGATCGCGACAAGCTGCATGCGCGGCTCGCCGGCATCGACGGGCTCACCATTCCGGCGACCATTCCCGTCGACCGCGAGCGCCTGATCGGGATCGCCGACGAGCGCGAATGGATCACGGACGTCGACCACTCGCTCGTCTTCCCGGTCATCGTGCGGCCGCGCGGTTCGCATGCCGGCGTCGGCCTGGAGAAGGTCGACGAGCCGCTCGAGCTGTCGCTCTATCTCGACGAGCGCAGCGAGCAGGAGTTCTTCGTCTCGCGCTTCGTCGACTATGCCAGCGAGGACGGTCAGTTCCGCAAGTACCGCATCGTGTTCGTCGACGGCACGGCCTACGCCTGCCACATGGCGATCGCGCGACGCTGGGACATCTGGTACCTCAACGCCAACATGGCCGGCAGCGAGAGCAAGCGCCTCGAAGAGGCGACCTTCATGCAAACCTTCGACATCGGCTTCGGCCGCCGTCATCGCAGCGTGCTCGATGCGATCGCCGCGCGCGTCGGTCTCGACTATTTCATCATCGACTGCGCCGAGACCAGGGACGGCACGCTGCTGGTGTTCGAGGCCGACAATACGGCCGTCGTCCACAACATGGATTCGCCGGAGGTCTTCCCCTACAAGCCGCCGCAGATGCAGAAGATCTTCGCGGCCTTCGCGGCCATGATCGAGAAGCGCGCCGCGTCGCGGGCGGAGCAGGCGGCGTGACCGCCGGGCTGCGCATCGATCCTGCGTCGCGGACGGCGGAGACGCTCGATCCGCGACATTGGGACGAGATGCGCGCGCTCGGTCATCGCATGCTCGATGACATGATCGACTATGTCGCCGATATCCGCGACCGGCCGGTGTGGCAGCCGATGTCGCCGGCGACACGTCAGAGCTTCCGCAGCGCGCTGCCGCATGCGCCGACCGATCTCGCCGAGGTCTATCGCGATTTCAGCGAGCTCGTCGTTCCCTACGCGACCGGCAACGTGCATCCTGGATTCATGGGCTGGGTGCATGGCGGCGGCACCGTGGTCGGCATGCTCGCCGAGATGCTGGCTGCCGGATTGAACGCCAATCTCGGCGGCCGCGACCACGCGCCGATCGAGGTCGAGCGGCAGGTCGTCGACTGGACGCGTCAGTTGTTCGGCTTTCCGGCAAGCGCCAGCGGCATCTTCGTCACCGGCACCTCGATGGCCAACCTGATGGCGGTGCTGGTCGCTCGCCGCAACGCGCTCGGCGCGGCGGTTCGCTCGGCGGGTCTCGGTGAGGAGGGGCGGCGCTTGCGCGCCTACACGTCGAAGGCGGCGCATGGCTGCATCGCCAAGGCGATGGACATCTGCGGACTGGGCAGCGACGCGCTCGGCTGCATCGCGGTGGATGCCGCACATCGCATCGACGTCGGCGAGCTGCGGACCGCGATCGCGCGCGATCGCGCCGCGGGACTGCATCCGTTTCTCGTCGTCGCCTCGGCGGGCACCGTCGATATCGGCGCCATCGACGACCTCGCTGATATTGCCGAGCTCTGCCGTGCCGAGGGGCTCTGGTTTCACGTCGACGGCGCCTTCGGTGCGCTCGCGATGCTGTCAGCGGAGCTCGCACCGAAGCTCGCCGGCATCGAGCAGGCGGATTCGATTGCGCTGGATTTTCACAAATGGGGGCAGGTGCCCTACGATGCGGGCTTCCTGCTGGTGCGCGATGGCACCAAGCATCGCGACGCCTTCGCCTCGCCGGCCGCCTATCTGCGCCGGGAAACCCGTGGTCTCGCGGCGGGCGCCGAGTGGCCCTGCGATCTCGGTCCTGATCTGTCGCGCGGCTTCCGGGCGCTGAAGACATGGTTCACGCTGAGGACGTTCGGCACGGATGCGCTCGGCGCCGTGATCGCGCGAAGCTGCGAGCTCGCGCGCCATCTCGAGGCGCGGGTGCGCGCCGAGCCCGAGCTCGAGCTGCTGGCGCCGGTCAATCTCAACATCGTCTGCTTCCGCTATCGTGCCGACGATGCCGATGCGCTCAACGGCGAGATCGTCGCCGACATCCACGAATCCGGCCTCGCCGCGCCGTCGACCACGATGCTCGACGGACGGCTGGCGATCCGTGCCGCGATCGTCAATCATCGTACCGGGACGAGCGACATCGGCCGGCTGATTGCGGCGGTCCTCATGTTCGGCCGCCAGCGCGCGGCCGGTCTCACGCCGTTGATCGAGGTCGATGCGCCGCCGCTGGCGCTCTGAGCGCAAACCGCATCTCGGCGTCGTCCGCTGGTCGATGACGACCGCCGGCAGAATGTCGCCGCGCGTCGAAACCTTTCCAAAGGTGGTTGACGCGTTGTGAACGACGGGCGCGTTTGTTGAATCAACGAGCCTTTTCAAAGGGCGTTCTTGCGCGATGACGCGGCAATCAGCAGCGCCGATGCGCCTGTTCCGCTGATTGAGGCGGCTGCGCACCACAACCCTTCAGCGTTTGTTAGCCACTGCCATTCACCGTGACGCCCGTCGTCCGGGGTCGTTCAAATCGACCTGGGCTGCACCCTGATCTCGAAGGGATCGGGGTTTATTTCACACCAGAAGGGTATGAAAATGTCAGGTATCGTCCTCTCGGCGTCGGTGCGCCAGAATCTGCTGTCGCTTCAGTCGACAGCTCAGCTCCTCGCCACCACCCAGAACAATCTCTCCACGGGCAAGAAGGTCAACTCGGCGCTCGATAATCCGACCAACTTCTTCACCGCCCAGGGTCTCGACAACCGCGCTTCCGACATCTCCAATCTGCTCGACGGCATCGGCAACGGCGTGCAGGTGCTGCAGGCCGCCAACACCGGCATCACCTCGCTGCAGAAGCTCGTCGACAGCGCCAAGTCGATCGCCAACCAGGTTCTGCAGAGCGCGGTGGGCTACTCCACCAAGTCGAGCGTGACCTCGGCGGCTCTGACCGGTGCGACCGCCACCGACCTGCTCGGCTCCAGCTCGACGGCTGTGACCGGCTCGGTCGTGAACAACGACAATACCTCGAGCGCGGTGGCGATCACCGGTTCGACCAAGCTGTCGGGCACGGCGGGCACCGCGTCGAACAACCTCGCCTCCGGCATCACCTCCGGTGAGACGCTGGTCGTCAACGGCACCACCTTCACCTTCATCACCGGCACGTCCTCGACGGGCACCAACATCGGCATCGGCGACAGCGTCAGCAACCTGCTGTCGGCGATCCAGACCCAGACCGGCGTGACCGCGTCGATCACCGCGGGTGCGATCACCCTGACGCCGCCGGCAGCGGGATTGACGCTCTCGGGCAGCACCGGCACCTTGGGCAAGCTCGGGCTGACTGCCGTCGGCGATGGCTTGTCAGGTCAGACCTTGACGGTCGGCGCCACAGGAGGCGGCACGGCGACCAGCATCACGTTCGGTCTAGGGACAGGACAGGTCAAGTCGCTGAACGATCTCAACGCGAAGCTCGCAGCCAACAACCTGCAGGCCACGGTCGACTCGTCCACCGGCAAGATCTCGATCACCACGACCAACGACGCGGCTTCGGCCACGATCGGTGCGATCGGCGGTACGTCGGCTGCATCCAGCCAGGCCTTCAACGGTCTGACGGCGGCGGCTCCGGTGGCGGACGCGACCGCGCAGACGCAGCGCGCGAGCCTGGTCTCCCAGTACAACAACGTGCTGGCGCAGATCAACACGACCGCGGCTGACGCTTCGTTCAACGGCATCAACCTGCTGAACGGCGACACGCTGAAGTTGACCTTCAACGAAACGGGCAAGTCGACGCTGTCGATCACCGGTGTCACGTTCAACTCGGCTGGCCTCGGCCTGTCGAACCTGACCTCGGGCACCGACTTCCTCGACAACAACTCGGCGAACAAGGTCATCGGCGTCCTCAACTCGGCGAGCTCCACGCTGCGCAACGAGGCCTCCACGCTGGGTTCGAACCTCTCGGTGGTGCAGGTTCGTCAGGACTTCAACAAGAACCTGATCAACGTGCTGCAGACCGGCTCGTCGAACCTGACGCTGGCCGACACCAACGAGGAAGCGGCCAACAGCCAGGCGCTGTCGACCCGCCAGTCGATCGCGGTGTCCGCGCTGTCGCTCGCCAACCAGTCGCAGGCGAGCGTGCTGCAGCTCCTGCGCTAAGGCGCGGGCGGCACCCACGAATATCGGAGGCGGCGGGGCTTGCCCCGCCGTTTTCGGCTCTAGACTATTCGCAAATTGACGCCGCTCGGCTGCGGCGCCGGATCAGCCGGACAGCGAGCACGAGAGCAACGTCGTGTCGACGCGAATGCAGCCTGCCGACGACGCCGCTCCCGAGAGGAGACTCCCGAGAGGAGCCTTCTGAGAGGAGACTGGGCCATGCCCCTGCGGGTCGAGCTGAAGCCTTTCGAGCGCATCGTGATCGGCGACAGCGTCATCGTTAATTCGAATACGCGCGCCCGCTTCATCGTCGAAGGCGACGCGCCCATCCTCCGCGAGCGTGACACCGTCACTGCCGAGACCGCCGATACGCCGGCCAAGCGCCTCTATCTCTGCGTCCAGACGATGTATCTGAAGAACGACGCGATCCGTTATCGCGCGTCCTATCTCGCCTGTATGAACGAGTTGCGCAGGGCGATTCCGGAAGCCGCCGGCCAAGCCGAGATGGTGGATCGCCATGTCACGGAAGGAGCGCTGTACAAGGCGCTGAAGGAGATCAGGGCGCTGATCGAGCGAGAGGATCGCGCAGTCGCGCCGGCCGAAGCGATGCCTTGACATTCCGGCCGCGGAAGGGGCCGGGCTCGCCGCAGCCTGAGAGGTCGATACTACGTCCGTATTAGCACGGACAATAAAATTAACGGGACGGATAAAAGCCCCACCTAACGATGGCGTGGACGAAAGTCTGTTCAGCCGAGTCGGCGAGGGCCGGGTACCGATCCGCGCTGCTGGTGAAGGCCGGGACCGACCGTCGCTCTGACAGGATCAGCGGTCGCCCCGTGACCGCGGCGCCAATTCTTGGAAGGCCAGTTTCATGGACGATCTGTTGCGTGAGTTCCTGACGGAGACCAGCGAGAGCCTGGATACCGTCGACAATCAATTGGTACGGTTCGAGCAGGAGCCGAACAACGCCAAGATCCTCGATAACATCTTCCGGCTGGTGCACACGATCAAGGGGACCTGCGGTTTCCTCGGCCTGCCGCGGCTCGAGGCGCTGGCGCACGCCGCCGAAACATTGATGGGCAAATTCCGCGACGGCATGCCGGTGACGGGCGAGGCCGTGACGCTGATCCTGACCACGATCGACCGCATCAAGGACATCCTGGGACAGCTCGAGGCCAACGAGGCCGAGCCCGAGGGCGAGGACCGCGACCTCATCAGCGAGCTCGAGGCGATGGTCGAGCGCGGCATGGCGGCCATGGCCGCGGGCGAAGCGGCCCCGCCGCTGGTGCCGGCCGCGCCGCCCGCCCCCGCGGTGACGCACGGCTCCTTGATCGACCAGACGCTGGAGCGTCCGCTGCGTCCGGGCGAAGTGTCGCTCGACGAACTCGAGCGCGCCTTCCGCGAGACCGCGATCGAGTTGCCGCCCGCGCATGAGAAGGCGCCTGAGCCCAAGGCCGCTGCCCCGGCGCCGGTCGCCAAGGCCGGGCCTGCCAAGGCGGAAGCAGAGACCAAGGCCGAGCCGAAGAAGGCGGCGCGGCCGAAGGTCAATGCCGACGGCGAGGTGCACGAGAACGACAAGGTCGCCAACCAGTCGATCCGCGTCAACGTCGACACGCTCGAACATCTGATGACGATGGTCTCGGAGCTGGTGCTGACGCGCAACCAGCTCCTGGAGATCGCCCGCCGCAACGAGGACACCGAGTTCAAGGTGCCGCTGCAGCGGCTGTCCAACGTCACCGCCGAGCTGCAGGAGGGCGTCATGAAGACGCGCATGCAGCCGATCGGCAATGCCTGGCAGAAGCTGCCGCGCATCGTCCGCGACCTCGCCACCGAACTCGGCAAGCAGATCGAGCTCGAGATGCACGGCGCCGACACCGAGCTCGACCGCCAGGTGCTCGACCTGATCAAGGACCCGCTCACCCACATGGTGCGCAACTCCGCCGATCACGGCCTGGAGACGATGGCCGAGCGCGCCGCGGCCGGCAAGGCCGAGCAGGGCACCATCCGGCTGTCCGCCTATCACGAAGGCGGCCATATCATCATCTGCATCGCCGACAACGGCCGCGGCCTCAACACCGAGCGCATCAAGGCCAAGGCCTTGGCGAACGGCCTCGTCACCGAGGCCGAGCTCGAGAAGATGACGGAAGCGCAGATCCACAAGTTCATCTTCGAGCCGGGCTTCTCGACCGCGGCCGCCGTCACCTCGGTCTCGGGCCGCGGCGTCGGCATGGACGTGGTGCGCACCAACATCGACCAGATCGGCGGCACCATCGACATCAAGTCGGTGCTCGGCGAGGGCACCTCGGTCACCATCAAGATCCCGCTGACGCTCGCGATCGTCTCGGCGCTGATCGTCGAAGCCGGCGGCGACCGCTTCGCGATCCCGCAATTGTCGGTCGTCGAGCTGGTGCGTGCGCGCGCCAACTCCGAGCACCGCATCGAGCGCATCAAGGACACCGCGGTGCTGCGCTTGCGCAACAAGCTGCTGCCGCTGATGCATCTGAAGAAGCTCCTGAAGATCGACGACGGCTCGTCGACCGATCCGGAGAATGGCTTCATCGTGGTGACGCAGGTCGGCAACCAGACCTTCGGCATCGTGGTCGACTGCGTGTTCCACACCGAGGAAATCGTGGTCAAGCCGATGTCGACCAAGCTGCGTCACATCGACATGTTCTCGGGCAACACCATCCTGGGCGACGGCGCCGTGATCATGATCATCGATCCGAACGGCATTGCGAAAGCGCTCGGCGCCGCCGGCTCGGCCTCGCAGGCGGTGTCGGACGAGCACGCCGCGCATCACGCCATCGGCGGCGAGCAGCTCACCTCGCTGCTGGTGTTCCGCGCCGGCACGGCGCAGCCCAAGGCGGTGCCGCTGGCGCTGGTCACGCGCCTGGAGGAGATCGCGGCCGACAAGATCGAGATCTCCAACGGCCGCTACATGGTGCAGTACCGCGACCAGCTGATGCCCCTGGTGCAGATGGAAGGCGTGTCGGTGCAGACGTCGGGCTCGCAGCCGATCCTGGTGTTCGCCGACGAGACCCGCGCGATGGGCCTCGTGGTCGACGAGATCATCGACATCGTCGAGGAGCGGCTCAACATCCAGGTCTCCGGCGCCAAGGATGGCATCCTCGGCTCGGCGGTGATCAAGGGCCAGGCGACCGAGGTGATCGACGTCGGCCACTTCCTGCCGATGGCCTTCGCCGACTGGTTCATCCGCAAGGAGATGCACACCGACGCGCAGACGCAGTCGGTGCTGCTGGTCGACGACTCGCCGTTCTTCCGCAACATGCTGGCGCCGGTGTTGAAGTCGGCCGGCTACAAGGTGCGCACGGCGGCCTCGGCGATCGAGGGCCTGGCCACGCTGCGCTCCGGGCACAGCTTCGACATCGTCGTCACCGACATCGAGATGCCGGAGATGAACGGCTTCGAGTTCACCGAGGCGATCCGCGCCGACCAGAACCTGAGCCAGATGCCGGTCATCGCGGTGTCGTCGCTGGTGTCGCCGGCGGCGATCGAGCGCGGCCGCCAGGC
>NZ_JBNPTI010000007.1:0-317955 GCF_051167575.1 Bradyrhizobium sp. HKCCYLS3070
CCCGCGTTGACCGTTTCTTTCGAATGCCCATCGCAACCTCCTCATCGAGTGTTGCGACGACCAATTGAATCCGCCGGCAAACCCGGCTGAACCTGTGGTTCCTGCCCCGTGCATTCCTTTCCGCACGGGGGCCGCAGGAATCAGCCGATGCCTGGTCTTCCCTGCGCCCTCGATGAGGTGAGGGCTGAGCTGCACAAAGCTCGGGCGCCTGACGCGTCGCGACGACGAAACTCCGTGGGAACTCGACACCTAACCCACTGGAACTTCGCAGGGAACCGGCCGTCCCCTTGGATGATACCTCGGATTATCGCATGTTAGTTCGAACGATCGCCACCCCAGGTCGGGTTGGTTGTTCTCTGGCTTGAGTTCGCGTGAGTGGACATGATCCGTCCAAAAACTAATTAGTTCGACAGTGTTCGGGCGGCACGGATAGCAAACCATTAATGTACGGTTGGTATCGTGCATACAGTCCACGCAACGAGAACCAGAAAATGCGACACCTGACTGTCTATCAGCGTCTCGCGGCGATCATCGCCGTGATGTCGATCGCACTGTTCGCCGTCTCCGCCATGCAGATCCTGATGCTGCGCGGAACCGTTCTCGAGGAGCGGCAGACCATGGTCCGCAACCTCGTCGAGTCCGCCGTCAAGGTGCTGAGCTATTATGACGCCGCGGCGACCGCCGGCAAGATGGCGCCGGAGCAGGCGCGGCAGCAGGCCTACGCCGCGATCGGCGCAATGCGCTGGGGCCCGTACAACGACTATCTCGGCGTCTACGGAACCGGATCGTCGGATGCCGGCGTGACCTATGTCCACGCCAACCCGAAATACATCAACGTCAACCGCTGGGACTTCAAGGATTCCACCGGCAAGCTCCTGATCCAGGACATCGTGCGCATGGCGCGCGCCGGCGGCGGCTTCGTCGAGTACAAGGTGCCGCGCGCGGGGGGGACGACCGAGCTGCCGAAGATGTCCTATGTCGGCGCCTATGGCAGCGGCGACAAGATGCTGGCGATCCAGGCCGGCGTGTATGTCGACGACGTCGATGCGGTCGTCTATCAGCGCGCGCTGTGGGCCGGCTTCGGCGCGCTCGCAGGTCTGCTGGTGGCCGCGGTCGTCGCCTTCTGGCTCGGACGCAGCGTCGTCGTTCCGCTCGACCGTACCTGCGTCGTGATGGACGAGCTGACCAAGGGCAATCTGGGCCTCGAGGTGCCGTTCACGGATCGCCGGAACGAGATCGGCCGCATGGCGCGCAGCCTGCAGATCTTCAAGGACCATCTCGCCGAGAGCGAGCGTCTCCGGGCCGAGCAGGAGCAGTCCAAGCAGCAGGCCGCCGAGGAGCGCCGCACGGTGCTGGTGCGGATCGCCGACGAGTTCGAGCGCTCGATCGGCGGCGTGATCCAGACCACCGCGACCGCCGCCGGCGAGCTGCAGACCTCGGCGCAATCGATGTCGAGCATCGTCGCCGGCACGACCGACCAGAGCGCGAAGGTGGCCGCGGCCGCCGAGCAGACCGCCAAGAACGTGCAGACGGTGTCGGCCTCCGCCGAGCAGCTGTCGTCATCGATCCAGGAGATCGCCAAGCAGGTCACGCAGTCGTCCTCGATCGCTCAGAACGCGGTCGGGCAGGCGACGCGGACGGAGGCGATGGTCGACCGGCTGGTCCACGCGTCGCAGAAGATCGGCGAGGTCATGGCGCTGATCCAGACCATCGCCGGCCAGACCAACCTGCTGGCGCTGAACGCCACCATCGAATCGGCGCGTGCCGGCGAGGCCGGCAAGGGCTTCGCGGTGGTCGCCAACGAGGTCAAGGCGCTGTCGGCGCAGACCGCCAAGGCGACCGAGGAGATCACCAGCCAGATCGAAGCCATCCGCGACGCCACCGGCTCCACCGTCAACGCCATCCGCGAGATCGGCGCGACCATCGGCCAGATGAACGAGATCACCGACGCGATCGCAGCCGCGGTCGAGGAGCAGGGTGCCGCGACCAAGGAAATTGCCCGCAGCGTCCAGCAGGCGGCGCAGGGCACCCAGGGGGTCATGCAGCACATCGTCGGCGTGCGCGAGGCGTCCGGCCAGGTCGGCGCCGCGGCGGCGCAGGTGCTGAGCGCGGCCTCCCAGCTTGGCAGCCAGTCGGATCAGCTCAAGACCCAGACCGGGCGATTCCTCGGCAACGTCCGCGCGGCGTGACGTCGGCGGCGGATGGTGACAGTTCACCCTCCGCCGATCGCCACGACACGGTCGAGCAGCGCGGCCTGGGCTGGATTGATCCGGACCCTCGCCTCGGCGAGGTCGAACCAGGCGGCGCGGTCCACCTCGGGAAAACGCCTGACGTGGCCGCTACGCGGCGGCCATTCGAGCTCGAACGCGTTGCTGGTGATGCTGCCGGCATCGAGATCGATTTCGGCGGCGAATGCCTCGACCACCTTGCCGCCGCGCTGCTTGATCTCGCCGAGCGGCACGAGCGGCGCCGTCAGCGTCGTGCCGAGCTCCTCGGCGAATTCGCGCCGCGCCACCGCCTCGGCCGCCTCGCCGGCACCGAACTCGCCCTTCGGGATCGACCAGGCGCCGAGATCCTTGTTGCGCCAGAACGGGCCGCCGGGATGCACCAGCAGCACCTCGAGTCCATCGGCGGTGCGGCGAAAGGCGAGCACGCCCGCGCTGCGCGCCGGCATGCCGCTACGCCTCGCCGGTGCGCTGGATGAGGTCACGCTCCCAGCCGAACACCGAACGGCCGTCGAGCTCTGGCGAGGCGGCGCGCTCGGTCGCGATGTAGGCATCGAGCGAGGGGCCGGTCGCGCTGCGCTCCAGCCGGCGGGCCTGGTCGTCGAGCCGCTTCAGCGCCGACAGCGCCTCGTCGCGGCCGAGCTTGGCGTTGCCGACGGCCGATTTGAGCACGCGGATGGTCTCGTCATAGACCTTGATCGGCACCGGATAGGGATGCCGGTCCTTGCCGCCATGCGCCAGCGAGAACCGCGCCGGGTCGCCGAATCGATACGGCGCGCCGTGCACGACTTCGGCGACCATGGCGAGCGAGCGCACGGTACGGGCGCCGACGCCCGGCGTCAGCAGCAGGTCGGGGAAGTCGACCGGGCCGCGCTCGGCCGCGGCCGCCAGCGTGCCGTGGAGGCGGCGGGCGAATACGTCCTTCGGCCTGACGTCGTGATGCGCCGGCATGACGAGATGCGGCAGCAGGCCCTGCGCCGGCTCCGGCGTGCTCAGCCGCGCGAACTCGGCGACGACGCGGTCGGGGCCGAGCTCGGTGAGCAGCTCGAGCTGGGCGTCGCGCGACAGCGCGGCGCGCTTGTCGGTGAGGTTGACGATCTCGCCCTGGACGGGACCGTCGATGGCGCTGTGCGGCGCGTCGACGAAGCTCGCGAGCTGTTGCGAATGCCAATGGTAGCGCCGGGCCTGGCGGGCGTCGCCATTCATGCCCTGCTGCACCACGGTCCATTTGCCGTCGGCGGTGACGAAGAAGCCGTGCAGATAGAGGTCGAAGCCGTCCTGCACCGCGGCGCTGTCGACCTTGGCGACGAGCTTGCTGGTCCGCACCAGCTCCTCGCCGTCGAGGCCGAGCCGGTCGCCGAGCAGGCGCAGCTCGTCGGGCGTCTTGCGCGAATGCTCGCCGCGGCCGCCGCAGACGTAGATGCCGAGCTCGCCGGACAGCGGCTTCAGCCCGCGCTTCAGCGCGCCGATCACGCTCGTGGTGATCCCGGAGGAATGCCAGTCCATGCCCATGACGGCGCCGAACGACTGGAACCAGAACGGATGCGACATCCGCGCCAGGAATTCGTCGCGGCCGTAATGATGCACGATCGCCTGGGTGATGATGGCGCCGAGCGAGGCCATGCGCGTGCCGAGCCAGGCCGGGACGCGTCCGGAATGGAGCGGAAGATCGGCGCTGCCGGTGCGTCGGGCCATCGGAACCTTGCAAGCGAAGTGTGCCGTGCCAATCTAACAGATAGCGCGCCATTGCGCGATCGCCCCGATGAAAGGCGGGCCTTGGCGCTATCCGGTTTGCCCGAGATGACCGATCCAGTTGCTGAACAGCGTCTGGGCGGCGCTTTCTGCGGCGAGATCGGGCCGCAGCGTCAATCCCGGGAGCTCGGCCGCCAGCGTCGGGTCGCGCCTTTCCTTGGCCCGCCACTCGAACGCGTTGAGCACCGCCTCGCTCTCGGCGCTGAAATAGGATTTCGGCAGCCGCGGGTAGTCGTCGCGCTGCCCGGCGAGAAAGCGCGCGATGTCGCGCATGTATTCGCGCTGCAGGGAGAGCGCGTCATACTCGGGATGGCCTTGAAAGAACACGAACCGGCTCGGCGTCGAGCGCGCGAAAATGTCGACGCCGACTTCGTCCGAGCGGGTCAGGATGTCGTAGCCGCGCTCCGCCAGCAGCGGCTCGTTGACGGCGTTGAGGCGGGAGTGCGGTACCTGAAGCGGCAAATGGATGCCGTGCGTGAGCCAGTCGTCCTGGACCTTCACGCAGTCGAAGATGCCGGAGCATTTGCTCGCCAGCCGCTGCCGCTCGATGTCGTCGAGATGCAGCACGGCCGCGTGGGCCGCGAGACACGACCAGATGGTCGAGCGCGTGTTGGTTCTGGCCCAGTCGATCACGGAGGCGAGGTCCGACCAATAGGGCTCGTCGCGCAAGGCCGCGGCGACAGGCTCGGCGCCGGTCACGATCAGGCCGTCGATGCCGAGCCGATCGAGCGACCCGATGTCGGCGTAGGACTGGGCGACGTGGCTCCTGGCCGCCTGCGAGCGAGAGATGGAGGGCAGCGAGAAGCAGTGCAGGCGGATGCGGACGTGCCGCGGCGCGCACTGCCGCAGCAGGCGGCCGATCTGGAGATCAGTCGCCTTCAGGGCGCTGTCCGGCATGTTGTTGACGAGGCCGATCGAAAGCTCGATCGGGCGTCGGCCGCGGTCGTCGAATTCAGCGGGCGCGAGGGCAGGGCTCGCGATCCTGCGATGTCGGTCGAACAGCAGGGTCATCGGCTGATCGCTCTACTCCGCCGCATCCAGCTGACGCGTGCGAGGGCAGGCCTGGGCGAGCGCCTGGTCGAGATCCTCGATGATGTCGCTGACGTGCTCGATGCCGATCGACAGCCGGATCGTCTCCGGGAGGACGCCCGCCTTGCGCTGGTCGTCCGGCGGCATCTGCCGATGCGTGGTCGATGCGGGATGGCAGGCCAGCGACTTCGCATCGCCGATATTGACCAGCCGTGTGACGAGCTTCAGGGCGTCATAGAACGCCTTGCCCGCTTCCATGCCGCCCTTGATCCCGAATGTGAACAGCGACGACGCCCGACCGTCGAGATATTTCTGGACCAGGGGATAATAGCAGCTGTCGGGGAAGCCGGCGTAGTTGACCCACGCCACGCGCGGATCGTTGCGGAGGAATTCGGCGACCTTGCGTGCATTCTCGACGTGACGCTCCATGCGCAGCGCGACCGTCTCGATGCCCTGCAGCAGCAGGAAGGCATTGAACGGCGACAGCACCGCGCCCATGGTCCGCTGATAGACGCTGCGCGCGCGCTGGATATAGGCGCTGCGGCCGAAATGATCGGTGTAGACCATCCCGTGATAGGACGCGTCGGGCTGGGTGAAGGCGGGAAAGCGGTCGGCGTGATCCTTCCAGGGGAAGTTGCCGCTGTCGACCAGCATGCCGCCCAGCGTCGTGCCGTGACCGCCGAGAAACTTGGTCAGCGAATGCACCGCGATGTCGGCGCCGTAATCGAACGGCCGCAGCAGGATCGGTGTTGCGACGGTGTTGTCGACGATCAGCGGCACGCCGTTGCGATGCGCGACCTTCGCCAGCGCCTCGATGTCGCAGACATTGCCGGCGGGATTGCCGATCGTCTCGGCGAACACGGCCTTGGTGTTTTCGTCGATGAGACGCTCGATGGCGTCGGACGCATCGCTTTCGGCAAAGCGTCCGGTGATGCCCTGGCGCGGCAGGATGTGACCGAGCAGCGTGTGCGTGGTGCCGTAGAGCTGTGGCACCGAGACGATGTTGCCGCCGCCATCGGCAAGATTGACGAATGCGAAGTGAAGTGCCGCCTGCCCGGTGCCGACGGCGAGCGCGCCGACGCCACCTTCGAGCTCGGCGACGCGCTTCTCGAGCACCGCCGTGGTCGGATTGGAGATACGGCTGTAGCGATAGCCCTCGGCTTCGAGATTGAACAGCGCTGCGCCGTGATCGGCGCTGTCGAAGGCGTAGGCGGCGGTCTGATAGATCGGAACCGCGACGGCCTTGGTGGTCGCCTCCGGCTCATAGCCGGCGTGGATTGCAATCGTCTCGTTGCGCATCGGCGATCTCCCCGCTCGCTTCGATCAATGCGGCGAGCTGCTCGTATTCCGCGAGTGGTGTCGTTGTAGGAGCGCAGGCGTAAAGCGGGCAATAATTCGCGACAAGAACGACGAAATAACCCTAACGATATGTGGCCGAAGAGCTTCGAATTAGCGCGCAACAGGGACACGCAGGAGCGACCGGATCTGCTGCCCGACCAGATCCAGTGCGACCTTCGCCTGCGGCAGGATCGCACCGAGGGCGTGGAAATTGTGAACCATGCCGTCGTGACAGACATGCGCGACGGTGACGCCGGCCTCCGTGAGCCGTGCCGCATAGGCATTGCCCTCGTCGCGCATCGGATCGAACTCCGCGGTGTGGATCACGGCGGGGGGAAGCCCAGCCAGCGTCTCGCGGCACAAGGGCGATATCAGGGGATTGGCGACATCGGACTCGCCGGCCAGATAGTCGGCGAGGTCGGCCTGCCAGGTCGCCCTGTCGATCAGATAGCCGGTCCCGAACAACTCGCGCGACGGCCAGGGGTTGGAAAAATCAAGCACCGGGCAGATCAGGCATTGCAGCGCGATCCTGAGACCGGTGCTGCCGGCAGCCTGCTGACAAACCGCGGCGGCGAGCGTGGCGCCCGCGGAATCGCCGCCGATCACAATGCGATTGCCGTCGATGCCGAGCGCGGCCGCGTGATCGATGGCGAAGTGAACCGCAGCGATCGCATCCTCGATTGCTGCGGGGAACGTGTGCTCGGGAGCGAGACGGTAGTCGATCGAGAGCAGCCGGCAGCCGGCGGCGGCGGCAAGCGCGGCGGCGACCTTGTCGTGCGTGTCGATGCTGCCTGCCACGAGACCGCCGCCGTGAAAGTATACGAAGCCGGGCGGCATCCCGGTATCGTCCAGGCCTGCTGCAGGCGTATACAGGCGATAACGAAGCAGCCCGGAGGGACCGGAGAAATCGCCGTCCCGCGTGATGGCGGCGCCGCAGTCGTTGCGCGCGAACTGCATCAGTTTCGCCAGCGACTGCCGGCGTTGCCGGGGACTCGGAGGCTCCCGGCTTTCCGTCACAACGGCCGCCACCATCGAAAGCAGGCGCTGGGCGCGAGGGTCGAGCGGCATGACAGCTCCAGTTAACCAAGGCATCGGGCATTGTGCCCATCCGCAGTGAATCGATCATGAGCGGCAGGTCGCGACCGGGAAATCCTTAAAATATTCACGCCAGAAGTGCAGATACGATCGATGCCGAACGGGAGCGCCGCCATGACCCACATTGTCAAGCCTGTCAGTTACTCGCAGACCTGGACCTTCTTCGACGGCGAATGGCGCGAGGGCAATGCGCCGATCATGGGCGTCCGGACCCACGCGACGTGGCTCGCATCGACCGTGTTCGACGGGGCGCGCGCATTCGAAGGCGTGACGCCCGATCTCGATCGGCACTGCGCGCGGGTGAATCAGTCCGCGATCAATTTCCGGCTCAAACCCGTGGTGGACGTCGAGACCTGGATGGGGCTGGCGCGGGAGGGCGTCGCGCGCTTCGCAGCAAGAGCCGAGCTCTACATCCGCCCGATGTACTGGGCGCAGCACGGCGCCGGCGGTGGTGTCCTGTTCGATCCCGAGACCACCAATTGGTGCCTGTGCATCTATGAGGCGCCGATGCCGCAGCCGACGGGCAACGCCATCACGCTGTCGCCGTTCCGGCGGCCGACGGCCGAATGCGCGCCGGTCGACGCCAAGGCGGCGTGCCTCTATCCGAACAATTCGCGCGCGCTGATCGAGGCGGCCTCGCGCGGCTTCAACAATTGCCTGATGCTGGATCTGCTCGGCAACGTCGCCGAGTTCGGCAATGCCAACGTGTTCATGGTCAAGGATGGCGTTGTCTTCACGCCGGTGCCGAACGGAACCTTCCTCAACGGGATCACGCGACAGCGCGTGATCGAATTGCTGCGAGGCGACGGCGTCAGTGTGGTCGAGACGACGCTTCGATATGACGATTTTCTGAACGCCGACGAGATATTCTCATCGGGCAACTTCGCCAAGGTCGCGCCGGTGATCCGCATCGACGAGCGGACGATGCCGATCGGTCCGGTGTTCAGCCGTGCGCGCAGGCTGTACTGGGACTATGCGCACCAGGCCAGGGCGGCGGCATAGGTCAGGACCCGTAGATCGGAAGCTCGGTGTCGCTGAGATCGCCGAGCCGCGCCGGCTGCGGCCCCTTGATGTACTTGCGGCCGCGGCGTTCGGTGTAGACGCCGTACAGCCCGGCGACCGGTCCGTTGGCGTCGACGATGACGGACACGCGGCCCCGCAGCAGCAGGAAACGGCCGACGGCGCCGGCGCAGGCGACATAGTCTGAGATGTCGCGGCAATAGATCAGCTGCATGGCGGGCAGTGCGAACCGTCCTTGCCGGATGCGCGCCTGCTGCAGCACCAGGGGAATGCTGCTCTGCTTCGACCTGACCACGATGCTGAGACAGCCATGGCCGGCGTGGCGGATCAGCAGATCCGCTTCGTCGGATGGAATGCCGTCTACAGCGTGCGCATCTGCCGCGACCTGTTGGACTCGAGCGCCCTGGCCCGCAGCCGAGAGTACCGGAATGGAAAACAACAGGCCGCGACAATAGGCACGAAACCCCTGAGCCTCGATGATCGGCCAGGTCCGGCGCGCGGCGCTGATGTTGACGTAGGTGACCTCGGGCCGCCGCTGGGCGATCGCGGTGAGCATCGTCGCGTAGTTGCGGAACGCCGGCTCGACATACCAGCTCGAGAGATTGCACCAGATCCGGGGCTGCGCTGGTGTGCCTCGATTGCTGTAGATCAGCAGCAGGACGCCGACCGCATTGCCGCCCTGCTCGAGCAGGTAGCCGTAGCGTGGATAGCCCTCGGGCGTCGGGCGCGCGGCCTGTCGCTGCAGGCCGCTCGACCAATAGCGGCAGGGGCGCCGGGGAAAGCCGCGCGCCAAGAGATCGGCGACCGCGTCCAGATCGGAGGCTCCGATCTCGCGGCACCGGATCGGTGGCTGGAGCGCGCTCATGAGATGGTCTGCCGATCCCTCGCCGGCGGCTTGGTGGCGTCAGCCGACGGTGCTTGCCTGGCGCTCGAATTGCAGCGCTTCCCGCACGCGCGACGGCCAGCGCGTCGGATCGATGCCGTGGGTGTGGAACAGCGCGACTGCCAGGCGGTCCATGCCGAAGGCCACGCAACCGGTGTGCGCCGGCGCACCGTCGGCATCGTCGATGCCCCAGGTGGTGCCGAAATGCTCGCGATGATAGTTGAAGCTCATGCAGGCGGTGGGCTGCTCCTCCGAGCGCAACGGCACCAGCAGCTCGAATTTCAGCGCCTGCTGCTTCTGGCTGACCGCCTTCATCTGGCCGACGCGGCCGAAGAACGGGTCGCTGGCATGATCGACGCGGAACGACAGGCCGAGATCGCGCGCAATCGCCTGTGCCTTTACCATCCAGCGGTCGCGGAATGCCGAGACGTCGTCGGGCGTGCCGATACAGACATATTCGCGCATCCGGAACGACTGCAGGCGGTCGAGATGACGCGACGGCTCGCGGCGGAAGCAATCGGCCGCGACGTCGAAGCGCAGGCCGCCGACCGGCAGCGCGCCGCGGCTCGCCGCGATCGGATAGACCGGATAGCAGGCCGCGGGCGACAGCACGAGGTCGGCTGGTGACAATGAGGTGGTCCAGTCGCCGCCCTTGTCGAACCGTGCCACGGCTTCATGGATGTCCCGCTCGGTGCCGTGCAGGCCGCAGACGCAGCCGAGCAGGTTGGGGAAACTCTTCAGATAGCCCGACTTTTCGAGCTGGGCGCGGCTCATGACGGGCGGAAAGCGCATGACCTCCGTGCCGGGCTCGCGATGCCGCGTGATGAGCGTCGCGAGCCGCTCCACCACGCCTTCATACAGCGCGGTCCGCGCATAGACGCCATCCGCGCCCATGCGATGGAACAGCGCGCCGGTCAGATGATCGAGCGCGTCGGCCGGCTGGGGTGCAATCTCGGGCGACTGCGGGAGAACGGGAATCGTCATTGTGCAAATCCTGGGTCGAGGCAATGGCTGCAATCGGCGCGATCATTCATGGAGCGAAGTCGGTACCGTGCTCATCAAGTTGGCCGTGGCAATGTTTGCGAGAATACGGTCGTTGTTGATCATGATCGGCGCCGACAGAACGTCGCGCAGGTGGCGGCCGATCGAGAACTCGCCGTCGTTGCGATAGCCCGAGAGACCGCAGGCGCGCATGGCATGCATCACGGTCTCGACGGCAAGTTCAGAGGCCTGCACCTTCAATAGCGTGATGGAGGACTGGAAGTCGAGCGAACCCAGCGCCCGCTCGTCATACTCATGGGCGACGAAGGCATCCATGTTGGTGACGATCATTGCGCGCAGCCGGGCCAGCGCCATCTTCGCCGCGGTGTAATGCGCAGCTGCCGGCGGCATCTGTCCGCCGGCGCCGCGTGCGGCCTTGCGCAGGAAGCGCTGAGCGCGCTCCACGGCAGCCGCAGCGATGCCGGCCCAGGCCGACGACCAGCACAGATGTGCGAACGGCGTCATCGTCTGGCCGTGGATGCGCTCATAGGGCTCGGTGAACATGCGGTCGGAGGGACAACTCACCTCGAGCGCGAATCCTGTTGAGCAGGTGCCGCGCATGCCCAGCGTTTCCCAGCCAAGGGTGCGCGAGATCGTGTAGTCGTCCCTGGTCAGCGCCAGCAGCACCTGATCGGAGGCGGCGGCGCCGTCGGCGCGCCGTGCAATCGTGACGAGGCCATCGGCTTCCGCGCCATAGGAGATGACCGTGGCGTCGCGCTTCAGCGAGATGCGGCCATTCTCGTGGCCGACGGCCGCAGCGCTTGCGCGGATGTTGCCGCCGTTCTGTCCCTCGGTGGTGGACGAGGCCATCAGCAGCTGCTCGGATGCGATACGGCGCATCAGGGATTCCATGTAGGCGCTGCCGCGGCCGTGACGCACCAGGCAGGCGACCTTGGTCTGGTGCATGGCGAAGATCATGGCGCTGGAGGCGCAGGCGCGGCCGAGCGCATAGCAGGCATCGGCAATGTCGTGAATCGAGGCACCGAAGCCACCGAACTCGACCGGAATCTGCATCCCGAGCAGCTTGTGCTCGCGTGACGCTTCGATTGCTGCCTTCGGGAAGCGGCCGTCACGGTCGACCTCGTCGGCTTCCGCGGCGGCCCGCGCGGCAACAGCGGCGGTCCGCTGCAGGAACATGTCGCTGCGATCGAGCAGGAGGCTCTCGCCATCGTCGGGGATCGGGTTTCGAAGCGCGGTTCCCTGGAGAGTCATGACCGATCGATACTCCGGATTTTGTCTCGTTGAGAGATCGGCACGTGCGTCCTCGCAAGATCAGGACAGATGCACTGCGCCTTCTTTGGGCTGCACGCAGGGTATGGATTTGATTCAAATACGTCGACGAAATTCAGGGTAAACGCCGCGCCATCGACGGGTGGGGGTTAATTCCTGGTTGTTTTGGTCCGAGAATTCTAGACCAAGCCGTTAGCGTTAAGACGAGTTCAGACTTGGAACGGGCTGCGGCGTAACTCTTTCGACGCCGAATTGCATTATCTCCCTGCGCGAGCGTCGATCAGATCCGACGTGCCCGAACAAGCCGCGAGTGAAGAGGTCCCCATGCCGAGTTTCGATGTCGATGTCAGTCACAGGATCGTGGCGCTCGTGCGCGATATCCTCGCGCAGAACGCCACGGCCGCCGACGTGACGGCGGATGCAAAGCTCGTCGACATCGGGCTGACGTCCATGGACATGGTCAACCTGATGCTGGCGCTTGAGGCGGAGTTCGATTTCACCATTCCGCAGGAGCTGATCACGCCGGAGAACTTCCAGTCTGTCGCCACGCTGGAGCGTCTGGTGAGCGGTCAGCTGGCGGCAGCCAAGGCTGCCTGATCCAGTTGCCACGCCCCACGGATCACCGCGTCGCTGTTTTCAATTCGTCGCAAAGCTGGCATTCTCGTCTCGGTTGGAGATGGGGACGTCATGACGAAGGCTGTGCTTGGCATTATCGGCGGCTCAGGCATCTATGATCTGCCGGGACTGGAAGATGCCCGCGAAGAGGTGATCGCGAGCCCCTGGGGTGAGCCGTCGGCGCCGGTACGCCGGGGGACGATCGCGGGCCTGCCGATCGTGTTCCTGCCGCGCCATGACAAGGGACACCGGCTGTCCCCCTCCGACATCAATTATCGCGCCAACATCGACGTGCTGAAGCGCGCTGGCGTCACCGACCTGGTGTCGCTGTCGGCCTGCGGCTCGTTCAAGGAAGAGCTCCCGCCGGGTACCTTCGTGCTGGTCGATCAGTTCGTCGATCGCACCTACAAGCGCGAGAGCTCGTTTTTCGGCAAGGGGTGCGTCGCCCACGTGTCGATGGCGCATCCGGTTTCGCCGCGGTTGCGCATTCATCTGGCGGCGGCGGCCGAGGCGGAAGGCATCGCGGTCGTGCGCGGCGGCACCTATGTCTGCATGGAGGGGCCGCAATTCTCGACCTATGCCGAGAGCATGACCTACAAGGCGTCAGGCTATTCGGTGATCGGCATGACTAACATGCCGGAGGCGAAGCTCGCCCGCGAGGCCGAGATCTGTTACGCGACGGTCGCAATGGCGACCGACTTCGACTGCTGGCATCCGGATCATGACGCCGTTACCGTGCAGGACATCATTCGCGTGCTCACCACCAACGCCGACAAGGCCAAATCACTGGTCTCGCGGCTCGCCCGCGAGTTTCCGCGCGAGCACGAACCGTGCCCGATCGGCTCCGACCGTGCGCTCGACACAGCCTTGATCACTGCGCCGGAGGCGCGCGATCCCGAGCTTCTGAAGAAGCTCGATGCGGTCGCAGGCCGTATCTTGCGCGGCTGAGGGGGATCGAACATGAAGGTGGACGGCCGGCACTATCGCAGCATCTGGCTCGACTCCGACGGCTGGTCGGTCTGCGCGATCGATCAGCGCCGATTGCCGCACGAGTTCGTGGTGGCGAAGATCACGACATGCGAGGAGGCCGCTGACGCGATCCGCGGCATGCTGGTCCGCGGTGCGCCGCTCATCGGCGCTACCGCCGCGTTCGGCATGGCGCTGGCGATGCGCGACGACCGCTCCGATCCCGGCATCGACCGCGCCTACCAGATGCTGATCGCGACGCGGCCGACGGCGATCAACCTGAAATGGGCGCTCGACACGATGAGCACCATGCTGCGCCGGCTGGCGCCGTCGGAGCGTCGCGATGCGGCCTATTCCCGCGCCGTCGACATTGCCGGCGAGGACGTCACGATCAACCAGGGCATCGCCGCGCACGGCTTCGCGCTGATCGAGGCGGCCGCGGCGCGCAAGAAGCCGGGCGAAGTCGTGAACGTGCTGACCCACTGCAATGCCGGCTGGCTTGCGACCGTTGATTGGGGCACGGCGACCGCGCCGATCTATCTCGCGCACGATCGCGACATTCCGATCCATGTCTGGGTCGACGAGACCCGGCCGCGCAATCAGGGCGCCTCGCTGACTGCCTGGGAACTCGGGCATCACGGCGTGGCGCATACCGTCATCCCGGACAACACCGGCGGCCATCTCATGCAGCATGGGATGGTCGATCTCGCCATCGTCGGCACCGACCGCGTCGCCGCCAATGGCGACGTCTGCAACAAGATCGGCACCTATCTAAAGGCGCTGGCCGCGCATGACAATGGTGTGCCGTTCTATGTCGCGCTGCCGTCGCCCACGATCGACTTTGCCGTTGCCGAGGGACGGCAGATCCCGATCGAACAGCGCAGTGCGCAGGAAGTGACCGAGATGACCGGCCGCACCGCCGACGGCCGCATCGAGACCGTGCGCATCGTGCCGCCGGGATCGCCAGTCGCGAACTACGGCTTCGACGTCACCCCGGCCCGGCTGGTGAGCGGGCTGATCACCGAGCGTGGCGTGCTGCGGGCCGACGGCGCAGCACTGGCGGCGGCTTTTCCGGAGCGGGCCAAACAGACGAACTATTGAGATCAGCGTCGTTGCGAGCGCAGCGACGCAATCAAGAATCCCACGAAGCCTCCGGATTGCTTCGGCGCAAGTTCGCCGCGCAATGACGATCAGCGCAGGCTCAATCCCGTCGCCGCTTCCAGCTCCGCGATCGCCTGCGATGCGCTGACGACCTTGATCGTGGTCATGCCCATCTCGCGCGCCGGCTTCAGGTTGATGCCGAGATCGTCGAGGTAGACGCAGTCCGCGGGGCTGACTCCGAGCGTCTCGGTCATCATCTGGTAGATCCGGGGATCGGGCTTGCGCAGCCCGATCTTGGCCGATTCGATCACGTGATCGAACAGCACCATCACCTCCGCGACGTACAACGAGCGGCCGCCCTGGCTGCCGGTTGCGTTCGCCGGGAGATTGTTGGTGATGCAGCCGGTCTTGCATTCCGCCTTGATGCGTCGGAGCGCCTCGACCATGTCGGGCCGGAGATCGCCGGCGAGCAGCGGCAGCACCTCGCGCCCGCTGACCGCTGCGCCACCGAGTGCCAGCGACTCCTCGGCAAACAACCTATCAAACGTCTCGAGGTCGATTTCGGCGCGCTCGAATTTCGCCCAGGCGTTCTCGAGATGGTTGGCGGCATTGGTGTTGCGGATGATGTCGACGGGATAGCCGCGCTCCTTCTCGAACCGCGCGAATGCCTCGAACGGCGATGTCGTCATCACGCCACCGAAATCAAAGATCACCGCCTCGACCATGTCAGTCCCGTCCTCCCTCGATCCCTGGATGATCGCTAGCACGGGACGCCGCACTTGGCGACCTCGGCGGCAGCCGCTATTGCTGCCGCGATGAAGCCGTCTCACGCAATCATTGCAGCCGCCGTCCTGCTGGCGCCATCGCCAATCCTTGCCATCGTCGGCAACGCGCCGGCGCTGAATGACGGCATCGGCCGCTCCGTGGTCACGATCGTCGGCTCGCGCGGCAATTTTTGCAGCGGCGCGCTGATTGCTCCGAAGCTGGTGCTGACCGCCGGACATTGCGTGCAGCCGGGGCTCGATTACCGCATCGTGGAATACGATCGTGACCGCAAGCCGGTTCTCAAGACGGTCCGGCGGGTGGCGGTGCATCCGAGCTTCAGCGTGCAGGCCATTCTGGCGCATCGCGCCACCGCCGATGTCGCACTGCTGGAATTGGAGGCGCCCGCGGAGGCGCGCGTGCCGGTGGCGCTCGGCGTGCCGCAGCCGCCGCTTGCCGCCGGCAACGCGTTCACGGTCGCGGGGATCGGCGTCGCGATTCCCGGCGACGGCAAGAGCGGCGGCGTGGTGCGTGGGGCTGCGTTGGTTGCGACGGGCAAGCCAGGCACGTTGCAGATCCGGCTGGTCGATCCGGCGACGCAAGGCGCGCGGTCCGGACTGGGCGGATGTACCGGCGACTCCGGCGGCCCTGCGTTCGAGACGCAGCCGCGGGGTCAGGTGCTGATCGGCGTCATCTCATGGTCGACCGGACCGAATCTCGGCGCCGGCTGCGGCGGCATGACCGGCGTCACGCCGCTCACGCTATATCGCGATTGGGTCGCACAAATCGCGCGGCAATGGGGCATGCCGCTCAGCGGAAATTGAGATCGTTCAGGGCTGGGTTGAGGCTCGCCGTCGCGGGTTGACCATCGTCGTGATCGGGTTCAGCCTGTCACGCGAGGAAACACCATCAAGACCAAAGCCCAGGGACTCACATGAACGTCATCGCGCCCATCCGGGAGGCCGCGTCCTCGCACGCGACCGAACACTTCGACGTGCTGATCGTCGGCGCCGGCATCTCCGGCATCGGCAGCGCCTATCAGCTGAGCAGGCAGATGCCCGACAAGCGTTTCGTGATCCTGGAGAGCCAGGACAGCTTCGGCGGCACCTGGCGGACGCACCGCTATCCCGGCATCCGCTCCGACAGCGACCTGCATACGTTCGGCTACAGCTTCAAGCCATGGGTCGGGCCGCCGATCGCGACCGCGGAAGAGATCCTCAAATACATGGGTGACGTGATCGAGGAGAACGATCTCGGCCGGCACATTCGCTATGGCCACCGCATCGTGTCGGCGAGCTGGTCGAGCGCGACCGGTCTCTGGACGGTGCAGGCGGTGAAGGGCAGGGATCAGCAGCCCGCCACCTTTACAACGAATTTCCTCTGGATGTGCCAGGGCTACTACCGCCACTCGAAGGGCTACACGCCGGAGTGGCCGGACATGGCGGAGTTCAAGGGCCGCATCGTGCATCCGCAGGTGTGGCCCGAGGATCTCGATCTCACGGGCAAGCAGGTCGTGGTCATCGGCTCCGGTGCGACCGCCGCGACCATCCTGCCATCGATCGCGGGCCAATGCGCACACGTGACCATGCTGCAGCGCTCGCCGACCTACTTCCGCATCGGCCGCAATGCGATCGAGCTGGCCGAGGAGCTGCGGAGACTGCAGGTGAAGGAGGAATGGATCCATGAGATCGTCAGGCGCAAGATCCTGTTCGAACAGGATTGGTTCACCAAGCGCTGCCTGACCGAGCCAGACCAGGTGAAGAAGGAGCTGATCGGCCAGATCAGCGCCATCCTCGGACCCGACTACACCGCCAAGCACTTCACGCCGAGCTACCGTCCGTGGCGGCAGCGCATCGCCTTCGTACCGGACGCCGACCTGTTCGAAGGCATCAAGAGCGGAAAGGCTTCGGTCGTGACCGACGAGATCGAGCGGTTCACGCAAGACGGCATCAAGCTGAAGTCCGGCGACGAGCTCAAGGCCGACATCATCGTCACCGCGACCGGCTTCGATCTTTGCGTGCTCGGCGATATCGCATTCTCCATTGACGGCAAGCCGCTCGACTTCGCCGACACCGTGACCTATCGCGGCATGATGTTCACCGGCGTGCCGAACCTGGCCTGGGTGTTCGGCTATTTCCGCGCCAGTTGGACGTTGCGCACGGACCTCGTCGCGGATTTCGTGTGCCGCCTGCTCGCGCACATGAAGGAAAAAGGCGTGAGCAAGGTCGTGCCGGCGTTGCGCCCGGAGGATCACAACATGCCGCTGCTGCCATGGATCGACCCGGAGAACTTCAACCCCGGCTACATGATGCGCAACATGCACCTGCTGCCCAAGCGCGGCGATAAGCCGGAGTGGCAGCACAGCCAGGACTATTGGAGCGAGAAGGACCAGATCCCGGCAATCGATCTGGATGATCCGGCGTTCGTGTATGGGTGAGCCTTTGACGGCCGGTGTGCCGCTCCAAAGACGGCGTCGTCCCCGCGAAAGCGGGGATCCATAGCCACCGGCAGGTGTGTTGGGCACAACGTCAACTTTCGTCCCGCCTCAAGCGGCATCACGCGGTATCGGTCCCGGGTCGGCGCCCGCCGGCGCTTCGCGCCGCAGGGCTTGCGCGGGACGGCAGTGATGGTTGGGGCACGCTGGTCGGCCCGCCTCATCCCTCCCGCCGCGTCACCCCCGTCGCGACCGCCGCGGCGGCGGTGCGGTTCTCGACGCCGAGCTTGGCGTAGATCTGCTCGAGGTGCTTGTCGACCGTGCGCGGACTCAGTCCCAGGATCTGCGCGATGTCGCGGTTGGTCTTGCCCTTGGAGAGCCATGACAGCACCTCGCCCTCGCGCGTGGTGAGACCGAACTCGCTGGAGAACTCCTTGGGCAGCTCACCGGAGGACTCCTTGGCGAGCCGCAGCAGGAACTCGTTGGGCCCGGCTCCGCCCATGTAGTAGAGGCGCAGTTCGGGATGATCCGGGATCGAAGCGGCGGCCTTCGCACCGCCCTTGCCGTTCTGCGCCTGATCCAGCCACAGCCGCAGCGCCTCCGGCAGCACGAGGTCGTCGGCGGTGCCAAGACTGTCCGACAGCAGCTTCTGCGCCTGCGGCGTTGCCCACATCAGCCGTCCCTCACGGTTGACGGCAAGCAGGAAGCGGCCGGAGACATCGAGTGCGGCGCGCGCGCTCTGCGTCATCCGGGCGTTCGCGAGATGCACGCGAATGCGCGCCAGCATTTCCGAGACCGCGATGGGCTTGGTGACGTAATCGACGCCGCCGGCCTCCAGTCCTTTCACGATATGCTCGGTATCGGCGAGCCCGGTCATGAAGATCACGGGGACGTTGGAGAGGCCGGCCTCGCGCTTCAGCTTGCGGCACGTTTCGAAGCCGTCCATGCCCGGCATGACCGCGTCGAGCAGGATGATGTCCGGCGTGATCTGGTCGACGATGCGCATCGCGGCCGCGCCGTCGAGCGCCACCATCACGGTCATGCCGGCGCTATCCAGCGCGTCGGTGAGCAGCCGAAGCGTTTCTGGCGAGTCGTCGACCACCAGCGCGACGTCACGCTTCCTGCTGTCAGTGCTCATAGGCATGCAAGGTCTTCAGAGTTGCCATGTACTGATCGAGATCGAAGCGGTCAACAAGCGTGCGCATATGTGCGACGAAGTCGGCATGCTCCGGATGCGCATTGCGGATCTCGTCGAGCTTGAGCTGAATGGCCCTGATGTAGCCGATCTGGCCGAGGCTCATCAACTCCTCGACATAGTTGAGCGGGGGCCTGGATCCGGTGTCCGGCCGCCAGCGTGGCGGAACCACGGGGATATCGGTCTGGTAGCTCCATTCGAGCTTCAGCAATTGACGTATCGCCTCCAGCAGCCTTGGGATGTCGATCGGCTTCATCAGGTAGCTGTCGTGAAATGGTTGCGCCAACGGCCGGCCGTGCGCTTCGAGCGCGCTCGCAGATGTCATCAGGATCCGGGCCTGATGATGACCGCTGTTGCGCAAGGTCTCGGCCACTGTCCAGCCGTCCATGCCGGGCATCGAGATGTCCAGAATGAACAGATCCGGCTGGCAGTGTTGTGCGAGCGCGAGGCAGGCGGGACCGTCGGGCGCGCTCAGCAGGATGAAGCCGAGCGGCGTCAGCACCTCGCGCAGGAGGTCGCGATGCACAGGATCATCGTCGGTGATCAGAATCGTCCTGCGCGGCCCGAGATAGCCGGCCACCGGCGCCTTCACCGGGGGATGCCGTGTCGGGTTGGTGACCTCCGACAGCAGGATCTTGACCTTGAACGTGCTGCCCGCGCCGACTTTGCTCACGACCTTGATGTCGCCGCCCATGACGCCGGCGAGCAGACGGCTGATCGTCAGGCCGAGCCCCGTACCTGTCTGCGGCTGCGCAATTCCGAGCGCGCCGCGCTCGAAGGGCGCGAAGATGCGCTCCAGATCGTCAGGCTGGATCCCCGGACCGGTGTCGATCACCTCGAATTCGGCCACCGGGCTCCGATAATGCACGACGAACTGGACGCTGCCTTCCCCAGTGAATTTGATGGCATTCGACAGCAGGTTGATCAGGATCTGGCGCAGCCGCTTCTCGTCGGCATAGACGACCAGCGGCAGTACGGCAGGCCGCTTGAACACGAAGTCGACGCCCTTCGCCGCAGCCTGCAATCGGAACATGCCCACGAGCTGATCGAGGAATTCGCTCAGGCGGACCTCGTCGCGCGACAGATAAAGTCGCCCGGCCTCGATCTTGGAAATATCGAGAATGCCGTCGATCAGGCCGGACAGATGATCGGCGCTGCGGCGGACGACGCGGACCTGGTCCCGCGGCTTCGGTGCGAGGCTCGTGTCCTGCTCGAGCAGTTGCGCATAGCCGGAGATCGCGTTCAGCGGCGAGCGCAGCTCATGGCTGAGGCCGACGACATAGCGGCTCTTGGCGAGATTGGCCGACTCCGCCACCTCCTTGGCGCGTTGCAGCTCGGCGTCAGTGCGCTTGTGCGCCTCGATCTCCTGAATCAACAGCTGCGTCTGCCGGCGTGTCTCGGCCTCGGCGGCGCGACGGCTCTGCTGCGCCAGCACGAACAGCCAGGTCACCACGCCGATGATGATGGACAGGGCGAAGAACACCTTCCACAGCACGTCGGAGATGATGCCCTTGAAGCCCGGGAGCGCCGCCGAGGTCTCCAGATAGATCATGCCGAGCGTCAGTGCGACGAGCCCGGCCGATGTCAGAAATACACCGACATAGTGACCGAGCTGCGAGTTGATCTTGGCCAGCAACGGCTCTGGCAGCATGCCGCTGAGCGCCGCTGCGACCTGCGCCTGTGCCCGCGCGTGCGGCTTGCAAAGGTCGTGGCAGCGGGCGTCGAGCGAGCAGCACAGCGAGCAGATCGGACCCGCATAGGCCGGGCAAGAGGCGGTGTCCTCCGGCTCGAACTGATGCTCACAGATGCAGCATTGGATCCGCTCGATGTTCTGCCAGCTCCGCTTTGGCTTGCGTGCCAGATAGTATTTGCCGTCGGTCAGATAGGCGATCGCAGGCGCGGTGACGAGCGCGACGCCGAGCGCGACGAAGGTCGACAGCGCCTTTCCGGTCGGCCCGAACAGGCCATAGAAGGCGCTGATCGAGACGATCGTCGCGATCGTCATCGCGCCGACACCGACCGGGTTGATGTCGTAGAGATGGGCTCGCTTGAACTCCATCTGCGGCGGGCGCAGGCCCAGCGGCTTGTTGATCACGAGGTCGGCGACCAGCGCGCCGACCCAGGAGATCGCGATGTTGGAGTACAGCGCCAGCGTTTGCTCCAGCGCCTTGTAGACGCCGATCTCCATCAGCAGCAGCGCGACGACGACGTTGAACACCAGCCAGACCACGCGGCCGGGGTGGCTGTGGGTCAGGCGGGAGAAGAAGTTCGACCAGGCGATCGAGCCGGCATAGGCATTGGTGACGTTGATCTTGATCTGGGAGACGATCACGAAGGTGCCGGTCAACGCAAGCGCCAGGTCCGGCCGGGCCAAGACATAGCGGAACGCCTCCAGATACATGTGCGCGGGTTCGGCGGCGTGGTCGGCGGAGACTCCGTGGCTCAGCGCGAAGAAGGCGAGGAACGAGCCTGCCAGTAGCTTCAGTGCCCCGAGCACGATCCAGCCAGGTCCGGCCGACAGCAGCGCGATCCACCACGAACGCTTCGATGTGCGGCTGTCGCGCGGCAGGAAGCGCAGGAAGTCGACCTGCTCGCCGATCTGGGCGACCAGCGAGAACACGACCGCCGCCGCGGTCCCGAACAGCGCCAGATCGAGATGGCCCATGGGATCGCCGTGCTCGCCGGGAAACTGCTGCCATTCGACAAAGGAGTGCGGGCTGGCATAGGCGATTGCGGCAAAGGGCAGGATGTGCAGCACGACCCATAGCGGTTGCGTCCATAGCTGGAAGCGACTGATCAGGGTGATGCCGTAGGTGACGAGCGGGATGATGACGACGGCGCTGATGAGATAGCCGATCGGCCGGGGAATGCCGAAGCACATCTCCAGCGCCGAAGCCAGGATGACCGCCTCGATGGCGAAGAAGATGAAGGTGAACGACGCGTAGATCAGCGAGGTGACGGTCGAGCCGATATAGCCGAAGCCGGCGCCGCGGGTCAGCAGGTCGATGTCGATGCCGCATTTGGCCGCATGATAGGCGATCGGCAGGCCGCAACAGAAGATGATGACGCTGGCGACCAGGATCGCGGCGGTCGCGTTGGTGATGCCATAGTTCAGCGTAATGGTGCCGCCGATGGCCTCGAGTGCGAGGAACGAGATCGCGCCCAGCGCGGTGTTGGCGACGCGGGCGGCCGACCAGCGCCGTGCGCTCTTGGCCGTGAAACGGAGCGCATAGTCCTCCAACGTCTGGTTGGCGACCCACTGGTTGTATTGGCGCCTGACGCGGTCGATCCGCTGCCGCCCTGCCACTCTCGAACTCCTCACCCGCGAGCGCTTGTCCGCACGCTCGTCCTGCCCCTCGCAAGACTTACGCAGAGCCTACGTCGCGCTTTTGCGGTGCAGTATACGCAATCTTGCGTATCCGTGCGTTGCACAAAGCGCGCCATCCTTCGTCTGACCCAACGCGTGTCCTCGAACCAAATGAATGGGGTGCTCATGTCAGACGAAACGAAAAAGGGCCTGAAGTCGCCGCTTCGGCGGCAGTTGCTGATGGGAATGGCCGCGATCCCGGCGCTGGCCATGATGCCGCGGCCGTCCTTCGGCGCCGGCCCCGCAACCTCCGCTGTCAACACCACCGGCCTTGCAGTCACGGATAGCGAAGTCACCGTCGGTATTCTGCATTCGGTCACAGGCACCATGGCGATCTCCGAGACCGGGTCAGTGCAGGCCGAGAAGCTCGCGATCGAGCAGATCAATGCCGCGGGCGGTGTGCTCGGCCGCAAGATCAAGTACATCCAGGAAGACGGCGCGTCCGACTGGCCGACCTTCGCCGAGAAGGCGAAGAAGCTGCTGGTCAACGACAAATGCGCCGCCGTGATGGGCTGCTGGACCTCTGCCTCGCGCAAGGCGGTGCTGCCGGTGTTCGAGCAGTACAACGGCATGCTGTACTACCCGACCTTCTACGAAGGCCTCGAGCAGTCCAAGAACGTCATCTACACCGGCCAGGAAGCCACCCAGCAGATCATCGCCGGCCTCGACTGGGTCAACAAGACCAAGGGCGCGAAGACCTTCTATCTGCTCGGCTCCGACTACATCTGGCCGCGCACCTCGAACAAGATCGCGCGCAAGCACATCGAGGGCCATCTGCAGGGCTGCAAGGTCGTCGGCGAGGAATACTTCCCGCTCGGCCACACCCAGTTCAATTCGGTCATCAACAAGATCAAGCTGACCAAGCCGGACGTGATCTACGCGATCATCGTCGGCGGCTCCAACGTCGCGTTCTACAAGCAGCTCAAGGCGGCCGGCATCGACATGTCGAAGCAGACGCTGCTCACCATCTCCGTGACCGAGGACGAAATCGACGGCATCGGCGGCGAGAACATCGCGGGCGCCTACGCCTGCATGAAGTACTTCCAGTCGCTCGACAATCCGAACAACAAGGCCTTCGTCGCCGAATTCAAGAAGATGTGGGGCGAGAAGACCGTCATCGGCGACGTGACGCAAGCCGCTTACCTCGGTCCGTGGCTGTGGAAGCTGACGGTGGAAAAGGCCGGCAGCTTCGACATCGACAAGGTCGCCGCCGCCTCGCCTGGCATCGAGTTCAAGGGCGCGCCGGAAGGCTACGTTCGGATCCACGAGAACCACCATCTCTGGTCCAAGACCCGCGTCGGCCGCGCCAAGGCGGATGGTCAGTATGAGCTGATCTACGAGACCGCCGACTTGGTCGAGCCCGATCCGTTTCCGAAGGGCTACCAGTGAGCTGATCTGTCGCGTCTCATAGCAACAGGCGAATGAGATCGCTGATGCTGCTGCGCGGGAAGTGCGCTCCCTCCCCCCTTGTGGGGGAGGGCTGGGGAGGGGGGGTACCCCACCCGCAGCTCGGCGCGGAGGCCCCCCTCCCTAGCCCTCCCCCACAAGGGGGGAGGGAGCGATCTTGGCTGCGGACACACTGTGCCGGCGCCGATCCATTTTGCAGCAGGGCATCACGAGAGGACGGATCATGTTCGGTGACTATTCCATCGGCGACCTCGGGGCCATCTTCGCGATGCAGGGCTTCGCGGGCCTCATCCTGTTTTCGGTCTATGTGCTGATGGCGCTGGGGCTTGCCATCATCTTCGGCCAGATGGGCGTCATCAACATGGCGCATGGCGAGTTCATGATCCTCGGCGCCTACGTCACCTGGATGACGTCGAACGCCTTCCAGCATTTCCTGCCCTCGTTGTTTCCTGGCTCCTTCTTCGTCGCGATGATCTTCGCCTTCATCGCCTCCGGATCCCTCGGCATGCTGGTCGAGTGGGCGATGATCCGCCGTCTCTACAGGCGGCCACTCGACACGCTGCTCGCCACCTGGGGTCTCAGCCTGATCCTGCAGCAGGCCTATCGTTCCGTGTTCGGCGCGCGCGAGGTCGGCGTCGAGTTGCCGGATTGGATGATGGGCTCTTGGCAGGCGACCGACGCCATCCAGATCCCAATCAACGGCATGTTCGTGATGTGCTTGACCATCCTGATCACGATCGTCGTGGCCTACGTGCTGTTCCTGTCGCGCTGGGGCAAGCAGGTGCGCGCTGTGGTGCAGAACCGCGTCATGGCGGGCGCCGTCGGCATCAACACCGAGAAAGTCGACCGCTACACCTTCGGCCTCGGCTGCGGCATCGCCGGGGTCGCCGGCTCCGCCTTCACCATGATCGGCTCGACCGGTCCGACCGCCGGACAGCTCTACATCGTCGATACGTTCCTGGTCGTCGTGTTCGGCGGCGCCGCCAGCCTGCTCGGTACCATCGCATCGGCCTTCACCATCTCCCAGGCGCAGTCGACCATGGAGTTCTTCATGTCCGGCTCGATGGCCAAGGTGCTCACGCTGTTGGCGATCGTCGCGATCCTGATGCTGCGCCCCCAGGGGCTGTTTGCCCTGAAGGTCCGCAAGTAGCCGAAACGCGCAGGGAATAGGGAATCAGAAGGCACGGTCATGATCATCAACACGCGCTTCTTCAACCGCTCCGAGCTCATCGGCTTCGCTTCGCTGCTGCTGCTGCTCGTCGTCATCCTGCCGCTGGCACTCGACATCTTCCGCCTCAACCTCGTCGCGAAGTATCTGACGTATTCCTTCGTCGCGATCGGCCTGGTGCTGTGCTGGGGCTATGGCGGCATTCTCAGCCTCGGGCAGGGCGTGTTCTTCGGCCTTGGCGGCTACTGCATGGCGATGTTCCTCAAGCTGGAAGCCTCCAGCGTCGCCAACACCAAGATCCAGTCGACGCCGGGCATTCCGGACTTCATGGATTGGAATCAGCTGACGCAGCTGCCGTTCTTCTGGAAGCCGTTCCAGAGTTTCCCGTTCGCGCTCGCCGCGATCATCCTGGTGCCGGCGATCTTCGCCTTCATCATCGGCGCTGCGATGTTCAAGCGGCGGGTCGGCGGCGTGTACTTCGCAATCATCACCCAGGCGATCGCGGCGATCATGACGATCCTGATCGTGGGACAGCAGGGTTACACCGGCGGCATCAACGGCATCACCGACCTGCGCACGCTGCACGGCTGGGACATCCGCACCGACCACGCCAAGTACATCCTCTACTTCGTCGAGGTGTTCTTCCTGTTCGCAGCGATCCTCGTCGCCCAGTTCATCCGGCTGACCAAGCTCGGCCGCATCCTGGTGGCGATGCGTGAGCAGGAGGACCGGGTCCGCTTCTCAGGCTACAGCGTCGCCAATTTCAAGATCTTTGCTTTCTGCGCGGCCGCCGTGTTCGCCGCAGTCGGCGGCGCGCTGTTCACCTTGGAAGTCGGCTTCATGTCGCCGTCCTTTGTCGGCATCGTGCCGTCGATCGAGATGGTGATCTACACCGCGGTCGGCGGCCGGCTCTCGATCTTCGGCGCGGTCTACGGCTCGCTCCTCGTCAACTTTGCCAAGACCAGCCTCTCGGAGACGTTCCCGCAGCTCTGGCTGTTTGGCCTGGGAGCGCTGTTCATCGCCGTCGTCCTCGCTTTCCCAAACGGCCTCGCCGGCATCTGGGGCGACTACGTGCAGCCGCGCATCGACAAGCTACTGGCCTCCCGCACCAAGAAATCCGGCAATGGCGGCCTCGTCGCCAACGGCGCCCCCGCAGAGTGAGGACACAGCGATGCTCATCGGTCATCAGCCCAAGGAATTCCTGCTCGCGGTCGAAGCGCTCACCGTGTCGTTCGACGGCTTCAAGGCGGTCAACGATCTCTCCTTCTATGTCGAGGAGAACGAGATCCGCGTGATCATCGGCCCGAACGGCGCAGGCAAGACCACTGTGCTCGACCTGATCTGCGGAAAGACCAAGGCGACCTCGGGCTCGATCCAGTTCCGCGGCAAGGAGCTGACGAAGCTGCGCGAGAACGAGATCGTCAAGGCCGGCGTCGGCCGCAAGTTCCAGACGCCGTCGGTGTTCGAGGATCTCACCGTGTTCGAGAATCTCGAGATCTCGTTTCCGCGCGGTCGCACCGTTTTCGGCTCGCTGACTTTCCAGCGTGACGCCGCAGTCAAGGATCGCGTCGAGGAGGTCGCCGAGATGATCTTCCTCAAGGATCGTCTCAAGACCTCGGCGGCCGTGCTCAGCCACGGTCAGAAGCAGTGGCTCGAGATCGGCATGCTGCTGATCCAGAACCCGGACCTTCTGATGCTCGACGAGCCCGTCGCCGGCATGAGCGTCAGCGAGCGCGCCAAGACCGCCGAGCTGCTGAATCGCATCATCAAGGACCGCTCGGTGCTCGTCATCGAGCACGACATGAAGTTCGTCGAGGACATTGCTCACAAGGTCACCGTGCTGCACCAGGGCCAGATCCTGTCCGAGGGCACGATGGAGCGGGTCAAGAACGACCCCAAGGTCGTCGAAGTCTATCTGGGGCACTGAGCCGATGCTCGGGAAATCGCTCGATCCACACCCTCGCTGCGCCCCCCCTCCCCCTTGCGGGGAGGGGTCGGGGGTGGGGGTCCACACGGGCAGTCTCGCCCGGAGCCCCCCCTCCCCAACCCTCCCCCACAAGGGGGGAGGGAGCTTAGTGCCAATGCCGCTCGATCGGCCGTCTCACTCCCTCTTGCATAGGAAGATATCCGATGCTCGCAATCTCCGATCTCCATGTCGCCTATGGCCAGAGCGAGGTGCTGCATGGCCTGAACGTCAAGGTCGCGCCCAACGAGATCGTTGCGATCATGGGGCGCAACGGCATGGGCAAGACCACGCTGATGAAGTCGCTGATGGGCATCCTGCCGGCCAAGAGCGGTTCGATCGCGATGGACGGCGCCGAGCTCGCAAGCCTGAAGAGCTATGAGCGTGTCGCCAAGGGCCTCGCTTACGTGCCGCAGGGCCGCATGATCTTCTCGACCATGACGGTGAAGGAGAACATCGAGACCGGGCTCGTCGTGTCCGGCGGGTCCGAGGTGCCCGGCGACATCTACGAGCTGTTCCCGGTGCTGCTCGAGATGAAGGGACGCCGTGGCGGCAATCTCTCCGGCGGCCAGCAGCAGCAGCTCGCGATCGCGCGCGCGCTCGCCACCAAGCCGAAGGTGCTGCTGCTCGACGAGCCGACCGAGGGCATCCAGCCGTCGATCATCAAGGAGATGGCGCGCACCCTGAAGCGCATCCGCGACGAGAAGGGGTTGTCGATCGTCGTCTCCGAGCAGGTGCTGAGCTTTGCGCTCGACATCGCCGACCGCGTGCTGGTGATCGAGAACGGCGAGATCGTCCGCGACGATCCGCGCGACCAGGTCGATGCTGCGCAGGTCTCGAAATATCTGTCCGTCTAACCACTCCGTGCAAGCAAGTAACAAGGGGAGCTTCTGATGCCTGACACACTGATCAAGGTCGATCTGACCAAATCGGCCTACGAGAACGACAAGGTCCACAACCGCTGGCACCCGGACATTCCGATGGTGGAGTGGGTCAATCCGGGTGACGACTTCATCATCGAGACCTATGACTGGACCGGCGGCTTCATCAAGAACAACGACTCCGCCGACGACGTGCGCGACATCGATTTGTCGATCGTGCACTTCCTGTCGGGCCCGATCGGTGTCAAGGGCGCCGAGCCGGGCGACCTCCTGGTCGTCGACCTGCTCGATGTCGGTCCGCTGAAGGAGAGCCTGTGGGGCTTCAACGGCTTCTTCTCCAAGCAAAACGGCGGCGGCTTCCTGACCGACCATTTCCCGCTGGCGCAGAAGTCGATCTGGGACATCAAGGGCCTCTATACCTCGTCGCGCCACGTGCCCGGCGTGAACTTCGCTGGCCTCATCCATCCCGGCCTGATCGGCTGTCTGCCCGATCCGAAGCTGCTCGCGACCTGGAACGAGCGCGAGACCGCGCTGATCGCCACCAACCCGACCCGCGTGCCCGGCCTTGCCAACCCGCCGTTCGCGCCGACCGCGCATGCCGGCCAGGCCAAGGGCGACGTCAAGGCCAAGATCGGCGCCGAGGGCGCCCGCACCGTGCCGCCGCGCGAGCATGGCGGCAATTGCGACATCAAGGACCTGTCGCGCGGCTCGAAGATCTACTTCCCGGTCTACGTGCCCGGCGGCGGCCTCTCGATGGGCGACCTGCACTTCAGCCAGGGCGACGGTGAGATCACCTTCTGCGGCGCCATCGAGATGGCGGGCTGGCTGCACATCAAGGTCGACGTCATCAAGGATGGTGTAGCGAAGTACGGCATCAAGAACCCGATCTTCAAGCCGTCGCCGATCACGCCCAATTATCGCGACTACCTGATCTTCGAGGGCATCTCGGTCGACGAGGCCGGCAAGCAGCACTATCTGGACGTCCACATCGCCTATCGCCAGGCGTGTCTCAACGCCATCGAGTACCTGAAGAAGTTCGGCTACTCCGGCGCCCAGGCCTATTCGATCCTCGGCACCGCGCCGGTGCAGGGCCACATCTCCGGCGTGGTCGACGTGCCCAACGCCTGCGCCACCTTGTGGCTGCCGACCGAGATCTTCGACTTCGACGTGATGCCGTCGTCGGCGGGTCCGATCAAGCACATCAAGGGCGACATCCAGATGCCGATCTCGCCGGACAAATAGCGGTCTCCCTGCGCGATGGGTGCGGGACGGCAGCGTATCGGCCGCCCCGCATCCGCCGCGTGAGATGGAGATGATTGTTGCGCAGGAGAAGAGACGATGCCGGTCTATGAATATCTCTGTGATGCATGCGGTCCGTTCACGGACATGCGTCCGATGGCGGAATGTGATGATCCGCAGGTCTGTCCGCAATGCCAGGACATGGCGCCGCGCGTGATCCTCACCGCGCCCGCCTTCGCCTGCATGCCGGCGGAGCGGCGCACGGCGCATGCCACCAACGAGCGCAGCCGTCACGCGCCGCAGACGGTGGCCGAGTACAAGGCCAAACACGGTGCAGGCTGCGGCTGCTGCGGGCCTAAGAAATCGCCGCGGCTGATGACCAAGACCAGGAGCGGCGCCAAGGGCTTTCCGACGGCGCGGCCCTGGATGATCAGCCACTGAACGAACGCGAGGGGCGGCGCGTCCGCCCCTCAGCGTGACGCCGGCACGCGGCGCGGACCCGGACCCGCCGGCTGGCCGCCGAACTTGACGGTCATCGCATTGGCGCCGTCGCTGATGTCGACCAGCGTCTTGCGGCTGTCGTCGATCACCTTGGCAGATTTGCGCTTGAAGCCGTCGACCAGCTCGCGCATCGACTTGATCTGGTCGAACAGCTGGCCGGGATTGCCGTCGGCAAATCCGGGAATGGCGCCGTCGATCTTGGTCACGAGCGTGTCGAAGCCCTTGAAGATGTCCTCGGCCTTGTCGATCGCGGAATCGAACGCCGCGGTCTTGGCCTGCAGCGAGGCGGTCTCGCTCTCGAAGCTCTGTAGCGCCTCCTTGATGGCCGGCGCATTGCTGACGACGTATTTGTCGATGTTGTGCACCGTCTCGACCATCGTCTCCTGGTCCTTGAGATCGGCCGTCAGCACCGGCACGCCGTCGCGATCGAGCGGCACCGGCGGCGCCGTCGGCGCGCCGCCGACCAGCGAGATCGCGGCGATGCCGGTCAGGCCCTGGAACTCGATGCCGGCGGTGGTGTCCTTGCGGATCGGCGCGGACTTGTCGAGCGTGATCATGGCAACGATCTTGCGCGGGCTTTCCAGATTGATCGACAGGATCTGCCCGGCCTGCACGCCGTCGAAATTCACCGGCCCGCCCTTGCGCAGGCCCGCCGCCGAGCCGCCGTCGAACACGACGCGCATCATGCTGCGCTGCTCGGCGATGCGATGCTTCTGCTTGATCAGGACGCCGCTGATCCCGGCCGCGACGGCCGCGATCGTCAGGGTTCCCACGATGAGATTAATCGCGCGCATTCCGTGCCCACTGCTGCCTCTGCTCGATTTTAGCCGCTATGTCTCCTGGTTGAAAGCTCAGCGCGCAAGGCCCGGCCGGGAGGGCGCGGCGAGGCCGGCCAGCAGCACCGCCAGGATACCGGTGAGAAAAATGCCATCGAACGTCCCGGCACCGCCGATCGAGGCCACGGGCGCGCCGAGGCTGCCGATCTTGTCGAGGTTCATCAGGTCGGCGCCGACCAGCGTGCCCATCGAGCCGCCGATATAGGCCAGCGGCGCGGCATATTCGCGCGACAGCAGGAACGCCAGGATCGCGGTCACGACAACCGGCGCGAACACCGGCACGGCGATGCCGACGCCCTGCACCGGCGTCGCCATCGCGTGGATGATCACGGCGATCACCAGCACCGCGATCGCGGCGCGCAGCCAGAGCTGGTAGCGCAGCATGAGATAGGTCGACATGATCGTCGGGATCACGGCGCCGCCGACATTCACAGCGAGCAGGGTGCCGGGCCATTGATGCACCAGCGGCACGACATATTGCATGCCGAAAAAGTCGATGATCTCGCCGGAGCGCGCGACCTGCCCGGGCAGCATGGTGATCGGAATGTTGAAATAGCTGCCGACCAGCGAGCCGAACAGCAGCAGCATCGCCGTGCCCGAGCTGACGCCGAGCTTCATGTAGGCGTAGCGCAGGATGCCGAGCTGGATCAGGACGATCAGGACGCCGAACGCCAGCACCAAGATGGCGAAGAAGGCCGGCGTGATTGGCAGATACTGGACCTGGGAATGCATGTCGGAAGCGCTTGGGTGTGAGCCTTGCTGAGCCCGTGGGATCATCCCACGGGAGCGGCAGGGTGACAAATGGGCATTCGTCGCCTGGTTCCCAAGAACGGCCATGCTCGTGTTCATTTGCCCGCAGCGATCATTGTGGCGTGCAGCACATAACGCTCCGGCCCCGGTGTCAGGGCGTCGAATGGCCAGCAGGTCGATAGCACCAGTTCGGCGCTGTCGGTCCCTGGATCGATCCCCGAGGCATCGAAGCGCACCACACGGGCGGCGTCGGCGCGATAGCGGAACGTCTTGCCGTCACGCCTGACGATGTCGATCTCGTCGCCGATTTTGATGTCGCGCAGGAAGCGGAAATGCGTGTCGCGGTGCGCGGAGTACACCGCGACGCCCGGCTCGCCCGGCTCGGCGCTGCCTTCGACATGGCCGGCACCGAAGGCGAGCGCCTGGCCGCTGGAGCCGGCCAGCGCGATGGTGGAGACGCCGAGGCGCTTCACTTCGATGCGCGCCACCGGGACCGTGTCGGCCCAGGACCAGGGCTTGGCGGCATGGCCGGTCGCAACGGTCTGGCTGAACGCGCGGTCGAGCAGCACTTGCGCGAGAACGGCCTTGGCGTGGATGAAGGCGCCGTGGCCGAACAGGATGACGCCGAGCAGTGCTATCGCGAGAGGGATGACGAAGCGGGGCATTCTCTCTCCTCCCGTCATTGCGAGGAGCGAAGCGACGAAGCAATCCAGAGTCGGGTTCTGAGCCCTGGATTGCTTCGCTTCGCTCGCAATGACGTGCTCCTTAGTTGGCAACTCGTCGCCTGATCGCGACGAGCCAAATGAGTTCGAGCATCAGCACGCCTAGTCCCAGCAGCATGCTCAGCTCCGCATCGGTCGCCGTCTTCGGCAAGGTGATCGTCGCGGGCGACGCTGGCACCACCGGTCGCTTCACCGCGGCGAGCTGGACGTCGCCGTTGGCCTCAGCGCGGCGCTCGTTCTGCATTGCCGGCACCCGGCCGTGCTCGCCGAACACCTTCTCGAAGTCCCAGCCGGCCGGCAGGTTGATCGGCAACTCGGCGAGCCTCAGCGGCTCGCCGTCGGGACGGCGCGGCGTCTTGTCGACGGCGACGAGGCTGGTCAGGCGTGTCACCAACCGATGCTCCAGCGCCAGCTTGAGAATGGCGCCGTCGGCTTCCTCCGGCGTCATCTGCCGCATGGTCCTGGCCACCTCGGCGTCGCCGATCTTGCGCCGCGCCCACAGTTTGGACAGACCCTTGCCCTCGGCCGCGCCGGCCAGCGGCAACGTGATGGTCCATGGCTGGTCGCCGATGCGGCCCTTGAGCTGCAGCGATCCGGCGAGACGGTCGATCTTGGCGGCGAGCACGAGCGGCTCGTTGCGATAGACGTCCGGCAGCACGGCTGGCGTGAGATCGGCGGAGGCTTCCGAAAAGCTCGCGCTGAGCCCGGTCACGACCGGGTTCTCGAGCTTGGCGAAGAGATCGCGCATGCGCCCCTCGACCTGCTCGACCGAGCCGATATGGGTGAAGGCGCCGCGGCCAAGCTCTGAGGCGCGGGTCATCAGGTAGGTGTTCGGCGCCGAGCCGATGCCGACCATGAAGATGCGCGAGCGGCCGCGCATTGCGGTGATGGTCTCGAATAGCTGCTGCTCGTTGCCGATGGCGCCGTCGGTGAGGAATACCACCTGTCGCACGCGGTCGCTGTCGCTGCCATCATCGGTCAGCGCCGCGCGCATCGCCGGCACCATCTCGGTGCCGCCGCGCGCGTCCAGCGAACTCACGTAGCTGGTGGCGCTACCGACATGCTCGGCATCGGCCGGCACAGAGGCGGGGAAGAGCACCGTCATGGTGTCGTCGAAGCGGATCACGTTGAAGCGATCGTTCGGCTGCAGCCGTCCCAGCGCATAGAGCAGGCTGGCCTTGGCCTGGCGGATCGAGGTGCCGCCCATCGAGCCGGAATTGTCGATCACGAAGATGACGTCGCGCGGCTGCGGGCGCTGCGCCGTTGCAGCCACCGCCGGCGGCGTGACGAAGGCGAGCAGATAGTCGGCATCGCCGACCTGCTCGTGAAACAGCCCGACCGACGGCATCGTCGCAGCGGCCGGCTTCCAGGTCAGCTCGAAGTCGCGGTCGGCCGGCACCACGCCCTCGGCCAGGGTGACGACTCGCGTCTTCGCATCGGGGCTGTCGATCGTCACCTGGTGATGGTGGCTCTTGACCTCGCCGAGCGCGAAGCCGGCCTGCAGCCGCACCGCGATCCTGGTTGGATTGACCGGATCATTCTTGGCCGGATCGAGCACCTCCGGGGAGATGCGGTTGCGGTCCGGTACCGGATCGTTCGCAGCGGCGCCCCAGCCGTTGCCGCCCGGGCGCAAATCGACGCTCTGCACGATCGGCGCCGGATTGTAGCGCGGCGCGACGACCAGCGGCACCCGCAGCGAGAATTCGCCGCCACTCTGTGCCACCGGCTGCTGATATTCGATCTGCACCAGCACGGTCTCGCCGGGGCCGATATTGGCGAGCGAGTTGGTGAAGATGTTCGGCCGCTCCTGCTCGGTCAGCGCCGCGGTCTTGCCGTCGCGCTTGGCCTGCTCGTAGATCACCTTGGCCTGTTCGCGCGGCTTGATGTCGCCGACCACGACGCGGTCGCCGACAATCATCTTCAGCGTGTCCACCGCGCTGTCCGGCGGCAGCGGATAGACATAGACCGCCTCCATCCATTGCGAGCTCGTGTTCTTGAACAGTTGCGTCACGCGCGCCCGCGCCGTCGGCCCCGACACGACGATATCGACATCGATGCCGAGCCGCGGCGCCTCGGCGTAACCGGCGTCGCTCTTGAACAGCAGCGCCCCGGAGCGGGCATCGCCCGGCCTGGTCAGCGGCGCCAGCGGCCCTTCGGCGGACCAGCCAGGGGTGACGCTGAGAAACAGCGCCGTGAAGCCGACCAGCAGCACGGCGGCGGCCTGCAGCAGCAGGAATAGCAGCATGGTCACGATCCACGACCGGACCGGATGGGTGCTGCTTCTGATATCGTGGTCCATCGTCTCGCTCATCATTGGCTCCGCAACGAACAATTTCGGCATCCCGACACTGAGCGCAGCGCGTCAGCGCCGCGAGCGGAATGGTCGGTCTTGTTCGGCCGCCGCCCGCCTGCGCATGTCCGGTGGTGATCGAGAGCGCGGCTGATCTGTCCGGGTTTGTGCCGATTTGTCCGTCTGCTAGAAGAGGTACGCATCACGCGGCAGGGGACAGGATGTCGAACCCGGACAACAGCGAGCTTTCCGACGAACAGAGCCGGCAGGTCGCGGAGACCATCCGCGAGGAGATCGCGCGGCGCCGGATGTCGCGGCAGGCGCTGGCGGAGCAGGCCAAGCTGAGCCTCTCGACCCTGGAGAAGGCCCTCGGCGGCCGCCGCCCGTTCACGCTCGCTACCATCGTCCGGCTCGAGCAGGCGCTCGGCATGTCCCTGCGCAAGCCGCCGAGTGCACCTCTCGCCGCACCTGCCGCAAGCGGCGGCATTGCGCCCGACAGCCTCGGCTCCTATTCGCGGCGGGCTGTGGAGTGGATCGAGGGCACCTACGTCACCTTGCGGCCGTCATTCGGCGACAAGGACGCCGTCTATGCGTACCGCACCGACATCGTCTGGGACGATGCGGCGTCGTCGCTGGTGTTTCGCGAGGGCGCGCGGCTCGATGCGGCGTTCACGCAGTTCGGCGAGGTCGCCGTGCCCAACCAGTCCGGCTTCGTCTACCTCGTCACCAACCGCCACGGCCAGCACCGGCTGATCACGGTGTCGCGTCCCACCATTACCGGCGAGATGTACGGCATCATCACGACCCTGCTCGCCGGCCGCGGCTCGCTGCTGACACCGATCGCCGCGCCGATCGCGCTGCTGCCGCTGCGCAATGTCGATGAGCCGAGCTTCGGCCGGCTCGGCGCGGATGACCGGCACTACCCGCTGTATCGCGAGCACCTGCGCAAGACGGTCGAGGAGCCGTTCGCGCTGTTCGTGCAGGGCGTGCCGTGACGTGTTGGGCGCAAAACTCACCACCGTCATTGCGAGGAGCGAAGCGACGAAGCAATCCAGAGTCTCGCACTCAGCCTGGATTGCTTCGCTTCACTCGCAATGACGGAGCATGTTGGGGGGGCGGCATCGCCTCAACGCACCCCCGTCATCCCGGCGAACGCCGTGATCCATAACCATAGGGCGTGGGTTGAGGCAGGATAGTCATGAGCATCTCGCCCCTCATGTCTGCTGCGGCGTATAGGTCCCGGATCGGCGCCGCGGCGTGCTGGCGCACGTCACGGCTTGTCCGGGACGACGGGAGGGGAGATCGGATTCACATCTCAAACAGCGCGAACGTTGCGAGCAATTCGGGTCTCAGCAACGCTCGGAAATTGTGAAAGAGGGGCACAAAGATACCGTCTCGCGGCGGGTGACGCCCGAGCTATGCGACCGGTTCGTCCCTCCTGAAAGTGCAGAGGGCGCAGGGAATGCCGGGTGAAGGCCTCACCCATGGCCCGCCTGCGAAAAGAATGCAGGCGGCAGGTACCACAGGCAAAGCCGAGCACGCCGGCATTCCCTGCGCGATGGGTTGAACGCTTATACGCAGTCTCCCTGGTGCGCCGGCTTGTTGGCCACCATGGCGACAATGCGCTTGCGCGCATTGCGCTGGACACCAGCTTCGGGGTGTCAGGACGCTGCGACTTCACGTCCGCGAGCGATCGTTCGTCCGCGCCCTCGTGAGAAGACGCTGCGATCTCTCGCGGCCACCGCATCCCCGCCTCGCGTGTCGTGACGATCGCGCGCAACGCCCCTCTGCGGTGAGGCGGGATGTCGAGAGATGATCATGGATTCGGAAAAATAGCAATAAGTTTTTGGATGGCAGAATGTTGCGTCACGGGCAGTCTGCTCCCCTCCCCCTTGCGGGGAGGGGTCGGGGGTGGGGGTCCACGAAGACCGCTCGAAGTATTGGGGTGATGAGAAGGAATTGTTCTGGGGGGTGGTTGCGGCGCCGAAATGCGCTGTGCCCTTCACGGCCTTTGGAGTGCGGAGACCCCCACCCCCAACCCCTCCCCGCAAGGGGGAGGGGAGCCGATCGTCGGCGTAGAGAGAGGGGGGCTCAAGCGATGCGGCGCGTCGTTGGACGATTCCGAGTGAGGCGCCGCAGCGACGCTGCTATCCCCCGACGTCCGCGCTGATGATGTCGCCGAACAGGTCCCATTTGCCGCCCTTGAACTGCATCATCTTGAGCTGCTCGATCGGGGCGAAGTCGTTGGGGCCGGTGTTGACCTTGATGCCCGGGATCAGGGTATCCGGCGCGAAGTCCTTGAGGCTGGCGGCCTGCTTCATGACGTTGTCGCGGGTGAGAGTGTCGCCGCACTGTTTCAGGGTCTGCACCATGGTCTGGGCCGCGGCATAGCCATAGGCGAGGTTGGCGTCGGAGATGTTGGCGCCCGGCATGTACTTGTCGATGAAGGCCATGAACTTCTTCATGCCCTCGTCGTCCTTCCACTGGGGGTCCGACGGATCCTTGAGATAGCCGGCGGACAGCACGCCCTCGGACGCCTCGAGGCCGGCCGGCTTCATCACCGCGCCGATCGAGATCGAGACGTCGGTCATCAGATGCATCGGCTTCCATTCCAATTCGGCGATCTTCTTGATCGCCTGCGCCGCGAATTTCGGCGTCGAGATGTTGACGAACACGTCGGCGCCGGTGCCCTTGAGCTTGACGATGTGGGAGTCGATCGACGGCTCGGTGGTCTCGTAGCTCTCCTCGGCGACGATCATGGTCTTGGCCTTGTCGCCGAGCACCTCCTTGATGCCGAGGACGTAGTCCTTGCCGAAATCGTCATTGGCATAGAAGATCGCGATCTTCGCGTTCGGCTTCTCCTTGAGGATGTACTTGGCGAAGATCCGCGCCTCGACGCGGTAGCTCGGCTGGAAGCCCATGGTCCAGGGGAATTCCTTCGGGTCGTTCCATTTGCTGGCGCCGGTGGCGAGGAACAGCTGCGGCACCTTCTTGGCGTTGTGATATTTCTGCACGGCGGTCTGGGTCGGCGTGCCCAGCGCGTTGAACACCAGGAACACCTCGTCGCTCTCGATCAGCTTGCGCACCTGCTCGACCGTCTTCGGCGGGCTGTAGCCGTCGTCATAGGAAATGAAGTTGATCCGGCGGCCGTTGATGCCGCCCTGATCGTTGATCATCTTGAAATAGGCCTCCTCGGTCTTGCCGATGATGCCGTAGGCCGAGGCCGGGCCGCTATAGGCCTCGACGTTGCCGATCCTGATCTCGGTGTCGGTGGCGCCGGTGTCGTATTTCTTTTGCGCAAGCGCGCTCTGGCTCGCCAGTACGGAAAAGGCGGCCGCGGCCGCGAATGAGAGCAGTGTCCTGGTCGTCATCGGCAACATTCCCTGGGCTTCCTCTGGTTGAATTTTCGTGATTCTTGTTCTTGTTCTTGGCTTGCGGCGATGGCGACCATGGAAGGCCGCTCACGGCAACGAGTGGGCAGATGTGTGCAATGCACTGTCTTGCGTCCAGGCGCTGGCCCCGGGAGGCCGGCCGGGCCGACCGGGCGCGCCGCAGGTGATTTTGCCGGTCAGCCACTCCACGCAAGTTGATGCGGGCGTTTCCGGCGCATCTTCGGAAGCGCACGAAGCAGGATGCTCCCGGCACCGCCATGACGAAAAGCCCGTTCTACACGGCCGAGCACGAGGCCTTCCGCGACGTCATCAAGCGCTTCGTCGACAAGGAGATCGCGCCGTTCGCGAGCGCGTGGGACGAGGCCGGAGAATTTCCGCGCGCGCTATATCTGAAGGCGGCGGAGATCGGCCTGCTTGGGCTCGGCTTCCCGGAGGAATTCGGCGGCGTGCCGGCCGACCAGTTCATGAAGATCGTGTCGTCGCAGGAACTGGCGCGTGCGGGTGCCGGAGGCATCAGCGCCAGCCTGATGAGCCATACGATCGGCGCGCCGCCGATCGCGCGCGCCGCGCAGCCGCAGGTGAGGGCGCGCGTGCTGCCGGAGATTCTGGCTGGGCGCAAGATCTCGGCGCTGGCGATCACCGAGCCGAGCGGTGGCTCAGACGTTGCCAATCTCAGGACCCGGGCCGTCCGCGACGGCGATCACTATGTCGTCAGCGGCGAGAAGACATTCATCACCTCCGGGATGCGGGCCGACTACATCACGGTCGCGGTGCGCACCGGCGGACCGGGGCCGGCTGGCGTCAGTCTGCTGCTCGTGCCGGGCGACACGCCGGGGCTGACGCGCACCAAGCTCGACAAGATGGGCTGGTGGGCGTCGGACACCGCGACCCTGCATTTCGACGGCTGCCGCGTGCCCGTCGAGAACCTGATCGGAGAGGAGGGGCAGGGCTTCAAGCTGATCATGCACAATTTCAACAGCGAGCGGATGGGCATGGCGGCGAGCTGCACGGCCTACGCCCGTGTCTGCCTCGACGATGCGATTGCCTACGCCAAGGAGCGCCAAACCTTCGGCAAGCCGCTCGCGCAGCACCAGGTCATCCGCCACAAGCTGGTCGACATGGCGCAGCGCGTGGCGGCATCGCAGGCGATGCTGGAAATGCTGGCGTGGCGGCTCGAACAGGGTGACAATCCGGTCGCCGAGATCTGCATGATGAAGAACCAGGCGACGCAGACGATGGCCTACTGCGCCTCCGAAGCCGTGCAGATCTTCGGCGGCGCCGGTTTCATGCGGGGTGTCCGCGTGGAACGGATCTATCGCGAGGTCAAGGTCAACGCCATCGGCGGCGGCACCGAGGAGATCATGAAGGACCTGGCGAGCCGGCAGATGGGATTGTGACGCGTGCCTCCCGCGCGCGTCATTCCGGGGCAGCCCGCAGGGCTGAACCCGGAATCTCGAGGTTGTTGCAACGAACGCAAAGCAATCTCTGGATTCCGGGTTCAAGGCCTGCGGCCTTGCCCCGGAATGACGAGCGTGACTCAGTCAAATGAGACCATATCGAGATTCCCGGTTCGGTCGCTCGCGATCGCTCCGGAATGACAGGGAATGAAACATGCTCTTCTCCGCCGACCACGACGAACCGCGCCGCATCCTGCAGAAGTTCATCGCCGCCGAGATCAATCCTCACGTCGACGAATGGGAGGAAGCCGGCATCTTCCCTGCGCATGAGCTGTTCAAGAAGCTCGGTGACCTCGGCTTTCTCGGCCTCAACAAGCCGGTCGAGTTCGGCGGCCAGGGGCTGGACTATTCCTACGCGCTGATGATGGCGGAAGAGCTCGGCGCCATCAATTGCGGCGCGATCCCGATGGCGATCGGCGTGCAGACCGACATGGCGACGCCGGCGCTGGCGCGGTTCGGCTCCGACGAGGTGCGCAAGGAGTTCCTGGCGCCCGCGATCTCCGGCGACTACGTCGCCTGCATCGGCGTCTCCGAGCCCGGCGCGGGCTCCGATGTCGCCTCGATCAAGACCCAGGCGCGCGGCGATGGCGACGACTACGTCATCAATGGCGGCAAGATGTGGATCACCAACGGCACCCAGGCCGATTTCATCTGCCTGCTCGCCAACACCAGCGACGGACCTGTCCATCGCAACAAGTCGCTGATCTGCGTGCCGATGAAGAGCAAGGGCGTGCAGGTCGCGCGCAAGCTCGACAAGATGGGCATGCGCTCGTCGGATACCGCGCAGATCTTCTTCGACAACGTCCGGGTGCCCAAGCGCAACCGCATCGGCGAGGAGGGGCAGGGTTTTACCTATCAGATGATGCAGTTCCAGGAGGAGCGACTGTGGGCGGGCGCCGCCTGCCTGAAGGCGCATGAGTCCATCATCAACGCGACCATCGAGTACACGCGCAACCGCAAGGCCTTCGGTCGCTCGATCCTCGACAACCAGGTCGTCCATTTCAAGCTCGCGGAAATGCAGACCGAGGTCGAGCTGCTGCGCGCGCTGACCTACCAGGCCGCGGAGGCGCTGATCGCCGGCGAGGACGTGACGCGGCTCGCGACCATGGTGAAGCTCAAGACCGGCCGGCTCGGCCGCGAGCTCACCGACGCCTGCCTGCAATATTGGGGCGGCATGGGCTTCATGAACGAGACCCCGGTCAGCCGCGCCTATCGCGATTCGCGCCTGAGCTCGATCGGCGGCGGCGCCGACGAGGTGATGTTGACCATTCTGTGCAAGATGATGGGGACCTTGCCCGGCACCGGCAAAGCGGGGAACGCCTGATGATCACGCTGTATCATTGCGACGGCGCGCGTTCGTTCCGCCCGCTGTGGATGCTGGAAGAGCTTCGACTTAACTACGAGTTGAAGATGCTGCCGTTCCCGCCGCGGGTGCTGGCGAAGGAGTATCTGGCGATCAATCCGCTCGGCACGATCCCGTTCATGATCGACGGCGAGACGAAAATGACGGAGTCCTCGGGCATCTGCCATTATCTCGGCATCAAGCACGGCCCGACGCCGCTGATGGTCGGGCCTGAGGAAAAGGACTACGGCGCGTTCCTGAACTGGATGTATTTCTCCGACGCCACGCTGACGTTCCCGCAGACGCTGGTATTGCGATACACTCAGCTCGAGCCGGAGGAGCGTCGCTCGCCGCAGGTCGCCACGGATTATGCCAAGTGGTTCCTGGGACGGCTGCGCGCCGTGGAGGCAGCGACCGCGAATGCCGAGTTCTTGTGCGCGGGTCGTTTCACCGCGGCCGACATCGTGATCGGCTATGCATTGCGTCTCGCAGACACGCTTGGGCTCGCCAAGGATTTTGCGCCGAATGTGGCTGCCTATTGGGTGCGATTGCAGCAGCGCGAGGGCTATCAGCGGGCACGCGCCGCCGAGCAGCGTGCGGGCGTGGAGCAGGGCATCGAGCCGCGGGTAAGGCCGTAGCTTTGGGCACGTCATTCCGGGGCGATGCTCATGCGCGCCCCGGAATGACGATCATCTCGGATCGGTGAGTTAACCGCGACAAAAATCGGCAATCGTCGCCGATGACAGGGGCGCGAATTGCGCTATGGTTCTTCTCCAAAGAAGCGGCCGACAGAGCCGCGCCTCAGGAGGAAGACCATGGATGTGACCCGCCGGGACTCCGGCCATCTCATGCTGATCACGCCCGAGCGCGTCTTCTACGCCGGGCTGCTCGGCCGTCCGCGCCAGCGCTGCTCGGGCGCGTGCCATATCTACGTCGCGCTCACCGGCAGCCTGCGGCTGATTCCCGACGGCGGCGAGGAGCGTCGCGGCGAGCTGCTGGTCGTGCCGCCCAACAGGCCGCACACGATCGAGAGTGATTATCGGACCGTCATCGTCGTAACGATCGAGCCGGAGAGCGTGCCGATCGGCACCTTGGATCGCTTCGCGAGCAAGGTCACCCGCGAGGCGGAGGCCTATGCCGGCCGCATCCGCGCCGCCTATGAGGAGCTGGTGCAGCGGCCGCTGAGCGGCGACGTCACCAGCGCCGTGTTCGACCGGCTGTGCTTCGGCGAGGTGCTGCCGCAGCGGACGCTCGATCCCCGCGTGGTCAAGGCGATCGGCCTGATCAGCCGCTTCTCCGGCGAGCCGGCCACGGCCGAGAGCTGCGCCGCCGCCGTCGGGCTCTCGACGTCGCGCTTCCTGCATCTGTTCAAGGAGGAGACCGACATCTCCTTCCGCTCGTTCCGCGCCTGGAAGCGCGCGCGGCATCTGCTCAACTACGCCAACCAGGACCTCAACCTGGCGCATCTCGCGCAGGACATCGGTTATCCGGATTCCACGCATTTCAGCCACTCGATCCGCCGCTTCTACGGGCTGAAGCCGCGCGCGATCTTCTCCGGCTCGCGCGATCTCGCGATCTACCGCGCCGGCGAGGTCGCCTTGACCTGACTTTTCCTGGCTGCGTGCCGCGCGAGCGCGGCGCGCAGTGGGAACTTCGACAGTTCGAGCAGGATCAGCGTGGTCAGCGCGGCTGTCGCGGTCAGGGCGAGATCGTCGGCGTGCAGCGGTCCGAACCGGAACAGCGCCGCGGCGGCGGGCAGCGTCAGGCTGGTCGCGAGCACGGCGACGACGAAGCCGATCACCAGCAGCAACATGCGGTTCGGCCGCAGCAGCGCCTCGCGCAGCGAGCTCGAGAACGAGCGGTTGACGAAGATCAGGCTGACGATCACCGACACCAGGGTGAAGAACACCAGCGCGCGGAGCTCGTCGTCCGGCATGCCGTTGCGGTGTGCCAGCAGCAGGACGCCACCCGTGGTGAGCATCGCCAGGATGCCCTGCAGCGCCCCCCACAGCACCAGCGGCCGCGGCAGCAATGGCTCCTGCGGATCGCGCGGCGGCCGCCGCATGATGTCGCTTTCCTCGGTCTCGGCCTCGAACACGAGCGAACAGACGGGATCGATGATCATCTCGAGAAAGGCGATGTGCACGGGTCCGAGCAGCAGCGGCAGGCCCGTGACGAGCGGCAGCAGCGCCAGCCCGGCGATCGGAAAGTGCACGGCGAGGATGAAGCTCATCGCCTTGCGCAGATTGTCGTAGATGCGCCGTCCGAGCCGGATCGCCTTGACGATCGAGCCGAAATCATCGTCGAGCAGCACGATCGCCGAGGCCTCGCGCGCGACGTCGGTGCCGCGGCCGCCCATCGCGATGCCGATATGCGCGGCCTTGAGCGACGGCGCATCATTGACGCCGTCGCCGGTCATCGCGACGATCTCGCCGTCGGCCTTGAGCGCGGTGACGATGCGCAGCTTCTGCTCCGGCATGATGCGCGCGAACGCCGTCGGCGCGCGCGCCGCAAGCGCCAGGGCGTCGTCGTCGAGATCAGCAAGCTCGGGGCCCGCGATGACGCGCTCGGGATCGATCCCGGCCTGCCGCGCAATGGCGGTGGCCGTCGCGGGATAGTCGCCGGTGATCATGATGACGCGGACGCCGGCGGAGCGGCACTCGGCGACGGCATCCTTCACCTCCGGACGCAGCGGGTCGGCGAAGCCGACGAGACCGCGGAACGAGAACGCGAAGTCCTGCTGTGTGTCGGGGAGCGCCTCGCCGCTCCAGCTCGCCTGGGCGACGCCGAGCACGCGCAGGCCCTCGGCGGCGAGCGTCTCGACGCGCGCCTGCAGCGCCGCCAGCTCGTCGCCATCGACGCCGCAGAGCGATGCGATCGCTTCCGGCGCGCCCTTGGCCGCCACGACACCGGCGCCGTCGCGCGACCAGACGTTGGTCATCGCCAGCAGGTCGGGGCGCAGACCGTAGCGCCGCTGCAACGTGGCGCCCGCGGTGGCGTCGGCGCCGAGCGCGTGCAGCGCCTTCTCCATCGGATCATGCGACTGCGGGTCGCAGGCGAGCACGGCGGTGGCGACGAGATCGCGGAAGGGCGGTGCGATGGCTTCCGGCGTCGCCGTCGCAGGCTGCAGCGCGCCGCCGTCCGGCAGCACCAGCCTGGCCACCATCATGCGGTTTTGCGTCAGCGTGCCGGTCTTGTCGGAGCACAGCACGGTGGCGGCGCCGAGCGATTCGATCGCCGAAGCGCGCCGCGTCAGCACCCGCGCCTGCGAGATGCGCCAGGCGCCCATCGCCAGGAACACCGTCAGCACCACCGGGAATTCCTCCGGGAGCATCGACATGCCCAGCGCGATGCCGGCGAGGATTCCCTCCAGCCAGCCGCCGCGATACACCGCATAGAGCACGACCGTGATCGCAACCACGATGGCGCCGCCGATCGCGAACGCCACCACCAGGCGCCGGGTCTGCTGCCGCAACCGCGGCGTCTCGGTCTCCAGGGCGCTCACCGACTGGCCGATCCTGCCGATCGCCGTGTGCGGCCCGGTCGCCATCACCTCGGCAATGCCGCCGCCGCGGACGACGAGACTGCCGGAGAACACGAAGGGCTGGTCGTCGCCGCCGGCCACGGTTGCCGCGTCCATCGCTTCGCCGGCGGCTGGCCGCTTGCGCACCGGCACGGATTCGCCTGTCAGCAACGATTCATCTGTCAGCAGATCGTCGCATTGCCGCAGCACCGCATCGGCTGCGACGCGATCACCTTCCGCCAGCACGATGAGATCGCCGCGCACCACCTCGCGGCCGGCGATGCGGATGCGCTCGCCGTCGCGGATCACCAGGGCGCGCGGGCTTGACAGGTCGCGCAGCGATTCCAGCACGCGCTCGGTCCGCGCCTCCTGCACGATGGTGATGAAGACGGAGGCCGAGGCGAACACGCCGAGCAGCATCGCTTCCGCCGCGTCGCCCAGCGCGAGATAGATGCCGGCGCCGCCCAGCAGCAGGAGAAGCATCGGTTCCTTCAGCACGTCGGCGACGAGGCGCAGGATCGAGCGCGAGCCCGGTTGCGGCAGCTCGTTGAAGCCTTCCGTCCGCAGCCGGCGCGCTGCCTCCGCCGCGCTCAAGCCATTGGGAAACATCGGCGCAGGTTGTGGGTCGATCGACATTGCACGCCCGTGAGGAGAAGCCGGAACCGCTTAGCGCCGTTTCCGGCCGCGGACTTGATGCAAAGCAATATCCGGTTGCGCCGCATGTCACCAGCGAGTCAACGCAAGCAGATCCCGGCGTGCGGCCGTCATATACGGATCCTGTCAGCACAGCGCCGCCTGCGCGCAGCCCATCGAACGAGTGCCATGAGCGACAAAGCCGTCATCACCTGCGCGCTGAACGGCGTGCTCACCGATCCCAGGCAGCATCATGTGCCGGTCACGCCCGAGGAGATGGCGCGCGAGGCGCGGCGCGCCTATGACGCTGGTGCTGCGATCATGCACATTCATCTGCGCCAGCAGGCGCCGGGCAAGGGGCATCTGCCGTCCTGGGACGTCGACGTCTCCCGCGAGATCCAGCAGGCGATCCGGGAGGCCTGTCCCGGCGTGATCATCAATCACACCTCGGGCGTGTCCGGACCGAACTATCAAGGCGCGCTCGACTGCATCCGGCAAACCCGGCCGGAGATCGCGGCCTGCAATGCCGGCTCGCTGAACTATCTGAAGGTCAAGGCCGACAACAATTGGGCCTGGCCGCCGATGATGTTCGACAACTCGGTCGAGAAGATCCAGGACTATCTCGACGCGATGAAGGACGCGCACACGATCCCGGAATTCGAATGCTTCGATGTCGGCATCGTCCGCTGCGTCGGCATGTATCGCCAGGCCGGCATGTATGACGGCCCGCTCGAATACAACTTCGTGATGGGCGTCGCCTCCGGCATGCCGGCCGATCCCGAGCTGCTGCCGATCCTGCTCAAGCTGAAGCTGCCGGAAGCGCACTGGCAAGTCACGGCGATTGGCCGGGCGGAGATCTGGCCGCTGCACCAGCGCTGCGCCGAGCTCGGCGGCCATCTCCGCACCGGGCTGGAGGACACGTTCTATCTCGCCGACGGCACCAAGGTGACCTCGAACGGCCAGCTGATCGAGGCCATCGCGGCGTGCGCGCGGCGCGCCGGCCGCGAGATCGCAAGCCCGGCCGAGGCGCGGCAGATGTTCGGCACGGTGAACTGACGCAGGCAGACGCCGTCATTGCGAGCGCAGCGACTCAATCCAGAGCTCTGCAAGATGCCCTGGATTGCTGCGTCGTCTTCGGCTCCTCGCAATGACGTGGATGGGAGGGAACAGACCAATGACCAATCTCGACGCCACCGGCGGCGTGTCCGGTCCCGGCCGCATCGGCCGGGTTGCGATCGGCGATCTCCTGAAGCGCGCGGCGCGCCGCTTTCCCGAGCGGGTGGCGATCACCGACGGCGCCCGTCGGGTGACGTTCACCGAGCTCGAGCGCGATGCCAATCGGTTTGCGAACCATCTCGTCGCCAAGGGGCTGAAGCCGGGCGAGAAGATCTCGACCGTCTGCAACAACTCGATCGAGTTCGTCAAAGCGCTGTTCGGCATCCATCGCGCCGGTCTCGTCTGGGTGCCGATCAATACGATGCTCGGGGCCGCCGACATGGATTACATCCTCGGCCATGCCGAGGTCCGCTTCGCGCTCATAGATGACAATCTGTTTGCGCAGCCGGAGCGGCGGGCGGCGCTGGAACAGCGCGGCGTCGAGCTGGTCGCCGTCGATCTCACCGGGACGGCGAGGACCGCGGGGCTTGCCAGCTTCACCGACCTCATCCAGGGGCATTCGGACGTCGAGCCCGAGATCGAGATCAACGATCGCGATCTCGCGATGATCATCTACACGTCGGGCACGACGTCGCGGCCGAAGGGCGCGATGCACTGTCACCTTGCCGTGGTGATGGCTGCCATGAGCAACTGCATCGAGATGCAGCTCTCGCGCGACGACGGGATCACCGGGCAGTTCCCGCTGTTCCACTGTGCCGGTCACGTGCTGCTGCTCAGCTATCTCTCGGTCGGCGGCCGCATGGCGGTGATGCGCGGCTTCGACCCGGTCGCCTGCATGGAGGCGATCGTACGCGATCGGCTGACCGTGTTCGTCGGTCTGCCGCTGATGTACCAAGCCATCCTCGATCATCCGCGGCGGAAGGAGTTCGATCTTTCGCATCTGCGCACCTGCCTCTACACCATGGCGCCGATGGGCCGGCCGCTGCTGGAGCGCGCGATCAAGGAGCTGTGTCCGAACTTCGCGCTGACCAGCGGTCAGACCGAGATGTATCCGGCGACGACGATGTCGCGGCCCGAGGTCCAGCTCGACCGCTTCGGCAACTACTGGGGCGAGTCGCTGTTCGTCAACGAGACCGCCATCATGGACGATGCCGGAAATCTGCTGCCGCCCGGCGAGATCGGCGAGCTGGTGCATCGCGGGCCCAACGTGATGCTGGGCTACTACAAGGATCCGAAATCGACCGAGGACGCCCGCAAGTTCGGCTGGCACCACACCGGCGACCTCGCGGTCATCGACAAGGGCGAGGTGCTGTTCCTCGATCGCAAGAAGGACATGATCAAGTCCGGCGGCGAGAACGTCGCCTCGGTCAAGATCGAGGAGACCCTGCTGGCGCATCCGGCGGTGCAGAATGCCGCCGTCGTCGGCCTGCCGCATCCGCAATGGGGCGAGGCCGTCTCGGCCTTCGTCAAGCTCAAGCCCGGCGCGCAGGCCAGTGAGACCGAGCTGCTCGAGCACTGCCGCAAGTCGCTTGGCGGCTTCCAGGTGCCGAAGCTGGTGCGGGTGCTCGAGGAGATGCCGATGACGGCTACCGGCAAGCTGCGCAAGGTCGAGCTGCGCCAGGCCTATGGCGAGCATTTCGCGAAGAGCGCGTGAGCCGTATCAACGACTTCCGCCGTCATTCCGGGATGGCCCGAAGGGCCAGGCCCGGAATCCATAACCACCATCGGGAGTATGGATTCCGGGCTCGCGCTCCGCGCGCCCCGGAATGACGGCCAAAAGAGAGAACCTCGTTCGTGGCAGTGATCGACAACACCATCTCTCCCGCCGGCGCGGCCTTCCAGGCCAACCGTGACGGCATGCTCGACCTGATCGCTCGGATGCGCGATCTGGAGGCGCGCACGCGCAATGCCTCGGCGGCGGCAAAGGAGCGCTTCCATCAGCGCGGCCAGTTGTTGCCGCGCGAGCGCGTCGCCTTGGTGCTCGATCCCGGCGCGCCGTTCCTGGAGCTATCGACGCTTGCCGGCTACATGTTCGATACGCCGGACCCGGCCAAGAGTGTGCCGGGCGGCGGCGTCGTCGCCGGCATCGGCTTCGTGTCCGGCGTGCGCTGCATGGTCTCGGCGAACGACGCCGGCATCGATGCCGGCGCGCTGCAGCCTTACGGCCTCGACAAGACCCTGCGCGTGCAGGAGCTGGCGCTGGAGAACAAGCTGCCCTACGTGCAACTGGTCGAGAGTGCCGGTGCCAACCTGCTGCGCTACCGCGTCGAGGATTTCGTCCGCGGCGGCAACATCTTTCGCAACCTGGCGCGGCTATCGGCGGCGGGCCTCCCGGTCGTCACCGTGACGCATGGTTCGTCGACCGCGGGCGGCGCCTATCAGACCGGATTGTCCGACTACATCGTGATGGTGCGCGGGCGCACCCGTGCCTTCCTCGCCGGGCCGCCGCTGTTGAAGGCCGCGACCGGCGAGATCGCCACCGAGGAGGAGCTCGGCGGCGCCGAGATGCACACCTCGATCTCCGGGCTCGGCGACTATCTCGCCGAGGACGATCGCGACGCGCTGCGCATCGCGCGCGAGATCATGGGCAAGCTCAACTGGGACCGGCCGTCGCGGGAGTCGTCGCCGGTACAGCCGCCGCGCTACGATCAGGAGGAGCTGCTCGGCATCATGGCGCTCGACCACAAGCGCCCCGTCGACATGCGCCAGGTCATTGCGCGCATCGTCGACGACAGTGACTTCGTCGAGATGGCGCCGAACTACGGGCCTGCGACGGTGTGCGGCCATGCCCGCATCGAGGGCCAGGCGATCGGCATCGTCACCAACAATGGCCCGCTCGATCCGGCGGGCGCCAACAAGGCGACGCACTTCATCCAGGCCTGCTGCCAGACGCGCACACCGATCCTGTATCTCAACAACACCACCGGCTACATGGTCGGCCGCGCCTATGAGGAGGCCGGCATGATCAAACACGGCTCCAAGATGATCCAGGCGGTGACGTCGGCGACCGTGCCGCAGATCACGATCTATTGCGGGGCCTCGTTCGGGGCGGGCAATTACGGCATGTGCGGCCGTGGATTCCACCCGCGCTTCTGCTTCTCCTGGCCCAACGCCAAGACCGCCGTGATGGGTGGTGAGCAGGCGGCGGAGACGATGGCGATCGTGACCGAAGCGGCCGCGGCGCGCCGCGGCAAGCCGGTGGAACGCGAGAAGCTCGACGCCATGAAGGCGCAGATCATCGGCGTGTTCGACAGCCAGATGGACGTGTTTGCGACTTCGGCGCGCGTGCTCGACGACGGCGTGATCGATCCGCGCGACACCCGCGCGGTGCTGTCGGAGGTGCTGGCGATCTGCCGCGAGGCGGAGGCGCGGCAGCCGCAGCGCATGCAGTTCTCGGTGTCCAGGCCATGAGCGGAGAGATGACGGGAATGCAACGCAGGCCGTTCCACAAGGTGCTGATCGCCAACCGCGGCGAGATTGGCTTGCGGATCATGCGCACCGCGCGCCGGCTCGGCTACGGCGTGGTCGCAGTCTATTCCGATGCAGATTTTGAGGCGCCGCATGTCCGGCTCGCCGATCAGGCGGTCCGCATCGGCGCGCCGCCGCCGGCACAGTCCTATCTCAACATCGCAGCGATCATCGCCGCCGCAAAGGCGACGGGCGCGGATGCCGTGCATCCCGGTTATGGCTTCCTCGCCGAGAACGAGGATTTTGCGCAAGCGTGCAAGGAGGCCGGTCTGGTGTTCATCGGGCCATCGCCCGAGGCGATCAAGGCGATGGGCAACAAGGCCGGCGCCAAGGTGATCATGAGTTGCGCCGGTGTGCCCTGCGTACCCGGCTATCAGGGGGAGGACCAGGGCGACGACGCGATGCTGCGCGAGGCGCGCCGCATTGGTTTCCCGGTAATGATCAAGGCCGTCGCCGGTGGCGGCGGCCGCGGCATGCGGCTCGTGACAGACGCCGGCGCGTTCCCCGATTTGCTGCACAGTGCGCGCTCCGAAGCGGCCGCCGCGTTTGGTGACGGCACCGTCATCCTGGAGAAGGCGATCGCCAATCCGCGCCACATCGAGATCCAGGTGTTCGGCGATCGGCACGGCAATGCCATCCATCTCGGCGAGCGCGACTGTTCGGTGCAGCGCCGGCACCAGAAGCTGATCGAGGAGGCGCCGTCGCCCGCGGTCGGACCGGAGCTGCGCGCGCGCATGGGCGCCGTGGCGGTGCAGGCGGTGAAGGCGCTCGGCTATGAGGGCGCGGGCACCCTGGAATTCCTGCTCGACGGCGACGGGCAATTCTACTTCATGGAGATGAACACGCGGTTGCAGGTCGAGCATCCCGTGACAGAGGCACTGACGGGACTCGATCTCGTCGAATGGCAATTGCGCATCGCCGCGGGCGAGCCCCTGCCGTTGCGCCAGGAGCAGATCAGCTTCTCGGGTCACGCGATCGAGGTGCGACTGTGCTCCGAGGATGCGGCGCACGACTTCATGCCGCAGTCCGGGCGGATGACGCTGTGGCAGATGCCCGGGACGATCCGGGTCGAGCATGCGCTGGAGTCCGGCGCGGACATCCCGCCCCATTACGATTCGATGATCGCCAAGCTGATCAGCCATGCTGCGACTCGTGAGGAGGCGCGTGCAAGACTGATCGCCGGATTGGAGCAGGCCATTGCCTTGGGCGTCCCGACCAACCGGGCCTTCCTCATGTCCTGCCTGCGGCATCCGGCCTTCTCCGCGGGCAAGGCGACCACCGCATTCATCGCGGCGCATCGTGACGAGCTGCGCGCGCCGGCGGTCGAAGCGGCAGACCTCGCGCTGGGTGCGTTGCTGCTCTCCGTCAGCCATCCGCTCGCGCATCCCGTCCGCGGCGGCCGCTCGCTCGCGGCAGCCTTCGCGACGCCGCTCCGGTTCGAGATCGCCGGTGAGGTGGCCGAGTGCGAGCTGCTGCGCGAGCGTGACGGAATCTATCGCGTGACGCGTGGCGATGCAGAGCATCGCTTCGAGATCGTGTCGCTCACGGATGATGCGATCCGCGTTCGTCACGCCGAGATCGTCGAGAGCGCGCGCTTCGTCCGCGACAACGATCGGCTGTTCGTCCAGCATCGCGACCAGACGCTGGCGCTGCGCGACGTGACGTTGGCGAGGCCGCAATCCTCAGCCGCTGGCGGCGGTGATGGCAGGGTTCGCGCGGCGTTGAATGGTCGTGTGGTCGCGGTGCTGGTGAAGCCGGGCGACAGCGTGGCCGTGGGACAGCCGGTGGTGACGCTCGAGGCGATGAAGATGGAGCACGTCCACACCGCCGGCATCGCCGGAACGGTGACCGCGATCGAGGTCGCCGAGGGCGACCAGGTGACGACGGGGCGGATCGTGGCGGAGATCGCGGCCTGACCGTCGGCAGGTGGGCGTGAGTTGCCTGCGTGCGTCCTTTCACGGCGCGACGTCGACGTGGAAACAGACGGTCGGAAGACGGAGACCGCCATAAGCGATTGCGCAGGCAGTTGCGGGGAGAGGTCGGCTTGTCTCGAAGATGCAACCGCTGCAGCCACGTCACGCGGAAGCTCGTCTCCCGCTGCAACAGACTTCACTGATGCAATTGCCGCTTCAGTGCAGCTACCAGCCGCGACGTCTGGAACGGCTTCGACAGCAGCGGTGCCGTGGCGAATTCTTCCGGGCATTGATCGACGGAATAGCCGGTGACTGCGACGAAGGGCACGCCGGCCGCGACCAAAGCGCGCGCGATCGGCGCCGATGTTTCCTGCCCGAGATTGACGTCGAGCACGGCGAGATCGCAGTGATTCCGCTCCAGCAGATGGAGGGCTTTGTGCACGGTCGCCGCCACGCCGACGACCGTGAATCCGGCGGCTTCGAGCTCGACCGCGAGGTCGAAGCCGATCATGGGATCGTCCTCGACGATCAGGAGATGAGTCTTCTCACTGTCGCGCATGATGACGGTCGCGGCAGAGGCGTTGCAGGGGGCACCTCAGGTGCCAGCGTAGTCCGGTCGGCAGGAACTCGACCTCGACCGTTCCATCCAGGCCGGCGCGTACCAGATCGGAAATCACCCGGCTGCCGAAGCCGGTGTGCTCCGGCGGCGCGACCTCAGGTCCGCCGCTTTCGACCCAGGTCATGTCGAAGCTGTCGTCGATGCGCGTCCAGCGGACCGCGATCCGTCCCTCGTCGTTCGACAGTGCACCATATTTGGCGGCGTTGGTGGCGAGCTCGTGGACTGCCATGCCGATCGACTGCGCGGCCTCCGGCGTCAGCTCGATCGGCGGCCCGTCGATCGCGATGCGGTCGCCGATCAAGTCGCTGAACGCCCCGAGCTGCGAGCGGACCAAGCCGCCGAGTGGAATGAAACGCCAATCGTTCTGGATCAGGAGATCCTGATTGCTCGCGATCGCCTGCAGGCGCTCCAGAAAGCGGTTGAGGTCGAGCTGGCGGCCGTGACGGGTCATCTGCCGGGCGATCGCCTGCACCAGCGACAGCAGGTTCTTGCTGCGGTGGTTCACCTCGGCCAGCAAGGTGCGCAACTGCTCCCTTGTCTGGCGCTTGTCGGTGATGTCACGCACGATCTTGGAGGCGCCGATGATGCGGCCGCTGGAGTCCCGGACCGGCGATACCGTCACCGACACGTCGATGAGCGCCCCATCCTTACGCAGGCGGATGGTCTCGAAATTGTCGATGATCGCGCCGGATAGGACGGTGGCGAGGATCCGGTCCTCCTCGGCCTGGCGCTCCTGCGGGATGATCGTGCGGATCGAGCGGTTGATCATCTCGCCTTCCGAGAAGCCGAAGATGCGTTCGGCGCTCTTGTTCCAGCTGGTGATCGTGCCGTCCAGCGTCTTGCTGACGACGCCGTCCGAGGACGAGGCGACGATGGCCGCGAGCATCGCCGCCGCACGCTCGGTCTTCTTCGACAGCGTGACATCGCGGATGACTTTGGAGATGCCGACAATCACGCCGGTGCTGCTGCGGATCGGCGAAAACGTGATGGAGACCTCGATCGGGCGTCCCTGCTTGGTCAGCCGGACGGTCTCGAAGCTCTCGATCGCTTCGCCCGCGTTGACCCTGGCGCGCAAGGCGCTCGCTTCTTCCGCCAGCTCGGGGGGGATGATCTCGGAGACGGATCTGCCGATCATTTCAGCCGCGGTGAACCCCAGCATCCGTTCGCTGGCCGCGTTCCAACTGCGGATGACGCCGTCGGCGGTGGTGCCGACAATGGCGTCGGCCGAGGACTCCACGATCGCCGCCAGATAGGCCGTATCGTCGTCGGTTACGCGTGGGGCGGGGGAGGCGCCGGGCATTCCGTGCACGTCGCAGGCTCCTTGCTAACAGGTCGGCAGAGAAGACGCCGTGCACCGGATTACCAACTTGTTTGTGTACAAATGCAAGGGCTATCTCGATCGCTGCTTGTTGTTGGTTTTTCCGGCAACGAGGACAGGACGATTTGCCGTCAGCAGACCCCCTTGGGGCCGTGCGACGTGCTCCAGCTCACGACGGCGAACACGGAGAACGCAGGCATGGGCGTTTTGTTCCAGGAGATCCTGCTAAATTGCCGCCGAACGTTCGGCGCCAGGGGTCCGCTTGCATCCGGACGCCGCCGACCGGGGGGGCGGCTCAACCCATTGGCGAATGTCGCATCAACTACTTCCTCAGGCTGAGGATGTAGCCTGCCAGGTCGGCCGCATCATTCGCACTGAGCGGATTGTTGGCCATCGTCGCGTGGGGAAGCAGGAGGAACTTGGCCAGCATCTCCTTCGTCACGTCATCCCTGGCCGCGATGGCGACGAACGGCCGGGCGCGCCGGAACTTGGTCGGCTCTGTGGCCACGGCGTGGCAGGCGGCGCACCAGCGCTCGGCGAGCTGGCGGCCGTGATCGAGATCCTCGGCGGCCGCCGGGGCGGACAACAGGACCAGCAGCAGCAGCGATGGTACGGAGGCACGTCGCACGCCCGGCTCTCCTCACAGCGGCTGGTCGTCGTCGGTCGACGGCTGGTCCTGCAGCGAGACGATGTCACCGCCGCCGAACTCGTCCTCTGGCGGCGGATAGACCCACATGTGGTCGCGCACGTTCCTGACGCCCTGGACGCTCTTGGCCGCCACGATCGCCGTGGCCCGCTCCTTCTCGTTGCGCACCGCGCCCGTGAGATGCGCGATGCCGTTGCGGACGACGACGTTGAAGCGGCAATGCTTGCAGGCGGCCTGGTCGAGTGAATCGAGGATGGCGTTGCGGATCCCGTCATCGTCAGGGGTGGGGCCTGGAACGGCAGTGGCGAGGTCGGCCACGGTTTGCAGGAAATCCGTATGGGTCACCACGCCGGCCAGCCGGTCGCCACTCATCACAGGGAGACGCTTGATGTTACGCTTCTCCATGATCTCGGCGATCTCCGCCAGGCTGGCATCGACGCTGACCGTGACCGGAGGCTGGCTCATGATGTCGCCAACCGTACGGCCGTGGGAATGGACGAAGTCGGCGCCGATGCGGCCGCGGCCGACCAGGAGGTCGAGCCAGCGGCCTTGCCTGCGTTCGGTGCCGAGCTCGGCGCGGCGCAGGAAATCACCGTCCGTGACCATGCCGACGAGCGTGCCGGACGCGTCGACCACAGGCAGCCCGCCGATGTGGTTGCGCAGCATGATCCGCGCTGCCTCGGCCACCGGGGTTCCGGGCGTCACCGCGATCACGGATCTGGTCATGATTTGATGAGCGCGCATGTCGTCGTCTCGTGCTGCGATCGCAATTAACGGAGAATAGCTGCGCGGCACCGCGCGCGCTTGACCAGGATCAATCCGAGGTCGTGCCGCCCTACACGATCCTTGACGTCTTGTTGCCCCAATAGCGGTCGCGCAGCAGGCGCTTGTAGAGCTTGCCGGTCGGCAGCCGCGGCAGCTCCTTCTCGAAATCGATCGAGCGCGGCACCTTCTGCCGCGACAGCGACTGCCGGCAGAACGCGATCAGCTCCTCTTCCAGCTCGGGCCCAGGCATGATGCCCGACATCGGCTGGACCACCGCCTTCACCTCCTCGCCGAGATCGGGGTTGGGCACGCCGAACACGGCGGCATCGGCGACCTTCGGATGCGTGATCAGCAGGTTCTCGCATTCCTGCGGATAGATGTTCACGCCGCCGGAGATGATCATGAAGGTGGCGCGGTCGGTGAGATAGAGATAGCCGTCGGCATCGACATAGCCGACGTCGCCCACGGTGCTCATGCTGCCGTCGGCCGAACGGGCCTCCTTGGTGCGCTCGGGGTCGTTGAAGTACTCGAACGGCGATCCTGTCTTGAACCACACCGTGCCGGCCGTTCCTGTCGGGCACGGCTGCATGGTCTCATCGAGAATGTGCAGGTCGCCGAACAGCACCTTGCCGACGGTGCCGCGATGCGCGAGCCATTCCGCGCTGTCGCAGGCGGTGAAGCCGAGGCCTTCGGTGGCGCCGTAATATTCGTGGATGATCGGCCCCCACCATCTGATCATGTCCTCCTTGACCTGTGCCGGGCAGGGCGCGGCGGCATGGATCGCGACCTCGAGCGAGGAGAGATCATAGCGCGTGCGGATCTCTTCCGGCAGTTTCAACATGCGCGAGAACATCGTCGGCACCAATTGCGTATGCGTGATGCCCCATTGCTCGACCAGTTGCAGGTAGCGCTCGGGGTCGAACGTCTCCATGATGATGGCGGTGCCGCCGACGCGGATGGTGAGGTTGACCGCGGCCTGCGGCGCGGAGTGATAGAGCGGCGCCGGCGACAGGTAGATCATGCCTTCGCGGTAGCGCCACAGTCTTTCCAGGAAGTCGAAGATCGGAAGCTGCTGAACCGGCGGCTGCTCGGGCAGCGGCCGCAGGATGCCCTTCGGCCGGCCCGTGGTGCCGGAGGAGTACAGCATCGCGGTGCCGACGCATTCGTCGGCGATCGGCGTCGCCGGCAGGCCGGCCGTGGCCTCGGCGAGGCCGACGATCCGCTCGCTCTCGCCAAGTTCGTCCCGTCGGCCATCGGCGACGATGCAGAGCTCGATGTCGGGCGCCTCCTTCAGCGCCTCGCGCGCGACGTCGAGCTTGGCGAGGGAGGTGATCAGAAGCCGCGACCGGCTGTTATTGAGGATGTAGGCCAGCTCGCCGGGCGTGAGGTAGGAGTTCACGCAGGTGGAATACAGCCCGGAGCGCTCGCCGGCGCCGCACGCCTCCAGATAGCGGCTGTTGTTCTCCATGAAGATCGAATAGTGGTCGAGCCGCTTCAGGCCGCGTTGGCGGAACAGATGCGCCAGCCGGTTGCTGCGCGCTTCCAACTCGCGATAGGTCACCGCCTCGCCGGTCGAGGCCATGATGAAGGCAGGCTGCAATGGGCGCAGCCGGGCGTGCTTGCCGGTGTACATGTGTCCTCCTGCCGATGCGCGCAGCTCGCCGCGGCGCGGCGCGCAGGCGGGAGGAAGGCGCCTGCCGCGGCACCTCGGCATGGCGACGCGATGCAGACGGTGCTGCCTCACGCGTCCAGGCGGTTTCCTTCCCTGCGCACCATCCCGGCGGGACGGCTCGTTGTTTGGACGCGAATGTAGCGGAGGAGCCTGCGTCTCTCAACATGGCTGTCAGCCGATTGGCTGAGGCGGGAAGGGATGGGCGTGGCCGGGGTTCTGGCATAGCATGAGCGCGCATTCCAACGAATGACATCTCAAGACCAAGAAATGCGGGGAGAGACCATATGAAATCGGGTTTGCTGGCTTTTGTGGCCGTCGGTGCGCTGCTGGCGGCGGCGCCGGCGTCGGCGCAGGTCAAGATCGGCATCCTCAACGACCAGTCGGGCGTCTATGCCGACTACGGCGGCAAATATTCCGTCGAAGCGGCCAAGATGGCGATTGAGGATTTCGGCGGCGAGGCGCTGGGGCAGAAGGTCGAGCTGGTCACCGCCGACCATCAGAACAAGCCCGATCTCGCCTCGTCGATCGCGCGGCGCTGGTACGACACCGAGGGTGTCGACATGATCACAGAGCTGACGACCTCCTCGGTCGCGCTGGCGATCCAGGATCTGTCGAAGGAGAAGAAGAAGATCGACATCGTCGTCGGTGCCGCGACCTCGCGCATATCAGGCGATGCCTGCACGCCCTACGGCTTCCACTGGGCCTATGACACCCGCGCGCTCGCGGTCGGCACCGGCGGCGCGCTGGTCGAGTCCGGCGGCGATACCTGGTTCTTCATGACCGCCGACTACGCCTTCGGCTATGCGCTGGAGAAGGACACCAGCGATATCGTGACGTCGAAGGGCGGCAAGGTGCTGGGCTCGGTGCGCATCCCGCTCAACTCGTCGGACTTCTCCTCCTTCCTGCTGCAGGCGCAGAGCTCGAAGGCCAAGATCATCGGGCTTGCCAATGCCGGCCTCGACACCACCAACTCGATCAAGCAGGCGGCCGAGTTCGGCATCGTCAAGGGCGGGCAGAAGCTCGCCGGCCTGCTGATGACCCTGTCCGAGGTGCATGGCCTGGGGCTGGAGGCGGCGCAGGGCCTGATCCTCACCGAAGGCTTCTACTGGGATCGCGACGACAAGTCCCGCGCCTTCAGCGAGCGCTTCATGAAGCGCACCGGCCGGATGCCGAGCATGATCCACGCCGGCACCTATTCCGCGACATTGTCCTATCTGAAGGCGGTGAAGGCCGCCGGAACCAAGGACGCCGACGCGGTGGCGGCGAAGCTGAAGGAGCTGCCGGTCGACGACGCCTTCGCGCAGGGCAAGGTGCTCGCCAACGGTCGCATGGTCCACGACATGTACCTGTTCGAGGTCAAGAAGCCGTCGGAATCGAAGAAGCCGTGGGACTACTACAAGCAGCTCGCCACGGTGCCCGGCGACAAGGCGTTCTTCACCGCCAAGGAGAGCGGCTGCCCGCTGACGAAGTGATCGTCACACCATCGCTGTCGTCGCGGCGAAAGCCGGGACGACGGGCGATGGGTGCAGCAATCAGCCGTGCAGCATCCGCCACAGGATGGCGATCAGCGCGCCGGCGAGGAGTACGGATGCGGCGAGCGCCTGCACGCCGAAACCGGGGCCGCGCTTCTCCGCGGCCTTCGCATAGGACACCATGTACATCGCGCGGCCCGCGATCCAGACGAGGCCGATCAGGGCCGCGATCGGGTCGCTGATATAGATCGCGAACAGCCACAGCGCCGGCAGGAAGATCGGCATCCATTCAAGCGTGTTCACTTGCACGCGATAGGTGCGCTCGAAATCGAGATTGCCGGTGACGGCCGGCGCCTTGACGCCGAACCTGGCGCGCGCTTGCGCGACGCGGACCCCCATGTAGAAATACAGCATGAGCGCGAGCACGGTGACGAGTGCGGTGAAGTGATACATGCGCGGTTCCCCCCTGATGACGGCTTTTCAATATCCCGTCAGCTCGAGATAGCCCACCCCGGTGTGGCTGCCCTTGAAGCTGATCGGTCCCTCCCAATACGGCACGCGGGTGCCCATCCAGGCCTTGGAGTTGAGCGGCGCGGTATCGATGGCGATGCCGAGCGCTGATATCTCGACGCGCCAGCCGACCGGCAGCCTGCGCTCACCGATCGCAACGATATCCTTTGGCGTCATCACGATGCCCCCGGGGCCGAGCGCGCGCGAGACGCCGTCGGCCGTGATCCAGGTGCCGGACGTGTAGTCGCCATTGCCCTGCCGCATCCGGTACAGCATCAGCTTCTCGCCGCCGGAGAAATGCAGCGCGAACCAGTCCCAGCCGCTCTGGTCGGCGGCCAGCGGCTGGCTGCTCCATTCGCGGTCGAGCCAGGCCACGCCTGTCACCTCGACCGGCGTGTCGTCGAAATTGATCTGGCCGCGGGCGCGGTAGAACGGCTGGCTGTAATAGTAAGACGCCTGGCCGCGCTCGGATTTGCGGCTGTAGCCGCCGATGCCCTGCAGCACCACCGGACGGTGCGCCTCCAGATGCAGCGCGTAGGAGAAGTCCGGCCCGGCGGCGGTCATGTCGAGCGGCGCCAGCGATCGATCGTCGGTCGCGGCGGTGCCGCGCAGCTGCCAGTCATCGATCCAGGCCTGGAACGGCTTGGCCTCGACGCCGGCCTGGCCGACGCCGCCGCGCGCGAATTTCTCGGCGGAGCGATGGCTGTCCGCGCGCGTCACCGCGGCATGCGCCATCCAGAGCTGCTGATTGTCGAACCCCTCGGCTTGCAGTCCGGGCCGCGCCGCCGAGCGGAACAGCGTCCATTGCAGGCCATAGGCCTTGCCGCTGCTATCGTTGAGGTTTGCGGTGACGTACCACCACTCGATGCGGAAATCGTCGTGCGGCCCGTGATCCGCAGGGAAGCCGAACTCTCGTCCGGGCGTCACCGGTGCAAAGCCGTCGGCGCTGTCGCTCAGGCCCGCAAAGCCCTGTGCATGTGCGAGGCGCGGCAGTGCCAGCAGGCCGAGCCCGCCGATCAGGCCGCGCCGCGTGATCGTCGTTCTAGCGCTCAATGGTGAACGTCCTGACCAGATCGGCCGGCTGCATCCGGGCCAGCCGCAGCACCGGTAGCAACGAGGCGATCACCGCCGCGACCAGCGTGACGACCAGCAGCCGGATGAGCTGCAGCGGGAACACGTCGAACGGCAGCCGCCAGCCGAACGCTTTGACATTGACGATCGCGATCAGGCACCACGCCACGACGAGCCCGAGCGGCAGCGCGAGCAGCGCGGTCAGGCCGGCGAGCGACAGCGTCTTCAACAGCTCGACTTCGGCGAGCCGCCGCCGCGTCAGCCCGATGGCCCATAAGGGTGCGAGCTGCGGCAGCCGCGAGTTCGCCAAGGTCAGCAGGCTGGTCAGCAGCGCGATCGCGGCGACGCCCAGCGTGAAGGTGTTGAGCGCGCCGGTGACCGCGAAAGTGCGGTTGAAGATCTGCTTCGACTCCTGCTTCACGGTGGCTTGGTCGATGACGTTGCGGCCGTCCAGGCCGAATTTGTCGGTCAGCGCGCTGATCAGTCCCGGCACGTCGGCCGGCGCCGCGCGCACGGCCATGCGCGTGATGGGCGTCGCCGGGAAGCGGCGCGTCAGCGCGGCGACGTTGACCGTGATCTGGCCCTTGGGATTGCCGTAGTCGGCATAGATCCCGGCGATCGTGATGCGCCAGTCGCCGCCGGATGCGGGGAGGTCGATGCTGTCACCGACGGACAGATGGAGCCGGCGCGCCAACTGCTCGCTGACGAAGCCGGCGTCGCCGCGCACCAGCTGCTTCCAGGCGCTGTCGCCGGCCTGCAGCAGCGGCCAATGGTCGCGATAGGTGTCGTGATCGGGCAGGCCGAGAATGTCGATCGGCGCGCCCGCCAACTGCGTTTCGGCGCGTCCGCCCGGCAGCACGGCCTGGACATCGGGCCGCGCGCGCAGCCAGGTCTGGATGTCGCGCGCCTGCGCTTCATCCGCGGCGCTGACGTAGACGTCGGCGGCGAGCCGGCCATCGAGCCAGACCAGGAAGGTGCGGCTGAAGGTCTCGACCATCGTGGCGACGCCGACATTGACGGCGAGCGCGAGCAGCAGCGCCATCAGCGCCAGCGACAGGCCCGAGATCTGCTGGCGGCTGTCGGCCCAGAACCATTGCGCCAGCGCCGCGCGCGCGCCGCGCTCGCCGAGCCGCAGCACCAGCTCCAGGATCGCGGGCAGCAGCAGCGCCGCGCCGAGCATCATCGCCGCGAGCACGCCGAAGCCGGCCAGCAGCGACTGCCCGAGCCACAGCAGCAGGCCGGCGGCGACGAAGAAGGCGAGCGCGACCGCGCTCTGCAAGCGCAGCCAGCGCCGCTGTGCCTCCTGCCACGCATAGGGCTGCGCGGTGGAGAGGATCGGCAGCCGCATCGATTTGACCAGGCTGGTCGTCGCGGCTGCGAGCGCGCCGGCGATGCTGATGAGGAGGCCCGCAAACCACCATTCCGGCTGCAGGCTGAGCTCGCCCGGCACCTGCGCTCCATACAGGCCGCGCAGCGATGCCGCCACGTTCGGCAGCAGCGCGGCGGCGATGACGTAGCCGCACACCAGCCCGACGAGCCCTGCCACCAAGGCAAAGGCGATGAGCTCGCCGATCAGCACGCCGTTGAGCTGGCGCGCCGACACGCCGCAGGCGCGCAAGGTGCGCAGCACCGGCAGGCGCTGCTCGAAGGCGAGGCCGATGGCGGAATTGACGATGAACAGGCCGACGACGAAGGACAGCAGGCCGAAGGCGGTGAGGTTGAGGTGGAAGCTGTCGGTCAGTCGCTCCAGGTCGGTCTCGGCCTCCGGCTGCACGAGCTGTAGCCGGCCACCCGCGAACGACTGCAACGGCGGTCGTTGGACCGACGTCTTGCCGACCAGCAGCCGCGAAATCTGGCCGGGCCTGTCGAGCAGCCGCTGCGCGTCGCTGATATCGACCACGAGCACGCCGGGCGCGAGCTGCTGCTGCGCCATCAAGGGTGGCAGCAGGGCGTCGTTGCTGAGCCGCGGCGCCGTGCCGTCTTTCAGTCCGAGATCGGCCAGCGTCTCCGGCGAGATCAGCGTGCGATGTGGCGGTGTGAGAAAGGCCTCGAGCTCGCTGCGCCCGACCATCGGCGCATTGCCGACCTCCCGGGGGATGCTGAACGGCTCGATGCCGAGCAGCCGCACCGAGTGGCCGTCGATCTGCACGCGGCCTTCGAGCACCGGCGACACCGGCCAGCCGGCGCGGCGCAATTCCGCGAACACGCTCTGCGGCAGCATCTTGCCGTCGGTCGCGACCAGCATCGGCGTGCGCGCGCCGCCGAAGATCGCCGCGGCGCGATCATAGGAGCTGCGCGCCTGCTGGTTCAGCGCCTGCACGCCGCTCCACAGCGCGGTCGCCGAGATCAGCCCGATCAGCAAGGTCGCGAGCTGCATCGGATGCCGGCGCCAGTGGCTGAGCAGCACGGCGAGAATCCACAGCGCGCGCCTCATGCGATGCGCCCGCCATGCAGGTGGACGCGGCGGTCGAGCATCGCCGCGAGCCGCGCGCTGTGCGTCACCATCAGGAAGCCGCAGCCGGTGCGCGCGACGAGGTCGCGCGTCAGCGCCATCACCTCGTCGGCGGTGTCCTCGTCGAGATTGCCGGTCGGCTCGTCCGCGAGCAGCAGGGCCGGCTTGACCGCCAGCGCGCGGCCGATCGCGACGCGCTGCTGCTGTCCCCCCGACAGTTGCTCCGGATAGCGCTTGAGCAGCGACTTCAGCCCGAGCCGCTCGACAAGCTCGGTGTGCCACGCCGGATCATGCCGACCGGCCAGCCGCGCCTGGAAACTGAGATTGTCCTGAACCGACAGGCTCGGCACCAGATTGAACTGCTGGAACACGAGGCCGAGCCGCTCGCGCCGGACCGCCGCGCGTGCCGAATCGTCGAGCGCCCCGACCGAAACGCCGTCGAGCAGGATGTCGCCGCCGTCGGCGGCATCGAGCCCGGCGATGAGATGCAGCAGCGTGCTCTTGCCGGAGCCGGATTCACCGGTCAGCGCGACGCGCTCGCCGGAGGAGACGTCGAGGTCGACGCCACGCAGGACGTGGATCGGCTCGCCGCCGGATCGATAGGACTTGGTGAGATGACGGACGCTGAGCACGAGCATGATCGGGGTTGTTGCGTCACAACATAACAAGGGCCAACGCGAACATCACGCGCTCGTTCTTCGTGACGCCCCCGATGTGATGCCGGCCGCGCGCAATCAGGTTGCGAGGGTATCGCGATGCAGCCCAAGAGGGCGGATTCCCGCGTTGCAGCAATAACTTAGCGCGCCAGCCGGTTGCCTGCGAAGCCGCTTCGTGGGTAGCATCGTCAAAACGCCCGGACGACAGGGGCGGATCATGACAGAATGGGGAAGGACCATGGCCGCGCCAACGACGCTGAAGGGCACATCCCGCGCAAGCGCGACGCCGAAAGGCGCCTGGAAGATCACCTTCCTGCTGTTCCTGTTCATGCTGGTGAACTTCGCCGACAAGATCGTGGTCGGGCTCGCCGGCGTGCCGATCATGACCGAGCTCAATCTGAACGCCGAGCAGTTCGGCCTGCTTGGATCATCCTTCTTCTTCCTGTTCTCGATCTCGGCGATCGTCGTCGGCTTCGTCGTCAACAAGGTGCCGACGCGCTGGGTGCTGCTGGTGTTGGCGCTGATCTGGGCGCTCGCGCAATTCCCGATGGTGGGCACCGTCGGCTTCACCACGCTGCTGATCTGCCGCATCATTCTCGGCGCCGGCGAAGGCCCCGCGGCGTCCGTCGCCGTTCACGCGGTCTACAAATGGTTCCCCGATGAGAAGCGGGCGATGCCGACCGCGATCCTGTCACAGGGATCCGCCTTCGGCGTCATCCTCGCCGTGCCCGCGCTGAACTGGATCATCGTGAATCACGGCTGGCACTATGCCTTCGGCGCACTCGGCGTGGTCGGGCTGATGTGGAGCGTGGCGTGGCTGTGGCTGGGCAAGGAAGGGCCGCTGGCGGAGGTCGAGCTCGCCGGCTTGCGCGAGCGGCGCGTTCCCTATCTGCAACTGCTGACGTCGCGGACCTTCGTCGGCTGCGTCGCCGCGACCTTCGGCGCCTATTGGGCGCTGTCGCTCGGGCTGACCTGGTTCACGCCGTTCCTGGTGAAGGGCCTCGGCTTCTCGCAGCAGCAGGCCGGCTTCATCTCGATCCTGCCCTGGATCTTCGGCGCGTGCGTGGTGCTGACCACGGGCTTTGTGTCGCAGACGCTGATGGCGCGTGGCGTCTCCACGCGCATGGCCCGTGGCGTGGTCGGCGCGACGCCGCTCGTGATCGGCGGCGGGCTGATGGCGATGATGCCGCATGTCGACGTCGCTTCGGCAAAGATCGCACTGCTCGTGGTCGGATCGGGATTGTGCGGCTCGATCTACGTCGTCTGCCCGCCGATGATCGGCGAGTTCACCCCGGTCACGCAGCGCGGCGCCGCCATGGCGATCTACGGCGCGCTCTATACGCTCGCCGGCATCGTTGCGCCCCTCGTGATGGGCAAGATGATCCAGGCCTCTGGCAGCCTGCTCGAAGGCTACATGTCCGGCTTCACCATCAATGCTGTCATCATGGTGATCTCCGGCCTGCTGGGTCTGGCGCTGCTCTGGCCCAACAGCGAGCGTGCCCGCCTGCAGGCGCAGCAGGGTGTGGCGCCGGAATTTGCGTGATACAACCCCCGCCCGGGGTCATCAGGAGGCGGCCTCGCATTCACCCGCGTGAGGTCCCGCATGATGCGCCTGTTCTCTCATATGCTGCAGTACTGGCGCGGCGTGCGATGCCTGACGATCGAGGACTTCTCGGGCGCCATCTTCCACTTCAGCAAGGTGGTCCAGCTCAACCCGCGCAACCATTACGCTTACCACAATCGCGGCGTGGCGCTCCAGGGCATGGGCAGCTACGCCAGCTCGATCGAGGATTTTGGTCTCGCGCTCAAGCTCAAGCCCAACGCGCAGACCTACGGCGCCCGCGGCGTGTCACGCAAATTCCTCGGCGACTTCGACGGCGCCATTGACGATCAGACGCGTGCTCTCGCGCTCGAGCCCAGGCTCGCGGCGGCTCATGGCGAGCTCGCGTACCTTCATCATGTGAAGGGCGATCTGGATCGCGCGATCGCCCAGAGCACGACAGCAGTCGGCCTCGCGCCCAAAGACCCGGTCATGCATCGGGGACGTGGCTATATTCAGTTCTGCTGCGGCAGGTTCGAAGCCGCGGCAGCTGACATGGAACGATCGCTCGCGCTCCAGTTCGAGCCCTATGCGGCCCTGTTTCGTTACCTGTCGCTGGCTCGGTTGCCGGGGCGCGCCAAGCCAGATCTCGCTTCTTTCGCGGCGTACTGGGCGGCGGGGCAGTGGCCCTGGCCCGTGTTCGATCTTCTCATGGAGCGTTCGACGGCGCAGCAGCTGTTGAACGCGGCGGCAACGGCTCCAGAACAGGCTGAAGCCTATTTCTACATCGGTGAGTGGCATCTCCTGCACGGCCGCAAAGACGAGGCCGGCAGGGCACTCGAGATCGCGCTGCGCTCGTTGCCACCCTGGTTCAACGAGCATCCCGCCGCGCAAGCCGAGCTTGCAAGGCTTGCCGAGACAGTCGCCGCGGCCAGTTGACGTCTCAGCTCAGCTGGCGCGCACCCCTCACCAGCCGCCCGGGCCGTGCGCCGGTGGCTTCGCCATGCCGGCGTGTCACCACGCCCGATACGATCGTCGCCTCATAGCCGTCGACCTCCTGCATCAGGCGGCGGCCGCCGACCGGCAGGTCGTAGTGCACCTTCGGCGGATGCAGATGCAGCCGGTCGTAGTCGATGACGTTCACGTCGGCCTTGTAGCCTGGCGCGAGCAGGCCGCGATCGTCGAGGCCGACGGAGAGCGCGGTCTTGCGCGACTGCGCGGCGACGACGAACGGAATGGAGAGCTTGTCACCGCGCCTGCGGTCGCGGGTCCAGTGCGTCAGCAGATAGGTCGGGAAGCTGGCGTCGCAGATGATGCCGCAATGCGCGCCGCCGTCGCTGAGGCCGGGCACGCTGCGCGGGTCGCGCAGCATCTCGTAGGTGGCATCGAGATTGCCGTCGGAATAGTTGAGGAACGGCACGTAGAGCATGCCGCGCCCGCCATCCGTGAGCATCGCGTCATAGGCCAGTTCCTCGGGACGACAGCCGCGCGCGCGGGCCTGGGCGCCGAGTGACCGCGCCGGCGGCTGCTCATAGTCCGGCGGATCGCCGAGCAGATACATCTTGTCGTAGTTCGGCTTGAAGAACAGCGGGTCGTCGGTCGCGCTGGCCTGCTCGCCTAGGATGGCCGCGCGCAGCGCCGGATCGCGCATCCGCGCGACGCGCTCATCCAGCGGCAGATGCGCGATCGCCTGGTAGCTCGGATGCGTCTGCAGCGGGTTGCGCGACAACTCCAGCCCAAGCAGCAGCCCAACCGGGCGCGCCGCGATCTGCGCCGTCACCGACAGGCCGCGCGCGGCGGCGGCGTTGATTTCGGCCAGCGTCTGCCGCCAGCGTTGCGGCGCGCGGTCGTTCTGCGTCACCGAGAACGAGATCGGGCATTTCGTCGTGTCGGCGATGCGCAGCATCATCGGCAGGTCTTCGTGGATGGTGGAGATGTCGAGCACGAATTGCAGCACGCTGCGGCCGGCGCCGTGCATGGCCTGCGCGATCGTCGTCAACTCGTCCTCGCCCGCCTTGAGCGTCGGCGTGTAGTCACCGGTCGATGTCCGATGGTTGAGCGTGCGCGAGGTCGAGAAGCCGAGCGCGCCGGCCTTGACCGCATCGCGTGCCAGCGCCGCCATGGCGCGGTTGTCGTCGGCGGTGGCCGGATCGTGGCGCGCGCCGCGCTCGCCCATGACATAGACGCGCAGCGCTGCATGCGGCAGCTGCGCGCCGATGTCGAGATCGAATTCACGCTTGCCGAGCCACTCCATGTAATCCGGAAAGCTCTCCCATTCCCAGGGAATGCCGGCTTCGAGCACCGGTTCGGGGATGTCCTCGACGCCCTCCATCAACTGGATCAGCCGCTGATGATCGGCCGGCCGGCACGGCGCGAAGCCGACGCCGCAATTGCCCATGATCGCGGTGGTGACGCCGTTCTGCGACGACGGCGAGATGTCATGGCTCCAGGTCACCTGGCCGTCGTAATGGGTGTGGACGTCGACGAAGCCTGGTGTCACGAGTTTGCCGCGTGCGTCGATCTCCTCGCGGCCGGATGCGTTGACCTTGCCGACCTCGACGATGCAGCCGTCCGCAATCGCCACATCAGCTTCGTAGAGTTCGCCGCCCGAGCCATCGGCAATGGTTCCGCCGCGGATCACGAGATCTGGCTGCGTCATGGCGTGTCTTCCCCGGGTGTTGTTGTTGGCCGCATCATCGGCCAGGGAACGGTGATGTCAACACGCCGGAAGTGGGGGCAGCGTTGCGAGAGAAGCCACCGCCGCAGTCATGGGGACTGCGCTCATCTCCTGTGTCCGGGCGCTTTGACGATAAGCTTGATAGTTGCGACTAACAGCTACGCCTTGGCCTTCTTCGGCTCGGTGAAGAACGCGAGCACGATCGTCAGCAGCATGAACACGACGGAGGTGCCGAACACCCAGCGCGGCGCGTTCATGTCCATGATCCAGCCGAACAGCAGCGGGCTGACCACGCCGGCGAAGTTGAAGCCGGTCGACACGATGCCGAAGGCGCGGCCGGCGGCACCCGGAGGGGCGGCGTTGCGCACCAGCATGTCGCGCGACGGCGCGATCACGCCGCTCATGAAGCCCGCGACCAGCATGATCGCCGTGAGCAGCACGGTCGGCAGGTTGATGAAAGTGATCATCAGCACCAGCACGGCGTTGATCGCATAGGCGACGGCCGCGACCAGGTTGTGATGGCGGATGCGGTCGGCGAGCTGGCCGCCGGCGAGCACGCCGACGGCGCTGGCGCCGAGGAACGCGGTCAGTGCGATGTTGGCGGTCGAGAACGAGATGCCGTAGCCGTTCATGAGCGCGACAACGCCGAAGCTGGCGATGCCGGCGTTGGACAGGCTGAGCAGCATGAAGAACACGGTCAGCAGCATCAGCATCGGCGTCAGCAGGCTGGGCTGTTTGACCTTGCTGCCGTCGGCGCTGGTGTGATGCGGATGCGGCGGCACCTCGGGCACGTTGCCGACGAGCAGCAGCAGCGCGGCGAGCGGTCCGACCAGGCCGGCTGCGATCAGCGCGCCGGAGCCGCCGACGGTCGTGACCAGCGCCGCCATCACGGCGGGCGCGACGGCGCCGCCGAGATAGCCGGCGAAGGTATGCACACCGAACGCGCGGCCCATGCGCTTCTCTTCCATGTGTGCGGCCAGCAGCGCGTAGTCGGAAGGATGGTAGACCGCGTTGGCGAGGCCGAGCAGCACCGCCGAGACGACAAGGCTGGCATAGCTCAGGTAGACGCCGAGCATCGCCAGCGACAGGCCACCGAGCGTCAGGCCGATCAGCAGGATGCGGCGGGCACCGGCGCGGTCGACCAGATAGCCGACGGGCGCCTGGGTCAGGGCCGAGACGACCGCGAACACGGTGAGCGGAAAGCCGAGCTCGATGTAGCCGACGCCGAGCTTCTCCTTCAGGTAGGGAAACAGCATCGGCAGCACCAGCATGTGCAGATGGCTGACCCAGTGCGCCAGCGAGATCAGCGCCAATGTGCGCAGCGGCGAGGCGGCCCGGACCGGAGCATGTTGCGGTGCGGCGAGAACGTCAGCCATGGTCGATCCGTTGGCCCCCGGCGTCAGCGATGGAAAGGAGGGCGCGTTGCCGGCAAACCGCCGATGCTCCCGAAATCAGGGGCGCGCGCGACACAACGCCACACTATCGTAATGCGGTTCATTGTCCATGAACGCCCGCGCATGGCACCTGCGCGGGATGGCCGGCGGCCGAGGGGCGGCTTCCCTCCGCGGATGACGTTCCAGATGACGTGGGGCGGAGATGTAGGGTGGCAGCTCCAACACCGGTGTCGTCCCTGCGAACGCAGGGACCCATAACCACCGGCGGACGTTTGTTGCGCGACTCGTGCAACGGGCAGCCTGCCTCAAGTGAGATCACGCGGTATGGCCGGGTCGGCGCCCGCTGACGCTTCGCGTCAACGGGCTTGCCCAGGACGACAGCGAGAGAGCGTGACCTCCTACGGCACCACCGGCCCGCCGGCCTTTTTCCACGCGTCCAACCCGCCTTCAATATGCGCCGTATTCGCCAGCCCCGCCGCCTGTGCCGTCTGCACGGCCATTGCCGAGCGCTCGCCATAGGCGCAGAAGAACACAATGCGGCGGCCGGTGGCGGCGGCGACCTCGCGCAACATGCCGCCCGGCTTGAGATTGTCCTCGATCGCAGGATAGGGCGCGTGCAGTGCGCCGGACAGCGTGCCATGCTTGGCGCGCTCCGCGGCCTCGCGCAAATCGACCAGCAGCACGTCGGGGCGTCCCAGGCACTCGATCGCCTCGCGTGCCGACAGCGACAGGCCCCGCTTCGCCAACTCCTCCTGATGCAGCCCGACGCGCATGTTGGCGGGCACCGCGACATCCATCATCTTCGGGTTCGGCAACTTCAGATTTGCCATCAGCGCAACGTAGTCGTCGACCGACTTGACCTGCAGGCGCGGATTGTAGCGGCGCTCCTCGCCGATCGTGGAGACGGTGTCGCCCTTGTAGTCGTGTGCGGGATAGACCAGCGTGTCGTCGGGCAGCCGCAGCAGCTTGTTGAAGATGGAGTCGTACTGCTGTCGCGCATCGCCGTTCTGGAAATCGGTGCGGCCGGTCCCTCGGATCAGCAGCGTGTCGCCGGTGAAGACGCGGTCGCCCAGCGAGAAACTATAGGAATCGTCGGTGTGCCCGGGCGTGTACATCACGTCCAGGCTGATGCCCTCGATGGCAATCCGGTCGCCCTCGCTGACGCGCATCGCCACCACGTCGGCCTTGGTCTGCTCGCCCATGATGGTGACGCAATGGGTGCGGTCGCGCAAAGCGCCGAGGCCGGTGACGTGATCCGCATGCAGGTGGGTGTCGACGGCCTTCACCAGGCGCAAATCGAGCTCGCGCAAAAGCTGGCAGTAGCGCTCGACCTTCTCCAGCACCGGATCGATGATGACGGCCTCGCCGCCGCTGCGGCTGGCGAGGATGTAGCTGTAGGTGCCGGAGACGCTGTCGAACAATTGGCGGAAGATCATCAGCGCCTCCTTCCGATCTGGATCATCGTGGCATTAGCACGACCGGCCCGATGTCACCAATGCGGCGAACGCTCGGCAGGTCGGATTGCATCGCGCAATCCGCGGTCACGATTGCGATGCAAATCCGGGATTGCCGTCGACACCCGAGAGCGTGACCTTGTTCGTTCCGACCAGCACCAGTTGGCCGTTGCGCAGGTGGTTGGCCACCACGTCCCACACCGGCTTGCCGTCCTGCGCGTTCATCGAGGCCCAGCCGGCGACCTTGTAGCTCTTGCGGGCGTCCAGCGGCCGGCCATCGTCGAGCGTGAGATCGGAGATGCGGCGGCCGATCGGCTCGGCGGGCGCGCAGCGGTAGGATAGCCCTCCGGTTCGCACCATGTCGCCGCCCTGCTGCAGATAGGGGTCGGCGTTGAACAGGTTGTCGCAGACGTCCTCGAGCACGTCCTTGATCTCTGCGCCGGACATCCGCTGCACATAGGTCTCGGGATAGGTGATGGCGGTCTGCGCCAGCACGTCCTCGAGCAGGATGGACTGGTTCGCGAGCAAGGTCGGGCCCCAGCGGAATCCGGGCGACAGCGCGATCTCGGCATCGAGCTCGCGGCGCAGCGCCGCGCAGATCAGGTCGTCGGTCGCGCCTTCGAAATTGCCGCGCCGGTAAAGCAGCCGGTCGGACGTCGCGAGCTTCTCGCTCCAGGCCGCGACCTGCGGCTGCTGCGTCTGATCGATCAGCGCCTGCATCGCCGGGTCCGGCTTCAGCAGCTCCGAGTAGACGGGCAGCAGCCGGTAGCGCGCATCGGCGACGCGGCCCTTGCCGACGTCGAGATCGAGCACGGCGAGGAATTTGCCGTTGGAGCCGGCATTGGTGACGAGCGTTGCGCCCTTGGAATTGCTGACCGCGACCGGCTGCGGAACCGCGTCATGGGTATGGCCGCCGAGGATGACGTCGATGCCGGTGACGCGGCTCGCCAGCTTGAGGTCGACATCCATGCCGTTATGCGACAGCAGGATCACGGCATCGACCTTGTCGGCGCCGCGGAGGCCATCGACCAGCTTCTGCAGCTCCTCCTCGCGGATGCCGAACGTCCAGTCCGGCGTGAAGCGGCGCGGATGCGCGATCGGCACGTAGGGAAAGGCCTGGCCGATCACGGCAATGCGGGCGCCGCCGATCTCCTTGATGGTGGTCGGCTTGAACACGCGGCCGGAGCCGGGATCGAACGCCTTGGCGTCGTTGAACGCCGCCTCCTCCGTCAGGAACACGTTCTGCGCCAGGAATTCGCCCTTGAAGCGGGCGAGGTTGGTGCGCAGCGCCTCCTCGCCATAGGTGAACTCCCAATGCCCGGTCATGGCGTCGATGCCGAGCAGGTTGGCGGCGCTCACCATGTCGGCGCCGCGCATCGCATTGGCGAGCCCGGTGCCCTGCCAGAGGTCGCCGCCATCGAGCAGCACCGAGCGATGGTCGCCGGCATCGGCGCGCAGCTTGTCGACCAGGGTCTTCAGATGCGCGAATCCACCCATCCGGCCGAAGCGGACGGCGTACTTCTCGAACTCGAACGAGGTGAACGCATAGGCCTCGGCGCTGTCGGGCCGGATGCCGTAGCGGTCGAGGAAGGCGCGCTCGACCAGATGCGGCGGCCGTCCCCACATTTCGCCGATGCCGAGATTGACGCTGGGCTCGCGGAACAACAGCGGCCGCAACTGCGCGTGCGTGTCCGTGATGTGCAGGATGCGCGCGTTGCCGAACTTCTCGATGTCGTAAAGGCTGACGGTGTCAGCGGCGCGGGCGCTGCGCAGCAACGCCGGCGCGGCGAGCGTGGCGACAACTGATGCCTTCAGAAAGTCCCGGCGCCGAATCATGGCTCGCGTCCTAGATCATGATGCGATTCCACGGAATCGCATCATGATCCATCCCTTTGTTTGAGCATGATCTCCGCACAAACGCCTTCGGCGTTCGTCGCGAGGGAAAACCGGTTGCCACTTCTCCGGATCATGCTCTAGCGGATCTCCATGTCCTTCCAGCGCTGCTTCTCGCTGGTGGCCTGGACGACCGAGGCCTTAGCGAGCGCCTCGGCCTCCTGCGCCGACTTCAGCGCAGAATCGAAATTGCCGGAATCCGCTGCCTTCTTCGCAGCGGTGAGTGCGGCCTGGGTCACGGTCCATTGGTTGCGCAGACGTCCGGCTTCCTTGTTGGCGCTCTCGGCCGCCGCGACAGCCGCGAGATAGTCGGCCTCCGACGCGGCCCGCGCGGAGCCGGCGCCGACCGCTGATACCATCATGGCGAACACGATCTTTTTCATGACGCTTGCTGTCGTGACGTTTTTCATGGCCGTGCTCCAGGTCCTGAAACCGGCAGGCCGTTCGACACGTAGGACAGGTAATATTCGAGGTTGCGGTATTCGTCCGATTGCGGCTCCAGCGGCACGGCGCGTGTCTGGCTGTTGCAGGTGACGAAGCGCCGGCTGATCGTGCCCATGCCGCTCCATTCCGAGCGGTAGATCGGCATCGCGTTGAGGATGCCGAGCGCCGGCGCCAGGATCTCGGCGCGGATCCGCTCCCCCGGGCTCTGCACGTGGCAGCTCGCGCAGGAGAAGTTCAACTGGCCGCGGCGGGTGTAGAAATACTCCTTGCCCTTTTCGAAGGCCTCGAGCGCACGCGGGTCGTCGGGGATCTTGATGTCGAAGCGCTTGCCGCGCGACGTGTACGCCATGTAGGCGGTCAGCGATGCCATCTCGTCCTTGACGTAGGAGTAGGGCTGCTCGCCATTGGCCTCGCGGCAGCGGTTCAGCGCCAGCTCGAGGGTGATGACCTTGCCTTCCTTGTCGTCGAAAGTGGGATAGTTCTGGCGGATGCCGATGCCGCCGTTCGGGAAGCAGTCGGCATAGGTCTTGCCGTTCTTGAACGGCTTGGCGAACATCTCCTTGCCGGCATCGAGCGCGAACTCGTAGGGCGGAAACTGCTCCTTCTCCTCCCATTGCTTGCGCATGTCGGCGTTCATCGAATACGGCCCGTTGACGAAATCGTCGAACGCCACCTTCGGAAACTTCTTGACGAAGTAATCCTGGAACGCCTTGGCGTCGGCGGCCGGGTTCGGCTTGTCCGCGGCCGCAGCGCCGGAGGCGCCGAGAGCGAGCGCGGCCGCCACGGTCAGCGCGAGGCGCGGCACCCTCATTGGATCGTCGCCGTCAGGCTGTCGGTCGCGCCCTTGCTGTCGACCCAGCTCACCTTGAGCTCGTCGCCCTTGGCCGCGCCCTTGAAGGCGAACTTGACATAGGGGTCCTTCGACACCGCGGTGCCCCAATCGGCCAGGAACACCGTCTTGTCCTTGTGCACGAAGGTGACCTGCTGGATGTAGTGCGCCGGGATCACTTCGCCCTTGGCGTCCTTGACCAGGCCCGTATCCATCGGGTGCTGAATCAGTGTCTGGACCTCGGCGACGTCGCCATTCAGGACGGCGCGGACGCGGATGCTCGATGCCATGATGATCTCCTGACCTTAGCCGCCGCAGCCGCCGACGGTGACCTTGACCTCCTTGGTCGCGCTGTAGAGCTTGCCGCCGGATTCGACGAGCGCGATCACGTTGGAGGTCTTGGCCATCTTGAGCCGGTTCGCCACCGCGGGCACGGTGCCCTCGGGGATGTGGTACGACGCCGCCAGCGCGAACGGATTCTCGCTGACGATGAAGGCGATCGAGGTGACGTTCGGCAGCGACGTCGTCACCGCGATCGGCACCACGCCGCCGTTCTCGGCGATCTCCGGCGCGTCGAGCTTGATCTTGTCGGACGCTTCGTGGTCACGGCCGTACAGCGCCTTGACCGCATCGCCCGCATTCTTCTGCTTGAAGGCGTCTTCCGGATATTTGTTGTCATTGGTCGCGGCAAACACGGGGGTCGCGTGCAGCACGGCGTTGCCGAGGCCGATCAGCGCGACGAGGCCGGCGCCCTTCAGGAACAGGCGGCGGTGGGCCAACGGGCCGAACGAGGCAGTCATGGCGGTCTCCAAACGGAATCAGAGGGTCTGCAGGAAGTCGACGATGGCGCTGATTTCCTGCTCGGTCAGGATGCGGTTGCGGCCGAACGGCGGCATCACCGTCAGCGGATTGCGCCTGGTCTCGTCGTTGAGAATCGCGATCAGCTCGGCGCGGTCGTATCTCGCCTTGAGGTTCTCCAGCTTCGGGCCGATCGAGCCCGGCAGGTCGCCGCCCTTGATCTCGTGGCAGGTCAGGCAGTTGCCCTTGCCGCGGTCGAAGGCGAGCTTCTGGCCGTCGACGGCACCGGACTGGGCGTGAGCGGCCATGGACATGGCGAGCGAGAGCCCCATCGCCAGGGCGGTACGCAGGACAGGTGTGATCAAGGTGGAGTTCCGACGTCTCGGTGATCTCGGCAATATAGGCGCTGCAAAGCATAAAGACCATCGGCTGACAATGCAGCTATGGTGGCCGCCGCAACGCGGTTAACGAGGGCCGTCCATGGGGCGGCCGGGAGAATGGTCATGGCGGAATATGTCGTGGAGTTCGGCCGGGACGGTCGGCCGGTGGAACCGGACGGACGGCTGGACGCGGCCGCGTTCCACCGCAACCACCAGCCGATCTGGGCGGTGCTGGAACGGCTGCTGGCGGGCAAGACCGGCGACGTGCTGGAGGCCGGCAGCGGCACCGGCCAGCACGTCGTGCATTTCGCCTCGCAGCGCCCGGACCTGACGTGGTGGCCGAGCGATCTCAACGCCAACCACCTCGCCAGCATTGCGGCTTGGCGCAGCCATGCCGGGTTGTCCAACATCCGTGATGCCCAGCGCATCGACCTGTCAGATCCCGGCTGGCCGGCGGCGTTCCGCGCCGCGGGCGGGCCGTCGCAGCTCGCCGCGATCTTCTGCGCCAACGTGATTCACATCGCGCCGTGGTCGGTGGCGGAGGGATTGTTCGCCGGCGCCGGGCAGGCGCTGTCGGCGGACGGCGCACTGGTGCTCTACGGCCCGTTCAAGCGCGACGGCAAGCACACGGCGGTCAGCAACGCCGTGTTCGACACGTCGCTGCGCGAGCGCGATCCGGACTGGGGCGTGCGCGACATCGCCGACCTCGAGGCGCTCGCCGCGCGCCACGGGCTCGCCTTGCGCGAGACGATGGAAATGCCCGCCAACAACATGATCCTGGTGTTCGGTCGGACTTCGTAGGTTTGCGACGGCGCCTCGCCGATCTCCGTCATTGCGAGCGAAGCGAAGCAATCCAGGGTCGCGTTGGGACTCTGGATTGCTTCGTCGCTTCGCTCCTCGCAATGACGGAAGATGGGCCGCTCACTTCGCCTCCAGCCCGACATGCCGCGCCAGAAACCGCGTGCCCAGCGTGATGAAGCTGGCGCGCTCACGGTTGTCGGTGCCGTAGCCATGGCCGCCGGCGGCGGGTTCGTAGAACCAGGCGTCGTAGCCCATGGCCTGCAGCTTGGCGGTCATCTTGCGCGCGTGGCCGGGATGGACGCGATCGTCGCGCCGCGTGGTCGCGATCAGGATCGGCGGATAGGGCTGGCCGGGCGTTGCGGTGTGATAGGCCGAGTAGGTCGACATCCAGCTCCAATCCTGGTCGCTGTCGGGATCGCCATATTCGGCGATCCAGCTCGCGCCGGCGAGCAGCTTGGTGTAGCGGCGCATGTCGATCAGCGGGATGGTGCAGAACAAGGCGCCGAAGCGCTCGGGGTAGCGCACCAGCATGTTGGTGATCAGGATGCCGCCATTGGAGCCGCCTTGCGCCGCGATGCGCTTCGGCACCGTGACGCCGCGGCGGACGAGGTCGGCGGCGACCGCGGCGAAATCATCATGCGCGAGCCGCTTGCCCGCATAGCGGCCGGCATCGTGCCAGGCGGTGCCGAACTCGCCGCCGCCGCGGATGTTGGCCTCCACGAGCGTGCCGCCACGCTCGAGCCACAGCTTGCCCAGCGCCGCATTGTAGGCCGGACGGAGCGTGTGACCGAAGCCGCCATAGGCGCTCATGTGCACCGGCGCGTCGCCTGTCAGCTCGGCCGGCCCGGTCTGGGTGTAGGGAATACGCTCGCCATCCACCGAGATCGCCTCGTGTCGCGTGACGACGTGCCCCTCGGCGCTGAAGGTGCGAGGCGCCTGCTTCAGCACGATCGGCGCGGCCAAGCCCTCGATCAGTAGCAGCGACGGCGGCGTCAGCGGATCCTGGATGTTGGCGAGCAGGTCGCCGTTGCTTTCGGCCTCGTCGGTGTCGAGACGCCAGACGTCCACCGTCGCGATCTCCGGCAGGCCGGGAAGCCGCTCGCAGCGCCACTCCCCCGGTGACGGCGTCCACACCTCGAACCTTGCCCTGAGCTCGTCGAGGATCGACAGCACCAGCCGGTCGCCGGCCCAGGACAGACCCTGCAGCGCGCGTCGCGGCGCGGGCTCGAACACGCGGGTGAAATCGCGGCGCCCGGCAAGGAATGCCGAGAGCCGGAGACCGAGTACCACATCTGCGGGATGGGTGACCTCGCCGACGGTCCAGGGCTGGCGCAGCTTGATGGCCATCCAGTCGCCATGCGCTGACATCCAGCAGTCGGTCGGCAGGTCGAGCCTGGTCCGCGCCCCGCCGCCGTCACCGAGCCATAGATATTGGTTGAAGAAGTCGATGCCCTCGGCAAACCACACCCGCGCCGGCGCGACGCTGCGATCGACACCGACATGCACCCATGTCGACTGACTGCCTTCGGCGGCGAAGATCACCTCCGCCTGCTCGACCGGCTGGCCGCGCCGCCAGCGCCGCACCGTCCGCGCGTAGCCCGACGGCGTCGCCATGCCCGCGCCGAACGCGCTCGCCAGCAGCAGGGTGTCGGCATCGAGCCAGGCGGCGCCGCCCTTGGCCTCCGAGAGCGTGAAGCCGCCCGTCACGAAGCGCTTCGTCGCGAGGTCGAACTCGCGCAGCACCACGGCGTCGCTGCCGCCCCGCGACAGGCTCAGGATGGCGCGCTCATGCGCCGGCGGCAGGCTCGAGACCCCGTTCAGCGCCCAGTCCTCGCCTTCGTCGGCAGCGAGTCGGTCGATGTCGAGCAGGTCCTCCCATTGCGGTTGCGCCTTGCGGAACTCCGCCATCGTCGTGCGCCGCCACAAGCCGCGCGGATGCGCCGCGTCCTTCCATTGATTGTACAGCAGCCCGCCGCGGCGGCTGACGAACGGGATGTTGTCCGGCCGATCCAGGATGGCGGCCAGCGTGTCGCGGTCGCGTTCGAAGGCCGCATCGCCGAACGCGGCGAGCGTGCGCTGGTTCTGCGCCGCGACGAAGGCGAGCGCGCGCTCGCCGTCGATCTCCTCGAGCCACAGATACGGATCGTCATCAGGCGCCGCGATGGTCGGACGATCGTCGATTGACATGGCTCAAGCTCCGCGGGCGCCGTTGACGCGAGAATACAGCCGGCTTGATTAGCCGGGCAGGTCGGGAGTGTCGAATCACGCTCCGTGGCGCGTTCGCTGCCGCATGGCTTGTCTCCGTTCGCGCCCGTTGCCTCGGGCGCGCGCTTCCCGCAATAGTGCGGCTGAACCAGCAAGGCGGGAGCGTGCGTGCCACGCCTCCGGATACCTGAGATGATCGATCTGACCGTGAGCGAAGACACCTCCGATGATGCCCGCGCTCGCCGTAACGTGGCGCGGCTCGCGGCCGCCCAGGCGCTGACCGGCGCCAACTCGGCCGTGATCTTCGCCACCGGCGCGATCGTCGGTGTCACCATTGCCCCGAACATCGGGCTCGCGACGGTACCGATCTCGATGTACGTCGTTGGCCTCGCCGCCGGCACCTTGCCGACCGGCGCGATCTCGCGCCGCTATGGCCGCCGGGCGGCCTTCCTGATCGGTACCGGCTGCGGCGCCGTCACCGGCGTGCTCGGCTGCCTCGCCATCTTGCGCGGCTCGTTCGCACTGTTCTGCCTGGCGACGTTCCTCGGCGGCGTCTATGGCGCCGTCGCGCAATCCTATCGCTTCGCGGCGGCCGATGGCGCCAGCGCGACGTTCCGGCCCAAGGCGGTGTCGTGGGTGATGGCGGGCGGCATCTTCGCCGGTCTGCTCGGTCCACAGCTCGTGCAATGGACCATGGACGTCTGGCAACCCTATCTGTTCGCATTCAGCTATCTGGTCCAGGCGGCGGTCGCGCTGGTCGCGATGGGGATCGTCGCCGGCGTCGATCTGCCGAAGCCTGAAGCTGCCGATCTCCATGGCGGCCGGCCGCTGTCCGAGATCGTGCGCCAGCCGCGCTTCATCGCAGCTGCCCTGTGTGGCACCATCGCCTATCCGGTGATGAACCTGGTGATGACCTCGGCACCTTTGGCGATGCAGATGTGCGGGCTCACCGTGTCGGATTCCAATTTCGGCCTGCAATGGCACATCGTGGCGATGTACGGCCCGAGCTTCTTCACGGGATCGCTGATCGCGCGCTTTGGTGCGCCTGCCATCGTCGCGGTGGGCCTGGGGCTTGAAGCGGTCGCTGCCGTCATCGGCTTGTCGGGCCTGACCGCGATGCACTTCTGGGCCACCCTGGTCATGCTCGGCGTCGGCTGGAATTTCGGCTTCGTCGGCGCCTCCGCGCTGGTGCTGGAGACACATACATCCGCCGAGCGCAACAAGGTGCAGGCGTTCAACGATTTCCTGATCTTCGGCCTGATGGCGCTGGGCTCGTTCTCCTCGGGCCAACTGCTCGCCAATTTCGGCTGGTCGGCGGTGAACCTCGTGGTGTTCCCGCCGGTGCTGCTGGGATTGTGCGTGCTTGCACTGGTGTGGTCGTCGAAGCGGCGCGAGGCAGCGGCGGGCTGACTAAAACGGGCGTAGTAGTAACGAGGTCGCGCCGCACCCACGGTGCGCTCCCCTCCCCCTTGCGGGGAGGGGGCGGGGGTGGGGGTCCACGAACCGTGCTCTCTCAGATTACAAGGATCAAAGTCTCTCGCTCGGCCGAGCGGTGGATGCCCAGCCTTGAGAGCCGATAGCAGTGCAGATTGATAAGGTCGCACCTCACTTCGCGCAGCGCCCGGAGACCCCCACCCCCGACCCCTCCCCGCAAGGGGGAGGGGAGTGCACCGGCATCGTGGCGACAGCGGCGCATCGCAGCTCACGCGCTTCTCACTTCAACTCCGACACCTCGCCCTCCGGCAGGTCGAACTCGAACGCGTTCAGCGTCATCGACACCATCGTGTAGTAGCCGCACAGGCCGATGATCTCGACCAGGCCGCGTTCGCCGAGCAGCGCGATCGCTTCCTTGTAGAGCGCATCCGTCAGTCCATGGCCCTCATGCAGCGACTTGGCGACGTCGTAGATCATCTGTGCCTTGGGATCGGAGAATTCCGGCGTGCGACGGTCGCGGATGTCCTCGATGATCTCCAGGTCGAGCCCGCCGGCCAGCGCCAGACGCTTATGCGCGTACCATTCGTAATGCGCGGTCCAATGCCGCGCCGTCACCAGGATCGCGATCTCCGAGAGTGCTGCCGGAAACACCGTGTCGTAGCGCAGGAAGGCGCCGAGCCGCGTCGCGTGCCGCGCCATCTCCGGGCTGTTCAGCCAGGCCATCATCGGCGGCGGCGGCGAGCCGCGCTTGCTGGCGATCGACTCGTCATAGGTCTGGCGCTGGTCGGCGCTCATTTCGCCAGGCGAAAGAAGTTTCAGGCGCATGTTCGTTTCCTCGTATTTCACGCGGCGGCATCATGACCATAGAACGCCTGGCAAGGCGAGGGCGCCCGCGGCGACATCGATGTTGAATTCCCTGACGCGCTGAGGTTAGGTCGTTCCAAAGACAGCAATCATGGAAACGCGTGAGGACTTGGCATGGCCGATCTTGATACATTCCGCCGCGAAACCAGGGCCTGGCTGGAGGCCAATTGCCCGCCGGAGATGCGCCGGCCGATGACCTCCGAGGAGGACACGTTCTGGGGCGGCCGCAATGCGAAATTTTCCTCCGAGCCGCAGCGCGTCTGGTTCGAGCGCATGCGCGACAAGGGCTGGACCGTGCCGCATTGGCCCAAGGAATATGGCGGCGGCGGCCTCGACGGCGAGGAGGCCAAGATCGTGCGCCAGGAGATGGCGGCGATCGGCGCGCGCGCGCCGATCACCTCGTTCGGCATCTCGATGCTCGGGCCGGCGCTGCTGAAATACGGCACGGACGACCAGAAGCGCGAGCACCTGCCGAAGATCACCGCCGGCCTCATTCGCTGGTGCCAGGGCTATTCCGAGCCGAATGCCGGCTCCGATCTCGCCTCCTTGCAGACGCGGGCCGAAAGCGACGGCGACGACTACATCATCAACGGCCAGAAGATCTGGACCTCCTACGCCAACTACGCCGACTGGATCTTCTGCCTGGTGCGCACCGATCCGGCGGCGAAGAAGCATGACGGCATCAGCTTCATCCTGTTCGACATGACGTCGAAGGGCGTGTCGACCAAGCCGATTCTCCTGATCTCCGGCCGCTCGCCATTCTGCGAGACCTTCTTCGACAATGTCCGCGTGCCCAAGGCGAACGTGCTGGGCACCGTCAACCGTGGTTGGGACGTTGCGAAGTACCTTCTGCAACACGAGCGCGCGATGATTTCCGGCATGGGCGAGCGCGGCGGCAGCCGGCCGCTCGGCCAGGTCGCGGCAGATTCTGTCGGCAGCGATGCGCAGGGGCGGCTCGACGACGCGCTCTTACGTGCGGACATCGCGACCTTCGACGTCGACGAGGCCGCGCTTGCCGCCGCCGCCGAGCGCATGGTCGATCTCGCCAAGGCGGGACAGGGGCATCCGGCGTTCTCGTCGGCGATGAAGTACTACGGCACCGAGCTCAACAAGCGACGCCACGAGCTGCTGATGGCGGCCGGCGGCATCGACGCGCTCGAATGGGAGAGCGAGCGCTCCCATGAAGGCGCGCGTCCCCGCGCCTGGCTGCGCACCAAGGCCAACTCGATCGAAGGCGGCACCTCCGAGGTCATGCTCGGCATCGTCGCCAAGCGTATCCTCGATCTGCCGGGGGCGTAGTTCACCCCTCTCGCCGTCATTCCGGGGCGCCGCGAAGCGGCGAGCCCGGAATCCATAACCACGATCGTGAGTATGGATTCCGGGCCGGGCCCTTCGGGCCATCCGGAATGACGAGACCGAAATTGATTGCCATCGTTGCAACGGGATCTGCCATGCCTCTCCTCCTCACCGAAGAACAATCGATGCTGCGCGACAGCGCGCGCGGCCTGATCTCAGATCACGCGCCGGTGTCGCACCTGCGCAAGCTGCGCGACAGCCGCGACGAGACCGGCTTCTCCAAAGAGCTCTGGGCCACCTTCGCCGAGATGGGCTTTGCCGGACTGCTCGTGCCGGAAGAGCACGGCGGCTCCGGCCTCGGCGCGGTCGAAGCCGGCGTCGTGATGGAGGAAATCGGCCGCACCTTGATGCCGTCGCCGTTTCTGGCGACGTCGGTGCTGTCAGCCTCGGCGCTCGCCCGCGCCGGCTCGGCGGCGCAGAAGTCCGAGTATCTGCCGAAGATCGCCAGCGGCGCGCTGCTCGCCGCGCTGGCGCTCGACGAAGGCGCCAAGCATCGTCCTTTGCACACCGCCCTGCAGGCCGTGCGCTCCGGCAACGGCTTCAAACTGAACGGCGCCAAGGCGATGGTGGTCGACGGCCACGTCGCTGATCTCCTGCTCGTCGTCGCGCGCAGTGCGGGCTCGCCTGGCGATCGCGATGGCCTCACGCTGTTGCTGGTCGATCCCAAGGCCAAGGGCGTGGCGATCGAACGCACCATCATGGTCGACGCGCACAACGCCGCGCGGGTGACGCTCGACAACGTCGAGGTCACCGCGGATCACGTGCTCGGCGATGTCGATGGTGGCGCTGCCACGCTCAGCGCCGTACTCGATCTCGGCCGGGGCGCGGTGGCCTCCGAGATGGTGGGACTGAGCGAGGAGGTGTTCGGCCGCACCGTTGCCTATCTCAAGGAGCGCAAGCAGTTCGGCAAGGCCATCGGCGAATTCCAGGCGCTGCAGCACCGTGCCGCGCAGCTCTATATCGAGATCGAGATCACCCGCGCCGCGGTGCTGAAGGCGCTGCAGACGCTCGACGCCGATTCCGCCGGCGCGACGGCCGCCGTGGCCGTCGCCAAGGCCCGCGCGGGGGCGACCGCGACCCGCGCGGTGCAGGAGGGCGTGCAGATGCATGGCGGCATGGGCATGACCGACCAGTTCGACATCGGCTTCTTCATGAAGCGCGCCCGCGTCTGTGAGGAGCTGCTCGGCGATGCGAACTATCACGCAGCGCAGCTGGCTCAGCTCAGGGGGTACTAAGCAAGGCCGCTTGTCGGCACCCGCCGACTCCACACGCTCAGCTGTCATCGTCCGCGAAGGCGGACGATCCAGTACGCCGAGCGAGTTGTGATTGACCGACAAGCCCGCAGGGTACTGGGTACCCCGCCTTCGCGGCGTACCCAGTAACTATCGACGACAACAGCAGAGTTCGCAAAAAAAGAGCGCGCCATCACCGATGGCGCGCTCTCGTTCGATCAATGATGCATCGCGGTCTTGGCCGGTGGCAGCAGCACCTTGTCGATGACGTGGATGACGCCGTTCGAGGCCATGACGTCGGCCTGCACCACATGCGCGTCGTTGACCTGCACGCCGAAGAAGGTGCCGTCGACGGCCACCGGCTGGCCTTGCGCCGTTTTCACGCTCAGCTTCTTGCCGGCGACGTCGCCGGCCTTCACCGCGCCGGGGATCACGTGATACTTCAGGATCGCGGCGAGCTTGCCCTTGTTCTTCGGCTTAAGCAGATCCTCGACGGTGCCCGGCGGCAGCGCGGCGAACGCCGCGTCGGTCGGTGCGAATACGGTGAAGGGACCCTTGCTCTTCAGCACCGGCACGACACCTGCGGCCTTGGCGGCGGCGACGAGCGTCTTGAACTGACCGGCGCCGACGGCGGTGTCGACGATATCGGCGGCACGTGCCGCGGCTGCTGACATGGAGAGCGCGCCCAGCATCAACGCGCCGGCCACGAACGAACGGAATCCCAGCGTCATTCGAGTTTTTCCCTGTGAACTGAACTGATGAGTTGGCTGATGCGCAAAGGGATTTCGGTACCCCTTGTTCGCCCTGTTGTGCAGGGCCGCATCACCCGACCGGATTGGTCAGGCTCGTTACGATCGCTGCGATTGGCTGGATTTGAGGATGAGTTCACGAACTCGTGAGTGGCTCCCCGAACATCTAAGGCAGATCGCGCGAGAGCCATGGATCCGCGGGACTAATTGCTTTGCGGGAGCATCCGCAGTGCCCGTCGTGCCATTTTGTCGCAACCCGACGGGCGTTGTCTCGTCGGGCAAATCAGCCGCACATTCCCCGCCGTCACGGCCCGCAAGAGGGACGCTTCGCGATCGTTACGAAACGTGGGCCGGTGACGCGATGGACGCATCGGATCGCAGCGCGAGTGATCGCGCCGACGAACGATGGCGATGCGGACGTGAAAGCGCGTGGTCCTGGCGCCCCGATGCTGGCGTCAAGTCGACGGGTGATGATCCCGGGCGGCGACGGTGGCTAACAAGCCGGACACCGAGGAGAGCGCGCCATAAGCGTTAACACCGTCGCGCAGGGAAGGCCGGGTTGTCCCGGCTGAGCCTGTGGTTCTGCCGCCTGCATTTTTTTACGCAGGCGGGCCGCAGGTGCCAGTCGGCACCTGGCCTTCCCTGCGCCCTCGATTTTCGGAGGGTGGAGAATTTGGCAAAGCTCGGGCGCGGAAGACGTCGCGGGGATGATGATGTTTGTTCTGCTCTAAGCACCGGAAAATCAGCCCTCGCGGCGCATATGAATGCGCCCTCTCCCCTTGTGGGAGAGGGCTACACAGAAGCCAACTCCAAGCTTGCTTGGGTGAGGGGTTGGTGCGGAAAATGCAGGTCTGAGTTCGTGGCAACCCCTCACCCGGTTTCGATGCTGCGCATCGAAACGACCCTTTCCCACAAGGGGAGAGGGTGCACCGTTCGTGTCGCGAGAGGCGTGAGACCAGTCGAAGCGAAGCCGACAATTCCGACCGGCGTTCTACCTGATCGGCGGCGCGTACTGGACACCACCCGCGTTCCACAGCTGGTTCATGCCGCGCGGGATCTTCAGCTTCGACTCGCTGCCGACATTGCGCTCATAGACCTCGCCGTAATTGCCGACGTGACGGATCACGCGCGCGGCCCAGTCCTTGGTCAGGCCGAGGTCCTGGCCGTAGCTGCCCTCGTTGCCGACCAGCCGCATCACGTCCGGCTTCTTCGACTTCAGCGCCTCGTCGATGTTCTTGGAGGTGACGCCGAGTTCCTCGGCATTGATCATCGCGTACAGCGTCCACTTCACGATCATCATCCAGTCGTCGTCGCGCTGGCGCACCACGGGCGCGAGCGGCTCCTTGGAGATCAGGTCGGGCAGGATGTCGTGATCGCCGGGCTTCGACAGCGTCAGACGCAGCGCGTAGAGCTGCGAGACGTCGGCGGTGAAGGTGTCGCACTTGCCACTGTCATACGCCTTGATGACGTCGTCGAGCTTGGGATACTTCACCTCCTCGTACTTCATGTTGTTGGTGCGGAAATAGTCGCCGAGGTTGAGCGCGTTGGTGGTGGAATCCTGCACGCAGACCTTGCTGCCGTTGAGGTCGAGCGCCGTCTCCAGCTTGCGCGACCGCGGCACCATGAAGCCCTGGCCGTCGTAATAGGCGACCGCCGGGAAATACAGGTCGTAGTTCTGCTCGCGCGCCATCGACCAGGTGGTGTTGCGCGACAGGATGTCGACCTTGCGGCTCTGCAGCTCCTTGAAGCGCTCGTTGGCGTCGAGCGGCACGAACTTCGCCTTCTTCGGATCATCGAAGATCGCGGCCGCCACGGCGCGGCAGAAGTCGACGTCGAAGCCGCTCCAATTGCCCTTGTCGTCGGGAATCGAGAAGCCGGGCAGGCCGGCATTGACGCCGCACAACACCTCGCCGCGGCGGATGGTCCGCTTCAAGGTGCGGGTGTCGTACATCTCATAGGTGACGGCGAGCGCCGCGACGAGGACGGCGACGGCGAGCCCGATCAGCAGGCCGCCTCGGAAAGTGCGCATGGTGAATCTCTTTCAGAAAATGTCAGGACAAAGCGATGGCTGAATGTCCGGCGGCGGGCGCCGGCGTCACAGTTCCGGCTTCTGCCGCACCACGACCTTGGTGCCGACCGGGACGCGGTCGAACAGGTCGGCGACATCGGCATTCACCAGCCGGAAGCAGCCGGAGGAAATCTTGCTGCCGATCGTCCAGGGCTGGTTGGTGCCGTGGATGCGGTACACGGTGGTGCCCAGATACATCGCGCGCGCGCCCAAGGGATTGCCGGGGCCGCCGGCCATGAAGCGCGGCAGATAGGGCTGGCGCTGGATCATCTCCGGCGGCGGCGTCCAATCCGGCCACTCGGCCTTCTTGGTGATCGACAGCAGCCCCTGCCACTGGAAGCCGTCACGGCCGACGCCGATGCCGTAGCGGATGGCACGTCCGCCCGGCTGCACCAGATAGAGGTGGCGTTCGGCGGTGGACACGATGATGGTGCCCGGCGGCTCGGTGGTGCGGAAATAGACCACCTGCTTGCGCCATTCGGGATCGAGCTCGTAGCCGTCATCGGCGACGAGACCGGGCTGATCGCCGGGGTCCTCGGACTGGGCAAAACTATGCGATGTGGACAGCGCCAGCGCGATGATGGCGCTGGCCGCACAAAGCAGGCGACGGAAACTCGGCATTCAAAGCTCTCCTCAACGGACCCCTGCGAAGCTTGCCCGATCAAATCCACCCGTCAAATTTCAGGAGCATATTCGCAGCAAAGTCAAGGTGAGCGCAGGGCGCACCCGTTGTCATCCGAGCTTCATCCAGAGCCGCAGCAGGAAGGCCACCGCGCCGACGGTCGCCACGCCGGCGAGCCAGAGCGCAACGAACCAGGCGAGGCGCTTCGCGAGGGACGCGGGCTCGGGAGCGCGCATCAGTGATAGCCGCTGTCGTGCCCGACCTTGCCGCGAAACACCCAATAGGCCCAGCCGGTGTAGCCGAGGATCAGCGGCACCAGCACCAGCACGCCGGGCAGCATGATCAGTTGGCTGCGTTCGGGTGCTGCCGCCTGCCAGATCGTGATGCTCTGCGGCACGACGTAGGGATACATGCTGATGCCGAGGCCCGCGTAGGAGAGGAAGAACAGCGCGAGCGCGAGAAAGAACGGCCAGCTATCGTGCCTCTGGGCGAGGTTCTTCATCATCAGCACGGTGACGCCGACGACGGCGAGCGGCACCGGCGCGGTGAGAATGATCGCCGGCCACCTGAACCAGCGGTCCGAATATTGGATCGTGAGCAGCGGCGTCCACAGACTGACGGCGGCAATGGCGAGCAGCATCGCGAACAGCAGGACCCAGCTGATGCGATAGGCCTTGTCGCGCAGGTCCCCCTCTGTCTTCAGGATCAGCCAGGTTGCGCCGAGCAGCGCGTAGCCGACCACGAGCGAGACGCCGGTGAGGAGGCTGAACGGCGTCAGCCAGTCCCACCAGCCGCCAGCATAGTGCCGGCCCTCGACATGCACGCCCTGCAGGATGGCGCCGAGCGCGATGCCCTGCGCGAGCGCCGCGACCCATGACCCGCCGGCAAAGGCGATGTCCCACAGATTGCGTGTGGCGCGGGTGCGCCAGCGGAATTCGAAGGCGACGCCGCGGAAGATCAGGCCGACCAGCATCGCGATCAGCGGCGCATACAGCGCCGGCATCAGGATGGAATAAGCGAGCGGGAACGCGGCCATCAGGCCACCGCCGCCGAGCACCAGCCAGGTCTCGTTGCCGTCCCACACCGGCGCCACGGTGTTGGTGATGACGTCGCGGTCCTGCTTGCCTGGAAACAGCGGGAAGAGGATGCCGAGGCCGAGATCGAAGCCGTCCATCACGACGTAGATGAACACGGCGAGCGCGATGATGAAGGCCCAGAGGGTGGCGAGATCGATGGCGACGCTCATGATCCGACGGCTCCCTGCACGACGCCGGCGGCCGGCGTGATGCCGGCGGTGCGGACCGGCTGCTCGCTGCTCGGGCCCGGCTCGCCGGGATGCGGCGGCTCGGCCATCAGGCGCAGGATGTACAGCACGCCGGCAGCGAAGATGATGAAATACACGATGATGAAGGCGAGCAGCGAGGCACCCACGGCCGGGGCCGCGAGCGGCGAAACGGAATCGGTGGTGCGCAGCAGCCCGTATACGGTGAACGGCTGCCGGCCGGTCTCGGTGGTGATCCAGCCGGCCATGACGGCCATGAATCCCGCAGGTCCCATCGCAATCGCGAAGCGGTGCAGGCCGCGATTGATGTACAGCCGCCCGCGCCAGCGCTCCCACAGGCTGAACAGGCCGAGCGCCAGCATCAGCAGGCCCAGGCCGACCATGATGCGGAACGACCAGAAGGTGATCGGCACCGGCGGCCAGTCCTGCCGCGGCACGGTGTCGAGCCCGGCCATCGGCGCGTCGATCTGGTGCTTGAGGATCAGCGAGCCGAACTTGGGGATCCCGAGTGCCCATTTCAGTTCGCCCTTGGCCTGGTCGGGCCAGCCGAACAGGTATAGCGGCGCGCCGTCCTTGTGGCTCTGGAAATGGCCTTCCATGGCCATGATCTTCACCGGCTGGTGTTCGAGCGTGTTGAGGCCGTGCTGATCGCCGACCAGGATCTGCAGCGGCGCCACCAGCGCCGCCATCCACATCGCCATCGAGAACATCACGCGCGGGCCCGGCAGATGCGGATTGCGCAGCAGATGCCAGGCGCCGACCGCGCCGACCACGAGCGAGGTGGTGAGATAGGCCGCCAGCACCATGTGCACGAGGCGGTAGGGGAAGGACGGATTGAAGATGACTGCGAGCCAGTCGACCGAGACGAACTGGCCGTCGGCGTTGACGGCATAGCCCGCCGGCGTCTGCATCCAGGAATTGGCCGAGAGAATCCAGAATGCCGAGATCAGCGTGCCCACGGCGACCATCAGGGTGGCCAGGAAATGCAGCTTCGGGCCGACGCGCTTCAGGCCGAACAGCATGACGCCGAGAAAGCCGGCCTCGAGGAAGAACGCCGTCAGCACTTCATAGGCCATCAGCGGGCCGATCACCGGTCCGACCTTGTCGGAATAGACCGACCAGTTGGTGCCGAACTGGTAGGACATCACGATGCCGGAGACGACGCCCATGGCGAAGGTAATGGCGAAGATCTTGAGCCAGTAATTGAAGACGTTGAGATAGACGTCGCGGCCGGTCCACAGCCACAGCGCCTCGAGCACGGCGAGGTAGGACGCGAGCCCGATCGAGAAGGCGGGGAAGATGATGTGGAAGGTGACCGTGAAGGCGAACTGCGCGCGCGCCAGCTCAACCGCATCCAAACCGAACATCAGCACCGTCCGTCATTGCCGTGGGGCTTGTAGCACCGCCCCATGACGGAAGATTGCACCGGCAACGCGCGATATCAAATGGTCAAATCGCCCTATTGGCGGGGTGAGCGGTCCCAAACGACGAAGACCCGGCGGGGGCATCCGCCGGGTCTTCGGAGCAACCTTGGAAGGTGGAGGTATCCTTGAATTTGCTCGCTCCAAACCGAGATCAGCTGGGGGACTGAGGCTCGGCTGATGGATAACGTTCTAGCGGCGGAAATTTTCCAGGTGATTTCGCCGATTGTTTCAATTGTTTCGTTCGGCGATTTTGATGCGTCGTCGTCTTTGGAACCCGCCGGGACCGCAGCCCCGGCGAGAATGAAGCTTGGTCAGGCGGCGAGGCTGTGGACGCCGGCACAGCGCAGGAGCTCGGCCAGGTGCTTACGGGCATAGAACATGCGCGTCTTCACCGTGCTCTGCGGAATGCCGATGATCTGCCCGACCTCCTCCACCGACTTCTCATGGTAGTAGATCAGGGTGATGATCTCGCGATGCGCCGGCGACAGCTTGGCGACGCAGGCGCGCAGGATGGCGCTGGTGGTGGAGCGCTCGAGCGAGGTCTCCGGGGTGTCGGAGTCGTCGGCGATCTCGCGCACCTCGTCCTGGTCGATGTCCTCGAAGCGGCGCTGGCGCAGCGCGGTCAGCGCCTTGAAGCGGGCGATCGACAGCAGCCAGGTCGAGACCTGCGAGCGGCCCTCGAACTGCTTGGCGGTGCGCCAGACGTCCAGGAACACCTGGCTGACGAGGTCCTCGGCGATCGTGGTGTCGCGGACGATGCGCAGGATGAAGCGATAGACCCGCACATTGTGACGCGCATAAAGCGTGTGCATCGCGGTGCGATCGCCATCGGCAATGCTCTCCAGGAGCATGTCGTCCGTGGTCGCCTGGGCGGCGATGATGCCCTGGCTGGCTGCGGAATTGATGGCAACGACGTTCTGCATGGCACTCTCCCGTTCCGCCGCCCCCTTGCGGCGTTTCGACGGGATGGATTGTTAAGGAGTGCCCGTTTCGGGACGTCTGCACGAAAACAGGAAAATGGTTTCGTGCGCCTGCGGAAATGTTTCGTCGCGCCGCACATCGCGAAACACTCGTGGCGGAATTGTGCCCAATTCCAAGAAGCGGAACGGAATGCGGGTACAGGAGCTGCTTTCGCCGCCGCCGGCCGGCTGTCCTCAGGCCTTCTCGCCGGCCGGGGAGAACAGGTAGCCGCCGCCGCGAATGGTCCGGATCACGGCCGGTTTGGTCGGATCGGGCTCGATTTTGCGACGGATGCGCATGATTCTAAGATCCACGGCGCGATCGAACGCCTCCGCATCGCGGGCATTGGCGAGCTCCAGCAGCCGCTCGCGCGACAGCACCCGCTTCGGGTTGGCGGCGAACACTTTGAGCAGGCCGAACTCGGACGCCGTCAGCGGGTGCTCGTTGCCCTCGTCATCGCGCAACGCCTGGGCATCGAGATCCAGCCATTTGGTGCCGAACCGCACCAATTGCGGGTCCTTGGCCTGGGCCGGAGCGGTCTCCGTGACGGCCGCCGCAGCCTTGGCCGGTCCGCTGCGGCGCAACACGGAGCGGATCCGGGCCATCAATTCGCGCAATTCGCACGGCTTGGCGACGTAATCGTCGGCGCCAAGCTCAAGCCCGACCACGCGGTCGATCGGGCTGGCGGTGGCCGTCAGCATGATCACCGGGATGTTGGTGCGGCCCTTGAGATCGCGAATGATCGACAGGCCGTCTTCTTCGGGCATGTTGAGGTCGAGCACGACGAGATCTGCGGGGCCGGTCTCGATGGCGCTGCGCAGGCTCTTGCCGCCGTCGCACAGCGTCACGCTGAAGCCGTGCATCTTGAGGTAATCACCCACCATTTCGCGGGCAGGGGCCTCGTCGTCGACGATGATGATGTGCTGGCTCTGACTCATGACAATTCGGCCGCCGGCAGTGTGATGGTGAAGGTCGATCCGGATCCCGGCCCTTCGCTCCTGGCCGTCACCTCGCCACCATGCATGTCGACGATGCGTTTGACAATCGACAGGCCGAGCCCGGTCGAGCTCTCGCCCGCGGTCGGTTTGGCCGACAGCCGCTGGAACCGCCCGAACAGGCGGCCGAGATCCTCCGGCGACAGCCCGGCGCCCTGGTCGGTGACGGCGATGATGGTGTTGTCGCCGTCATCGGCGGCGTTCACGGTGATCCTGCCGCCGATCGGGCTGTACTTGATCGCGTTGCTCAAGAGATTGTCGATCGCCTCGCGGATCCGGTCGATGTCGCACATGGTCGACAGCAGCGTCGGCGCCGAGACCTCGATGACCTGCTGCTTGTTGAGGGCGAGCGGCTGGTTGGCCTCGACCACCTCGTGGATCAGGGCCGTGATGTCGACCGGCTCGCGGCGGATGGTGATGTCGAAGGCGTCGGCCATCGCATCCGAGATCAGATGGTCGACCATCGAGGTCAGCCGCTTGGCGGCATCGCGGATATGTCCGACCTGGCTGGTGATCCCCTCTGCGGAGGCGCCGGTCGCGATCAACTCGGTCAGCATTTCCGTGCGGCCGAGGATGACGCCCAGCGGATTCTTCAGGTCATGGGCAACGGTGCCGAGAATCTCGTTCTTGAAGCCGTTGGCGCGCTGCAGCCGCAGCCATTGCGCCGACAGCCGCCGGTTGGCCTGCATCAGCGCGCGGGTGCGCTGGGCGACGCGGTCCTCGAGCTGGGTGTTGGCCTCATGCAGCTGCTGATACAGGATCACGTTGTCGAAGGCGATCGACAGCCGGCTGGAGAAGATCTCGACCAGCGAACGGTCGGTCTCGGACAGCGGCCGCTCCGCCTGCAGCAGCACCACGACTTCGCGCCCCGAGCCGGTGCGGACATAGAGCACGGTGCGGTGGTCTGCGAATTCGTTGCTGCGCTGCCTGAAGGCGGCCTCGACCATGTCGCGCAGATCCGGATCGAGCGAGCGCGAGGTGACGGCGCCGGAGAAGCGGCTGTAGCAGCCGGAGCCGGCCAGCACCGAAAAATCGTCGGTCTGGCTGCCGTCGTCGCGCAGCACCAGGATCCCCGCGCAATCCACGTTCAGCAGCGACGCGATCTGGGTCAGCACGCCCTCGGCCAGCCGCTGCATCGACTTGAAATCATACAGCGTCGAGGCGGCGTCGATGATGATCTCGAGGCCGCGCCGGGTCTGCACCATGCGCTCGAGCTGCTGGTAGCTGCGCAGCGCCGCCGTCAGCGAGGTGAACAGCTTGTCGGCGGTGAGCTCGGTCTTGGCCTTGTAGTCGTTGATGTCGTACTGGACGATGACGCGCCGCTCCGGCGCCTGGCCCGGCTGCCCGGTCCGCAGGATGATGCGGACGGTCTCGTTCTTGATCTCGTTGCGGATGTATTCGACGAGCTCGAGCCCGGCGACGTCGGTCTCCATGATGACGTCGAGCAGCACGGCCGCGATGTCGGTGTGCTCCCGCATCAGCGCGCGGCCTTCGGCCGCCGAATAGGCGGACAGGATTTCGAGCCCCTGGCCGTTCAGGCTGTAATCCGACAGCGCAAAGCGGGTGCCCTCGTGCACGGCATGGTCGTCGTCGATGACGGCGATCTTCCATTTCCGGGCCGAACCGTCGTCCTCGTCGAAACCGGTATCCTCGATCAGTTGGAGGACATCGTCCTGTTCGGCCATTGCGTCGTTCCGTCACCCATTGCTGTCTCGGCGCCGCCCTTGGCGACCCGCGGCATGATAATCCGAAAGGTGGTGCCTTGTCCCTCGCGGGATTCCAGCATCATGCGGCCACCGAGCTGCTGCGTCACCAGATTGTAGACGATATGCAGCCCGAGCCCCGTTCCCCCTTCGTTGCGGCGTGTCGTGAAGAACGGATCGAAGGCCTGGCGCTGCACGTCGGGGGGCATGCCTGCCCCGTTATCGGCGAAAATGATCTCGATGTCATCCGTGCCGCGCGGCCGCGCCGTGATCGAGATGGTGCCCGCGCGGCCGTCGGCAAAGGCGTGGTTGACGGCGTTGAGGAACAGGTTGGTGAGAATCTGACCGTAGAACCCGGGATAGCCGTCGATGAAAAGCCCCTCGGGGACATCGACCGCCAGCGTGATCGGCGCGCGCTTGAGCACCGGCTTGAGGCTGGTGATGATCTGATCGGTCGCCTCGCTCAGGACGAAGGTCCGTCGCTCCGCATGGGAGCGGTCGACCGCGACCTGCTTGAACGACTGGATCAACTCGCCGGCGCGCTGCAGGTTGGCGACCAGTTGCTCGGACGCATCGCGCGACGAACGCACGAACTCCTCCAGTTGCGACCGGCGCAGGCCGCCTTCGGGCGACCGCAGCGCCGCCTCGAACATCTCGACGCGGCGCGCGAAGCTGGAGGCCACCGTCAGGCTGATGCCGATCGGATTGTTCACCTCATGGGCGACGCCGGCGACCAGCCCGCCCAGGGCCGCCAGCCGCTCGGCGTCGATCAGGTTGCGCTGCGCGGCGTTGAGCTCGAGCAGCGCGCTCTCGGCCTTTTCCTTCGCGGTGCGCAACTCGTCCTCGGTCTTGCGCTTGGCGATCGCGTTCTCGCGGAAGGTCTCGACGGCGCGGGCCATCGCGCCGACCTCGTCGCGCGCCTCGGTGCCCTGGACCTCGCGGTCGTAGTCGCCCAGCATGATTGCGCGCATCGAGGCCATGATCTGCTGCAGCGGCAGCCGGATCGACAAGGCGATCAGCACGCCCGCGGACAGGATGACTCCCAGGAAGATCACCGCGATCGAAAGGACGCGGCGGGAGATGTCCTTCAATGTCCGATCGAACGTCGCCTGCGCCTTCTGCTCGTGCTGGCGCATCTTCACCGACAGGCCGTCGATGGCGCCGATGGTTTCGGCCTGGCTGGCATCGATGGTGTTGCGCAGCAGTTCGGTGCGGTTGGTGAGCTGATCGGTGAGCTTGGAGAATCCCGCGCGCAGCGCCGCGGTCCGGGCCGACAGCCGCTGCAGCGCCAGCCGCTGCAGATCATTGTCCGCAAGGCTCGACATCACCGGAATGGTCTTCTCGATCGTCTCCGTGTTGCGGCGCGCGTCCTCGGCGGAGGCGGGCGCGAGCGACAGGTAGTAGGAATTGGCCGCGACCAGCATGGCGGTGAAGGCCTCGCGCGACTTGCCGAGCGAGGGCCAGATCTGCGCGTCGCGATGGCCGGTCGCGCCTTCGATCACCGAATAGAGCCCGGCGATGTCGCGGGCGGGGCCGAGAACCTCTTCCTCATAGGTCTTGGAGATCGTCGCCTGCAGACTTCGCAGCTCGCCGAAGCCGTCCAGGAAACGCACGGTGACGCGCTCCAGCTCCTCGACCGACCCCGACAGCATCGGGTCGGTCGAGGCGCGCGTCGTCAGCGTCCCGAGCACGGCCTCGCGCAGCAGCAGGATCTCGGCGAACAGCTCCGGGCTCGGCTGATTGATGTAGCGATGAATGAGGTTCTGCAGCCGGCTCGTCTCGCTTTCGAGCAGGGCCAGCACCTTGTCGGATTCCCGGACCTGGCGAACGTCGTCCCAGGCCGTGCCCAGCACCGTCGCGCCGTTCCAGATCAGCGCCGCCAGCACGATCACGACAGCCGAGTTGAGCGCGGCGATCGAGAGGATGCGCCAGCGGATCGGAACCGCCCGCAGCGCGCGAACGATCCGTGCCCGCCCCAGGACCGCCAGACCGAGCGGCCGCGCGACGGATTTCCGCTGCTCGGATCGCGCCACGATCGCTACCTCGGGCCGGGCGTGCGGAGCCTGCCTGCGTCCGCTCTGCCGCGCGCAGCCGGGCCTGTATGCTGCGGCGCAGCCAGTCGCGCCGCCGAGCATGATGGGCGTGAAAGGGACGAGCGGTACCGCGCGCCCGCCTCAGCGCGCATCAGCACCGGCGTGACGTCCACTCTCGAGATCGACGAAAGATGGGCGCGGTACACAGGCAACACTTTTCCCCCTGATGATGAGGTCGGCCCGGACATGAAAAGGTTCAATGCACTCCCGAACAGGTGCTATAAGGCCATTCTGACGTCAAAGCGATACACGTCAATGGTTTGCTGATAGTTTGTTGCAGCCTTGGGTTGCTGGACCTGATTTTTCGGTCCGATTGCGATCTCAGCCCGAGCCTATTCATTCATCGAATTGGAGTTGCCTCCTGGTGACGGTCCTTCTGCGTTCTGTTTCGTTTGCAATCCTGCTCTGGACGGTTGTTGGCGCAAGCACGGCCAAGGCCGCGACCGAGATCGTGTGGTGGCATGCGATGTCGGGCGAGCTCGGCAGGCAGGTCGACAGGCTGGCGGCCGACTTCAACGCGTCGCAGTCCGACTACCGCATCGTGCCGAGCTACAAGGGCAGCTATACGGAGACCGTGACGGCGGCCATCTTCGCGTTCCGCTCGCGCAGCCAGCCGGCGATCGTGCAGGTCAATGAGATCGCGACCGCGACGATGACGGCGGCCAAGGGCGCGATCTATCCCGTTTACGAATTGATGCGCGACGAGCAGGAGAGCTTTTCGCCGTCGGCCTATCTGCCCGCGATCGCCGGCACCTATGCCGACGCCGACGGCAACATGCTGTCGTTTCCGTTCAACGCCTCCACGCCCATCCTCTACTACAACAAGGATCAGTTTCGCGCGGCCGGGCTCGATCCGGGCATGGCGCCGAAGACCTGGTCCGAGCTCGGCAAGGCTGCCCGGCGGCTGCGCGACAACGGTGTCGCCTGCGGCTTCACGACGTCGTGGCCGGCCTGGATCAACGTGGAGAATTTCTCGGCCTTCCACAATCTGCCGATCGCCACGCGGGCCAACGGCTTTGCCGGACTGGACGCCGTGCTGACGTTCAACAATCCGCAGGTCACGCGGCACATCGCCCAGCTCGCGGAATGGCAGAAGAGCAAGGTCTTCGACTATGGCGGCCGCGGTCAGGCTGCCGAGCCGCGTTTCCAGAAGGGCGAGTGCGGCATCTTCATCGGCTCCTCGGCAACGCGCGCCGACATCAAGGCGAATTCGAAGTTCGAGGTCGGCTACGGCATGATGCCGTACTGGCCTGACGTTGCGGCCGCGCCGCAGAATTCGATCATCGGCGGCGCGACGTTGTGGGTGCTCCGCGACCGTCCCGCGGCCGAGTACAAGGGCGTGGCCAAGTTCTTCGCCTATCTGTCGCGGCCCGATGTTCAGGCCGCTTGGCACCAGAATACGGGCTATTTGCCGATCACCCAGGCGGCCTTCGATCTGACGCGCGCGCAGGGCTTCTACGACCGCAATCCAGGAGCCGCGATCTCGATCGAGCAGGTGACGCTCAACCCACCCACGGAGAATTCGCGCGGACTGCGGCTCGGCTCGTTCGTGCTGATCCGTGATGCCATCGAGGACGAGATGGAGCAGGCCTTCAGCGGCCGCAAACCGGCGCAGGCGGCGCTCGATGCCGCCGTCGACCGCGGCAATCGTCTGCTGCGCCAGTTCGAGCGCGCGAGCCCGGATCGCTGAAAATGACGTTGCCACCGGTCGCCGATGGCGCGCAGCTCCGGCGCCTCCGTGCCGACGTGACGCGCTGGCTGCCGGCTGCACGCGATATTGCGCGCGGCCATGGCTACGACGACGCGCGGCTGGTTCCGTTCGCGGCGGGCACCAATCTGGTCCTCGCGCTGAACGACGGACTGATCCTGAAGGTCTTCCCGCCGTTTCATCGCGGCAAGTTTCAGTCCGAGCGGGCGGCCTTGCGCGTGCTCGCCGGTGGCGTCGGCGACGTCCGTACCCCCGACCTGCGACACGAAGGGGAGCGCGACGGCTGGTGCTATCTGATCATGACCAGGCTCGGCGGCATGCCTGCTTCGGATGTGTGGCGGCAACTCCCGGAGCGGGACAAGCAGCTCTTGCTCAGGCAGGTCGGTCGTCTGATCGCCGCCGTGCAGCGGGTCCCGCCTGGCGAGCTGCTGGCGCTCGGTCCGCGCTGGTCGGATTTTTTGCGGATGCAGATGGCCGGATGTCATGCACGCCATCAGCGGCTCGGCTTGCCGCCGACGCTTCTCGCCGGGCTGGACGATCTCCTGCGCGAGGCCGCAGCACTGCTGCCGCAGGATCCGCCGCCGGTCATCCTGACCGGTGAATACATTCCGGAGAACTTACTCGTCACGCGCAGCGGTGATGGCTGGCAGCTGAGCGGGCTGTTCGACTTCGGCGACGTCATGACCGGTTTTGGCGAGTATGATCTGCTCGGGCCGAGCGCCTTCATGGCAGCGGGTCATCCCGGGCGCGTGCGTGCCTTGTTCGACGGCTACGGATTTGCGCTGGAGGACATCGACCGGCAGCTGAAGCGACGGCTGCTGGTCCTGCTGTTGCTGCACCAGTACAGCGATCCGCTCCGCCACATCTGCATTCCGGATTGGCCGGCCAAGGTCCGCGACTTCGACGAGCTGCAGGCGCTGATCTGGCCGGAGTGATCCCAACCGGGGCGGCGGTCCAACAGGTGTTGCGTAAATCTGTCGCAGGCTAGCTGAGGTGATTATAAACTCAGCAAATATGCAGCTTTGTATGCAATTGGGGGCGCTGAGCTGTGCCGCTCGGTGAAGACCCCTCGATATTTCAATAGCTTAGTTTTCAGCCGGGCTTGGCACAAAGCTTGCGACCACTGTTCCCGACAGTCGTTATCCTCGGGAGCATTTGATGAAGCGTCGCGATTTTCTGAAATCCGTGTCCGGTCTGGCTGCGGGGGCCGCGCTGCCAATGGCGCCGGCCATCATGTCTTCCGCCAAGGCCGACGCGCGGTCCGAGACGCTGCTGATCGTGTCCGAAGGCGGTCCCAACAACCTCGACATCCACGGCGTCGGCACCAACGTGCCGGGCTACGAGGTGTCCTGGAACTGCTATGACCGCCTGATCAGCCACGAGATGAAGAGCGGCCCGGGCGGGGTGCCGTACTACGACCGCGACAAGTTCAAGCCCGAACTCGCCGAGGACATGACCATCGGCGACATGTCCGCCACCTTCAAGCTGCGCAAGAACGCCAAATTCCACGACGGCACGCCGGTCACGGCCAAGGACGTGAAGTGGTCGCTCGATCGCGCCGTCAGCGTCGGGGGCTTCCCGACCTTCCAGATGAGCGCCGGCTCGCTGACCAAGACCGAGCAGTTCGTCATCGTCGATGACCACACCGTGCGCGTCGACTTTCTGAAGAAGGACCGGCTGACGATCCCCGATCTCGCCGTCATCGTCCCCTGCGTGGTCAACTCGGAGCTCGTGAAGAAGAACGCGACCGACAAAGACCCATGGGGGCTCGAATATACCAAGCAGCAGACCGCTGGTTCCGGCGCCTACAAGGTGACGAAGTGGACCGCCGGTACCGAAGTGATCATGGAGCGCAACGACGACTGGGCGTGCGGTCCGCTGCCGAAGATCAAGCGTGTGATCTGGCGCATGGTGCCGCAGGCCGGCAACCGGCGCGCGCTGCTCGAGCGCGGGGATGCCGACATCTCCTATGAGCTGCCGAACAAGGACTTCCAGGAGATGAAGTCGAACGGCAAGCATACCGTGATCTCGCTGCCGATCTCGAACGGCATCCAGTATATCGGCATGAACGTCACCAAGCCGCCGTTCGACAATCCCAAGGTCCGGCAGGCGCTCGCCTATGCAATGCCCTATCAGAAGATCATCGATGCCGTGATGTTCGGCCTTGCCAATCCGATGTTCGGCGCGCCGGCGGATAAGGCGACCGAGGTGGCGTGGCCGCAGCCGACCAAGTACTTCACCGACATGGAGAAGGCAAAAGCGCTGCTGGCGGAAGCCGGCTACCCCAACGGCTTCGAAACCACGATCTCCTTCGACCTCAATTTCGCACAGGTCAACGAGCCCTTGTGCGTGTTGGTGCAGGAGAGCCTCGCCCAGCTCGGCATCAAGACCACGATCAACAAGGTGCCCGGCGCCAACTGGCGCACCGAGCTGAACAAGAAGGAGATGCCGCTCTTCACCAACATCTTCTCGGGTTGGCTCGATTACCCCGAATACTTCTTCTACTGGTGCTATCACGGCAACAATTCCGTATTCAACACGATGAGCTACAAGTCGCCCGAGATGGACAAGCTCATCAACGGCGCGCGCGAGGCCGCCGCGACCGGGGACAAGGCGACGTATGATGCCGACGTGAAGGGCTTCGTCGATCTCGCCTTCGCCGAGGTGCCACGCATTCCGCTGTATCAGCCGTTCGTCAACGTCGCGATGCAGAAGAACATCTCCGGCTATCAGTACTGGTTCCACCGTAGGCTCGACTATCGGGCTCTGGTGAAGGGGTGAGACGGTGATGGGGGGATGTAATATGGGCCGAGCTCTCTCATTCCCTCCCCCCTTGTGGGGGAGGGGCAGGGAGGGGGGTAGCCACACCCACTGCCGTCTGGGTCCACCCCCCTCCCCAGCCCTCCCCCACAAAGGGGGAGGGAGCCGAGTGCGCAGCGCGGACAGATCTGGGCCAACTCGGGCAGGGGGCTGCTCATGCTGAGCCTCATCGCCAAGCGCCTCGCTTTCGCGATCCCGTCGCTGATCGGCGTCGTGATCGTCACCTTCCTGCTCACGCGCGCCTTGCCCGGCGATCCCGCGGCGTATTTTGCCGGCCCCGCCGCCACCAAGGAGGCGGTGGAGCAGATCCGCAAGAAGCTCGGCTTCGACAAGCCGCTGGTCGAGCAGTTCTTCCGCTACACCGTCGATCTCGCCCATGGCGATCTCGGCAGTTCGCTGACCACGGGCCAGCCGGTCGCCAGCGAGATTCGCAACCGACTGCCGGCCTCGGCCGAGCTGACCTTGCTCGGTCTGTTGGTATCCGTCGCGATCGCGCTGCCATTCGGCGTGCTCGCGGCGACGCGGCCGGGGTCGTGGATCGACCATACCTGCCGTATCGTCACGACCGCGGGCGTCTCGCTGCCGGTGTTCTTCACCGGGCTGGTGCTGGTGTATGTGTTCTACTTCCGGCTCGGCTGGTCACCGGCGCCGCTCGGCCGGCTCGACGTGTTTTATAGCGCGCCGGACCCCGTGACCGGCTTCTACCTCATCGATACGCTGATCGCGCGTGACGGCGAGGCGTTCCGCTCGGCGCTGAGCCAGTTGATCCTGCCCGCCGCGACGCTGGCGATCTTCTCGCTGGCTCCGATCGCGCGCATGACGCGGGCCTCGATGCTGTCGGTGCTGTCGTCGGAATTCGTCCGCACGGCGCGCGCCTCGGGCCTGTCGCCCGCGACGGTCACCGTGACCTATGCGTTCCGCAACGCCATGCTCCCGGTCATCACCACGCTATCGATGGTGTTCTCCTTCCTGCTCGGCGCCAACGTGCTGGTGGAGAAGGTGTTCGCCTGGCCCGGCATCGGCTCCTATGCGGTCGAGGCGCTGATCGCCTCCGACTTCGCGCCGGTGCAGGGCTTCGTGCTGACGATGGCCGTGATGTACGTCGTCCTGAACCTCGTCATCGACATTCTCTATGGCGTCATCGATCCCCGCGTGAGGCTGGAAGGATGAGCACTGTCGCGCCGACCATCGAGCCTGCCGCCGTTCCCTCGCGGACGTCGGGACTGACAGCCCTGATCGGCCACACGCGCTATGTCCTGGCCGAGAACAAGGTGACGGGCTTCGCCTTCGGCCTCCTGGTCGTGATCCTGTTTGCAGCCATCTTCGGCCCGTGGATCGTGCCCTATGATCCGCTGGCCAGCGACACCGCGTCCGCGCTGAAGCCGCCGTCGGCGGCGCATTGGTTCGGCACCGATCAGCTCGGCCGCGACATCTTCAGCCGCGTTGTGGTCGCGACCCGGCTCGACACCTTCATCGCGATCGCCTCGGTCGCGCTCGTGTTCTTCCTGGGCGGTCTCGCCGGCGTCGCCGCCGGCTTCTTCGGCGGCTGGATCGACCGCATCGTCGGCCGCATTGCCGACACGATCATGGCGTTCCCGCTGTTCGTGCTGGCGATGGGCATCGTCGCCGCGCTCGGCAACACCGTGCAGAACATCATCATCGCCACCGCGATCGTGAATTTCCCGCTCTATGCGCGCGTGGCACGCGCCGAGGCCAATGTCCGCCGCAACGCCGGCTTCGTGCAGGCGGCACGGCTGTCGGGCAACAGCGAGCTGCGCATCCTGCTCGGCCACATCCTGCCGAACATCATGCCGATCATGATCGTGCAGATGTCGCTGACCATGGGCTACGCCATCCTCAATGCCGCAGGCCTGTCGTTCATCGGCCTCGGCGTGCGGCCGCCGACGGCGGAATGGGGCATCATGGTTGCCGAGGGCGCCTCGTTCATGGTGTCGGGCGAATGGTGGATCGCGCTGTTCCCGGGTCTCGCGCTGATGATCGCGGTGTTCTGCTTCAACCTGCTCGGCGATGGCCTGCGCGACATCGTCGACCCGCAGCGCAGGACGTAAGGCGATGAGCGCACCACAAAACGACTCCGTCATTGCCGGGCTTGACCCGGCAATCCATCCCTTCAAGAACACCTTCGTCAGTGTGATGGATGCGCGGGCCTTCGCCGCGCCGAAGGGGCTTCGGCCCCGCAGGCGGGTCAAGCCCGCGCATGACGGTCGTAACAAGCGGAGCCACGGATGACCGCCCAGCCGCTGCTCGACGTTCGCGATCTCACGGTCGAATTCTCCACCCGCCGCGGTATCGTCAAGGCGGTGCAGCATGTCGACATCTCCGTCGCCAAGGGCGAGACGCTCGCGATCGTCGGCGAATCCGGCTCGGGCAAGTCGGTGACGTCCTATGCGGTGATGCGCATCCTCGACCGCGCCGGCCGCATCGCCGAGGGATCGGTGATGTTCTCCGGCGTGGACGTCAGGGCGGCCGAGGAAAGCGCGATGCGCGATCTGCGCGGCCGCGAGATCTCGATGATCTTCCAGAACCCGCGCGCGGCGCTCAATCCGATCCGGAAAGTGGGCCAGCAGATCGAGGATGTGCTGAAGCAGCACGTCCAGGCGGCCGCGACCGATCGCGCCGAGAAGGCGATCGCCGCGCTCGAGCAGGTCAAGATCGCGCGTCCGCGCGAGCGCTACCACGCCTATCCGTTCGAATTGTCCGGCGGCATGTGCCAGCGCGTCGTCATCGCGCTGGCGCTGGCCTGCAACCCGCAGCTCCTGATCGCCGACGAGCCGACCACCGGTCTCGACGTCACCACGCAGAAGGCGGTGATGGACCTCGTCGTCGAGCTGACCAAGAGCCGGGGCATGTCGACGATCCTGATCACGCATGATCTGGGTCTCGCCGCTGCCTATTGCGATCGCGTCGTGGTGATGGAGAAGGGCCGGGTGGTCGAGACCGCCAGGGCCGCCGACGTCTTCGCCAACCCGCAGCATCCCTATACACGCAAGCTGATGCGCGCGACGCCGCGCCTCGGCGTGTCCTTGCGCGATCTGCTGCCGGAGGAGGATGTGGCAGCCCCACCACACACAGCCTCCGTCATGGCCGGGCTTGACCCGGCCATCCATCCATCTTCGCAAGAGTCGCTCCAGGTGATGGACCCCCGGGTCAAGCCCGGGGGTGACGAGCGGAGTGCGGAGGGCGAGCGGAGTGCGAGCAGCGCCAAGCCGCTTCTCCTCGTCGACAAGCTGGTCAAGGAATATCCGCGCCAGGGCGCTTCGGCCACGTTGTCGAAACTGTTCGGACGGAGGCCGGCGGTCGAGCCGGAGATGTTCCGCGCCGTCGACGGCATCAGCTTCACGGTCGGTCATGGCGAGAGCGTTGGCCTAGTCGGCGAATCCGGCTGCGGCAAGTCGACGACGTCGATGATGGTGATGCGGCTGCTCGACCAGACCTCGGGGCGCATCAGCTTCGATGGCGAGGAGATCGGCAACATCCTGCCGCAGGCCTTTGCCCGGCTTCCGCTGCGCAGCCGCATCCAGATGGTGTTCCAGGATCCGACCGACAGCCTCAATCCGCGCTTCACCGCGGCGCGTGCCATCGCCGACCCGATCCTGCAGCTCGGCGACATCAAGGGCCGCGACGCGCTTCGTGCCCGCTGCGAGGAGCTCGCCACCATGGTCGGCCTGCCGCTCAATCTGCTCGATCGCTTTCCGCACCAATTGTCGGGCGGCCAGAAGGCGCGCGTCGGTATCGCGCGCGCCATCGCACTGCACCCGAAGCTCGTCATCCTCGACGAGCCCACCGCGGCGCTCGACGTCTCCGTGCAGGCGGTCGTGCTCAATCTGCTGCAGGACCTCAAGCGGCAGTTAGGTATGAGCTATCTGTTCGTCTCCCATGATTTGAATGTCGTGCGGCTGTTGTGCGATCGTGTGATCGTGATGCGGTCGGGTCGAATCGTCGAGGAAGGCACCTCCGAACGTGTGCTAGGTCATCCGCAGGATGACTATACGCGGGAGTTGCTGACGGCGATTCCGCACCCGCCATTGCCGGCGCATTGAGCGTGAAAGCTTGAGGAGAAAAGCTGATGGCGGAGCCATTGGACGATTACATCGACGCCGTCGGGCGTGCATTGGCTCTGCCGATCGAGGACACTTGGCGCCCGGCCATCCGCGCCAATCTCGAGGTCTCGCTGAAGATGGCGAAGCTGGTCGACGAATTCTCCCTGCCTGATGAAGCCGAGCCTGCCAGTGTCTTCACCGCTTAGTTCTCCCGAGATGACCGCGAGCGCCATCGCCGCCGCGGTCGCCGCCGGCAAGCTCTCGGCCGTCGACGCCACTGACGCCGCGCTGGCGCGGATTGCGGTCCGCGATGGTGTGCTCAACTCGTTCACGGACGTGACCGCCGAGCGGGCGCGTGCGAAGGCGCGTGCGGTGGATGCCGACATCGCGGCGGGCAAGCCCATCGGCCCGCTCGCCGGCGTGCCGTTGGCGGTGAAGAACCTGTTCGACGTCGCGGGGCTGCCGACCCGCGCCGGCTCCAAGATCAACCGTGATCGAGCGCCCGCGACGCGCGACGCGACGCTGATCGAGCGCATGGAGGCGGCCGGCGCCGTCCTCGTCGGTGCGCTCAACATGGGCGAATACGCCTACGACTTCACCGGCGAAAACGTGCACGACGGCCCGTCGCGCAATCCGCATGATCCGACGCGGATGAGCGGCGGCTCGTCGGGCGGCTCGGGCAGCGCCGTCGGCGGCGGCCTGGTGCCGATCGCGCTGGGCTCCGACACCAACGGCTCGATCCGTGTGCCGTCGTCGTTCTGCGGCATCTTCGGCCTCAAGCCGACCTATGGCCGGCTGTCGCGGGCGCGCTCGTTTCCGTTCGTCATGAGCCTGGATCATCTCGGTCCGTTCGCACGCTCGGTCGAGGATCTCGCGCTTGCCTACGACGTGATGCAGGGGCCCGATGCCGACGATGCCGCGTGCACCACGCGTGCGCCGGAGCCGGTCTCAGCTTCGCTGTCGCAAGGGCTCGATGGCCTGCGCATCGCCATTGCCGGCGGCCACTTTCAGAAGAACCTGTTTCCGGAGGCCGCCGAGGCGGTCAGCCGCGTGGCGACCGCGCTCAAGGCGACCGACGTCGTCGAGGTGCCCGAAGCCGCGCGTGCTCGCGCCGCGGCCTATGTCATCAGCACGACCGAAGGCGCCTCGCTGCATCTCGACCGCTTGCGCAAGCAGCCGCAGGATTTCGATCCGGCGGTGCGCGATCGGCTGATTGCGGGGGCGATGATTCCGGCACCGATGGTCGACCGCGCGCAGAAGTTTCGCCGCTGGTACCGCGCTCGGGTGCTCGAGCTGTTCAAGTCCGTCGACGTGCTGATCGCCCCCGCCACGCCCTGCGTTGCACCCAAGCTCGGGCAGGCGACCTTCGTGCTCGACGGCGTCGAGCTGCCGGTGCGTGCCAATATCGGCATTCATACCCAGCCGATCTCGTTCATTGGGCTTCCCGTCGTCGCCGTTCCGATTCCGCTCGCGCCGATGCCCATCGGCGTGCAGATCATCGCGGCGCCCTGGTGCGAACATGTCGCATTGCGTGTGGCCCACGCCTTGCAACAGCTTGGCGTCGCCGCTGCGCCGGCCCCGCGAGGAGTTCTGGAGAATGGAAGTCGATCTGCCTGACGTCGTCGCGGAAGTCACCGCGCAGTTCCAGCGCTACGAACAGGCGCTGGTCGGCAACGACGTTGCCGTGCTCGACGAGCTGTTCAAGCAGGACTCCCGTACGCTGCGCTACGGCATCGGCGAGAACCTCTATGGCTACGGCGAGATCGCTGCATTTCGCGCCGCGCGCTCGCCGGCTGGACTGATGCGGCGGACCGCGCGCACCGTGATCACCACTTACGGCCGTGACGCCGCGGTCGCCTCGACGCTGTTCTATCGCGACACCGCGCCCGGCAAGGTCGGACGCCAGATGCAGACCTGGGTCCGGTTTCCTGAAGGCTGGAGAATCGTTGCTGCCCATGTCAGCATCATCGATGAAGCAAAGGGCGGCTGAGGATGAGCCTGGACGATCTACCGCCGCGAACGCGCCAGCGGTCCGCCCGCGACTCGGAGATCAAGCGCATCGACCGCGCGCCGCCTGCCGTCGCGAAAATCACGCGCGCCGAGGAGCTGCGCCTGCAGCTGGCCGACGAGATCGTGCGCGGCGCGCTGGCGCCGGGCGCGCCGCTGGACGAGACCGAGATCGCCAAGCGCTTCAACGTCTCGCGCACGCCGGTGCGCGAAGCGCTGCGTCAATTGGCGACTTCCGGGCTGATCGAGGCGCGTGCACATCGCGGCGCCGTGGTGGCGCGACCGTCGGCCGACCGTCTCACCGGCATGTTCGAGGCGATGGCCGAGCTCGAGGGCCTGTGCGCCGGTCTCGCGGCGCAGCGCATGACGCCGGTCGAGCGGCAGCGGCTGGAAGCCATCCACGAGGAGCTGCGCAATCTCAGCCACGCCGGCAACCCCGAGCGCTTCCACGAGGTGAACGAGCGCTTCCACAACGCGATCTATGCCGGCGCGCACAATGCCTACATCGCCGAGATCACCTTGGCGACGCGGGTGCGCGTGCAGCCGTTCCGCCGCGCCCAGTTCCGCAATCTCGGCCGCCTCGCCAAGTCGCATGCCGAGCACGACCGCGTCGTCGTGGCCATCCTGCGCGGCGACAAGGCCGGCGCGGCGAGTGCCATGAAGGCGCACATCGAGCTGGTGCGCGGCGAATACGAGATCTACGCGGTGTCGGTATAGCTAAGCTCGCCGTCTGCCGGGTTGCCGTCATTGCCCGCGCAGCAATCCAGAGGCCTGACCGCAGCTCTGGGATTGCTTCGCTGCGCTCGCAGTGACGAAGTCGCGAGGCGATCAGCTTTTCTGCGCCATATACGCGCGCCAGCCGCCGAACTCCGAGATGTCGCGCGCGCCGTCGAGGGCGGCAGGCTCGACAAGGAAGCCCTTGGCGCTGCGGCCGTTGGCGAGCCGGATGGTGCCGATCGACAATGGCGGCGGGATGAGGTTGACGAATTTGCCGAAGCTCGCGGCCGACAGCGCCCAGAGCTCGACGGCCATTGCCGTGCCCTGGCCGTCGTCGATCCGCAGCATGCCGGGCTTGGGCGGCGTGGTCGACAGCGCGTAGAGCTTGTAGTCAGGCGCGGTGGTCGTCGCCTCGAGCAGACGTCCGCCGAGGCTCGTCAGCTCGTGATTCAATGCCATCCCTGAGAGATGCGCGCCGACGACGACGACGGCGATCTCGTCGCCATGCAGTGCCGGCGACACGGGAGCGAGCGGCGGCAGCGGGACCGGCTTGGCGCCGACCGGCAGCGCCGTGTCGGCATGGAAGGCGCGCCCGAGACTGGCGAGCGCCGCATCGCGTCCGGCCGGCGCGAGCAGCGTGATGCCGAACGGGACGCCGTCGCTGCGCATCGCAGCCGGCACCGCAAGCCCGCAGAGATCGAGCAGGTTGACGAAGTTGGTGTAGGTGCCGAGCCGGCTGTTGAGCTCGATCGGATTGGCAAGAACATCCGCGGTGGTGTAGGCGGTCGGCGCCGTCGGCAGCACCAGCGCGTCGATATCGGCGAAGGTACGCTCGGCCACCTTGCGCAGCGCCTGCAGACGATAAAGCGCGGCAAAGGTGTCGGCCGCGCTGCCGCGCGCGCCGCCGATGGTGATCTCGCGCGTCACGGGGTGGATCGCATCGGGATCGGAGGCGAGCAGATCGCGGATCACGAGATAGCGCTCGGCGACCCAGGGGCCTTCATAGAGCAGCCGCGCGGTCTCGTAGAACGGCTCGAGGTCGAACGCGACGAGCTCGGCGCCAAGCTTGACGAAGCGCGCGGCGGCAGCGCTATAGGCGGCGTCCGCCGCCTTGTCGCCGAAGAAGATCAACTGCCCGGGGCGGGGAATGCCGAGCTTCACGCCCTCGGGAAATGCCGTCACGGCCCCAAGCGGCCGGTCGCGCGAGAACGGATCGAGCGGATCCGGCGCCGCCAGCACCGAGAGCGCCGCGACGGCGTCGTCGACCGTCAGCGAGAACACCGAAATGCAGTCGAGCGTGCGGCAGGCCGGCACCAGGCCGGAGGTCGAGATCATGCCGAGGCTCGGCTTCAGGCCGACGATGTTGTTGAGCATTGCCGGCACGCGGCCGGAGCCCGCAGTATCCGTCCCGAGTGCGAGCGGCACGAGACCCGCGGAGACGGCGACCGCCGAGCCCGAGCTCGATCCGCCCGGAACGAGATCGGCGCGCACCGGATTTTTCGGAATGCCATAGGGCGAGCGCACGCCAACGAGGCCGGTGGCGAACTGGTCGAGATTGGTCTTGCCGATGATGATCGCGCCGGCCGCGCGCAGCCGCGCCACCGCGGTGGAATCGCGAGATGGCGTGTAGGCGAAGGCGGGGCAGGCGGCGGTGGTCGGCAGGCCCGCCACGTCGATATTGTCTTTCACCGCGACGGGCACGCCGTAGAGCGGCAGCGATCTGTCCCGGTCGGCGAGGGTTTCGGCCTCCGCGAGCGCGTCCTTCTCGCCGCGCAGGCTGATGAAGATGGCGGGGTCGTTGTGCGCGCGGATCCGGGCGTAGCAGCGCGCGATCGTGTCGCTTGGCGTTGTCAGGCCGGCGCGATGGGCGGCGACGATCTCGGCAATGGTCTCGGTCACGCGGCGCTCCGCGTCTCGTCCGAGCCCAAACTCTGGCCTGCCATTTCCTTGCGCTCCGCTTCGCCAATCCGGCTGCGAACGTAGCAAGCCATGTGCCATTGTGTACACGGCGAGGATGCGAGCCTGATAGAGAAAAATCTTGAGAGTCAGTGGGTTGCCGTGCCGTCCGAGAGGCCGTCGGGCGGTCGGATGTGGTTGCCGAAGGCGATTCGCCTAATTTGTGAGCAGGTCGGGCGCCGCAGCCGCCTAGTACCCGCGCCGATCGGCATCCCCGCCCGTGATGCGCGCAAGTCGTGCCTCGGTGGCCGAGCCGGCGCCACGGGCTGTCCGGAACGACGCAGACGTCGGGCGGCTCACCGTGGCTCCCGACGACGGCGCGTCGTCAGCCCCGCTGGGGAAGAACAGCAGCGCAACGCTGAGGCCGAGATTGACCAGGGCGCCCACCCACGTGCCGTGGTGCGATGATGTCGCCGCGTATTCGGGAAATCGGCCGGCGATCACGTAGTCCAGCACCATGACGGCGATCCAGGCCGGGATCACACAGACCGGGTCCCAGCCGATGTCGCGAAAGCGCATCGCCTGCAGCATCAGGTTCGCCACCAGGCACAGGCCGATCAGCACCACGATCGGCAGGCTCACCGTCAGCTCCGACGTCTGCGGGGCGAGGGCGGCAAGACCGACGGCCACAACCACGATCAGGACCACCGAAACCAGCGCAAGACCGAGCGAGGCGAGAAAATATTGCAGACGGCCGAGACGCGCATTGAAACCGAAAATGAACCCCAACATCCGCCTCTCCCCGCAGGCCGCGCCGCAATCGGGAGCGCAGCCGACACGGCATATCAGGGCGAAATTGCCGCGCGCCTTCGCCGATAGTTAGAATTTGAAGGATCGAGTGCGACGGCGCTTTCGCGCTGCGGGACCTCATGCGGTCGAAAATATATCGTTGCTAAAGCAACTAATCTGTGGAACGATCGACCCGATCAGCAATGGAGGCGCGGGATGATCCGCGTCTCGAAGAAGGGACGGGAACGTCATGCGCAGCCTGCTCGCCGCAGGCGCGGCCGCTTGCGCGCGCGCCAACAGATTGCCGCAGCGGACGGGTCAGCCGTTCGGCGGCTCCTGCCGGAGCGGCTCAGCTCGCGCCCGTGACGGCGTCGAGATTGTCGTGGATTCGGCGCAGCAGGGTGATCAGGACTTCCCGCTCATCCTTGTCGAGACAGGCAAGCAGGCGCCGCTCGCGTTCCAGCGCGGCGACGATGACCTTGTCGTGCGTCGCGCGGCCCTTGGCCGTCAGCGAAATCGAATGGCTGCGGCCGTCCTCCGGGTCGTTGCGGATCGCGATCAGGCCGCGACTCTTCATCAGCGCCAGGGTGCGGCTGACCGGCCCCTTGTCGAAGCCGATCACGCTGCAGATGCGCGAGGCCGGGATGCCCGGCTCGATCGCCAGCAGCGACATGATCCGCCATTCGGTGACGTTGACGCCGAAATTGCGCTGATAGAACGCGGTGGCGCTGTTCGACAGCTTGTTGGCGATGAAGGTGATGAAGGCCGGCACATAGCGGTCGAGATCGAGCGTGAGGCCGTGCCCCTCAGCTTCGCGCGGCTGCGCCTTGCGCGGCGTCCCGGATTTCTCGCTCATGATCCCCAGCGTCCATGCATCGCCACTCATACGGATACGAAAAGCCGCATGACAAGGCCAAACTTCGGGAGCTCCGCATGAACCCAACAGGTCTTTCCCCCGCTGCCGGCGTGGCGCCGGTCATCCCGCACCTCGCCATCGACCCGTTCTCGTATGAATTCTTCGACGATCCCTATCCAGCGCATCAGGAGATGCGCGAGGCCGGCCCCGTCATCCATCTGGACGCGTGGAACGTCTACGGCGTCGCCCGCTACGCCGAGGTCTATGCCGTCCTCAACGATCCCCAGACGTTCTGCTCCAGCCGCGGCGTGGGCTTGAGCGACTTCGCCAAGGAGAAGCCGTGGCGGCCGCCGAGCCTGATCCTTGAGGCGGATCCGCCGGCGCATACGCGCACCCGCGCCGTGCTGAGCAAGGTGCTGTCGCCCGCCGTCATGAAGCGGCTGCGCGACGGCTTCATGGTGGCGGCCGAGGCCAAGATCGACGAGCTTGTAGGCCGGGGCTCGTTCGATGCCATCCCCGATCTCGCCGAGGCCTATCCGCTGTCGGTGTTTCCCGATGCGCTCGGGCTGAAGCCGGAGGGGCGCGAGCATCTCATTCCCTATGCGAGCCTGGTGTTCAACGCGTTCGGTCCGCCGAATGAGCTGCGCCAGCAGGCGATCGAGCGCTCGGCGCCGCACCAGGCCTATGTCACGGAGCAGTGCCAGCGCGACAATCTCACGCCCGGCGGCTTCGGTTCCTGCATCCACGCCTTCAGCGACAGCGGCGAGATCACGCTGGCCGAGGCGCCGTTGCTGGTGCGCTCGCTGCTGTCGGCCGGCCTCGACACCACCGTCTACGGCATCGGCGCCGCGGTGTATTGCCTGGCGCGCTTCCCCGATCAATGGGCGCGGCTGCGCGCCGATCCGTCGCTGGCGCGCAACGCGTTCGAGGAGGCCGTGCGGTTCGAAAGCCCGGTGCAGACCTTCTTCCGAACCACCACGCGTGACGTCGAACTCGGCGGCGTCACGATTCCCGAGGGCGAGAAGGTGCTGATGTTCTTAGGTAGCGCCAATCGCGACCCGCGCCGCTGGGAGCAGCCGGACAGCTACGACATCACCCGAAAAGTATCCGGCCATGTCGGCTTCGGCTCGGGCATCCACATGTGCGTCGGCCAGCTCGTCGCGCGGCTCGAAGGCGAGGCGGTGCTGACGGCGCTCGCCCGCAAGGTCGGGAGCGTCACGATGAGCGGCGAGCCGAAGCGCCGCTACAACAACACGCTGCGCGGGCTGGAGAGCCTGCCGGTCACCTTTACTCCAGCCTGAGCTGTACCATGACCACGATCACCTTCATCCATCCCGACAACCGCAGCGAAAGCGTGGAGGCCGAGGACGGCGCCAGCGTCATGCTGGCGGCGCTGACCCACGGCATCGACGGTATCGTCGCCGAATGCGGCGGCAACGCCGTCTGCGCCACCTGCCACGTCTATGTCGACGACGCCTGGACCGGGAAGCTCGATCCCGTGTCCGACGATGAGGATGCGCTGCTGGACGGCACCGCAGCCGAACGGCGGCCGAACAGCCGGCTGTCCTGCCAGATCAAGGTGCAGCCGGCGCTGGCCGGACTGGTGGTGCGCATTCCGGATCGGCAGAGCTGATTTCGCAACTGGAGACGACCTCCAGCCGCAACGACAACAATCAAACAAGCAACACACGGGGAAGGACATCATGAAGCAGCTGAATTCGTGCGCGCTGGCGCTGGTCGCAATAGTCTGCCTTGCAGGCGCGGCGCGGGCCGGCGAGATCTCGGACAATGTCGTACGCGTCGGCGTGCTCAACGACATCTCCGGCATCTTCCAGGACACCAACGGCATGGGCTCGGTCGAGGCCGCGCGCATGGCGGCGGAGGATTTCAACGGCGGCGGTAAAGGCATCAAGGTCGAGATCGTCTATGCCGATCACCAGAACAAGGCCGATGTCGGCTCGGCGATCACGCGCAAATGGCTCGATGTCGACAAGGTCGATGCCGTCGTCGACGTGCCCAACTCGGCCGTGGGCCTCACCGTCAACGAGCTCTTGCGCAACAGCCGGATGACGTTCCTGGCGTCGTCGACCGCGAGCTCCGATCTCACCGGCAAGGCCTGCTCGCCGAACACCATCCAGTGGGTCAACGACGCCTGGGCGACCGGCAACACCACGGCGGCTGCGATGATGGGCCGCGGCGGCAAGGACTGGTACTTCATCACGGTCAACTATGCGCTCGGCCAGGGCATCGAGGCGGAGGCCACCAACTACATCGAGAAGCACGGCGGCAAGGTGCTGGGCTCGGCGAAGCATCCGCTCGGCACGACGGACTTCGCCTCGTTCCTGCTTCAGGCGCAGGGCTCGAAGGCCAAGGTGATCGGCCTGGCGAATGCCGGCGGCGACACCATCAATGCGGTCAAGCAGGCGTCCGAGTTCGGCATCCAGCAGGGCGGCCAGTCGCTGGTCGCGTTCCTGCTGTTCATCAACGACATCCATGGCATGGGCCTGAAGGCGGCGCAGGGCCTGCAACTGCTCGAGGCCTTCTACTGGGACATGGACGACGACACCCGCGCCTTCGCCAAGCGCTTCGCAGCGCGCCCCGGCATGAACGGCAAGATGCCGAGCGGCAACCAGGCGGGCGTCTATGCCTCGACGCTTGCCTATCTCAACGCGGTCGCTGCCACCGGCAGCGATGATGCCAAGGACGTCGTGCCGCAGATGAAGACGGTGAAGGGCAAGGACAAGCTATTCGGCGATGTGACGATCCGGGCCGACGGCCGCGTCGTGCACCCGATGTATCTGTTCGAGGTGAAGAAGCCGGAGGAGTCGAAATATCCGTACGACTACTATCGTCTGGTCTCGACGATTCCAGCCGAGCAGGCGTTCCGCCCGATCGCCGATGGCAGGTGTGCGCTGGTGAAGTGATGCGTTCGTGGGGTAGCGAGCAAGTGATATCCACGAGTGACATCTAGAAGTAGATGCCGCGAGAGCCGCTGCTCTTCAGTTGCTCCGTCATGCCCGGGCTTGTCCCGGGCATCCACGTCGAGCGGCGACTATCGAGCCGCGTGGATGGCCGGGACAGGCCCGGCCATGACGGCGCGGGGAAGGCGACTTCCTCTCATGACCTTCTTCCCGACCCTGCCGTCTGCTGTGCCGCAGTATCCTTAACACGCACTATAGTTCTTGCCTTTGCCCGTTTCCGGGAATTATGGTGCATGGATCGATGGCGCGCAGGATCAGCACCGCGCGACGAATGCTGCGGCGGAACGCCGCCGCTGGTCGTGCTGCTGCGTGGCGGCGACAAAACAACGATAAGAACGATTTGTTTGAGGGGAGGGAGACCATGAAGAGCTTTTGGCTGGCGAGCGCCGCGGCGCTGCTGTTTTCGAGCGCCGCCTTTGCCGGCGACACCATCAAGATCGGCTTCGTCTCGACGTTCAGCGGCCCGACCGCCGTGATCGGCAACGACATGCGCAACTCGTTCGAGCTCGCGCTCGACCATCTCGGCCGCAAGATCGACGGCAAGCCGGTCGAGGTGATCTACGAGGACGACCAGCAGAAGCCTGACGTCGGCAAGCAGAAAACCGAGAAGCTGGTGCAGTCCGACAAGGTCGATTTCATCGTCGGCTACATCTGGTCGAACGTGCTGCTGGCCTCGCTCAAGACCGCGGTGGATTCCCAGACCTTCCTGATCTCAGCCAATGCCGGCCCGTCGCAGCTCGCCGGCGAATTGTGCTCGCCCTACGTGTTCTCGACCTCCTGGCAGAACGACCAGACGCCCGCCGCGATGGGCCTCTACATGAACCAGAAGGGCGTCAAGTCGGTGTTCCTGATCGGGCCGAACTATGCGGCCGGCAAGGACATGCTGGCCGGCGTGAAGAGCACCTTCAAGGGCCAGGTCGTCGGCGAGGAATACACGGTGTGGCCGAGCCAGCTCGACTTCTCCGCCGAGCTCTCCAAGGCGCGCGCCTCGGGCGCCGAATCCATCTTCGTGTTCTATCCCGGCGCTGCCGGCGTGCAATTCCTCAATCAATATTCGCAGGCCGGCCTCAAGGAGAAGATGCCGCTCTACACCGCCTTCACCGTCGACGAATTGTCGCTGCCGCTGCAGAAGGACAATGCGATCGGCGTGCCCGGCGCCCAGGAATGGGTCAACGACCTGCCCAACGAGCAGAACAAGAAGTTCGTCGCCGACTACCGCAAGAAATACACCGGCCTGCGTCCGACCTATTACGGCGCCCAGGCCTACGATGCGGCCCAGCTGATCAACAGCGCCGTGGTTGCGGTCAAGGGCGACACGTCCAAGAAGGACGCGATGAAGGCCGAGATGGAGAAGGCCAACTTCAAGTCGCTGCGCGGCTCCTTCAAGTTCGGCAACAATCACATCCCGATCCAGAACTTCTACCTGCAGGACGTGGTCAAGGACACCGAGGGCCAGCTCTCGCTGAAGACGGTCGCCACCATCGTCGAGAACGACCAGGACCGCTTCCACGACAAGTGCCCGATGAAGTGAGCGAAAAGAATTCCGAGCCAGGGACGAAACAGGCCTGGAATTTGCTTGAAGCTTAAAACATCTCCGGCCTAAGATCGGGACGGACATGGCGGCAGCGCCTGGAACGGGTTCTGCCGCCGTCTTTTTGAGCGTGAAGTGAGGGGCATGCTTCTCGTCGTCGAACAATTCCTGAACGGGCTGCAGTTCGGACTGCTGCTGTTCCTGCTGGCCGCCGGCCTGACGCTGGTTTTCGGCATCATGGACTTCGTGAACCTGGCCCACGGCTCGCTCTACATGATGGGCGCCTATTTCGCGGCGACCTTCGTAGCCTGGACCGGCAGCTTCGTGCTCGGCGCCGTCATGGCACTGGGAGCCACGCTTCTGCTCGGCATCGTGCTCGAATTCACGGCACTGCGCCATCTCTATGGGCGCGACCATCTCGACCACGTGCTCGCGACGTTCGGTCTGATCCTGTTCTTCAACGAGGCGGTCCGGCTGATCTGGGGCCCGGCGGGACTGGCGCTGCCGCTGCCGTCCTGGCTCGCCTTCCCGGTCATGATCCTGCCCGGCATCCAATATCCCGCCTATCGCCTCGCGATTATCGTCGTGGCGCTGCTGGTGGCGCTGCTGCTCTATCTCGGCGTGATGCGGACGCGAATCGGCATGCTGATCCGGGCCGGCGCCTCCAACCGCGAGATGATCGGTGCGCTCGGAATCAACATCAAGCTGCTCTATACGCTGGTGTTCGGCCTCGGCGCCGCGCTCGCTGGCCTGGCCGGGCTGATGCAGGCGCCGATCCTCACGGTGCAGATCGGCATGGGCGAGAACATCCTGATCCTCGCCTTCGTCGTCATCGTGATCGGCGGCATCGGTTCGATCCGCGGCGCCTTTATCGCGGCGATCATGATCGGCCTGATCGATACCATGGGCCGCGCCTTCCTGCCCAATCTGCTGCGCCAGGTGCTGAACTCGGCAGCAGCTTCCACTGCGGCGCCGGCGATGTCGTCGATGCTGATCTACCTCCTGATGGCGATCGTGCTGGTGGCGCGGCCTGAAGGTCTGTTTCCGGCCAACCGCAGATGAAATCCTCGCTCAACGTTTCGACCATCGTGGCCATCATCGTCGTGGCCGGCCTGGTGCTGCTGCCGGTCTATTCGAACCTCTCCGGCAACGTCTTCATCCTCACGCTGTTCACCCGCATCGTGATCCTGGCGCTGGCGGCCGTCAGCCTCAACCTGATCATGGGCTACGGCGGCATGATGAGCTTCGGCCATGCCGCCTATCTCGGCATCGGCGGCTACGCCGTCGGCATCCTGGCGCAGGAGGGCATCGGCTCCGGCTATGCCCAGTTCGCGGTCGCCATCGCGGTTTCGGCGCTCTATGCGCTGGTCATAGGCGCGCTCTCCTTGCGTACCCGCGGCGTCTATTTCATCATGATCACGCTGGCCTTTGCGCAAATGGCCTACTACGTCGCGTCCGGCCTCGCCCGTTACGGCGGGGATGACGGGCTCACCGTCTACAAGCGCAGCGATTTCGGCGGCCTGATCAATCTCGGCAACCGCGTGCAGTTCTATTATCTCTGCCTGTTCTGCCTGCTTGCCGTCGTGGTCCTGATCTGGCGGATCGTCAATTCGCGCTTCGGCCTCGTGCTGCAGGGCCTGCGCTCCAACGAGCAGCGCATGCAGGCGATCGGCTTCCCGTCGAAGCGCTACAAGCTGGCGTGCTTCGTCATCGCCGGCATGCTCTGTGGCCTGTCCGGCGCGCTGCTTGCCAACAACACCGATTTCGTCAGCCCTGCCGTGATGTACTGGACCCGCTCCGGCGACCTCATGGTGATGGTCATCCTCGGCGGCATGGGCACCCTGATGGGGCCGGTCGTCGGCTCGGTCGTGTTCCTGGTGCTGGAAGAGGTGCTGTCGCAGATCACCGAATATTGGGCGCTGATCATGGGGCCGCTGCTGCTCCTGATCGTGCTGTTCGGCCGCGGCGGCATCATGGGCATGCTCGGGAGGTTGAACCGTGGCTGAACCTCTGCTTCGCGTCGACAATCTCGTGCGCCGGTTCGGCGGCATCGTCGCGACTGATCACGTCTGTCTCGACGTTGCCAAGGGCGAGATCCACGCCATCATCGGGCCGAACGGCGCCGGCAAGACCACGCTGATCAGCCAGCTCACCGGCCACCTGGCGCCGCATGCGGGTCGCATTTTCCTAGGGGGGCGCGACATCTCGCATTTCCCCGCCTATAAGCGCAGCGCGCTGGGGCTGGCGCGTTCGTTCCAGATCACCTCGTTGCTGACCGACTTCACCGCGGCCGACAATGTCGCGCTTGCGGCGCAAGCCCATGACGGCAAGCACTCGTTCCGTTTCTTCGCCGCCGCGCGCAAGGACAAGCCGCTGCGTGCCGCCGCGCAGGCCGCGCTGGAGCGCGTCGGTCTCGGCCATCGCGCCGACGTGCTGGTGTCGAAGCTCAGCCATGGCGAGCAGCGCGAGCTGGAGCTCGCCGTCGCGCTCGCGACCAAGCCGCAGCTCCTGCTGCTCGACGAGCCGATGGCCGGCCTGGGGGTGACCGAGTCACAGCGCATGGTGAAGCTGCTGAACGAGCTGCGCAAGGAAGTGTCGATCGTGCTGGTCGAGCATGACATGGAGGCGGTGTTCGCGCTCGCCGACCGCATCTCGGTCCTCGTCTATGGCCGCATCATCGCCTCGGGCAGACCGGACGAGATCCGGCAGAACGAGGAGGTCAAGCGCGCCTATCTCGGCGATCAGCATGTGGTGGTCGGCCATGGTTGATCTGGGGACAAGCGCCATGCTGCTCGAGGTCGACGGCATCGAGACCTGTTACGGCCTGAGCCAGGTCTTGTTCGGCCTGTCGTTGGCGATCCGTCCCGGCGAGATGGTCTCGCTGATGGGCCGCAACGGCATGGGCAAGACCACCACGATCCGCTCGATCATGGGTCTGACCCAGGCGCGCGCCGGCCTGATCCGCTTCAGCGGTCAGGAGACACGAAAGCTGCCGTCCTACAGGATTGCTCAGCTCGGCATCGGCCTGGTGCCGGAGGGACGGCAGATCTTTCCGAATCTGACCGTCACCGAGAATCTCGTGGCGGCCTCGGCCAACCGGCTCGGCGCGTCCGATCCTTGGACGCTCAACAAGATCCACGCCTTGTTTCCGCGGCTCGCCGAACGCGGCAGCAACATGGGCAACCAGCTCTCCGGCGGTGAGCAGCAGATGCTGGCGATCGGCCGGGCGCTGATGACCAACCCGAAACTCCTCATTCTCGACGAGGCGACCGAGGGTCTGGCGCCGTTGATCCGAGAGGAGATCTGGAACTGCCTGTCGCTGCTGAAATCGCGCGGGCAGTCGATCCTGGTGATCGACAAGAATGTCGAGCATCTGACCCGCATCTGCGACCGCCACTACATCATCGAGCGTGGCCGCACCGTGTGGCATGGCACGTCGGAGCAACTGATGGCCGAGCCGGAGCTGCAGCACCGCTATCTGGGTATCTAGGGCGGCGCACTGCCGCCATCACGACCTGCAAGCGGATTGACTCAAATCAAGATTGCGTCGGGCGTTGGGGCGTAGATTTTGACCGCTGCCCCGGCATGCGCTGATTTTTCGCATTGAGGCGCGGCTTGGACGGGATTAATTTTCCAGGGTAGTAGTTTGTTTTTCCTTTTATCAGAGGTTGAACAAATGCGTGCACCTCGTATCCGAATCGAATCACCACAGAAGGCCGTGGCCGGCTTGCGCGGCTTCTGGTCTGGTCATTCCGACCTTGAGACGGGGCTGTGTCTCGCCTTCATGCTGATCGTCGGAGTCATCGTGAAAATGACACCGCCACTCTAGACCTCAGCGATGGAACGGGATGTACTTCTGGTACTCCTTCGGCACCCGGCTGCGATAGCGCGACGGCACCGTGCCGCTGCGCAGGGAGTCCTCGACTTCCTTGCGCGTGCTGGTCCTCGTCCGCTTCTTCTTCGGCGCGGCCGCCTCGCTGGCCGGCTTGGCGTCGCCAGGTTTCTCGGCCGAGGCGGCTGGTGACGGAGTAGCTGTCGGGGTGGGGCTCGCGGCGGGAGCAGGTTGCGCCGGCGTATCGGGGGTGGGCGCGCTCTGCGCGAAGGCTGCCTCGGCGGCGAGGCTGAGAGCCAGAATGGTTGCCAATGCGATCCCGGAAGACCTGATCATATCAACGAGACTCCAAGCCACTGCGACTGACGGGCCTGCCTGATGATGTCGCCCCCGTGCACCGGACGGTTCATGCTGTCGTTGCATGGCCCGGCGTCGGCTGACGCGCCACCTCGCCCAAGAAGAATTCTGAGTGCCGAATTTTTGAGCACAGCGTGCCGCTGGTTCCGTTGAATCGCAAGCATTTTTCCCTGGCACGCGGATTGCTCCCCTCGTTGCTTAGAGTTGGCAGCTAGGGTTCCGGTTCTCCATCGAGAATGCTGGTCCGAGAGCAGCCGCCAGGGGAGAGCCCTGGTGCACGGCGGGATAAAAACCCGGGAGACCTCAGTGGCCGCGCTTGGCAGGCACGAGGTTCTTCATGCCAGTCCGCGGTCAGAAAACCGATGAGGGACTGGACATGGGAAAAGCGCGAAATCTGTTTGTTGCACTGCTCGCTGCATCGACGCTGGCGACCGCATCGCTGTCATCAGCGGCAGCTGAGAAGAAGAAGGAATTCAACATCGCCTGGACGATCTATGTCGGCTGGATGCCGTGGCCCTATGCGGCCGAGTCCGGCATCGTCAAGAAGTGGGCGGACAAATACGGCATCTCGATCAAGGTCACCCAGATCAACGACTACGTCGAGTCGATCAACCAGTACACCGCCGGCAAGTTCGACGGCGTCACCGTCACCAACATGGATGCGCTGACCATCCCCGCTGCCGGCGGCGTCGACACGTCGGCCATCATCATGGGCGACTACTCCAACGGCAATGACGGTGTCGTGCTGAAGAAGGGCAAGACCATGGCCGACATCAAGGGCCAGAAGGTCAACCTCGTCGAGCTCTCGGTGTCGCACTATCTGCTGGCGCGCGGCCTCGAGACCGCGAAACTGTCCGAGAAGAACATCAAGACTGTCAACACCTCCGACGCCGACATCGTCGCCGCCGCGAAGTCGCCGGACACGACGGCCGTGGTCACCTGGAATCCGCAACTGCTGGAGGTGAAGGCCGAGCCGGGGGCAACGCTGGTGTTCGATTCCAGCAAGATCCCCGGCGAGATCGAGGATCTCCTGGTCGTCAACAGCGCGACGCTCAAGGACAATCCGGAGCTCGGCAAGGCGCTGGTCGGCATCTGGTACGAGACCATCGCGCTGATGAAGGATCAGAGCGAGAAGGGCAAGGCCGCGCGCGAGGCGATGGCCAAGCTGTCGGGCACCGATCTCGCCGGCTTCGAGACCCAGCTCAAGACGACGTTCATGTACTACGAGCCGAAGGACGCGCTCGCCTTCGTGACCGGACCGGAATTGCCGAAGATCATGGATCTCGTGCGCACCTTCTGCTTCGATCACAACCTGCTCGGCGAGAACGTGAAGTCGAAGGACGCGGTCGGCATCTCCACGCCAACGAAGGCGCTGGGTGCGGCCAGCAATGTCAAGCTGCGCTTCGATCCGACCTTCATGAAGATGGCGGCCGAAGGGAAGCTCTGATCCGCTTCCTGGACCGCCGCCGGTGCCACCCCTCATCCTGAAGAGCTTGCGCGAGCGCAAGCATCTCGAAGGATGAGGCCCACATCGGGGGCCTCATGGTTCGAGACGGCGCTGACGCGCCCCTCACCATGAGGACTGAGGGAGCCTGTTGATGCCGCGTGCCATGAACGTCGTTCCGAACCGGGGCAGCCGGCTGTTGCTGGCCCTGTTGCCGTTCCTGCTGATCGCGCTGATCTACGTGGTCGGATCGGCGCAGCGGCGCGCGGACAATCCCGACGACAAGCTGCTGCCGCCGGTCTCCGAGATGGTCGCGACCTCCAAGCGGCTCGCGACCGAGCCGGATCGCCGCTCCGGCGACTACGTGCTGTGGTCCGACACGTCGGCGAGCCTGCAGCGCCTCGCGCTCGGCCTCGGCATTTCCGCCGCCATCGGTCTCGTGCTCGGACTCGCCATCGGATTGCTGCCGGTGGCCGGCGCCGGCTTCGGCACGCTGATTGCGGTGCTGTCGATGATCCCGCCGATGGCGGTGCTGCCGGTTCTGTTCATCGTGTTCGGCCTCGGTGAGCTGTCCAAGGTGGTGCTGATCATCATCGGCGTCACGCCGACCCTGGTGCGCGATCTCTCGCTCGAGGTGCAGAACATGCCGCGGGAGCAGCTGATCAAGGCGCAGACCCTGGGCGCCTCGACCTGGCAGGTCGCGATCCGCGTGGTGCTGCCGCAGATCATGCCACGCCTGATCCAGGGGTTGCGGCTCATGATCGGGCCCGCCTTCCTGTTCCTGATCTCGGCCGAGGCGATCGCCTCCGATGTCGGGCTCGGCTACCGCATCTTCCTGGTCCGGCGCTATCTCTCGATGGATGTGATCCTGCCCTACGTCGTCTGGATCACGTTGCTTGCCTACATCCTCGACTACGCGCTGGTCTGGTTCGGACGGCACGCCTTTCCCTGGGCATATGCGCGAGGGAGCCGCTGATGAGCACGCTCTCCTTCCGCAACGTCTGGGTCGAATACGGCAACCAGGTCGTGCTCGAGCGCATCAATCTCGAGATCACCTCCGGCACGTTCCTGTCGATCGTCGGCCCGTCCGGCGCAGGCAAGAGCACCTTGCTGCGCCTGATCCTCGGCCAGGAGAGGCCGAGCCAGGGCGCGGTGCTGCTCGATAGCCGGCCGTTTCCGGCCGAGCCCGGACCGGACCGCGGCATCGTGTTCCAGCGCTACTCGGTGTTCCCGCATCTGACCGTGCTCGGCAACGTGCTGCTCGGCTACGAGCTTGCCGGCAGCCCGTTCACGGCGCGGCTGTTCGGATCGGCGCGCAAGGCGGCGATGGAGAAGAGCCTCGCGCTGATCGAGGCCGTCGGCCTGGCCGAGCATCGCGACAAATATCCAAGCGCGTTGTCCGGCGGCATGCAGCAGCGCCTGGCGATCGCGCAGGCACTGGCGAAGCAGCCGCGCGTGCTGCTGCTCGATGAGCCCTTCGGCGCGCTCGATCCCGGCACCCGCGCCCAGATGCATGCGCTGATCAAGCCGCTGTGGCGCCAGCACAACATGACCATCGTGATGGTCACCCACGACATCAAGGAGGCGTTCGGCCTCGCCACGCGGCTGATCGCGCTCGACCGCCCGCGCAAGGATCCGCAGGCGCCGGAGCGGTTCGGCGCGCGCATCACCTACGATCTCGATCTCACCCGCGACAGCGCCGTGCCCGTGCTCGGATTCATCCGCGCCAGCCTGCAGGCGACGCAATAGTCAGTTCAAGAAACGTCGAAAGAAACGAAGGAGAGTCTCCATGTCATTCCCATTCATGCGCCGGTCGCGCCGCGCCGGATTGCACTCGCAGCGCCGGAGGATGCGCTGTCACCATCCGGACTTCGACAAGATGGCCACGCAAGGCTGGCAGGCACTGGAGGCCGAGGGCAAGCTGCCGACCAACGGCTGGCGCAAGGAGCGGCAATGGGCGCTCGACATGGGCCTGCCCGGCGCCGACACGCTGACGGACCGCGACATCCCGACCTTCGCCCGCGGCGAGCTGCCGCATTTCGCCGGCATCAACACCTTCATGAAGGCGCCGTATGTCGAGAACGTCCGCGACGTCGGCAAATACGACGCCGCGGTGATCGGCATCCCCTTCGATTCCGGCACCACCTATCGGCCCGGCACCCGTTTCGGGCCGCAGGGTATCCGCCGCATCTCCGCGCTCTACACGCCCTACAACTACGAGCTCGGCGTCGACCTGCGCGAGCAGATGACCTTGTGCGATGCCGGCGACGTCTTCACGATTCCCGCCAATCTGGAAAAGAGCTTTGACCAGATCAGCCGCGGCGTCGCGCATGTGTTCTCGTCCGGCGCGCTGCCGATCATGCTCGGCGGCGATCACTCGATCGGCTTTCCCTGCGTGCGCGGCATCGCGCAGTGCACCGACAAGAAGATCGGCATCATCCATTTCGACCGCCACATCGACATCCAGGAGAAAGATCTCGACGAGCGCATGCACACCACGCCATGGTATTGGGCGACCAACCTGCCGAACGTGTCGCCGACCAATCTGGTGCAGCTCGGCATCGGCGGCTGGCAGGTGCCGCGCGAGGGCGTCGAGGTCGCGCGCAAGCGCAACACCAACGTGCTGACCATCGCCGACATCGAGAAGATCGGCCTTGAGAAGACCGCCGAGATCGCGCTCGAGCTGGCCTGGAAGGATGCCGACGCGGTCTACATCTCGTTCGACGTCGACTCCATCGATTGCGGCTTCGTGCCCGGCACCGGCTGGCCGGAGCCCGGCGGCTTCCTGCCGCGCGAGGCGCTCAAGCTGCTCGGCCTCGTCGCCGCCGAGGGCCTGTGCGGGCTCGAAGTGGTCGAGGTCTCGCCGCCCTACGACACCTCGGACATCACCGCGCTGATCGGCGTCCGTGTCGTCGTCGAGGCGCTCGGCTCGATGGTCGCCCATGGCAAGCTCGGCAGCCACAAGTCCATCATCAACAAGCCGGTCAGCTATTGAGGCCTGCGATGCGACATCATCACCACCACCACGGCGATCACCACCATGATCATGGCCATCCGCATGATCACAACCATCATCATGACCATCCGCCGCACGGCCCCGGGCACAACCATCCGCACGGGCGCACACCGGTGCAGTGGCAGACGCCGCACCAGCCCGAGGGCGCCAAGCCGGCCGCCATCGTCGAGCCCGACCTCGACAAGGTCGAGGCCGCCTTCGTCGACGGTTTCATCGCCGCCCCCGATCCGACCAGCTTCCTGCGGCTGGCGCGCGTCCCGTTCGAGATCCTGCGCGACGGCGCCAGCCTCAAGCTGCTGCGGGTGGAGATCGACGCGCTGACCGATGTCGGCAGCCTGACCCCGCATCTCGGCGGCGCCACCTTCCGCTACGATCCGTTGCCGTCGAACTTCATCTCACGCCGCCGCCGGCTGCGCTTTGTCTATTTCGACGGCACCGGCCTGTTGCCGCTGACCTATGCGGAGCTGCGGGAGATCGAGTGACCAGCTCAGAACTCAAGGCAGCGGCGTTCGCTTGAGCGCCGCTGCAAGCGCCTCGAAGCGACCGGTGACTTCCGGCAGCACGAATGCGCGCACGGTCGAGGCCGCCGCGACGCCGATCACCAGCACGATGACATATTGGGCGGCGAGCAGCAGCGTGACGCGCCGGAGCCAGTGCGATCGCGGGCGCTCGGCGGCGCGCGCCGCGACCGGCGGCGGCGCATCGGAGGCGATCAGCCAGTCGTCGTGCTCTTGCGAGGATTCGGACATTGCTCAGTGCCCCGAGAGCAATTGCTCAAGGCGCGATTTGAGCTGCCTGTTGGCGCGCTCCTGCAGGCGCAAGGCGCGCGCCGTTTCGAGATCGATCACCTCGCCATCGTCGTGAAGGAAGGCGAGGCCGGCGCCCGCGCCGTCGCGCCACACCATCTGCGCCGGTCGTGACCATCCGCGCCGTTCGATGCTGATCTCGACGCGGTCCGGCAGCAGCACGCTGCCCTCGAGCTCGACCTTGACGCCGCGGTGGTTGAAATTGCGCACGACGCAGGCCAGCGTCGAGCAGCCTGAATTGAAGGTCAGCACGCCGCCATAGTAGACGCGCTGGCGAGCCTCGCGACGACGATTTTGCATCCCACGTCCTCCAGTGACTTAACGATTGATTAATCAATCGGAGGGTGTGTGGCGAGTCTCGCCGGTATTGAAATGTGGGTGGTGGTTAATGCGTACCGGACGCTTGCGGCGCGATCGAAGTCGCACGACGTCTCACGCCCGCGCGAACATCCGGGCGTCGCCAGTCAGCACCGGCTTCACGGCTTCGCCCAGCCGTGCGGCCGCCGCTTCGACCGACAGTCCCGCCGTATCGACCACCGCATTGGCCCTCGCGTAGAGCGGCTCGCGGCTCGCCAGGATGTTGCGCAGCTCGGCCATCGCCGAGCGGTCGTCGGCCATCGGGCGGAGGTCGCCCTGCTTACGCACGCGCCCCATGTGCTCCTCCGGCTCGGCCTTGAGCCAGATCGTGTAGAACGAGGTCAGGATCAGGTCGAAGGTGACCGGCTCGGAGACGATGCCGCCGCCGGTCGCCAGCACCATCGGCTCCTTGCGCGCGAGCAGTTGCACCAGGGCGGCCTGCTCCATGCGGCGAAAGCCTTCCTGGCCGTAGAGCGCGATGATCTCGGCAACCGAAAGCCCGTTCTGCCGCTCGATCTCCTTGTTCAGCTCGACGAAGCTCCAGCCGATCCGCTCCGCCAGCATCTTGCCGAGCGTCGACTTGCCGGCACCGCGCAGGCCGATCAGCGCAATGCCTGAGAACGAACGCCGCAGCGGCGCCGATGCGCCCCCGGCAAGCAGCTCCTTGACCTCGGCGATCTGGCTCGGGCTCGCCTTCTTCAGGAGATCGCGAATGACCGGCCAGTCCGGCGATGGCTCGCCGCCGGGGATGATGTCGTCGAGCGGCGCGTTGATCGCGTTGGCGATGCGGCGCAGCAGCACGATCGAGACATTGCCCTTGCCGCTCTCGAGCTGGGCGATGTAGCGCTCGGAAATCCCGGAGACCTCGGCCAGCACCTTGCGCGACATGCCGGCGAGGCCGCGCATCCGCCGCACCCGCTGGCCCAGCTGGTCGAGGAAATCGCTCTCGGCCGCGGACTGGCCGTCGTCGCGCGGGGCATCGCTGTGTGGCGTCATATCCCTGAGGCACTCTTTTGAGTAGGAAACATAATGCCGGGGAGGATTGACAGCAAGCGATGTTGGTGGCCTTGTATGAATTATAATTCAAAAATCCGGGGAGAATGCCGTGAAGTCGTACAATGCGGTATCGTGGCTGCTTGACCGCAATGTCGAGGCGGGGCGCGGCGACAAGCTCGCCTACACGGACACGGTCTCGGAGCTGACCTATCGCGGTCTGCAACAGCAGACCTGCCGCGTCGCCAACATGCTGCGCCGCCTTGGCGTCCGCCGCGAGGAGCGCGTGGCGATGATCATGCTCGATACGGTGGATTTCCCCGCGGTGTTTCTTGGCGCCATGCGCGCGGGCGTCGTCCCGGTGCCGCTCAACACGCTGCTGACCTCTGACCAATACGCGTATGTGCTCGCCGACTGCCGCGCCCGCGTGCTGTTCGTGTCCGAGGCGCTGTATCCGGTGGTGAAGGACATTGTCGGCCGGATGCCGGATCTCGATTGCGTCGTCGTGTCCGGCGCCAATGCCTTCGGCCACAAGCTGCTCACCGAGGAGCTCGCGCGCGAGAGCGATCAGTTCGACACGGTCGCGACCCACGAGGATGAGCCTGCGTTCTGGCTGTATTCATCCGGTTCGACCGGCATGCCCAAGGGCGTGCGCCATCTGCACGGCAATCTCGCCGCAACGGCCGAGACCTATGCCAGCCAAGTGCTCGGCATCCGCGAGAGCGATGTCTGTCTGTCAGCCGCAAAGCTGTTCTTCGCCTATGGCCTCGGCAATGCGCTGACCTTCCCGCTGTCGGTCGGCGCAACCACGATCCTCAACTCCGAGCGCCCGACGCCCGCGCTGATGTTCAAGCTCCTCAACCGCTACAATCCGACCATCTTCTACGGCGTGCCGACCTTGTTCGCCGCGATGCTGCACGATGAGTCGCTGCGCCATGAGAAGGCCGGCAGCGCGCTGCGCATCTGCACCTCGGCCGGCGAGGCGCTGCCGGAATCGGTCGGCAATGCCTGGAAGGCGCGGTTCGGCGTCGACATTCTCGATGGTGTCGGCTCGACCGAGCTGCTGCACATCTTCCTGTCCAACGTCCCCGGGGACATCAAATACGGCTCATCGGGGCGCCCCGTGCCGGGCTATCAGGTTCGTCTTGTCAACGAGGCCGGCCAGGACGTGCCGGACGGCGAGGTCGGCGAGATGCTGGTGCATGCACCGTCCGCCGGTGAGGGCTACTGGAATCAGCGCCACAAGACCCGCTCGACGTTCGAGGGCTATTGGACGCGCACCGGCGACAAATATGTCCGCGACGCCGACGGGCGCTATACCTTCTGCGGCCGCTCCGACGACATGTTCAAGGTCTCCGGCATCTGGGTGTCGCCGTTCGAGGTCGAGAGCGCGCTGATCACGCATCCCGCGGTGCTCGAGGCTGCCGTGGTGCCGGAAGCCGATCCGGAGGGGCTGTTGAAGCCGAAGGCCTATGTCGTGCTGCGCCCGAGCGTCGATCGCTCGACCCTGCACGAGGCACTGAAGGAACACGTCAAGCAGAAGATCGGCCCGTGGAAATATCCGCGCTGGATCGAGGTGGTGGACAGCCTGCCGAAAACCGCGACCGGCAAGATCCAGCGCTTCAAGCTGCGTGAGGGAGCGGGTCAGTAGTTGGCCCCCACTCTCGGGAGTGGTCCTGCTCTTGGTTGTCGTCATGGCCGGGCTTGACCCGGCCATCCATTCCGCCTCGACAAGAAAGACGTGGATGCCCGGGTCAAGCCCGGGCATGACGAAGGAGAGAGTGACCCGTGCAGCTTTCATCGAACGGCTTCCTCACCATCGATTCCGCCGATCTCGAATATCGCCTGATCGGTGCACGGCCCTCTGACGCTCCGTGCATCATGCTGCTGCATGAAGGGCTCGGCTCGGTCGGGCTGTGGGGCGACTTTCCCGACAAGCTCCAGCAAGCCACCGGCGTTTCCGTGTTCGTCTATTCGCGCGCCGGCTACGGCGCCTCCAGCCCGGTGTCTCTGCCGCGGCCGCTCGACTACATGCAGCGCGAGGCGCGCGACGTGCTGCCGAAGCTACTCGATCAGATCGGCTTTCAGCGCGGTCTTCTCGTCGGCCATTCCGATGGTGCGTCGATCGCGGCGATCTACGCGGGCAGCCACGCCGACCATCGCCTCGATGGCATCGTGCTGATCGCGCCGCACGTGGTCGTTGAGGACATCTCTGTGTCGTCGATCGCCGCGATCAAGACCACTTACGAAACCACGGAGCTGCGCGCCAAGCTGTCGCGCTGGCACAAGGACGTCGACAACGCGTTTTACGGCTGGAATGGCGCCTGGCTCGATCCGGCATTCCGGGCCTGGGATATCACCGGCGACCTCGCCTACATCCGCGTTCCCGTGGCCGTGATCCAGGGCGTCGACGACCAGTACGGCACCATCCGCCAGGTCGAGATCATCCAGGAGGAGTGCTACTGCCCGGTCGAAGTGACGATGCTGCCCAACACCGGCCATTCCCCGCATCGCGAGGCGCCGGACGCCACCTTGCGGGTCATTGCCGAGTTCGCGGCCGCGACCTTGCCGGCCCCGGCATCACGAACATGAAACAAAGTGCATGTTTCGGCTTTTTGTCGTAGACGCCAGCCATAACATGAATTATTGTGCATCTCAACGATAAGCACTCCAACGAAGGGTGACACATGGCCGGGGAAGACCGCGTGCTCGCGGGAGGCAAGACGTTCATCGATTTTCAGACCGATCCCTCCCGCTACAAACATTGGAAGCTCTCGATCGATGGCGAGGTGGCGACGCTCGCCATGGACGTCGACGAGAATGGCGGCCTGTTCGAGGGCTACCAGCTCAAGCTCAATTCCTATGATCTCGGCGTCGACATCGAGCTCGCCGATGCCGTGCAGCGGCTGCGTTTCGAGCACCCGCAAGTGAAGGTCGTGGTGCTGCGCTCGGCCAAGCCGCGCGTGTTCTGCGCCGGCGCCAACATCCGCATGCTCGCGGGCGCGACCCACGCCCACAAGGTGAACTTCTGCAAGTTCACCAACGAGACCCGCAATGGCTTCGAGGATTCATCCGAGAATTCCGGCCAGCGCTTCATCACCGTGGTGAACGGCACCGCGGCCGGCGGCGGCTATGAGCTCGCGCTCGCCACCGATCACATCATCCTCGCCGACGACGGATCGTCTTCGGTGTCGCTGCCGGAGGTGCCTCTGCTCGCGGTGCTGCCCGGCACCGGCGGCCTGACGCGCGTCGTCGACAAGCGCAAGGTGCGCCGCGACCGTGCGGACGCGTTCTGCACGACGGAAGAGGGCGTCAAGGGCAAGCGCGCCGTGCAATGGCGCCTCGTCGACGAGATCGCGCCGAACTCCAAGGTCGACGCCAAGGTCGCTGAGCGCGCCAGGGAGTTCGCGGCGGCCTCCAAGCGCAACGGCAGCGGCAAGGGTGTCGCGCTCACGCCGCTGAAGCGCATCATTGACGCGAGCAGCGTGCGTTACGGCTTCGTCAATGTCGACATCGACCGCGCCGCCCGCATCGCCACGATCACGATCACGGCTCCCGAAGCTGCGCCGCCGGCCGACATCGACGGTATGATCGCGCAGGGAGCCTCCTTCTGGCCGCTGCAGGTCGCGCGCGAGCTCGACGATGCCATCCTGCATCTGCGCATCAACGAGCTCGGCATCGCCATGCTGGTGTTCAAGTCGCATGGCGATCGCGACAAGGTGCTCGTGCATGACGCGTTCCTTGAGGCCAACAAGGCGCACTGGCTGGTCAACGAGGTCAGGCATTACTGGAAGCGGGTGCTGAAGCGCATCGACGTCACCTCGCGCACGCTGGTCACGCTGGTCGAGCCCGGTTCCTGCTTCGCCGGAACGCTCGCCGAGCTGGTGTTCGCTTCCGACCGCTCCTACATGCTGATCGGCACCATCCAGGGCGACAACCGCCCGGCGCCGGCGATCGAACTGTCAGCGATGAATTTCGGTCCCTATCCGATGAGTCACGGCCTGACCCGGCTGGAGTCGCGCTTCCTCGCCGATCCCACCGATCTCGCGCGTGTGCGTGAGCAGGTCGGCAAGCCGCTCGAAGCCGATGAGGCCGAGGAGCTCGGCCTCGTGACCTTCGCGCTGGATGACATCGATTGGGAGGACGAGATCCGCGTCTTCCTCGAGGAGCGCGCCAGCTTCTCGCCGGACAGCCTCACCGGTCTCGAAGCCAATCTGCGCTTCGCCGGGCCTGAGACGATGGAATCGAAGATCTTCGCTCGCCTCACCGCCTGGCAGAACTGGATCTTCCAGCGGCCCAACGCGGTCGGCGAGGAGGGCGCACTCCGGCGCTACGGCACCGGCGAGCGGCCGCAATACGATATGACGAGAGTCTGAGAGAGCAGAGAAGAGCGAATAGGGAGTAGCGAATAGGGAATAGGGGTGTTGCGAGTTGGGGCGGTGCTCGATTCGCTACTTGCTATTCGCTATTCGCCGGCCAAGGAGCACGGCGATGAATATGAATATCATGAACGTCGACTACAGCACGAAAATCCCGAACAACGTGAATCTCGCCGAGGACCGCCAGGTCCTCAAGGCCCTGGAAGGCTGGCATCCCGGCTACGTCGATTGGTGGAACGACATGGGCCCCGAGGGCTTCCAGCAGTCGCTGGTGTACTTGCGCACGGCCTATTCGGTCGATCCGCGCGGCTGGGCGAAGTTCGATTACGTCAAGATGCCAGACTATCGCTGGGGCATCCTGCTGGCTCCGCAGGAAGAGGATCGCAAGATCCCGTTCGGCGAGCACTATGGCGAGCCGGCTTGGCAGGAGGTTCCCGGCGAATATCGCGCGCTGATGCGCCGCCTGATCGTGATCCAGGGCGACACCGAGCCGGCCTCGGTCGAGCAGCAGCGCCATCTCGGCAAGACGGCGCCGTCGCTCTACGACATGCGCAACCTGTTCCAGGTCAACGTCGAGGAGGGCCGTCACCTCTGGGCGATGGTCTACCTGCTGCAGAAATATTTCGGCCGCGACGGCCGCGAGGAGGCCGACGAGCTGCTGCGCCGCCGCTCGGGCGACGCGGACAGCCCGCGCATGCTCGGCGCCTTCAACGAGAAGACGCCGGACTGGCTGTCGTTCTTCATGTTCACCTACTTCACCGACCGCGACGGCAAGATGCAGCTGCACTCACTCGCGCAGTCCGGCTTCGATCCGCTGTCGCGCACCTGCCGCTTCATGCTGACGGAGGAGGCGCATCACATGTTCGTCGGCGAGACCGGCGTCGGCCGCGTCATCCAGCGCACGGTGGAGGCGATGCGCGCCGCCGGCATCGACGATCCCACCGATATCGCCAAGGTCCGCGCGCTGGGCGTGATCGACCTGCCGACCATCCAGAAGAAGTTGAACCTGCACTACACGCTGTCGCTCGACCTGTTCGGCTCGGAGGTCTCGACCAACGCGGCCAATGCCTTCAATGCCGGCATCAAGGGCCGCTATCACGAGACCCAGATCCAGGACGATCACCAGCTCAAGAACTCGACCTATCCGGTGCTCAAGCTGGTCGACGGCGAGATCAAGCGGGTCGACGAGCCGGCGCTGACCGCGCTCAACATGCGCCTGCGCGACGACTACTCGCAGGACTGCGTCAAGGGCCTGCTGCGCTGGAACAAGATCATCACGACCGCAGGCTACGACTTCCAGCTCAAGCTGCCGCATACCGCCTTCCACCGCGCCATCGGCGAGTTCAAGGACGTCCATGCGACGCCCGACGGCATCCTGATCGACGAGGGCACGTGGGCGAAGCGCAAGGGCGACTGGCTGCCGTCGGCCGACGACGGCGCCTACATCTCCTCGCTGATGAAGCCGGTCACCGAGATCGGCGAATACGCCTCGTGGATCGCGCCCCCGAAGGTCGGGATCGACAACAAGCCGGGTGACTTCGAGTACGTGAAGATCGAGACTTGATGAGAGGCGAATAGCGAGTTGCGAGTAGCGAATAGGGGAAGTAGCCTATTCGCTATTCGCTATTCGCTATTCGCTATTCGCTATTCGCTATTCGCTATTCGCTATTCGCTATTCGCTATTCGCCCTTCTCAGCTGTCCCATCCCGCACCCGGAATGCCCGGGTTCGCGTAGACGATGCCGCCGTCGACGGCGATCGTATTGCCGACCACGTAGTCGCCCGCGCGCGAGGCGAGGAAGATCGCGGTGCCAGCCATGTCCTCGTCGGTGCCGATGCGCCCAGCGGGCACGCGCGAGGCGACCTCGTCGGCGTTGTCGCGCGCGGCCTTGTTCATGTCGGACTTGAACGGTCCGGGCGCGATCGCGGTCACCACGATGTGGTCCTTGATCAGCTTGGCCGCCATGCGCCGCGTCAGATGGATCAGGCCGGATTTGCTCGCCGCATAGGAATAGGTCTCGAGCGGGTTGACGAAGATGCCGTCGATCGAGGCGATGTTGATGACCTTTGCCGGCCGTTCGGCGCTGGCCGCCGCACGCAAGGGAGCTGCGAGCGCCTTGGTCAAGAAGAACGGCGTCTTGAGGTTGAGGTTCATCACCTTGTCCCAGCCGCTCTCCGGGAATTCGTCGAAGTCGGCGCCCCACGCCGCGCCCGCATTGTTGACGAGGATGTCGAGCTTGGGCTCGCGCTTCTTGATCTCGCCCGCGAGCGTCTCGACGCCGGCCATCGTCGAAATGTCGATCGGCAGCGCGACGCATTCGCCGCCATATTCCGTCGTCAGTGCCTTGGCGGTCGCCTCGCAGGGCCCGGCCTTGCGCGCGGTGATGTAGACCCTCGCCGCGCCATGCGCGAGCAGGCCGGATGCGATCATCTTGCCGATGCCGCGCGAGCCGCCGGTGACGAGCGCGACGCGTCCTTCGAGTGAGAACAAGTTCCTGAGCATGAAGCCTCCCTTTCCTTATGTCATGCGCGCTTGTGAGCGGGACGCGCCAGCACGTCAAGTGAGACGCAGTCGCACGAATTCGCCGCAATTCAATCGGAGGGCAACGTTACGGCGGGGCCTATGCCGCGTCGATGCGGCGGAAGCCGTTCCACATCGCGGTCGCCGCGCCCGAGGTCAGCACCGGCAGCACGCGGGCGTCCTGGTAATGGCCGTTCAGCGAGACGCGCGACAGGGCCGTGAGATGATCGGCGCTTTCCGCGAAGATCATGCCGGGCCGGGTGGTGACGGCGGTCTTGTAGCCGCTCGCGGCCGCCAGCACGAATTCGCGCTGGGAAGCGGCGGCGCGGTCGCCGTAGGGGTAGGCCATGTGCAGCACCGGCCGCTGCAACTCGTTCTCGATCCGAGCACGGCTGTCGGCGATCTCGATGCGCGCCGTCTCCTCGGTCTGCTTGGCGAGATTGCAGTGACTGATCGAATGCGCGCCGATCGAGATCAACGGCTCAGTCGACAGCGCCCGGAGCTCGTCCCAGGACAGGCAGAGCTCACGGCAGATCGAGGCCTCGTCGACGTCGTAGCGCGCGCACAGCGCGCTGATCTCACGCCGGACGTCGTGCTCGCCCGGCAGTGCGCGCAGCCAGTCGTGCAGGCGCTGGAACGTCACGCATTTGGCTGCCGGCGTCGATGCATCGAGCTGCAGCGACAGCCCGCCGATCTCGATGTCGATCGCGTCAGTCTTCGCGACCAGCCGCTCCAGCGTCACCCACCAGAGCCGACCCAGTCCCGATGCGAAATCGCTCGTCACATAGATGGTGAACGGCGCATCGAACTCGCGCATGACGGGCAGCGCGAAATCGCGATTGTCGCGATAGCCGTCGTCGAAGGTGAAGCAGGCGAAGCGGCGCGAAAAGTCTTTCGCCACCAGCCGGCTGTGCAACTCGTCGAGGGTGATGATCTCGATGTCGTGGTCGCGCAGGTGCGACAACATCTCGCGCAGGAAATCCGGAGTGACCTCGAGGTGACAATTGGGCTGGAAATCGGCGTCGCGGTGCGGCCGCACATGATGCAGCGTATAGATCGCACCCACGCCCGAGAAGATCGGGCGCAGCCAGACATGCGCGCCGCTCAGATACAGCGCTTCCAGGCCGGCACGGATAAAGGTTTTGCGAAATCGCCTCATCTGAAATATGCGGCCCGGTGAGTGTCGGGACAAGGTTACCGACGAATGATTGAAGAAAACCTTAGCCTGCGGTCACAACGTACCGTGCGGCGCTCCTCATTTCCGGTTTGACAGGCATGCAAGGGTTTGTTTTCTCTCTGCTTCCTCGATGCGACGGATGACGAATGCGCGGACTTTTCAGGTGGAGCGGGAAATGGTGGCCTGGCGTCATTCCGCTGATCGTGCTTTGGGGCCTCGCGGCCTGGACCAGCACCGTTCCCCTGGAGAATGATCTCGCCGGACGCAGTTCGGCCGTCCTGACGGGGGCGGTGCTCGACAGGACCAGCATCACGGTGGACGGCCGCGATGTCTCGCTGCGCGCCAATGCGTTTTCCGAGGCCGGACGCCGCGATGCGGTTGCTGCGGTCGACGGCGTGGCCGGCGTGCGGCTCGTCAACGACGAGACGCGGCTGGTCCCCGAGGCCAAGCCCTTCGTCTGGTCGGCCGAGCGCGACGTCGTCCGGGTGACGCTGGGCGGCAGCGCGCCGCTGCCCGCCTTGAAGGGCAAGCTGATGGACGCGACCCGGGCGGCGTTGCCGGGCGTGGAGGTCGCGGATCAGATGGGCCTGGCGCGCGGCGCGCCGGCGCGCTTCGAGGATGTGGCGCTGCTGCTGATCGGCCAGATCGCCAAGCTGAAGGACGGCAAGTTCACGATCTCCGACGGCGACGTCACATTGTCCGGCATGGCGCGCGAGCTCGGCGGCCGCGAGGCGATCGCGGCCGCGCTCGGAAAGCTGCCGGACGGCTTCAAGGTCGCCAGCAACGAGGTCAAGGCGCCGCCCTATGTCTTCCAGGCCTACAAGGACCCGGTCGCGGTCACCGTGACGCTTGCAGGCAACGTTCCCGACGAGAACATCCACGCCGTCGTCGTCGGCTCTTCATCGCGCAAATTCTTCAGCGAGAAGGTCGTCGACAATCTCAAGAACAGCCTCGGCGCGCCAACCAATTTCGTGAATGCGGTGGTGCCGGCGTTGGGCGCCTTGTCACGGCTGTCGACCGGCACGCTGGTGGTGTCCGACCGTGACATCAAGATTTCCGGTGATGCGCTTTACGACGCCGCAGCGGCCCAGATCCGGACCGGGCTCGCCAAAGATGTCCCACAGGGCTGGCAGGTGAAGGCCGACATCACGGTGAAGCCGGCAGCCGCCCCGGTCGATCCCACGGTGTGCCAGCAGCTGTTCTCCGACCTGCTCGGCAAGGCCAAGATCCGGTTCGAGACCGGCCGCAGCGACCTCGACAGGGATTCCACCGGTCTGCTCGACCGCCTCGTCGAGATCGCGTTCCGCTGTCCCTCCGCCAATGTCGAGATCATCGGGCACACCGATGCCGACGGCGACTCTGCCGCCAATCAGGTGCTGTCGCAGAAGCGCGCCCAGGCGGTGGTCGATTATCTGGTCAAGGCCGGACTGCCGGCCGACCGTTTCAGCGCGATCGGCTATGGCAGCACCCAGCCGGTCGCCGCCAACGACACCGCCGACGGCCGGGCGCAGAACCGGCGCATCGAATTCGTGGTGAGGTAACGTCATGGCCTATCTCGTTGCCTTTCACTGGGGCTGGCTGGCCGGCGCATTCGCCATCGGGCTGGCGATGGGCTGGGTCGCCGTGGTGCATCGCGCCCCGCGCGTGTCGGGCTGGCTGACCTGGCTGCTGGCGGCGCTGGCCGCCGGCCTGGTCGCGACGGCCGTGGCCTGCCTGATTCCCGGCCGGGCCGGCTACTGGCTCGAGCTGCTGCTGATCATGTTCGTGCCCTACCTCGTCGGCTGCGCCATCGGCACCTGGCTGCGGGCGCTGGTGGTGATCCGCAGCATGCGGACGAAATCGGCGGCCTGAAACCGCCGCCCCGGACTGCACCCGACGCCATCTGCCGAGACTGCGGCGGCGCGCCCGCCGTCCGCGTGCCCGGGTCATCGCAACTGCGAGACACGAAGGTTTGACGAGGCGCGAACCTGTCAAACGCGCGGCTCGCGCTTATCGTTGAGCCATGCTGACCCGCCGAACCGCTGGGCGCCCCGGAAGCCCTGGAGATTCGCGTTCCTCACCAAAGTTTAACCTGGGGTTTGCAGGCTGGCGGGGGCGTGCGCCGCCCCGCCGTCCTGCATGATGCCTTGTCCGATGCCTTTGCCTGATGTCTTGCCTCATGTGCGGCAAAACGGTGCATCGCATTTCGGTAAAGCCTGCTAAGTATATCCATGTGTACGCTTTTGTTCGCACGCTCCGTGTTCCCCAATGCGTCGAAACGCGCTACGAGGGCGTTGTATGCGCACATGATGCTGCGGCCTCCGGGGCGCGGTGTCCCCGGCCGTCGTGATCGGATCACGGTGAGAGGTGTAGATGCTTGAAGCCATACGCAGAGCGGCCACGTTCCTGCGCGAGAAGCAAGTCCTGCACAAGCTCGGCGTGCTGATCAGCATCGCTGTGATCGCGGTCGCCTGCTACGTCCTCTACCACATGCTGCGCGGCATCGACACCTACGAGGTGCTCGAGGCCATCAAGAGCACGGAGCCGCATCAGATCGCGCTCGCCGCGCTGTTCGTCGCCGCCGGCTATTTCACGCTGACCTTCTACGATCTGTTCGCGGTGCGCGCGATTGGCCACGACCACGTGCCCTACCGCGTCAACGCGCTGGCCGCCTTCACCAGCTATTCGATCGGCCACAATGTCGGCGCCAGCGTCTTCACCGGCGGTGCCGTGCGCTACCGCGTCTATTCGGCCCATGGGCTGAACGCCATCGACGTCGCCAAGATCTGCTTCCTTGCCGGCCTGACGTTCTGGCTCGGCAATGCGGCCGTGCTCGGGCTCGGCATCAGCTATCATCCGGAGGCAGCCGCCTCGATCGACCAGCTGCCGCCCTGGGTCAACCGCATGGCGGCGATCGCGATCCTGGTCGGTCTGTTGGGGTATGTCGCCTGGGTATGGACCAAGCCGCGCGTGGTCGGCCGCGGGCCGTGGACCGTGGTGCTGCCGAGCGGCCCGCTGACCCTGTTGCAGATCGCGATCGGCATCATCGACCTCGGTTTCTGCGCGCTGGCGATGTATGTGCTGGTGCCGGACGAGCCCAATCTCGGCTTCGTCGTGGTGGCCGTGATCTTCGTCTCGGCGACCCTGCTCGGCTTCGCCAGCCATTCCCCCGGCGGGCTCGGCGTGTTCGACGCCGCGATGCTGGTCGGGCTGTGGCAGATGGACCGCGAGGAGCTGCTGGCCGGAATGCTCCTGTTCCGGATGCTGTATTATTTGGCGCCGTTCCTCATTTCTGTAATCTTGCTGACGTTTCGCGAGGTTATCATCAGCACGCGGTCGAAACGGCTGCGGCAGGCCGCGCTCAGCCTCGATCCGGCCCCCCCGCCGGAAGCCGCTTTTGTGAGGAAACGCAGCGATTCCGGTGTCTGACGCCAGCTCAAGGGAACAGTAGGACGAGATGGCCCTCGACGCTCCCTCCGACACGCCGCTCTCGATCTTCACCCCCTGGCCGGACCGGCTGCGCCATTCCGCGATCATCCTGCTCGCTGCGGCGCTCGCGCTTGCCGGGCTCGTGCTGCTGGACGAGCTGCTGCCGCTGCGGGCCCTGGCGGTATTCCTGTGTATTTCCGCCGCCGCCCTTGTGCCGTGGCGGCTGCATGGCGCGGTCGCCAAGCGTGAGGAGGAGCGCCACGCCAATCCGGTCGAGGCGCCGGCCGTGAGCGCGGTGGTCGAGGGCATCCCCGATCCCGCCGTGCTGCTCGACCGCGCCGGCCGCGTCATCCACCTCAATGCCGCTGCCGCGCAGCTCGCGCCGGCCCTGCGCAAGGGCGAGCTCGCCCAGTTCGCGCTGCGCACGCCGGAGATCATCACTGCGCTGCGCGAGGCGATCGCCACCACCGAGATCCGCCGCGCCACCTATCACGATCACGTTCCGGTCGATCGCTGGATGGAGCTGATCATCACGCCGGTGCCGGTGCCGACGGCGTTCGGCGGCACGGACAAATGCATGCTGATGACGTTCCACGATCTGACCCCGCTGCGCCGGGTCGAGGAAATGCGCGCCGACTTCGTCGCCAATGCGAGCCACGAGCTGCGTACGCCGCTGGCGGCGCTCTCGGGCTTCATCGATACGCTGCAGGGGCCGGCCAAGGACGATCCGAAGGCGCGCGAGCGCTTCCTCGGCATCATGCACATCCAGGCAACGCGCATGGCGCGGCTGATCGACGATCTGCTGTCGCTGTCGCGGGTGGAGCTGTCGGCGCATGTCCAGCCCCACGCCATGGTCGACGTCGTCCCCATCATCCGCCAGGTCACCGACGGGCTGGAGTCGCTGGCGCGCGAGCGCCAGGTGGTGATCGAGACTAGCCTGCCGGACGCGCCGGTGACGATCGCCGGCGACCGCGAGGAGCTGCTGCGCGTGTTCGAGAACCTGATCGAGAACGCGCTGAAATACGGCGCCTCGGGCGGGCGCGTGATCGTCTCGCTGGAGCAGGCCGTCTCCGCCGAGAACGCGCCGGAGATCCGGGTCAAGGTGCGCGATTTCGGCCCCGGCATCGCGCCCGAGCATCTGCCGCGCCTGACCGAGCGCTTCTATCGCGTCGATGTCGGCGACAGCCGCGCGCAAGGCGGCACCGGGCTCGGCCTCTCCCTGGTGAAGCACATCCTCAACCGCCATCGCGGCCGGCTGCTGATCGAAAGCGTGCCGCGCAACGGTGCCGCCTTCACGGCGTGCTTTCCGCAGTCGAAGCCGGCGCGGGGCGCCTGATCGCCCGTCGCATCTGCGGCCCGGCGCGGGCCGGGCTCACGTCCATGGTCGTTGTGAGTTGAGGCCGCCGGAGATCCCAGGGCGATGCGGAGCATCCTCATCGCCCGTCGCGGCCAACTTCCTCAGCGCGTGGTCGACTTCGCCGGCTGGCGGCGGCGGTCGGCCGCGGGCTGATAGGCGACGCGCGAATGCTGCGCGCAATAGGGCAGACCGGAAAGCGCCTTGCCGCCGCAGAAGAAGAAATCCGCGCTTGAGGGATCGCCGACCGGCCAGTGGCAGGTCGCCTCGTTGAGCTCCAGCAGCGACAGCCGCTGGTTCATCGGCACGACGTTGTCGAATGCAACCGGATCGGGCTCCGCCTCAACCTCGAAAACCTGTGCGAGCGCCGTGTTGCCGCGCGCCACCGGGCGCGCCACCCGCATCATCGGCTGTGCCGGGCGGGCCGCCTTGCGCTGGCGCGGTGCCGCGGTGGCCGGGCTCTTGGCGCGGCCGGACAGGCCCAGCCGGTGCACCTTGCCAATCACGGCGTTGCGCGTCACGTTTCCGAGTTCCGCGGCGATCTGGCTGGCCGACAGTCCGGCTTCCCAGAGTTTTTTCAGTTGCTCGACGCGATCGTCGGACCAGGTCAATACGGTCATCGAACCTTTCCCTTCGCGTTGCGCCGGCCAATTCCGGGACGGCGCTGCGATGCTGTCTCAAGAAAATCCCTGGCGGCAGAATCCCTTGTCCCTCGCCGGGCACGCGCAAGGCACCCGGACGTTACGCAAACTCAGAGAACTTCGAGAGGGATCAGAACTGCCGCACGAGATGTCGTACTCGACGTTGAAAACGCTACAATATGGCGTGACTCCCGCGCAAGAGTCGGCGGCCGCAGTCCACACATTCCGTGGTTCCCTGTGGCGTGTCTCGAGGCGTGTCAGGCGTCCGGAATCTCACGGGCCGGCCCCCCATGCATCAGCTGACGCGTAGTTGACTCCCACCGCTGCCCGCATACAATAGATGCACGTGCCGCCTTGAAAAGGCGGCACATTTTGTTTTCTAGGGTGGGGTCCCTGATGCGCGATGGCGCCGCGTGGCGCGTGTCTCGGCCGGCCCGTCAGCTCATGTGATCCGCCATGACCAGTGTTGCCGCTACGCATCTCCTCCCCGTATTCGCCCGGGTCGATCTTTCGTTCGAGCGCGGCGAAGGCGCGTGGCTGATCGCGACCAATGGCGACCGTTATCTCGATTTCACCTCGGGCGTCGCAGTCAATTCGCTCGGCCATGCGCATCCGCATCTGGTCAAGGCGCTGCAGGAGCAGGCGGCCAAGCTCTGGCACATGTCGAACCTGTTCAAGAGCCCGGATGGCGAACGTCTCGCCGCACGGCTGTGCGAGCAGAGCTTTGCCGACTACGTATTCTTCGCCAATTCGGGCGCGGAGGCGATGGAAGGCGCGATCAAGATCACGCGCAAATATCACGCCGCCAAGGGACATCCCGAACGCTATCGTATCATTACGTTCGAAGGCGCGTTCCACGGCCGCACGCTCGCCACGCTCGCCGCGACAGGTTCGGCCAAATATCTCGACGGCTTCGGTCCGCCGATGGACGGCTTCGATCAGGTTCCGTTCGGCGACATCGAAGCCGTGAAGAAGGCGATCGGTCCGCACACCGCCGGCATCCTGGTCGAGCCGGTGCAGGGCGAGGGCGGCGTGCGCACCGCGCCGCTGCCGTTCTACAAGGCGCTGCGCCAGCTCTGCGACGACAACGGTTTGTTGCTGGTCATCGACGAGGTCCAGACCGGCATGGGCCGCACCGGCGATCTGTTCGCGCATCGCTGGCTCGGCGTCACGCCGGACGTGATGTCGCTGGCCAAGGCGCTCGGCGGCGGCTTTCCCATCGGCGCCGTGCTTGCGACGGCCGAGGCCGCGTCGGGCATGACGCCGGGCTCGCATGGCTCGACCTTCGGCGGCAATCCGCTGGCGGTCGCCGCGGCCAACGCCGTGCTCGACGTGATGCTGGCGCCCGGCTTCTTCGATCACGTCCGCAAGATGTCGTTGCTGTTGAAGCAGAAGCTCGCCGCCGTTCTCGATCGTCATCCCGACATCATCTCCGAGATCCGCGGCGAGGGCCTTCTCATCGGCGTCAAGGCGGTGGTGCCGTCGGGCGATCTGGTCACGGCGCTGCGCGATCAGAAGCTGCTCACCGTCGGCGCGGGCGACAACGTCGTGCGCTTCCTGCCGCCGCTGATCGTCAACGAATCCGAAATCGAACAATCGGTCGAGATGCTCGATCGCGCCTGTGCGGCGCTGTCGGGCGGGCCTGCCAAGCAGGCGGCCGCATCATGAGCAAGACCATGGGCAATACGCCGCGTCATTTCCTCGATCTCACCGAGATGCCGGTGGAGGAGCTGCGCAACGTGCTGGCGCTGTCCAGCGCGATGAAGAAGACCTTGAAGGCGCGCGAGCCGGCGAAGAAGCCGCTCGAGGGCAAGGTGCTGGCGATGATCTTCGACAAGCCGTCGACGCGCACGCGCGTGTCGTTCGACGTCGGCATGCGCCAGCTCGGCGGTGAGGCGATCATGCTGACCGGCACCGAGATGCAGCTCGGCCGCGGCGAGACCATCGCAGACACCGCGCGCGTGCTGTCGCGCTATGTCGACGCCATCATGATCCGCATCCTCAGCCACGAGGCGCTGCTCGAGCTTGCCGCGCATGCCACCGTGCCCGTGATCAACGGCCTGACCCGGCGCTCGCATCCCTGCCAGGTGATGGCCGACGTGATGACCTTCGAGGAGCATCGCGGCTCCATCGAGGGCCGCACCGTGGCCTGGACCGGCGACGACAACAACGTGCTGGCCTCCTGGGCCCATGCCGCCGAGCGCTTCAAGTTCCGGCTCAACGTCGCCACCCCGCCGCAGCTGTCGCCCGGCAAGCCGATGAAGGATTTCATCCGCGCCACCCGGGCCGACATCCATCTCGGCCACGATCCGGAAGTCGCTGTCGCCGGCGCCGACTGCGTCGTCACCGACACCTGGGTGTCGATGGGCGACAAGGATGGCGAGCATCGGCACAATTTGCTCAAGCCCTATCAGGTCAATTCCAAGTTGATGTCGCTGGCGAAGCCCGAGGCGCTGTTCATGCACTGCCTGCCGGCCCACCGCGGCGAGGAGGTCACCGACGAGGTGATCGACGGCCCGCAGTCGGTGGTGTTCGACGAAGCCGAGAACCGCCTGCATGCGCAGAAGGGCATCTTGGCCTGGTGCTTCGGCGAGCGGGCTTAGGGTTCGACGGCGCAATTTCACCGGTGTCGTCCCGGCCTTGAGCCGGGACCCATACCGCGTGATCGAACTGATTTGCAGCTGTGGCCGTTGCTCGGCGTAGTTGGAGCGATCGTGGTTCGTCGGTTACGGCTTAGCGTCGGCGACTACCACCGGCGTTCCTCGATAGCATCCGCGGTATGAGTCCCGGCTCAAGGCCGGGACGACAGCCGGGGATGCCCTTCCATTCGTTTCAATCATCCCCAAATACGCCCCATGACAACCAATCCCCCCGACACCGACATCAACCTCGATACCAGCCGCGCCCCCTCGGCGGTGCCGGTCGACGACGCCGTGCTGCCGTTCGAGGTCGCGGCGCTCGATCTGCGCGGGCGACTGACCCGCATGGGCCCGGCGCTCGACGACATTCTCACCAAGCACGCTTATCCCGCGCCCGTGGGCAAGCTGCTCGGCGAGGCCATCGTGCTGACGACCTTGCTCGGCTCCGCGCTGAAATTCGACGGCCGCTTCATCCTGCAGACCCAGACCGACGGCCCGGTGTCGTTCCTGGTGGTCGACTTCCAGGCACCCGACCGCCTGCGTGCCTATGCCCGCTTCGACGAAGCCCGGCTGGCGGAGGCCAAGGATTCCGGCGGCCTGCTCGGCAAGGGGCATCTGGCGATGACCATCGACCAGGGCGCCGACATGAGCCGCTACCAGGGGCTGGTCGCGCTCACCGGCGGCAGCCTGGAGGAGGCCGCTCATGAATACTTCCTGCGCTCCGAGCAGATCCCGACCCGCGTGCGCCTCGCCGTCGGCGAGGAGTGGAGCGGCGGCAAGCACCGCTGGCGTGCCGGCGGCCTCCTGACGCAATTTTTGCCGCAGGCGCCGGAGCGCTTGCGCCAAGCCGACCTGCATCCCGGCGATGCGCCCGAAGGCACCGAGCTGCATGCGATCGAGGAGGACGAGGCCTGGGTCGAGGGCCAGTCGCTGGTCGCGACCGTCGAGGATATCGAGCTGATCGATCCCGCGCTGTCGGGCGAGCGGCTGCTGTATCGCCTGTTCCATGAGCGCGGCGTGCGCGTGTTCGACCTCGTGCCGCTGCAGGCGCGCTGTTCCTGCTCGCGCGATGCGGTTGCCAACATGCTGAAGAGCTTCTCGCCCCAGGACCGCGCCGACATGGTCAAGGACGACAAGGTCGTCGTCACCTGCGAGTTCTGCTCCTCGGTCTATCACTTCACCCCGCACGAAGCCGGCGTGACGGAGAACTGACTCTGTTGCGCTCGCTCCGCGCGTCGTACCGATCGTGGTCGAGCGACAACCCTCCGTACGTCATCGCGAGCGCAGCGACGCGATCCGCAGTCGCTTCGACAGTTCTGGATCGCGTCGTCGCTTCGCTCCTCGCGACGACGCTTGATAGGCTGCGTCGCACGGCATCGGAGAAAACGTCGGGAGTTCGTGTGCGCCGGCGATCTCGATTAGTTCGTTGTTGAAAATCGGCTTTCTCGCTGATCGACGCCACATCCATGCCCGTCGCGTTGATTGGTCGCAGCAACAAACCGCTTGTGCCGTCGGGCAAATCACTGGCACATTTCCGTGCGTCTTGCTGCCGCACGAGGGGCGTTTCGCGACCGTCACGGACCGTTGGCAGCGGGATGCGATGGGCGTGCATGGCCGCAGCGTAGTCAGTCTGCGCGGACGAACGGCGATGCACGTACGGTCAAGTCGCGCGGTCCTGATATCCCGATGCTGATATCAACTCACGCTGAAGCTCCGCTTCGCGTTGAGGATGGTGGCCAACAAGCCCGGCGCACCAGGGAGAACGCGAAGCAGCCGTTAAAACCGTCGCGCAGGGAGGGCCGGGTCGTTCCGGCTGGACCTGTGGTACCTGCCGCCTGCATTTTTTTCTGCAGGCGGGCCGCAGGCCTCAGCCGAGGCCCGGCCTTCCCTGCGCCCTCTATTTGCAGAGGGCGGGTGAATGGACAAGGCTCGGGCGCGGGATGCGTCGCGAGAACGATTTCGTGCGGCGCGGGTGCAGGATCTGTCGTATTGCAGCACAAGAGACAGCGAGCAGACGAGACTTGGGGCAGTCGGACTGCATGCCTTCTCAGCTAGTTCAACACCCGCTTGCCCTCGGGGCTGTCGAGCGAGAAGGCCGGCACGGCGATGTCGAAGTGCTCGCCGCTCTCGCTCTCCATCTGATAGGAGCCGGCCATGAAGCCGGACGCGGTGGTGAGCGGGACACCGGAGGTGTATTCGAAGCGCTCGCCCGGCGCGAGCACCGGCTGCTCGCCGACCACGCCCTCGCCGCGGACCTCCTGCTGCCGGCCGATCCCATCGGTGATGATCCAGTGCCGGCTGCGCAGCCGCACCGTCTCCTCCCCGCTGTTGGTGATGACGACGGTATAGGACCAGAACCAGCGGCCATCGGCCACCGACGACTTCTCAGGCAGGAAGTTCGGTTCGACGGTCACTTCGATGTGGCGAGTCACGGCGCGATACATGGTGGCATTGTAGCGGAAACCCGCGCCGGAACCAATCGCGACGCCATCGTGCTTTCAACACAGTTCCGCATTATGGCACAAGAATCGCGGACTTTGTCGGCCGTACGCGCGATCCGTTCCTTGGACTCGGATCGCGCGCGGCAGGCAGCACCCTGGGGGCGATCGACCTGTCCTGCGTCGTGCGATCGCCCACCAACCGTCCGCCAAGGTCGAAAAACTGGGCACGGCCCAGCTGATAAGTCCTTCATCGCTTGCGTAAAATCTGCGCAGCCCTACATTTCCCCTGCCGGGCCTCGAAGGCTGGCAGCCTTGACGCGGTGCCTGATGACGTCGATTGTCGATCGCCCTGCCGGACCGTCCGCCCCCGCCGCCAGCGCCGCACCCGCGCCGGCTGCGGAGACTGCCGCCTCGGCGAGCGCGGCTGCATCTGCATCTGCATCTGCATCTGCCGTCGCGGCGGCGCCGGCCGTCACCGCTGCACCCGCCACCACCGCTGCTCCTGCGATCACCTTCCCGGCGGTCGGCGAGCGCGAGCTGCGGCTCGACCTGTTTCGCGGGCTGGCGCTCTGGCTGATCTTCATCGACCACCTGCCGCCGAACCTGCTGACCTGGTTCACGATCCGCAACTACGGCTTCTCCGACGCCACCGAGATCTTCATCTTCATCTCCGGCTACACGGCGGCATTCGTCTATGGCCGGGCGATGCAGGATGCCGGCTTCATCGTCGCCACCGCGCGCATCCTGCGCCGCGTCTGGCAGATCTACGTCGCCCACGTCTTCCTGTTCACGATCTTCCTTGCCGAGATCTCCTACGTCGCGACCAGCTTCGAGAACCCGCTCTACACCGAAGAGATGGGGATCATGGATTTTCTCAAGCAGCCGGACGTGACGATCGTGCAGGCGCTGATCCTGCGCTTCCGCCCCGTCAACATGGACGTGCTGCCGCTCTACATCGTGCTGATGCTGTTCCTGCCGCTGATCCTGTGGCTGATGCGCTGGCGTCCTGACGTCACGCTCGGGCTCTCGGTCGTTCTCTACGCACTTACCTGGGAGCTCGATCTCTATCTGACGGCCTATCCGAACGGCTTCTGGGCGTTCAACCCGTTCGCCTGGCAGCTCCTGTTCGTGTTCGGGGCCTGGTGCGCGCTCGGGGGCGCCCAGCGCATGTCGCGCATCATCAACTCACCGATCACGCTCGGGCTCTGCGTCGCCTATCTGGTCGCGGCCTTCTGCGTGACCCTGACCTGGTACATTCCGCAGCTCGGCCATCTGATGCCGCGCCGAATCGAGCAGTGGATGTATCCGATCGACAAGACCGACCTTGACGTGTTGCGTTTCGCGCATTTTCTCGCACTCGCAGCACTCACCGTGCACTATTTGCGCAAGGATTGGCCGCTCTTGAAGTCGCCGTGGCTGCGTCCGCTGATTGTTTGTGGGCAACACTCGCTCGAGATCTTCTGTCTTGGCGTGTTTCTGGCGTTTGCGGGCCACTTCGTCCTTGCCGAAGTGTCCGGCGGCGCCATGATGCACGCGGTGATCAGCCTTTGCGGCATCCTCATCATGTGGGGGGTGGCGTCGTTGATTTCGTGGTACAAGCGTGAGGCCGATAAGGGGGCCGCGCGAAAAGGTGCGCGCAGCAACGCCGATCTGGCGGGAGGGGGCTGATGAAGTCCGTCTCGTGGTTAAGGTTGGGTATCGCAGCGCTGGCTGTTTCGCTGGCGGCCTCTGCGCGCGCGGAAGACGCGCCGCAGAACTGCGAGGTGCCGGCCTACCTGCTGACAACCGAGAGCCCGCTCCCGAAGGTTGCAGACGCCGTCAAGAATGGCCGCACGCTGGATATTCTCGTCGTCGGAAGCCGCTCATCCTCCATTGTCAGCACCTCCGACGCAAATGCCTACCCCGCCCGTCTGCAGGCGGCGCTGAAGGACAAGCTGCCGGCCGTCACCGTCAATCTCAGCGTCGAGCTGCAGCCCAAGAAGACGGCCGAGGAGGTCGCGGGCAATCTCGTTAAACTGGTGGAAGGAAAACGGCCTAATTTGGTCATCTGGCAGACCGGCACGGTCGACGCCATGCGGTCGATCGATCCTGATGAGTTCCGGCAGGCGGTCGACGACGGTGTGGCGACGCTGCAGAAGGCGGGAGCTGACGTCGTCTTGATGAACCTGCAATACAGTCCGCGGACGGAAACATTGATCTCCGTGCCGCCCTATGTCGACAACATGCGTGTGGTGGCGCAGCAGCGCGACATCCCGCTGTTCGATCGGTTTGCCATCATGCGGCAGTGGAACGAGCAGGGCGATTTCGACCTGTTCAATCCGACGCACGGGGTCGAGCTGGCCAGGCAGGTTCATGACTGCATCGGCCGGGCGCTGTCGAAGTTCATCATCGACGCGGCGCATATCGGGCCGGCGCAGCAGAACTAGGATTATGTCGTTCATGACGTCGAATGAGTGTCACCGCGTATCCGGGACATGGGAGAAGCTTTCGGCCGTTGCGGTCATTGCCATCGCCCTCGCGCTGAGCCCGCAGAAGGTACGGGCGCAGAGCGCAGCGCCGGCTGCACCCGCCGCGCTTTCCGATGTGAAGAGCTCCGGTCCGAAGCCTCCGTTGATCAGCGAGCTGCGACCGAGCATCGGTCACATCACATTGGCGCAGGCGAACGATCAGATGCGCGGGCCGATCGCCGCGGTGCGCCCGGCGGCCACGACCTCGCCGCCCGCGGCGACGACCGCGCCGGCCATGACCGATGCACAGCCGCCGGCTGCAGCCGGGCAGGCCGTCGCGGCCACGCCGCCGCAATCGCGCAGCATCACCGAGCGGGCGATCGACAAGGTCAAGCAGGTCGCCAAATCGGCCACCGACATCTTCAACCGCGTGCCGTGCCTGCCGCCGAAGGGTGTCGCCAAGAAGAACTTCATTTCGCTGCCGCACGTCGCCAACAAGCTCGCCTCCGGCCTGCCGGTCGTGATCGTCGCCTTCGGCTCATCGTCGACGCAGGGCTTTGGCGCGAGCGCGCCGGACTACACCTATCCGAATCGGCTCGCCGCGCAGTTGCGCCGGCAATATCCCATGGTCGACATCAGCGTCATCAATGCCGGCGTCGGCGGCGAGGATGCGCCGGAGATGATGAAGCGACTGGAGACGTCGGTGATCGACCGGCGTCCGGATCTCGTGATCTGGCAGGTCGGCACCAATGCCGTGCTGCGCGATCTCGATCCGGCCGAGACCGCCAGGCTGGTCGAGGATGGCGTCGCCAAGATCCAGGCGGCAGCCTCCGATGTCGTGCTGGTCGACCTGCAATATTCGCCGCGCGTCAACGAGCGCTCGGAGAACGCCAGCCGCATGAACAAGCTGCTCGGGCGTATTGCCGAGCTGCATCACGCCGGCATCTTCCCGCGCTTCGAGGTGATGCGCGACTGGCACGAGCGCCAGGCGATCCCGATCAACGAGTTCGTGATCTCGGACGGCCTGCACATGAGCGATTGGGGCTATGCCTGCTTCGCCCAGTTGCTCGGCGACGACATCATCCGCTCGGTCGGCCAGGTCAAGCTCGGCATCAACGCACCGGCCGAGGTGCCGACCTATCGGCCGATGTGATCAGAAGCGAGTAGGGAATGGCGAGTAGCGAATAGGGAAGAGATCCACTACTCGCTACTCCCTATTCGCCATTCGCTACGCCGCCCGCAGGGCGGCGTCCAGATCCTCGATCAGATCGTCGGCATGCTCGAGTCCGGCGGAGAAGCGGATGAAGCCCTCGCTGATGCCGAGCTCGGCGCGCGCCTCCGGCGTCAGCCGCTGATGCGTCGTCGTCGCCGGGTGCGTGACCAGCGTCTTGGCGTCGCCGAGATTGTTGGAGATGCGCGCGAGCTTCAGGCCGTTGAGCGTACGGAACGCAGCCGCCTTGCCGCCCTTGACCTCGAAGCCGACCAAGGTCGAGCCGGCGCGCATCTGCTTGCGCACGGTCGCCGCCTGCGGGTGGTCCGCGCGGCCCGGATAGATCAGCCGCGAGATCTTCGGATGCGCGGCGAGGAAGTCAGCCACTTTCGCCGCCGTCTCGGTCTGCGCGCGCACGCGCACCGCCAGGGTCTCCAGACCCTTGAGCAGAACCCAGGCGTTGAACGGCGAGATCGACGGGCCGGTCTGGCGCATGAAATTGTGGATGTGCTCGGCGATGAACGCCTCCGACGACAGGATCACACCGCCGAGGCAGCGGCCTTGGCCGTCGATGTGCTTGGTCGCGGAATACACCACGACGTCAGCGCCGAGCGCGAGCGGGCTCTGCCAGATCGGGGTGGCGAACACGTTGTCGACGATCAGCCGCGCGCCATGGGCGTGCGCGATCTCGGCGATGGCGGGGATGTCCATCACGTCGAGCGTCGGATTGGTCGGGCTCTCCAGGAAGAACGATTTGGTGTTGGGTCTGACCGCCTTCTGCCACTGGGCGAGGTCGAGCCCATCGACCAGGGTCGACTCGATGCCGTAGCGCGGCAAGAGATCCTCGACCACGTAGCGGCACGAGCCGAACAGCGCCTTGGCCGCGACGACGTGGTCGCCGGCACGGAGGGGAGCCAGGATTGCCGTGGTGACCGCGGCCATTCCGGTTGCGGCCGAGCGGCAGGCCTCGGCGCCCTCGAGCTCGATCATGCGGCGCTCGAACATCGCCGTGGTGGGATTGGAGAAGCGCGAATAGATGAAGCCGGGATCCTCGCCCTTGAAGCGCGCCTCGCATTCCTCGGCGGTGGCGTAGACGAACCCTTGGGTGAGATAGAGCGCCTCGGCGGTCTCGCCGAATTCGGAGCGCAAGGTGCCGGAATGCACCAGCCTCGTTTCGGGACGATAGTGGGCGAACGACGCCGGCGCCTTCGCGGGGGACTTCGACATGTGACCTCCATCGTGGCCACCGCCTTGAGCGATGGGCACAAAAAAACCGGCCTGGGACAAAACCTCAAGGCCGGGATCACATTCGTCCCCGGCCTGTTTAGCGACTTATTTTACGTGGCTGCAAGCCGGCCGGCTCAAATCACCACGGGATAAGTCGTGCTCATAGTCGCAACCGGCCTTTCCGTCAAGCCAGCCATCGGATAACCGGTCAAAAGACCCTATATTGGCTCCATAAGCCGCCGTTCCGGCGCCTGCAAAGGATCAGGTCTTGCCGTTTTCGCTCAGCCCCGACGCCCACGGCATCCTCCCCGATCGCATGATCGTGGCGATGACGGAGGCTGGCCTGATCATCCCCGAATATGATTTCGTCGAGAGCCAGATCCAGCCGGCGAGCCTCGATCTGCGGCTCGGCGACGTCGCCTATCGCGTGCGTGCGAGCTTCCTGCCCGGGCCGGGCGCGACGGTCGCCGAGCGCATCGACGAGCTCAAGCTGCACGAATTCGCACTTGCCGACGGCGCGGTGCTGGAGACCAACTGCGTCTACATCGTGCCGCTGTTGGAGAGCCTGGCGCTGCCCAAGGACATCGTCGCGGCCGCCAATCCGAAAAGCTCGACCGGGCGGCTCGACGTGTTCACCCGCGTGATCGCCGACGGCACGCGACGCTTCGACATGATCGGCGCGGGCTATCACGGCCCGCTCTATGCCGAGATCAGCCCGAAGACGTTCCCGGTCCTGCTGCGCGAGGGCTCGCGCCTGTCCCAGGTTCGCTTCCGCTATCGCGACGCGGTCCTGTCGGAGGACGAACTGATCGCGCTGCACCAGGCCGAGCGACTGGTGGATCGCGACGATGCCGATCTCACCGGCGGCGTCGCGCTTTCCGTCGACCTGTCCGGCAGCAATGCGAACGGATATGTGGGCTATCGCGCCAAGCGCCACACCGGCGTCGTCGACGTCGACCGCCGCGCCGGCTATCCGGTCGAGGAGTTCTGGGAGCCGATCAAGGCACGTACCGACGGCAGCCTCATTCTCGATCCCGGCGAGTTCTACATCCTGGCCTCCAAGGAGGCCGTGCAGGTGCCGCCGGACTACGCCGCGGAGATGGTGCCGTTCGATCCGCTGGTCGGCGAATTCCGCGTCCACTATGCCGGCTTCTTCGATCCCGGCTTCGGCTATGCCGGCGCCGGCGGGCAGGGCTCGCGCGCGGTGCTCGAGGTGCGCTCGCGCGAGGTGCCGTTCATCCTCGAGCACGGCCAGATCGTCGGCCGTCTCGTCTACGAGAAGATGCTGGCGCGGCCGAATGCGATGTATGGCAGCCGCATCGGCTCCAACTACCAGGCCCAGGGCCTGAAGCTCTCCAAGCATTTCCGTCTCTGAGCGCGGCTGCGTCTGCCGCGCACCCCCAATGCGCCTGCCGCACAGGGCGCGCGCCAGCGCCGTGCTAGGAAAGCGAGAGCAATCGAACGATAACACGGCCGCGGCCTGCGCGGCCGAGCGGGGAGCTGAGATGTCCGAGATCGGCCTGGCCGACAATCCGGTCGGCGAGGGGCGTGCGTTGCCGCCCCCCGAGAAGCCGGTCCGGAATAAGCTCGTCGACGGACCCATCCTGCGCACCCTGCTGTCGCTGGCCTGGCCCAACATCATCGCGAACACGGCCGGCACCTGCGTCGTCATCGCCGAGACCTCCTATATCGGCCGGCTCGGTATCGAGGCGCTGGCGGCGATGGCGCTGGTGTTTCCGCTGGTGATCCTGACCATGACGATGTCCGGCGGCGCGATGGGCGGCGGCGTGGCCTCGGCGATCGCGCGCGCGCTCGGCGCCGGCGACGCCGAGCGGGCCTCGACGCTCGCCACGCACGCGCTGCTGATCGCGCTATTGTTCGGCGCGACCTTCATGATCGGCATGCTGGCGTTCGGCCCTGCCTTGCTGGAGGTGCTCGGCGGCCGCGGCGCGGTGCTGAGCCATGCCACGGCCTATCTGCAGATCTTCTTCGGCGGCGCGATCCTGCCCTGGCTGATGAACTCGATGGCCGGCATCCTGCGCGGCACCGGCAACATGAAGCTGCCGTCGTTCATGATCCTCAGTTCGGCGCTGCTGCAGATCGTGTTGGGCGGCACGCTCAGCCTGGTCCTCGGGCTCGGCATGCGCGGCGTCGCCGCCGGCGCGCTGCTGGCGTTCTGCGTCAGCATCTCGGTGATGGGCTGGTACCTGTTCTCCGGCCGCGCGCGCGTGCGGCCGAAGCTGCGGGGTCTGAAGATCAGCGGCGCGATGTTCGCCGACATTCTCAAGGTCGGCGCCGTCGCCTGCTTCTCGCCGCTGCAATCCGTGCTGTCGATCGCGATCTTCACGCATATGCTGGCGTCGTTCGGCACCGCCGTGCTCGCCGGCTACGGCATCGGCGCGCGGCTCGAGTTCATGATGACCACGGTCGCATTCTCCGTCGGCATGGCCTCGGTGCCGATGGTCGGCATGGCGATCGGTGCGGAGAGAATCGCGCGCGCCCGCCGCATCGCCTGGACGGCGGGACTGGTGTCGTTCGCGTCGGTGGGCGCGCTGTCGACGCTGATCGCGATCGTCCCGCAATTGTGGGTCGACATCTTCACCCAGGACGAGAGCGCGCGCAGCGCGGGCCAGCACTATCTCCAGGTCGCGGCGCCGATGTATGCCTTCATCGGCCTGGCGATCTCGATGTATTTCTCCTCGCAGGGCGCCGCCAGGGTGCTCGGTCCGGTGCTGGCACAGACGGTGCGGCTGGTGTTCATCGCTGCGGGTGGCAGCTATCTGCTGAGCCGTGCCGCGACCGAGGGCGACTTCTTCATGCTGGCGGCGTCCTCGATGGTCCTGCTCGGGGTGCTGACGCTCGCCAGCGTCATGCTCACCCGCTGGGGCCCGAAGCCGGCCGCAGCGCTGGAGCTGCGCCCGGCCGTGCTGACGGCCGGATGCGGCCTTGACTCGCGCGGGCCGCCGCCGGCGCGTATCGGCTGAGCCGCTATCCGCGCAGCCTGCCCAACGTGTCCTGCATCGCGCGCGCGCCGAGCTCCATCTGCTGATCGATATAGGGTGCGATCTCGTGCGGCAGCACGTCGGTGGTCCAGATCACCCGGCAGCGCACCTCGCCTTCCGGGATGATCTGAAACGACGCACTGTGCTGGCTGATGCGTTCGTTCTTGATGGCATAGACGAGGCGCCGGCGTTGATCGTTGCAATCGACCAGCTGCTCGCGCGCCACGCTGCCGTTGGCGAAGCTGACAATGCGGACGTCGCCGTCGAGCGTGGTGCCGGTGACGAAGCCGGGCGCCACCCTGGTATGAACAGCGCCGAAATCCCGCACTGCGTCCCACACTGCACCCGCCGGGGCTGCGATCGGAATGTCCTTCTGGATGGATGCCATGGGCTTGACCTCACGGACACACGGCTTCGATGTTGTTGCCGTCGGGATCGATCAGGAAGGCGGCGTAGTAGGTCGGACTGTAGTCCGCGCGCGGCCCGGCGCCGCCATTGTCGCTGCCGCCGGCCTTCAGCCCCTCGCTGTGGAATCTGGCGACGGCCGCGTGGTCCTGGGCGCGGAACGCGATATGGGCGGCGCCCTTGCTGGCGCCCTTGTCGACATACAGCCACAGCGCCGGCTCCCCCTTCGGGCCGATGCCCGCCGACGCCTCGTCCTTGGAGCAGAGGATGTGGCCGAGCGGCGCCAGCGCCGATGTGTAGAAGCGGACGCTGGCGTCCAGATTGCCGACCTTGAGGCCGATATGATCGTACATCGATGATCTCCATGCTTCGCATGCGGCTGCCGCACGCGCTGGGATCATCCAATCAATGGCGGCTCAGATGGTCTTGGAGAATCTTGCGCTCGCCGCGCGAGACCTTGCGAAACTTCGCCGGCGACACGCCGGCAGCGCGCGCGAAGGTGCGGGTGAAATTCGACAGATCGGCAAAGCCCGAATCATAGGCGATGGTGGTGACCGGCGTGTCCTCCTCGCTGAGACGCCGCGCGGCGCGCCGCAAGCGGGAGCGGATCAGATATTGATGCGGCGTCACGCCGATCGTCGCCGCGAACAGCCGCAGGAAATGGAACGGGCTGACGCCGGCTTCGTGCGCCGCAGCCGCCAGGTCGATGTCGCGCTCCGCATTGTCGTCGATCCACAATGCGCTCTCCACCGCGCGCCGGCGATCGCGCAGGCTCGGCGTCGCCGCCCGTTCCTGCCGGCCCGTGGCGGTCGCGACGAAGCGGCTGGCGATGATCTGTCCAACCTCGTCCAGACCGAGGTCCTGCTCGCGCGCGGCGACGGCCTGCGCGAGCTCACCGAGGACCATGAGCTCCGGCAGCGGCGGCATCGCGCCAGCCCGCCAGGCCTGGCTGTCGCAGCCGATCTCGTCGATGAGCGCATCATCGAAGAAGAATGACAGGCATTCGTCGCCGCAGACGTGATCGTGCGTGCACATGAACTCATCGCCGGGATGGCCCACCAGCAGCGAGCCGGTGACCAGTTCGAAGAAGCGGCCGCGGTGCCGGCAGCCGAAGCTTCCCTTGCGCACATAGGACAGCGAGTAGCCGGCATACTGCTCGACATAGGGACGCTCGCCAGGGACCGCTGCACAGCGGAACTCGGACACGGTGACGTCGCGGCTTTCGAACAGGATGGTGGTGGTCATCCTGTAAATCTAGCGCATTGCGGCGGAAAGAGGAGGGCGTCGTGCGAGATAATATCGCGCGACGCGCGAAGGCGGGCTTACAATGCGCGCGGCCTGTCGATGGCGAGAAACGCGTCGAACAACGTCAGGCCCGCATGAGGCTTTGCGCCTTCGAGCGACAGCAGCCGACGCTTGGAGACGATGCCGCTGTTGGGCGACGGCTTGTCGAGTCCGTTGCCGATGTCACGCACGCGGTGACAGGGAACGATCAGCACGAGCGCATTCCTACTCAGCGCCTGCGCGATCGAATTCAGCGCCTTGGGAACGTGCAGTTCGTCTGCGATCGCGTCGGCGGTGCGCGTCTCGCCGCGCGGAATGGCGCGAATGCAATCATAGACGCGCTGGTTGAAGGGCGTGACGCCGTCGAGGTCGAGCGCAACGTCGGAGAAGTCGACGTCCTGCCCGCGCAGCATGGCCGCGATGCCTTCGATGGCGAGTTCAGTATTCGAACACGGGCGCTGCTCCCGTGCGTCGGGAAACTGGCGAAACAGGCGCCGCCGCGTCTCGATTTCCCGTGCTTCCGGCAATTGTACGCCGGTGATTCCGACGTCGCTCCACGCAATGCCGCAACGGCCGAGGGCCGTATCAAAGATCGTATACCCACGCCCCATGACGCCACCCCAACCCCACACCACATCATATCACTGTCATGCTCGGCCGCATCAACTTTGTTTACAAAGTGTTAACAGCACGGCGTGACCGGGGCGGGTTTGCCCTGATTTGGGCCATGGTTGTCAAGCGTTGCGTTGCGATCCCGCGTCTGCGATCTCTGTCATCGCAACGCGATCGCGGGAGGAGGCGCTGCGCGCGGGCGACGCGCGATCGGCCAAGCCGCTACGGCCGGCTCACCAATGCAGGGCCATCGCCAGCAAAATCAGGATCATGCGCGAGCCACAGTTCGAGCAGGCTCAGGAAGGTCACGGCGATCCCGATGGCGATGCTGACATGCATCGCCGACGTATGCACGAACCCGAGCAGCCAGGGCGCTGCTATCAGCCACACGCCAAGCGCGACCTTCAGCCACTCCTCCCAATCGGCAAACGCCAGCAGGCCGCCGAGCGAGAGCACGACGAGGGCGGCCCCCGCCAACTCGGCATCGATCCGGCCGGCGCTGCCGACGAAGCCGAACAGCCACGGCGCGACGGCCAGGAACAGACCGCAGCCGAGGGTGTAGAGGTCGAGCGCCGACGGGCCCGACATGACGGCGAAGGCTTTCGAGGTTGCGGTCTGAGACGCGGGGCGGTGGCTCTGCATGCTGTGAGCTCCCAGGACCTTGACGGCAACGGACAAATGCGCGATCGGCCCGATCCGTTCCGGAGCCTGCGGTTGCGGCCGATCACGATCGGGAGATCAGGCCGGTGGTAGAACTCTTGCGTCCGCCCCCCGCGGCCTTGGCGGTCTCGCGGCAACAAGCCGCTTGGCGAAACGCATGGTCTCGGCTAAGCATTGGCGAGCGCGGGCGTAGTTCAATGGTAGAACGGCAGCTTCCCAAGCTGCATACGAGGGTTCGATTCCCTTCGCCCGCTCCAATGCCGCAATGTCCTGCTGCGGTGCCCTGCAAGATCAGCTTCGTACGATAGCCGACGGCCGCGAAGCTGACGGGCGTTTTGCATAGATCGCCTCGATTTCCTTCGCAAAGCTCCGCTCGATCGCCGGACGCTTGTTCTTCAACGTCGGCGTGATCAGGCCTTCCTGCACGGTCCACGGCTCCAAGGTCCAATGCACCGCCTTCGGCGTCGCGTAGGACGGATAGGCCTTCACGGCTCGCGCAATGTGGCGCAGCAGAGAGGCCGCTTCGGCCTCGGTGCCGCGCTGGCCGTGCGCCGCGAGCCTCGCCTGCTGCTCAGCCCAGCCGTTGGCGTTGAGCACGACGATCGCGGTCAGGAACGGCCGGTTCTCGCCGATCACGATGGCCTGCTCGAACAGCGGATCGGTCAGGATCGCGGTTTCCAGATCGGCGGGCGCAATCTTCTCGCCGGTCGAGGTGACGAGGATGTCCTTGATCCGACCGGTGATGGTGATGCGTCCGCTGTCGATGCGGGCCTGGTCGCCGGTGTGCAGCCAGCCGTCGGCTTCCCTGGTGCGCGCGGTCTCCTCCGGCCGGTGCCAATAGCCGAGCATCACGTTCGGGCCGCGCACCATCAACTCGTCATTGTCGCCGATGCGCACCTCGATGCCCGGCAGAGCGCGGCCGACGGTGCGCGGGTCGTTGTCGTCAGGCGTGTTGACGCTGACGACGGGCGATGTCTCGGTCATGCCATAGCCCTGCAGCACCTCGAGCCCGAGCGCCAGGAACAGCCGCACCACCGGCTCGGCGATCGGGGCGCCGCCGCTGACGGCGACGTGCAGCCGTCCGCCGAATCGAGCCAGTACCTTGGCGGCGACCAAGCGTTGCAGCAGCGGCCACGCGATTCGGTCGAATGCCGAGAGTCTCGTCCCGCGCCCATGCTGCGCATCGAAGCGACGGCCGCCGATCGCGATGGTCAGGTCGAGCAGCACCCGTTCCAGCGGGTTTGCGATCGCGCGGTGATGCATGATGACCGAATAGATGCGCTCATAGATGCGCGGCACGGAGATCAGGATGGTCGGACGGACCTCCACCAGATCTTCGGACAGCTGCTTCACCGAGCGCGCATAGGCGACGCAGGCGCCGATGGCGATCGGGTAGTAGTAGCCCGCGGTGCGCTCGAACGTGTGTGACAGCGGCAGGAACGACAGGAATACGTCGTCGGTATCGGCCGCCAGCCGCTGATGAATGGCCTTGAGGTTGGAAACGACGTTGTCGTGCGACAGCATCACACCCTTGGGCCGGCCCGTCGTGCCCGAGGTGTAGACGATGGCGGCGAGGTCGTGCGGCGCGATGGCGATCCGGGTGCCGGGAGGCGTGGCATCGCCGGCCGCCTTCAACCACGCCTCCAGATCGACGAGGCGCGGATCGCCGGTCGGCGGGGTCGTTTGCCGGTCGGCGCAGACGATCCGCCCCAGGTCGGGCAGGGCCTCGCCGACCGCTGCGATCTCATCCCAGCGTGTGTCCGAATCGACCAGCAGCAGCCGGGCACCGGAATCGGCGAGGATGTAGGCGATGCTGTCGGCATTATCGACGGCATGCATCGGCACCGGCACCAGGCCGAGCGAGAGCGCGGCCTGGTCAATGGCGAGATGCGCGATCCCGTTCGGCATCAGGATGGCGACACGCTCCCCCTGGGCGAAGCCCTCGGCCGCGAGCGCTCGCCGCCATCGCTCGACGACGAGATCGATCTCGCGCCAGCAGAAGCTCACCCATCGGCCGCTTCCTGCGTCGAAATGTCGGTAGGCCTGCTTGTCCGGGCTCCGTTCGACGCGCCAGCGCCAGAGTTCGGGCAAGGTGGTGATACCGGCCAGCGTGTCGGCTGCCATGGCGTGATCATCGATGGGATTTGAGTGCTGCACGCCCGTCTCCGGCGATCCTGAACTCCGTCGCGAAGCAGAAGCTCTGCAGCGGCGGATCGGGTCCGACGTTGACGTAGCGCAATCACCACGAGACAGATCGTGCGTCTGCGCATGGGAGCCCGGCAATCGCGGCAGGCCGACCCCGCTGTGGGAGGTCGGGCGGATCGGGGCGTCCGTCAGGCGCCCTGCGGGACCTTGTCGAGAAACCCGGTGACGCGCCGGATGCGGCCGTCGGCCAGCTCGACGAAATCCGTGCCCTGGATCGGGGCTTCCGCATTCTCGGGGCCGAGCTCCCAGGAAAAGCGGAGATGACGACCGTGGCCGTCCGCGGAGCCGATCAGGCGAAAGCGGAAGTCGGGAAAGCGCTGCTGCACGCCCGCGACCAGGCCGTCCACGGCATCGCGTCCTTCGCCGCGCATCAGCGGGTCGACATAGAGCGCATCCGCGGTCCAGTGACGTGCGAGCAATGCGCCGCGCTGCGCGGCATCGCGTTCGTTCCACAGCGCGATGTAGCTCTCGGCGATCTCGGTCGGGTTGGTCATCGGTGCTCTCCATGTTGTGAACGATGAGGAGCCCATCGTCGCGCCCGGCGCGCAGCGAATCGATTACGTCGAAGGTCATCTCATCCGGAATGACAGAACTGTAAGTTGCCGCCCGTTTGCGCGAGGGCTACGCCACGCGCAGAGGCGGTGCGGGGAATGCGTCTCATGATGTCCGACACTTGGAAGTGGATTGCCGTCGCAATTTGTCTGGTGCTGTTCACGGCGGATACCGTGCTCAAGCCGCAGGACAAGCCCAATCGCATGGTGTTCTTCGAGCTGCATCGCGGCGGGAGCCCGACGATGATCGGCATGATGCGCGACGACCTCGTCAAGCTGCCGGGACGCGGCGCCAGCCGCATCCGCGATGCGCTCGCGCGCGGCGAGACGTTAACGGTCTGGCAATATGAATTAAGAAAGATTGAAGACGGCAGCTATCAGGAGGTGCCGGAGCGGCAGATCCAGCTCGGCGCCGCCGATGCGCCGCTCGTCACCTTTGGTGCACGGATTCGGCTGCCCGATAATTAGTTCGGTCCAGACGGCGAAAGCATCGGGAGGCAGATCGTCTCCCCGGCTGCCAGCGCGATATCGGCCCGACCTCGCTCCATCTCCCGATCCAGACGGCGCGGTGCGAGGAGAGACCCTGCCGCGCCCGCTTGCGGCGCGGGGGCTCGGCCGAACGGTCCAACCTTGTGATTGCATCCGTCGCATCTCCGGATTTCGGCCATGCCGTCGGGGCTGGCGGAAGCCCGCACCCGCGATCGTGATCGCACGAGCACCCCTGGGCCGGCGATGAGCGGGCGAGCGTCCCGCCGTCACTGGGCAGCGGGGCGCGTGTCGCGCGGAAGCTCGGCCCCGGGTTTCTCCGGAGTGTCGTTTGTGCCGCCGTGACGCCGCTGCCGCGCCGATGGGCGAATCATGCCGGGCCTCTGCCTTGCTCGTGGCGCCACCGCCATGTCCGGAACCAGCGTTGGTCCATTTTCGGTGGTAGCGACTCATTGGTGCAGCGGGCTTGCAACACTCGCGGTGAATTTGGCTTTCGCAGCTGCGCTCTCCTGGACAAAAACACGATCTCGAAACACGCTGCATTTGCGATTTGGATTTGGCTTTCGCGTTCCGGTTCTGCGGATGGGGTCGTGATTGCAAGGTCCACCGCAGTCCAAGCATCACAAGAAGCGCATCACACGAAGCGTGCCAAAGTCGGTCAGATCGGTTTTCGCCGGGTTGCACTGGGGCTCGACATGAAATTCTGGACGGGATTGCTTGCGGTCGTTCTGTTGCTGTCGGGGGTCGGCGCCAGCCAGGCCGTGGTCCGGATCGCCGATGACCGCGGTGGCCGGATCGGAACCTATGTCGACAAGTACCAGGGCCTGCGATCCTCCGGTGAGTATGTGATCATCGACGGGCTCTGCGCATCGGCCTGCACCATCGTGCTTGGGGCGATCCCGCACGAGAAGATCTGTGTCACCTCGCATGCCAATCTCGGCTTCCACGCCGCCTGGGATTTCGGCGCCAACGGCCGCGCCGTCACCAATCCCGAGGCGACCCAGATGCTGTACTCGATGTACCCTTCGCCGATCCGCCGCTGGATCACCCAGCGCGGCGGCCTGACGCCCCGGATGATCTTCCTGAAGGGCAGGGAGCTGCAGGCAATGTACAAGCCCTGCTATATGGATGCCCAGGCGTCCTCTCCGGCCTCCTCGCACGTCGTGCCCAATGCACCGACCATCTCGCCGGCTGCCGCCAAGGCCTCTGCCTCCCATTGATCACACTGAGGCACTAGTCGCTTCGGGTGATCGCGGCCCGACTGCGGCGCTTGCCTGGACCGGCTGCGGGGCTTATCTGGAGCGAGAGGGGTGGGCCGCTTGGCCGGCTCCGGCCGATGAGTACGCCATCATGCAGCCTCTTTCAGCGCCCCAAGAGATACCGTCCGCATCGCGAGCCCGGCGTCCGGCCTCTGCTCCGGCCCTCGCGGCGGGGATCGCGGCGATCGGGCTCGTCGTCGGCGCCGTGACGATGTGGGTGCAGTACGGGACCGCGGTGTTCTTCGAGACCATCGCGGCCGGCTGGCAGGCCTGCTTCTGAGAGACAGTGAAGGAGCGCGCAATGCCGTCCAATGTCACCCGTCCGCTGGTGATCGTCGGAGCCTTCGCCGCCAGCCTGGTGGTCGGGTTGTCGCTGATGTTCCTTGTCATGGGCGGCGGCCGCAACATCGCGGCGCCGGCCGCGATCGGCGGCCCGTTTCAGTTGACCGACCAGAGCGGTGCCGTCGTCACCGAGAAGAGCCTGGAAGGGCGGCCGACGCTGATCTTCTTCGGCTTTACCCATTGCCCGGACGTCTGTCCGACCTCGCTGTTCGAGATCTCCGAGGTGCTGCGCGCGATGGGCAAGGACGCCGACAGCGTCAACGCCTATTTCGTCTCGGTCGACCCCGAGCGCGACAATCCGGCCGCGATGAAGGACTACCTCTCCAGCTTCGACCCGCATCTCAAGGGCCTGACCGGCGATCCCGAGGTGCTGGCGAAGGTTCTCACCGAGTACCGGGTCTATGCCAAGAAGGTCCCGCTGAAGGACGGCGATTACACCATGGACCACACCGCTTTGGTGTATCTGATGGACCGCAACGGCCGGTTCGTCGCACCGTTCAACCTGAAGCGGACGCCCGAGGAAGCCGCGGCGGATCTCAAGAAATACCTCTGAGCGCGTTAACGCTCCAGCCGGGCGGCCGCCTCCGGGCCGAATCCAGCCTCGAATTTGCGCATGGATGGTCTATAAGGCGCTGACCATCGGGACCGCTGATGCCGACCGTCTTGTCAAAGCCCGTGAAATCCGCGCCTGCGGCCCGCGCCGCCATTGCCGGCGCGCTGCTGTGCTTCGGCCTGGCCGCCGCCGGCTCGGAGGCGCGCGCCCAGGCGCCGGTGAGGCCCGCCGTCGAGGCGGCGCCGCAGGCCGTCCCTGGGTTCTGGGACCCGCGACGCCGGCCGGAGCGGCCCGATCTGTCGCGCCTCACGGTGATTCGGTTCCTGACCGAGACCGACTATCCTCCGTTCAACTTCACCGGCCCGGACGGCAATCCGGCCGGCTTCAACGTCGATCTTGCCAGGGCGATCTGCGACGAGATCAAGGTGACCTGCACCGTCCAGATGCGCCGGTTCGAAACCCTGCTCGACGCGCTGTCCTCGAACCGGGGCGATGCGATCATCGCCTCGATCGCGGTGACGCCGCAGATGCGGGCGCGGGCCGATTTCTCCGATCCGTATTACCGGGCGCCCGCCCGCTTCGTGTCCCGCCGCGACGCCGTCATGACCGAGATCCGCCCCGAATTTCTCGAGGGCAAGAAGATCGGCGCCGTCGCCGGCACCGCGCACGAGGCTTACCTCAAGGCGATGTTCACCGACGCCGAGATCAAGACCTATCCGAACGACGAGGCGCTGCGGCAGGCGCTGCGCCGGGCCGAGGTCGACCTGATCTTCGGCGACGGCATTTCGCTGGCGTTCTGGGTCAATGGCACCGATTCCGGCGATTGCTGCGCCTTTTCCGGTGGACCTTTCGTCGAAAGCCGCTATTTCGGCGAGGGCGTCGGCATCGCCGTGCGCAAGGGCAACGACCTCTTGCGCCAGGCGCTGAACTGGGCGCTGTTCCGGGTCTGGGAAAAAGGCCGCTACACCGACCTGTGGCTGCGCTACTTCTCGATCAGCCCGTTCTAACGCTTGCCGTCGTTCCGGGGCGCGTCGAAGACGCGAACCCGGAACCTCGAGATTCCAGGTTCGATGCTTCGCATCGCCCCGGAATGACGGGTATCATGACCTCTGTTTTGCACTGACGTCTTCGGAGAAGTCTTTTTCACGATGTCCACGATCGATCTCGTCCCAACCAGCCCGAGCGACCTGCGCGCGCTTGCCGAAAACTCCAACGCCTGGCCGTTCGAGCAGGCGAAGGCGATCGTCAACCGGCTGAAGAAGAATCCGAAGGACGAGGTGCTGTTCGAGACCGGCTACGGTCCGTCCGGCCTGCCGCATATCGGCACCTTCGGCGAGGTCGCGCGCACCACCATGGTGCGCCACGCCTTCCGCGTGCTGACCGAGGACAAGATCAAGACCCGCCTGATCGCCTTCTCCGACGACATGGACGGCCTGCGCAAGGTGCCGGACAACGTGCCGAACAAGGAGATGCTGGCCACCCACCTCGGCAAGCCGCTGTCGCGAATCCCCGACCCGTTCTCCAACGAATATCCCTCGTTCGCCGCGCACAACAATGCGCGGCTGCGCGCCTTCCTCGACCGGTTCGGCTTCGACTACGAGTTTGCCTCGTCGACCGAGTACTACACCTCCGGCAAGTTCGACGCGGCGCTGCTGCGGATGCTGGAGCGGCTCGAGAAGGTGATGGCGATCATGCTGCCGTCCTTGCGCGAGGAGCGCGCGGCGAGCTACTCGCCGTTCCTGCCGATCTGCCCGCGCACCGGCCTCGTGCTGTACGTGCCGATCGTCGAGCACGACGCCAAGGCCGGCACCATCTCCTATGACGATCCCGAAACCAGGGAGCGCATGACCGTTCCGGTCACCGGCGGCCATTGCAAGCTGCAATGGAAGCCGGACTGGGCGATGCGCTGGCATGCGCTGGGCGTCGACTATGAAATGGCCGGCAAGGACCTGATCGACTCGGTGAAGCTGTCGGGCAAGATCTGCGCGGCGCTCGGCGGCACGCCGCCGGAGGGCTTCAACTATGAGCTGTTCCTCGATGAGAAGGGCCAGAAGATCTCGAAGTCGAAGGGCAACGGCCTGACCATCGACGAATGGCTGCGCTACGCCTCGCCGGAATCGCTGTCGCTGTTCATGTATCGCGAGCCCAAGGCGGCGAAGCGGCTGTATTTCGACGTCATCCCGCGGATGGTCGACGACTACCAGCAGTTCCTCGAAGGTTTTCCCAAGCAGGACGCCAAGCAGCAGCTCGGCAATCCGGTCTGGCACATCCATTCCGGCAAGCCGCCGAAGGCCGACATGCCCGTCACCTTCCAGCTGCTGCTGACCCTGGTGTCGTCGTCGAACGCGGAGAATGCCGAGACGCTGTGGGGGTTCATCGGCCGCTACCGGCCCGGCGTGACGCCGCAGACCCATCCCAAGCTCGACGCGATGGTCGGCTACGCCATCAACTACTATCGCGACTTCGTGGCGCCGACCAAGACCTTCCGCGAGCCGACCGAGGGTGAGCGCGTGGCGCTGCAGGACCTGCGCGATGCGCTGTCGAACCTGCCGGCTGACGCGACGGCCGAGGACATTCAGAACGTGGTCTACGAGATCGGCCGCCGCGAGCCGTTCCTCGACCACGCCAAGAAGGGCAAGGACGGCCGCCCCGGTGTCTCGCTCGACTGGTTCAACATGCTCTACCAGGTGCTGCTCGGCCAGGAGAAGGGCCCGCGCTTTGGGTCCTTCGTCGCGGTCTACGGCGTCAACAATGCGGTGGCGATGATCGACGGGGCATTGGCACGCAGCGCGTGATTGCCAAGCTCATCGCGCCACCAAAGGTGTCGTCCCGGCCTTGCGCCGGGACCCATAGCCACCGGACACAATTTGGCGGAGGGTCTCCGCCACCTTCCAAAACAATCCAGCTTCCGCGGTATGGGTCCCCGCCTTCGCGGGGACGACAGCGGAGTTTGTGGCGGCCGCTTCAGCTCGAAGCCGCCGGAGCCGAATGAACTACACCCCCTGCAGCACGAAGCGGCGGTCGAGCTTCTGCACCGGGCGCGCGTTCATCGGATACAGCTTGGCGAATTTCGCCACGTCCGCTTCCGCGACCGAGACCGGCTCGCTCAACAGCAGCCATTCGACCACCTCCGAGCAGGGCGGCGTCGTCAGCGAGCCGGCATAGCGATAATAGGAGCGGCGTGCCGGCAGCATCATGTTGGGGTTGATGCGCGGATCGGCCTTGACCGCGGGACCCTCCTTGTCCGGCATCGTCGCGACGATCTGCGCGAAGGCGGGGTTGGGACGCCCGGTGGTCATGAGCACACCGACGACGGCGAGGCCGCCGGAGGCGGCGCGGTGCACGAAATGCGCCTCCATCGGATAGTTCTTGCCGCCGATCTGGTGCTCGCTCGGACGATGGAAATGCACCTGCAGCAGCTTGTAGGTGGTGCCCTCGAGCTTCATGGTGCTGCTGCCGTCGGCGAAGTTGAGCTGGATGGTGTGACCATTGTTGACGATGGTGTCGGCGGTCCTGGCCCAGCTCAGTCGGAAATCGGGAAGCTGGGCCCGGGTCGAGTGCTCGATGTCGATGGGCGATTGCTGGGTGCCGACGCCGCAGACCTTGTTGGCCGCGTCGAGATCGCCCCATTTGGCCGGCCCGGTCGCGCCCTCATAGCTCCAATGCGGGGCGCCTTCGGCGGCAAAGCCCGGGGTGGCGCAGACGGGGCAGAGGGCGAGCCCCGCAAGGGCCTTCAAGACGTGGCGGCGGTCCATGACAATCTCCAAAGGTTCAAGCGTGGGCATGATCGGTTGCGAATCGCGCGCAACAGGAAAGCCGAATCGGGTTAACTCTTGCTGAGGAACCGGTTGCATCCCCGCGAATTCGCAGTCACTCGGATACAACCTGAGCGGGTCGGCCGCCGGACTGTCCCGGGCAAACGATGCTTGAGTTCGCTGCCCCCTGCCGATACGGTCGGCCGCTCCCGAAAACATCAGCAAACTCAAGCTCAAGCCAGGACCGCGCAAAGGTGCCCAAAATCTACAAAATCTGCTCAGCTTCGGCCTGGCGCGAGGCGGAGCGGCTGGGCGTCTACCGCGGCAGCGCGGACGATCTGCGCGACGGGTTCATCCATTTTTCGACCGCCTCCCAGGTGCCGGAGACGGCGCGGAAGCACTTTTCGGGGCAGAGCGCGCTGTTCCTGGTTGAGGTCGAGGCGGATGCGCTCGGCCATGCGCTGCGTTGGGAGCGTTCGCGCAACGACGAGCTGTTCCCGCATCTGTATGGCGAGCTCGATCTCGGCGCCGTGACCGGCGTTCACCAGATGCACAGCCGTGCCGATGGCGGCCACGACATTCCGGACCTGAAGCCGTGATTCGCGCCTTCGACCAGCTTTCGCTGCCGCTGCTCCGCTGGCTCGACGCTGAGGACGCGCACCGGCTCGCCATCCAGGGCCTGAAGCTGCTGCCGGCGATCAAGCCGCGACCGGATGATGCCAAGCTCGCGGTGCGCGCCTTCGGCCTGAACTTCCCGAATCCGGTCGGCATGGCCGCCGGCTTCGACAAGAACGCCGAGGTGCCGGACGCGCTGCTGCGGCTCGGCTTCGGCTTCGTCGAGATCGGTTCGGTGACCCCGCGGCCGCAGAGCGGCAATCCGCGCCCGCGGCTGTTCCGGCTGGAGCGCGACGAGGCAGTCATCAACCGCATGGGTTTCAACAATGACGGCGCCGAGATCGTGCTGCGGCGCCTGGCCGGGCGCGCCCACCAGGGCGGCATCGTCGGCGTCAATGTCGGGGCCAACAAGGATTCGGTCGATCGTGTCGCCGACTACGTCCGGCTGATCGAGACCTTCGCGCCGGTGGCGAGCTATTTCACCGTCAACATCTCCTCGCCCAACACGCCGGGCCTGCGCAACCTGCAGCAGGCGTCTCAGCTCGACGAGCTGCTGTCCAAGGTGCTGGAGGCGCGCGACCGCGTGCGGCGGAAAGCCGGCGATACGCCGGTCCTGCTCAAGATCGCACCCGATCTCAGCCTCGCCGAGCTCGACGACGTCGTCCATGTCGCCCGCTCGCGCGGAGTCGACGGCATGATCGTGTCGAACACCACGCTCGCCCGGCCCAGCTCGCTGCGCGAGCAGTTGCGCGCCAAGGAGCAGGGCGGCCTGTCCGGGCGGCCGCTGTTCCGGCTATCGACCCGCATGGTGGCCGAGACCTTCGTGCGCGTCGAAGGTGCGTTCCCGCTGATCGGCGTCGGCGGCATCGACACCGGCGGCGCCGCGCTCACCAAGATCCGCGCCGGCGCCAGCCTGATCCAGCTGTATTCCTCGCTGGTCTACAAGGGCCTCGGCCTGGTCGAGAGCATCAAGGCCGACCTGACCTCGACCCTGCTGCGCACGGGACGCGATTCGCTGTCGGAGATCGTTGGTGCGGACGCCGCGACGATCACCGCCGAGGACTGGCCGGTTTAGATGCGCTTGATCTTCGGCGAAGAGTGTAGGGCGAGCGGGGTCGCAAAGCGCGCTGCGCGATACAGCGCCCCCTACAAACTCTCTTTGTTGCCGAACGACGCCCGCAGCAGCGCCGGATAGCGTGCGGCCTGGAAGCCGCCGCGCGCCGCGTAGAAGCTGAGCATCGCGATCCACAGGCCCGTATTGCCGAAGCCGCGCAGCGCCAGCCAGGTGCCGAGGAAGACGACCAGCGCCGCCACCATGAGGTTGCGCATGTCGCGCGCCCAGGTGGCGCCGATATAGACGCCGTCGAATGCGAAGGCGAATACCGACAGCAGCGGCGACGCCACCACGAACGGCAGATAGTCGCGCGCCGCGCGGCGCACCGCATCGCTTGCCGTCATCACGTCGATCAGCACCGGCCCGAACAGCGCGAAGATCGCGGCCACCGCGAGCGCGAAGCCGAAGCCCCAGGCAAGCACCAGCCTTGTGGCGCCGGAAAAGGCGCCGCGGTTGCGCGCGCCGAACGCATAGCCGCAGAGCTGCTCGGCGGCGTTGGCGAGGCCGTCGAGGAAGAACGCGGCCACCAGCAGGAAATTGTTCAGCACCGCGTTGGCGGCCAGCGTCGTGTCGCCGGCGCGCGCGCCCTGTGAGGTGAAGAACAGGAAGGCGACGATCATCGCCGCAGTGCGGATCATGATGTCGCGGTTGACGGCCATCATGTGCATTAGCTTGGCGCGGTCGAGCAGCGCCGCGCGCGACATCCGGGCGTCGGCCTTGACCAATCGGCGCGCCAGCACGAGGCCGATCGCGACACCGACCGTCTCCGCGATGACGGCGGCAATCGCCGCGCCGGCGATGCCGGCCTGCAGCACCTGGACGAACAGGATGGTCGCGGCCATGTTGATCAGGTTGATCGCGACCTGAATGGCCAGCGCCAGCCGTGCGCGCGCCAATCCGACGAGCCAGCCGAGCAGCACGTAGTTGGCGAGCGCCAGCGGCGCCGACCAGATCCGGACCATGAAGTAGGTGCGGGCCGCGCCGAGCACGGCGTCGCTGCCGCCCATGAGGTCGAAGATGATTGCCCCCAGCGGCAGTTGCAGCGCGATCAGGCTGACGCCGATCAGCGCGGCCAGCGCCAGGCCGCGGATCAGGACCATCAGGATCTCGTCGGTCTCGCCGGCGCCGAGCGATTGCGCGGTGAAGGCGAGCGTGCTGGCGCGCAGGAATGCGAACAGCCAGAACAGGCAGTCGAAGATCACCGAGGCCATGGCGACGCCGCCGAGCATGGCCGCTTCGCCGAGCCGGCCGATCGCCGTGGTCGAGACGATGCCGATCAGCGGCGTCGTCAGGTTGGCGATCATCGCGGGACCCGCGATGTCGAACACCTGCGCGGTCGTGACTTTGGCTGAAGCGGTCAAGAATGGCCCGTTGATTGGCGGAGCGCGCGGCACGCGCGTTCCTGCCGTTCTTAGCGGCCTTTCGCGCCTCCCGGCTAGAGGTCGATGCTCATGCCGTCATGCGCGGCCACATGGCCGATGCGGTCCAGCCGGCCCAGCATGTCGTCGCTCATATGGGTGAGCACCAGCCGCTTCGGCCGGATAGCATCGAGATGCGCCTCCAGCACCGCGAGGCTGAGGTGGTTCTTCACCGCCTTGTCGTAGGTGTAGGCCTCGGCGATCAACAGGTCGGCGTTGCGGCCGAGCGGGATCAGGCTCTCCGTCCATTCGGTGTCCGCGGTGTAGGCGACGACCTTGCCCTCCGCCTCGATCCGGTAGCCGAGAAACGGCCCGCCCGAACTGCCGTGGACGACTGGAAACGGCGTCACGCAGACCTCGCCGAAGCGCGTCGTCTGCTCCGGTTCAAGCTCGATCACGGACAGCTCGAATTTCCGCGGCGTGCGCGACGAATGCTCGAACAGCGCTTCCATCACCTGCGTCAGCCGCGCCGTGATGCCGGCGGGGCCGGCGATCACCAGCGGCAGCGTCCGCTTCGAAAACTGCGCGTCGAGCAGCAGGAAGGGAAGCCCGGCGAAATGATCGCCATGGAAATGCGTGATCAGGATCAGTTCGATGGCGTTGCTGGCGATGCCGAGCCGCTTCAGCGCCGGCAGCGACGAGGCGCCGCAGTCGATCAGAAGGTTCGTCTGCGCGCCGGTCAGATGGAAGCAGGTGTTGGAGTTGCCGCCCGAGCCGAACGCGTCACCGCAGCCGACGAAGCGGAGCTGCATCGGCTGTGGCTCTCTATCGGCCGCGCGGGGCGAACAGCCGCGACAGGAGCCAGACCGGGATCACGATCACCGCGCCGAGCAGGAAGTAGCGCCACAGCCAGTTGAAGGCGTCGAAGCCGAGCTCGTAGAGCCGGATGAACAGCAGCCGGATGCTGTGCAGGATGTTCAGCGGATCGAAGCCGATCGCCGACAGCACGACGCCGACCAGGATCGACAGCAGCACCAGCCGGAACGCCACCGACAGCGGCGAGCCGCCGAGAAAACGGTACAGGCCATCCGAGCTGCGGGCGCGGGCCGGATAGTCCCTGACGTCGTTCGACATGGCATCGTCTCCAGGCGGGTTCGTCGGATTCGCGATCCCGATTATAAGGCACGGCAGGGCAGGTGGGGAACCCGGCTCAGCGCCGCAAGCCTGTTACCGGCAATTAATGTTCCCGGCGCTGTCACGCCGGCGCCTCGCTCTTCAACATCCGCTCCAGGGTCTCCAGCCGGTCGGCCTCGCGCGGCGGCTTGTCCCAGCGCAGCCGGCTGATGCGCGGAAAGCGCATCGCGATGCCGGATTTGTGCCGCGGCGAGCGCTGCAGGCCCTCGAACGCCACTTCGAGCACGAGCCCCTGCTCGGGCTCGTGCACGACATGCCGAACGGGACCGAACTTCTCGGTGGTGTTGCGGCGGACGAAGCGGTCGATCTGCAAGAGCTCCTCGTCGGTGAAGCCGAAATAGGCTTTGCCGACCGGCACGAGCTGATCGCCGCCGTCTCCCGCCGTCCAGACACCGAACGTGTAGTCGGAGTAATAGGAGGAACGCTTGCCGTGGCCGCGCTGAGCATACATCAGCACGGCATCGATGATGTGCGGATCGTGCTTCCACTTCCACCATTGTCCCTTGGGCCGGCCGGGCAGATACAGCGCGTCGCGCCGCTTCAGCATCACGCCTTCCACCGCTTCGGCATCGTCTCCTGCGCCGGCAGATGCGGGATTGGCGCGCGCGGCCTTCAGCTCGTCCCAGGTGGAAAACGCGATGGTCGGCGACAAGTCGACACGCGGTTCGTCGAGTCGCTTGATGAAAGCCTCGAGCCGTTCACGCCGCTCGGCGAACGGCAGCTCACGCAGATCGTTCTCCTCGTCGCCGAGCAGGTCGTAGGCGCGCAGGTGGATCGGGTACTCCTTCATCAGCTTCGGCGACACCGTCTTGCGGTTCAGCCGCTGCTGCAGCACGTTGAAGCTCTGCACGCGCTGATCGCGCACCACCAGCAGCTCGCCGTCGAGCGCGCCCGGCAGGTGCAGCGACGGCAAAAGGTCGGGAAAACCAGCGGTGATGTCCTCGCCGCTGCGCGAATACAGCCGCGTGACGATGCGGCCATCGGTCTCGCGGCCGCTCACCGCCTGCACGCGGATGCCGTCCCACTTCCATTCCGCGATGTAGTCGGCCGCGTTCATGCCGGCGAAGTCGTCGTCCTCGACGGCATGCGCCAGCATCACCGGCCGGAACGGCGCGGGATCGCGATTGACCGGCTTGTCGCCGCGGCCTTCCAGCCAGGCGAACAGGTCGAGATAGGGCGGCGACAGCCCCGGCCATATCAGCTCGACCTCGTGCGGGTCCTTGTCGCCGAGCGCGGCCGCTGCGGTCTTGGCCAGGCGCGCGGAGATGCCGATGCGCAAAGCGCCGGTGACCAGCTTCAGCAGTGCCCAGCGCCCGGTCTCGTCGAGCTCATCCAGCCATTGCGCGAGTTGCCGCGGCATCTCGGTCTTGCCGAGGGTGCGCAAGGTGGTGACAACCTCGGTCAGCGTCGGCGGTGGCGGGTCGTTGTGGCCGGGTGTGGGGTCCCTCGTGAGACCGCCCGTGGGGTGCCCCCCTCCCTGCCCCTCCCCCACAAGGGGGGAGGGAACGGAGAGAGCGGCTGTGGGGGACGAGAGACGTGAAGGGGGAGCGATGCTCGATGTAGACCGAGACAGCAACTCCGAACGCGTCAGCGCTCCCTCCCCCCTTGTGGGGGAGGGGTGGGGAGGGGGGTACCCAGGAACGAGCTGCTGATGATGCGCCCTGTCCTTCGGCCACATCAGCGCGACGGTTTCCGAGAGATCCCCCACATAATCATACGACAGCGCGAACAGCACCGGATCGGTGCGCGCGGCGATCAGGTCGCGGATCAGCGCCGGCTTGGCGTGCTTGAACGACAGCGCGCCGGTGAGCGCGCCCAGTGCGTAGCCGCGATCGGGATCCTCGACCTCGCGGAAGTACGACGTCAGCAGCCGCAGCTTGTTGTTGCGGCCGGGCTCATAGGCGAGGCGGTCGAGCAACTCGGCGAAGCGGTTCATGCCTCGGCGTCCTCCGTGGCCACCACCTCGCTTTCCTCCTCGTCGCCGTAGCCGACCAGATCGAGCGGCCGGGCCGCGAGCCCCTTGGCTTGGCACCAATGCACCAGCGCGTCCTCCTGCCCATGGGTGACCCACACCTCGCTTGCGCCGGTCGCGGCGATGGTGGTGGTGAGCCCGTCCCAGTCGGCATGATCCGAGATCACCAGCGGCAGCTCGATGCCGCGCTGCCGGGCCCGGGCGCGCACCCGCATCCAGCCCGAGGCGAAGGCGGTGACGGGATCGGGAAAGCGGCGGGTCCACAGATCGGAGGTCGCACTCGGCGGCGCCAGGGTGATGGTGCCGGCAAGCTCGGCCTTCTTGACGCCCTTCACGGGCCGGAGCTCGCCGAGCGCGATTCCCTTGTCTTGATAGTAGCGCGTGATCTTGTCCATCGCGCCATGCAGGTAGATCGGCCGATCATAGCCGGCCTCGCGGATCAGCGCGATGACACGCTGCGCCTTGCCGAGTGAGTACGCGCCGACCAGGTGCGCGCGCTCGGGAAACAGCACCACCGAGGCCAGCAGCTTGTTCACCTCCAGCGCCGCGTCGCCGTGACGGAACACGGGCAGGCCGAACGTCGCCTCGGTGATGAAGACGTCGCATTGCACCAGCTCGAACGGTGCGCAGGTCGGATCGCGCGCATCCTTGTAGTCGCCGGAGGCGACGATGCAGGTGCCGCCGCAGGACACCTTGATCTGCGCCGAGCCCAGCACATGGCCCGCAGGGTGGAAACTGACGGTGACGTCACCCAGCCCGATCCGCTCGCCATAGCCGATCGCCTGCGTGGAGCCTGCAAAGTTGTCGCCATAGCGCAGCCGCATGATGTCGAGCGTTTCCTGGGTCGCCAGCACCGCGCCGTGGCCGGCGCGGGCGTGGTCGGAATGGCCATGGGTGATCAGCGCCCGCTCGACCGGGCGCACGGGATCGATGTGAAAGCCGCCGGCCTTGCAGCAGAGGCCGGACGGAACGGGCAGCAGAATGTCTTGCGGACGCATGTGGGTCATATAGGTCATGCAAGACGCGTTTTCAGGCCGTGCCAGTTTCCATCTCGTCATGCGCGGGCTTGACCCGCGCATCCATCTCCTCGATGAGAAGTTCGCATTGACGACGATGGTTCCCATGCCCCACCGCCTGTTCCTGTCCTCCGGCGATCTGATCGCCGACCGCCGCTACGAGTTCGCCCGCGACCTGCAATTGAAGGGCGACCTGGTCGCGGCCGCCGAGGTGATGGAGCAGGCCATCGAGGTCGCCCCCAACTTCGCCTCGGCCTGGTTCGAGCTCGGCAAGATCCGTCTCGGTCTGGGCGAAACCGACAAGGCGATCTCGGCCTTCCAGAACGCCTGTGCCGCCGATCCGGATGATCGTCACGGCGCCGCCGTGCATCTGATGCAGCTCGGCGCCGCGCCGCTGTCGGACATGCCCAAGGCCTATGTGCAGTCGCTGTTCGATCAGTATGCGCCGCGCTTCGAGGCCGAGCTGACCGAGCGGCTCAACTACCGCGCGCCGGCGATCCTGTTCAAGGCGGTGCTCGCGGTGCGCGCGGCCGAGCGCAAGCCGGCCTACTTCAAGCGCGCGATCGATCTCGGCTGCGGCACCGGGCTGGGCGCGGCGGCGTTCGCCAAGAACGTCGACAGCATCATCGGCATCGACCTGTCGGCCGGCATGATCGCGGAAGCGCGCGCCACCGGGCTCTATGCCGGGCTCGAGGTCGACGACATGACCGCAGGGCTGCAGCGCCAGGACGATGCGTCTGCGGATCTCATTCTTGCTGCCGATGCGATGGTCTATGTCGGCGACCTCGGCCCGGTGTTGCGCGAGGCGCAACGTGTGCTGAGGCCGGGCGGACTGCTGGCCTTGACCGTCGAGACCCATGACGGCGACGGTGTCATCATGGGCAAGGGGCTGCGCTATGCCCATGGCGCGGAATATGTCCGTGGCGTGATCGCAGCCGCGGGATTGAAGCTGGCCCATCTCGCGCCGGCGTCGCCGCGGACCGAGGAGCAGTTGCCGGTGCGCGGGCTGGCCGTGGTCGCGGCCAGGACTTGAGTCTAGACGCTATTGAATGCGCTGCACGCGGCGTCCAATGCGGCAACTTCGCTCTTGCCGCAGCTCTCCCGATGCCAAAAAATGTCGGCAGTCTAGGGAGAGACAAAAATGAAAAAACATCTGACGCGGCGCGATTTCTGCGCCACCGCGCTTGCGACCATCGGCGCCTCGACGATCGCTTCGCCCTATGTCTGGGCCGCCGAGAAGAAATATGATGCCGGCGCCAGCGATACCGAGATCAAGATCGGCCAGACCATTCCGCATTCCGGCCCCGGTTCGCTGTATGGCGTGCTCGGCCGTGTCGGCGAGGCCTATTTCCAGATGCTCAACGAGCAGGGCGGCATCAACGGGCGCAAGGTCAAGTTCCTGACGATGGACGATGCCTATAGCGCGCCGAAATGCGTCGAGGCGACGCGGCGGCTGGTCGAGCAGGACGAGGTGCTGGCGCTGTACGGCTCGCTCGGCACCGCGCCGCAGACCGCCGTGCACAAATACCTCAACTCCAAGGGCGTGCCGCAGCTCCTGCTCAACACCGGCGCCTCGAAGTGGAACGACCCCAAGAACTACAAATGGACCATGGCCGGCCTGCCGCTGTATCCGACGGAGGCGCGCATTCTCGCCAAGCATGTGCTGAGCGTGAAGCCGGAAGCCAAGATCGGCATCCTCTATCAGAACGACGATTTCGGCCGTGACTTCCTGGGGCCGTTCAAGAAGGTGCTGGCCGACGCCGGCGGCAAGGCGCAGGTCATCATGGAGCAGACCTATGATCTCACCGAGCCGACGGTGGACTCGCAGCTGATCAACCTGTCGAAGTCGGGCGCCGACGTGTTCTACAACATCAGCACGGGCAAGGCCTCGTCGCAGTCGATCCGCAAGGTGGCCGAGCTCGGCTGGAAGCCGCTGCAGCTGCTGTCGGCGGGCTCGACCGGCCGTTCGATCCTGTCTGCCGCCGGCCTCGAGAATGCCAAGGACATCGTCGCGATCCGCTATTCCAAGGACGCCGGCGTGCCGCAATGGAAGGACGATCCCGACGTCAAGGGCTTCGAGGCGCTGCGCGCCAAGTACCTGCCCAACATCGATCCCGACAACACCATCGCCTATGCCGGCTACGGCCAGGCGGTGTCGATGGGTGAGATCCTGCGCCGCTGCGGCGACACGCTGACCCGCGAGAACGTGCTCAAGCACGCCACGACACTCGCCGGCTTCCACTCGCCCTTCTTCCTCGATGGCGTCAATTACGCCTACACGCCGGACGACTACACGCCGATGAAGACGCTCTACATCTCGATCTTCGACGGCAAGGACTGGAGCATCTCCGAGAAGCCGATGACGGAGTAGGCGTGGCGCTGCGTCTCAGTCGTCGTTGCGAGCGAAGCGACGCAATCCAGACTTCCTTCGCGGACGCAGTCTGGATTGCCTCGTCGCTTCGTTCCTCGCAAAGACGATGGTGTCAGGGATGCAGCCCGAACCTCTGCTGTCGTCCCTGCGAACGCATAGCCACCGGCTCGGGTGGGACGATGACCGGCAGTTGCGTCTCACCGACCGATCCCGCTGCATGGGTCGCCGCGCTCGCCGGGACGACAGCAGAGGGCGGGGAGGCAGGCCGGTGCAAGTACTGCGGCCCTCGACGAAATGCGCGGGACTGCATACCTGTCTCTGGTGCCGCCCCGTACCTCACCAGCCTCGAATGAGCCCAGCGCCCCGCTGCCCGACCATTTCACCGAATGGTTCGCGGCGCGCGGCTGGGCGCCGCGCGCGCATCAGCTGGCGCTGCTGGAGAAGGCTCGCGCGCAACGCTCGGCGCTGCTGATCGCCCCGACCGGCGCCGGCAAGACGCTCGCCGGGTTCCTGCCGACCCTGGTGGAGCTCGGCTCCGCCGTCGCGCCGAAGCATCGTTCTGTTCTTGCCAAGACATCCGCTCTCTCCACTCCCGCTCCCCTTGTGGGGGAACGGCGGGGAGGGGGGCCTCCGGCGGCGGTGTCGATGGTGACACCCGGCACCGAGCCGAATGCACTGGTCGAACTCGCGAACACGGAAAAGAGCAAGCAGACGGCGAACCGCATCCCGCGACCCGCCGGCCTGCACACGCTCTACATCTCCCCGCTCAAGGCGCTCGCGGTCGACATCGCGCGCAATCTCGAGGCGCCGATCTCCGAGATGGGCCTGCCGATCAAGGTCGAGACCCGCACCGGCGACACGCCGGTGTCCCGCCGGCAGCGGCAGCGCCGCTATCCGCCGGACATCCTGCTGACCACGCCGGAGCAGATGGCGCTGCTGCTGTCGTCCGACGATGCGCCGTTCCTGTTTTCCTCGCTGAAGCGCGTCGTGCTCGACGAGCTGCATGCGCTGGTCACCTCCAAGCGCGGCGATCTCTTGTCGCTCGCGCTGGCGCGGCTGTGGCGGCTTGCGCCGGACATGCGCATGATCGGCCTGTCGGCGACCGTCGCCGAGCCGGAGCAGCTCGCGCGCTTCCTGGTGCCGCAGCCGTGCGGCGGCATATCCGCGGCCGACGTCGTGGTCGCCGGCGGCGCCGCGCCGCCGGTGGTCGAGATGCTCGATACGCAGGAGCGGCTGCCGTGGGCCGGCCACAGCGCGCGCCATGCGCTGGCCGAGATGTACGAGCTGATCAAGCGAAACAAGACCACGCTCGTGTTCGTCAACACCCGCAGCCAGGCCGAGATGCTGTTCCAGGAGTTCTGGCGCATCAACGACGACAATCTCGCCATCGCCCTGCATCACGGCTCGCTCGACGTCGCGCAGCGCCGCAAGGTCGAGGATGCGATGTCGGCCGGCAGGCTGCGCGGCGTCGTCTGCACCTCCTCGCTCGATCTCGGCGTCGATTGGGGCGACGTCGATCTCGTGATCAATGTCGGCGCGCCCAAGGGCTGCTCGCGGCTGATGCAGCGCATCGGCCGTGCCAATCACCGGCTCGACGAGGCTTCGCGGGCGGTGCTGGTGCCGGCCAACCGCTTCGAGGTGCTGGAATGCTCGGTCGCGATCGATGCCATCGCCGACAATGCGCAGGACACGCCGCCTTTGCGTACCGGCGCGCTCGACGTGCTGGCGCAGCACGTGCTCGGCTGCGCCTGCGCCGAGCCGTTTCTCAGCGACGAGCTCTATGTGGAGGTCATCACGGCGGCCCCCTATGCGTCGCTGTCGCGCGCTGATTTCGACGATGTCGTCGACTTCGTCGCCACCGGCGGCTATGCGCTGAAGACTTATGAGCGGTTCGCCCGCATCAAGCAGGATGCGAGGGGGCGCTGGCGCGTCGCCAATCCCAAGGTGCGGCAGAGCTATCGCCTGAACGTCGGCACCATTGTCGAGGAGGCGATGCTGAAGGTGCGGCTGGTGCGCTCGCGCGGCGGGGCCAAGGGCACGACCGGCGCGATCGCGCGCGGCGGACGGCTGCTCGGCGAGATCGAGGAGGCGTTCATCGAAGGCCTCACCCTCGGCGATACGTTCGTGTTCAGCGGCGAGATCGTGCGCTACGAGGCGCTGGCCGAGGACCAGGTCTATGTGTCGCGCGCCAATGATTCCGATCCGAAGGTGCCGTCCTACATGGGCGGCAAGTTTCCGCTGTCGACCTATCTCGCCGAGCGCGTGCGCGGCCTGCTCGACGACCGCACCGCCTGGAGCGCGTTGCCGGAGCAGGTGCGCGACTGGCTGTCCTTGCAGAAGGACGTGTCGCGCATCCCGGCCCGGCGCGAGCTTTTGGTCGAGACCTTCCCGCGCTCCAACAAGCACTACATCGTCTGCTATCCGTTCGAGGGCCGCCTCGCGCATCAGACGCTCGGCATGCTGCTGACGCGCCGGCTCGAGCGGGCGCGCGCCCGGCCGCTCGGCTTCGTCGCCAACGAATATGCGCTTGCGGTGTGGGGGCTCGGCGACATGTCGCTGATGGTCAAACAGGGGCGGCTCGATCTCGCCGCGTTGTTCGACCCGGATATGCTTGGCGACGATCTCGAGGCGTGGCTCGCCGAATCCGCGCTGATGAAGCGCACGTTCCGCTCGTGCGCCATCATCTCCGGCCTGATCGCGCGGCGGTCGACGACCGAGGAGAAGACGCGCCGCCAGGTGCTGTTCTCGACCGATCTGGTCTATGACGTCCTGCGCCGGCATCAGCCCGATCACATGCTGTTGCGCGCGGCGCGCGCCGATGCCGCCACCGGCCTGCTCGATCTGAAGCGGCTCGGTGATATGCTCCAGCGCATCGAGGGACGAATCACCCATCGGGAACTCGATCGCGTCTCGCCGCTGGCGGTGCCGGTGATGCTGGAAATCGGCCGCGAATCCGTCTATGGCGAGGCCGCCGACGAGCTCCTGGCCGAGGCTGCCGAGGAACTCGTGAAGGAAGCGATGGGGTAGATCGAGAAGCGAGGCGGACTTGCGGGGGACTTTCTGCGCATCGGGCATGATGGACGTCGCCGGCACCGCGCTGCGCGTCGATCTCTCCGGCGCGCTGGTGTGGGACGAGCAGCGTCTGCTCGTCGTCTCCGATCTGCATCTGGAAAAGGGCTCGAGCTACGCGTCGCGCGGCACCTTGCTGCCGCCGTTCGATACCGTTGCGACTCTCAATCGCCTCACAGCCGTGATCGCCCACTACAATCCGCGCGTCGTGATCGCGCTTGGCGACAGCTTTCACGATCGCGATGCGCATACGCGTCTCACCGGCGACGACCGCGCCTGCATCGCCAACCTGCAGGTCGGCCGCGACTGGGTCTGGATCACCGGCAACCACGATCCGGCCCCGCGCGGCATCGGCGGCGAACTGGCCGACGCGGTCACGCTCGGCGCGGTGACGTTCCGTCACGAGCCCTCCGGCGCGCGCGGCGAGATCGCCGGCCATCTGCATCCGAAGGCGCGCGTCGCGACACGAGCGCGCACGCTGGAGCGGCGCTGCTTCGTCTGCGATGGCGAGCGCGCCGTGATGCCGGCGTTCGGCGCCTATGCCGGGGGCCTGAGCGTGCGCGACGCGGTCTTCGCCAAGCTGTTTCCGAAGCGCGCCTTCATCGCGCATGTGCTGGGAGATAGGCGTCTGCACAGCATCGCCGCGGCGCGGTGCTATTAGTTGGATGATGGAAATTCATTAGTTGGATGAGTGATCAGAGGTCGAACGGATCATTCGAAGTTGGACTGATCATGCCCGCCGCGCGCACCGCTGTGCCCTCTCCCCCGGTTGCGGGGGAGAGTTGGAGAGGGGGCGCCAAGCGCACCGCCGTCGGAGCGGCCCCTCCCTAGCCCTCCCCCGCAAGCGGGAGAGGGAACGAAGCGTCCTCGTGGCGTCATGGTCGCCGGAGCCGCGGACGAATGCCCGTCAGGCCGCCTTCGCCTGCACCTTCTCGCAGAACTCGGCCAGCCGGTCGGCCAGGCGCAACGTCGCCGGGCTGGCGTCGGGCGAGGCGAGCAGCGCGACCTCCGTGCGCTCGATCGGCGCAAAGCCCTCGCGGGCCGTCAGCACGCGGTGCTCCGCCTGCACCGACATCTCGGACAGGATGCTCAGTCCCATGCCGGCGGCGACCGCGGCCTGGATGCCGGCGAGGCTCGACGATGTGTAGGCCATGTGCCAGGCGCGTCCCTCGCTCTCCAGCGCATGGATCGCGCGGGTGCGATAGATGCAGCCGAGCGGGAAGCCGATCAGCGGCAGCGAGCGGGCCTCGAGGTTGACCGGATGGCTCTTGCTGGTCACCCAATAGACCTGCTCCGGCCATGCCGCGATCGCTGCGTGTGCATCGTCGGCACCGCGCTTGAGCAGCGCCAGATCGAGATCGCCGCGCTCGATGTCGCGCTTGAGGTTGAGGCTCTGGTCGGCGCGCACGTCGAGCCGCAGATCGGGGTGGGCGCGCGAGAACGCGGCGAGCAGCTTGGCGAGCCGGTAGGCCGCGAAATCCTCGGGGATGCCGAGCTTCACCGCGCCGTCGGGTCCGGGCCGCGCCACGACGTCGCGGGCCTCCTCGGCGAGCGCGAGCAGGCGGCGGGCATAGGACAACAGCCGTTCGCCGGCCTCGGTCGGCGTGACCTCGCGGCCGTCGCGGTTGAGCAGCGTTTGGCCGAGGTCGTCCTCCAGCCGGCGAATCTGCTGGCTGATCGTCGACTGCGTGCGGTGGACGCGCTCGCTCGCGCGGGTGAAGCCGCCCGCCTCGACCACCGAGACGAAGCTGCGCAACAGGTCCAGATCGAGCATGCCGGGCCTCCATTTGAAAAACCACTGAGTGTCAGTCTATCATTTAATTTCCAAATGGGAAAGAACAGCCCTACACCGGCGGCGAAGGAGACCTCCGATGTCGTCCGTATCCTCCGTTGCCGTGAGCCCCGTGAAGTCCAACCTGCTGCCGCTCGAAATCGGCCTGTTCTGCCTGTTGTGGAGCTTTGCCTTCGTTGCCGGCAAGATCGGGGTGACCTATTGTCCGCCGCTGCTGCTGCTCGCGGCGCGGTTCTCGCTCGCCGGTGTCCTCATTCTTGTGGTGCCGGCGGTCCGGGGCGAGCTGCGCATGAGCTGGCGCGATGCGGCCGTGTTCGCGATCATCGGCATCGCCAACAACGCGCTGTATCTCGGTCTCGGCTACACCGGGCTGCAGACGGTGTCGGCGGGGCTCGGCGGCCTGATCGTCTCGGCCAATCCGGTGTTCACCGCGGTGCTCGCGGCGCTGCTGCTGGGCGAGCCGCTGACCCTGCGCAAAATCTCGGGCCTCGCGCTCGGCACCATCGGCGTCGCCATGATCGTCTGGCACCGTATGTCCGTCGGCACCGACCAGCTCGAAGGCATTCTCTATACGCTGGCGGCGCTGGCCTCGATCGTCACCGGCACCATCCTGTTCAAGCAGCTCGCCCCGCAGGGCAGCCTGTGGGTCGGCAACGGCATCCAGAACCTCTCAGCCGGGCTGGTGTTATGGCCGGTCGCGCTCGGCGTGTCGCACGTGGGCGAGATCGTGCCGAATGCGCAACTGATCGGCGCGTTCGCCTTCCTCGTGCTCGGCGGCTCGATCCTGGCCTATGTGCTCTGGTTCCATCTCTTGAAAGTATGCGGCGCGACCGCGGCCAGCGCCTATCATTTCGTGATGCCGCCGCTCGCGATGATCTTCGCCTTCCTGGTGCTCGGCGAGCACGTGGCGCTGCAGGACCTGCTCGGCGTCGTTCCCGTCGCGCTTGGGATCTATCTGGTCACGCGGGCGCCGGCCCGTATCATTGGAGCATCGTCATGAGTGTTGCGATCACCCTGATCGGCGGCCCGACCGCCCTTATCGAAATCGATGGCTTCCGCCTGCTGACCGATCCCACATTCGATGCTCCCGGCCGCTATGAATTGCCGCATGTCGTACTGGAGAAGCTCACTGGACCAGCGATGACCGCTGAGGCGATCGGGGAGGTCGATGCGGTGCTGCTGAGCCATGATCAGCACTCCGACAATCTCGACCATGGCGGCCGCGCCTTCCTGAGACGCGCACCGCGCGTGCTCACGACGGAAGTCGGCGCAAGCAGGCTCGGTGCGCTGGCGGAAGGATTGGCGCCGTGGCAGACGACGCAGCTCAGCAAAGGCGGCAGGACATTGACGGTCGCGGCGACGCCGGCGCGCCATGGTCCCGCCGGCATCGAGCCGCTCGCGGGCGATGTGATCGGCTTCGTCCTGATCCCGCAGCACGGCGCGCCCGTCTATGTCAGTGGCGACACGGTGTTCTATGACGGCGTGGCGGAGGTGGCGCGGCGTTTCAAGCCTGGCGTCGTGATGCCTTTTGCCGGAGCGGCGCAGACACGCGGGCCGTTCCACCTCACCATGGACACCAACGACACGATCGAGACCGCGCGCGTGTTTGCCGAGGCCGCCATCGTTCCGGTTCACACGGATGGCTGGGCGCATTTCCGCCAGAGCGCGCAGGACCTGCGCAAGACCTTCGATGCGCTCGGGTTCGGTGCGCGGCTGAAGCTTCTGGAGCCCGGTGTGCGGACGGTGATCGCCTCGCCACCCAGCTCCTCTCACTGACGAGAAAAAGATCAATCCCGGCGGAACACGATCGACGCCATCCATCCCGTCATCAGCGCCATCGCGGCGGTGACGAGGCCGTAGACGAAGCCGCTCTGCCGCGCCGAGTTCGCGACGAACTGCTCGAAGCCGACCTTGACGATCTCGAACGCGGTCTCCGTCTTGGTGACCAGCGCGCCGTCGGCGAGCAGCTTGATCTCGACCTCGTAGGTGCCGATCGGCACCGCAGCGGGGAGCGGAATGCCGGTGCGGAACAGCGTTGGCGTGAGGAAGGTCACCGCGGACGTATCCTCGCGGTACAGACCGTGCTGCGATTGCAGCCGCACGAAGGCGCTGCGGAACGCGTCGTTCGGGACCACGTCGGCATAGTCGGGACCGACGCGCTGGGTCAGCAGCACGTTGTTGAGTCCGAGCTGCTGCCGGCGCAGCACCTCGGGCGCGGCCATCGCGTCGAACTGGCGGTTGGCGAACAGCGCCAGATAGCCGGGCACCTTGAGGAACTGGCGCGAGTCGGTGTTGATCCAGATGCCGAACTTGCGCTCCTTGCGCCGCGTCACCATGTCGGCCCGCGGGCCCCGGACGGTGACGACGAGGTCATAGGCGGTGCGACCCGGCGGGGTCTGGGTGTCCTTCTCGACCGAGCCGAACAGCACCAGCTCCTCCCCGGAATAGTTCGGCGTCACCGTCACGCGATGGTTGGAGACCGAGACGATCAGCCGCTCGGCGCGCGCCGATGCGGCGCCGGCAAGCAGCAGCATGAAGGTGAGGCTGGCGAGGCGGAGCGGCGTCATCTGCTGATCTCGGTCTCGCGGATCGTGAACAGGTCGTCGGGCTTGATCACGAGCTCGATCGCGAACCGGATGCCGACGGCGAGGATCAGCAGGCCGAGCAGCAGCCGCAGCTGCTCGCCGCGGATCATCTGGCCGGCGCGGGCCCCGAACTGCGCGCCGGTGACGCCGCCGACCATCAGGATCAGCGCCAGCACGGCGTCGACCAGATGATTGCTCATCGCGTGCAGCATGGTCGCGATCATCATGGTCGCGAGCGTCAGGACCATCGAGGTGCCGATGACGGTCGAGGTCGGCACGCGCAGCAGGTAGATCAGCAGGGGCACCAGAATGAAGCCGCCGCCGATGCCCATCACGGCGCCGAGGAAGCCGATGATGAGGCCGATGGCGATCACCGGAATGACGGAGACATAGATCTTCGAGCGCTTGAAGCGCATCTTCAGCGGCAGGCCATGGATCCAGACATGGCTGCCCGGACGCCGCACGGTCGCGACCGCGCCCTGGCGCGCGCGCATCATCGCCCGCAGACCCTCCCAGAACATCGTGCCGCCGACGCTCGTCAGCAGGACGACATAGGACAGCGCGATCATCAGATCGAGCTGGCCGAGCGACCGCAACAGGGTGAAGGTGGCGACGCCGAGTCCGGTGCCGAGCGCGCCGCCGATCATCAACACCGCGGCCAGCGAGGGATCGATGGCGCGCCGTCGCCAATAGGACAGCGCCCCGGAGAACGAGGAGGCGGCGATGTGGCTGGAGACCGAGGCGACCGCGACCGCGGGGGTGATGCCGACGAAGATCAGGAGCGGCGTCATCAGGAACCCGCCGCCGATGCCGAACATGCCGGAGACGAAGCCGACGGCCGCGCCCATCGCCAGCAACAGGAAGATGTTGACCGGGATGTCGGCGATCGGAAGATAAATCTGCATCCGCGCGGCCTCTGCGATCCTTCGAGCGAGCATCCCGCGCATGCGACGCAGGATGCCAAGCTCCTGCATAACCGAAAATGGCAGCGAAGGGATCAGTCATTCCCGCCCGAAGTCGACGTCACATCCACCGACGCCGAACGTGGGGGTCTGGGCGCTCCGTCAAAGGGCCTTGAGCGGCGCGGTCACCAGCCTCATGGCCTCGGCATCGCCCGGATCGAGCCAGCGGATGTCGCGGGTCTGCGACATCGCCTCGATGACCTGCGACGATACGCCCATGCGCGTCATGTAGCCGAGGATGGCGCCGGTGACGCGCTGGGTGTCGGCGACCGCGTCGGCGCCACGGGCCTCCGACGTGAAGCGGTGCACGCCGAGCGCCGAACCATCGAGGCCGTAGCGGGTCTGCCCGCCGGCGAAGGCGAACACGCAGGCGCTGGCGCAGAAGCCCGGACGGATGCGGCCGGCATTGTCGGCCACGCCGACGGCGGTAGCGAGTCCATGGGCGCGGATGATCTCGCCCATCAGCACCCCCTGGTCGAGGTTGCCGCCGGGCGAGGACAGCAGGATCACGTCGCCCGGCTTGAGACGGGCCTCGCTGATCCGCTCGCGCAGCCAGCCGGCCGCCGCTGGCCCGATGGGGCCGCTGACGGCGAGCACGGTGCGCCTGCCGCCCAGCCCGGCAAGCGCGGGGTCGGCGACCAGCGCCGCCGACAGACTCGGCGAGATGTACTGATCCTTCCAGAACGACCAGGCGTCGGGTCGCGACAGGTCGCGGTAGGCGCGAATGCCTCCGCCGAGCACGATTGCAACGAAGAAGATGACGGAAGCCAGCCGGCGCCATCGGAACGCCGCAGGATAGCCGTCGGTCACTTGCTGCATTCGTTGGCGAGGAGGCGGAGCAGCGGCGACGTTCGCCGTAGTCCGCGGCGGCACGCGGGGGCCCGTCGGCGACTGCAGGAAGCGCGCGCCGTCCTGTTGTTCGTTCCCCGCTGACACCCGTCGATGCTCCCTCGCGGCGCTCGTGATGATCCGCCGCGACAACCTATATCGATCGACCGCGCGACACTATGGCGGCGCGATCGCAAGCCGGGAGGATTTTTCAGGCTGTGCGCGGACGCTCGTCCATGTCGAAAGAGGGGCGCTATGCCCGTGTCAGCGCGGCGCCGTCGCAGCCGCGCGCTTCGCCAGCGCCGCCTTGGCCGCGGCTGCCTTGGCGATCGCCTGCGTGCCATCCCAGCCTCCGACGGGCGCCGGCACGTTCACGGCGTCGTCGGGCTGCGGTTCGACCGTGAAGGTCTGGATCGCGAGCTTGGCCGCGGCGAGCGACTGGACATCGAGCCGCTTGGCGACATCGTCGCGCTTGCGCCCCGCGTCGACGTCACCCTGCGCTGCGGCCAGGGTGAACCATTTGTAGGATTCGGCGAGGTTCTGTTCGACGCCGATGCCACGGGCATAGAGGATGCCGAGGTTGAACTGGCTATCGGCGACGCCGCGCTCGGCGGCCTTGCGGAACCATTGCGAGGCGCTCTTGTAGTTCGCGCCCTTGCCGCCGCCGTCGGCGTCCAGCACGGCGAGATTGTGCATCGCCTTGGCGTTGCCGCGCTCGGCGGCGACCACGTAGTAGCGGCGGGCGATGTCGGCGTCCTTCTTCACGCCGAGACCCTTCTCGTAGAAGGTGCCGAGACGGAAGACCGCCGGGATCAGCCCCGCCTGCGCGGCGCGGTCATACCACTTCGCGGCTTCCTCATAGTTCGCCGCGACGCCCTTGCCCTCGGCAAAGCGCACGCCGACTTCGTAGGCGGCGGTCGGATCACCCTTCAGGGCGGCATTGCGCAGCGCCAGTCCGCCGATGGCATCGGGCAGCTTCTCGGAGGCGGGCACCTGCACCAAGCCGAGCTTCTGGCCGTTGGCAGCGGTTGGGATCGTGCCGGTGATATCAGTGGGGACGGCAGCAGGTAATGTGGCTGGCTTTTCGACGTCCTGCGGGATCGCGAGCATTGCGATCGTCTCCGCTTCGCTCGGCATGGCCCGATTGTAGGACTGACGGTCGATCGGCGTCGGCGACGTCAACGATGGCACGCTCTGGTCGGGCGTCGTCGGCCGCGGCGACAGGCTCGGCGAGGCCGACGGCATCTGCGCGCGCGGCGCCTCGCCCTGGGTTTCCATCGGCGAGATCGGTGGCGGCGTGCTGCCGCTGTCGAGCAGCGACATCGCGAATTTGAAAGTGCCGAGCACGATCACGACGACGCTGGCCCCGACCAGGAGCGAGCGGATCTTCGACCCGATGGTCGAGACTTCCTCGTCACCCTCGGCGGTGAGAGCGAACGTCGGCTTGTCCTTGGGTTTGGTCTTGGGCTTGACAGCGTCGCTGGCGACGTCCTTGGGGAGGTCTTTCGGCGGTTCCTTGGCCTTCTCCTTCGGCTTGTCCTTCTTCGCCTTCTTGGCGTCCACGGGCTGTGCAGCCGCCGCGGCCTGCGCCGCGCGGCGCGCAGCCGCGATGAAGCTCGACGTCGACACCGGCTCCCGCTTGCCGGCGGGAAGCTCGCTCAGCGCATCCTCGGACGCGGCGATCCGCTCGGCGGGCGATGCGGTCCGGCCAGGCGGACGGGTGCCGGGTTCGAGCGGATGATCCGGCGGCAGCTCGGGGACGATGACGGTCGGGCGGGGCGCCTGTGCTGTGTGCGGCTCGAGGATGTCGGCGATCGCCTTCGGCGGAATCGGCGGCGGCATGGTGGCCGCCGTCGCCTGCGCGGCGTGGAAGTCGCGCGAGGCGGCCGCGAACGCCTGTTGACCCGCGGCCGGAGCGACAATCTGTCCCGCTGGCTGCTCGGCCGCCGGATTGGGCAGCTCAGGCCGGTAGGCGGGCTCTGGCCTGGCCGGCTCGGCAAAGGCCTGGGGCGCCGGCGCGCGTGCGGCCGGCATCGGCGACTCGATTGGCGGTGCCAGCGGCGGCAGCGCGGCCGGCGGGCTCGCGGTGGCGCGCACATTGCGCAGGTCGCCTTCGATCATGGCGAGGCGGTCGACGACGTGCCCCAGCGTGTTGTGGACGGCCTCGAGCGAGTCCTGGGTGTTGCGGTCGGTCTCGGTCTGGCTGAAGCGGATGTCGGACAGCTCGCGCTTGACCATGTCGATCAGGCCGCCGTCCTGCGACGTTTCGCGCTGCGACCGGCTCTCCGCCAGCGCTGCGAAGGTCGCCTGCTGCCGTTCGAGATAGCGCAGGATGTCCTGCAGGCCGTCCTCGACGCGGGTCATGTTGCCGCCGCGCGGGTCGTTGGCGGCCTCGAGCCGCTCCAGCAGATAGCTGATCCGCTGTTCGAGATGGGTGATCGCCGATGAGCCGTCGTTGCCGACCTGCAGGCGGTCGATGCGGTCGGACAGGCCGCGCAGCGCGTCCTCGATCTGGGCAGTGTGGTCGGGCGCGGCCGCCGGCGGCTCGCGGCTTTCCAGGGTCGAGGTCAGCGCGGCAATGCGCTGTTCGAGCGCCGCAAACGACTCGTGGAACGAGTCGTGATTGTCGCGCGCCTGTGTGACCTGGTCGACCTTCGACGACAGCTGGCGGAGATCGTCCGACAGTCGTTCCAGCGCGTCGTTTGAGGCGACATTGGCGACGATCGCACGCAGCGCCGCGATGGCGCTTTCGAGCTGCTGCACGGTGCCAGGGTCGTCATTGGCGCGCAGGATCAGGTCGAGCTTGGCGCCGAGATTGCGGATCGCCTCGTCATAGACGGCGAGCTGCTCGGCAGGCTTCAGCGAGCCGACGACCTCGCGGATGTCGGTCAGCGCGCGCTCGATCCCGGCCAGTGCGTGGCCGTCGACGCCGGTGTTGCGGTTCTCGTCGATACGGCGCGACAGCGAGCGAATCTCGTTCTCGATCGATTCGATCGCCCGGCGCGGCATCGCCTCGGTGATGGCGTGACGAATCTCGGAGAGCTCGTTGCGGAAGCCGGCGATCGACTGCTCGATGCCGTCGTCGGGGCGATGCAGCGCCTCGATCTGGCTCGTGATCTTCAGCAGATGGCGTTCGAGCAGCGAGAAATCGGGAGTGGGGGCTGCCGGTTGCGGCGGCGTCAGCGGCGCGCTGATCGGAGTCATCAGCGGCGCTGCTGCGGATGCCATGGCAGGCGCGGTCGGCGGTGCCTGGTGCGGCGGCAGCGGGCGCGCATTGTCGAGCTCGCTCTGGCGGGCGCTGATCTCGGCCACGGCCACGTCGAACGAACCCGCGCTGAGCGGCTGGGCGGGCCGGTAGAGCTGCGCAGCGGCGCGCTCGACGCCGTCAGGACCACGATAGCGGTCCTCGGTGTCCGGCTTGCGCAGCGGCGTCGAGATCTGCGACAGGCGGGCGTCGAGCCGCGAGATCGCGTCGTTTAGCTGACGCGCGACGCCCTGCTCGTCGCGTGGCCCATCCTTGCGCGCGACGGGGCGCGACATTTGCTCGATCTGCCGTGCGATGGAGTCGAGCCGCTGATGGATGTCGGTCACCTCGCGGGCATCGCGGCTGACGGTCGGCGTGCTGCGTGGCGCGGGGCTGCCGCGGAAATCGGGCGGGGTCGATGCGCCGAGCGTGGAGTTGATCCAGTCGTTCAGCGTCATTCCGGCGCGTTGCGCCGCGGCCTCGGCCCTCTCGCGGACGGACGGGTCGATGCCTTCATTACTCCACGGTACGCGCGAATTCATGTCTCGTCCGGTTCCGCTTCCAGCGCTCCACCAAGCGCCTCCAGCCTCCCCACGCGTCCCGGACATGAACATGAACGGGTCCGCGCAGATCGTCTGCTCCAGGTCCCGACTTTTGACTTTTACGGTAAATAACGCGTTAAGTTTACCGCCGGCGCGGCCAGAAGTTTTGCCCTATCAAACGGCGGGTATCAGCCGGCATTTTCACGCGATGATGGATCGAGCGGCCGCACGCTGCTCGCGCCGGATATCGTCGACAGCGCGGTGATCGCTTCCTCGCACCATTCCGCCACCATGCGTTCGTGGCGCAGGCCGAGACGCAGGTTGAGGAGCTTGCCCATATCGGCCGGGGCCACGTTGCCGTCCGCATAATGCTTCTTGAGGATGCGATCGTAGCGCTCGGCGCGGTCGCGATGATGCTCGAGCCGCGCCATCAGGTCGGCCCGGATCGGCCCGATGTCGGCGGCGCCCAGTGCATAGAGCCGGACGAGAAGATCGTCCTTCGTCGAGGCCGGCGTGCTCGGCCGCGCCGCCCAGCTGCGAAACGCCGCGCGGCCCTCCGCGGTCAATGTGTAGACCAGCTTGTTGGGCTTGCCGGTCTGCACCACCTCGCGCCCCTGGATGTAGCCGCGGTCGCGCAGCCGCGACAGCTCGCGGTAGATCTGCTGGTGGTCCGTCTTCCAGAAGAAGCCGATCGAGGAGTCGAACGTCTTGGCGAGCTCGTAGCCCGTCATCGGATGTTCGGTGAGGCAGGCGAGGATGGCGTCGCCGAGGGCCATGGCCGGAAACTGCTCCCGTTTTTCTGATCGTGTTCTGCCCCGCTCCACGCTTGACATTATGCACACTAGCGCATATGCGTCAATGTGCATATGGGGTGGTTGTGGTGCTGGCCTGTTCCGCCCCGAGGAGACGCCCAATGACAATGACCGGCCTCGATGGATGGTACGGCTACATGAGGTCTCACGATCTCGGCGCTTTGCGGGAGCTGCTGCATCCCGACGCCGTGTTCGAAAGTCCCGTCGTGCACACGCCGCAACGCGGCCGCGACATTACCTTCAAATATCTCGCGAGTGCTGAGAAAGTCTTAGGCGGTCCCGGATTCAAGTATGTCGGGGAGTGGCGTAACGCCACGGGCGCCGTGCTCGAATTCGAGAACGAGATCGAAGGGATCAAGCTCAACGGCGTCGATATCATCAGCTTCGACGACGCCGGTCTGATCACACATTTCAAGGTCATGGTGCGCCCGCTCAAGGCGATCAATTTGCTGCACCGCCTGATGGGCGAACAGCTCGCCGCCATGAGCAAGCCGTCGTGACGCGACCGACAGTCGCAAACTAACGGCTGCCGCAAGCCTTGAGAAATCGCTACAGTCCGCGGCCTGCATTGCCTGCCGCGTCCGTGGAATTCCCCGTCTGAAACTTCAGCCTTCCTGCCGGAGACGCCAATGCCGATCTACAAAGCCCCCGTGGAAGATGTCACCTTCCTGCTCAACGACGTGTTCCAGATCGACCGCTACGACAATCTGCCGGGATTCTCCGATGCTTCGGCGGATGTCCGCGAGGCGATCCTCGGCGAAGCCGCCAAGCTCGCCGAAGAGGTGCTGCATCCGCTGAATCGCGTGGGTGATCTCGAAGGCTGCAAGCGCCATGACGACGGCAGCGTGACCACGCCGAAAGGCTTCAAGGACGCCTACAAGCAGATCGTCGAGGGCGGCTGGCTCGGCCTGTCGGCGCCAACCGAATATGGCGGGCAGGGCCTGCCGGTGACGCTCAGCCAGACCGTCAACGAATTCCAGTGCTCCGCCAACATGGCGTTCTCGATGTATGGCGGCCTCACCATGGGCGCCACCGCGGCACTCATCGTGCATGGCAGCGAGGAGCAGAAGAAGACCTACGTGCCGAAGATGGTCGCCGGCGAGTGGACCGGCACCATGAACCTCACCGAGCCGCATTGCGGCACCGACCTCGGCCTGCTCCGCACCAAGGCGGTGCGCCAGGCCGACGGCAGCTTCAGGATTTCCGGCACCAAGATCTTCATCTCGGCCGGCGAGCATGACTTGGCTCCCAACATCATCCACCTCGTGCTCGCCCGCATCGAGGGCGCGCCGGCCGGCATCAAGGGCGTGTCGCTGTTCGTGGTGCCCAAGTTCATGGTCAACCCCGACGGCACGGTGGGTGCGCGCAACGGCGTCACCTGTGGCTCGATCGAGCACAAGATGGGCATCCACGGCAATTCGACCTGTGTGATGAACTACGACAACGCCACCGGCTGGCTGATCGGCGAAGAGAACAAGGGCATGCAGGGCATGTTCGTGATGATGAACGAGGCCCGGCTCGGCGTCGCCGTGCAGGGTCTCGCGCAGTCCGAGGTGGCCTATCAGAACGCGGTCGCCTATGCGCGCGAGCGCATCCAGGGCCGCTCGCTGACTGGGCCCAAGGCGCCCGACAAGGCCGCCGATCCGATCATCGTGCATCCCGACGTGCGCCGGACCCTGCTGTCGATCCGCGCCTTCAACGAGGCTGCGCGCGCCATGGTGGTGTGGACCTCGCTGAAGAGCGACGTCGCGCACCGCTCGCAGGACCCGAAGGACCGCCAGGCCGCCGACGACCACATGGGCCTGATGACCCCGGTCATGAAGGGCTACATGACCGACATGGGCTTCGCCAACGCGGTCCAGGCGCAGCAGATGTATGGCGGCCACGGCTACATCGCCGAGTGGGGCATGGAGCAGTTCGTGCGCGATGCGCGCATCGCCATGATCTACGAAGGCGCCAACGGCATCCAGGCGCTGGATCTCGTCGGCCGCAAGCTGCCGCGCGACGGCGGCCGCGCCGTGATGGCCTTCTTCAACGAGGTCGGCTCGTTCGCCAAGGAGCAGGGCGGCAACGATGCGATGAAGCCGTTCGTAGCCCCGTTGTCGACCGCGCTCGGCCATCTGCAGCAGGCCACCACGTGGCTGATGCAGAACGCGATGACCAAGCCGGACAATGCCGGCGCCGCCGCGACCGACTACATGCATCTCTTTGCGCTGGTCACCTTCGGCTACATGTGGGCGAAGATGGCGAAGGTGGCGCAGGACAAGATTGCGGCCGGCGACGGCTCGACCTATCTCACCACCAAGCTGGTGACGGGCCGCTTCTTCATGGAGCGCGTGCTGCCCGAAACGGCGGCGCATCTCGCCCGCCTCCAGGCCGGTTGTGCGACCGTGATGGAACTGCCGGCGGAAGCCTTCTGAGGATCAGACGAGAGCCGGTGCGCGCCGCGCGCCGGCACCGTCGTCAATGCGAACAACAAATCTGACCAGATGAGGAGGGCGTGATGCCTGAGGCCTTTATCTACGACCACGTACGGACTCCCCGCGGCCGCGGCAAGGCCGACGGCAGCCTGCATGAGGTGACCGCGCTCGCGCTCGCCACCGTGCCTTTGAAGGCGCTGAAGGACCGCAACAACATCCCCGAGGACGCGGTCGACGACGTCGTGCTCGGCGTGGTCGATCCGGTCGGCGAGGCCGGCTCCGACATCGCGCGCTTCGCCGCGCTGAATGCGGGTCTCGGCGATGCCGTTCCGGGCATTCAGATCAGCCGCTTCTGCGCCTCCGGCCTCGACGCCGTGAACTTCGCCGCGGCGCAGATCATGAGCGGCCAGCATGAGCTGGTCATCGGTGGTGGTGCGGAATCGATGAGCCGCGTCGGCATCGGTGCGTCCGGCGGCGCCTGGCCGATGGATCCGTCGATGGCGGTGCCGTCCTACTTCATGCCGCAGGGCGTCTCGGCGGACCTGATCGCGACCAAATACGGCTTCTCCCGCGACGACGTCGACGCCTATGCGGTGCAGAGCCAGCAGCGCGCGGCGAAGTCCTGGGAGGAAGGCCGCTTCGACAAGTCGGTGGTGCCGGTCAAGGATATCAACGGCCTGACCATCCTCGCCAAGGACGAGCACATGCGTCCCTCGACGACCATGCAGTCGCTGGCGCAGTTGCAGCCGTCGTTCGTGCAGATGGCGCAGATGGGCGGCTTCGATGCGGTGGCGATCCAGTCGCATCCGGAGATCGAGCGCGTCAACTACGTGCATCACGCCGGCAACTCCTCGGGCATCGTCGACGGCGCCGGTGCGGTGCTGCTCGGCAGCAAGGAGGCAGGCGCGAAGTACGGCATGAAGCCGCGCGCGAAAATCCGCGCCTTCGCCAATATCGGCTCGGAGCCCGCGATGATGCTGACGGGCCCGGTTGACGTTACCGAGAAGCTGTTCGAGCGCTCGGGCATGAAGAAATCCGACATCGATCTGTTCGAGCTCAACGAGGCGTTCGCCTCGGTCGTGCTGCGCTACATGCAGGCGTTCGAGATCGACAAGGACAAGATCAACGTCAATGGCGGCGCGATCGCGCTCGGCCATCCGCTGGGCGCCACCGGCGCGATGATCCTCGGCACCGTGCTCGACGAGCTCGAGCGCACCGGCAAGGCGACCGCGCTGGTGACGCTGTGCATCGGCGGCGGAATGGGCACCGCGACCATCATCGAGCGGGTGTGACGGTGTGCTCCCTCCCCCCTTGCGGGGGAGGGTCGGGGAGGGGGTGCCACGCGCTCCACTGCCCGTGAGGACCCCCACCCCCGACCCCTCCCCGCAAGGGGGAGGGGAGACGAAACATCGGGGCTGACGCAGCACAGACGCGCCCCTGCCAAATCTGGGAGCACCACATGGCCTTCAAGAACTTCAAACTCGAAACCGATGCCGACGGCATTGCGCTGATCACCTGGGACATTCCGGGCCGTTCGATGAACGTGCTCGACGAGACCTCGGCGATCGAGCTCGAGACCATCGTCAAGGAGACGACCGCCGACGCTGCCATCAAGGGCGTCGTCATCACCTCGGCCAAGGAGGCGTTCTGCGCCGGCGCCGATCTGTCCATGCTGGAAGGCATGAACCGCACCTATCTGGACGTGCTGAAGAGCAAGGGCGAGGAAGCCGCCAACCAGATGCTGTTCGACAACAGCCGGCGCTTCTCGCAGATCTACCGGGCGATGGAAACGTCGGGCAAGCCGTGGGTCGCCGCCATCAATGGCCTCGCGCTCGGCGGCGGCTTCGAGCTGACCCTGGCCTGCCACCATCGTGTCGCGGCCGAGAACCCGAAGACCCGGCTCGGCCTGCCCGAGATCAAGGTCGGCCTGTTCCCGGGCGCCGGCGGCACCCAGCGCGTGCCGCGCATCGTGCAGCCGCAGGACGCGATGAACCTGCTGTTGAAGGGCGAGGCGCTGACGCTCGACAAGGCCAAGGCCATGAAGCTGGTCGATGCGATCGTGCCGGCGGCCGACCTCATCAAGGCCGCGAAGGATTGGATCAAGGGCGGTGGCAAGGCCGTCGCACCGTGGGACGAGAAGGGCTTCAAGCTGCCCGGCGGCCCGGTGTTCTCGAAGAACGGCATGATGATGTTCCCGGCCGGCAACGCCATCTATCGCCGCGAGACCTACGACAACTACCCGGCCGCGCGCGCGATCATGAGCTGCGTCTATGAAGGCCTGCAGCTGCCGATCGATGCCGCGCTGCGCGTCGAATCGCGCTACTTCACCAAGATCCTGCGCTCGAAGGAAGCGGCGGCGATGATCCGCAGCCTGTTCCTGTCGATGCAGGAATTGAACAAGGGCGCGCGTCGCCCCGCGAACGTGCCGGCGACCAAGATCAAGAAGATCGCCGTGATCGGCGCCGGCTTCATGGGCGCCAGCGTCGGCTACGTCTCGGCCCGCGGCGGCCTCGAGGTCGTGCTGATCGACCGCGATCAGGAGAGCGCCGACAAGGGCAAGGCGCATGCGCAGAGCGTGATCGACGGCCTGGTCAAGAAGGGCCGCGCCAAGCCGGGCGAGGCCGAGGCGATCATGGGCCGCATCACTGCGACCGCGGACTACGCGGCGCTGAAGGAATGCGATCTCGTCATCGAGGCCGTGTTCGAGGACCGCAAGGTCAAGGCCGAGACCTACGCCAAGGCGCAGGCCTATCTGAAGGACGGCGCGATCTTCGCGTCGAACACCTCGACCCTGCCGATCACCTCGCTGGCCGAAGAGTTCAAGGACCAGGGCCGCTTCATCGGCATCCACTTCTTCTCGCCGGTCGAGAAGATGATGCTGGTCGAGATCATCATGGGCAAGAACACCGGCGACGTCGCGCTGGCGACCGCGCTCGACTACGTCCGCGCCATCGGCAAGACGCCGATCGTGGTCAACGACTCCCGCGGCTTCTTCGCCAATCGCTGCGTGATGCGCTACATCGCCGAGGGCAACGAGATGTTCCTCGAAGGCGTGCCGCCGGCGATGATCGAGAACGCCGCCAAGATGGCCGGCATGCCGGTCGGCCCGTTGTCGCTGTCTGATGAGGTCGCGCTCGACCTCGGCCTCAAGATCATGAAGGCGACCGAGCATGATCTCGGGCCCAACGCGATCAACCAGGACCACAAGAAGCTGATGGTCGAGCTGGTCGAGAAGCAGGGCCGCTTCGGCCGCAAGAACGCCAAGGGCTTCTACGACTATCCCGAGAAGGGCAAGGGTCAGAAGAGCCTCTGGCCCGATCTCGCCAAGCTGCAGCCGAAGCATCTCGATCCCGACACGCTGGATGTCGAGGAGCTGAAGCAGCGCTTCCTGGTGGTGCAGGCGGTGGAAGCCGCGCGCACCGTCGAGGATCACGTCATCACCGACGTGCGCGAGGCCGATGTCGGCTCGATCTTAGGGTTCGGCTTCGCGCCGTTCACCGGCGGCACGCTGTCCTACATCGACTTCATGGGGACGAAGAAGTTCGTCGAGCTGTGCCACAAGTTCACGGCGAAGTACGGCTCGCGCTTCGCCCCGCCGAAGCTCCTGGAGGAGATGGCCGCCAAGGGCGAAACCTTCTACGGCCGCTTCCCGCCGAAGAAGGCGGCGGCTTGAGACCGGAATGATGGACGGAAGCGAGCCGCGCTTGCTGTCCATTCCCTCCCCCCTTGTGGGGGAGGATTAGGGAGGGGGGTAGCCACAGGCACCAGCGCTTGTGGCTACCCCCCTCTCTATCTCTCCCCCACAAGGGGGGAGAGAACAGACTGCCCGAGAAGCAACAGCGAGTCCTTTCAAGATCTCGCTTACCCCGCCTTCATCAGCCCTTCCTTGGTCAGCGCCTCCTGCACCTTCGGCCGTGCGGCGACGCGGTTCTTGTAGGCCACGAGATTCGGCATCGCCGACAGGTCGAACTTCATCCGGTCCGCCCAGGTCAGGATGGTGAACAAATAGCCGTCGGCCACCGTGAATTGCTGGCCCATCAGGTAGTCGCGGCCGGAGAGCTGGCTGTCGATGTATTTGAACTTGCCCATCACGCGGTCCTTGAAGAACGCCTTGGCGTCGTCGGCGAGCACCGGTGAGAACATCGGGCCGAAATTCTTGTGCAGCTCGGAGGTGATGAAGTTCAGCCACTCCAGCAGCTTGTAGCGCTCGCCGCTGTCGCGCGCCGGGGCGAGGTTCTTGGTCGCCGCCTGGTCGGCGATCATCTGGACGATCACCGGGCCTTCGGTCACGATCTCCCCGCTCGGCAACCCCAGCGCCGGCACCTGGCCCTTCGGATTGATCTTCAGGTAATCGTCACCATTTTCCAGGGTCTTGGTGCGCAGATCGACCTTGACCAGGTCGTAGGGCAGGCCGGCCTCGAGCAGGGCGATATGGGGCGAGAGCGAGCAGGCGCCGGGTGAATAATAAAGCTTCATCTTGTATTCCCTCCGTGAGACCGTTTTTGTCCTTGGAACCTATCGAGCGGTCACACCCGCCCTTACATGCAGGTGCATGGAATAGTCAAGATTGATGCAGCTGCATCGAATGCGCTAGACTGCGCATCCGAGGATACGAGCCGGCCCATGAAACGCAAACCATCGACCGAGGCGACCGCCGCCTGGATCCGCCTGATGCGGGTCCAGAGCCGGGTGCTGGACTGCGTCGAGCAGGAGCTGAAGAAGGCCGGTTTTCCGCCGCTCGCCTGGTATGATGCGCTGTTGGAGCTGTCCCGGGCGCCCGCGGGCGAGCTGCGCCCGGTCGAGCTGGAGCGGCAGATGCTGATCCCGCAATATTCCACCTCCCGGCTGATCGACCGGCTGGTCGACGAAGGTCTGGTCGTCCGGCGCGAATGCAAGATGGACAAGCGCGGCCAGTTCGTCGAGATCACCGAGGCCGGACGCGAGCTGCAGAAGCGGATGTGGTCGGCCTATTCGGCCGCGATCGAGAAGCATGTCGGCTCCAAGCTGTCGGATACCGACGCTGCCAAGCTTTGCATGCTGCTGGATCGCCTTGGCTGCTCCTGTGGTCAGGCCGCTCCGTTGGCGGCCGGAGAGGGCGCGGCGACCCGATGAAGCATCCGTTCCCATTCACATCCGCGGCCCCCTGGGGTCCGCGGCCCTTCCTGTCACCACGCGCGACCCTCGAAGCGCTTCTGAACCGAGACTCCCATGGCGCGTGACCAGATCGATATGACCCCGCTGCAGTCGCGCGACGAACTGGTGGCGTGGCTCGCGGCCGGCGTGAAGCCGCCGTCCGCCTTCCGCATCGGGACCGAGCACGAGAAGACGCCGTTCACGCTCGACGGTCACCGCCCCGTACCCTACGAGGGCGCGCGCGGCATCGGCGCGCTGCTCGAAGGCATGAAGCTTCTGCTCGGCTGGGAGCCGATCATGGAGCGCGGCAACATCATCGGGCTCTATGACGTGACCGGCGGCGGCGCCATCTCGCTGGAGCCGGGCGGGCAGTTCGAGCTGTCCGGCGCGCCGGTCGAGACCGTGCACCAGACGCATGCGGAACTGATGGCGCATCTGGCGCAGGTCCGCGAGATCGCGACTCCGCTCGGCATCGGCTTTCTCGGCCTGGGCATGACGCCGTCCTGGTCGCGCGCCGAAATACCCCTGATGCCCAAGGGCCGTTACAAGATCATGACCAGCTACATGCCGAAGGTCGGCCGCTATGGCCTCGACATGATGTACCGGACCTGCACCGTGCAGACCAATCTCGACTTCTCTTCCGAAGCCGACATGGTCAAGAAGCTCAGGGTCTCGGTGGCGCTGCAGCCGATCGCGACCGCACTGTTCGCCAATTCGCCGTTCACCGAAGGCAAGCCGAACGGCTTCCTGTCGTTCCGCTCCGAGATCTGGCGCGACACGGACAATCAGCGCTCGGGCATGATCCCGTGGGCGTTCGAGGATGGCATGGGTTTCGAGCGCTGGGTGGACTACGCGCTCGATGTTCCCATGTATTTCGTGAAACGCGAGGAGACCTATATCGACGTCTCCGGCACCTCGTTCCGCGACTTCTTCGCAGGCAAGAACCCGGCGATGCCGGGCGAGCGTCCGACGCTGTCGGACTGGGCCAATCACCTCTCGACGATCTTCCCGGAGGTGCGCCTGAAGCGCTACCTGGAAATGCGCGGTGCCGACGGTGTGCCATGGGGCCGGCTGCCGGCGCTGCCGGCGTTCTGGGTCGGCCTGCTCTACGACGACGTCAGCCTCGACGCGGCCTGGGACCTTGTCAAGACCTGGTCCGCGTTCGAGCGCCAGAACCTGCGCGACGACGTGCCGCGCCTCGGCTTCAAGGCGCGTGTTCGCAATCGCTACGTGTTCGAGATCGCCAAGGAATGCCTGACCCTGGCGCATCTGGGCCTGCGCCGGCGCAGTCGCATCGACCATCTCGGCCGCGACGAGAGCCGCTTTCTCGAGCCGCTCGATCAGATCATCGATTGCGGCCGCTCGCCGGCCGAGGAGATGCTGGAGAAGTTCGATGGCCCGTGGGGCGGTTCGGTCGAGCCGGCCTACGACGAATATGCGTTCTGATCGGAACGGCCGAGCCTGCAGCCATCGCAGGTTCGCTGCGTCGCCTGTTCCGCGTTGAGGCGGTTGGCGGCTCGGGTCCGCTGTTTTTTGTTGCGATTTGTGTCCCAGGTTCGATTCAGCGCCTGGGCGCCGCTGCTTTGCCTTCCGCAGCTCCCACCGGTCCGGGCCGTTCATCCGCCATACAGGTTCGTGGCGATCAAATGACTGCCTAAAAACTCGTAAGAAAACTCGAACATTAACAATGGGTCGGATGGTTCAGCGGCGGCGCGTGGGGCGCTTCATCGGGGCATGGCTGAGGGTACTGGCGTGCCTGTTCGCGGCCGCGTGCCTGACGCCGGCTTCAGCCCAGACCTATTCCGATCGTCCCGGCGGCGACTACATGAGCGCGCCGATCGCCTCCGGCGACCCGGCCGATTGCGCGCTGTTGTGCGAGCACGACCGGCGCTGCCGCGCCTGGAGCTTCAACTATCCGACTGTGATGGAAGCGGGCGCGGTGTGCTGGCTGAAGAACAGCGTGCCGGCGCGCGTGCCGGACAATTGCTGCGTTTCCGGCGTGCGCGGCGCGGGCGTCGTCGAGATCCGCAATGATGCGGTCGAGACGTCGATCGACCGTCCCGGCGGCGACTACCGCAGCTTCGACATCAAGACCACCGATCTGAAGGGCGGCGAGAAGGCCGAGAAGGCCGCTGACAAGGGCAGCGACAAGGCCGCGGACAAGAAGGAAGAGAAGGCCGCCGACGCCGAGGACATCTGCAAGGCCGCCTGCACCGGCGACAACAAATGCCGCGCCTGGACCTTTGCGCGGCCCGGCTACGCCGGCAAGGAAGCGCATTGCTTTCTGAAGAAGGAAATCAAGCCGCCGCGCCGGCGGGCGGGGTTCACGTCAGGCGTCGTGCGATAGCGCGGGGCGATGAGTCTCGCTCCTTCTTGTCGATCGTCAGAGCCACCGTTATTGCGAGCTCTCGCAATGATGCCAACTGAAGATGCGATGTCGAAGAAGCATTGTGCACCGGTGGCGCGCCAAACTCAGTCGTCATTCCGGGACGTGGCGCGCAGCGGCACGGGCCCGGAATCCATAATCACGATGGTGGTTATGGATTCCGGGCTCGCGCTGCGCGCGCCCCGGAATGACGGATGAGAGAGGGGGCTCCCGATCCTGTCTGGTCGCGCTCAATCCGCCGCGGCTATCACTGTGATCTCCGGCCATAGCGTCTTCCAGCGCGTCGCCTTGGCCGCATAGTTCGTCGCCGAGAAGTTGGCCGTGTAGTTCGGCCGCACGATCATCTGCGCGATGTCAGCGAGGCCCTTGGGGGCATAGAGCTCGTAGCCGGCAACAGTCGGGCGAAGGCCGACCTGCGTGTTCACGGTGAGGAAGCGATCGATGCCGTCGGTGGAGCGTGTCACGGCAGGGTAGGGCCGGCCGTGCTTGGTCGGATACCAGAGATGGACGCGGGCTTGGTTGCGCACCTCCACCTTGGCTTCGATGTCATGGAGGTAGGATGCGATGCGCCGGATGACGGCGTCCTCAGCATCCCACGACGTATCCGGATCGAAATAGAAGATGTCGTAGTCGTTGATGCCGTGATCGACCGGACGGCCGGTGCGCACGTTCCAGACGGTCTGAGTCAGGCAGCCGGCGACGACCCAGGCATCGGGCACGGCCGTTTCACGCAGCACGCGCATGATCGCGGTGTTGACGGGGTTGCGCAGCGCGGCTGCGATGAAATCGTCCTTGGTCATGATGGTCGAAGGCATCAGAACATGGGTGCCGTCGACACGTTCAATACACGAGATGGAGGACGGCGTGCAGCCCGTTTCAGCTGCGATCGAACACGGCGAGCGCCTTCTTCGAGGCCAATGCCCGCCACTGCCGGCGCAACAGCGGCTCTGCGTCGGCGCGCCTCGCCTTCGACAGGCGCAGCAGCACGATCGGATAGTCGCGGTAGTGATCGGTGACGTAGAACAGCTTCGGCCGGCTTTCCACCAGCATCGCGCGTTCGTCCGGCGGCACGCCCGGAAGGACGAGACTGTCCCCGTCCTCCTTCAGGCGCGCCAGCATCTCCTTGCGCACCTTCAGCGCGGGTGTCCCATAGGACGTGCCGGCCTCGACTTCCGGCCATGCCAGCGCAAGCGCCCTGACATCGTCGAAGGTCATCGGCGTTCGCTCAGCGCACCGCGGTGAAGAAGCGATCGAGCCGGAAGCCGGACAGCCAGGCCCAAACCGGCTGGTTCTTGAAGCCGAGGTCCCAGGAGCCGACCACGGCATCGGCGCGGCCGACGAGGTTGTCGATCGGCAGCAGGCCGACGCCGCCGTCGCGCAAGGCCACGCGGCTGTCGGCGGAGTTGTCTCTGTTATCGCCGAGCACGAACAGCTTGCCGGGCGGCACCGTCACCTCCGGCGTGTTGTCGAGCCGGCCGTTGTCGCGCATCTTGAAGATCAGGTGCGACACGCCATTCGGCAGCGTCTCGACGTAGCGATAGGCCGGCTCGTTGCGGCCAGTGTCGTCCTCGGCATCGCCGATGCCGTCGGGCTTGAGCGCCGCGGCCTGGCCGTTGATGTAGAGCTGGCCCTGGCGCATCTGGATGCGGTCGCCGGGCAGGCCGACGACGCGCTTGACCCAGGCCTGCGAGTTGTCGCCCGGCCAGCGGAACACGACGACGTCGCCGCGCTTCGGCGTCTCGCCGAACAGGCGTCCCGTCTCCGGCAGCGTGATCTGCATCGGCAGCGACGAGGTGCCGTAGCCATAGGGGAATTTCGACGCCAGCAGGGCGTCGCCGATCATCAGGGTCGGCTCCATCGAGCCCGACGGCACGTAGAACGGCTCGGCGATGGCGCCCTTGGCGACGAACACCACCATGACGACCGCGACGAGCTGCGCGAGCTGGCCGCCCCAGGTGCTTTCCTTGCGGACGCTGCCCGTGCGCGTCGCCTTGGTGGTCTTGTCCGTGGACATCTTCTCAAGGCTCATCGGCCCGTGCCTCCCACCGTAATGCGATCCATGCGAAGCGTCGGCTGACCGACGCCGACCGGCACGCCCTGGCCGTTCTTGCCGCAGGTGCCGATGCCGGTATCGAGCGACAGATCGTTGCCGATCATGCTGATGCGGTTCAAATCCGTCGGGCCGTTGCCGATCAGCATCGCGCCCTTCACCGGCGCACCGACCTTGCCGTTCTCGATCCTGTAGGCCTCGGTGCACTGGAAGACGTATTTGCCCGAGGTGATGTCGACCTGGCCGCCGCCGAAATTGACGGCATAGATGCCGTTCTTGACCGAGGCGATGATCTCGGCCGGATCGCGCTCGCCGGCCAGCATGTAGGTGTTGGTCATGCGCGGCATCGGCACGTGCGCGTAGCCCTGACGGCGGCCGTTGCCGGTCGGCGCCATGTTCATCAGCCGCGCGTTCTGCCGGTCCTGCATGTAGCCGACCAGGATGCCGTCCTCGATCAGCACGGTCCGGCTGGTCGGCGTGCCCTCGTCGTCGATCGACAGCGAGCCGCGGCGCGAGGCCATGGTGCCGTCATCGACCACGGTGACGCCTTTGGCGGCGACCGGCTTGCCCATCAGCCCGGCGAAGGCCGAGGTCTTCTTGCGGTTGAAGTCACCCTCGAGGCCGTGACCGACGGCCTCGTGCAGCATCACGCCGGGCCAGCCGGCGCCGAGCACGACGTCCATCTCGCCGGCGGGAGCGGGGACCGATTCCAGATTGACCAGGGCCTCGCGCAGTGCGCCGTCGGCGGCCTCGCGCCACGCCTTGGTCTCGATGAAGCGGGCATAGGCCTCGCGGCCGCCATAACCCTTGCTGCCGGTCTCCTGGCGATCACCCTGGCCGGCGACCACCGAGACGTTCACGCGCACCAGCGGGCGGATGTCGCGATAGCTCTCGCCGTCGGGCCGCAGGATCTCCACGACCTGCCAGGTCGCGCCGAGGCTCACGGTCACCTGGCGCACGCGCGGATCCTTGTCGCGCAAGTAAGCGTCGATCTCGCCGAGCAGCTTGACCTTGCTTTCGAATCCGGGAGCGTCCAGCGGATTATCGTCGCCATAGAGCCGGACGTTGGTGTGCGGCGGCGGGCTCGCGAACGTGCCGGAATAGCCGCCGCGCACGGCGCTGACGGCATCGGCGGCGCGCATCAGCGCCGGCAGCGAGACGTCGGAGGAATGGGCATAGCCGACTGCATCGTCCTTCACCGCGCGCAGGCCGAATCCCTGGCTGGTGTCATAGGTCGCCTGCTTCAGCCGGCCATTGTCGAAGGTCAGCGCTTCGGTCTGGCTGTATTCGAAGAACAATTCGCCGTCATCGGCGCCGGCCAGGCCACGCGCGACCTCGCTCCGGACCGTATCACGGTCCAGATTGGCGCGTTCGAGCAGGGAAGTGGTGGGAGCAGTCATGGGTCAATCCGTTGTCGGAGCGTTCATTCCAAGATAGTTGTTTTGACGCCGGGGCGCGAGGGGCTGGATGATTACCGAACTGACATGGTTGAGATCGTTCCCATCACGTCCGCTCACATCGAGAGCTTCCACCGCACGCTCGATTACGTCGCGCGCGAACGGCGCTATCTGTCGTTCGTGCAGGCGCCGCCGCTGGAGTCGACGCGCGCCTTCATTCTGAACAACATCCACGAGGGATATCCGCAATTCGTTGCTCTCTCGGCCGGGGAGGTGGTCGGCTGGTGCGATGTGACGCCCAAATCGGGGCCAATCGATGCCCGGATCGGGGTGCTCGGCATGGGCCTAATGCCGCAGTTCCGGCACCAGGGCCTGGGCAGACGACTGATGGCGGCGGCGCTCGAGGCGGCGCGGGTGGCCGGCTTCTCGCGTGTCGAGCTCACGGTTTACCGCAGCAACACCAACGCCATCAGGCTGTACCAGAAGGCCGGATTCCTGCTCAAGGCGGTGCAGCCGCGGGAGCCCGGCGATGACGGGTTCGACAAGACCTTGCTGGTGATGGCGCTGGCGCTCGACGGGCGGCGCTGAGGCCGCTGGCGCGCATTCAGACGCGCGAACTCACGGCTCGATCACGGCATCGTGCTGCGAAGGGTCTGTCAATCGCCGCCGACGTCAGGGCAGCTTGTCGAAGCCTTCGGCGAGGCCGTTGAGGCTCAGCGGGAAGCCGATGCCTTCCTCCGGCGTCTCGAAGATGATGAAGGTCGCGGTCTTCGCCGTCTTGAGCTGGCCGAGCAGCTTGTCCTCCAGCACCACCTCGGCGACGCAGCCATTGGGCAGGCAGCGCACGAAGCCGGCGCGGCCGACATCCTGGTTGTCGAGCTTCAGGCCGAGGCCGGACGGCAGCAGCACGCCGAGCGGCGCCACCACGCGCATCAGCCGGCTCTTCTGGTCGGCGGTCTTCAGCATGATCACGGTGAGGCCGGCATTGGAACGGTCCTCGGCCACGACGCTCTGGATCAGCGCGCACTGCTCGCTCTGCGCGCCGGGCGGCGTGTCGCAGCGGATCTGCCAGTCGCCATGCACCGAGCGCACCGCGCCCTGCGCCAACGCCGCGTGCGGCGCGCCGATCACCGTCGCAGCGATCATCGCGACCGCGGTCGCCGCGGAGGTCATCGCGGCAACACGCGCGAGTCGCGCACGCACCGCGCTGAATCGGTACAAACGGCGCGAGTCATTCGCAGCTGGGGTCGACATGTCAGCTGTCCTGTCCGTTGAAACCCTGATCCGGGTCGGTGCCATGACAATTTCCTGTGGGTGATCTGCGCGTCCGACGCCATGATACGGCAATGATGGCGTCTTGAGGACAGCGTCACCGGCGTACGGCACGAAACGATACCAAATATGGCCGCACCCTGGTGGGCGCTGCCGCTGCGCCTCGCCGAATCAGCCTCGCAAACGGCCGTGTCCCGTTTGCCTACATCGCGCCGCACGCCTGTCAAGCGCCCGTTGCCCGCGAAATCACGGCATGCGGCAATCTCCCGGAAAATACGCTTGTCGCGACGAACAGCGCCGCGCGCGATATCCGGCGCAAGACTGCATTGCGATAGATCAAGAATTATGGTTTGAGAAGAAAGATTTCGTCATTCCAGTGAACTGGCCCAGGTGCTTTTCTATGCATCCGCCCGAAGGCCATTTGTCAGGAGAGCGGATCGAACGGCGCGCCGCTGCGTGAAGCGGGCGGTGCGCCGAGGGGGAAAGTTCTGAAGGGAGCGCGACGGCATGAAGATGTCGAGAGGCCAATTGAGCGCCTTGCTGGGGTTGGCTGTAACGGGCATGACGCTCGTGTCGGGTGGAGCGGCGTTTGCTGAAACGGGCCAGCCGGCGCCATGGGAAGTCAAGCTGCAGGAGGCTGCGACGCCGGTGATGGAGAACATCACCTGGTTCCACGGCCTGCTGCTGACGATCATCACCATCATCACGCTGTTCGTGCTGGCGCTGCTGGTCGCCGTGGTGGTCAAGTTCAACGCGCGCGCCAACCCGGTGCCGTCGCGGACGACGCACAACACGCTGATCGAGGTGGCTTGGACGCTGATCCCGGTGCTGATCCTGGTCATGATCGCGGTGCCGTCGTTCCGGCTGCTGTTCCTCGAGCTGGATGTGCCGAAGGCTGATATGACCATCAAGGCCACCGGCAAGCAGTGGTACTGGAGCTACGCCTATCCCGACAACGGCAAGTTCGAGTTCGACTCGCTGCTGGCGCAGGACAAGCAGCCGCGCCTGCTCGCCGTCGACAACGAAATGGTCGTGCCGGTCAACAAGGTGATTCGCGTCCAGACCACCGGCGCCGACGTGATCCACTCCTGGGCGATCCCGTCGTTCGGCGTCAAGATCGACGCCATTCCCGGCCGCCTCAACGAGACCTGGTTCAAGGCGACCAAGGTCGGCATGTATTACGGCCAGTGCTCGGAGCTGTGCGGCAAGGACCACGCCTACATGCCGATCGCGGTGCGCGTCGTGAGCGACCAGGAATTCACCGCCTGGGTCGAGGACGCCAAGAAGAAGTACGCCAGCGCGCCCACGAGCACCTATGCGTCGGCTGCGGGCGTGTCGCAGTAGCCGAGCGGGATGAACGCTGAGATTGAGGGCCGCCTTGGCGGTCCACGGGGACACTGAGGATTGGACAATGGCGACGAACGCGACGACCCTGACCGGCCATGACGATCACGCGCACGACCATCCGACCGGATGGCGGCGCTGGATCTATTCGACCAACCACAAAGACATCGGCACGATGTATCTGATCTTCGCGGTGTGCGCCGGCATCATCGGCCTCGCCATGTCGGTCGCGATCCGCATCGAGCTGATGTATCCGGGTGTGCAGCTGTTCCACGAGAACCACACCTACAACGTGTTCGTGACCTCGCACGGCCTGATCATGATCTTCTTCATGGTCATGCCGGCGATGATCGGCGGCTTCGGCAACTGGATGGTGCCGCTGATGATCGGCGCGCCGGACATGGCGTTCCCGCGCATGAACAACATCTCGTTCTGGCTGCTGCCCGCCTCGTTCGCGCTGCTTTTGACCTCGACCTTCGTCGAGGGCGAGCCCGGCGCCAACGGCGTCGGCGCCGGCTGGACGATGTATGTGCCGCTGTCGACCTCGGGCCATCCCGGACCGGCGGTGGATTTCGCGATCCTGTCGCTGCACCTTGCCGGTGCGTCGTCGATCCTCGGCTCGATCAACTTCATCACCACCATCTTCAACATGCGCGCGCCGGGCATGACCCTGCACAAGATGCCGCTGTTCGTGTGGTCGATCCTGGTGACGGTGTTCCTGCTGCTGCTGTCGCTGCCGGTGCTCGCCGGCGCCATCACGATGATGCTGACCGACCGCAATTTCGGCACCACCTTCTTCGATCCGGCCGGCGGCGGTGACCCGGTGCTGTTCCAGCACCTGTTCTGGTTCTTCGGCCATCCGGAAGTGTATATCCTGATCCTGCCCGGCTTCGGCATGATCAGCCAGATCGTGTCGACCTTCTCGCGCAAGCCGGTGTTCGGCTATCTCGGCATGGCCTACGCCATGGTCGCGATCGGCGGCATCGGCTTCGTGGTGTGGGCGCACCACATGTACACGGTCGGCATGTCCTCGGCGACGCAGGCCTATTTCGTCGCCGCCACCATGGTGATCGCGGTGCCGACCGGCGTGAAGATCTTCTCCTGGATCGCCACGATGTGGGGCGGCTCGATCGAGTTCCGCGCGCCGATGCTGTGGGCGGTGGGCTTCATCTTCCTGTTCACGGTCGGCGGCGTCACCGGCGTCGTGCTGGCGAACGCCGGCGTCGACCGTGTGCTGCAGGACACCTACTACGTCGTCGCGCACTTCCACTACGTGCTGTCGCTCGGCGCCGTGTTCGCCATCTTCGCCGGCTGGTACTACTGGTTCCCGAAGATGTTCGGCTACATGTACAACGAGACGATCGCGAAGGCGCACTTCTGGGTCACCTTCGTCGGCGTCAACCTGGTGTTCTTCCCGCAGCACTTCCTCGGCCTGTCGGGCATGCCGCGCCGCTACATCGACTATCCCGATGCCTATGCGGGCTGGAACCTGGTCTCGTCGATCGGCTCCTACATCTCGGCCTTCGGCGTCCTGATCTTCATCTATGGGGTGGTCGACGCCTTCATGCGCAAGCAGCAGGCCGCGAACAATCCGTGGGGACCGGGTGCGACGACGCTGGAATGGACCCTGTCCTCACCGCCGCCGTTCCACCAGTTCGAGGTGCTGCCGAAGGTGCAGTGAACCTGATCTCTCCGACGCGGCGCCATCCGGCGCCGCGTCGATCTCTGCCGGTGGCGCGCCTGGTGCCGCGCCGGAAGCGCGGTTCTGGCACTCCCTGTCCCAGAACCTTTTGAATTGAAGTCTGTGAATTGAAGTCTGGATTCGCCGTGTCGGTCATCGATCAGAACGCCATTGCCGTCGGCCCGCGGATTTCCGAGGCCGATGTCGGCGATTATCTCGCGCTCCTGAAGCCGCGGGTGATGTCGCTCGTGATCTTCACGGCGCTGATCGGCCTGCTGATCGCTCCGGGCCATTTCCACCCGGTGCTCGCCATCACCTCACTGCTGTGTATTGCGGTCGGGGCCGGCGCCTCCGGCGCGCTCAACATGGCGCTGGAAGGCGACATCGACTCGCTGATGTCGCGCACCGCCAACCGCCCGATTCCGCGCGGCCGCGTCACCCGCCAGGAGGCGCTCGCCTTCGGCATCACGCTGTCGTTCTTCTCGGTGCTAACGCTCGGCATCCTCGTCAACTGGTTCGCCGGTGCGCTGCTCGCCTTCACCATCTTCTTCTACGTCGTCATCTACACGCTGTGGCTGAAGCGCTGGACTGCGCAGAACATCGTCATCGGCGGCGCCGCCGGCGCCTTGCCGCCGGTGGTCGCCTGGGTGTCCGCCACCGGCTCGATCGCGCCGGAGCCGCTCTGGCTGTTCCTGATCATCTTCTTCTGGACCCCGCCGCATTTCTGGGCGCTGGCGCTGTTCCGCAGCGATGATTACGCCCGCGCCGGCGTGCCGATGCTGCCGGTGGTCGCCGGCCCCGATGCGACCCGGCTGCAGATCCTGCTCTACACCATCGTCCTGGTGGCGATCGCCGCCGCGCCGTGGCCGCTCGGCTATTTCGATGCCGTCTACGGTGTCGTCTCGCTGGCGCTCGGCACGGGCATGCTGTGGCTCGCGGTCGAGGTGTTCCGCAAGCGCGAGCGCAGCGCCTCGCTACGCGCCAACCGCAAGCTGTTCGCCTTCTCGATCCTTTATCTGTTCGTGCTGTTCGCTACGCTCGGACTCGAAGCGGTCGCGCGCATGATCGCGCCGCTGATCTGGTAAGAGGCGCGAGACTGGAAAACATGGCGACCACGATGGCAGATCCGAACGAGCAAGAGGGCATCGTCCTCACCGAGGCGCAGCTGCGCAGCCGCCGTCGCCGCTCGATCGCGATTGCGCTCGCGCTCGGCGTGCTGGTGGTGCTGTTCTTCGCGGTGACCATGGTGAAGGGTCCCGCGGTGCTGAATCGGCCGATGTAGAAGACGTGATGCAGGACGGGACGAAGCAGACCGCGATGGAGACAACCGACCAGATCGTTTCGGCGACCGCGCCGGCCGCGCCGCGCCGCGGCCTCAGCCGCGATGCGCTAGTCGGCGGCATCTGCGGCGCCGTCGTGGTGCTGATGGTCGGCGCGTCCTATGCCGCCGTGCCGTTCTACAACTGGTTCTGCCGCGCCACCGGCTTCAACGGCACCACGCAGGTCGCGACATCAGCGCCATCCTCGGCGCCGCTGGCGCGCCGGATCTCCGTGCGCTTCGATTCCAATGTCGCCGGCGGTTTGCCCTGGAAGTTCGAGCCGGAGAAGACCGAGATCGAGGTCGCGATCGGCGAGGTGGTCACGGTCTACTACACCGTCACCAACCAGTCGGCGCGCACCACCATGGCGCAGGCGGCCTACAATGTGTCGCCGCTGACATCGGGCGCCTACTTCCAGAAGATCAACTGCTTCTGCTTTACCGAGCAGACCATGGCGCCGGGCGAGACCCGCGAGATGCCGGTGGTGTTCTACGTCGACCCGGCGATAACAGCCGATCACGAGAACGACAGTTTGAAGACGATCACGCTGTCTTACACCTTCTATCCCGTCCGCGACGCACCGAAGCCGGTCGCGGCGGGCGAGCCGGACAAACCGCGGGGCAGCCTATGACCGCGCGGACGTCCGATATTCGGGGACCATCGCCGTTGAACGACACCGTGCCGGCGCGACCGGCATCGATCTGGGGAGAGACTTGCCATGGCTGAGGCGCACGCCAAGCATCACGACTACCATCTCGTCGATCCGAGCCCTTGGCCGTTCGTCGGCTCGGTTTCGGCCTTCATCATGGCGTTCGGTGCGATCGGCTGGATGCACAAGATGTTCGGCGCCGCGCCGATCGTGTTCGGCATCGGCACCATCGGCGTGCTCTACACCATGGCGAGCTGGTGGGGCGACGTCATCAAGGAAGCGCAATACAAGGGCGACCACACCCGCGTGGTGCAGCTCCATCACCGCTACGGCATGATCCTGTTCATCGCCTCCGAGGTGATGTTCTTCGTCGCCTGGTTCTGGGCCTATTTCAATGCCGCGCTGTATCCGAACTTCGAGGTGCAGGCCACCCGCGAGGCCCTGTTCGGCGGCGTCTGGCCGCCCAAGGGCATCGAGACCTTCGATCCCTGGCACCTGCCGCTGCTCAACACGCTGATCCTGCTGACCTCGGGCACCACGGTGACCTGGGCGCACCACGCGCTGCTCGAGGGCGACCGCAAGGGCCTGAAATATGGCCTGATCCTCACCATCCTCCTGGGTGCCACCTTCACCTGCGTGCAGGCCTATGAGTACAGCCACGCAACGTTCTCGTTCGCCGGCCACGTCTACGGCTCGACCTTCTTCATGGCGACCGGCTTCCACGGCTTCCACGTCCTGGTCGGCACGATCTTCCTGACCGTCTGCCTGGCGCGCGCCTATGCCGGCCACTTCACGCCCAAGCAGCATCTCGGCTTCGAGTTCGCCGCCTGGTACTGGCACTTCGTCGACGTGGTCTGGCTGTTCCTGTTCATCTGCATCTACGTCTGGGGCCACGGCGCCGAGGCGATGGCCCACGGCGCGCACTGAAGCCGGCGCGCACCGGTTCCGTCGAACGTGCTAAGAAGGGGCGGCCGTCGGGCCGCCCTTTCTCGTTGCAGCGGCGCCCGGCGGTTGATCGAAATGTGATCCGCTCTCGTCGCCTCCGGTTGTATCACCATGAGGCGTCGCGCGGCCGCCCAGGGGGCAAGACACCATGACCACCCATCCGCCCGTCACTTTGGCCCAGACCGTCCTGCGCGGGCTCGCCTGCCGCTGCCCGCGCTGTGGCCAGGGCAAGCTGTTCGACGGCTTCCTCAACCTGCGCAAGCGCTGCGAAGCCTGCGATCTCGACTACGCCTTCATCGACACCGGCGACGGTCCGGCGATCTTCATCATGATGCTCGCCGGCGCCATCGTGGTCGGCGCCGCGCTGATCGTCGAGGTGAAGTATCAGCCGCCGTTCTGGGTCCATGCCGCGCTCTGGGGACCGCTGATCCTGGTGACGACGCTGCTGCCGTTGCGCGCGATGAAGTCGCTGCTGATCGCCCTGCAATTCCACCACAAGGCCGCCCCCGGCCGCCTGGTGGACAAGACGCCGCGATGAGCTGGCGCCTGCGCGTGCGAGTCGCACATCTGAGCGGCGCCGAAGGTGTGCTCCCTCCCCCCTTGTGGGGGAGGGCCGGGGAGGGGGGTAGCCCCAGCGGCAGTCTTTGTTGGGCCACCCCCACCCCCAACCCCTCCCCGCAAGGGGGAGGGGAGCGCACCGTTCGCTCCGGCAAAGCGTTCACCTCGCCGCGGACATCTGCGCAATGACGAGTGCGCCCAGCCGCAAAACGTCCTCCCGCGCCTTCGCCGCCTTCACCGTCGTCATGGTCGCGCTGTTCGCAGGCCTCGGCATCTGGCAATTGCAGCGCCGTGCGGAAAAGCACGCGCTGATCGCAGCGCTCACCGATCGCGTTGCTGCTGCGCCCGCACCGCTGCCGCCACAAGACGAGTGGCGTATGCTCACTCCGGAACGCGACGAATTCCGTCGCGTCAGCTTCACCGCCACCTACGCCGGACTGCCCGATGCGATGGTCTACAGCGCCGGCTCCGCCGTGCGCGAGGACGTCTCCGGGCCGGGCACCTGGGCGTTCCTCCCTGCGCGCTTGCCGTCCGGCGAGACCGTCGTGATCGACGCCGGCTTCGTCGCCAACACGATGCAGGAACGCGCGGTGCAGGACCGCGCCACCGCCAAGCTCGTCACCGGCGAGCCCGTGACCCTGACCGGCTATCTGCGCTTTCCCGAGGCTGCCGGTTTGCTCACCGCGGCCGAGAGCCGCGAAAAGCGGCTGTGGTTCACGCGCGACCATCGCGCGATGGCCAAGACGCTCGGCTGGGGCGAGGTCGCGCCGTTCTACATCGATCTGGAATCGCCGGTGCCCGACAATGGCATTCCCAAGCCCGGCCCGCTGTCGCCGCATCTGCGCGACGAGCACATGCAATACGCGATCACGTGGTTCTCTCTGGCCGCCGCGTTGATCGTCGCGTTCGCGGTGTGGGCGCGGGGTCGGCGCGCAGCGAACCGATGAGCCCGTAGCCCGCGAAACGTCGCTTGACTTAGAGCGCACTCGAACCCGTAGCCTGCGTGGCGTCGTGAATGGAGATAGGGGCGCATGAAGATCGGCGAGCTGGCCAGGCAGTCGGGGCTGACGCCCCATACGATCCGCTACTACGAGCGGATCGGGCTGCTGCCCAGGGCCGATCGCGATCATGCCCGCCAGCGGGACTACGACGCATCGATCCTGACCTGGATCGAATTCCTCGGCCGGATGAAGGCCACGGGAATGCCGATCCGGGACATGCTGCGCTACGCCGAGCTGCGTGCGGGCGGCGCTGCCACGGAGCCGGAACGACGCCGGCTCCTGGAGCGGCATCGCGACGCGGTCCGGGCGCGCGTCGCCAGCCTGCAGGACAGCCTTCTCGTTCTCGACGGCAAGATCGCCGGCTATGCCGGCAGCAGCGAGAGGACGAACGATGATGACGCGATCCACGCCCAACCAGGCCACGACGACGAGCCCGATGCCGGGCGGCATGCCATCCGGCGCCAACAACGATCAGGATCGGCTGGCGCGCGGCCGGCGCGCGCTCGATAGCATCGACGGCGAGGCCGGCCGCAATGTGATCGCGGCGCTCGCCGACATCGCGCCGGATTTCGCGACCTACGTGATCGAGTTTCCGTTCGGCGACATCTATTCGCGCCCCGGCCTCGATCTGCGCAGCCGCGAGATCGCGACCATCGCGTCCCTGACCGCGCTCGGCAATGCCACCCCTCAGCTCAAGGTGCACATCCATGCGGGCCTCAATGTCGGCCTCAGCCGCGCGGAAATCACCGAGGTGATCATGCAGATGGCGGTCTATGCCGGCTTCCCCGCCGCGCTCAACGGCCTGTTCGCGGCCAAGGCGGTGTTCGCGGAAGCGGACGCGAAGCCCGCATGAATTCGGGCGCCCGCGGTGAGCACAGTCATGACGATGGCTGTGTGTTCTCATCGCCTGCGGACGCGGCCAAGGCCAGTGCGGCGATCGCATCCGCGATGGCCGCACGCATGTCGGGGGCCGCGATGCGACCATCTGCGGTCATTGCCGTCGGCGGCACCGGTACGGCGACGCAAGCCTCATCGACGATCGTCGCGCCCGCGCGCTCCAGCACCCTGCGCAGGTCGGCATGGGCGTCGTGCGCGCCACCATGGGCCGAGCAGTTGATCCAGCCGATCGGCCGTCGATAGAGGCTGCCGGCACTGACGGTCCAATCGATCATGTTCTTGAAGCTGCCCGGCAGCGAGCCCGCATATTCCGGGGTCGACAGCATGACGGCGCGGGCGTCGCCGAGCAGCTTGCGCAAGCGAATGACCGGCTCGGGCAAGGGATCGCAATCGTGGTCGGGATTGAAGTGCGGCAGCTCGCTCAGCCCGACGTAGATCGCCGGCGTGACATCCGCTGGCGCCAGCTCGGCCGCGGCGACGATCGCTGCACGGCAGGCCGAGCGGGCGCGCAGGCTGCCGCTGATCAGAACGATGAGCGATGTGTCCTGCTGCATCTCGGTCGACATCATCACGGCGTGCTCCGCTGGCGAACGAAGCGCTCGTTCTTGCAGCCCGCGCACTATGGCGGCCAGGCGCCCCGGGATTTCAAATCAAATCACGCGTGAATCAGCCGGGCTCGCCCGGACACCCGGACCGGCGCGCCTGGAGGGCCGTCGAGATCGACCTGCAGGCAGCAGGGCACGCCCATGTCCTCGCCCTGGCGGATCACGATCGGCCGCTCGGTCGCCCAGGCGAGCTCGCGCAGATAGCCGGCCAGCGCCGCGGCCGCCGCGCCCGTCGCCGGGTCCTCGTAGACCCCGCCGAACGGAAACGGGTTGCGGGCGTGAAACAGCTGCGGCGTCTCGGCGTGTACGAGGGCGAAGGTGCAGAAGCGCTCACGCTGTGCCAGCACCTGGCCTCGAGCGAAGTCGTAGCTGATGGCAGCCAGGCGGCTGCGGTCGCGCAGGGCAATCACTGGATGATCCATGCCGGCGTGAGCGATCACCGGCGGGATCCGCTCGTCGAGTTCGTCTTGCGACAGCCCGAACAGCGTCAGGATCTTGTCGAGCGCCGCAGATGGCAGGGCCCGGGTCAGCGTCGGCGGCGATCGAAACGCCGCGCTCCAGTCGGTCGCCGAATGATGCCCGTCGACAGTGATTTCGGCATGGTTGAGCGTCAGTGCGAACGTGCCGGAGCGCTCGTGCCTCGCCAGCGCCGCGCCGAGCGCAATCGTCGCGTGGCCGCAGAAATCCACCTCGGCCTGCGGCGCGAAATAGCGCACCCGCCATTTGTCGCCGATGGGCGCCGCGAACGCCGTCTCCGAATAGCCGATCTCCGCCGCCGTCGCCTGCATGGTGGCGGCCTCGGGCAGCGCCTCGCAGATGACGACCCCGGCCGGATTGCCGCCGCGTGGGCCGTCGGTGAAGGCTGCGATGTGCTGGATGATCATGGAGGTCTCGCGCTCGATCTCTGTGTTGGCGATGCTAGGCTTTCAGCGCTCGCAAGTGAAGATGTACAAGACGTGACTCCACGCACCGCTGTCGTCCCTGCGAACGCAGGGACCCATACCGCGGAATCTATCGGTGAAGCGCAACTGCCAGTCGTCGTCCCACCGAAGCCGGTGGTTATGGGTCCCTGCGTTCGCAGGGACGACGGCGGAATGTGACGCGGCTTCCCTGTGTCGTCGGTGCGATGGTCTCCCGCGTTCGACCGCGGTCTACACGGATCGGCCCGCCCTCACATACGCCCGCTCGCCGGTCCGCGGATGAAACCACACGTCCAGCGTCTCGCCGCTGGTGGGATCGACGAAGCGCTCCTCGGTCTTGATCCAGTCCGGGCCTGGCGGCGCCGCCAGCGCATCGCGCTTGTAGCCTCCCTGGCGGAAGACGAACCACACCAGGACGACCGCTGATATGACCGCGAGCCAGAGCACGAGATCGATCACGGCGCGGGTTCGATGACGGCGGCGGTGCCATAGGCGACGATCTCGCTCATGGTCTGGCCGATCTCGGCGCTATCGAAACGCATCATCAGAATGGCGTTGGCGCCCATCGACGTGGCGTTGGAGACGAGCCGGTCGAGCGCATGGCGCCGCGCCTCCTCCAGCATCTGCGTGTACTCGTGGATCTCGCCGCCGACGATCGAGCGCAGGCTGGCCACCAGATTGCCCCCGAGCCCGCGGCTGCGCACCACCACCCCAAAACACTGCCCCAGCATCCGCACCGTGCGGTGGCCGGTCACGTTTTCCGTCGTTACGACGATCATGGAAGGCTCCTGTTGTGGTCCTATTTGGTCCGAGCGAGCGCTCCTGAGGTTCGAAGTCGCCAAGGTCCGGGCGAGTCCTAACGTTCCGTTGTCGCCCTCCCTCGGCCAAATTCATCGAATCTTACCCCCAGATAGGCTCTGATGATGCGGTGGGGTACCGAGCGTCCGCGTGGGCAGTATCGTCGGGTGAAATCGTGCGCTTTCGAATCTTGCTGAACGGCAAGGACTTCGTTGTTCTGATGGATGGGAAGCCGACCAGGTGCGGCTTCTTCACGACGTGTGTCCTGAATGCGCCGACAGCGGACGTGGCAACCGAACGAGCGATCCGCCGTGTCATGGCCGATCATCGCTGGCGTGATCCTGGTCGAGTTGGAACGGTCGCCGTCCAAGACGTGTATCCGGTCGGTTGGTTCTATCGACGCTTCAATCCGCCATTCGGATACACATTCTATCTCCCAGACGATTCTGGTGGTTGATGTGAAGAGGCCCGTGCTGCGCTCAAGCGGGGCGCGGCATCGAGGTGGCGGCCCTCAAGATCCTGATCCGAGTCGCCCGACGGGCTGTTCGCGGCAGCATGCGCGCGCGCCGGAAGATCGGCATTCGGTTGCGCCGAGAGACTAATTTCGTGAGCCCGCGCAACACGATCACCCGTGTAGTATGGTCTCACGGACATTTTTCTATTTCATTTTTTCCGAAATCATGCTTGTCTATCGCCATCCCGCCTCGTTGCGAGGGGCGTACGCGTCGTCACGGACGTGAGGTGGGGTGCGATGGACGGGTCGGCTGCAACTGACGAGTGCGGCCGGCACGGACGGTGAAGTCGCGTGGTCCTGATACCCCGACGCTGGTATCAAGTTGGCGCTGGTGCCCATGCATCGCGTCGATGACGGTGGCCAAAAAGCCCGGTGCACCGAGGAGATCGCGTATAAGTCGTAAGCCATCGCGCAGGGAAGGCCGGGTCGCTCTGGCTGAACCTGTGGTTCCTGCCCCGTGCATTCTTGTTCGCACGGGGGCCGCGGGTGCCAGCCGGCATCCGGTCTTCCCTGCGCCCTCCGATTCGGAGGGAGGTATGCTTGCAAAGCTCGGGCGCTCATCGCGCCGCGAGAACGCTTCTCCACGCACCGCCGTCATTCCGGGGCGCCCGCAGGGCGAGCCCGGAATCCATACTCCCGGTCGTGGTTATGGATTCCGGGCTCGCGCTCCGCGCGCCCCGGAATGACGAGGTGGAGAGATCGTGCCGATATCCCATGGTTCGTTCGCGTGTTCGAAGTACCCGGCCGGAAGCCGACGGCACCGCCGTCATCCCCGCGAAGGCGCCCGGTTAACCGGGCGATGACAGCGGTGGGCCGGATGGTCCGCTGGACCGGCCCGGGTCAGCCGTTGCGACCCCAGTCCCGTAACCGATGCCCCCTGACCCATGCTCCGTAACGCCGCCGTAACCCGCAGCCGTGACCATCGCTGCGGCAACAACCGGTTTCGCAACAAGGTCAAAACCATTATGGTGCCGGACCATGTTGCCGCCGGGCGGTTCCGATTTCGAATTCAATCAACGGGTTATGGCCTGGTGACGCAGGTCAGGAGAGCGGTTTGACGCGCTATGTTTCGACCCGCGGGGAAGCCCCCGCGCTCACCTTCTGCGATGTGATGCTGACCGGGCTCGCCCGTGACGGCGGCCTGTACGTGCCCGAGACCTGGCCGCAGCTGACGCCCGCGACGATCGCGTCGTTTTTCGGCCGGCCCTATTGGGAGGTCGCCGTCGAGGTCATCAAGCCGTTCGTCGCCGGCGAGATTTCCGACGAAGAGCTCGGCCGCATGGCCAACGAGGCCTATGCGACGTTCCGTCACCCCGCCGTGGTGCCGCTCGACCAGATCGCGCCGCATCAGTTCGTGCTGGAGCTGTTCCACGGCCCGACCTTGGCGTTCAAGGACGTGGCGATGCAGCTGATCTCGCGGCTGATGGACCACGTGCTGGCCAAGCGCGGCGAGCGCACCACCATCGTCGTGGCGACATCAGGCGATACGGGTGGCGCGGCGGTCGAGGCCTTCGCCGGCCGCGACAATGCCGACCTCATCGTGCTGTTCCCGCATGGCCGCATCTCCGAGGTGCAGCGGCGGATGATGACGACGTCGGGCGCGGCCAACGTCCATGCGCTGGCGATCGAAGGTCATTTCGATGACTGCCAGGCGATCGTGAAGGGCCTGTTCAACCATCACGGCTTCCGCGATTCGGTCAGGCTGTCGGGCGTCAACTCGATCAACTGGGCGCGCGTCGTCGCCCAGGTGGTCTACTACTTCACCTCGGCGGTCGCGATCGGGGCACCCCACCGCGCCGTCGACTTCACCGTGCCCACCGGCAATTTCGGCGACGTCTTCGCCGGCTATGTCGCCAAGCGCATGGGCCTGCCGGTGCGCACGTTGCGCGTCGCGACCAACGTCAACGACATCCTCGCCCGGACGCTGACGACCGGCATCTACGAGGTGCGCGAAGTGCATGCGACGGCTTCGCCCTCGATGGACATCCAGGTGTCGTCGAATTTCGAGCGGCTGTTGTTCGAAGCCGGCGGCCGCGACGCCGGCACCGTGCGGCGGCTGATGGACAGCCTCAAGCAGTCCGGCCGCTTCGTGCTGCCGGATGCCATGCTGGCGGCGATCCGCGCCGATTTCGACGCCGGCCGCGCTGACGAGATCGAAACCGCGGCCGCGATCCGCGCCGCCTTCCGCGAGGCCGGCGATCTCGTCGATCCGCACACGGCGGTGGCGCTGGCGGTGGCCGATCGCGACGGCACCGATCTGTCGGTGCCGAACATCGTTCTGTCGACCGCGCATCCCGCCAAATTCCCCGATGCGGTCGAGGCCGCCTGCGGGATGCGGCCGCATTTGCCGGTGTGGCTCGAAGGGCTGATGAGCAGGCGCGAGGACATCAGGATCATGCGGAACGACCAGGCCGAGGTGGAGAAGTTCATCCGCTCGGTCAGCCGGGCCGCCAAGCAGGGAATTGCATGATGGGCGTGGAAGTCACCAAGCTGCCGACGGGGTTGACGGTCGTCACCGACACGATGCCGCATCTGGAGACGGCGGCGCTCGGGGTCTGGGCCGGCGTCGGCGGCCGCGACGAGAAGCCGGACGAGCACGGCATCTCGCATCTGCTCGAGCACATGGCGTTCAAGGGCACGACCACGCGCAGCGCGCGCGAGATCGTCGAGACCGTCGAGGCCGTCGGCGGCGATCTCAATGCCGGCACCTCGACCGAGACCACGGCGTACTACGCCCGCGTGCTGAAGGCCGACGTGCCGATGGCGCTCGACGTGCTCTCCGACATTCTCGCCAATCCGTCGTTCGTGCCGGAGGAGCTGGAGCGCGAGAAGAACGTGATCGTGCAGGAGATCGGCGCGGCGCAGGACACGCCCGACGACGTCGTGTTCGAGCATCTCAACGAGCTATGCTTTCCGGACCAGCCGATGGGCCGCTCGCTGCTCGGCACCGCCAAGACGCTGGAGGCGTTCGATCGCGACAAGCTGCACGGCTATCTGTCGACGCATTATCGCGGGCCGGACATGGTGGTCGCCGCGGCCGGCGCCGTCGATCATCAGCGCGTGGTCGAAGACGTGACGAAACGATTTGCCAGCTTCAATGGCGGGCCGGCGCCGAAGCCGCTGCCGGCGGCATTCGGCAAGGGCGGCTCGCGCGTCGTGCATCGCGATCTCGAGCAGGCGCATCTGACGCTCGCGCTCGAAGGCGTGCCGCAGGCCGACCCGTCGCTGTTCTCGCTGCAGGTGTTCACCAACATCCTCGGCGGCGGCATGTCGTCCCGGCTGTTTCAGGAGGTGCGCGAAAACCGGGGGCTCTGCTACTCCGTCTACACGTTCCACGCGCCCTATAGCGACACGGGATTCTTCGGCCTCTACACCGGGACCGATCCCGCCGACGCGCCCGAGATGATGGAGGTCGTGGTCGACATCATCGGCAACGCGGTGGAGACCTTGAGCGAGGCCGAGGTCGCCCGCGCCAAGGCGCAGATGAAGGCCGGGCTGTTGATGGCGCTCGAGAGCTGCAGTGCCCGTGCCGAGCAATTGGCGCGGCATATCCTGGCCTATGGCCGGCCGCAGACGTTGCAGGAGATGGTCGCCAAGATCGAGGCGGTCAGCGTCGAGAGCACGCGCGATGCGGCGCGGGCGCTGCTCGCACGCAGCAAGCCGGCGGTCGTCGCGCTCGGCACCGGCAGGGGTCTGGACACGGCGGTCACTTTCGCCGAAGGTCTGACCGGTTCGAGATCGAAAGCCCAACTGCACTGAACGTGGTGCGGCTCGGTGCGGTCCGCGCATTGCAATCCGCCAGCGCTCGGCATCGGAGATCTGGGGTGGGTCGGAGCAGGCTTCGACCCGGAAAGAGCAGGGGGAGCATCACAGATGGCCCTGTTTCGCTTGCCATCCAACGGACCGGCTGCGCTGGCTCCGCGCGGCCAGGGCCTGCTGTTGCGCGCGCCGCAGATGGCCGATTATGCGCAATGGGCGCGGCTGCGCGAGATCAGCCGCGACTATCTCACGCCCTGGGAGCCGATCTGGCCATCCGATGACCTGACGCGCTCCGGCTTCCGCCGCCGGCTGCGCCGCTATGCCGAGGACATCTCGGCCGACCGCTCCTATCCGTTCATCGTCTTCCGCGAGCAGGACGGCGCCATGCTCGGCGGCATCACGCTCGCCAATGTCCGCCGCGGCATCGTTCAGGCCGGCACCATCGGCTATTGGATGGGGCAGCCGTTCGCGCATCATGGCTACATGACGGCGGCGCTGCGGCTGCTGCTGCCGACCCTGTTCGGCGAGCTCAATCTGCACCGGGTCGAGGCGGCCTGCATCCCGACCAATACGCCGTCGATTCGCGTGCTGGAGAAATGCGGCTTCACCCGCGAGGGCCTGGCGCGTCGCTACCTCTGCATCAACGGGGTCTGGCAGGACCATTACCTCTACGGCCTGTTGCACGAGGATTTCCGGGGGTAGCAATCGTGATCGGGATCGCCGCGGGAGTGGCCGATCGGGGCTGGTTCCGGCCTCTGAAATGGGTATAGACGCCTGGGCTGGGCGACCGAGTTGCCGGGGATATCAGACGATGCGAGAGACGAGCGTGATCAGGGCTGGAACGTTGGCAGCCGTGCTGCTGGCCTTGGGAGCCGCCGGCGCGGCGCCGCCGGCAGCCGCCCAATCGCTGACCGACCGCTTCAAGAGCCTGTTCGGCGGGGGCTCCGACAACAAGGGGCAGGAGAACCTGCCCGCCAGCGGCGGACCGCCGGTCGATCCGACCGAGGGCCTGACCTGTCCGCCGGTCAGCATTCGCGCCGGCGCCTCGACCTACGCCGTGGCCGCGCCCGGCAAGCAGGCCGTTGGCAACGACGTCCGGTTCCAGGCGTCGATCACCAAGACCGCGCGCGAATGCAGTCTCAACGGGGCCGAAATCACCGCCAAGATCGGCATCCAGGGCCGCATCGTTGCCGGCCCCGCGGGCGCGCCGGCGAGCGTCGACATTCCGATGCGCATCGCCGTGGTCCAGGGCGGCATCGGCGAGAAGGTGATCGCGACCAAGTCGTATCGCACCACGGTGCAGATGACCGAGGACGGCAGCGTGCCGTTCACGATCGTCGCCGAGGACATGGTCTATCCGGTGCCGCCGCCCGGCGCCAATGCCGACAATTACGTCTTCTACATCGGCTTCGACCCGCAGGCGCTGACCCCGGAGCGGCCGCACGGCAAGAAGCGGCGGTGACGATTGCCGTAGCGCGAGGCGCTCGCCGGAGAGCGTGAACAGCAAAAGGCCGGTGCGATGGGATCGCACCGGCCTTTTGAAGTTGATGGATGGAGACGGACTGCCGCTCAGTTCAGCTTGCGGCCGACTTCCGCGATGCCTTTGGCGACGAGGTCTTCGCCAAGAGCGCCCTTGACCGACTGCGACAGCACGGTCGCGGCGGCCTGGACGGCGGCCTCCGCCGCAGCGGACCTGACGTCGGCGAGAGCCTGGGCCTCGGCGAGGGCGATCTTGCCCTCGGCGGCCTTGGTGCGACGGGCGACGAAGTCTTCCATCTTGGCCTTGGCCTCCGCCGCGATGCGCTCGGCTTCCGCCTTCGCGCTGGTGACGATCTCCTCGGCCTCGCGTTCGGCGCTGGCGCGGCGGGACTTGTAATCGGCGAGCACTTTGGCCGCCTCTTCCTTGAGCCGCTTGGCCTCCACCAGCTCGGATCTGATGCGCTCGGAGCGATTGTCGAGCGCCTTCAGGACCGTGCGATGGACACCGAGATAGGCGAACAGGCCCATCAGGATCACGAAGGCAATCGCAACCCAGGTTTCCGGATCAGCGAGCAAATGCATCAGGCTGTTCCCTTCAACGATGCATCGACCGCAGCCTCGACCGTCTTGGCCGCGGGGGCCTTGCCGGTGAGCTGCTTCACGATCGCGCTGGCTGCGTCTGCGGCGATGCCGCGGACATTGCTCATTGCGGTCGTGCGCGTGGTGGCGATGGACTTCTCAGCCGCCGCGAGCTTGGCCGCGAGGCTGTCTTCCAGCGCCTTGCGCTCGGCGTCCGAAGAAGCCGCGAGCTTCTCGCGGGTCTCCGCTCCGATCGCCTGGGCACGGGCACGAGCCGTCGCCAGCTCGCTCTCATACGCCTTCATCGCGGCTTCGGATTCATCCTTCAGCCGCTGCGCTTCAGCCAGATCGCCGTCGATCGACTTCTGGCGGGCGTCGATGACGGCCCCGACCTTCGGCAGCGCCACACGCGAAACGATCACGTACAGCGCCACGAAGGCGATCACCAGGGAGACGATCTGGGAGGGAAAGGTTTCCTTCTGGAAGGGAGGGAAACCATGCCCGCCATCGGCCTCAGTATGGGCGCTTGCGGTGCCCTTGGCCTCGCCGCCCTTGGCCTCGCCATGACTTTCAGCCACGGGCTTCTCCTGTCCGGCTCAGGCCGTCTTAGACGGCGTACAGCAGGAGCAGGGCGATCAGCAGCGAGAAGATGCCGAGCGCTTCGGTCACCGCGAAGCCGAAAATCAGGTTGCCGAACTGGCCCTGAGCGGCCGACGGATTGCGCAGAGCGGCCGACAGGTAGTTGCCGAAGATGATGCCGATGCCGGCACCCGCGCCACCCATGCCGATGCAGGCAATGCCCGCGCCAATGTACTTCGCTGCAACCGGATCCATGAAACGAACTCCTTTGAGGGGTTTGGTAGAGAGGGCCGGATCAGTGGCCCGGATGGATAGCATCGTTGAGATAGATGCAGGTGAGGATCGTGAACACGTAGGCCTGGAGGAACGCGACCATCAGCTCGAGGCCGGTCAGCGCGACCGTGAGGCCGAGCGGCAGCAGCGCGCCGACCTTGCCGACGAAGCCGAGCGCGCCGAGCATGGTCACGAAGCTCGCGAACACCTTCAGGGTGACGTGGCCGGCCAGCATGTTGGCGAACAGACGGACGCTGTGCGAGATCGGGCGGGAGAAGAAAGAGATGATTTCGATCACGACCACCAGCGGCAGGATCACCGCGGGGATGCCGGACGGCACGAACAGCTTAAAGAACTTCAGGCCGTTCTTGTAGAAGCCGTAGATGATGACCGTCAGGAACACCAAGAGCGCCAGCGAGAAGGTGACGATGATGTGGCTGGAGACGGTGAAGGTGTAGGGGATGATGCCGACGATGTTCGAGACGAAGATGAACATGAACAGCGAGAACACCAGCGGGAAGAACGTCATGCCGTGCGAGCCGGCGCTGGTTCTGATGGTGTTGGCGACGAATTCGTAGGACAGCTCGACCACCGACTGGAACCGGCCCGGCACGAGCGCGCGCCCGGCGGCCATCATCATGACGGCGATCAGCACGACCGCGAGCAGCATGTACGCGGACGAGTTGGTGAAGGTGATCTCCTGATTGCCGATATGGCCGATCGTGAAGATCTTGTTGAGGTGGAATTGATGGATCGGATCGATCATCCGCGTGGCGTCTCATTGTTCACCGGCCACGCCGGCGCTTTGCAATTCACTCGTTGGTCTTCCGCGCCGAGGTCTTCCGCGCATGCCTCACTGGCGGGGCCTGTCGGGAGCTATGCCTGCGGATCTCACCACGTTCAACACGCCGGCGGCGAAGCCGAGCAGGAAAAACACGATGAATCCGAAGGGCGATGTCGACAGCAAGCGGTCGAAGCCCCATCCAAGCACCGCGCCGACGAGGACACCGGCAATCAACTCGGACGACAGTCGCAGGCCACGCGCCATGGCCGAAGCCCTGGCTGCAGTGTCACCGCTGCCGATTCCAGGTTGATCAGTCCCGATCGAGCGGCCGTCGCGAATTTCGGACAACCGTTGGTCGAGACTTCCGAGCCTTGCGGAAAGCGCAACCTCATCGGGCGACTTGTCGCGATCCTTGTGTCCGCTGCTCTCGTTCGTGTCATCCGCCATGTGCCATCCGCCACGTGTGGAGACCCGACCCGGCCGCGAGTTTCAGGAATTAGCGCCCCATCGCCCTTTAAAGCCGGGCGGACCATACTGACCGCATCCCCCCAAGTCAAGATTGCGTGTTGAACTGTTAGATGCCTGAATTTACACGTTTTCTCGGCTTTTTCGTCAGATCGGTCGCGCGTGTCACCGCGCCGCATCAACAGTGTTGTGTGCGGCTGCGATCTTGCACCTGTCAGTGCCCTCTGATCCGATGTCGCTGACCTCCAACCGGCACGGGAACCCGCATGTCGCGCCAGATCGATTACTATTTCTCGCTGCAGTCGCCATGGGCCTATATCGGCCACCGGCTGTTCCGCGACATCGCCGCGAGCCACGGCGCGTCCGTCAACCTCAAACCGGTCATGCTGGTGGATCTGTTCGCCGAGACCGGCGGGCTTCCGCTGGCCAAGCGCCATCCGGCGCGGCAGCGCTATCGCATCGTCGAGCTGAAGCGGTGGCGCGACAAGCGCGGTCTCGATTTCCACATCCAGCCGAGCAACTGGCCCTTCAACGCCCGGCTCGCCGACGGCGTCGTCATCGCGGCGCAGCAGGCCAGCCTGGATCCCGAGCCCTATCTGCGGCGCGCCTTCCCGGCCATCTGGGAGCAGCAGCTCAATCTTGCGGATGCCGAGGTGATCGCCGGCTTGGCCGATGCAGCCGGGCTGCCGGGCCGCGATCTCGTGACGCAGGCGGCGACGGACGTGGTCGGGGCGGCCTACGAGCAGAACCGGCAGGACGCGATCGCGGCCGACGTGTTCGGCTCGCCGGCCTATGTGCTGGACGGCGAGATCTTCTGGGGGCAGGACCGCCTCGAGCTGCTGGCGGACGCGTTGAAATCCGGTCGCTCCGCCTATACGTCCGAAACATAGGTGCGGCCTGTGGCAGGGGATCGCACCTGAGGCAACGTCATGGCCGCGACACAATGTCGGCGTGCATGGCGGCGGTTGCGAATGCGCCTGGGAGAGCCAGCCATGAGTCTCACGAAGCCGTACCGGCCGTCCCTCCTCGCGCTGCTGGCGTTGAGCTGCCTCGGCGGAGAGGCGTTTGCGGTCGAGGACACCGCGCCTGACGGCGACAAGGGACGCTATACGATGTCGACGACATCGGACGGCGTGATCCGGCTCGATACCAAGACCGGTGCGGTCTCGATGTGCAACAACAGCAGTGGATCGGGCTTTGCCTGTTACGCGGTGCCTGATGAGCGCGCCGCGCTGGACGCCGAGATCGGCCGTCTGCAGGCGGAGAATGAAAAGCTCAAGGGCCAGCTCGCGTCGCGCGATCAGAGCATCTCCGGCAAGATTGATGAGCCGCTGCCGAAAGATCAGGCGCTGCCCAAGTCCGATCAGTTGAGGAAAGCCGAACCCAAGACGGGGGACAAGCCGGGTGAATCGAAATCCTCCGATGGAACGCGCAAGCTCGAGATCCCGCTGCCCAGCGACCAGGACATGGACCGCATGATGGGGTTCCTCGAGCAGGCCTGGCGCCGGCTGCTCGACATGGCAACACGGGTGCAGAAGGACGTCTCGGGCAGGATCTGACCCCGGGGCGAGGAGGTCAGGCAGATGCCGGCAGCATCGATGTCGCGGACGGCGCCGTCGGCCGTCGCCGTCAACACGGTCGTGACGGCGGCCCTGACGGTGCAGACCTCCGGCCGCGGCTTCACCGACCTGACGCGCGAGGTCGCGGCGTTCCTGCGCGAGGTCCGTGCGAAGGAAGGGGTGGTGACCGCGTTCATCCGCCACACCTCGGCGTCGCTCACGATCCAGGAGAATGCCGATCCGACGGTGCTGCACGATCTCACCACGGCGCTGGCGCGGCTGGCGCCGGAGGATGCCGGCTGGATGCACGACACCGAGGGGCCGGACGACATGCCGGCACACGTCAAGACCATGCTGAGCGCGGTCTCGCTGCAGGTGCCGGTGCAGGACGGACGCATGATGCTCGGCACCTGGCAGGCGCTCTATCTGATCGAGCATCGTGCGCGTCCGCATCGGCGCGAGGTGGTATTGCAGTTCATCGGCGCGGCCTGAGGCCATAAAGAGAAAACCCGCGGGTCTGAAATGCGGAACGGCCGCGGAGTGATCCGCGGCCGCTCGTCGTTGGAGGCAGATGCGAGCGGGGTGCCGCTCGCCTCGTGATCAATTGGCCTGGATGTCGACGTCCTTGGTTTCCGGCAGGAACAGGAAGCCGACCACCGCAGTGATCACGGCGAAGAAGATCGGGTACCACAGGCCGGCATAGATATCGCCGGTCGAGGCCACGATCGCGAAGGCGGTTGCGGGCAGGAGGCCGCCGAACCAGCCGTTGCCGATGTGATACGGCAGCGACATCGAGGTGTAGCGGATCTTGGTCGGGAACAGCTCGACCAGCATCGCGGCGATCGGGCCGTACACCATGGTGACGAAGATCACCAGGATGAACAGCAGACCGATGATGGCGGCCACCTGCGGACGGAAGATGTCGAACGGATGCGCCATCTTGACGATCCCGGCGTCACCCGCCTTCGGATAGCCGGCCTCGCCGATCGCGGCCGTCAGCGCCGGGTTGCTGGTCTTCGCATCGGTGTAGGGCACTTCCTTGCCGTTGAAGGTGACCTTCACGCCGGAGCCGGCCGGGCCATAAACGGTCGAGTACCTGACCGAGGACTGGGCCAGGAAGGCGCGGGCGGTGTCGCAAGGCGCGGTGAAGACGCGGGTGCCGACCGGGTTGAACAGATCGCCGCAGCCGGCGGGATCAGCCACCACTTCCACCTTCGTCGCCTCGATCGCCTTCTCCAGCGCCGGATTGGCGTTGGTGGTGATCATCTTGAAGATCGGGAAGAAGGTCAGTGCCGCGATCAGGCAGCCGCCCATGATGATCGGCTTGCGGCCGATTTTGTCGGACAGCATGCCGAACACGATGAAGAAGCCGGTGCCGAGCAGCAGCGACCAGGCGATCAGCAGGTTGGCGGTGTAGCCATCGACCTTCAGGATCGATTGCAGGAAGAACAGCGCGTAGAACTGGCCGGTGTACCAGACCACGCCCTGGCCCATCGTGGCGCCGATCAGCGCCAGCAACACGATCTTGGCGTTGCCCCAGTTCGCGAACGCTTCCGTCAGCGGCGCCTTCGAGCTCTTGCCCTCGTCCTTCATCTTCTGGAACACGGGCGATTCGTTCAGGCGCAGACGGATCCAGACGGAGACGCCGAGCAGCAGCACGGAGACCAGGAACGGAATGCGCCAGCCCCATTTGGCGAAGTCGGCCTCGCCGATGATGGTGCGGGTGAACAGGATGACCAGCAGCGACAGGAACAGGCCCATCGTCGCCGTCGTCTGGATGAAGGAGGTGTAGTAGCCGCGCTTGCCCATCGGGGCGTGCTCGGCGACATAGGTCGCGGCGCCGCCATACTCGCCGCCGAGCGCGAGGCCCTGCAGCAGGCGCAGGCCGATCAGGATCACCGGTGCCGCGAAGCCGATGGTCTCGGCGTTCGGCAGCAGGCCGACGATGAAGGTCGACAGGCCCATGATCAGGATCGTGACCAGGAAGGTGTATTTGCGGCCGACGATGTCGCCGATGCGGCCGAACACGATCGCGCCGAACGGGCGGACCAGGAAGCCGGCGGCGAACGCGAGCAGTGCGAAAATGTCGCGGGTGGCTGCCGGATAGCCGCTGAAGAACTGCGCGCCGATGATCGAGGCCAGCGACCCGTAAAGATAGAAGTCGTACCACTCGAAGACGGTGCCGAGAGAGGAGGCCAGAATGACGAAGCGTTCGTCCTTCGTCATGCCTCCCGATCTCGCTTGTGTGGCTACCATTGTTGACATCGGCATTCGCTCCCCATGATTGTTGTGATGATGGCTTTCGCCTCCGCATGCCGGACTTGGACGGCGCAGGTCGCGGAGACCTTGCTCTTCAGTAACATTGCAGTGAAACCCGCCCCAATACGACTTTCGGCTCTGCCCTCTGCGGCGCGCGGGAAAGATGGGGACATTGCGCCGGATCAAGTTCGGTGAGCGGCCGTCGCGCTACCGATGTTGCGTTGCACAAGGTTCGGATTAACCGCCTTCCCTGCAAGTGGAATTGGACGCTTGCATGCAACCGGTGGCCGGGCGAGTATTTCCGGAAAACCGGGCGCGTGCAGTTGCAGCACGTCGTCGGTCTCGCAAGGTCAAGTCTGGATTCATGGCGGCTGCCAGCACCCATCTCGTCATTGCCGATGATCACCCGCTGTTCCGCAACGCTTTGCGGCAGGCGGTCGCGAGCGTGCTCGCGGAGGCCGTGGTCGACGAGGCCGGTTCGTTCGAGGACCTCACCGCGCTGCTGGAAAAGGATTCCGAGGTCGATCTCGTACTTCTCGACCTCACCATGCCCGGCATCTCCGGCTTCTCGGGCCTGATCTATCTGCGCGCGCAATATCCGGCGATCCCGGTCGTCATCGTGTCGGCGAGCGACGATGGCGCGACGATCCGCCGCTCGCTCGATTTCGGCGCCTCCGGCTTCATCCCGAAGCGGTTCGGCGTCGACACGCTGCGCGATGCCATCAAGAAGGTGATGGACGGCGACGTCTGGGTGCCGCCCGACACGGACTTGGCGGCCGGCGCCGATCCGGAGATGACCAGGCTGCGCGACCGTCTGGTGACGCTGACCCCGCAGCAGGTGCGGGTGCTGATGATGCTGTCGCAGGGGCTGCTCAACAAGCAGATCGCCTACGAGCTCGGTGTCTCCGAGGCGACCATCAAGGCGCATGTGTCGGCCATCCTGCAGAAGCTCGGTGTCGAGAGCCGGACGCAGGCGGTGATTGCGGCGGCGAAGATCGCGGGCAGCGCCTGGCGGCAGGACGCGCCGACGGGGAAGTAAGCGACGGGAAAATCTGGATGAGTCGTCATTCCGGGTTCGGCTCTGCGAGCCGCCCCGGAATGACGACACCCCGCAGCTGTCTGCCGGAGGCGCCATTGGCCGGCGCTTGATGCCGTCTTGCAGTGTATGTGGACAGCGTCCATTCCGCACGCCTTCTGCTTCACTCGCGACACACCTTCACGGCCTCGCGGCGCATCGCGCGTCCGAGCTTTGCCGATCATCCACCCTCTTGAACAGAGGGCGCAGGGAAGGCCGGGCGCTGGCCGCGCCCGTGGCCCGCCTGCAGAAAAAAGCAGGCGGCAGTCACCACAGGTCTGGCCGAACACACCCGGCCCTCCCTGCGCGATGGTTTTGACGGCTGCTCCGAGCTCTCCCCGGGGACCGGCGTTCTTGCCCCCGTCGTCGGCAACATCGTCGTCACCGACTTGGCATCAGCACCGGGATGCCAGGACCACACGGCTTGACCGTGCGCGCCGGATCGTTCGTCGGCAGGACCAAGCCCGCTGCGACCCGACGCGCCCACCGCATCCCGCGCCCCACGTTCGTGACGATCGCGAAGCGCCCCTCATGGCGGGCACGGGACGACTCAAGGGGTAGCACGATTTCGGGGAAAAAGAAAGTCTGTATCTAGGGGGACGCAGAGCAAGGTGCGCAAGCTTCGCTTAGGCCCATCTCCGTGCAAGTCTCCCCAAAGCCACGGTAAGATTCCGCAGGTGTGCCGAGGCGCCCTGCCGCGAGGTTTGCGACGTTGAGTTTTGTTGGACTGTTACCGAGGCCTTCCAGTCTTGTGGAGCAAGTGACGCCTTGTTGGTCCGTACATCAATCCGGTCGGCTAGACCTGATCTTTGAGATCGAGTGTAGCAATCTCCTCCCTCACTTCGTCGCTAAGATAATTGGGATTGACCGTTCGCAGATATCGAAGTGCTTCTACGTCATTGGCCTTGTACTCCAGGCGTCGCTTGTAAAATGTTAGGCGACCTTCGGATTCCGAGATTATCTGACCCCAGGTCTTTACCCAAACTCGAACCTTCGGCTCGTCATACTCGGCCACTAAGCCGCGTGCTTTGCCAGTCTGGCGCGTCTCAATTTCGGTGTCGCGAGTCAAGCTATTCGATATTGCAACGAAGTCCCATTCCACATCGGGAGCCTTGAACCTGTCGTCCGAAGCAACTGCCTTTGCGTACGAGGATCTGCGCGATCAGGCCGCCGAAGGAATGGCCGATGAGGGCGGGGCGCCGGTCGAGTGCGCCCGCGATCGCGGCGAAGTGCGCCGCTACCTCGCCGATGGTTTCGGGCGCGGCGGCGCCACCCATCTCCGCCGGCCAGCCGGGCGCCAACCCGGCGTAGCCGGCGGCGTCGAACAGCTCGACCCACCGATCCCACGAGCCGGGCTTCAGCCACAGGCCGTGGATGAAGATGATCGCGCGCCTTTGCGAGGCGTTGGCCCCGCCGATCGCATCATCGCATGTTTGGGTCGACATGATCGGCGCCCTTCTGCTGCGTTGGATCAGTTGCGCGGCGGCGTGGCGGCGGACTGCCCGTTGAGGAAGGCGTCGATCGCAGCGACCGTCGCGGCCGGCTGCTCCTCCATCAGCCAATGGCCGGAGCCGGGGATGACCTGCTCCTGCACGTTGGACGCGCCGGCCCGTGCCACCACCGCCATGGTCGGGCCGAAGGACGCCGCGCCACCGATCGCCAGCACCGGCATCGTCAGCTTGCCATGCGCCGCGAGCCAGGCGCGGTTGTCGATCGCGTCCTGATCGAAGGCGGCGAACTGGCTGAAGCCCGCATGCATCCGCCCCGGGCCGGCATAGAGCTGCGCGTAATGGACGCGCGCGGCCTCCGGGAAGTGGGCAGGGTTAGCCGAGAACTCGTTCCAGAAGCGGTCGAGATAGATGCGCTCGCGCCCCTCCACCAGGCGCTCCATGTCGGGGCCGCCGAAGCGGAAGTGCCACAGCAGCGGGTTCTTCAGGATCTCCTCCCACGGGCCGATGCCCGGCACCGGCGCATCCATCAGCACCAGCTTGGTCACGCGGTCGGCGTGCCGCGCCGCCAGCGCATAGGCGACCATGTTGCCGATGTCGTGCGCCACGACCTCGGCGGTGCGCGCGCCCAGCGCGTCCATGACGCCGGTGATGTCCTCGGCCTGGTTGGCCTTCTCAAAGCCCCTGTCGGCGCGGGCGGACAGGCCGAGCCCGCGCAGGTCGGGCACGATCACGGTGTGGTTCTCGGCGAGCTTAGCGGCGAGCGGCACCCACATGTCGCCGGTGTCGCCATAGCCGTGCAGCAGGACGACCGCCGGTCCGCTGCCGCCGACGCGGACATGGATCGTGGTGCCGTTGGTCGGGATCTCCTGGGTGCGGAAGGTCTTCGGGAAATTGCCGGGCGCGTCGGTTGCGTCGGCGAGGGCGGCGCTGGTCAGCATCGTGAGCGCGCTGGCGGCGAGGGCGGTTCGTTGCAGCAGGCGGGGAAGGGTCATGGCGATCTCCTCATTGGGCGTGTTGATGCACGCAAAGCTAGACGAGGGAGGTGCGCGGTATTAGAGGGTAGCCGCGCCAAGGATTTTTGATCGGGACGCAAAGATGGTACTGGCCAGCGCGGATCGTGCCAGGGATCTCGAAGTGTTCTGCGCCGTCGCCGGCAGCGGCAGCTTCTCGGCCGCTGGTCGCAGTCTCGGGCTGACGCCATCGGCTGTGAGCCGGACGCTCGACCGCATCGAGGCGCGGCTTGGCGCGCGGCTGCTGTTGCGAAGCACGCGGGCGCTGACGCTGACCGCCGAGGGGCAGTCCTATCTCGCGGCCGCCCGTCGCATTCTCGCCGACCTCGACGAGGCCGAGCAGGCGATCGCAGACCAGGGCGCGCCGCGCGGGCGCATCCGGGTCAGCGCCGCCCTCTCGCACGGCCGCGTCTGCATCGTCCCTCTGCTCGGCGAGTTCGTGCGGCGCTATCCGAACATCCTGGTCGACATCAATCTGAGCGACGGGCTCGTCGACGTGGCGGCGGGGCAGGCGGACGTCGCGATTCGCGGCGGTCCGCTGCCCGACAGCGCGCTCACCGCGCGCCGCCTCGGCGACAACGGCCGCACCATCGTCGCCTCGCCCGACTACCTGGCGCGCTGGGGCGTGCCGGAGGCGCCGGAAGACCTCTACAACCACAATTGCTTGAACTTCAGCTTTCGCCGCGCCGAGCCGGTGTGGCCGTTCCGCCGCGATGGCGTCGACTATGCGCTGAAGGTGCGCGGCGCCGTCGAAGCCAACAGCGGCGACACGCTCAGCCAGCTCGCGCTCGATGGCGTCGGCATCGCCCGCGTCGGCGATTTCAGCCTCGGCAACGCGATCGCAGAGGGGCGGCTGGTGCCGCTGCTCGAAGCGTTCAATCCCGGCGACAGGGAGGTCTTTCACGCCGTCTTCGTCGGCGGCGCCAACACGCCCGCGCGTGTTCGGGTGTTCGTGGACTATCTGGTCGAGCGGATGGGGGACAGTCCCGGCAAGGCAGCAACGCGGCGAGGGTCGTGACTTGGCAGCCGCCCTTACTCCGCCGCCACCATCTGCTGAATCCGCCACTGTCCCAACAACGCCCGCAGCGACGCCGGCTTCAGCGGCTTGTTGAGCACGGCGATGTTGTCGTCGCGGGCGGCAGCGCGGACGTGGGGGCTGCGGTCGGCGGTGATCAGGATCGCGGGCAGCGCCTCGTTGAAGCGGCGGCGGATGTCGCGGATGGCGGCGATGCCGTTGCCGCGGTCGAGATGGTAGTCGACGAGCAGGCCGGTGACGGCGCCGTCGCGCGCCGCGATCGCCTCCATCGCGGACTCCGGATCAGGGACGGCGATCACCTCGGCGTCCCACGCCGTCAGCAGGGTCTTCATGCCGTCGAGGATCGCCGGGTCGTTCTCGATGCAGACGATCAGGGCGCCCGCAATCGGCGTCGTCGCCAGCGGGGTCGCGGTGGTGACGGCGGCGGTGTGGTTGATCGCCTTGGCGATCGGCACCGTCACTGAGAACACCGAGCCGCGGCCGGGCCGCGAGTCCAGCGCAATGCCGTGATTGAGCACGCGCGCGATGCGCTCGACGATCGACAGCCCCAGGCCGAGGCCGCGCGCGATCCGCGCGCCCTGCTCGAGGCGGTGGAATTCCTTGAAGATCTCGCCGCGCTTGACCGGGGGGATGCCGACGCCGGTGTCGTAGACGCCGATCTGCAGCGACTGGCCGTGGCGGCGGCAGCCGACCAGCACGCGGCCCTTGGGGGTGTACTTGATGGCGTTGGAGATGAAGTTCTGCAGCAGCCGGCGCAGCAGCAGACGGTCGGACTCGACCGGCAGCGACGACGGCACGAACACCAGCTCCAGACCCTTGGCGCGCGCGGCGGGCGCGAACTCGATCTCCAGCGAGCGCATCAGGTCGGCCATCTTGAAGCTCGAGACCTGCGGCGTCATCGCGCCGGCATCGAGCCGGGAGATGTCGAGCAGCGCGCCGAGAATCTCCTCGATCGCCTCGAGCGAGTCGTCGATGTTCTCGACCAGGCGCGAATCCTCGCCGGCCGTCTGCCGCTCGACGAGGCTCGTCACGTAGAGCCGCGCCGCGTTCAGCGGCTGCAGGATGTCGTGGCTGGCCGCCGCAAGGAAGCGCGTCTTGGAGATGTTGGCGTCCTCGGCGGCGCTCTTCGCCAGCGCCAGCTCCGAGTTCAGCCGCGTCAGCTCCTCGGTGCGGTCGCGGACGCGCTTCTCCAGCGTCGCATTGGCGCGCTCCAGTGCCTCGGCGGCTTCGAACGAGGGCGTGACGTCGGTGAAGGTGATGACGAGGCCGCCATCCGGCATGCGGTTGGTGCGGACCTCGATCACCATGTGGCGGTCGGCGAGGCGTTCCAGATAGGGCTCGCCTTCGGTGGTGTAGGCGGCGAGCCGCCGCGCCAGCAGCGCCTCGCCGTCCTCATAGGTGGGCGCGCCGATCGTGCCCATGAATTCGAGGATTTCCTTCAGCGGGCTGCCGATCTGCACCAGATCCGGCGGCAGCCCGAGCAGGTCGACGAACTGGCCGTTGGAGCAGATCAGTTGCAGGTCGGCGTCGAACACCGCGATGCCCTGGCGCACATGGTTCAGCGCGGTCTGCAGGATCTCGCGGTTGAAATGCAGCGCGGCATGGGAATCGTCGAGCAGCTTGAGCGCGGCCTTGGCGGACACCGTGCGCTTGCGCAGGAGCAGCGACATCACGAGGCGCGACGACGCCGCGCCGATCGACGAGGCGATCAGGTGCTCGGCATGGCGCAGCAGCTCGAAATCGGCCGGCGCGGCCGGATCGAGCGGGAGGTTGCGCTGGGCGGCGAACGACTCGAACGAGGCGCGGGCACGGTCGGGACCGAGATATTGGCCGACCGTGCTCTGGATGTCCTGCACCGTCACGGTCGAGCGCCAGCGCCGGAAGCTCGGCGCACTCGGCGTCAGCTCGGCCGGCACGAAGATGTCGGCCTGCAACAGCTCGATCGACGACGGCTGCCGCGCCAGCGACAGCACGACGTAGGTCAAGAGATTGAGCGACAGGCTCCACAGCACGCCGTGCAGCAGCGGCGGCAAATCGGTGCCGAGCAGCGCCTGCGGCCGCAGCGGCTCGAAGCCGAACGGACCGTGCTGCAGGAACAGGATGCCGGCGGTGGAGGTGTCGAGGAAGCTCGGGATGAACAGCGTGTAGAGCCAGACGGCGAAGCCGACCAGCATGCCGCCCATCGCGCCGCGCGCGGTTGCGCGCCGCCAGAACAGACCGCCGAAGAAGCTCGGTGCGAGCTGCGCGATGGCGGCGAACGACAGCAGGCCGATCGCGGCGAGCTGGGTGTTGCCAAGCGCGCGGTAGTAGAAATAGGCCATCACCATGATGGCGAAGATCGCGATGCGGCGGGTGCCGAGCAGGAAGCCGGCGAAGTCGCGGCCGATCTCGCGCTGCTCCTGGCGCTGCAGCACCAGGGGCACGACGATGTCGTTGCACACCATGATCGACAGCGCCACGCATTCGACGATCACCATCGCGGTCGCCGCCGACAGGCCGCCGACGAAGACCAGGATCGACAGCCATTGCGAATTGGCCTCGATCGGCAGCGCCAGCACGTACATGTCGCTGTCGACGGCGCCGAACGGGAAGGTGATGAGGCCGGCGAGAGCGATCGGGATCACGAACAGATTGATCGCGATCAGATAGAGCGGAAACAGCCAGCGCGCACGCGACACCTCGGCATCGTCGGCGTTCTCGACCACGCTGACATGGAACTGGCGCGGCAGCAGCATCGCGGCGCAGAACGACAGCAGGGTCATGGTGAGGAAATTGCCGATGCCCGGCACATATTCCAGCGCGCGCTCGGCCTCCGGCGATTTCATGGCCCGCTCGATCAGCTCGACCGGCGAGAACATCCAGAAGGTGACGAAGGCGCCGGCGGCGATGAAGGCGACCAGCTTGATGATCGACTCGGTCGCGACCGCCAGCATCAGGCCGTGCTGGTGCTCGGTGGCGTCGGTCTGCCGCGTGCCGAACAGCACCGCGAAGACAGCCATCGCCAAGGTGACCATCAGCGCCATGTCGCCGACGAAGGGGATGTGGGCGAAGGCGCGGTCGTCGATCAGGATGGTCTGCAGCGACGAGGCGACGGCCTTGAGCTGCAGCGCGATGTAGGGCACCGAGCCGATGATCGCGATCAGCGCCACGGTGGCCGCCACCGCCTGGCTCTTGCCGTAGCGGGCGCCGATCAGGTCGGCGACGGAGGTGATGTTCTGCGACTTGGCGAGCCGGATCACCCGGCGCAGCAGCGGCGTGCAGGCGCCGACCATCAGGATCGGCCCGAGATAGATCGCGAGGAAGTCGACGCTGGTGCGGGAGGCAAAGCCGACCGAGCCGAAGAAGGTCCAGGACGTGCAGTAGATCGCCAGCGACAGCGGGTAGATCAGCCCGGCCAGCCGACCGCGGCTCTCTGCCGGCCGCCGTTCGCCGGCCCGGTTGCCGCGGCTGGCGACCAGGAACAGGAACCCGATATAGCCGAACGCGGCCAGGATCACGCCCCAGTCGTGCAGCATCTCCTACGCGTCTCCGACGTCTTCCTCGAAGGCTCCGGGCTGATCCCGTTGTCCGGGAAATCTAGCCCGTTGCTGGAGGCAGGGCGATAGCGATCTTGCCGAGAGAGCGCGGAGCTGGAGTCATCGTTAGCGCGGGAGACCCCGCAGTCTCCGCCGTCATTCCGGAGCGCCCGCAGGGCGAGCCCGGAATCCATGTCGCCTGATGCCGTGCTGCCCGATGGATTCCGGGCTCGTGCTTCGCACGCCCCGGAATGACGGAGAGAGCGATGCTACTCCGCCGCGAGCGGCTTCTTGTGCAGCGCCAGGCCGAGCCGTTCCCAGACCTGCAGCAGGGCCTCGGCCAGGCGATCGATCAGGCCGTCGTCGTGGTAGGGCGAGGGCGTGATGCGCAGGCGCTCGGTGCCCTTGGCGACCGTCGGGTAGTTGATCGGCTGGATGTAGATGCCGTGCTCTTCCAGCAGGAGATCGGAGGCCTGCTTGCACTTCTCGGGATCGCCGACGAACAGCGGCACGATGTGGGTGTCGTTGGTCATCACCGGCAGGCCGGCGGCGTTGAGGACCGCCTTCACCCGTGCGGCGCGGTCCTGGTGGCGCTCGCGCTCCCAGCTCGACGATTTCAGGTGCTTGATCGCAGCCGTGGCGGCCGAGCAGATCGGCGGCGGCAGCGCGGTCGTGAAGATGAAGCCCGGCGCGTACGAGCGAACCGCGTCGATGATCTCGCCCTTCGCGGCGATGTAGCCGCCGAGGCAGCCGAACGCCTTCGCCAGCGTGCCTTCGAGGATGTCGATGCGGTGCATGACGCCATCACGCTCGGCGATGCCGCCGCCGCGCGGGCCGTACATGCCGACCGCGTGCACCTCGTCGACATAGGTCATCGCATTGTAGCGCTCGGCGAGATCGCAGATCGCAGCCAGCGGCGCCACGTCGCCGTCCATCGAATACAGGCTCTCGCAGGCGATCAGCTTCGGCCTGTTAGGACCGGCGGCGATCAGGAGCTGTTCGAGATGGGCGAGATCGTTGTGGCGCCAGATCTGGCGCTCGCAGCCGGACTGGCGCACGCCCTCGATCATCGAATTGTGGTTCAGCGCGTCCGACAGGATCAGGCAGTCGGGAATCAGCTTGGCGAGCGTGGCGATGCCGGTCTGGTTCGACACGTAGCCGGAGGTGAACAGCAGCGCCGCTTCCTTGCCGTGGAGGTCGGCGAGCTCGGCCTCGAGCTGCACCAGGGGATGATGGGTTCCGGCGATGTTGCGGGTGCCGCCGGCGCCGGTGCCGACGCGGGTTGCGGTCTCGACCATCGCGCCGACCACCTTCGGGTGCTGGCCCATGCCGAGATAGTCGTTGGAGCACCAGATCACGACATTGCGCGGTCCACTCGGCGAGTGCCAGGTCGCGTGCGGGAACCGGCCGGCGATGCGTTCGAGATCGGCGAAGACTCGGTAGCGACGCTCATCATGCAGGCGACCGAGGGCGGCACTGAAGTACTGGCTGTAGTCCATCACGAAACCCGAACTGGCGCGCTGCAGTGCAGCACCTGAAGCGAAAACCTCGCGGCATGCGTGGCGTGAGGTCTTCTTAGAGCGTTTCCAGAGCGGCTGTCGAGCCGGAATCCCAAGGCAGGAATTGGGCGATTTGTCCAAGGGGGGAGTGATCTCGGCCGAACGGCGCCGGGATTGCGGCGACGCGGCGGCGTCGCGGCCCCGCAGCCTCAGGTGGTGCGATAATGCAGCACGCCGTCGATGGTCTGGCTGGTCAGGCGGCCCTCGACCAGCATGTAGTTGACATGGGCGATCAGCTCGCCGGCGGCGAAGCCCATCTGGTGCGGGTCGAGCACGTGCTTGTGGAACACGACCGGCACGAGCTGCGCCGAGGTCTTCGGCTCGTCGCGGCAGGCGTCGGCGATCATCCGGCAGCGCTCCTCATGGTGGTCGGCGAGCTGCTTGATGCGCGTCTTCAGCCCGTAGAACGGCACGCCATGGCCTGGCAGCACCAGCACGTCATAGGGCAGGGTGGTGGTGAGGCTCGCCAGCGACGCCAGATATTCGCCGAGCGAGTTCTGGTCGGGCTCGACCGCCCAGACGCTGACATTGGGCGAGATCTTGCTCAGCACCTGGTCGGCGGACAGGAACAGCTTGTCGGCGGCGCAGTACAGCATGACCTGGTCGAGCGCGTGCCCGCCGCCGGTGATGACCTTGAAGCGCCGGCTGCCGATTTGGATTTCGTCGCCATGGGAGATGCGGCGGTAGGAGGCCGGCAACACCGAGACGCGCTGCAGATATTCCTGGCCGCGGCCGAGCAGCTTGTCGGTCAGGGTCTCGTCCATGCCGTGGCGGCGGAAGAACAGCCGCTGGGCATTGCGGCGCTCCTCGGTGCCGCGGTTCTGGTGATAGACCGACTGCAGGTACTCGACCTGCGACATCACCAGCGGGCAATTGAAGCGCTCGACGATCCAGCCGGCGAGCCCGACATGGTCGGGATGCGAATGCGTGACGATCAGCCGGGTGATCTTTACATGCTTCAGCGGGCCGTCGAGCAGCCGCGTCCAGGCGGCGATCGACTCCTCGTTGCCGAAGCCGGAGTCCACCGCGACCCAGCCGTCGCCGTCGGCGAGCAGATAGATGTTCACATGGTTGAGGCGGAACGGCAGCTTCAGCCGCAGCCACAGCACGCCGGGCGCGACCTCGACGACCTGGTCCTCGCCGGGATGCTGCTCCCAGGGATAGCGCAGGGCTTCGGCGGAGGAGGTGGCGGTGTCGGTCTTGGTCATGCCTCATCGATTAACGGCCGCCGCGGACGAGCGCCAGCCGAAAAACACATGGCTGCTTGGCATTCCGGGGTACGGAAGGTGCTTCGGGTCGCGCCAGCATGACCTGCCTCGACGCCTTCTGCTTCGCCACGCCCCCGTCATTCCGGGGCGAGGCCGCAGGCCTCGAACCCGGAATGACCGGCGAGTAGCAACTACGCCGCTCGGATGTTGGTCAGGAACGCATCGACCTCGGCGCGCAGGGTGTCGGCCTCGCGCCGCAGCGCTTCGGAGGCACTGAGCACCTCGTTGGCGGAGGTGCCGGCCTGGGCCGAGGCGCTGGAGACGCCTGTGATGTTGTTGGAGACCTCGGTGGTGCCGGAGGCCGCCTGCTGGATGTTGCGGGCGATCTCGTGCGTCGCGGTGCCCTGCTGCTCCACGGCGGCGGCAATCGCGGTGGTGACGTTGTCGATCTCGGCGATGGTCTCGCCGATGTTGCGGATCGCCGACACCGCCGACGAGGCGACCTGCTGCATGCCTGCGATCTGGGTGCGGATCTCGTCGGTGGCCTTGGCGGTCTGGCTCGCCAGGCTCTTCACCTCCTGCGCGACCACCGCGAAGCCGCGGCCGGCCTCGCCGGCGCGCGCCGCCTCGATGGTGGCGTTGAGCGCGAGCAGGTTGGTCTGCGAGGCGATCGCCTGGATCAGGTCGACGACGACGCTGACGCGGCTCGCGTTGTCGGCGAGTCCCTGCATCGTCGAATCGGTGGCGCCGGCTTCCTCGACCGCCTTCTTGGCGATCTGGGCCGAGGTCACGACCTGGCGGCTGATCTCCGCGATCGACGACGACAATTGCTCGGTGCCGGCCGACACGGTCTGGACGTTGACCGAGGTCTCCTCGGCAGCCGCCGCGACCGCATTGACCAGCGAGTTGGACTGGTCGGCGGTCTGTGACATGCTCTGCGCGGTCGCCTGCATGGCCGTGGCGGAGTTCTGCAGCGTGCCGAGGGCGCTGCGCACCGTCGCCTCGAACGTGGCGATCTGGGCCTCCATGCGCGCGGCGCGCTCGGCCTTGGCGGCATTCTCGCGGTCCTGCTCGGCGGCCAGGGTGCGGGCACGGACCATGTTCTCGCGGAACACCTGCAGGGTGTCGACCATCGTGCCGATCTCGTCGCGCTGCTTCGAGGCCGCAATCTCGGTGTCGAGATCGCCGCTCGACAGCGTCTGCATCGCCTGCTGCAGCCGCTTGATCCGGCGCAGGATGTTGCCGCCGACATAGAGCCAGACGAACAGCACCGAGCCGAGCAGCGTGGCTGCGCCGGCACCGGCCATGCCGAGCGTTGCCAGCTCGATGTCACGGCCCGCCGTGCCGGTGGTGCTTTCGGTCGACTTGCGCACGCCTTCGACGAGCTGCTGCACGCTGATGTCGAGACCGACATTGAGCTTGCGCGTCTCCTCCAGCACGGTCTGCCCGTAATCGTTGGCGTCGAGCTCCTTCTCGCGCGTCTTGAACACGCGGGCCTTGCCCTCGCCGAGCGCGGCGAGCTTCAGCGCGGCATCGTGGATTGCCTTGGTGCTGCGGCCGGTCGGCAGCAATTCGAGATTGGATTTGAGCTGCGCCACCGCCTCCTTGAACTGCCGCTCGATCGTCTCCAGCGTGTCGCTGTCGTTGGCCGATAGCGCGGCAGCCATCTGCGCCACCAGCAGGTTGCCGGACGCGATCACATTGCCGAGCTGCTCGACGAACCGTGCGGCTGCCGTTGCGTCGTCTGCCGACACCTCGGCTGCGCCGAGCACGGCGTTGAGCTGCGTCTGGGCATCCAGCATCGGCTCGTTGGCGGCGGCAGTGAAGTCCGCCTGCGCCTTGCGCAACGCGTCATACTGCTTGTTGTGCAGGGCCGCGACTTCGAGACGCTCGCGTGCGGCGGACACCAGGCTCTGATTGGCCTCGTTGATGTTCTTGATGGTCTCGGCGAGCGGCGCCACCACGCTCTTCGCGGCGCCGAGCGCGCTGATCTCGCTCAGGCGCTCCTGCGTGGTCTTCTGGATCTCCTGCATCTTCTTCAGGCGCTCGTTGAGCGCGTCCTCGCTCTGGGACTGCAGCAGCGCCGGGCCGAGGCTGGCCAGGCCGGAGCTCTGCGCCAGCAGCTGCAGGCTCGCGGTCAGGCGCGGAATCTCGCGGCCCGAGAGTTCGACCATGGTGCCGCCGACGTGTCGCAGCATCAGTCCCGCAGCGACGCTGATCGCGATCGCCATGCCGGCGATCACTGCGAAGGCTGCGAACAGGCTGCCGCGGACGCCCCATCTGGGTCGCAGGACTCCGAGCACCCTGCTGAAGCTGAACCGAATCGCCATCTCTGGTGTCCCCCGATATGCACTACTTGGAGCTGTTGCTTGCAGGCAGTATCGCGGCGGGCGGTTAACAAATCCGGGAAACTACTCGGGCAGTGCTGAGTTTTCTCGCATTTTCGCATTTCACCGTGCGGCATTTAACGGGACGGAAGGGATTGTTGGGCCGCGCCTTCGATAACCTATGACAGAAAAGGCCGGCATCGCTGCCGGCCTTCCCGTCGTTTGTTGTTATTTGACGCCTGCGGATCAGTAGCGGGCCGCGAGCGGAGCGCCCCAGTTGAAGCGGTAGTTCACGCCAGCCTTGAAGGTGTGGTCGTCGGTGGTGAAGCTGCCGGTCGGCACCAGCGCGGCGGGCGCCGTGAAGGTGGCGCTGCCGAAATTGTAGTACTGATACTCGGCCTTGGCCGACCAGTTCGGCGCGAACATGTATTCGAGTCCGCCGCCGACGGTCCAGCCGTTGCGATGGTCGCCGTTGGTCGCGAAGCCGACCGGCGTGCCGGCGAACGTCACCTTCTCGTTGTTGTCGGAATAGGCGTAGCCGCCCTTCACGTAGAGCAGGCCCGGACCCCAGGTATAGCCGAAGCGGCCGGTGATCGAGCCGAGGCCGCGCTGGCTGTTGGTGTAGACGAGGCCGCCGGGGAAGGCGGCGCCGACGCTGCCGCTCAGCCAGCTGTACTGGCCCTCGGCGCCGATCACCCAGGTCGGTGCGAACTGCCAGTCGGCGCCGACCTGCAAGCCGCCCAGGAAGCGGCCGTTGGAGTTGTTGCCGGTGGCGAGGCCGGAGAAGTTGTTGTCGCTCGAGAACGCGCCGCCGAGATGGGCGCCGAGATAGAAGCCGGTCCAGTTGTAGATCGGGGCGGCGTAAGCCGGCGGCGCCTTGGTGGCGTAAGGATAGGTCCGGGCGCCGAGATCGGCGGCGACAGCGGACTGGGCCGAAGCCAGCGCGGCGACGGCAACGGTTGCGAACAGGATCTTCTTCATGGCGGGTCTCCGATACTCAACTAACAAGGCTCGCGCATCGCGCGCCGTCGATGCATCGGAGATAGATCGCTTTTGAATAAAATGCTGTCACTCCCGCAGCACACCGGCCTCCAACCCGACCTTCTCCGGGCAAAGGTTCTGGCGTAGTTAGCAATGCACTAACGAAGGCTGAACCGGGAGTTAACGCCGGGCCCCTTTGTGCCGCCGCGGCACAACCGGTTAAGGCGCGTTAAGAGCTCGATGCAGAGCCGCGACTGCGTCGCGCAGCTGCTCGCGATGAACGATGTCGTCCTTGGGCATCGAAGCGATGCCGGCGGCGAGCTCGTGCAGAATCGCGGCGAGCAGTCCGAAGTTCAGGTGCATATGGATCGACTTGCGGACGTCCTCTGGGCCGGGCCGCTCCAGGGTCAATGCCAGGCCGGATGATTCGAGATGGGCTTCGAACCGCGAGGAATGCTCGAACGTGCCGGCATAGAACTTGTCGGGATATTCGAGCGCGATCTCGGCCTTGTCCGGGATGGGTTTCGACATGGTGGCTCCTGAAGCGACGATCCATGAATGTTCGCAGATCCGCCTCCCGCCGCCTTGCGCCAGGTCATAGTGGGAGGAGCGCCTGCATCCTCGGCCGAAACGGGCTGGACCGCATTTCTACGGGGGCGGAAATTTACCTTCCCTGAGAAAAGGTTGTGCACGCTGGATCAAATTAACGACTCGATGCCGGTCGTTCCGGACGGACCTGCTCCATGCAAGCGAGCGGAGAGGGCTCCGGCGGGGCGACGGCGGGTGCAGTCCACCCTCCAGCGAATGTGCCGCCGACATGAAGATGCGTCTCTCCATTTCCACGTTCATTGCGGCTTTTGGCCTTGTGCTCGCACTCGGCTTCGGTGCGGTCGTGCTGACCAGCGCCTATGCGCTGCGCGAGCTCAAGGTCGGCGGGCCCCTCTACGACAAGATCAAGCTCGGCAATGATCTGGTGGCCGACATCCTGCCGCCGCCTGAATATGTGCTCGAGGCCTATCTCGAGGCGACCCTCGCGCTCCGGACGCCGAACGATCTCGACGCGCACGTCACGAAGCTGGCGCAACTGAAGAAGGACTATGAGGATCGCAAGACGTTCTGGACCGGCTCGGCGCTGCAGCCTGATCTGAAATCGCTGCTGGTCGAACGATCGGACGGCGAGGTCCGGAAATTCTGGCAGGCCCTGGAGGCCGAGTTGATCCCGGCGCTGCGCTCCGGCGACATGGCGAAGGCCGATGCCGCCTATGCCCGGCTGGCCGAAGCCTACGCCGCCCACCGCGCGGTGATCGATACGCTGGTCGACAAGGCGAACAAGCTGAATTCGGACATGGAGGCGACGGCGGCGACCCAGGATCGCAGCATCTCCATCATTGTGTGGACCGTGTCCGGCATCGTTCTGGCTCTGGTCGTCGCCGGCATGTCGGGGCTGGTGATCGGCGTCGTCCGTCCGCTGTCGCGCATGACCGGGCTGATGCGGCGGATCGCCGAGGGCGATCTGTCGGCCGACATTTCCTATTCGGAACGCGGCGACGAGATCGGCGCGATGGCGGGCGCGCTGAGCATCTTCAAGACCAACGCGCTCGAGAACGCGAGCCTGCGCGACAGGCAGGAGCGCGATCGCTCGGCCGCCGAGGAGCATAAGAAGCGCGCCATGCTCGACATGGCCGACGTGATCGAGCGCGAGACCGAGACGTCCGTCGAAGCTGCGGCCGGCGCATCGCGCCAGGTCGAGGCCGTCGCCGCAGGCCTCTCGAAACTGGCCGAGGAACTGTCGACCGATGCGCAATCGGTGGCCGCAGCCTCGGAGAAGTCGCTCTCCAATGCCCAGACGGTCTCGTCGGCAGCCGAGCAACTGAGCTCGGCGATCCGCGAGATCTCGAGCCAGGTGGCGCGCGCCAGCACGATCACCAAATCGGCGGTGACCGAGCGCGAGAAGGCGAAGAACACGATGCTCTCCTTGTCCACGGCCGTGGACAAGATCGCCGAGGTCTCCAACCTGATCGGCGGCATTGCCGAGCAGACCAACCTTTTGGCGCTCAATGCCACCATCGAGGCCGCGCGCGCCGGCGATGCCGGCCGCGGCTTTGCCGTGGTTGCGGCCGAGGTCAAGTCGCTGTCGGATCAGACCGCCAAATCGACCGAGGAGATCTCGCGCCTGATCGGCGAGGTGCAGACCACCACGCAGGCGACCGTCGACGTCGTCGAAGGCATCGGCAGCCAGATTTCCGAGATCGACGAGGTCGCAGCCTCGATCGCCGCGGCGATGGAGGAGCAGCACGCGGCGACCCAGGAGATCAGCCGCTCGGTCCAATCATCGGCCAGCGCGGCGCGCGACGTGTCGTCCAAGATCGGCAATGTCGGCAGGGACGCCGGCATGGTCAACGATCGGGCCGCCGAGGTGCGCAACGCCATCGGCTCCGTGGCAACGGGCCTGACCTCGCTCCGTGCCACGCTGGTGAAGGCCGTCAGGACGGCGACCGCCGAAGCCGATCGCCGTCAGTCGCCGCGGTTGAAGTCGAGCCTGTCGATCAAGGTCGTCGACGATCGCAGGGGCGCGGTGAAGGCCGATCTGGTGGACATTTCCGAAGGCGGCGCCTGGTTCCGGTTCGACCCCGAGCCGGGCATCGGCGATCGCGGCGTCATGGAATTCAGCGGCTTCGACGGCAGCGTGCCGTATCGGGTTCGCGCCCGTGAAAAGGACGCGCTGCATGTCGAGTTCGACCCCGGCCAAAATCGCGAGGCGTTCCTGGCATGGTTCAGGCGGACCTTCGCACGGCAGGCGGCCTAGACGGAGCGAGGTCGCTTGCCTCCGCTCTCGGTCAGGAGAACGGAGGCATTGCTTCGAACGGGCTTCGTCAACGCGCCAATGTCATTGGCGCGAGACCAGATCGCTGATCCGCACCGGAAAGCGCCTGATCCGAATGCCGGTCGCATGCGCCACCGCGTTGGCGACCGCCCCGGCAGAGCCGGTGATGCCGATCTCGCCGACGCCCTTGACGCCGAGCGGGTTGACGAACGGATCGTGCTCCTCGACCGTGAAGGCCTCGATCGCCGGGACGTCGGCATTCACCGGCACATGATACTCGCCGAGATTGGCATTCATGATCCGCCCGGTGCGGCGATCGGTGACCGCCTCCTCGTGCAGCGCCAGCGAGATGCCCCAGATCATGCCGCCGACGAGCTGGCTCTTCACCAGCTTCGGATTGATGATCCGTCCCGCCGCGAACGCGCCGACCATGCGGGTCACCCTGACCTGGCCGAGATCGGGATCGACCTTCACCTCCGCAAAGACCGCGCCATGTGAATGCATCGCATATTGCTCGTTGGCCGCAGGGTCCGGCATGCCGCTGCCGGAGCCCTCGACCTGGTCGAGGCCGGCGCGGGCGAGGATGTCGGCGTAGCTCTCGCCGCGGCCCTCGTCGTCGCGCCGAAGCAGCCGACCGTTGCGCGCGATCACGCCGGCGTTGCCGGCGCCGAACAGCGGCGAGCGCTGGTCTGATGTCGCGAGCTCGGCGAGCCTGGCGATGACGGCGGCGCCCGCATTGTGGATCGCAGTACCGACCGTCGCCGTATGTGCCGAGCCGCCGGCGATGCCGGCATCCGGCAGGTCGGAGGTGCCGGCCTTGAACGTCACCCGGTCGAGTTCGAGCGCGAGCGAGTCTGCCGCAATCTGTGCGAAGGCGGTCCAGGCGCCCTGGCCCATGTCGTGCGCGCCGCTCTCGACGACGCCGGTGCCGTCGCGCCGGATCACCGCGCGGGCCTGGCCCGCGAACATCAGCGCATGGAACGTCGCCGTGCCCATGCCCCAGCCGACCAGGAAGCCGTCCTTGTCGCGCATCATCCGCGGCTTCAGCGGCCGCTCCCACCAGCCGAACCGCTCGGCGCCTTGCGTGTAGCACTCGCGCAGCGCCTTGGATGAGAACGGTCTGCCCGTGGCCGGCTCGACCTCGGCGTAGTTCTTGACCCGGAAGGCGAGCGGATCGAGGCCGCAGGCTTCCGCCATTTCGTCGACGGCGCTCTCCAGCGCGATCGATCCCGGCGCGATTCCGGGGGCGCGCACGAACAGCGGCGTGCCCGTGTCCATGCGTACCGCGTCATAGGTCGTCGCGATCGCCGGCGCGGCATACAGCGTGTGCGTCACATGCGCCGCCGCTTCGTAGAAGTCCTCGAAGCTCGAGGTCGCGATCCTCGCGTGGTGACGGATCGCCGACAATTGTCCGGTGCTGCTGGCGCCGAGCTGCAGCGTCTGCCGGGTCGGCGAGCGATGGCCGAACGGGCCGTAGAGCTGCTCGCGACGCGCCACCAGCTTCACCGGGCGGCCGACCATCTTGGCGGCGAGAATGCCGAGGACCTGCGGCCCGGCCATCAGGCCCTTGCCGCCGAAGCCGCCGCCGAGATAGGGGCTGCGGATCAGGATGTTCTCAGGCGCGATGCCGAACAGCTCGGCAAGGCGGCCGCGCATCATCACCAGGCCCTGGGTCGGCGTGTCGATGATGAGCCTGTCGCCCTGCCACTCGGCGACGATCGCGTGCGGCTCCATTGCGTTGTGATAATGCGGCGGGGTCTCGTAGATCGCGGTGATCTGCTTGTCGCTGCCCGCCAGCGCGGCCTCGACATCGCCGTGATGGCTCTCGGCGGGAAAACCCATGCCGACGACAGGCGGCACATAGGCGTCGGCGGCATCGAGACCGATGCGGGCCGGCTCGGCCTCGTAGCGCGGCGACAGCAGCGCGGCGCCCTCGGTCGCGGCTTCCAGGCTTTCGGCAATGACCAGCGCGATCGGCTGGTTGGCGTAGCGCACACGGTCGTTCTGCAGCGCCTCGAAGCGGAATGCGAACGGGTTCGGCTTGCCGTCGGGATCGGCGTGCAGCGGCGGCCGGTTGGCGGAGGTCATCACCTCGACCACGCCGGGATGCGCCTTGGCGGCTTCGACGTCGAGCGCGACGACGCGGCCGCGCGCGATGCTGGAGACGGCGAGCACGGCATAGAGCAGGCCGGGCGGATTGTTGTCGGCGGCATAGCGCGCCGTGCCGGTGACCTTGGCACGGCCATCGACGCGCGACAGCGGCTGGCCGATGTTGGAGCCGTGTCTGACATGGGCGGGATCGCGGGAGAGATTGAGCTCAGGCGTCATGAAGTGCTCCTGGAACGGCGGAGAAGGGAGAGGCCGGCAGCGCCGGCACGCGCGACGGCGTGCCTTGCGCAGCGGCGGCAAGCGCGCGCATGATCAGGCTGCGCACGAGAGGGATCTTGTGGGCGTTGTCGCCGGATGGCTTTGCATCGCGCAGCGCGATGTCGGCAGCCTGCTGGAATGTGTGCGGCATAGCCGGCTGGCCTGCGAGCAGTGCTTCGGCCTGGTGGGCGCGCCACGGCTTGGCAGCGACGCCGCCGAGCGCCAGACGTGCGTGCTTGATTGCGCCGTTCTCGATCACGAGACCGGCCGCGGCGGAGACGACGGCGAACGCATAGGAATTGCGCTCGCGCACCTTCAGATAGCGCGCGTGCCTTGCGAACGCCCGCGCCGCCGCGGGCAGCCGGACCGCGACGATCATCTCGCCCGGCGCGAGCACGGTCTCGCGCTCCGGCGTGGTGCCGGGGAGCAGATGCAGCGCCTCCAGCGCGACCTCGCGCCGGCCGGAGCCGCCTTCGATCTCGACGATCGCATCGAGCGCGGCGAGCGGCACGCAGAAGTCCGAGGGGTTGGTGGCGATGCAGGCCTCGCTCCAGCCGAGCACGGCGTGCTGATGGGTGTCGCCCCCGCGCGCGTCGCAGCCCGCGCCGGGCGTGCGTTTGTTGCAGGCCGAGGCCGGATCATAGAAATACGCGCAGCGTGTCCGCTGCAGCAGATTGCCGCCGACGGTGGCCGCATTGCGCAACTGTGCCGAGGCGCCCGACAGCAGCGCTTCGGCGACCGCCGGGAAATCGCACGCGAAGGCCGCGTCATGCGCAAAGTCCGCATTGCGCACCAGCGCGCCGATCCGGACGTCGCCATTGCCTGAAGTCTCGATCCGCGTCAGCTCCTTGATCTGCGAGATGTCGACGAGCCGCGCCGGCCTGATGACATTGCCCTTCATCAGATCGAGCAGGTTGGTGCCCGAAGCGAGATAGGCCGCACCGGGCGCGCTGGCCGCTGCGACCGCCTCCGCGACCGTCGACGGCTTCACATAGTCGAACCGGTTCATGCCGCGCGCTCCTTGTCCTCGGCGAGCGTCGCCTGGGCGTCGAGCACCGCCTCGACGATGCCGACATAGGCGCTGCAGCGGCACAGATTGCCGCTCATGCCTTCGCGCACGCGCTCCGGATCGCCGCCGGCGTGACCTTCGTTGATGAGCCCGACCGCGCTCATGATCTGGCCGGGCGTGCAGAAGCCGCATTGCAGGGCATCGTGGGCGATGAAAGCTACCTGCACCGGATGGAGCTGGTCGCCTTGAGCGAGTCCTTCGATGGTGGTGATCGCCGCGCCGTCGAGGCTGACGGCCAGCGTCAGGCAGGAATTGATGCGGCGGCCGTCGACCAGGACGGTGCAGGCGCCGCACTGGCCGCGGTCGCAGCCCTTCTTGGCGCCGGTGAGGTGGAGGCGCTCGCGCAGCAGGTCGAGCAGGGTGACCCTGGGGTCGTCGAGCGCAAGCGTTCGCGGCTCACCGTTGACGGTGAGTCTGACAGTCCAATTCATGCGTTGTTCCGATCGAAGCGATGGCCTAATCGGATCGCAGCGGACACCGCCTTACGGGCGAATGTCCGTCCAGATCCAGCGACCGCGGGACGACAGCTGAGGAAGGTTGGCTGTCCCGGGTGGCAGGTCTATTTATACGGAGGGTTCCTCCGTTTAGCAAGGGGACATGAACGGTCCGTCATCAAGAGCTGGTGAGATGGAGACGAAACCACAAGACCGCCATCGCAAGCCGCGCGCCGATGCGCAGCGCAATCGCGAGCGCGTGCTCGAGGCGGCCAAGGCGGTGTTCAGCGTCGGCGGCGCCGAGGCCAGCCTGGAGGCGGTGGCGCGCCAGGCCGGCGTCGGCATCGGCACGCTGTATCGCCATTTCCCCACCCGCGAGGATCTGTTCGAAGCGGTGTACCGGCGCGAGGTCGAGCAGCTCGCCGAGCTTGCGGAAGAGCTGAAGAGCGAGCAGTCGGCGGTCGAGGCGCTCCGCCGCTGGCTGCGCTCGACGGTGCAGTTCGTCGCCACCAAGAAGGGCATGATGGCCGCGCTCGCGATCGTCATGAACGCGAACTCTGAGCTCGCGGCCTATTCGCACGGCCACCTCACCCGCTCGATCGGCGCGCTGCTGGCGCGTGCCGTCGCGGCCGGCGAGATCCGCAGCGACATCAGCGCCGACGACGTCCTGCGCGCGCTGATCGGCATGTGCTACATGCACGACCAGACCGGCTGGCAGCAGAGCGTGCTGCGGCTGTTGGATGTGTTCGTGGATGGGCTGCGGGTGGGGAAGGGGCGGGCGTGAGATTGCCTCACGCTGCGTATTAGCCGCTCATTGACTTGCCCGGGCCGACACGTCCGACGGCACTCTCGTCCGGGCGATACTCCGTAGATCCGGATGCTCCCTCCATCGTCATTCCGGGGCGCGCGAAGCGCGAGCCCGGAATCCATAACCACGTTCTGTTGCTGAAATTCGCAGTGCCTCTGTACGGCCCTCTCGCTCCACAACCAAGACCTGTGAGTATGGATTCCGGGCTCATTCGCTGCGCGAATGCCCCGGAATGACGAAGTTGGCGTGGGGTGATGCTATGAAACCGGCGTCCCGCAGGCGGCGCAGAATTTCGCGCGGGGTGTTCTCAACGGCTTTCCACACGACGTGCACGCCGGACCGAAATCACTTCGTCGATGGTGCCAGATCGCAAGGGCATTCGTCTCGTCAAAGCCGGTCAGTTCACGGTAGCGCTGCAGCACGCCCGCTTTGCTATCGACCGCAGCGGCGGCTTGCCCGAGAGTACATTCATTCAACCGCCGGTAGTCTTTGATGTCGTCGATCGGTTTCCTCAGGAGAGGCTCGATCTCCACCCACTCCTTCTCATCGAGCATGGGCACCTCGATGCCACAACGCCAGCAATATACTGTGATGGCCATCTCACCCCCGCAACCATTCCATCAGCGCCTGCGCCGTTTCCTCCGGCTGCTCGGGCTGCGGCAGGTGACCGCAATTCTCCAGCACGACCAGCCAGCTGCCGTCGATGCCGTCGGCCATTTCCTTCGACAGGCTGTTCGGGATGGTGTTGTCGGTGTCGCCGGTCAGCACCAGGGTCGGGCAGCGGATCGCTGTCAAGGTCGGCCGCGAGTCCGGACGCGACATGATGGCCGTCAGCTGCCGGATGAAGCCGATGACGCCGACCTCCTCGGCCATGTCGTGCACGAGCTGGCGCAGCCGCGGATCATCCTGGCGCGACGGATGCACGAAGCCCGAGAACAGCTCGTCGACCACGCCGTGATAGTCGCCCTCCTTGGCGCGGGTGATCATGGTGCGGCGGCGGGCGCTCGCCTCCGGCGTGTCGGGCCGCGCCTGGGTGTTGATCAGCGCCAGCCGACCCACGCGTTCTGGCGCCTGGCGCATGATCTCGAGCGCGATGTAGCCGCCCATCGAATGTCCCGCGAGCGCGAAGCGCGGCGGCGCCTCGGCCAGGATGCGGCGCGCGATCGCGGCCATGCTGTCATCGCGGATGTGGTTGGCCACCATCACCGGCCCGAGCCGCCACAGCGCCGGGATGACAGGCGCATAGATGCGGGGCGACGAGATCAGGCCAGGCACCAGCACGAGCGGCAGCGCATCAGTCATGGGTCTTCCCCCCGGAAACGGCATTCACCTGCAGGTCCGGGTGTTGTCCGCCCGGCATGCCATTTACGCGCGAGAAGCAGCCGATGTCCAACGATGTGCTGCGGCTCGCGCCCGCCGCCCCAGGCCGACAACCTCGTCCCCAGCCGAGTCCTGGCTCCTCCTGCGCCTCTTCGCGGCAGCGGGGGGGCCGGTCGGATGATCGCGGTGATCGGGTTGCCCGCGATGCTGCTTGGGCCGCGGCGCCTTCGGCTTTCGTGATTGCGGCGCCATTCGCGGCAATCTGGTGGCGTCGTCCGCAATTCGCGCGTGAGATCGGAGATCGAACTACTTCCGCTCCGGATCATGCCACCATCGCATGCAGCGCGATGATACCTGGACGGACCATCAATCGTGGCAAACAGGGTCGGGCGTCACGATAATATCACGTAATGGGCGTGGGCCGCGGCGTCGCAAGGCCTGCGACCACAACGATTAGTTCGCGCGGCCGGTAACTTCACGTGGCCGGCGATGGCCGGCTCTCTCGTGCTGCTGCGGAGATAAGTTGGTAGCACCGCGCTGTCGGTGATGACATCGGAACGAGTGTCGCGCGAAGTCCGGCTCTCACGAGAACGGCGAGTGCGCCGATCCGCGATGCAGCGAGGGGCGGGACGACGTGCTCGATCAGCGGCGCGACGATGCCTCCCGGCGATGTCGCTGCCGGATGGAGCAGCGGCGCTCGTGGCCGCGAGTTCGATGCGACGCGAGTTCGATGCGAAGGTTGCGGTGGCGTGACCTGATGCGCGAGCGAGAGCCAGCGCGCGCCGGCGGCCGAGGCCTCTCCCCGACGATCAGACGAGCAGAGGCTGCGCCGTCGCCGCGAGCTTCTTCAGCAGCGGCAGGAAGCGCTCCTTCATCTCGTCGACGCCGATGCGATCGACGTGGCCGCCGATGTTGGCGGCGGCGATGATGCCGCCGTCATATCGGCGAATCGGCACTGAAATCGAGCGGAAACCCTGCTCCGCCTCACCGTCGACGAGCGAGTAACCGTCGTCGCGGACGGCGATGATCGACGCGAGCAATGCTTCCTTGTCGGTGATCGTCTGCGGCGTCATCTCGGTCAGAGTCATGCGCTCGACGGCCTGGCGCAACTGATCGTCCGGCATCCGGCTCAGCAACACGCGGCCGACCGACGTGCAGAACGCCGGCAGCCGATAGCCGATTTCGAGCCCGGTCGAGAACATCCGCGTCGAGGTCGCGCGCGCGATGAAGACGACCGACTCGCCGTCGAGGACGGCGAGCGAGCAGACCTCGCGCGCCTCGCCGGCCATGCTGTCCATCAACGGCTGCATCACGCTGTTGATCTGGTTGGAGGCGAGATAGCTGGAGGCCAGCAGCAGCACGCGCGGCGTCAGCGAGAACAGCCGGTCGTCGCCATGGACGAAGCCGGAGGCCTTCAGGGTCAGCAGAATCCGTCGCACCGTGGCGCGGGCGAGGCCGGTGAGTTCCGCGGCCTTGCTCAGCGTCATCGGCCGGCCCTCGCGGCTGAAGGCTTGTATCACCCGCAGGCCGCGATCGAGCGCTTCCACGAACTCGGGGCCGTCGCCCCGAGCCTGCTTCTTCTCCTCATCAGTGCGCTTCAGTTTCGGCATCGGCCTGACATGATCCGCTGTTGTTGTTTTCGGCCGCAGTGAAGCTGCAGTCCGTTGGCCCCTCGGCTTCGGTTGTAGCTTTTTCACTTGCGCTTCTCCCCACTTAAAGCGAATCTAATCTGGGCGAACATGTGTTCGTCTAGCGAACATTATTAGATGATCGCGTGACGCTCAACGCCCGACTTGCGACGGAACAGGAGAGACGGCCATCATGATGAGCCAGGAGCAGAACGACCTGATCACGCGCGTCGGACCCGGCGCGCCCGCCGGTAAACTAATGAGGATGTACTGGCAGCCGGCCGCGCTGGTCGATGAGCTCGTGGGCGAGCGGCCGGTGCGCGCGGTGAAGCTGCTCGGCCAGGACTTCGTGCTCTTCAAGGATGCGCAGGGCCGCTACGGACTACTTGATCGCGATTGTCCGCATCGCGGCGCAGATCTCGCCTTCGGACGGCTGGAGAACGGCGGGTTGCGTTGCGCCTTCCATGGCTGGCTGTTCGACGCCGACGGCAATTGTCTGGAGACGCCGGCCGAACCGGCGGGCTCGCCGCTGTGCAAGAACGTCAAGCAGCGCGCCTATCCCGTGGTCGAGAAGGGCGGCATCCTCTGGGCCTGGCTGGGCGAGGGCGCCGCCCCGGCGTTCCCGGATCTCGACTGCTTCACCGCGCCAGACGCCTACACCTTCGCCTTCAAGGGCCTGATCGAGTGCAACTGGCTGCAAGCGCTGGAGGTCGGCATCGACCCCGCGCATGCCTCGTTCCTGCACCGCTTCTTCGAGGACGAGGATACGTCGACCGCCTATGGCAAGCAGTTCCGCGGCGCCTCCGCCGACAGCGAGCTGCCGATGACCAAGGTGCTGCGCGAATACGATCGTCCGATCATCAATGTCGAGGGGACCGAATACGGCCTGCGCATCATCGCGCTGCGTGAGATCGATGCCGAACGCACCCACGTGCGCGTCACCAATCAGCTGTTCCCGCATGCCTTCGTGATTCCGATGAGCACGGAGATGACGATCACGCAGTGGCACGTGCCGGTCGATGACGAGAGCTGCTATTGGTACGCGATCTTCACCAGCTATGGCGCGCCGGTCGACCGGGCGAAGATGCGGGCGCAGCGGCTCGAGCTCTATGAGCTGCCCGACTATCGCTCGCGCAAGAACAAGAGCAACGACTACGGCTTCGATCCACGGGAGCAGGCGACCGCGACCTACACCGGCATGGGCAACGACATCAACGTGCACGACCAGTGGGCGGTGGAGTCGATGGGCCGAATCCAGGACCGCACCCGCGAGCATCTGGGCCAATCCGACAAGGCGATCATCCAATATCGCCGGCTGCTGCGCGAGCAGATCGAGAAGGTCGCGAGCGGCGAGCCGCCGATGCTGTTCCTCGATGCCGCTGAGGCCCGCAGCGTGCAGGGCCCGGCGACGATGGACGGCATCGGTCCGACGCGCGGCTGGGAGACCTATTGGATGGAAGTCGATGTCCGCCGCCGCCGCAATGCCCCCTGGGCCCCGCCGGTGCCCGCGGATATCGTGCGGCGGGCCCCGCATCTGAGCGCGGCGGAGTAGCTCCTTTGCTCCGAGCTGCCGTAGGGTGGGCAAGGCCGGCGGAACGGCGCGTCGTGCCGTCCGACGGCCCGCCCACCATTCACGCGCACCGTCGCGGCGGTGGGCGCGTCGCGTTCGCAGTGTCCACTGGCGCAACAGCGGAGGCAGCGCCGCGAGCGCGCCTTTGCCCGTCCCACGATTCGAGGAGCCATCGTTGAGTTTCGTCGACAAGCATCAGTTGTGGACCGTCGAGCAGGCCGAGGCCGCAATGCGCATGCGCCGCCTCGCCGAGGAGCACGGCCTCACCACCATCCGCTTCTCGTTCCCGGACCAGCATGGCATCCTGCGCGGCAAGACACTCACTGTCGATGCTGCTTTGTCCTCGCTCGAGGATGGCTGCTCGATCACGACGACCCTGCTCGCCAAGGACACCTCGCATCGCACCGTGTTTCCGGTGTTCACCGCCGGCGGCGGCTTCGGCATGGCCGAGATGCAGGGCGGCAGCGACGCGCTGATGGTGGCCGATCCCACCACGTTCCGGGTGCTGCCCTGGGCGCCCGGCACCGGCTGGGTGCTGTGTGATCTGTATTTCGCCAACGGTGCGCCGGTCCCGTTCGCCACGCGCAATCTCTATCGGTCGGCATTGGCGACGCTCGAACAGCGTGGCTATCAGTTCATGGCCGGCCTCGAGGTCGAGTGCCACATCTTCAAGGTCGAGGATCCCAGGCTCGCGCCCGGTGATGCCGGCTCGCCCGGTCAGCCCGGCGTGCCGCCGACGGTCAGCCTGCTGACCCAGGGCTATCAATATCTCACCGAGCAGCGCTTCGATCAGATGGAGCCGGCGCTCGAGATCATCCGGGCGAACCTCGTCGCGCTGGGCCTGCCGTTGCGCTCGATCGAGCTCGAATATGGACCGAGCCAGTGCGAATTCGTGCTGCAGCCGGGCATCGGGCTGGCGCCTGCGGATACGATGGTGCTGTTCCGCAGCGCCGTGAAGCAGATCTGCCAGCGCCACGGCTATCACGCCACCTTCATGTGCCGGCCGCGCATCCCCAACGTGATGTCGTCGGGCTGGCATCTGCACCAGTCGCTGGTGGCGCGCGACGGCAGCAACGCGTTCATGACGGAGGACGCCGAAGGTCTGTCCGCGCTCGGCCGCCACTACATGGCGGGTCTGCTCGCGCATGCGCGTGCCTCCGCGCTGTTTTCGACGCCGACGATCAACGGCTACCGGCGCTACCGCGCCTATTCGCTGGCGCCGGACCGCGCGATCTGGGGCCGCGACAACAGAGGCGTCATGATCCGCGTGCTCGGCGGCCCCGGCGATCGCGCCACCCGCCTGGAGAACCGCATCGGCGAGCCCGCCGCCAACCCCTATCTCTACATGGCTTCGCAGATATCAGCCGGCCTCGACGGCATCGACCGCGAGCTCGATCCGGGACCGTCGGCGGATGTGCCCTATGAGACCAAGGCGAGCCTGCTGCCGAAATCGTTGCGCGAGGCGGTCGATGCGCTGAAGGACGATGCGTTCTTCCGCCAGGCGTTCGGTTCGACCTTCATCGACTACTACACCTTCATCAAGAACGCCGAGCTCGAGCGCTTCCAGCAGGAGGTCTCCGACTGGGAGCAGCGCGAATATTTCGAGATGTTCTGACGGCGCGGTGGCCCCTCACACGCTGCGCGTCAGCCCGCCGTCGACGCGGATGTTCTGGCCGGTGATGTAGGCGGCACCCTCGGAGGCCAGGAAGGCGATGGTCGCGGCGATCTCCTCGGACTTGCCGTAGCGGCCCATCGGCACCGTCTTACGGCGCTCCTCCGTCGCCGGCAGGCTGTCGATCCAGCCCGGCAGCACGTTGTTCATGCGGATGTTGTCGGCCGCGTAGGTGTCGGTGAAGATCTTGGTGAAGGATGCGAGCCCGGCGCGGAACACCGCCGAGGTCGGGAACATCGAAGACGGTTCGAAGGTCCAGGCGGTCGAGATGTTGATGATCGCGCCGCCCTTATGCGCCTGCATGACCGGTGTCACCAGGCGTGTCGGGCGGATGACGTTCAGCAGATAGGTATCGAGGCCCGTGTGCCACTGCTCGTCGGTCAGCTCCAGGATCGGCGCTCGCGGGCCGTGGCCGGCGCTGTTGACGAGCACATCGATGCGGCCCCAGCGGTCCATCGCGCCGTCGACGAGGCGTTTCAGATCGTCGCTGGACGTGTTGGAGCCGGTGATGCCGAGGCCGCCGAGCTCGGCCGCCAGCGCCTCGCCCTTGCCCGACGACGACAGGATCGCGACGTGGAACCCATCAGCGGCAAGCCGGCGCGCGGCCGCTGCGCCCATGCCGCTGCCGCCCGCGGTGACCAGTGCGACACGTTGTGTGGCCATGACGATGACTCCTGCCTTTCACGGATGACGACGGCGATCATGTAGCGCTGTTCTCCCGGTGGCGTCGAGCAAAACACAGGAACGCGCCGGTCGCCATGACGGCGAGCGACAGATCATCAACAAGCCGTATCGGCACCGATCTGATCCGGCGCGTTGCTTGACCGGCGGCTGCAACGCGCCGAAAATCGGAAACAGGCCGGTGCAACGGGAACGCGCCACCGCGTGGATCCGTTGAGACCGGACAGCAGGGAGGCACGATGCGCCACGTGACGACGCAGACACCGGCCGATACGCCGGCCGTTCAGGTTCGCGGCGCGTCGCGCGAGCCCGGCGTGGTCGCGGCGAGCGCCTATGCCGATGGCCGCCGCGTCGCCGACGTCGCGATCGAGGAGGCCGGCGCCTGGAGCAGGCGGCCGGGCCATGTGGTGTGGATCGGGCTGCATGAGCCTGATGCGGCGCTGCTGCAGCGCGTCGCGGATCAGTTCGGGCTGCACGAGCTCGCGATCGAGGATGCGTCGAAGGCGCATCAGCAGCCCAAGGTCGAGCGCTACGGCGACGCGCTGTTCGTCGTCGCCCGCACCGCGCAGCTCGTCAAGGAGCACATCGTGTTCGGCGAGACCCACATCTTTGTCGGCCCCGGCTTCGTGGTCTCGGTGCGCCACGGCGCCTCGACCTCCTATGGCGCGGTGCGCGAGCGCTGCGAGAGCTGTCCGGGCTCGCTCGCCAAGGGGGAGGACTACATCCTCTATGCGATCCTCGATTTCATCGTCGACAACTACCGGCCGGTGACCGAGAGCATCATGGCCGAGGTCGAGACGCTGGAGGAGGTCGTGCTGCAGCGGCCGCTGGCGCGCCACGAGGTCGACCTTCTGTATCGCCTGCGGCGCGACCTGCTGCGGCTGCGCCGCGCCGTCGGCCCCGTGGTCGACGTCTGCAAGCGGCTCGAGCATGTCGACAACGTCGCGATCGACGCCGAGATGGCGCCGCTGTTTCGCGACGTGCTCGACCACGCCAAGCGCGCCGAGGAGGATGCGGATTCCCTGCGCGAGATCCTCGCCTTCGTGTTCGAGGCCAGCATGATGGCCGGCCAGGCGCAGCAGACCGACATCGCCCGTCGGCTCACGGCCTGGGCCGCGATCCTCGCGGTGCCGACGGCCGTCGCCGGCATCTACGGCATGAACTTCGAGCACATGCCGGAGCTGAAATGGCAATACGGCTACTACGCCGTGCTGGGCTTCATCGCCACCGTGTGCAGCGTGCTGTACTGGCAGTTCCACCGGCGCGGATGGCTGTGAGGGGAGGGCCGTCGGTCCCTCCTCGCGAAGCGGGTTCAGCCACTTGCGAGCGGCGCGAAGGCGTTGCTCCAAATCCCCTGCGCCCAAGCGAGGCGCGGTGCCAGGGCGCCGAGTGCCGTGGCGCCGAGACCGCCGGGCACGGCGTGGCGCGTGTGACATCGAAATCGTTTGCCGTTGAGGAGGCAAGGGGTGCCATGGCGCAGCGGTCACGCCGCGGCGGATCGCCCCTGGTGCGCGGACCACCACGCGGCGATCGCGTCCGTCAGTTCGTCCCAGATCGCCGTCGGCAGGTCGGGCACGGCGACGCGCACGCTGTAGCGATCCGTGGTGGCGTCGTGAAACCATTCCGTCGCAGCGAAATCGAAGCCGAAGCTGCCGGCGTGGCGGATCGGCAGCCCGGCGCGCCGGAGATCGTCGCTCATGGCGGTTGCGGCTTGCCGCGCGGTGGCCTCGTCGAGCGGCGCGCGGCCGGCGAGCGTGACGTAGAGCCCGTGCGCGAAGTCGAGCTCCGCGGTCAGGCCGTGCAGCGCGGTCGCGAATTGACGCCGCGCGCGCCGGCTGTTGCGCAGGATGGCGGCGACGCGCCGCGCGGTCAGTTCGCGATAGGCGGGCAGGCCGACATAAGGCGGGAAATGCGCCGGCAGCGCCGCGCCGCCGAGCAGCCTGACGGCATTGCGCGTCTCGTCCGGCAGCGTCTGAAGCACAACGCGGCCCGCGGCGGCGGCCTTGCTCCAATCGATGAAGGCGACCGAGCCGAGCCGGCCGTATTCGGCGCCGAGCGAGTCGAGCTTGGTGTGGCTGCGCACCATCACGACCGGCACGTCCCAGCGTCGCGCCCAGGCCAGCACGCGGCGAACGCGGCCGGAGCCGTTGGCAAAGCAGGTGGTGTCGAAGATCAGGAGATCGATCACTGGGCGGTCGCAATTCAGTACGGCTTCGAAGCGCGGCGCGGTCGCGCTGGAATCGATCAGCAGCAGCCGCGGCGCGGGCGAGGGCTGCGCCAGCGCGGCGGCAAGGTCACGGGTCAGCGTCACCGGGCGCAGGTGCCGCGCATGCGCCGCGACCAGCTCCTGCGTCTCGCCATAGGAGCCCGGCAGCATCAGCAGGTCCGCCGTACCGAGAACGGGCCGCGTCGCGAGCAGCAGTGCCGCGATCGCCGCCATGCCGGAGATGGTGTAGATGGTGTCATGACGGCTCTCGCCCGCCGCGTAGAACGACGGCCCGCGCACGTCGAGATCGGCGCGCTGATAGTCGTAGCTGAAGGCGAACGGTCCGGCGCGATGATCGTCCGCATCCGCCCAGGCCGTCTCGGTCGCGGTCCAGTCGCTGAGCGCGTGCTCGGCCTTCAGCGCGGCCGCGAGCTGAAACTTGCGCCGGACGACCTCCATCACGGAGCGCGGCGCCGGCAGCGCATGCGGTCTCCGCAGGCAGCAATTCAGGAGCTGCAGCTCCTGATGCTTGCGGGCGAGATAGGCTTCGATCGTCTCCATCGGGCTCTTCACGGGTGATGCTGGCGGCCGGGATGCAACGCGCAGGGATTGCGATGGGTCCAACGGAGTGCGGCAATGCCGCGCGGTTTGCTGTAGTCTGGCCGGACAAGGAGGAGATGAATGGGCAGGGAACTCGAAGGCAAGGTGGCGGCGGTCACCGGCGCGGCGTCGGGCATCGGCCTCGCCAGCAGCGCGGCGATGCTGGCCGCCGGCGCGCGCGTCGTCATGATCGACCGTGATGCCGCGGCGCTGGCGAGCCTGCGCGAGCGGCACGGCGAGGCCGTGATCCCCGTGGTGATCGACCTGCTCGATCCCACGGATTGCGCCACCCTGCTGCCGCGCGTCCTCGATGCGGCCGGCCGGCTCGACATCCTTCACGCCAATGCCGGCAGCTATCTCGGCGGCGACCTCGTCGACGCCAGGACGGACGCGATCGACCGCATGCTGAACCTCAACGTCAACGTCGTGATGAAGAACGTGCGCGACGTGCTCCCGCACATGATCGCGCGCGGCTCCGGCGACATCATCGTCACCAGCTCGCTCGCCGCCCATTACCCGACGCCGTGGGAGCCGGTCTATGCGTCGTCGAAATGGGCGATCGACTGCTTCGTGCAGACGGTGCGCCGCCAGGTCTTCAAGCACGGCATCCGCGTCGGCGCGATCTCGCCAGGCCCGGTGGTCACCGCGCTGATCGCGGACTGGCCGGCCGAGAAGCTGAAGGAGGCGCGCGAGTCCGGCAGCCTGCTGGAGCCCTCGGAGGTCGCCGAGGTGATCATGTTCATGCTGACCCGTCCGCGCGGCATGACCATCCGCGACGTCGTGATGCTGCCGACGAATTTTGATCTGTAGGGCAGCCGGGTTTTCCTGAGCTGGAATCGGTCCCAAGTCATCGCCGCGCTTCAGGACATTCTTCAAGCGGCACGGGACGTCCTGTCCGGTGCCGTGTCTCCGATCGAGGGCGCGCGACGACCCCGTGGAACTACGGGGGTCGAATTAAGCGCAACCTTAATCATAAGGAACCTAGCGTGAGCCCGCGCAATCCGGGGGCAATAATGAAGATCGGCCGACTTTTCGCAATTTCCATGCTGTCGGTGACGGCTTTGGCCGTCCTGCCTGCTGCTCAAGTCGTGATCGAGCAGGTCAGGGCTGTCAGCCACAAGGCCGAGGCGATCAAGACGGTCGAGGCGTTCGGCGCCGTGCTGCTCTACGCGCAGGACGTGGTCGGCCATCGCGCCCCCTACATCACGCCGATCTTCCAGGATACTCCCGCCACGCCCGCGCAGCTCGAAGGCGTGCGCAAGATCAGGCAGTCCGCCGACGCATCCTTCGCCAGGGCGCGCGCGCAGCTGGCGAACGTCTCCAACGGCGAGGCGATCACGCGCAGCCTGGACCAGGCCTCTTCCAAGCTGAACGAGATCCTCGCCAAGGTGGACCCCGCGCTGACCGCGCCGCTGACCGCGCGCGATCCGGCCGTCATCAAGAGCTTTCTCCCCGGGGTCACCCAGGTCGCCCTGGCAATCGAGCCGATCCTGAACCAGCTGCAGAACCGCATCGCCAATGCCGACGCGTCGCTGACGACGCTGCTCGACGTCGCCCGCACCGCGCAGGACCTGCGCGTGACCGCCGGTGGTCGTGCCGCCGCGCTGTCGCCGGCGCTCAGCGCCCGCCGCGCCGTGGCACCGGCCGAGAAGGCGGCGATGGACCGCGCCCAGGGCCGCACCGAGGCCGACCGCGAGCGCCTGGACGCCGGCATCGACCAGCTCGGCAATCCGGAGCGGCTGCTCACGGCGTTCAAGGAGGCCCGTGACGCCTATTTCGGGCGCGCCGTTCCGATCGTCGACAAGGACATCGCAGCCGGGCTCGGCGATCTCAACTACACACTCACCGCCGACAGCCTGGCCGAGGCGGTCGTCCCGGCCGTGCAGAAGTTCTTCGTCGTGCGCGACGCCGCGATCGCCGAGGCCCGCGAACGCGCCGTCGCGGCGCGCGATGCAGCCTATCTGATGCTCGCGCTGGCGACGGCGGTGGTCGCGGCCCTCGCCGGCATTCTCGTGTTCGTCACCATGCTGCTGCGCCGCCGCGTGATCAACCCGATCGTGAACCTGACCGGCCTGATCGGCGAGATGGCGGCCGGCCACGACGACGTGGCGATCCCGACGATCAATCGCGACGACGAGATCGCCGCGATGACCGGCTCGCTGCAGACCTTCAAGGAGGCGCTGCTGGAGAAGAAGCGCGCCGAGCAGGCGGCCGCGGCCGACGCGCAGGCCAAGATCGAGCGCGGCCAGCGTGTCGAGCGCTTCACCCGCGAGTTCGAGATGGCGATCGGCGAGGTCGTCGGCGTCGTGTCATCAGCGTCGGCCGATCTGGAGCGCTCCGCCGCCACGCTGACGACGACCGCCGGCCGCTCGCTGGAGCTCGCCACCGTAGTGACCTCGGCCTCCGAGGAGGCCTCGACCAACGTGCATTCGGTCGCCGCGGCCGCCGAGGAGATGAGCTCGTCGGTCAACGAGATCAGCCGCCAGGTGCAGGACTCCGCGCGCATCGCCAACGAGGCGCTGGCGCAGGCGCGCAAGACCAACGACAACGTCGCGGAGCTTGCCAAGGCGGCGGCGCGGATCGGCGACGTCGTCGAGCTGATCAACGCGATCGCCGGCCAGACCAATCTGCTCGCGCTCAACGCCACCATCGAGGCCGCCCGCGCCGGCGAGGCCGGCCGCGGCTTCGCGGTGGTCGCCTCCGAGGTCAAGGCGCTGGCCGAGCAGACCGCCAAGGCCACCGGCGAGATCGGCCAGCAGATCGGCGGCATCCAGGCGGCGACCCAGGAGTCGGTCGGCTCGATCAAGGAGATCGGCGAGACCATCGCCCGGATGTCGGAGATCGCGTCCGCCATCGCCTCGGCCGTCGAGGAGCAGAGCTCGGCGACGCGCGAGATCTCGCGCAACGTCCAGCAGGCGGCGCACGGCACGCAGCAGGTGTCGGCGAACATCGCCAGCGTCCGGCATGGCGCCGACGAGACCGGCTCGGCCTCCTCGCAGGTGCTGTCCGCCGCGAAGTCGCTGTCCGGCCAGAGCAGCCGCCTCCGCGACGAGGTCAGCCGCTTCCTCGACTCGGTGCGCGCGGCGTGAGGGTGCATTATGCGTGGCCTCGACGAGGGCCGCGCATCGCCACCCGATCGCAGCAGCTATAGCCCGCATGAGCGCAAGCGACATGCGGGGCCAGCCCCCTCAGATATCGGTGCCGCTCATCCGGGCTACAGCTACTCAGATCTGCGCTGCTGCCGATGCTCCGCGATCGGACCGATCGCGCCCTTTGTTCTTCTCGGCTGCCCCGCTCTCCCGCGAACGCGGGAATCCATAACCCCAGGCGGATGTTAGCTTGCGAGACACGTTCAACTGAAGTGGACCCCACGCACGGGACCATGGATCGCCGAAAATTAAGGTGTGATCGCGCCTGCCCTGTCGTTCAAATCAAGCAGCTTCCTGCTGCTGCGTCTGGGCCTGCTGTGGGTATGTGGGCAACGCGTTTGCGTTGTCCAAGCGAAGCGGCATATCCACAGTCTGGGCCGCCTCGATCACATCCATGCCGGCGCGCCATGCCGCCATGGGAAACTGATTGTTCATCGCCTGGTGCGGGCGGCGATGATTATAAAAGGTCATCCATGAGCCGATGCCGTCTCGCGCTTCGCGCCCGTCAGCATAGGCTTTCAGATGCACTTCCTCATACTTGATCGAGCGCCACAATCGTTCGATGAAGATGTTGTCCATGAAACGGCCGCGTCCGTCCATCGAAATCGCAATGCCTGCAGCCTCCAGCCTGCCGGTGAAGGCTGAGCTGGTGAACTGCGCGCCCTGATCGGTGTTGAAGATCTTAGGCCGGCCGTGACGCGCCATCGCCTCGTCGAGCGCAGCGATGCAAAAGCCCGTATTCATCGTGTTCGACAAGCGCCACGCCAGCACCGCCCGGGTGGCCCAGTCGATGATCGCCACCAGATACAGGAACCCCTGCGCCATCGGAATGTAGGTGATGTCGGCCGCCCAGACGTGATTGGGCATCGGTGATGCTGACGCCGCGCAGCAGATAGGGATGGATCTTGTGGCCGGAGGCGGCCTTGCTGGTGCCGGGGCGCGGGACCAGCGCCAGTACCGTTAACGGACCGCCGGACAATGGTTGAAGTTTCCGATACAGGTGCTCTTTGAGTTTTGCTTCCAACCCTCTCCCTTTGAGGGGTTTCCAAGACATGTCTTGCAAGAAGTGGTCGACGTAGCGCCCTTGCAACCTAAGTTTTTGTAGCAGGTGCCCGCATGGACGGTCCAAGGAATGAAAACAATCGCGACTATTGCGGCGGCGGTGCAGATATTTCTCATCGTTTTTTCCCATTTGAAGCGGTGATGGTCTCGATCGAGCCGATAAGCGAAGGGCTCGACCAGCATTTCAGTCGTCAAAGCGGGCACGGCATTGGTAGCTACCAATGCTAACGCTGGAGACTTAAACTGACATCGGGGTCGCACCCCGTTTTCGCATTGGGAGAATCCCCCATGGGCCGCCCAGCTTCGCACGCGTCAACTTGCCGGACGCAGACGGGCATGGATCAAGGCGCCGGTGCGCCGTAAGGGTCGCCGAGCAGCACGCTGCGGATCGCCACCAGAAGGTCTTCTGTCATCTCCTGCTTGGCGACGTAGTCGTCGGTGCCGGATTCGAAAGCGCGGCGGACGTATTGCGGCGAATCATGCCTGCTCAATCCAGGTAGCGGCAGACGAACAAAGCGCGCGCGAACGTCTCTCACCAGATCCAAACCATTGCTATCGCCAAGGAACAGATCGACGATCCCTAGATCGGGTTTCGTGGCCGCGATGGCCACGAGCGCATCCCGTTGGGTGGCCGCCAAGGCACATACGACAAGACCGGGCTCAGCATTGATCAGCGCGGTCAGCCTGCGCCGCATCAGGGGTGACTGTCCACAATGAGCAGACGCCGCGTGCGCCGTGCTGATTGCGCAGTCCGCTTTAGCACCATGGCCCAGACCGCGTGTTCGGCCGTCGCGCTTGCCGGAGAGGGGCTGTGCCTGCTTGGTCGAGAAGTCATCGGCGGCATGGCAGACGTGTATGACACTAGCCGCGCACTTGGGCGAACTTTATGACTCAACCCAATCGGCCGATTGTAACCCATTGAGCCGCGCGTTGGGCGAGTTCAGCAGCCGATTCGATCGCCAGCTTATTCTTGATGTGCTCAAGATGGGATTCTACCGTTTTGACGCTGCGGTTCAGTAGACCAGCGATCTGCCGCGTGGTTCGGCCCTGACCAACGAGCCGAAATACCTGCAATTCCCGATCGCTCAGCGTGCGCACCGGCGAGGCGGTCTCGAGCGGTCGCGCGCCGACGCATCGTTCAGCCAGCCGCCGCTGCAGAGCCTCGCTCATGTAGGTCTCGCCTGCAAGCACCCGACGAATGGCAGCGATCACGGTCGATTCGAGCTGTTGTTTGGTGACATAGCCGAGGGCGCCGGCGCAAAGCGCGCGCTCGGCGAACACCTCTTCGTCGTACATCGAAAGCACCAGCGAGCGAACGCCGGGATGACGCGCTTTGATTTCCTTGACGAGATCTAGGCCGTCCTCGTCGCCGAGAGCAAGGTCTACGATCACCAGATCAGGGCGACTGATCGCGATGGTCTTGAGCGCGGCCACGCGCGTACCGACCGCGCCGTGAACGGCGAGGCCGTTTTCCGCCTCGATGAGGGCGATCAACCCGCGGCACAGCACGGGATGATCGTCGACGACAAGCAGCCTCTTCCGCACCGCGTCCGCGGCTTCAGCCAGGCAAGTGGGCATCGCCGATACTTTCCTGCCGTTCGTAATTCGATAACAGCGGAAACGCGCACGCAACCATGACGCCGCGACGGGCCTGCGGCTCCACAGTAAGAGAACCGCCGATCGCCCGCGCGCGGTAGTCCATGGTATAAAGCCCGATGCCGTCATGATCGCGCCATTTTTCGGGAAGCCCGACACCGTTGTCCCGGATGCTCAATAGTCCCGAGCCTGCAGTGCACGCCAGACGGATCTCGATTTCGTCGGCTCGGCCGTGGCTGACCGCATTGCGGACGGCTTCTTGGGCGATACGCACGAGGTGGCTCGTGGTTTCGCGGCCAAGATCGGGACAAGGGTTATCTTCCACAAACGCACAAAAGGCGCCATGAGCGGCGCTGACGTTGCGGGCGAGGCTCTCAAGGGAGCCGACAAGATCCGCGCTATTCAGACCGATCGAGCTGAGCCCACGAGCGAGGTCACGCGCCTCGCCGATGGTCTCGTTCAGCAATCGTACGAGTTCGGCCGCGGCCGCGGCGGGACCCGGTTGGCCGCTCGCCGCCAAACTTCGCCACAGCGCCGCAGCTAGCGCCGCTAAGCCGGCGAGCGATTGGCAGAGCCCGTCGTGGAGTTCACGCCCAATGCGCTGTCTCTCGCGAGAGGCAATCGCAAGAATTTCACGTTCAAGAATTTCTTGTTGCCCAATATCGCGAGTTATGGCTTCGATCTGCTCCCGTTGCATCGAAGACCAGCCAGGTTTTCTCGTGACTAAGATACACCCTTAGGATGTATCAGTAGTATGATCGAGTCAACTTCAAAGATCGATTTAAACCGCATAACTTTATGTACATTAAAGCTACGCGCCGCACCGTTGTAATTGTCGATCGGCAGGGCGTCGATGAAGCTCATCGCGTCGACGGAGAACACCGCGCCGCCATTCGCCGTCTTTCCCGACGCTAGCATGAGTCAGTGGACGCTGAGCCTTGCAGCTTCCATACGCATGAAATGTGGACGTGAGGTGAAGGTCTCACAGGCGTTGAATAGCGGGCAGCGGGTTTATCCTCATTCATGATTGATCGCCTCGGCAACTCTGTTGAGGCAATCTCATGACAGGCAAGATCAAACCAATCTCGATCTGTCTCGCGGGCGCCCGACCGCAAGGTACGACCGCCGTGCTTCCACGTCAGTTGCGCGAAACGGAAATGCAACGCCAGCGGTCGCCACGCCTCCATTAGACGTCCGTGTAGCAGCCAGTCCCCCGGCTTCCGTCGGGTTTGGTGAAGTGCGTGCGTGCATTCACGACACCGATGTCTCCAAGGACCCTGATCTGGATGTCGCTGCCGGAAATCTCGGTGACCGGCGACTTCCGGGCGACTTGCCGCAGGAAGCCGGCGCGGTCGAGGACGGTCCCGTCCGGGGATTACGGTGACGCTGGGATTACGGTGACGCTGCACCAAACAAAGCCCCCTCCGCCGCCCGTATCCCAGCTCTGCTGAAACTGCCCGTCGTGCCACTCTGCCGCACCCATTCCCCTTGTGCCGTCGGGCAAATCACCTGCACATTTCCGGCCGTCCCGTGCTCATCGAAGAGGGGCGTTCGCGAGTCGTCACGAGCGTTGGGTGTGGGATGCGATGGCCGGGTCGGAGTTGCAGCGCGCATTCGCGAGCGGACGAACAACTTCGATACGGACGGTGAAGTCGCGTGGTCCTGGCCTCCCGATGCTGAGGTCAAGCTCGCTGATGTGCGTCAGTGCATCGCGGGTGATGGGGGCAACAAAGCCCGGTCCCCAGGGAGAGCGCGTATAAATCGTAAGCCCATTGCGCAGGGAGGGCCGGGTGTGTTCGGCCAGACCTGTGGTACCTGCCGCCTGCATTTTTTTCCGCAGGCGGGCCACGGGCGCGGCCAGCGCCCGGCCTTCCCTGCGCCCTCGATTTCCGGAGAGGGCGGTGCTGCAGCAGAGCTCGGACGCAAATTGCGCCGCGAGGCCGATGACGCGCATCTGCGCGTGGCAAGTGGTCCCGAGGCGTCGCCGAAGATCATGTAGGGGGAAGAATGCCCTGGTGCTGCCGGACAGGATTGAACTGTCGACCTCTCCCTTACCAAGGGAGTGCTCTACCACTGAGCTACGGCAGCAAAGGGACTGGCGGGGACCGGCCCGAAAGCCGCGACCGAACGCGGGCGGTTCTTGCCACAAGGTCCCCGCCTGCGCAAGCGCGGCTCGCCTGGTTTTCCGGGAAAGACGTCCGCGTGATGCATCGAAAGGGAGCGAAAGACCTTCGAATCGGAGTGAAATCGCCCGTTCGCGGCGGATTCTCGCGGTTTGCCGCTCGAGGTGCCCAACTGGCCGCAGCCGCGGCGGCAACTCCCCATCCGGGCAGGCGACGGCCGGCCGGGCGGAACCTAGCGTCTGCGTCGCCAACGCCTCTTGGCTTTCGCACCTGCGGCCCCAATTGTGCCTCTGGTATGGGGTGACCGGGGGAAGGGATGACGGATAAGACCGGGAAGGCGGCGCCGAAGGGTGCGCGCGAGGAGCGGCTGAAGCAGGCGCTGCGCGAGAACCTGAAGCGGCGCAAGGCGCAGAGCCGCGAGCGCAGCCAGGCGGTGACGGTCGAGAAGGACGGCTTGGACGAGGCCGCTGCCGACGGCCGGGACGATTCGAAGCATTGAGCAGATGGCAGGCGGGGTGGGCGTGATGGCAGCGGATGAAGGGATGACGGCGGATGCGGCGGCACAACGGGCGGAGCTCGCGAAGACGCTGCCGCGCTTCGACCAGACTTTTCCGGAGCTGACGCCCCAGGAGATCGCGCGCCTGCGCGGCTTCGGCGAGATCCAGACCTATCGTGACGGCGAGCTGCTGTTCGAGACCGGCAAGCCCGGCCCCGGCATGTTCGTCATCCTCAAAGGCCATGTCGCGATCACCCAGCGTGACGGCCTCGGTCACGTCACCCCGGTGATCGACCAGGGGCCAGGGCAGTTTCTGGCCGAGATCGCCCAGCTCTCCGGCCGCGTCGCGCTGGTCGATGGCCATGCCGAGGGCGACGTCGAGGTCATCCTGATTCGCCCCGAACGGTTGCGCGCGCTGTTGATCGCCGAGGCCGAGCTCGGTGAGCGCATCATGCGGGCGCTGATCCTGCGCCGTGTGAATCTCATTCAGGGCGGCGCCGGCGGCCCGGTCATGATCGGGCCGCCGCAATCGGCGGCGATCGCGCGGCTGCAGAGCTTCCTCACCCGCAACGGCTTTCCGCACCATCTGCTCGATCCCGCCGTCGATCACGACGCCGCCGACCTGATCGCGCGCTATTCGCCGACCCCGGCCGAGCTGCCGCTGGTGGTGGTGTCCGACGGCAGCGTGCTGCGCAATCCCAGCGAGACCGAGCTGGCGCGTGCCGTCGGGATGATCGGCGGGCCGCGCGGCGAGAAGATCTACGATGTCGCGGTCGTCGGCTGCGGGCCGGCGGGCCTTGCCACGGCGGTGTATGGCGCCTCCGAAGGTCTTTCCGTCGCGGTGCTGGACTCGCGTGCGTTCGGCGGCCAGGCCGGCGCCAGCGCGCGCATCGAGAACTATTTCGGCTTCCCGACCGGCATCACCGGCCTCGCGCTGACCGCGCGCGCCTTCAACCAGGCGCAGAAGTTCGGCGCCGAGATCATGATCCCGGTGTCGGTCAATGCGCTCGACTGCGAGCGCAAGGCCGGCGCCTTCGTGCTGGCGCTCGAGGGCGGCGACGAGGTGCGGGCGCGCTCGGTGGTGGTCGCCAGCGGCGCGCGCTATCGCCGGCCTGATCTTGCCCGGCTCAAGGAGTTCGAGGGGCGCGGCGTGTGGTACTGGGCCTCGCCGATCGAGGCGCGGCTGTGCGCGGGGCAGGAGGTCGCCCTCGTCGGCGGCGGCAATTCCGCGGGGCAGGCCGCGGTGTTTCTGTCGGGGCACGTCAAGAAGGTGCGGATGATCATCCGTGGCGGCGGGTTGGCCGCGTCGATGTCGCGCTATCTCATCGAGCGCATCGAGGCGACGCCGAACATCGAGCTGTTGTTCAACACCGAGGTCGTCGCGCTCGATGGCGGGGCCGACACCGGCCTCGAACGCATCACCTTGAAGAGCCGGCTGTCCGGCGAAGAGACGCCGGCCGACATCAGCAATCTGTTTCTGTTCGTCGGCGCCGATCCCGCCACCGGCTGGCTCGACGGCTGCGGCATCACGCTCGACCGTGCCGGCTTCGTCGTCACCGGCGCGCAGTCGGAGCAGAATGCCGGGCGGATGGTGTCGCCGCTCGAGACCTCGGTGCCCGGCGTCTATGCGGTCGGCGACGTCCGCTCCGGCTCGGTCAAGCGCGTCGGCGGTGCGATCGGCGAGGGGGCCCAGGTCGTCGCCGCGCTGCACGGGTTTCTGGCCGATGCGCTGGTCCCGCCGGTCTGATTCGCGCCTTTCCGCCGCGGGGGCCGTACCGTCAGGGGATGAATTCCCGGCGGCTGCGACCTGCCGTTGCGAACTCATCAAATCGCCGTAATGTCGGTCCTGTTGCGCCGACCTTAGCCCAATTTCCCGGCCAGCCCAGCAGGACCAGCATGGATCGCATTCGCATCGTCGGCGGCAACCCGCTTCACGGCATCATCCCGATTTCGGGCGCGAAGAACGCTGCGCTGCCGCTGATGATCGCGGGTCTTTTGACGCCGGAGACGCTGATCCTGGACAACGTCCCCCGCCTCGCCGACGTCGCGCAGCTGCAGCGCATCCTCGGCAATCACGGCGTGGACATCATGGCCGTCGGCAAGCGTCCCGGTGACGGCCAGTATCAGGGCCAGACGCTGCAGATCTCGGCGGCCAACATCATCGACACCACGGCGCCCTATGAACTGGTGTCGCGGATGCGCGCCAGCTTCTGGGTGATCGCGCCGCTGCTCGCGCGCATGCACGAGGCGCGGGTGTCGTTGCCGGGCGGCTGCGCCATCGGCACGCGGCCGGTCGACCTCCTGATCATGGCACTGGAAAAGCTCGGCGCCAGCATCGAGATCGATGCCGGCTATGTCGTCGCCAAGGCGCCGGGCGGCCTGCGCGGCGGCACGATCGATTTTCCCAAGGTCACCGTCGGCGGCACCCATGTCGCGGTCATGGCCGCGAGCCTCGCCAAGGGCGCGACCGTCATCACCAACGCCGCCTGCGAGCCGGAGATCACCGATCTCGCCGACTGCCTCAACAAGATGGGCGCGCGCATCACCGGCGCCGGCACGCCACGCATCGAGATCGAGGGCGTGGCGTCGCTGCACGGCGCGCGTCACACCGTGCTGCCCGACCGCATCGAGGCCGGCACCTATGCGATCGCCGCGGCGATGACCGGCGGCGATGTCCGGCTCGCCGGCGCGCGGCCGGAGCTGTTGCAGTCCGCGCTCGACGTGCTGACCGAGGCCGGCGCCGAGATCTCGAGCGACGCCGAGGGCATCCGTGTCGTCAGAAACGGCCACGGCATCCGCCCGGTGCAGGTGACGACCGCGCCGTTCCCCGGTTTTCCGACCGACCTGCAGGCCCAGCTGATGGCGCTGATGGTCTGCGCGCAGGGCGCCTCGGCAATCACCGAGACCATCTTCGAGAACCGATTCATGCATGTGCAGGAACTCGCACGGTTCGGCGCGCGTATCAGTCTCGACGGCGAGACCGCGCGGATCGAGGGCACCTCTCATTTGCGCGGCGCGCCCGTGATGGCGACCGATCTGCGCGCCTCGGTGTCGCTGGTCATTGCCGGGCTTGCTGCGGAAGGCGAAACCATGATCAATCGCGTCTACCATCTCGATCGCGGCTTCGAGCGGCTGGAGGACAAGCTGAAGGCCTGCGGCGCCACGATCGAGCGCATCCGCGAGTGAAGGCGCTGCCAAGAGGATGAGACCGTGACCGACCGGCTCAAACTGATCGCGCTCGATGCCGACGATCTCGCCGTCATCTCGGCCCATGTGCAGGACGCGCGGGTGCAGGCGGCCGACATCATCTGGCGCCAGGCCGAGAAGCGGCTGGTGATCGGCATGAACCGGCTCGACTGGGATCAGGCGCTGCATGGTGAGAGCGAGCCGCGCCGGCTGCTCGCGGCGTTGCGGTTCGACCGGGTGCTGGCCTGCAAATCGCGCCGCATCGACCTCGCCGCGCCCGCGGCCGTGCTGGAGCTGATCGGCATCGAATTCCATGCCGGCGCCGAGCCGCCCGCCGGCAGCGCGCTGCTGCTGTTCTCCCACGGCGGCGCATTGCGGCTCGACGTCGAATGTCTGGAATGCGAGCTGACCGATCTTGGCGAGGACGATCTCGGCACCAGCGATATCGAAGGCGTCCCGCCGCTGACCGGGTAGGCGCCGGTTCAAAGGGTTGACGGCCCCGCGCTGCCGCGCCATTGAGCAGGAGGTCGGGGGCAGCCACCCCTTCGGAAAGTGCCAGAGATGCCCATTCGCCTGTCCCGCGCCAGCACCGATTTCGACACTCAGTTTCGGCAGTTTCTCGCCGCCAAGCGCGAGACCTCCGCCGACGTCGAAGCCGCCGCCCGCGCCATCGTCGACGACGTCGCCCGGCGCGGCGATGCGGCGCTGCTCGAGGCAACGCGCAAGTTCGACCGGCTGGAGCTCGATGCCTCCTCGCTGCGCGTGACGGCCGCCGAGATCGAGGCCGCCTTCAAGGCCTGTGACGCCGCGACCTTGGATGCGCTGAAATTCGCCCGCGACCGCATCGAGGCGTTTCATCTCAAGCAGCTGCCGGCCGACCAGCGTTTCACCGACGAAGCCGGCGTCGAGCTCGGCTGGCGCTGGAGCGCGATCGAATCCGCCGGGCTCTATGTCCCCGGCGGCACCGCGGCCTATCCGTCCTCGGTGCTGATGAATGCCATTCCCGCCAAGGTCGCCGGCGTCGGCCGGCTCGTGATGGTGGTGCCGGCGCCGGACGGCAAGCTCAATCCGCTGGTGCTGGCGGCCGCCCATCTCGGCGGCGTGTCCGAGATCTACCGCGTCGGCGGCGCCCAGGCGGTGGCCGCGCTGGCGCATGGCACCGCGACGATCGCTCCGGTCGCCAAGATCGTCGGCCCGGGCAACGCCTATGTCGCCGCCGCCAAGCGGCTGGTGTTCGGCAAGGTCGGCATCGACATGATCGCCGGCCCCTCCGAGGTGCTTGTCATCGCCGACGACAGCGGCAATGCCGACTGGATCGCCGCCGATCTGCTCGCCCAGGCCGAGCATGACGCCAGCGCGCAATCGATCCTGATCACCGACAGCCGCCGCCTGGCCGATGATGTCGCCCGCGCCGTCGAGGGCCAGCTCAGGACCCTGCCGCGTGCCGCGATCGCCGGCGCGTCCTGGGCCGATTTCGGCGCCATCATCGAGGTCGAGCATCTCGACCAGGCCGTGCCGCTGGCGGACGCCATCGCCGCCGAGCATCTGGAGATCATGACGGCCGATCCCGACGCGTTCGCGGCCCGTGTCCGCAATGCCGGCGCCATCTTCCTGGGTGCGCACACGCCCGAGGCGATCGGCGACTATGTCGGCGGCTCCAATCACGTGCTGCCGACCGCGCGCTCGGCGCGGTTCTCCTCCGGTCTCGGTGTGCTCGACTTCATGAAGCGCACGTCGCTGTTGAAATGCGGCCCCGAGCAGTTGCGCGCGCTGGGGCCAGCGGCGATGACTCTGGGCAAGGCCGAGGGTCTCGACGCCCATTCACGCTCCGTGGGAATACGCCTCAATCTGCCATGACCCAGCACCCGCCAGGCGACGACCGGACCAATCGCATCGTGGCGGTGACGCTCGACGAGGAGTCGATCGGCCGCTCCGGTCCGGACATCGAGCATGAGCGGGCGATCGCGATCTACGACCTCGTCGAGGAGAACCTGTTCGCGCCCGAGGGCGCCGACGGCGCCGGTCCCTTCACCCTGCATCTCGGCATCACCGCCAACCGCCTGATGTTCGACATCCGCAAGGAGGACGGCACGCCTGTCGTAACGCACCTGTTGTCGCTGTCTCCGTTCCGGCGAATCGTGAAGGACTACTTCATGATCTGCGACAGCTACTACCAGGCGATCCGCACCGCGACCCCCGACAAGATCGAGGCCATCGACATGGGCCGGCGCGGCATCCACGACGAGGGCTCGCGCACCTTGCAGGAGCGGCTGAAGGGCAAGGTGCGGGTCGATTTCGAGACCTCGCGCCGGCTGTTCACTTTGATCACGGTGCTGCACTGGAAGGGCGAGGGCCAGTGATGCCGCGGGCCGCCACGCGCGCGTCCCAGCTTTCGGCCAAGGGCGCCTAGGCGCATGGCCGAGGGGCCGCCGCGCGCGCGCCAGCCGCAGGCGGTGCTGTTCGCCTGCGGCCAGAACAGCGTGCGCTCGCCGATGGCCGAGAGCCTGCTGCGCCAGATGTATCCGCAGGCGCTCTATGTCCGCTCCGCCGGCGTCAAGAAGGGTGAGCTCGATCCGTTCGCGGTGTCTGTCATGGCCGAGCTCGGCCAGGACATCTCGCAGCACAAGCCGACCACCTTCGAGGAGCTCGAGGACTGGGAGGGGCTGAATTTCGACCTCATCATCACCCTCTCGCCCGAGGCCCATCACAAGGCCCTGGAGCTGACCCGCACCATCGCCGCCGACGTCGAATACTGGCCGACGCCCGACCCGACCGGCACCGACGGCAATCGCGAGCAGAAGCTCGCGGCCTATCGCGAGGTCTGCGACGGGCTGTTCACGCGGATCCGCAAGCGTTTCGGCAAGCCCGGTCCGGCGGGCTTGTAGGTTCCCGGTTCCACCGCAGGTGTCATCGAACCGAAATACCAACGTCGTCCCCCGCTCAAATTCGCGCCGTAGAGCAGGCTCGTCGCAGCCTTGTCGCAGCCTTCGGGTTGTGGAATGGCAGCCCTTCCGATAGGTTCCGCGCGCACGCCCCGCCGCTTCCGAATCCCCCAGCGAAATCAGCATGCTCGGCCGTCCCAAAATCGTTCTTGCATCCGGCTCGCCGCGGCGTCTGGCGCTGCTCAACCAGGCCGGCATCGAGCCCGACGCGCTGCGCCCGGCCGACGTCGACGAGACGCCGAAGCGTGGCGAGCTGCCGCGCGCCTGCGCCAATCGGCTGGCCCGCGCCAAGGCCGATGCCGCGCTCAAATCCGTCCAGCTCGACGACGAGCTGCGCGGCGCCTTCATCATCTCCGCCGACACCGTGGTCGCGGTCGGCCGCCGCATCCTGCCGAAGGCCAATCTGGTCGACGAGGCCTCGCAGTGCCTGCGCCTCCTGTCCGGCCGCAACCACCGCGTCTACACCGCGATCACGCTGGTGACGCCGAAGGAGGCGTTCCGCCAGCGCCTGGTCGAGACCCGCGTCCGCTTCAAGCGGCTCAGCGAGGACGACATCCAGGCCTATATCGGCTCCGGCGAATGGCGGGGGAAGGCCGGCGGCTACGCCGTGCAGGGCATCGCCGGCTCGTTCGTGGTCAAGATGGTCGGCTCCTACACCAACGTCGTTGGCCTGCCGCTGTACGAGACCACGACGCTGCTCGCCGGCGAGGGGTTTCCGATCCGCTTCGGCTGGCTCAACACCGTCGGAGTCTGACGCCATCCTTGAGGAGGTGCATCGCGCGTCGCGGGCGCCTAGATAGCGGCCATGTCCCAAGAATCGACCCGTTCGACCAGTTCCCCATCCGCCGCCTCCGCCAAGCCCACCGGCCGCTGTCCGATCTGCCGCCGGCCCGCAGCCGAGGCCGTCCGCCCATTCTGCTCGCCGCGCTGCCGCGACGTCGACCTGCATCGCTGGCTCAGCGGCTCCTATGTCATCCCGGCCACCGAGGGCGACGAGGACGACGTCGAATAGGGCCGTGTTTTCATGGCTTTGCCCCAGCGGAGCCGGCCGTCCGGCGGCGGCCCCGGGGCCTTCCGCGCAACTGCGAAAGGAATGTGAAAACTTCGCCTCAGGGCGGTAGACAGCGCCGCCCGCTCTGACTATAACCCGCCGGCTCGCCGGGCTTTTTTGCCCTTCACGAGACCTGCCCAGGTAGCTCAGTTGGTAGAGCATGCGACTGAAAATCGCAGTGTCGGTGGTTCGATTCCGCCCCTGGGCACCACGCTTCGCCCGTTGGGCTACGCGTGGCGCAGCCGCGCTGTAGTCCAACGGGCGAAGCGTGCCCGGCGAAGCCTCTTGGCGAAGCCGGGCGTTTGAGCCCCCCAAGTCTCGCTTGAGACCCGCTCTCTGATCTCCGATCAACCTTGTCAAACAGCCTGCCGCTCGTCGCCGTAGCTCGCGGCCATGCGCTCGCAACCTCGCGGCTGGATTGGCCCGAGCTCTGCTGCATGTGAGCGTCCTCATCAATTGAGAGGGCGCAGGGAAGGCCGAGTGCCGACTGGCACCCGCGGCCCCCGTGCGAAAGAGAGTGCACGGGGCAGGAACCACAGGCTCAGCCGGAAACAACCCGGCCTTCCCTGCGCGATGGTTTGAACGGCTGCTCCGTGCTCTCCCAGGGGACCGGGCTTGCTTGCCCCCGTCATCGACATCGTCGCCGACCAAGACACCAGCGTCGGGGTGTCGGGACCACACGGCTTGACCGTCCGCAGCACGACGTTCGTCCGCACCCCCAAATGAGATGCTGCGTCGCCCCGCGGCCACCGCTCCCCGCCGCAACGTCCCGTGACGATCGCGATGCGCCCCTCTCAGTGCGGGCGGGATGGCGGGAAATGTGGAGGTGATTTGCCCGACGGCGCAAGGGGAATCAGCACGACGGGCAGTCTGTGCAGAGCTGGGATACGCTGGCCGACATACGAGTTGGCAGAAACAGCGCGAGCAGCTCGGAGACATCGCCATTGTTTGACGTATGTATCATTAAATGATACATACGTTGGCACATGATCAGAAGCTTCCGCGACAAGATCACCGAGGCTGTCTTCGACGGCGAGAACCCGAAGGGCTTTCCGTCGGATCTGTCAAAAGTGGCCCGCCGGAAGCTGCGTTACCTCAACGCTGCAGCCGATCTCCGCGACTTGCGATCGCCTCCGGGCAATCGGCTGGAGGCGCTGACGGGGGATCGTCAGGGGCAGCATTCGATTCGCATCAATGATCAATTTCGGGTGTGCTTCGTTTGGACGGCGGAAGGTCCGGCGGACGTCGAGGTCGTGGACTATCACTAAGAGGCACTGCAATGACCAAGAAGCTGAAACCCATGCATCCCGGTGAGGTTCTGCGGGAGGAGTTCCTCGATCCTCTCGGGATCTCCGCGGGCGCTCTCGCCAAGGTGTGTGGCCTGCCGCGGACACGAATCGAGCGGATCGCGAGCGAGCAGAACGGCATCACCGCCGACACCGCGCTTCGGCTCGCCAAGGCGCTCGACACGACGCCCGAGCTTTGGCTCAACCTGCAGACGGACTATGACGTCCAGATCGCGAAGCGCGACCTCGGCAAGACTCTCGACCGGATCGAGACGGTGAACAAGCCGCGAGCGGCGTGACCGGGCCACGGCCGCCGAGCGGTCGCGCACTGCGGCCCGGAGTTTCATGCAGCGTCACCGTAATGCGCAGCTTGAAACTCGCGAGAGCGCGGGTGCTATCAAAACGAAAATCAAAGACGCAATCTCACCCGAGCATCACGACACGCGAACTGACGAAGATGATTGAGGGAGTTTCGACCGTCACGATGTCAGCAATCAGGTCCAAGTTCAGGGCGGACCTCAAACGACCAAGAGAACGAGGCGTGCCGGTGTGCATGTAACGTCGAATTCGTTACCAAGTGTGCACTCCGGAATCACGGTGATTTCCTGAATGCCCTTCTTTTTTGTTGCATGCACGGCCACACTTTGGACACGGCTCTCCGCACCTTATCTCAGGAAACTCCTTCTTGGTTTGTTTCTTTGCAGTGGAGGCCTTCTTGGTAGCGGAGGTCTTCTTTGTAGCGAGGCCGCGTTTGACGTTCCTTTTGGTTGAATTCTTCATTTCAAATACTCTTCATTATTATCGTTGCAACTTTAAGTTCAATTTTGCATTCGCGTATTGATGTAGGTCAATATTTGTCGGGGCAGGGCTAGACGTCGATGTGATCTTTCTCACAGCCCGCCACGCGATGGCGCGTCAATGTCGTCCCGTGTGGTCCTGGCACGCCGAACACGCGAGGTGATGACATGCGCTGGAGTGACTCAGCCAAGGGATTTGCGGTCGTTCTGGTGGTGACCGTCGCGGGGTACGTGTCCACGACCTATGTCGACCACCGGTTTGCCGCGCTTGACGCATCCGCGGATGCGACAACGAGCCCGCCTCCGACATCCTCCGCTTGCGTCGGCGAAGATGGGCGCTGGCACAATTGGCCGTGGGCGAACGTGCCGATGCTCTCGCCGGCATGTCGGCAAAATCGATAGCACGTAGCGGATGAGCGGAGCATCATCCGCCATGCGGGATCATCGATGTCGGCCTGGACCGTCGGCCGCAAGCTCGATGAGCAACCCCTCGCCGATCAAGCTGGTTCACGGCAGGAACGAGCTTCCGCCAGGAATGAGCGCCGACGACTGTTGGCAAGCAGCGTAAGCTGGCGGATGACGCTTCGCTCATCCGCCCTACGAACTACGAACGGTCGGACTCTTTCTGACTCAAAGTCACAGGCATCCCACGGCCGACCGCGAATCCGCCTTTGACTCCAGGTTGTCGAAGTGATCATCTTCTCCATTGACGGGAGAGGCAGGCTCCAGCCAATCACACGCACCCAGGGAGGCGATGATGAACGGCATCAACAACAAGCTCGTGGCGGAGGCGATCGGGACGTTCTGGCTGACGTTCGGCGGTTGCGGCAGTGCGGTGATCGCGGCCGGCGTGCCGGATGTCGGGATCGGCATGCTCGGCGTGGCGCTGGCGTTCGGGCTCACCGTGGTGACCATGGCCTATGCGATCGGGCACATCTCGGGCTGCCATCTCAATCCGGCTGTCACCGTGGGACTGGCGTGTGGCGGGCGTTTCCCGACCGGGCTGATCGTGCCCTACATCATCGCGCAGGTGGTCGGCGCCATCGTTGGCGCGGCCGTGCTGTATGCGATCGCCAGCGGGGCGCCGGACTTCAGCACGGCGAGCGGCTTTGCCGCCAATGGCTATGCGGAGCATTCGCCCGGCAAATATGGGCTCGGGGCCTGCCTGCTCAGCGAGTTCGTGCTGACGATGATGTTCCTGTTCGTCATCATGGGCGCGACCCATGGCAAGGCGCCGGCCGGGTTTGCGCCGCTGGCGATAGGGCTGGCGCTGACGCTCATTCACCTGATCAGCATCCACGTCACCAACACCTCGGTGAACCCGGCGCGCAGCACCGGGCCGGCGCTGTTCGTCGGCGGCTGGGCGCTGGCGCAGCTCTGGCTGTTCTGGGTGGCGCCGCTGCTCGGCGGCGCGGCCGGCGGCTTCATCTATCGCTGGCTGAGCCCGGAGCCGGCCGGCGAGGTGACCGGCGAGCGGACGGGGCAGGGCGCGGTCGCGAAAAGCGCCTAGGAGATCTCCCCACGCAGTTGGATCGGGCCGCGTCACGGCGTGGCCGATGCCGTGGTCGCGCCGCTCTTGATCGCGGTCGGCTCTGCTGGATAATGCGCGCCTTGTCAGCGTGCACGATTTTGCAGGTGTCGTGATGAGCCGGAGGAACAACGAGCCGCTGTCCGATCGGGTCGCCAGGGTGGCCGAGGCGCTGCTGGCCGACCAGCATTACGTCAGCGTCGCCGACCTGTTCTGTGGCCTCGGCTGGCTCGATGCGTCGCTGCTGGAGCAGTGGCGGCGTGGGCAGGTTGGGTCGCTGGAGGAGGTCACACGCTCCGGTCTCCCGCGCATCCAAGGGGCCGAGCCCGAGCGAGACCGCCTATGTCGCACAGACGCCAAGCCGGCAGCCGCTGCGGTTCAGCCGCAGCAATGATCCGCAACTTGAAGAGCTGTTCCGGACGCATTGGGTCTCGCCGGCGCTCTCCGAGAAGAAGCGCGAGCGCGTGGCAGTGAAGGCGAGCCGGGCGCCGGAGCTGGTGGCGATCGCGCCGGCGCGGGACGGCTGGAGCTGTCATCGCTGCGGCGGGACCGGCGATGTCCTCATGATGGAGGATGGCGGTCCGGCGTGTCTCTCATGCGTCGGTCTCGGCGATCTCGTGTTTCTGCCCGCCGGCAACGCGCTGCTGTCGCGGAGGGCCAAGGCGAAGAGCAAACGCCATGCGGTCGTGGTGCGCTTCAGCCGGACGCGCGGGCGCTATGAGCGGCAGGGGCTGCTGGTGGAGCCAGGGGTGCTGGCCGAGCTGGGTCAGGACACCGCGTGAGCACGGCGCAGGACGCGCTGTCGGTCGTCTCCATGATCTCGCCGTGCTACGATGCTCGTCGTCCGCAGGGGCATCCGGTCCGCCCGCTCCGGCGTTCTGCAGCGACAGGTGAGGGCCGCAATGTTCGTCGACTTGCCCGGCCACTGGCCGCATGATCCGAAGCCGGAGCCGCCGAAGCGACGGCTGTCGCCGCGGCGTGAAAAGCTGCTGCTCGTGCTGATCGGCTTCAACATGATGCTGCTTATGGTCGCGCCTATTGGCGGTGCCACGCTGATCCACTGGCTAGTCGCCGTATTCTCGCGCTGACGCGGGAGACGCCGGGCTATCGAGGCCGGCCTACACCTTCATGTCGATCACGGTGCGGCTCATCTCGTCGCTCGCCTTCAGCACTTTCGCGTTCGCGGCGAAGCTGTATTTGGCGACGAGCTGGCTGATCATCTCCTGCGCGAGATCGACATTGGGCGCGGCGACGAGGCCATCCTTGTTGGCGAACGGCGCGGTGGGATCGTAGCTCGCGGACGTACCCGAGCTCGAACGCGTGATGGTCGTCTGCGTGCCGCCGCCGGCGACGTCGCTCTGCACCAGCTCGAGCGGGTCGTAGGCCTTCGGCGCGCCGGCCGGCAGCGTGCCGTCGGCATTGGGCAGCGCGCCCGTGCTCCTGGCATTGGCGACGTTCGAGGCGGACACCTCGAGCCGGCGCGAGGCGGCTTGCATGCCGGAGACTGCGATGGTGGCGGTGGGACTCATGGCGGCGCTTGCTGATGACGTGATGCGCCAGCTAAGCCCGCGGCGCACCAAGCAAGTGTCAAGACCGCCGATGAGACTCGAGCGTCCGGCTCAAGGTTTTGTTCACCATCACGAACTCAACGCGGCCCGTTTGGATCGTCGCGCAGCAGCGCCAAGGCGGTGGGCACATCCATGGCTGCGGAGACGAGCACATATTCGCCGCGTGCCGCGTGGACGCCCCCGGTGACCACGACCGCCCGCTTCGGGCAGAGGCCGAAGCAGCTCGTCGCGATGACGCGGGCGGGCTTCTCGCCTGCGCGGTTGCCGGGGCTGCCGCGGGATTCCAGCGCGTGCTTGAGGGCCTTCTTCAAGGCCTTGTTCAATGCTTTGGGGTCATCGCTGCGCTTCAGGCAATTGCGGCAGACGAACACCGGAGCGGCGCGGTGGGGGCGGACGAGAGAGGGGAGGGCCATGCCCCCGAGCTAAGCGGCCGGCCGAGCCGCCGCATCCCGCGGGGATGCGCAGCCGTCGTGCGCCGAGCGAGGATCCGCGACGCTGGGCGCAACCTGCCGAGATTGGGCTATTGCCCACGATCAGAGCATATGATCTGGTCTGGATGACCCTGCCGCGTTCCTCCTGGGGATGGTGGCGCGCCTCGGTCCCCGGCGCCGTGAGCGCCATGGCATAGTGCAGGCCGATCAGCGTCGGGCCGCGCTCGGCCGGGAAGACGTGTTCTGAAAGGGAGGCCGGCTCGGCGTCATGGCGGGCGACAGCGACAAATCACGGCTCGACGATGCCGCTCGCGCCGGCTGGCTGTACTTCATCGCGGGCCATACCCAGGACGAGATCGCCCGGATGCTGCAGGTGTCGCGCGCCTCGGCGCAGCGGCTGGTGTCGCTGTGCCTTGCCGAGCGGCTGATCACGTTCCGGCTCGAGCATCCGATCGCCTCGTGCATGGCGCTGGCCGCGCAGCTCAAGGCGCGCTTCGCGCTGGTGCACTGCGAGGTGGTCCCGACCGATCCGGCCGCGCCGGCCGGCGCGGCGGGGATCGCCGAACGCTGCGCCAACCTGCTGGAGACGACGCTGCGCGCCGAGACGCCGGTCATCATCGCGCTCGGCACGGGCCGGGCGGTGCGCGCCGCGGTCGAGCGCGTCTCGCCGGTCGACCGGCCCGAGCACCAGATCGTCTCGCTGGTCGGCAACATCCTGGCCGACGGCTCCGCCAGCTTCTTCGACACCGTCGGCCGGCTCGCCGACCGCACCGGCGCGCGGCATTATCCGATGCCGCTGCCGTTCCTGATGGGCACCGAGGACGAGCGCGACCGCATGGTCCGGCTCGATGCCATCGCCAAGGTCAAGGCGGTCGCCGACAAGGCCGACCTCAAGCTGGTCGGCATCGGCCAGATGGACCAGAAGGCGCAGATGCATGTCGACGGCTTCGTCACCCGCGACGAGCTCACCGAGATGATGCGGCTCGGGGCCATCGGCGAGATCACCGGGTGGGCCTATGACGCCAACGGCAGGGTGATCGCCGGCGGCACCAACCGCAGGCTCACCAGCATTCCGCCCGAGGTGCCGGCCCGCGCGATGACGATCGCGGCGGCGCTGGGACCGGCGAAGATCCCGGCCATCCGCGCCGCGCTGACCGGGCGGCTCATCAACGGCCTGATCACCGACGAGGCCACGGCGCGCGCCATCCTGGCGTGAAGGCCCGCGGCGCTGCTGCGCATTGTTCTATCAAAGATCGGATTCCTGTCGCGCCGCACAACCTGTGGGCGCCGGCGCATGCTTGACAAAGCCCGATCAGTGTTGTGAACATCAGCCCAGCCCGTGAGCATATATTCAATAACCGCGGGAATGGGAGGAGACCGTGAAGACCATCTTCACTCGGACGAGCACGCTTGCCGCCCTGCTGGGCGCCGCCACGCTGCTGACACATGCGCCCGCACTGGCGGAGACGAGTCTGACGATCGCCACCGTCAACAACGGTGACATGATCCGGATGCAGGGCCTCACCAGCGAGTTCACCAAGGCCAATCCCGACATCTCCGTGAAATGGGTGACGCTGGAAGAGAACGTGCTGCGCCAGCGCGTGACGACGGACATCGCCACCAAGGGCGGCCAGTTCGACATCCTCACCATCGGCACCTATGAGGTGCCGATCTGGGCCAAGAAGAACTGGCTGGTGCCGCTCGACAAGCTCGGTGCCGACTATGACGCGGGCGACATCCTGCCCAAGATCAAGGACGCCGTGTCGGTCGACGGCAAGCTCTATGCAGCGCCGTTCTACGGCGAGAGCTCGTTCGTGATGTACCGCACCGACCTGTTCGACAAGGCCGGGCTGAAGATGCCGGAGAGCCCGACCTGGGACTTCGTCGTCGACGCCGCCAAGAAGCTGACCGACAAGCAGGGCGGCGTGTACGGCATCTGCCTGCGCGGCAAGGCCGGCTGGGGCGAGAACATGGCGTTCCTGACCGCGATGTCGAATTCGTTCGGCGCGCGCTGGTTCGACGAGAAATGGCAGCCGCAGTTCAACACGCCGGAATGGAAGAAGACGCTGACGACGTATGTCGAGCTGATGAAGGAGGCCGGCCCTCCCGGCGCCAGTTCGAACGGCTTCAACGAGAACCTCGCGCTGTTCAACTCCGGCAAATGCGCGATGTGGATCGACGCGACCGTGGCGGCCTCGTTCGTGACCAACCCGAAGGAGTCGAAGGTCGCCGACAAGGTCGGCTTCGCGCTGGCGCCGAACACCGGCCTCGGCAAGAACGCCAACTGGCTGTGGGCGTGGAGCCTCGCGGTGCCCGCCGGCTCGCAGAAGGTCGAGGCGGCGGAGAAGTTCATCGCCTGGGCGACCAGCAAGGACTATCTGAAGCTCGTCGCGTCGAAGGACGGCTGGGCCAACGTGCCGCCGGGCACGCGCACCTCGCTCTACAAGAACGAGGAGTACCTGAAGGTCGCGCCGTTCGCCAAGCTGACCCTGGCCTCGATCGATGCCGCCGATCCGAACAAGCCGACGGTCAAGCCGGTGCCTTACGTCGGCGTGCAATACGCCGCGATTCCTGAATTCCAGGGCATCGGCACCGCGGTGGGGCAGCAGTTCTCCGCTGCGCTGGCCGGCTCGATGACCGTCGATGCGGCGCTCGCGGCGGCACAGTCCTCCACCGAACGCGAGATGAAGCGCGCCGGCTACATCAAATAGGCGCGCAAAGTTATCAGCTCGACACGAAACTCCTCCCGAGCTGATCACTGGCGGCCATCCCTCCCCACAGGGATGGCCGCATTTTCTCTCCAACGTTGTTCGAGCTCTCGCCCGGACGACGGTGCGCTCCCTCTCCCCGCTTGCGGGGAGAGGGTTGGGGTGAGGGGGACTCTCCACGAATACCGCGCTCGCGGAGAGTCCCCCTCACCCGGATTGCATCTGCCGATGCAATCCTCTCCCCGCGGGCGGGGCGAGGTGCACCGAGCCCGAGGCTTTATTCTCACGGCGGCGTGGTCATTGCGAGGAGCCGAAGGCGACGAAGCAATCCAAAGTCCCCCCGTGATTGTGGATTGCTTCGCTTCGCTCGCAATGACGGCAGTGTTCATCGAGCAAATGGACAGCGGCAATGGCCACCAGACAGACGCAACTCCTCGCCCGCGCGCTGATGTCGCCAGCGGTCATCCTGCTGTTCATCTGGATGATCGTGCCGCTGGCGCTGACGATCTATTTCTCGACCCTGCATTACAGCCTGCTCGATCCCGGCTCGGAGAGCTTCGTCGGCTTCGAGAACTTCACCTACTTCCTCACCGATCCCGCCTTCCTCGCCTCGCTGCAGAATACGCTGGTGCTGGTCGGTTCGGTGCTGCTGCTGACCATCGGTCTCGGCATTCCCCTCGCGATCCTGCTCGACCAGCCCGTGATCGGCCGCAACATCATCCGTCTGATGGTGATCGCGCCGTTCTTCGTGATGCCGACGGTCAGCGCGCTGGTCTGGAAGAACCTGCTGATGCACCCGGTGTCCGGCCTGTTCGCCTGGATCGCGACCTCGCTGGGGCTGACGCCGATCGACTGGTTCACCGACGCGCCGCTGCTCGCGGTCATCTTCATCGTCGCCTGGCAGTGGCTGCCGTTCGCGACCCTGATCCTGCTGACCGCGCTGCAGTCGCTCGACGAGGAGCAGAAGGAGGCCGCCGAAATGGATGGCGCCGGCGCGGTGTCGCGCTTCATCTATCTGACCGTGCCGCATCTGGCGCGCCCGATCACGGTGGTGATCCTGATCGAGACCATCTTCCTGCTCACGGTGTTCGCCGAGATCTTCGTCACCACCGGCGGCGGGCCGGGGTTGCAGACCACCAATATCGCCTTCCTGGTCTATTCTCAGGCGCTGATCCAGTTCGACGTCGGCACCGCCTCGGCCGGCGGCCTCGTCGCGGTGGTCATCGCCAACATCGTCGCCTTCTTCCTGGTCCGCATCGTCGGCCGCAATCTGGAGGCCTGACCATGGCGCGCAAGGTCACCGGACGTCATGTCGCGATCGCGACGCTAGCCGCCTGGCTCGCCGGCTTCGTGATCTTCTTCCCGATCCTGTGGATGGTGCTGGCGAGCTTCAAGACCGAGCTGGAGGCGTTCGCGACGCCGCCGTCGTTCCTGTTCTTCCACTGGACCACCGAGAACTACGTCACCGTGCAGGAGCGCAGCGACTATCTGCACCACGCGCTGAACTCGCTGATCGTCGCCGGCGGTTCGACCCTGATCGCGATGCTGATCGCGATCCCTGCGGCGTGGTCGATGGCGTTTGCGCCGACCAAGCGCACCAAGGACATCCTGCTCTGGATGCTCTCGACCAAGATGATGCCGCCGGTCGGCGTGCTCGTGCCGATCTATCTCATCTACAAGAACTTCGGTCTGCTCGACACCCGCACCGGGCTGGTCTTCATCCTGTGCCTCGGCAATTTGCCGATCGTGATCTGGATGCTGTTCACCTACTTCAAGGAGATCCCGAAGGACATCCTGGAAGCAGCGCGGATGGACGGCGCCACGATCGGGCGCGAGCTGATCTACGTGCTGACGCCGATGGCGATCCCGGGGCTGGCCTCGACCCTTCTCCTGAACCTGATCCTGGCCTGGAACGAGGCGTTCTGGACCTTGAACCTGTCGACCCTGAATGCGGCGCCGCTGACGACCTTCATCGCGTCCTATTCGAGCCCGGAAGGCCTGTTCTGGGCGCGGCTGTCGGCGGCCTCCACGCTCGCGATCGCGCCGATCCTGATCATCGGCTGGTTCAGCCAGAAGCAGCTCGTGCGCGGGCTGACCTTCGGCGCAGTGAAGTAACGAAAGGGCTGACCATGGGACGGATCACGCTGGAAGGTGTGCAGAAATCGTTCGGGCCGGTCCACATCATCAAGGGCGCCGATCTCGACATTCCCGACGGCGCCTTCGTGGTGTTCGTCGGCCCCTCCGGTTGCGGCAAGACCACGCTGCTGCGGCTGATCGCGGGGCTCGAGGACGTCTCCGGCGGACGGATCCTGATCGACGGCAACAATGTCGTCGATGTGCCGCCGGCCAAGCGCGGCCTGTCGATGGTGTTCCAGTCCTACGCGCTGTATCCGCATATGAGCGTGCGCGGCAACATCGCCTTCGGCCTGAAGATGGCCGGGCTGCCCAAGGCCGAGATCAACCAGAAGGTCGAGGCGGCCGCGGCCACCTTGAACCTCACGCCCTATCTCGATCGAAAGCCGCGCGAGCTGTCCGGCGGCCAGCGCCAGCGTGTCGCGATCGGCCGCGCCATCGTGCGCGAGCCCAAAGCGTTCCTGTTCGACGAACCGCTGTCCAATCTCGATGCCGCGCTGCGCGTGCAGATGCGGCTCGAGGTGACGCGGCTGCAGAAGCAGCTCGGCACCACCGCGATCTACGTGACGCACGACCAGGTCGAGGCCATGACCATGGCCGACAAGATCGTGGTGCTGAACGCCGGCCGCATCGAGCAATATGGCTCGCCGATCGAGCTCTATCAGCGCCCCGCCAATCTGTTCGTCGCCAGCTTCATCGGCTCGCCGAAGATGAACCTCATCACCGGCGCGGAAGCGGACAAACACCATGCGACCACGATCGGCGTGCGGCCCGAGCATGTCGCGGTCGTCGACGACGGCGGCGAGGGCTGGCCCGGCAAGGTGGTGATCGCCGAGCATCTCGGCAGCGACACCTTTCTCTACGTCGATGCCGGCGCGCTCGGGACGCTCACCGTGCGCGTCGTCGGCGAGAAACGACTCGGTGCCGGCGACACTGTGACGCTGCGGCCCGAGCCCAGCCGCATCTACCGCTTCGACGAGAGCGGCAATTCGATCTTCGCATGAGAGGTGACGTCCCCTCCGGGCGTCAACGACAACAACGGACCACGACGATGTATCTCGAAAAATTCAAACTGAACGGCAAGACCGCGTTGGTCACCGGCGGCGGGCAGGGCATTGGCCTGGCTTGCGTCGAGGCGCTGGCGGAGGCGGGCGCGCATGTCGTGATCGCCGATCGCGACGCCAAGGCGGCGGCGGACGGGCAGGCGGCGATGAAGGCCAAGGGCTATGACACCGAGACCGCGCTGATGGACGTCACCAACTCGGCTCAGGTCAACGAGGTGGCCGACGATCTGGTCGCGCGCTACGGCGGCATCGACATCCTCGTCAACAATGCCGGCATCGCGCGCAGCGAGACGCCGGCCGAGACCGTCACCGACGAGCACTGGCTGAACGTGCTGGACGTCAATCTCAACGGCACCTTCTGGTGCTGCCGCGCCTTCGGCAAGCACATGCTGGCGGCCAACAGTGGCGCCATCGTCAACATCGGCTCGATGTCCGGCTTCATCGTCAACAAGCCGCAGGAGCAGTGCTTCTACAACGCGTCCAAGGCTGCGGTGCACCATCTGACCAAGTCGCTGGCTGCCGAATGGGGCGCGCGCGGCATCCGCGTCAACGCGGTCGCGCCGACCTATATCGAGACGCCGCTGAACGCCTTCGTGAAGAGCAATCCGCGGATGTACGACGCCTGGATCGGTGGAACCCCGATGGCACGGATGGGGCAGGTCGAGGAGATCGCCTCGGTGGTGCTGTTCCTGGCCTCGGAAGCCGCAAGTTTGATGACCGGCAGCGTCGTCGTTGTCGATGGCGGCTACACTTGCTGGTAAGCTCGCGTCAAAATTGACGGGAGCGAAACATGCGGCAGGCGTTCATCGGTGTCGATGTCGGCACAACCAGCACGCGCGCCGGGATTTTTGACGGCAACGGCCGGCTGCTTGCCGCGGCGCGGCATCCGATCCAGACTTGGCACGAGGCCGGTGATGTCGTCGAGCAGTCGTCCGACGACATCTGGCGTGCGTGCTGCGCGTCGGTCAAAGCCGCGCTAGCGGAGGCCGCGATCGTGCCGGAGCTGATCAAGGGGATCGGCTTCGATGCCACCTGCTCGCTGGTGGTGCTGGACCGCCAGGGCGCGCCGGTCACCGTCAGCGGCTCCGGCGACGCCGGCCGCAATGTCATCGTGTGGATGGATCATCGCGCTCTGGCCGAGGCCCGCGACATCAATGCGACCCAAGACGAGGTGCTGCGCTATGTCGGCGGCTCGATCTCGCCGGAGATGGAGATGCCGAAGCTGCTGTGGCTGAAGCGGCATCTGCGCAAGAGTTTCGATGCGGCCGGCCATTTCTTCGATCTCGCCGACTTCCTCACCTGGCGTGCGTCAGGCTCTCTGGCGCGCTCGATGTGCACCGTCACCTGCAAATGGAATTATCTGGCGCACGAGACGCGCTGGAGCGCGGCCTTCTTTCGCCGTATCGGGCTGGAGGATTTCGTCCGCGAGGATTACGCGCGGATCGGCACCGAGATCGTCGCGCCCGGTACGCCGCTCGGCCGTGGGCTGTCGCAGGACGCGGCCGAACAACTCGGGCTCGTCGCGGGTACGCCGGTCGGAGCCGCGCTGATCGATGCCCATGCCGGCGGCATCGGCGCCATCGGTGGCCGCGCGGCTGACGGCGGGGAGGTCGATGTCTGCGACCGGCTCGCCTACATCATGGGGACTTCGGCCTGCATCATGGCGACGACGCGGGTGCCGTCCTTCGTGTCCGGCGTGTGGGGACCGTATTATCAGGGCATGGTGCCTGGGTTCTGGCTCAACGAGGGTGGCCAGTCTGCCGCGGGGGCGGCGATCGATCATCTGCTGCGCTCGCACCCGGCCGCGGCCGAGGCGACCGCTGCGGCGCGCGCGGAAGGGCTCGACCTGATCACCCTGCTCGAAAAACGGATCATGGCGCGGGTGCCGAATGCCGGCAGCGCGGCGCTGCTGGCGCGAGATCTTCACATTCTCCCGGAATTTCTCGGCAACCGCTCGCCCTATGCCGATCCGGACTCGCGCGCCGTCATTGCCGGCCTCGATCTCGATGCCGATGTCTCCGCGATGGAGCGGCTGTTCATGGCCGGGTTGTGCGGGCTCGCCTATGGCCTTGCCGACGTCATCGATGCCTTCGCCGCCAACGGTGTTACCAGCCGGACGCTGGTCATGGCGGGTGGCGCCTCACGCAGCCCGCTGGTACGCCAGATCATGGCCGATACGACGGGATTGACGGTGGCGCTGCCGGGCACCCAGGAGCCGGTGCTGCTCGGTGCGGCCATGCTCGGCGCGGTCGCCAGCGGCGCTTTCCGCTCGATCGGCGATACGATGGCCTCGATGTCCTCGCTCGGGCGTCTCAGCGACCCGACCGATCCGAACATCGCGGCCTTCCATCGCCGCAAGCGGCGCATCCACGGCTTGCTGCGAGCGCTTGATCGCGAGAGCCGTTCCGTGATGCATGGTGCCGATGAGGAGGCACGCTGATGATCCTGAGCTGCGGCGACGCGTTGATCGATTTCGTGCCGGCCAGATTGGCCGACGGGCGCGATGCCTTGCGGCCAGTGGTCGGCGGCTCCTGCCTGAACGTCGCCGTCGGCGTGGCGCGGCTCGGCGCGCCCACGGGCTTCGTCGGTGGCATCTCGACCGACCTGTTCGGCACCATGATCGCGGCGCATGCCCAAGGCTCGCACGTCGACCTCGGCTGCGCCACGCGCAGCCCGGACCAGACCACGCTCGCTTTCGTGCGCCATGTCGGCAGCGAGGCGCAGTATGCCTTCTACGACGCCGAGACCGCCGCGCGGAAGTGGACGTTCCGGCCGGGCAGTATTGCCTTTGCAGACATCGACGCCATCCATGTCGGATCGACCACGCTGATCCACGATCTCGGTGCCGCGGAGACCCGTGCGCTGATCGCCGCCACGCAGGGCGCGGTGACGATCTCCTTCGACCCGAACTGCCGTCCGAATCTGGTGACTGATAAGGCCGGCTATCGCGCTGACATGGATGGGTTCGCCGCGAGCGCCGACCTGATCAAGATGTCGGATGTCGATTTCGACTATCTGCATGGCCACGACGACTACGCTGCGCGGGCGGACGCGCTGCTGGCGCGCGGCACCAGCCTGGTCGTCGTCACGCGGGGTCCCAAGGGGGCGCTCGGCTGGCATGCGCAGGCCGGCGCGGTCGAGGTCGCGGTCCCCGCGATCGAGGTGGTCGATACGATCGGCGCCGGCGACTCCTTCCAGGCGGGGCTGTTGTTCGCGCTGCGCAAGCTCGGCCGCATTGACCGGGAGGCCCTGAGAGGATTGAGCCAGACCGAAATGCGCAAGGCGCTCGCCTTTGCCGCAGCCTGTGCGGCCGTCACCTGCACCCGCGAGGGCGCCGACCCGCCGCGCTGGGACGACGTGGCTGCAACCTGGGATCGCCTGGGCTGAAGCTCCCCATTGCACTCGTCATTGGGAACTGGTTGGCTGTTCCCCCGTCATATGTGAGTACCGGACGAGGAAGCGCGATCGCGAGACTCCTCTGCCCGGGCCGCGGAAATCTTGACGCGACAAAGAGTTGCAGGGAGGAGAACCATGGCACCCGCCGCACGGACCGAGCCGCTGTCCCGTCACGCGCTGGCCTTCGTGTTGGCTGGCGGACGCGGCAGCCGGCTGCTGGAGCTGACCGACCGGCGCGCCAAGCCCGCCGTCTATTTCGGCGGCAAGTCGCGCATCATCGATTTCGCACTGTCGAACGCCGTCAATTCCGGCATCCGGCGCATCGCCGTGGCGACACAGTACAAGGCGCACAGCCTGATCCGCCATCTGCAGATGGGCTGGAACTTCTTCCGCCCCGAGCGCAACGAGAGCTTCGACATCCTGCCGGCGAGCCAGCGCGTCTCCGAGACGATGTGGTACGTCGGCACGGCCGACGCCGTGTACCAGAACATCGACATTCTCGAGACCTACAACACGAAATACATCGTCGTGCTGGCCGGCGACCACATCTACAAGATGGACTACGAGCTGATGCTCCAGCAGCATGTCGACCAGCGCGCCGACGTCACCGTCGGCTGCCTGGAGATGCCGCGCGAGGAATCCTCAGGCTTCGGCGTCATGCACATCAATGAGGACGACACGATCCGCGACTTCATCGAGAAGCCGGCCGATCCGCCGCCGATGCCGGGCAAACCCGACAAGTCGCTCGCGAGCATGGGCATCTACGTGTTCGACGCCAAATTCCTGTTCGAGGAGCTGAAGCGCGACGCAGCGGACCCGAATTCCAACCATGATTTCGGCCGCGACATCATTCCCTACATCGTCAGGAACGGCCGCGCCGTGGCGCATCAGTTCTCGCGCTCCTGTGTCCGCGCCGCCCACGATCAGGGCAGCTACTGGCGCGATGTCGGAACGGTGGACGCCTATTGGGCGGCCAATCTGGATCTGACGGACGTCGTGCCCGAGCTCGATCTCTACGATCGCTCCTGGCCGCTCTGGACCTATTCTGAGATCACGCCGCCGGCCAAGTTCGTTCACGACACGGACGGCCGCCGCGGCGAGGCGACCTGCTCGCTGGTGTCCGGGGGCTGCATCGTCTCCGGCGCCCAGGTGCAGCGCTCGCTGCTGTTCACCGGTGCTCATCTGCATTCCTATGCCAAGCTGCAGAACGCGGTGCTGTTGCCCTACGTCAACGTCGCGCGCCATGCGCGCCTGACCAACGTGGTGGTCGACCGTGGCGTGCAGATTCCGGAGGGGCTGGTGGTCGGCGAAGATCCGGAGTTCGACGCCAAGCGGTTCAGGACCACGGAGAACGGCGTGACCTTGATTACCCAGCCGATGATCGACGGGCTCAATTCATGACGCCACTGCGCGTTCTGTCGGTTGCCTCCGAGGTCTATCCCATCGTCAAGACGGGCGGCCTCGCCGATGTCGTCGGCGCCCTGCCGTGGGCGCTGATGGCGGAGGACGTCGAGGTCCGCACGCTGATTCCCGGCTATCCCGCGGTCATGAAGGCGCTGGAGCAGGCCAGCGAGATCAGCTCGCTGCCGAACTTCTTCGGCGGCAACGCCCGGCTGCTCGGCGGCAGCCATGGCGCGCTCGATCTGTTCGTGCTCGACGCGCCGCATCTCTACGACCGCGAGGGCAACCCCTATCTGGGGCCCGACGGCAAGGACTGGCCGGACAATGCGTTCCGCTTCGCGGCACTGGCCCGCGCGGCGTCCTATATCGGGCTCGGCGCGGTGCCGGCCTTCGTGCCCGATGTCGTCCACGGCCACGACTGGCAGGCTGGGCTGGTGCCGGCCTATCTGCTGTACAGCCACCGGCCGCATCCCGGCACGGTCGTGACCGTGCACAATCTGGCGTTCCAGGGCCGCTTTCCGCGCCACTTCCTGCCGCCGCTCGGCCTGCCGCCGGAATCCTTCTCGATCTACGGCCTCGAATATTACGGCGACATCAGCTTCCTCAAGGCGGGACTGCAGTTCGCCGACAAGATCACGACGGTGTCGCCGACCTACGCCCGGGAGATCCAGAGCGACGAGCAGGGCATGGGCCTCGGCGGCCTGCTGCGTCAGCGTGCGTCCGACCTCGTCGGCATCCTGAACGGGATCGACACGGCGGTGTGGGATCCCGGCAGCGATCCGGCGATCGCCTCGCATTTCGGCATCGACCGGATCGAGGCGCGGGCACCCAACAAGGCCGCGCTGCAGACGCGCATGGGCCTGCAGGTGGCGCCGGAGACGTTCCTGCTCGGCGTCGTCAGCCGGTTGACCTCGCAGAAGGGGCTCGACCTGCTGCTGTCCTGCCTGCCGACCTTGACCAGTAGCGGCATCCAGCTGGCGCTGCTCGGCGACGGCGAGGCCGAGCTGCGCGACGCGTTCCGTGCCGCGGCCGCGAACGATCCCGGAAAGATCGGCGTCGTCATCGGCTACGACGAGGACTTGGCGCATCTCATCCAGGCCGGCTGCGATGCGCTGGTGGTGCCGTCGCGGTTCGAGCCGTGCGGGCTGACGCAGCTCTGCGCCCTGCGTTACGGTGCGCTGCCGATCGTCACTGCGGTGGGGGGGCTCGCCGACACCGTCATTGACGAGACCGAGGCCGGCGTCGCCGCAACCGGGTTCAAGTGCGCGTCCGTGACAGCGGAGGCGCTCGATCAGACCCTGCGCCGCGCCGCTGCGGCCTTTTACGCCGCGCGCAGCAACGCCTCGAACTGGACCCGCATGCAGCTCAATGCGATGCTGACCGACGTCTCCTGGCGCCACCGCGCCGGCCGCTATGCCGAACTCTACCGGCAGATCGTCGCGCAGCGGCGTCCGGCAGGCTGAGCGCCGCGGCGTACGGGTCGGGAGGCCTATGCCTCGATGAGAACCTTCAACGCATGGGTCTTGGCCGCGGCGCCGAACGTCTCGTAGGCATCGAGGATCTGATCAAGCCTGAAGCGATGGGTGATCAGCCGCTTCGGTTCGAGCTTGCGCGACTGCACCGTCTTCAGCAGCATCGGCGTCGTCACCGTATCGACCAGCCGCGTCGTGATCGCGATGTTGCGGTCCCACAGCTTCTCCAGATGCAGGTCGGCCTTGACCCCATGCACGCCGACATTGGCAATGGTGCCGCCGGGGGCGATGATGTCCTCGCAGGTCACGAACGTGGCGGGCATGCCGACTGCCTCGATCGCGGTGTCGACGCCGCGGCCATTCGTCAGCGCCAGGACCTTCTCGACGGCCTTGCCGTCGGCGTTGTTGACGACGCTGGTGGCGCCGAAGCGGGTGGCGACCTCGAGCCGGTTGTCGTCGAGGTCGATCATGATGATCTCGGCCGGCGAATAGAACTGTGCCGTCAGCAGCGCCGCCAATCCGATCGGGCCGGCGCCGACGATCGCCACCGCCGATCCCGGCTCGACCTTGCCGTTGAGCACGCCGCATTCGAAACCGGTCGGCAGGATGTCGCTCAACATCACCAGCGCATCCTCCTCAGTCCCAGGAGGCACGTGGTAGAGGCTGGTGTCGGCGTGAGGCGTGCGAACATACTCCGCCTGCGTGCCGTCGATCTTGTTGCCGAGGATCCAGCCGCCATGGCGGCAATGCGAATACATGCCGCGCCGGCAATAGTCGCAGGTTCCGCAGGCCGAGATGCAGGAGATGATGACGTGGTCGCCCGGCTTGAACGCGCGCACGGCGCTGCCAACCGCGTCGACCACGCCGACGCCCTCGTGGCCGAGAATGCGGCCCGGTGTACATGTCGGCACGTCACCCTTGAGAATGTGAAGGTCGGTGCCGCAGATCGTCGTCTTCAGGATTTTGACCACCGCATCGCCAGGCTCGATGATGGTCGGCTTCGGGCGCTCGTCGAGAGATTTCTGGCCGGGACCATGATAGACCAGGGCTTTCATGACGTACCTCCGCAGGTTGCTTCCCGGAGGATGGATGGCGCCAGAGAGGTCGCGCGCCGTTGAGGCGTATCAATCCTGGCCAGAGTCCCTATCACTATCGTGTGTCCTGGGTGGCCAGGACGAAAGGCGACGGCGGACGCGCGTCGCGCCTCCAATGCAGTCCAGCCCGGCTCGGATCACATGCGCATCGCTCTGGACGCATCGGTGCGGCTCGCGGATAGTCTCCCGGCTTCCTACAATTCCGCGTGAGATTTCATGACCGACAACCAGCCTTCGTCCGAGTCCTTCGACCTGATCATCCGCGGCGGCACCGTCATCGACGGCACGCGTGCGCCACGCTTCGATGCGGATGTCGGCATCAAGGACGGCCGCATCGTCGCCATCGGCGGGCTTGACGGCCGGCGAGCCAGGCGGGAGATCGACGCCACCGGCCTCATCGTTGCTCCGGGCTTCATCGACTCCCACACCCATGACGACAGCGCCGTGCTGGTCGATCCCGACATGACCTGCAAGGTCTCGCAGGGGGTGACCTCCGTCGTGACCGGCAATTGCGGCGTCAGCATCGCGCCGCTGAAGCCGGGCTCGCCGCGGCCGATGCCGCTCGGCTTGCTATCGCCAAGCGAGGGACAGGTGGTCGAGTATGCCGCGTTCGCCGACTACGTCGCCGCGCTGCGCACGGCGCCCGCGGCGGTCAACGTGGCGCCCATGGTCGGCCACACCGCGCTGCGTGCGTCGGTCGTGAGCGACCTCGGCCGGGCCGCGACGGACGTGGAGATCGCCGAGATGCGCGCGCATGTGCAGGAGGCGCTCGACGCCGGCGCCATCGGCGTCTCGACCGGGACGTTCTATCCGCCGGCGGAGGCGGCGCCGACCGAGGAGATCATCGAGGTGTGCCGTCCGCTCACAGGCAGCGGCGGCGTCTATGCCACGCATATGCGCAACGAGGCGAACGAGGTGATCCAGTCGCTGGAGGAGAGCTTTGCCATCGGCAAGGCGCTCGACGTCCAGGTCGTGATCTCGCATCACAAGGTGGTGGGGCCAGCGAATTTCGGCCGCACCAGGGAGACGCTGCCGCTGATCACGAAGGCGATGAGCTGCCAATGCGTCGCACTCGACTGCTATCCCTACAACGCCTCGTCGACCATGCTGCACACCGACCCGGCCAAGCTGCAGGTCAAGGTCGTCGTCGCGGCCTCCGGACCCCATCCGGAAATGGCGGGTCGGGATCTCGCCGACATCGCCGCGGGCTGGGGCGTCGACCGGCTCGAAGCCGCCAAGCGGCTGCAGCCGGCGTCGGCGATCTACTTCGCGATGGACGAGGCCGACGTGCAGACCATCCTCGCCTTCGAGCCGACCATGATCGGCTCCGACGGGCTGCCGTTCGGCGAGCGTCCGCATCCGCGGCTCTGGGGCACGTTCCCGCGCGTGCTCGGCTACTACTGCCGCGAGCTCGAGCTGTTCTCGCTGGAGACCGCGGTGTGGAAGATGAGCGGGCTGACCGCGCGGAATTTCGGCGTCGAGGGACGCGGCACGATCGCGGTCGGCAACCATGCCGACATCACGATCTTCGATGCCGCCAGCGTCCGGGACAGCGCGACCTATGATGCCCCCTGCGTGCCGGCCGCCGGCATCGAGGCCGTCATCGTCAATGGCGCGCTGACCTGGTGGCAGGGCACGCACCAGAAGGCGCGTGCGGGGCAGGTGATCACGCGCGGATCACGGCGGTGATCTAGCTAGATCGTGAACGGGCGCTGGCTGTCGTACTCACGATCTTCCTTGCCGGTCCTGTAATGGTTCGGCGATTGCGTCGGCAGCATCTTGCGCTGAATCTGAAGGTGGAAATCGTTGTAGTTGCCCTTGAATTGACCGTTCGCCCAGACCAGCAGCAGCGCCGCGGTGAAGACGCTGTTGATGGCGCCATCGAATGACACCTGATTGTCCTGGCAGCCCGAGATCAGACGGATGCTGGCCTTGGCGACATCGCTCGACTCCGCACCCGGCGCGCCCTTTGCGGCCCGGCCGACGGCTTCATAAAATGCGCGGTTCTGCTCATAAGTACGAAGGGCGATATCCTGCGGCAAGAACTTGGGCGCATAGCTGATCCCTTTCGTCGCGGCCCTGCCGGCCACGGCGATATCCAAATTCCCCGCGAAGCCGGCGGCCTGCGCCATCTCGTAGTAGCTCACCTTGGCCACAGTGCCGCTATGGCAGGAATCGGAGAGAATCAGAACACGAACACCATCGGCGATCGCGCCGTACACGCGATAGAGTTCATCATCGATCATCTGTCCGTCATAGAGGCACCAGGTCTCATCGAGTGCGTCGATCTCGTCACCATCGAGGTCCGGAACCTGGCTGCCGTGGCCCGAATAGGTCAGCAGCAGAATGTCTCCGCTGTTCAAGTCGCGGGCGGCCATCGTCAGCATGTCGGTCACGGCGCCGCGCGTGGCCTGCTCGCTGAGCAGAATGCCGGTCCGATAGCCCGCCGTCTTCGCAATCGCCTCCATTGCGCGCGCATCATTCTCACAGGCGTTCAGCTTGCCGTCCCACCCAGCATAGTGCTTCGGATCCAGCCGATTGAGACCGATATGCAGCGAAATGCCCTTGGCCATTTCCGTCCCCCTGATGTCTCGGCTCGCAAACATCAAGCCGGCGGTTCGAGCCGATTGCCGCTTTCCGTGACCACCCAGGCGCAGACCGCGCAGATCGCATCGCCGTAGTCGCCGTGCCAACGGCAGTTCGCGCGGATCGAACACCGCGGCAGCGCCACGGTCCGCTCATTCGGCAAGAGCTCCAGCCCGTGCTCGTTCAGGATCTTGGCGACGCCACAGCGCTTGCCGTCCCACTTTCCGCAGCCGCGCGCGAGGCACGGCGACGAGAAGCGGAAGCGCTGTTCCGGCGGACGTCCCTGCCGGGCGATCGCGACGAAGGCGGCGTCGACCTCGAAGCGCTCGGGAATGAAATCGATCCGGCCCTCGGCATTGACGATGCCGAGCAGCGTGTTGCCGTCGGCGCAGCGCGAACTCGGGCACATCGGCACCGACTTCGGCTTCACGGATGCTGCATCGGACATCGCCTGAACGCCTCTCGATTAGCTCTCGCCTCGCCCGGCTTGCTTGGTCTGGACATCGCCGTGATCCGAACGTGTGCCGGGCATTCGACCGCACTCAGGGATTATCCGGCTTCGGTCGATAGACAGCTCCGTAAATGTGGGAGCCAGGTCCCGCTCCGAACGCCTTGATCTGCGACAGCGGCGTCGCAACCATGTCGCCGCGCGTATCGAGCTTTGCGATTTCAGCCGTCACCGCCTTCTGAATGGCTTGCTCGATCTCAGACTTCAACTGGCCGGAGAGCGGACCGCCATCGATCTGAGCGACGAAGCGCTCCATCTCCGGCGCGGGCGCCGCCTTGGCGCCTCCACGCTTCGCAATCTCAGCGTCCAAAGCGGCCAGCGCCGCAACAAGATCACCCTGGACGCCGACGATCTGGCGCGCATGGTCGCGCAACGACACCAGATCGTCGATGGATGCGGGCCCTTTGACGGCCGCCGCCAACGCGTTGCCAATGGCAACGCCATAGACCATGATTGCTCCACCGGCGAAGGATGCGATTCCGCCAGCCGTACTCTTCTCGGTCATGATGTCGCCCTCCAAACCTTCAAGGCGCTGACTGAAGATCGATCGTGGCGATCAGACCCGCAGTGGCGCCGCCGTGCGTTCCCCCGAACGATTGGATCTGAGACAACGCCGTGATCTTCAGGTCGCCGCCGCTATCGTGAGCGGCAATGGCAGCCTTCACCGCATTATTCACGGCCTGCTCGATGCTCTGTCTCGCCTGTGGTTCGATCGGAAGGCCGGTGATCTGCACGGTGAAGCGTTCGGATGGCACCACCTCGACAGGCGCCGCGCCCTTGGCGGCCGCCTGTCCGCCGCGCTTGACGATTTCCTTGTCGAGCGCGTTCACCGCAGAAACCAGATCGCCTTGAGCGTCGACGATCGCCTTCGCGTGCGAGCGCAATGTGACCAACTCGTCCAGAGTGATACCGCCACTTGCGAGCGCATTGCCGATCGCAAGGCCGTACAGAGGCACCACTCCGCCTGGAACGCCTTCCTTCGCCAAATTCGCCTCCCTCGTCCTCTATACAATCTAAGGTTAGTATTTTACGATACCAATCGTCAACGATGTCGCGGCAAATTTCATGTTCTCTCGTGTACCCCACGCCGATACCGAGATGCCGGTCCGATCAATCCCTTCCGGCGGCTTGCCTACCGCTCAACCGCGCTATGTGGTCTGGGAGATCACGCTCCTCTGCAACCTGAAGTGCAGCCATTGCGGGTCCCGGGCCGGCGCACCTCGCAATGACGAACTGACCACCGCGGAATGCATCGCTCTGATTGGCGAACTTGCGCGCGCTGGCACCAAGGAGATCGTTCTGATCGGCGGCGAAGCTTACCTCCGCCCCGATTGGCTGGTCCTCGTCGAGGAGATCACTCGCAACGGCATTGTCTGCGGCCTGCAGACCGGCGCCCGGGCACTCACGGAAGCGAAGATCGAAGCAGCCGCGCGCGCCGGACTCAAGACCGTCGGCGTTTCCATCGACGGCCCGGCCGCTACACATGATCGGCTCCGCGGTATCAAGGGCAGCCACGGCCAAGCGGTGGCCGCGATCCGGAACGCGCGAAAGCATGGGCTGATGGCGACCGCCAACTCGCAGGTCAATCGTCTTACCCTGGGCGGCCTGCGCGACATTTTCGATACGATCATCGACGCCGGGGCCTCCGCCTGGCAGATTCAGCTCACCGTGCCCATGGGCAATGCGGCCGATGCTCCATCCTTGCTGCTGCAGCCCTTCGATCTCGCTGCGCTGATGCCGGAGCTGTTTGCACTGTTCGAAGAGGGCCTCGATCGCGGCCTGCAGCTTATGCCCGGTAACAACATCGGGTATTTTGGCCCATACGAAGCGGCTTGGCGCAGTACCTCCGGACGATTCGAATACTACGGCGGCTGCCAGGCCGGACGGGCTGGCCTGGGAATCGAGGCTGACGGCGCCATCAAGGGCTGCCCGTCGCTCCCCACGGCCGCCTATGTCGGCGGCAATATCCGCGATCGATCATTTACCGACATCTGGAACGACAGCGCCGAACTGCGTTTCATGCGCGATCTCGACGAGAGCCGCGGGCGCCGCTGGGGGTTCTGCGCCAAATGCTACTACGGTCCGATGTGCCGCGCCGGGTGCAGTTGGACCACGCACGTGCTGTCGGGACGGCCTGGCAACAATCCGTTCTGCCACTACCGGGTATTGCGGCTGGCCGAACGCGGCTGGCGCGAGGTGATCGTGCAGCGGACGAGGCCATCGGGACGACAGCCGTTCGACCATGGCTGCTTCGACATCATGATCGAGGACGCCCACGGCCGCCGATACGGCCAGGAAGTGTACGCGAGCGACGAGTTCCAGGATCTCGCGCCTGACGCGGCGGCGAGGCTGGACCAGCTGCTGCTCTGCGAGTCCTGCAAGCACTTCTTCTATCAGGGAGAGCCGGAATGCCCGCATTGCCACGCAGGCGCGGACGCAACGAACAGTGCCGATGATCACGTGCGGGTCGTGCAACGCGTCATGCAGCACCACAACGAGATCGAACAAATCCTGCGCCGTATCGCGGCGCCCGCCTGACCGAAGGGCGCCTCCGCAGGTTGAGCGGAGTCGTTCGTCGGTACCTGCGGCCGCGGGAAGGCGCTGGCGAAAGTCGTCTGGTCCAATCAAACCCAACCGAGGAGAGTATCCCATGAATGCAAATGAAGACGTCAGAGCCGCGCTGGCGAACATTCCCGTGTCCTGGCTGCACATGCCGGCTCTGGCGTTCGCTGAAGCAGGAGCAGCGGGCGCGAAGGAATTCGGTCCGAAGATCGCGCCCGCCGTGCTGGCGCTCGGCGCTGCAGCCGCAGGAGCGATCATCGGCGGTGGCCTGCAACTCACGCATCAATACCTTCACGACAGCAAAGCCGGACCTGTATCGTATCAGGGCATCGACAAGGTGATCTGCACGGCGACCTTCGCCGAGATCGAAGCAGCCGCAACGCGCATCTACCAGGAGTCCGCCCAGGCCAAGGACGGCAATGCGCTGCAGCAGATCATCGATACTGCGGCAGGCGCGAAGTTCGTTCCGGCGCTGGCGCCCGTTGCCGGAGCGGCGGCGGCCTTCATTGCCGGTGTCTATGCCGGTGCTGCGGCGGCACGTCACTGATCAACAGTGAAACTGATCAACGCTGAAGGCGGCGCGCGGCTTGCCCGTGCGCCGGTTTCACCGGCGCGGCACCGCATGATGCCGACCGAGTCGACGGGCGGCTTTGGCCCCCCCGGGCATCGTGGACGGCGCGTGCGCCAGACCCGCCGCTACCAGTGGCGGCAAACCGTTCCGGTCGCAGCATAGCTCAGCGGAATGGCGATGGGCCTGAGTTTTCTTACTCGTTCGTCCATTTGAGCCTTGGCGGATTTGCCGAGTTCAAAATGCCCGCCCCGCGGCGCGCGGTGGCCTATCCATCCAATTGGCGATCCAATTTTGGCGTCGGCACCAGCATGAACAGGCGTAGCCTGGATCGCTAGCTAAGCCGCTGCAGCCATCGCGCGCGCGAATTCCGGATAGCATTCGGCGAGCTCGTCGAGGATCCGGCCGCGGATCAGCTCGACCGTCGCCCGGTCCGGCGCGGGCGTGGGCGGCACGATCTCCGGCACCGTATAATCGAATCCGGTGCGATCGCGCACGTCGTCGGCGGAGTAGCCCGGGTGCACCGAGCGCAGCCGGAAGCTGCCGCGCTCGCGGTCGAAATCGAACAGCGCCAGATTGGTCAGCAGCGCCTGCGGGCCGCCGCGCCGCTTCACCTCCGGCGTGGTCGCGGCGGCGCTGACGAAATCCACCTTCGGCACCAACACGCGCGGCGAATGCTCTTCGCGAAACAGGATCACCCGCGGAATGAGATGGTAGAGATAGGCCGAGCCGAACGAGCCCGGCCAGCGCACATCCATCCGCGGATAGTCGCCGGTGCCGACCAGGTTGATGTTGCCGCTGCCGTCGATCTGACCGCCGCCGAGAAAGAACGCGTCGACGCGGCCCTGCGCGGCGCAGTCGAACAGCTCGACGCCGCCATTGGTGAAGAAATTGTGCCGGCTCGAGCCGAGGATCGAGATGCGGACCGGCGGCTTGCCCGCTTGCGCGTTCCGTGCGCGCAGCAGCATCGCGCCGGCCGCCGGGATCGGCGACGAGGCGCCGACAGCGACATGGCGGATGCCATCGAGCAGGTCGGCGATGGTGGTGATCAGCAGCTCCTTGCGCGCGCGTTCATCGTGCATGGTCATGCCACCTGCTTGCTGCGGGCCAGGAAGGCGGAGAGATAGCTGCGAAAGCCCTCGTTGGTGCGCGCCATCGCGGCGTAGCGCGCCAGCTCGGCGCCATCGGTCTCGTATTCGTCCCACAGCGGCAGCGGCCAGGCCCCGTTCGCGGCCACCGCGATGGCATCGACATACAGCGCCGGCAGCACGCCGGCCGCCGAGTCTTCGGTCGCCATCAAATCGCGATCGACGATGCGCTCGACGGTGACCAGCGTGCGCTTCGCCGCATAGGCCATCGTCGCCAGCTCGCGGTAGCGACCGATGCGGACATTGCCGAAGCGGTCGGCCTCGGGCGCATGAAACAGCGCCACGTCGGGCGTGATCGCCGGCACCACGACCACCTTGCCGGGCTCGCCGACCGGACTGTCGATCACCTTCCAATCGGGGCGGACCTGCAGCAGATCGCTGCCGATGATGCCGGCGATCGGCATGAACGGCACGCCCTTCTGCCCGGCCAGCAGGCCGGCATGGATCGCAGGGCAGGTGGCATCGCGCAGGCGGATGCTGCCGTCGCGCACGGCCGAGACGAAGCGCGGTGCGCCGCCGGCCTCGCCGAGCGAGACGGCGCTGGTTTCCACCACCGCGGCCACGCCGGCGCCGATCAGCAGATCGGCCTGGAGGCCTGATATCGGCACGCAGACGAGATGCAGTCCGGTGAGGCCGGCCTCGATCATGGCCGCCGTCGCCGCCATCGAGACGCCGGCACGGTCGACCGGGATCGCGATCGATTGCCCCGGTGCGATGGATGCGACGAGCGCCCCCAGACCGACCATCTCCGTCATCGGCGTATCCTCCCGTTGTTGCTTTGCCGCGCAGTGTAGCGATGACCCGCGGACCTGTCAGTGCTCGTATGCGATCGTCGAGCCGCGGATGATGAGCTCCGGCGCCAGGACGATGTGGTCGGTCGCTGCCTCGCGCCCGGCAAGGCGGTCGAGCAGCAGCCGCGCCGCGGCTTCCCCCATGTCGCGCTGGGCGATCCGCACCGTGGTCAGCGGCGGCGCGACCATGTCGACGAACGGCATGTCGTTGTGGCCGACCACGGAGATATCACCGGGGCAGGTCAGGCCGCGCGCGGCGATCGCGTCATAGACGCCGAGCGCCAGTAGATCATTGGCGGCGACGATTGCGGTCGGGCGCGTCCGCCGCGCGAGCAGGCGCAGCGCAGCCTCGCGACCCGCCGCCCGCGTATAGGCTTCGACGGCTTCGACCGGCGCATGGCGGGCGGACAGTCCCGCGACCCTGATGCTGGCCTCGAAGCCGGCGCGGCGGTGCGCGCCGGTCGAGACGTGCTGCGGGCCCGCGACGTGACCGATGCGGCGGTGGCCGAGCGCGACGAGATGCTGGACGGCGAGACGCATGCCGGCGGCATCGTCGCTGGCTGCCGAGGGCAGGAGTCCGGCGGCATCGACGCGATTGACCAGCACCACCGGCAGCGCCGCGTCCAGGCAGTGCTTCACGACATCGTCGCGCAAGCTCACCGTCGCCAGCACCAGACCGTCGACGCCGCGGGCAATCAGCCGGTCGACCAGATCCTGCTCCGAGCCCTTGCTGCCGACGTCGACGACGATCGTCGCATAGCCCTCGGCGTTGAGACGATCGGCGATGCCGGACAGCACGGGCGGGAAGCCGGGATCGGCGATATCGGGCGCGAGCACACCGATCAGGCCGCTGCGCCCGGTTCGCAGGCCCTTGGCGGCCATGTTCAGCCGATAGCCGAGCGCGTTGGCGGCGGCCTGGATCCGCTCCACGACATCGCCCGCCACCAGATGCTTCATGGCCGGGCTGAGCGCGCGCGACACCGTGGAGGGATGCACGTCGCAGCGCGCGGCGACGTCCTTGATCGTCGGGCGTGAGGACGCCGTTGCGCGCGGGCTCCTTGTCGATGGCGACGTCCGTTTCATCTCCGCTCCCCGATGCCGCAGCGCAACGACGTTTTGATCGCGCGGTACCTTGACACATTTTGCGTGCGTGCAATAAATCCGGCTCTGCAATCGATTGCAATAGCACAATGGGAAACGCCCACATGACAGCTAGCGCGCTGAAGCCGCATCTGGTCAGCCCGGAGCATCTCGATCCGCATTGGCGCTGGGGGCGGGCGATTCCGTCGCATGGCCATGTCTCGGTGGATTTCGAGCGCCGCGTCGATTTCGACAGGTTGCGGCGCTACCGACTGGCGCGGGCGCGCGTGGCGCTGAAGGCGTCGGGCTATGGTGCGCTGCTGCTGTTCGACGTCAACAACATTCGCTACGTGTCCGGCACCAAGATCGGCGAATGGGAGCGCGACAAGCTGTGCCGTTTCGCGCTGCTGGCCGGCGACGGCGAGCCGATCGTGTGGGATTTCGGTTCGGCAGCCGTCCACCATCGTCTGTTCTGCGACTGGCTGGCGCCGGAGAACTGCCGCGCCGGCATGCTCGGCATGCGCGGCACCGTGCCGCCGGCGGTCGGACTGATGAAGGCGCATGCCGAGGAGGTGATGAGCCTGTTGCGGTCGGCCGGCGTTGCCGACATGCCGGTCGGCGTCGACCTCGCCGAGACCGCGATGTTCTTCGAGCTGCAGAAGGCCGGCATGAAGGTGGTCGACGGCCAGCAGGTCATGCTGGACGCGCGCGAGATCAAGAACATCGACGAGATCATGCTGTTGAATCAGGCCGCGGCCATGGTCGACGGTGTCTATCATTCGATCTACGAACACCTGAAGCCGGGCGTGCGTGAGAACGACATCGTCGCGCTCGCCAACAAGATGCTCTATGAGATGGGCTCCGACGACGTCGAGGCGATCAATGCCATCTCCGGTGAGCGCTGCAATCCGCATCCGCACAATTTCACCGACCGCATCCTGCGTCCGGGCGACCAGGCGTTCTTCGACATCCTGCAGTCCTATCAGGGCTACCGGACCTGCTACTACCGCACTTTCAACGTCGGCCGCGCCACGCCGGCGCAGCACGACGCCTACAAGCAGTGCCGCGAATGGCTCGATCATGCGATCGCGCTGATCAAGCCAGGCGTCTCGACCGACACCGTCGCCAAGGTCTGGCCTAAGGCCGAGGAGTTCGGCTTTCCCTCGGAGATGGCCGCCTTCGGCCTGCAGTTCGGCCACGGCCTCGGGCTCGCGCTGCATGAGCGCCCGATCATCTCGCGGCTGGTCTCGCTGGACAATCCGATGGAGATCAAGACCGGCATGGTGTTCGCGCTCGAGACCTACTGTCCGGCGACCGACGGCTTCTCGGCCGCGCGGATCGAGGAGGAGGTCGTGGTCACCGACAAGGGCTGTCAGGTGATCACGCTGTTCCCGGCCGAGGAATTGCCGATCGCCAACCGCTATTGAGCGAACGAACGGTGCGACCAGGAGAGTGGTCTTCGTGTTTTCGTCATTGCGAGCGAAGCGAAGCAATCCAGGGCGGCAGCCGTGACTCTGGATTGCTTCGTCGCTTCGCTCCTCGCAATGACCGCATCCGTGATAAGTAGGACGAGGAGACGACAATGACCACGACGCATTCGCTCGGCTGGATCGGCATGGGGCGCATGGGCTATCCCATGGCCGAGCGCCTGCTCAAGGCCGGCCACAAGGTGTCGATCTACAATCGCACCCGCGCCAAGGCCGAGCCGCTGGCGGCGAAAGGCGGCGTGATCGTCGATCATCCCCGCGATCTCGCCGCGTGCGACATCGTGTTCACGATGGTGTCGACGGGCAAGGATCTCGAGCAGGTCTATTTCGGCGACAACGGCCTGGTGGCCGCCAGTTCCGGATCGCGTCCCCGGATCCTGGTGGACTGCTCCTCGATCGGCATCGAGCAGTCGGAGGCGATCGCCGCCAGGCTCGTTCGACTGGGCTGTGAGTTCGTGCGCGCGCCGGTGTCCGGCAACGGCAAATGCGTCAAGGCCGGCAAGCTGTCGTCGGTGGTCTCCGGCCCCAAGGCCGCATTCGAGGTCATCGCACCGTATCTGGCGAAGATCGCCGTCTCCGGCGTGTCCTATGTCGGCGAGGGCGAGCTCGCGCGCATCTGCAAGATCGCGCACAACGTCTTCCTCGGCGTCGTGATCCAGAACCTCGCCGAGATCACCATCCTGGCGCAGAAGGCCGGCGTGCCGCGCCATGCCTTCCTGAACTTCATGAACGCCAGCGTCATGGGCTCGACTTTCACGAAGTACAAGAGCAACGCGCTGGTCAATCTCGACTGGACCACAACCTTCACGCCGCCGCTGCTGCGCAAGGATCTCGATCTCGGCCTGTCGGCAGCGCGCCAGCTCGACGTCGCGATGCCGGTGACGGCCGCGACGCGCGAGGCATTGCAGGCCCATGTCGGCGCGGCCTCGCTCCAGGTCGATCCCGCCGCTTATCTGGAGAAGGATTTCGCGGCGCTGCTGGAGACCGTGGCGCTCGCGGCGGGTCTCAAGCTGCAGCCCGAGAATGTGCCGATGCCGACCGGGCTGGAGACCGAGGGATAATCCGGCTCACCTCGCGGTGAGCGCCCGCCAGCGTGTGTCGCGCGCGGAGGGGCGGCGGTGCAGGCGGGCATCGAGCAGGTCTCGTGCCTGGGCCAGCGCGCCGCTGCGGATCAGCGCCAGGATGTAGGTGTCCTCGATCACCTCGCGCTGGGCGTGGCTGCCGCCGATGCGGGGGAGATCGCCGATGACGGGCGCAAGCTCGCGCGCGCATCCGCGCCAATTGTCATCGGCGAACGCACGCAGCGCCCGCAACATGTGCGGCACGATGCGCCCGGCCGGCAGCCTGCCCTCGGCCTGCCGCCGCTCGATCGCGGCAAGGCGTCCCTTGAGCGCGGCGCTGTCATGCGTTGCTGCCGCGATCATCACCAGATGCATCTCGGCGAAGGCGAGGGTCGAGCCCGTGAAGCGCGTGCTCGCATAGGCCGCCGTATCGGCCCATGCGTTGGGCGGCACCGGTTGCTCGTCAGCCATCAGCCGCCACAGCAGCGAGGCGCAGTCGGACAGGGTGTTGAGCGGGGGCGCCGAGTCCATCGTCGGCACCAGCACGTCGGTATAGACCGCCCGCGCCTTGTCGGTATCGCCCCGGTCCAGCGCGCCGAGCGCCTGGTGCCAGCAGATATGGCCATGCAGCATTCCCGTGCGGTCATAGTCGCCGATCCACCCCTCGACGAGCGCATCGGCCTCGTCCACCGCGCCTTCCTCGAACATCGCATGCAGCAGCGCATGCACGGCATAGGCGTTGTGCCGGCGCAGCGCGAAGCTGCGCTCGGTGACGGCGCGGCCCTTCGCCAACTCGCCGGCCTCGGTCAGGGCCCAGCCATGGTTGGACATGAACCACCAGTCCTCGCCATAATCAGCGGCGAAGCGGTCGCAGAGGTCGCGGCGGGCGGCATCGTGATCGGCGCGGCCGGAGAAGGCGAGCAGGCCGAAAGCGCCGAGCGGGAGCGCCATGATCATGGCGTCCCGCGGCCAGTTCGCCAGATGCGCCAGGGTCGATGTCAGCGCGTCAGTGCCGCGTCCCTCGATGGCGAGCACCAGGGTCGCGACATGGCTCTGCTCGCGCGGGGTGCCGCGCTTGGCAGCGAGATCGCGGGCGCGTGCGATGGTCTGCAGCGCCGCCTCGCGCTGCATGTAGATCGCGTGGATGCGAGCACGCGCCGCGTGCGCCAGCGCGAACTCCGGATCGAGCATGATCGCCCGCTCGAACGCGTCAATGGCCCCGGGCCAGAATGCGAGCAGCAGATCCATGCCCTCGCGATAGGCTGCGGCCGCGTCAGTGGAGGCGGTCGACAGTGGCAGGCCGTAGCGATCCTCCTCCATCTTTAGCCCACCCGCGGCCTGCGGCCCTCGATCGGATAGGCCGGATCGTTGTAGCCCGGCGTCGAGGCGTGACCGGTCACGACCAGCCGGTCGATCAGCGCCTCGTCGTCGGCGGCAAAGGGATAGTCGAGCGCGCGGATGTAATCGTCCCATTGCGCCTCGGTGCGCGGACCCGCGATCACGGAGCTGATGAAGGCGGAGTTGAGCACCCAGGACACGGCGAACTGTCCCGGCGTGAAGCCCTTCGTCTCGGCGTGACGCTTGATCTCCTGCGCCAGCTTCAACGATTCGGGCCGCCACTCGGTCTGCATCATTCGCGTATCGTTGCGGCCGGCGCGGGTGTCCATGTCCGGCGGCGCATCGGGGCTGTACTTTCCGGTGAGCACGCCGCGCGCCAGCGGGCTGTAGGGCACGACGCCGAGGCCGTAATAGCCGCAGGCCGGCAGGTGCTCGACCTCCGGCATCCGGTTCATCGCATTGTAGTACGGCTGGCTGACGACAGGGCGGTCGATGCCGATGGCGTCGCAGAGATTGCAGATCTCGGCGAGCCGCCAGGCGCGGTAGTTGGAGACGCCGAAATAGCGGATCTTGCCGGCACGCATGAGATCGCCGATCGCGCGCACGGTTTCCTCGAGCGGCGTCGCGTGATCTTCCTTGTGCAGGTAGTAGATGTCGATGTGACCGGTGCCGAGCCGCCGCAGGCTTTCGTCGGCAGCCCGCAGCACCCAGCGCCGCGACAGGCCGGCGCGGTTGGGATCGTCGCCCATCGGGTTGGCGAGCTTGGTGGCGACGATCCAGCGGTCGCGCTCGCGCGCGATGGCGCGGCCGACCACCTCTTCCGAGACGCCCTTGTTGTAGGCATCCGCGGTGTCGATGAAGTTGACGCCGGCGTCGCGCGCTTTGGCGATGATGCGGGCGGATGCCGGCTCATCGGTGGGACCGCCGAACATCATCGTGCCCAGGCAGATCGGCGACACTTTCAGGCCGGAACGGCCGAGCTGGCGATAGTCCATTGATGCCTCATTCTTGCCACACGCGCGCATGGGTTTGATAGGACGATAAACCCATCAACGCGTCTTTGCGAGCGCAGCGAAGCAATCCAGAGTCCCTTCCGCCACCCTGGATTGCTTCGTCGCTGCGCTCCTCGCAATGACGGCGGAGCGAGTGACCCCTATTCGCTCTTCAAGATCTTGAACACGCCCGAGGCCATCGCGATCACGCGAGGTCCGGCCGTGACCTCGGTGGTGATGAACACCAGGCTGCGGGTGATCCGCACCACATGCGGCCGCGACACCAGGGTCTCGCCGATCTTGCCGGACTCGACGAAATGCGTGTCGAACTGGATCGTCGCCATGTGCTCCTTGCCTGCGGCGTAGCGGGCCGTCATGCCGCAACTGCGGTCGGCCAGCGTCATGATCACGCCGCCCTGGACCAGGCCGCGGCGGTTGTGGTGCTTGTCCTCGGTGACGATGGCGTACTCGTGGACACCGCCGACGACCCGCTGCCACAGCGGGCCGATCAGATGCAGGAAACCGGAGGTGTCGACGATCTCCCAGCCGTCGGACGTCATCCTGGCCGCGGCCGATTTCGTCATCGCTGAAGACCCTTCCCGTTGTGGCCCGAGCCGGCCTGGAGGTCGTTTCATCTGTCGCCGGCCTGGTGTAGTCAAGCTGCATGCCGATGCCGTTCGACGATGCCACCAGGCGGAAAATCGCAAGCTGCTGCGCGGGCTTCGTGCGGTTGGAGGCGACTGCGGCGGCGGCCTCGCTGAAGCGCGCGGCGGTGGTGATCGCGCTGGCCCCCCACCACGAGACTGGCAACACGGCGCTGCTGCTCACTCTGCGTGCCGCAGGGCTGCGCAGCCATGGCGGGCAATGGGCGCTGCCGGGCGGACGCTGCGACGCCGGCGAAACGACGGTCGAGGCCGCCCTGCGCGAGCTCGCAGAGGAGCTCGGGCTGATCCTGGCGCCGGACGCGGTGCTGGGCCTGCTCGACGACTACCCGACACGGTCGGGCTATCTGATTACCCCGGTCGTGGTATGGGCGGGCGATGGCCGCACGCTGCGACCGAATCCGGACGAGGTCTCCTCGGTGCACCGGATCGGCCTGGATGCGATCACGGCGGACGACGCGTTCGACTTCACCGTGATCCCAGAGAGCACGCGGCGCGTGATCCGCTTTCACGCCCGCGAGGGCCTCATTCACGCGCCCACCGCAGCGCTGATCTATCAGTTCCGCGAGGTGCTGTCCGGCCGCGACACCCGGGTGCATGAGCTGGAACAGCCGGTGTTTGCCTGGAAGTAGCCGCCGTTTCGGCTACAAGGGCGGCATGCTTCATCAGCCGATTCGCACGCTTGTCCTGATTGTCGCCTGCGCGGTCGCGGGCGCACCGCCATTGCTGGCCGGGGAACCCGCGCCAGTCGCAGCTCCGCGCGATGCCTTGGCCCAGATGGCCTCGCCCGCCGCGATCGCGGAGTACCAACGCAGGCTCGCCGAATATCAGCAGGCGCGTGCGGTGTTTGACCAGGAGGCGGGCGCCTATTGGAAGGCGATCTCGGATAAGCGCCGCATCCGCAACGCCAAGCGTCGCGACCGCCAGCCGATTGGGCTCGACGACTATGTGCTGGAGCAGCCGCCGGTCTACACCGGGCCGAAGCGGCCGGTGAACCCCGAGCCGGAACCTGAGGGCGAGCCGCGCGAGCGCAAGTACATCCCCGTGGTCGCCGACCTCGTGAAGGCGGCACAGGAGCATTTCCAATGGTCGCCGCAGCGCCCTGCCAACGACATCGATTTCAAACGCGCCTATGCGCGCTTCGCCGCGGCGTCGGGACTGACGCGCGAGCAGGCGGTGCGCGTCTATGCCTTCGAGACCGGCGGCAACGGCAAGCACGACTCGCAATCGGGCTTCAAGGGCAACCGCGCGATCTCGACCGCGATCGGCTACAATCAGCTCTTGACCACCAACAGCGTCGAGCTGCTGGCCGAGCAGGGGCCGCTGTTCATCCGCCTGCTCGGCGAACGCGTGGCTCGGACGTCCGGCCCGGCACGCGGCGCGATGGAGCACAAACTCGCGGTCCTGAAGAAGATGGTCGCGATTGCGCGCTCCGTGCCGGACGACTGGTCGGCGCATGAGAAGATCGGCAACACGCCGCAAGGCTGGGCCATGCATGCGATGGTGCTCGACATCGACGTCGGGCCGATGCTGCAGACCCACAAGCTCTTGACCTCGGTGCTGTTCGCGCGCGCCAAGGGCTACATGAGGCCGCTTTCGGCCGCCGAGCTCGAGATGATGAATCTCACCGGTGACGGCACGGGCTTCGACATGGTGACGATGCCGCTCGAGATGCGCGATCAGGTTCCGACCGCCAACTTCTTCCAGCGCGGCGGCTACGAGCGCAATCCGGTCGCCGTTCGCCACAACACCGTGGCGAAGCTGCTTGCGGTGACGGATTCCAGGATGGACTCGCTCAGCAGCCTGCCCGGCGCCAAGGAGCTGGCGGCCGCGTTCTGAGGCTGCGCTCGCTCGCCCTTACTCATCCGCGCCGAACGAGAAGCTGCCGTCGCCGTCGAGATAGGGGGCCGTCCGCATGTAGAGCTGACCGTTCTGGCCGACGAAGAACAGCGTGCCCTTCGGTACCTTCTTGGCGCCCTTGAGCAGCATGTCGGCGTTCTTGGTGCCCATCTTGTAGGCGAGCGTCCGGCCATCCTTGCCATAGGCGTAGCCCATGTCGGGCTTCAGCTCCCACGGCTCCGGTGGTGCCGCGCGCACCGCGCTGGTCAGTGCACCCAGCGCACCGAGGGCGATCAGGGCTTTCAGAACCAAGCTCTTCATGTCCTCCTCCAATCGATGTCGTCTCGAACAAATCACGAACGCTGACGCGACGTCAACGTCGCCCCGTCGCAGTGCAGTGATCGTTGGGCGGATTTTCCATTCGCCGATCTCGCGATTATCCTGCAGCGTGGTTTAGAAACATAGGCCAAGAAAACAATTTGGGGATGATTCGGATGAGCCTTGTCACGAAGATCGGTTGGGTTGCGGCGTTGTCGCTGGTGACGTTGGCATCCGCCCGGGCCGACGACTTCAAGCTGTCCAACAACCAGCGCATCGCCTGCAGCCGCGGTCTCTCCGCCGGCAAGCTCAATACGGCCGTCTGCAAGTCCTACGCCTACCTCTTCAACGTGAAGACCTCGGAATATTTCCGCTGCCAGGTCTCACTGTCGCTGACCCGGGACAACAAGGAAGTCATCAACGTCCAGACCGACGGCGGCTGCACCAGGAAGCCGCGCGTGTTCGACACCGATTCCAAATATGAGTTCGACGCCACCGAGACCGAGCCGGCGAACACCAACTCCTTCTTCGGCAATGGCGGCTATTCGATCTGGGTGGCGGATACGACCCAGCAGAAGGTGCGCGGCTGCATGACGATCTCGTCCGGGCTCGGCTCGGACATCTCCAAGTGCCTCGACATGACGTTCCAGTGACCGGCGGCCTTGCGAGCGAGGCGGCCCGCTCCTCTGGGCTGCACCTGCGGTTCAAGCTGGTGGTGCTGTCAATGTAAGATTGAACGCGGGGCGCATCGGTCCCGGCCTCGCGCCGTGGGAGCGGGAGAGGCTGGTGCGCCAGTCTTTCGGATGGGTTGACCCCGCGCCCGCAGCCGTCCAATTTGCGGCAAAATCAATGGGAGGATCCATGCGCTTCTCGAAAATCTCTGGCACTGCAACCGGTTTCATTCTGGCAGCCGCCTGTCTGCTCGCGGCGCCAGCGGCGCAGGCCCAGAGCTTCATCAACGTGCTCACCGGCGGCACGTCGGGCGTCTACTATCCGCTCGGTGTCGCGATCGGGAAGATCTACGGCGACAAGATCCCCAATGTGAAAACCCAGGTGCAGGCGACCAAGGCCTCCGTCGAGAACCTGATCCTGCTGCAGCAGGGCCGCGGCGAGCTCGCCTTCGCGCTCGGCGACTCCCTGAAGGCCGCCTGGAACGGCGAGGAGGAGGCCGGTTTCAAGACCAAGCTGGACAAGCTGCGCACGATCGGCGCGATCTATCCGAACTACATCCAGATCGTCGCGACGGCCGAGTCCGGCATCAAGACGCTGGCGGATCTCAAGGGCAAGAGTCTGTCGGTCGGCGCGCCGAAGTCCGGCACCGAGCTCAACTCGCGCGCGATCCTCGCCGCCGCCGGCATGAGCTACAAGGATCTCGGCAAGGTGGAGTATCTGCCGTTCGCCGAATCGGTCGACCTGATGAAGAACCGGCAGCTCGGTGCCACCTTGCAGTCGGCTGGCCTTGGCGTCGCATCGTTGAAGGATCTATCGACCTCGTCGCCGATCACCGTGGTGTCGGTGCCGAAGGAGGTCGTCGACAAGATCGGGCCCCCGTTCGTCGCGGCGACCATCCCGGCCAACACCTATACCGGCCAGGACAAGGACGTGCCCACCGCGGCCGTGATCAACTATCTCGTCACCAGCTCGGCGGTATCCGACGATCTCGCCTATCAGATGACCAAGCTGATCTTCGAGTCGCTGCCGGAGCTCGCCAATGCGCACGCCGCCGGCAAGGAGATCAAGCTGGAGACGGCGGCGCAGGACAGCCCGGTGCCGCTGCACCCCGGCGCGATCCGCTACTACAAGGAAAAGGGCATCCTGAAATAAGGACGCTGCTCGCCCGGCCTGCCTTGTAGGCCGGATCATTCGCAACCGGCTGCGTGGGAAACATTCCGCGCAGTCTTGTCGTTCAGGTGATTGCGGCCATGGTCAGCAGCGCCTGATGGGCGCGTTGGGGGGATCATGACGATCGAAGCCGTGAACATGGAAACGCCGGTCAAGGTCGAGTTCGACAATTTCGAGCACGGCTTTCCGGAAGGCTTCGGCCCCGGCCGCTGGGGCTATCTCGCCTACGGCATCGGGCTCGCCTTTGCGATATTCCAGCTCTACGTCGCCGCCTTCAACTATCTGCCGAGCCAGGTCGTGCGCGGCGTCCATGTCGGCTTCCTACTGCTGCTGACCTTCGGCCTGATCGGCAACTTCACCGCCAGGACCGACGCCGGGCGCATCGCGGGCTGGACCATCGGCGCCATCGGCTTCCTGTGCGGCCTCTATCAGTGGATTTTCTATGCCGACCTGATCGCGCGCGACGGCGATCCGACGCGCACCGATCTCGTGGTCGGAACCCTGCTGGCGGTACTGATCTTCGAGGGCACGCGCCGGCTGATGGGGCTCGCGCTGCCGCTGATGTGCGGCGCCTGCCTGTTGTACTGGTTCTTCGGCCAGTATCTGCCGGCGCCGCTCAACCATCGCGGCTATGATTTCGATCAGGTGATTACACACCTCTCCTTCGGCACCGAGGGCTTCTACGGCGTGCCGATCTACGTCTCGGCGACCTACATCTTCCTGTTCATCCTGTTCGGCTCGTTCCTCGAGCATGCCGGCATGATCCAGCTGTTCACCGACGTCTCGCTCGGCCTGTTCGGTCGCACCCGCGGCGGTCCTGCCAAGGTCGCGGTGTTCGCCTCCGGCATGATGGGCACGATCTCCGGCTCGGGCGTCGCCAATGTCGTCACTGTCGGCCAGTTCACGATTCCGCTGATGATCCGGTTCGGCTACCGCCGCGCCTTTGCGGCCGGCGTCGAAGCCACCGCGTCGATGGGCGGACAGATCATGCCGCCCGTGATGGGCGCGGTCGCCTTCATCATGGCCGAAACCCTGGGCGTCGACTACTCGGTGATCGTCAAGGCGGCGGTCATTCCAGCCATTCTCTATTTCGCCTCGGCGTTCTGGATGGTGCATCTGGAGGCCGGCAAGCACGGCCTGACCGGCATGAAGCCGTCGGAGATCCCGAGCGCCTGGAAGGCGCTGGTGGCGCGCTGGTATCTCGTGCTGCCGCTCGCCGCGCTGGTCTACATGCTGTTCGAGGGTTTCACGCCGCTGTATGCGGGCTCGATGGGACTCGCGCTGACGGTGGCGCTGATCCTGGGCACCTCGATCACCATGGGCTTCTCCAACCAGGTGCTGCGCTACGTCTTCTGGATCGGGCTCGCGCTCGTCGTCGGCGCGCTGTCGCGCAACGGCCTGCAGATCATTCCCGTCGCCTCCGTCGTCGTTGCGCTCATCGTCATCACCGGCTTCGTGCGCGGCGGAATGGGCACCTTGCACGCCTGCCGCGATTCCCTGGCTGAAAGTGCGAAGTCGGCGCTGACCGTCGGCATGGCCTGCGCCATCGTCGGCGTCATCATCGGCATGATGACGCAGACCGGCGTCGGCTCGATCTTCGGAAGCTGGGTGATCGGCCTCGGCAAGACCAGCCTGTTCGCGGCGCTGATCATGACCATGCTGCTGTCGATCCTGCTCGGCACCGGCATCCCGACCATCCCGACCTACATCATCACCGCGGCACTGGCGGCCCCCGCGCTCGCCAAGCTGGGCGTGCCCCTGATCGCGAGCCACATGTTCGCGTTCTACTACGGCATCATGGCCGACCTTTCGCCGCCGGTCGCGCTGGCCGCGCTGGCGGCCGCCCCGATCGCCAAGGAGAATCCCGACAAGATCGGCTGGGAGGCGATGCGGATCGCGCTCGCCGGCTACGTCATTCCGTTCCTGTTCGTCTACTCGCCCGCGCTGATGCTGCAGCCGGGTGACCCGATGGAGGCGCAACTCGGCTTCATCGGCGCGGTGGCGTATGCTTCCGTCAAGGCGCTGATCTCGATCGGCCTGTTCGGCATGGTGGCGATCGGCTTCCTGTACGTGCGCATGACCCTGGTCGAGCGCCTGCTGGCGTTTGTCGCGTCCGTCTGCCTACTCGGCGAATTTCCCTACAGTGACGTGCTGGGATTTGCCCTGGCGGTGGTGATCGTGGCGTGGCAGTGGCGGCAGCGGCCGCCGGCTGCCGTGGCGGCCTCCGCTTGAGCCTCTGCCTCGCCTCATCAGGTGTGGTGAAGGCGCTGACCCTCGCCGGCTTCACCTTGGCCTGGACCCACTCGGTCGAGAGGACCGCGTGGCAGGAGGACTGGCGCGTCACGTCTGACGGTCTCGAACTGGTGCAGGCGCGCGTCAAGGGCTCGGGCGCGGGCATGGAGCCGCCGCCGGAGGCGCGGCTGGTCGACGGCTGGTTCCAGTGGCAGACCCAGCGGGGGCCGCTGTCGCGGATCGTGCTCGCCAATTCCGGCGCGGCCGGCGAGTGGCGCATCTGCGCGGACGGGCAATGCCGGACGCTGTCGGACATCTTCGGCCATGACATCGGCGCAGCGACCATCACGATGAGCGCCTGTACCGAATAACGAATAAGCGACGGGAGAACGCGATGGATCGTCTCAGGGGCAAGGTGGCGCTGGTGGTCGGTGCGGGCTCGATCGGGCCGGGCTGGGGCAACGGCAAGGCCACGGCCGTGACCTTTGCGCGACAGGGCGCCAAGGTGTTCTGCGTCGACCGCAACAAGGACGCCGCCGCGGAGACCGCCTCGATCATTTCAGGCGAAGGCGGGCAGGCCGAGGCGTTCACCGCCGACGTCTCGAAGGCCGTCGAGGTCGAGGCGATGGTGAAGGCCTGTGTGGCGGCCTATGGCCGCATCGACGTGCTCGACAACAATGTCGGCATCGCCGAGATGGGCAGCGTCGTCGATGTCGAGGAGGCCGAGTGGGATCGCGTGTTCGCGGTCAACCTCAAGAGCGCCTATCTCGCCATGAAGCACGTCATTCCGGTGATGATCGGGCAGGGCGGCGGCTCCATCATCAACATCTCTTCTGTCGCCTCGATCCGCCAGGTCGGGATCTCCTATGTCAGCTATGGCGCCAGCAAGGCGGCGATGAACCAGATGACGCGCACGACCGCGGTCGAGTTCGCGCCGAAGCACGTCCGCGTCAATGCGATCCTGCCCGGGCTCATGAAGACGCCGATGGTCGAGCACTCAGCGGGGCTGGCCGCGAGCTACGCCAAGGGCGATGTCGAGGAGATGTGGCGCAAGCGTGATGCGCAGGTGCCGATGGGGCACATGGGCGACGCCTTCGACGTCGCCAATGCCGCCTTGTTCCTCGCCTCCGACGAGTCGCGCTATGTCACCGGCACCATGCTGGTGGTGGATGGCGGGCTGACCTGCCGGAGTTAGGTCTCGCCGCGCGCGTCATTGCGAGCAACGCGATGTGTCCGCCGTCGCTCGAAGAGCGAAGGCGGAAGTCTCCAGGAAGCCCTGGATTGCTTCGTCGCCTTCGGCTCCTCGCAATGACGCGTGTTACAGGGGAGATCAGCGCTGCGGCTATTGCGCCATCGCCAGCATGCCGCCTGCAATCGCATGCCACGTCGAGGTCATGCTGATCGGCCAGTTCAGGAGCTTCACGGCGATCAGCGCCAGCCCGCCATAGACGTAGACCGGGTGGACGCGTCCGAACGTGCGGCGGTCGTGGACGATCGCGACGACGAGCAGCAGGTAGGCGACGAAGGCCGGTGGGATCGTCACGAACACCGGCGGCGGGCCGAGCGGGCCGGGCGGCGCCAGGAATGTCAGGAACCAGCGCGCCACGGCGGCGTCGAGCAGCGAGATGCCGGCGAGCAGCATCAGCCGCTTGTGCGTTTCCGGCCGGCTTAGATGGACAACCGCGAGCGCAAAGACCACGGCGAAGAAGGCGATGCCGCTGAGGGGCACGATGGCAAAGGCGATGCCCTCGTTGGCCTGACCCATCGCCGCGGAGCGCTTCATCGCCTCGATGGCAACGAGGAAGCCAAAGATCGTCATCGCCGTGGCGAGCGATACGCCGAAGATGCCGAGCGAGCGGTGCCGCGCCGTGCGTCCGGATGCGGCAAGCCAGCTCTGCAGCGCGAAATACAGAGTCCAGGCGAAGAACAGGAAGCCGTGGAAATGAATCACGGGCGCGCCGGAGAATGAGCGGCGGGCCAGTGGCAGCCAGTAGGTCGGTGCGAAGCCGATGATCGCAATGGCCATGCAGGCCAGAGCCATGTTGAAATAGAAATAGCGCGCAGGGGACGCAACGACGCCGCGTGCGCGCGAATTGTCGGTCAGAATAGTCATGCGGTTGTGTCTGCGGGGACCGCAACAGGTTCAAATGGCGACCGAGGACGTCGCCGGGGTGCGCATCCACAACATCTTGAGGGGAATGCGCGGCACGATCACGCGCATTTCAGTCGAGGCCGCAATCCACTCGCGAGCTCCCGTTCGCAAAGGTCGCCTTCTCCCGGAAAGGGACTGTCGCACCGCTGCTGCCGCTGTATAGTTGAAGTGCCGCGGCGGCGATTGCGCCCCCCGCGCGCCGTGCCGGATCGCCCACGACCTGAGAGAGCCATCTGCCTTGACCGCATCCGTCTCCTCGTGGGCTGCTGCCGATCGCCGGGATGGGGTGCTGCGCCTGGCCGCGCTGGTCACGCTCGGATGGCTGGTCTCGACCCAGGCCCATGCGGTCGGCGCGGCCGAGCCCGGCAAGGAGCCGGCGGTGGATGCCGGTGCCTGCATCGCGGCCTCGGAGGCGCACGATGGCGACAAGGTGCTCACCGAATGCGGCGCCGTGATCGACAATCCCAAGGCCGCGAGGGTCGATCGCATCAACGCACTGATCGCGCGCGCCTCGATCTTCATCACCAGGGGTGAGATCGATCGCGCCATCGCCGATTACGGCGTGACCTTGCAGCTCGACCCGACCCTCGCCAGCATCTTCAACGCGCGCGGCGAACTGCATCGCAAGAAGGGCGACCGTCCGAAGGCGCTGGCCGATTTCGCCGCGGCGCTGCGGCTCAATCCGGATCACGCCAGCGCCCGCAGCAACTACCACGCACTCGCTGTGGAGCTCGAGCGCCTGGGCGCGCAGATGGCCGTCGCGGGGCGGCCGAGCTTCAATTGCGCCACGGCGCGTCGCGCCGTGGAGAAGGCGATCTGCGCCGATCCGGAGCTCGCCAATCTCGATCGCGAGATCGACGGCGCGCAGGCCCGCGTCGTTCGCGAGGCGGCCGGCCCCGCCGCAGCCCGCGCCCTGCAGCGCGAGCAGGACGCGTTCATCGCGCGGCGCAACGCCGGCTTTGGCAAGCCCGGCTACGATCTCAAGAAGGCGATGGAGGACCGCCTGCGGCGGCTGAACGGCGTCGACGGCTATTAACCATCGGCGTGGCCGCTTGAACCGGGTTCCGGCCGGAGACGACAACGGGGGAGATCAGCGTCTCACCCGCAACAGTCGAAATTCGAGCCGAGTCCATGCCGATGCACGCTTTCATTCGTTCGATTTCATCCTGCTCATCCTACCTCGCGCTGGGTCTTGCAGCCGGTCTTGTCCTTGGCCTCGGGGCCCAGCCTGCATTCGCCGCGGACCCCGAATGCGCTTTGGGCAGCAAGGCGCCCCCGTCCGAGCTCATCACCGCCTGCTCGACCGCAATCGAGCAGGCATCGAGTTCGCCGAAGGATCAATCCATCGCCTTGGTTGCCCGCGCCGATGCCCGTGCGCGTACCTCGGGCGGCCTGACCCAGGCCCTGAAGGACCTCGACCGTGCCATCGCGCTCGACGGCAAGAATGCGCGCGCCTATCGGCTGCGTGGCGACCTAATGCGCGAAGCCGGTGGCGATGCCGGCAGGGCGGCGGCCGATCTGAGCATGGCGATCTCGCTCGATCCGAATGACGCCGAAGCCTATGAGCTGCGTGGCGTTGTCTATACCGAGCAGCGCCGTCTTGATCGCGCTCTGGCCGACTACGACCAGGCGATCCGGCTGAAGCCCGACTACGCGCAGGCCTTTGCCGACCGCGGCGTCGCCTTCTACCTGCGCGGCGACAACGAGAAGGCCGTGCGCGACTATGACGAGGCGATCCGGCTCGACCCGAAACGGCCGCGCACATTCACCAACCGTGCCGCGGCCTACAAGAAGCTCGGCCAGATGGACAAGGCGCTGGCCGATGACGATGAGGCGATCCGGCGCGATCCGAAGGTGTCGGAATATTACGACAATCGTGGCCTCACCTACGCCGCCATGAAGGAGTACGACAAGGCGATCGCCGATTATGATCAGGCGATCAGGATGGAGCAGCGGGCAAATTTCTTCACCAACCGCGGCGATTCCCATCAGTTCAAGGGCGAGCTCGGCGCGGCGCTCAGCGACTACGACGCCGCGCTGCGGCTCGATCCGAATTTCGCGCTCGCCTACAACAACCGGGCGGTGCTGTACAAGAAGATGGGCGAGCGCGCCAAGGCGCTGGCCGACTACGAGGCCGCGCTGCGGCTGGATCCCGGCAACGACAATGCCATCGCCGGCCGGCGCGTCATGCTGGCCGAGATCAAGAAGTTCGGCGCCGAGCCGCCGCGTCCGTTGAACGCGCCGTCAGAGCGAAGCGGTCCGTCGTTCGATTGCGCCACGGCCGCGCGCGAGGTCGAGAAGGTCATCTGCGCCGACCCGCAGCTCTCGGTGCTCGATCTCGGCATTTCCGAAAGCTATGCCCGGCGCTTGAAGTCCTCCCGCGGCCGCGCCGCTGCCGAGCTGCGCGGAACGCAGCGTGACTTCATCGCGGAGCGCAATGCCCGGTTCGGCAAGCCCGGCTACGACCTTCGTCTAGCCCTGCAGCGTCGCCTGGATACCCTCCGCGATGGAGCGCATTGATCCGGCCCGGAAAATGGGCGAACGTCCGGGCCTGCCTGATCTGGATCAATTCATGACGGCTTGAACTGTCGCTTTGTCCCGTGACAATACTCGGGAATAAACACAGATCTTGGGGAAACGTCATGAGCGCTGCGAGCCGCTATCACGAGGTCCATGCACGGTCGCTGCAGGACCCGGAAGGGTTCTGGGCCGAGGCCGCCCGCGCGATCGACTGGATCGAGCCGGCCAAGACCATCTTCGATCCCGCGATGGGCGCCTACGGCCGCTGGTTTGCGGGGGCCGTCGTCAATACCTGCTACAACGCGCTCGACCGCCACGTCGCCGCCGGCCGCGGCGATCAACTGGCGCTGATCCACGATTCGCCGCTCACCAGCTCGGTCACGAAGCTCACCTATGCCGAGATGCTGAAGGAGGTGCAGACGCTCGCCGCGATCATGCAGGATTTCGGCGTTGGCAAGGGCGACCGCGTCATCCTGTATATGCCCATGGTGCCCGAGGCGATGGTCGCGATGCTGGCCTGCGCGCGCATCGGCGCGGTGCATTCGGTGGTGTTCGGCGGCTTCGCGGCCAAGGAGCTCGCGACCCGCATCGACGACGCCACGCCGAAGCTCGTGCTGTCGGCGAGCTGCGGCATCGAGCCCGGCCGCATCGTGCAATACAAGCCGCTGCTCGATCAGGCGATCGAGCTCGCCGACAACAGGCCCAAGGCCTGCATCGTCCTGCAGCGTCCCGAGCATGTCTGCGAGCTGAAGCCCGGCCGCGATTACGACTGGGCGGCGCTGCGCAAGTCTGCGCTCGCCAATGGCAAGCTGGCGCCGTGCGTGCCGGTGCTGGCGACCGATCCGCTCTACATCCTCTATACCTCCGGCACGACCGGCAAGCCGAAGGGCGTGGTGCGCGACAATGGCGGGCACCTCGTCGCGCTGAAATGGTCGATGGAGAATCTCTACGGCATCAAGCCGGGTGAGGTCTGGTGGTGCGCCTCCGACATCGGCTGGGTGGTTGGCCACAGCTACATCATCTACGGCCCGCTGATCCATGGCGCGACCTCGGTGATGTACGAGGGCAAGCCGGTCGGAACGCCCGATGCCGGCGCGTTCTGGCGCGTCATCAGCGATCATAAGGCGGTCGCTCTGTTTACCGCGCCCACGGCATTCCGCGCCATCCGCAAGGAGGATCCGGAAGGTACTTTCTTGCGCAAATACGATCTATCGCATTTCCGCACCCTGTTCCTGGCCGGCGAGCGCGCCGATCCGCCGACGGTGGAATGGGCCGAGCAGCAATTGAAGGTGCCGGTGATCGATCATTGGTGGCAGACCGAAACCGGCTGGTGCATCGCCGGCAATCCGGTCGGCCTTGGCCTGTTGCCCGTGAAGCACGGCTCGCCGACGGTGCCGATGCCGGGCTACCAGGTCGACATCGTCGACGAGGCCGCCAAGCCGGTGCCCGCCAACACCATGGGCTCGATCGTGATCAAGCTGCCAATGCCGCCCGGCTGCCTGCCGACCCTGTGGCAGCAGGAGGACCGCTTCAAGGAATCCTATCTCAGCGAATTCCCCGGCTACTACAAGACCTCAGACGCCGGCTACAAGGATGAGGACGGCTATGTCTTCGTGATGGGCCGCACCGACGACATCATCAATGTCGCCGGCCACAGGCTGTCGACCGGCGGCATGGAAGAGATATTGGCCTCGCATCCCGACGTCGCGGAATGCGCCGTGCTCGGCATCAAGGATGCGATCAAGGGCGAGGTGCCGTGCGGCTTCATCGTGCTCAAGGCCGGTGTCTCGCGCAGCCCGTCGCAGATCGAAAAGGAGATCGTGGCGCTGGTACGCGACAAGCTCGGACCGGTCGCTGCGTTCAAGCTCGCCATCACCGTCGGCCGGTTGCCGAAGACGCGCTCCGGCAAGATCCTGCGCGGCACGATCAAGAAGATCGCCGACGGCGAGCAATGGAGCATGCCGGCCACGATCGAGGATCCCAAGGTGCTCGAAGAAATCGGCGAGGCGCTGAAGAGCCGCGTCTGACACGCCGCCGCTGAAAGGTGACCCGGGCTTGACCCGGGCGCCCATTCTCGTCAAGCAACGGCGTCAGACCAGCCCGATTGACGAGAATGGAACGTTCGATGCGACAGACCTCCGCCTGCCTGGCCCTGGTGCTGATGGCCGTATTTTCGCTCTCGGCCTGCGCCTCCCGCAACCAGGGTCCGGCGGTGGCGCTCGGCAATGACGACGATGATGCGGTCTGTCAGGCCGGTGGCAAGGTCGCGCCGGGCTCCGCCGAATATGTCGCCTGCCGCAAGGACCGCGACGTGCAGCGGCAGCGCGCCGAGGCACGTGCCGACCGCCGGCAGCGCGATCTCGGCGAATACATGATGAACCACCCCGACCGGCCCTGAGCGCCACTGCAAGCGCCTCTCATGGCGCGTGACTTCGATGCAACAGTTGCGTGACATCGGCGCTGCAACAATGCCGATTGATTGAGATCAAATCCAACTCCATGGCGTCCCTGCCACATCTGTGACCGCAAGGCGCGGCCGTGCCCGCGCAGATGTTGCTCAAGGGTGGCTATGGGGATCTCGATGAACAGGATGTTGAAACTCTCGTCGTCGCTGCTGGTGCTGGCGGCGATCTGCGGAGCCATGGGCTCGGCGCAAGCGGCCGACCTGCAGGCGGCGCCGGTCTACACCAAGGCGCCGGTGGTCGAGGCGTGGAATCCGTGGATGCTTCGTGTGCGCGCGCTCGGCGTGCTGCCGGATGCTGGCGGCTCCACCGTGAACGTGACCGGCGTGCCGGCGCTGTCGTCGCCGAACTCCGGCCTGTCGATCTCCAACTCGGTCGTGCCCGAGCTCGACATCAGCTACTTCTTCACCAAGAACATCGCGGCCGAGCTGATCCTCGGCGTCACCCGGCATTCCATCGGCGGCACCGGCTCGCTCGACGGCCTCAACATGGGCAAGGCCTGGCTGCTGCCGCCGACGCTGACCCTGCAATATCACTTCACCGATTTCGGCGCGTTCAAGCCGTATGTCGGCGCGGGTGTGAACTACACGGTCTTCTTCAACCAGAGCGCCGCGAACCAGGTGTGGAACGGTCTTGCCGTCACCAACCTGCACATCTCCAACCAGTGGGGCGCCGCGGTCCAGTTCGGCTTCGACTACATGCTCGACAGGCACTGGGGCCTGAACGTCGACGTCAAGAAGCTGTGGCTGCAGCCGAACTACTCGGCGACCGTCAACGGCGCAATTCCGGTCACCGGCCGCGCCAACATCGATCCGTGGCTGGTCGGCGTCGGCGTCACCTACAAGTTCTGATTTTTTCAGTTCCTCCCAAGACTGTCATGGCGCCGGCATTCCCGGCGCCATTTTTTTTGGACTGTTTGCGGGTCGCGAAGCTCGGGCTCGGGCCTGTAAAACCGGCGTCGTCCCGGCCTTGAGCCGGGACCCATACGCCGCAGCGGGAGTGAGGAAAGACGCGCTGAGTTACAGCCAGCTTGAGCCGTCACGCAATCCTGTGGTTATGGGTCCCTGTGTCTGGAAAGTCTGCCATGATGATGGTGGGCGGGAAGCCGTTGGGTCCTTGGCGCT